>CAWGKF010000031.1:0-58589 GCA_963823085.1 Terriglobia bacterium | reverse complement strand
GAGTTTTCCACAGACCATGTGACATCTGACCTTGCGCCGGTAATAGAAAGTGCGCAATCATCTTCGAGGCCACGATGCTATCGTGCGGGAGCGGAAATCCTGGCGGCAGGCGCAAACGTCCTTGTTATCAAGATTTTGCCCGCAAGTGATTGTGCCCCATAGATTACTTTCCAGTTTCCCGCCAAATCCATGATTCCATTGAACCGACCAGGGAGGGGGTATCTCTCGCGAAGGCTCCAATTCCTGTTTCGGGAAATCTGCAAATCAGAAAACTGCTCGCTGACTGAATTCGCCCTCGCCACTTTTTCGAAATGTCCAGCGGCATTTTCCGCTCACGCGTGAAATCTGATTCGCGGCGCAGAAGAGCAACCTGTCCTCATTCCTCGACTGCCCTTCTGCGCTTGCGCTTGATTGCCTCATATCGGTGCGACAGCTAATCTTGAGGAAGTAGTTCAGAGGAAGCCATGAACGTGTTGGTTCTGAATGCCGGAAGTTCCAGCCTGAAATTCCAGGTCATTGCCACCGATCTTGAGCAGATCAAAGAGTACAAAGACGACAGGATTCTGCGCGGAGAAGTGGATGGCATTGGCGGCGAAGCCATCGTAAAAGTGCAGTATCGCAAGAATCAGGCCCGCACGTTGACCGCTCCTCTGCGCGACATGGGAGCAGCGCTCGACTACGTGCTCCGCTACATCGCCTCGGACCAGTCTGGTGTGAGTGAGATCAAAAACGCGGGTGATGTGCACGCCGTCGGACATCGCGTCGTCCACGGCGGCGAGCTGTTCAAGGAATCGACGCTGGTCGACGATCGCGTGCTGAAGGGAATCGAAGACTGCATCGATCTTGCGCCCTTGCACAATCCTAATAACGTGAAGGGGATCGTCGCAGCGCGGGAACTGTTTGGCAGTAGCGTGCCGCAGGTCGCCGTCTTCGACACATCATTTCATCAGTCCATTCCGGAGCAGGCTTACCTGTATGCGATTCCGTATCACCTCTATCGCAGGCATCGCATTCGCCGCTACGGATTTCACGGGACGTCGCACCGATATGTTGCCTTCCGTTATCGTGCGCTGCGAAACCTGACCCGCGAGCAGACAAACATCATCACCTTTCATCTGGGAAATGGCTGTTCGGCCGCGGCCATCAAGGCCGGAGTTTCCATCGACACCTCGATGGGAATGACGCCGCTTGAAGGACTTGTCATGGGAACGCGATCGGGAGATCTTGATCCGGCGATCGTCAGCGTCATCGCCCGAAAAGAGGGATTGTCATCGTCGGAGGTCGATACGCTGCTGAACACGCAGTCGGGATTGTTGGGACTCTCTGGACTAACAAATGACATGCGCGAACTACAGGCCGAATTGAAGGAGCACGATGATCGCCGCGTGCGGTTGGCGATTGAGATCTTCTGCTACCGTGCCCGCAAATATATTGGTGAATACCTGGCCGCGATGGGCGGAGCCGACGCCATCGTCTTCACCGGCGGCATTGGCGAGAACTCTCCTGACGTCCGCGCCCGCATTTGCGCGGGGATGGAGTGGGCCGGACTTCATCTCGATGCGAAGAAGAATCAAGACACCATCGGACGCGAGGGAATGATCAGCACGGACGATTCGAAACTGCTCGCCTACGCGATTCCGACAGACGAAGAATTGCTGATCGCGCGGGATACAGTCCGCGTCATCAAAGGCGTACCGCACCCGTCGTAAACGCATGACAGACAGCACGCCGCTAGAACCCAACACAGCGGCTAAAGCCGGGATCGTTGTACGAAGGTAACGCGGCCCTTTAAGGGCCGCTCTTCCACGTTCTCGTCCTGTCTCAGTATGGCCAATCTCAGTATGGCCAATCTTAGTATGGCCAAGTCCAGTCAGTGGCCTCGGGCTTATCGATGCCGTACTTGTGTGCGTAGTTGCGGCATTCGATCTGCTGGTTGAGGAATCGCTCTTTAGCATGTCCGCCAATTTTCTGCAGTTTGGGCACGCGATCGACGACGTCCATGGCGAGGCTGAAGCGGTCGATGTTGTTGTCGATGGCCAGCTCTAACGGCGTGTTGATGCTGCCTTTCTCCTTGTATCCCCGCACATGAATGTTGTCGTGATTGGTGCGGCGATACGCCAGACGATGAATCAGTTGCGGATAGCCGTGGAAATTGAAGATGACAGGCTTGTCGACAGTGAAGAGAGAATCGAACTCACGGTCCGAGAGGCCGTGCGGATGTTCGCTAGCAGGTTGAAGCTTGAAGAGATCCACAACGTTCACAAAGCGAATCTTCAGTTCAGGAAATTCTTTTCTTAGCAGGTCGGTCGCCGCCAACGCCTCCTGCGTGGGAATATCTCCGGCCGAGGCCATGACCACGTCGGGTTCGCCGGCTTCGTCGTTGCTCGCCCAATCCCATATGCCGATACCTTTGGTGCAGTGGGTGATTGCGGCATCCATGCTCATAAGCTGAAGGTGTTTCTGCTTGTCGCACACAATCACGTTGACGTAATTCTGGCTGCGCAGACAGTGATCGGCTACCGACAACAGACAGTTCACGTCCGGTGGAAGATAGATACGCGTGACATTCGCGCTCTTGTTGACCACCACGTCGAGGAAGCCCGGATCCTGATGCGTGAAACCGTTGTGATCCTGCCGCCACACGGTGGAGGTGATGAGAAGGTTGAGCGACGCAATCGCTTGACGCCAACTGAGATGGCTGGAAATCTCGAGCCACTTGGCGTGCTGATTGAACATGGAATCGATAATGTGGATGAACGATTCGTAGGAAGAGAGAAAGCCGTGGCGTCCGGTGAGAAGATAGCCTTCGAGCATTCCTTCCATGGTGTGCTCGCTGAGCATTTCGAGGACACGGCCATCCACGGCGAGATTGCCGCCGTCAGCGTCTTCCGGGAAATAGTCTTCAATCCAGAACTTCTTGGTGACGGTGTAGAGCCCATCCAGCTTATTTGAACTGGTCTCGTCGGGTCCGAACACGCGGAAGTTGGCGGAATTGCGCTTCATCGTTTCGGCAAGAAAGAATCCGAGGGGACGAGTGTTTTCGGTCATGGTCGTACCCGGCTTGTCCACTTTGGCTGCGAACTCACGAAAATCCGGCAGGCGAAGAGCTTTCTTCAGACGCCCGCCATTCGCATGCGGATTCGCGCTCATGCGGTGATCGCCGGTAGGTGCGAGTTCGCGGAACACGGAAGCTAACTTGCCATTGCCATCGAAAAACGACTGGGGCATTTGCGATCGCATCCAGGTTTCAAGAATGCGAAGCTGCTCGGGATCCCGCTTCGCAGCCGGCAGAGGAACCTGGTGCGCGCGCCAGAATCCTTCGAGGTAGTGGCCCTCCATCTGGCGTGGAGCTGTCCACCCCTTGGGCGAGCGCAACACGATCATGGGCCAGCGCGGGCGAGTGATGGAACCGTTTTCTCGCGCTGTCTTGCGATGCTCGCGAATTTCGTCAACGCACCGCTCCACGGTCGCGGCCATTGCCTGATGCATGCTGTCGATGTCAGAGCCCTCTACGAAATAGGGAGTCCAGCCATATCCGCGGAAGAGGTTTTCAAGTTCGTCGTGCGAGATACGGGCGAGCAGAGTTGGATTGTCGATCTTGTAGCCGTTGAGATGGAGGATCGGCAACACAGCGCCGTCTCGGGCGGGATTGAGGAATTTATTGATGTGCCATGACGTAGCCAACGGACCAGTTTCAGATTCACCATCGCCGACCACCGCGGCGACGATCAACTCGGGGTTGTCGAAGGCCGCACCACACGCGTGGGAGAGAACATAGCCAAGCTCTCCGCCTTCATGGATCGATCCCGGAGTTTCCGGTGTGCAGTGGCTGCCGATTCCGCCGGGGAAAGAGAACTCGTGAAAAAATTGCCGCAGGCCGTCCTCGTCGAGACTTTTTTCCGGGTAAATTTCGGAGTAAGTGCCTTCGAGATACGCCGGACCAAGAACTCCCGGTGCTCCGTGTCCCGGACCCGCGAGGAAAATCATGTCGAGATCGTATTTCTTGATCAGGCGATTGAGATGAACGTAGATGAATGAGAGGCCGGGACTCGATCCCCAGTGACCGAGCAGCCGATTCTTGAGGTGCTCAGGCTTTAGAGGCTCTTTAAGCAGCGGGTTGTCCTGCAGATAGATCATTCCAAGACTGAGATAGTTGCAGGCATGCCAATAGGTCTCGATTTTGTGCAAGTGTTCGGGGGTGAGTGGTTTGTCGTGAACGGTCGATCGAGTCGGCGAGTAAGGGCTAAGTTCCTGGATTTCGGCGGAGGGGCTGGCTTCAATCGTGCTCATAAACACTCCTTCTGACTAGCCTATGCCTTGGTGTTGATGGATGACAATGGTCTGAGCTCGTGTGTCTGCTTAAAGATTCAGTAAATCGCAAAATGGCAATTAAAGCTCTTCGCAGTCCGATGGGTTACGGGTGGCGGCTTCGCTTAGAAGCAGCGCGACGGGGAACTGCTGAAACAGATTGGCAACGGGCACGTGCTGCGTTCCGGGACCGCCAGGAATGCATGCACCGGTGAAAAGGTCGTGATAACAGGGCGCTTCGAAGTTCGGAACTTCGAGGGTTGTATCGCCCCATATCTCCTGGTTGCAGATGGTGTCGTGATTGTCTCCCATGAGCTTCGCGCAGAGGCGGGGAACGGCTATGACCGCCGTGCGACCTTCGTGACGCCGTGCAAAAGCGATGACGTGATTCGAGTGCTGCCCGCTTACGGCGAGCGGGATGTATTCTCCGCGCTGAAAGAGGGCGGCATTTTCTTTGCGCAGATTGAGCGTCTTCCAAGTGACGTAGAGCTTCGCCGTTCCTTGACGCTCACTCGTCAGCATCTCAGCAAGAGATTTCGATGATTGCGCATGCTGCGAAAGTTCGTGCAACGAACGCTTTCGCAGTTCGTAATCCACAGGCTGGCGATTATCCGGGATCCACCAGCGCAAAATGTAAGAGCTCATTCCCCTGATAAATGTCGGGAACTCCGGGCGATGTGATTTTGAGCACAGTCTGGGAGAGGCTGTTGAACACCGCGACCCGCGAGACGCGCCGCTGAAATTCGTCGATGTCCGGGAGAAAACGATTCTTCGCCGAACGACGGAGAATCGAGTGAACGAAATTCGTTACAGCTTGTTCGTAATCGGCATTTGTATTCGCCCAACTGGTGTGCTCCTTTGCCTCGCGGACTGCCTTCAGCATGTATTGCTCAATGCGTTTGATGAATGTGTCCCAGCCTGAATCATCAAGAGGTTCTGTGGGCCATGCGCCAATTAATGTCTGGTACAACAGGTATTCATCATTACGCGTAGGGACTGGAGCGTCTTCGAGTGTTTGTTTGTGCGTCCGGTTCCAGTCGCGCCAACGGCGCAGACGCGACTGCCATTCCTGAGGGATCTCAGAAAGCACATTGATGCGGGCGCGTACGTCTTCCGAGCGTTTCGAGTCGTGTGTGGAAGAAGCGAGCATCGAGTCTGGCCAATGTGACAGACGCTCCTGATTCGCTTCGTTAAACTCGGCAACGGATGTGCCGAAACGGCTGGGATCTCCGCCGACTTCGTTCAGCGAGACGAGCCGGTTAAAGCGGTAGAAGGCCGTGTCTTCCAGACCTTTCGCCATGACAGCGGCCGTGACCTGTTGGAACTTCATCGCAAAGCGCAGCACTGCCTGCTTGTACCATCCAGCGCTGCTGCCATTCGTCTCAACGAGGAGCATGTGGCGAACGAAGTCAAAGACACTGAGGTCGGCCGCGTTGCTTCTCTTTCGTCCGGCAGCGATAGCCTGCGCGACATAGCGGCGATCCTCCTGAGAAAATTCGTAGCCATTGACGTAGGTGCGATACACGGGGAAGTTGGCGATGGTTTCGGCGAGAGCGCTTCTGAGGCTATTCAAGGTAAAGTCGCAGGTATAACGGTTCGCAAGTGCGATGCGGCTCAGGAGATTGGCGAGAACCGTTAACTCGCTGGCCAACACGACCTTCAAAATCAGCTTCTTGCACTCGTACACAAGATCGCTGAATTCCGTTTCCATGCCTGAGAACGACCGGTAAATTCGATCCATTTGCCTGGCGGATGAGCGATCGACAAACAGTCCGTTCACCAGATTTGCGAACTCATATCCAGTGGTGCCGTCAATGGGCCACTCGGCGCGCAGTTGTTCTTTTCCGGTGAGAATCTTTTCGACGATGAGATAAGCTTCACGATTCTGTGGCTCGAGATCCACTCTGAGCCGGTCTCGCAATTGCTGAAAATAGATCGCCGGATCGTAGAGACCGTCGGGGTGATCGATGCGGAGTCCATCCACTTTACCTTGAGTCACGAGTTCGACGATGAGTTGGTGCGTCTTGCTGAATACAGCCTCATTTTCAGTGCGCAGGGCGGCAAGGTCATTGATATCGAAGAAGCGGCGATAGTTGATGTCATCGGCGGCGACGCGCCACTGGGCGAAGCGATAAGGCTGTGCTTTGATCAACTCGTGAAGTGAGTCGAAGCTGCGGGGATCGTCTGGCGTGCCATTGATCTTTGCGACATTCTCGATCAGGAACTGTCGGATGTCCGAAGATCGTGTACAGAGCGCTGCAAGCCGCCGCTTTTGCACTTCCTTCTCGCGGTTGCGCTCAGCCCGCAGCTCGGGAGTCGTGCCTTGACGTCCGGGAAGATGGGTGAACGCTGTAATGATGCTCTGTAATTCGAGCAGGTCTTCGTGGGTTGAACCCAGCTTTTGCTGCAGGCGTTCGATTTCGAATCCCAGGATGCGCGGGTACTCTCGTGGTGCGATGGGGAAGCGGTGCTGGAAGTAGAAGATGCTGAACTCTCCATGCTCCGCGTCGAAGGTGAGCTTCAATTCACCTTTTTCGAGTGCTGTCCCGTACTGATCGCCGAGAACAGGAACGAGGACTTTCCCTTGCAGTTCGTCTTTGATGGGATACCAGTCAATGTCGAAGAACTCGGCGTAATCGGAGGCTTCTCCGTTTTCGAGCACGTCGAGCCACCACGCATTGTCGCTGCCCATCACGCCCATGTGATTGGGCACAATGTCGAGGATCTGGCGCATGCCGTGCCGGTGGAGTTCCTCGACGAAATAGTCGTAGTCTTCGCGAGTGCCGATCTCCGGGTTCAAGGTATTGTGATCGATGATGTCGTATCCATGAAGGCTGCCCGGACGGGCGCGCAAGTAGGGCGAAGCATAGACGTGGCTGATTCCAAGGTCGCTGAGGTACGGTACGATGGCGGCTGCATCACGGAAAGTGAAGTGCAGGTTCAGTTGCAGGCGGTACGTTGCGGTCGGAATCTGATCCAGTCGCTTCATATGGACACGTGGGGGAGGCAAACTTGCCGCAGGAGATACCCTGCCACTCTCGAAGCTATCGGGTAGAGACGCAAGTTTCCATACGGGCTTTTCCGCAGCATTCCGGGGGGAACACCTGATTATTAGCAAGAATGATCAGCAAAAAGGGCGTCAGCTTCGAAGGGACCAAACGACCGACCATGCAGGAAGATGTCCCTGCTCGATCGCTGCGTCCGCGTCCCGATTGCTGACGTAGAAACGCGTTCCGGAAGTTTGATTGATTTCAGCTGTGGACTCGCCGAGGTTGGCGCGCAGTTCCAGTTGGGCGCCGTGTTCGAACGACCAATCGATGGATAAAGCACGCTCCGAGTCGTGGGAACTTCTGCAGCGCGATTCCGATTTTATGCCTAGTTGGGGGACGACGACGCGCTGGCGGATACCGAGGAGCTTCCGGTAAAGCTGCAGCCAGCCGGAATGAGCCGCATCGTCCAAGGAATTCCAATCTAATTTCGATCGCACAAAAGTCTCTTCGGCATTGGGATCGGGAATCGAATCTCTTACTTCGGGAGAACTGAACTTGGAAAAACGGGCAAACTCGTTTCTCCTGCCATTCGTGACTGCGGCCGCGAGATCACCGTGGAAATCACAGAAGAAGAGGAAGGGCGTGGTCGCGCCGAACTCCTCGCCCATGAAGAGCAGCGGCGGCGCGGGAGCGAGCAGGAGGATTTCCATGGCGGCTTTCAAAGCTCCAGGAGAGGTGAGGTGGATGATCCGGTCGCCGAGGGCGCGATTGCCAACCTGATCGTGGTTCTGGAGGAAGGAAACGAATGCGGATGGTGGCAGGTCACGGCTGAGCTCGCCCCGATGCTCGCCATGGTACTCGGAATAGTCTCCTTGATACACGAAACCTTCGCGCAGCGAGCGGCAGAGATTTACCATGGGATCTTTGACGTAATCGGAGTAATAGCCGTCCGATTCTCCGGTGAGAAGAACGTGCAGCGCGTGGTGGATGTCGTCGTTCCATTGCGCGTTATAGAGGCAGACCGCGCCGTACGGGTCGCGTTCCAGATAGCGAGCGATGTTATCGCCGTTTTCGAGGATGAGGTGGACAAGGCGGTCGGTTCCGAAGCGGTTCCGTACGGTTGTCGCCAGTTCTGTGAGGATGTCTGGTTTGGACCCGTCGACGATGGACTCGACGGCATCGAGCCGCAGCCCGTCAAAGTGATATTCCTCGAGCCAGTAGAGCGCGTTGTGGATGAAGAAGTCACGGACGACGCGGCTGTCGGGTCCATCGAAGTTGATGGCGTCTCCCCATGGCGTGTGATGTCGGTTGGTGAAGAACTGCGGCGAGTAGAGGTGTAGATAATTGCCCTCGGGACCGAAATGGTTGTAGACGACGTCGAGGAAAACCATCAGTCCCTTGGCGTGTGCCGTCTGAACAAGCCGCTTCAGGTCTTCGGGACGTCCGTAGGAACTGTCGGGGGCGTAGGGGAGCACGCCATCATAGCCCCAGTTTCGTGAGCCGGGAAAATCGGAGAGGGGCATCAACTCGATCGCGGTCACGCCGAGGTCGCGGAGGTAGTCGAGTTTTTGCTCTGCGCCGCGAAATGTCCCTTCGGGAGTGAAAGTCCCAACGTGCAACTCGTAGGTAACAGCTTGCTCCCAGGGCAGGCCACGCCACTGTTTATCGGTCCAGTCGAAAGCGGAGGGATCGAGCACCTCGCTGGGGCCTTTCACGTCATGAGGCTGGAAGCGCGAGGCGGGATCGGGAACCTTTGTGCCGCTGTCGATCTGGAAGCGGTACAGTGAACCGGCGCGCGCTTCATTAGTGAGCAGCTCGTACCATCCGCCGTTGGTGGAGACGAGTGGAATCGGGTTTGCGTCATTGCGCTCCAAAGCCAACGAGACTTGTTTGGCTGCGGGAGCCCAGAGGCGAAAGCGCACACTGCCGTCCGGCTGAAGCTCTGCTCCGAAAGGCATGGTGTGGCTACGAATCATGACGGCGGTCCTGACGGATCTGGTCGCGCTGACGCTCGACGAGGAGCGCGAGCGAGCGCGGCTGTAGAACGTATTGAGTCATGGGATCATAGGTAGTGCCGGGACTTCCTGCGGAGTCGACAGACGTATCAATCAGAGTGACCCATGTCATATTCGAAGCTATAGTGGGAAGGCAAAACGAAACCTCTTCATGATGACGCGTTCATGAGGAGTAGAAAGTTCTCGTCGGTGATGAGCTGGCCGCGTTCATCGAGTTCATCGGCTGCCGATCCCGAGAGGAATACGCCTAAAGTTCTGGCATGCTCCTGATTCCATTCCTCATCGGTCATCTCGCGTCCGTCGGGACGCAGCCAGAGGATGTCTTTGACGCCTGCGCCTTTGATCGCGCGGCCCTGAAAGAAATTGCGGCGGCGAAAGACGGGATGATTCTTACGCAGGGAAATGACTTTTCTGACCAGGGCGACGAGTTCTTTCTCGGTGTTGATCTGATCCCAGTTGATCCAGCTGATTTCGTTGTCCTGACAATAGGCATTGTTGTTGCCCATGCTGAGTACGGCCAAGTTCGTCTCCGGCGAGCAGCATGGGAACACCTTGCGAGAGCAGTAAAGTTACGATCAAGTTGCGCTTCTGCTTAGCTCGGAGTGCGTTGATGGCGGGATCGTCCGTTGGACCCTCGACACCGCAATTCCAGCTACGATTGTTGTCGGTACCGTCACGATTTTCTTCGCCGTTGGCCTCGTTGTGCTTGTGGTCGTAGCTAACGAGATCCTGCAAGGTGAATCCGTCGTGGGCGGTGACGAAGTTGACGCTGGCATACGGACGGCGGCCGCTACGGGCATAGAGGTCGCTGGAGCCGGTGACGCGATAGGCCAGTTCGCCGATTTGTCCGCCATCGCCTTTCCAATAGGAGCGGATCGCGTCGCGATAACGATCGTTCCATTCCGCCCAGCCGATCGGGAATTTGCCGACTTGATATCCGCCTTCGCCCAGATCCCAGGGTTCGGCGATGAGCTTGACCTGCGAGAGAACTGGGTCCTGGTGAATGATGTCGAGAAAGGCGCCAAGTTTATCGACCTCGTGCAGTTCGCGAGCGAGAGTGGCGGCGAGGTCGAAGCGGAAGCCGTCGACGTGCATGTCGAGTACCCAGTAACGGAGGCTGTCCATGATGAGCTGCAGCACACGCGGATGGCGCATGTTAAGCGTATTGCCAGTTCCTGTGTAGTCGATGTAGTAGCGCGGATTGTCCGGGGAAGTTCGGTAATAGACGGAATTATCGATGCCGCGAAACGAGAGCGTCGGGCCAAGCTGGTTGCCTTCGGCGGTATGATTATAAACGACGTCGAGGATGACCTCGATTCCGGCCGAGTGCATGGTCTTGACCATCGTCTTGAACTCGCTAATTGATCCGCTCGAGAGGTAGCGAGACATCGGAGCGAAAAATCCGATTGTGTTGTAGCCCCAGTAATTGCGCAGACCCTTTTCGATCAGCTGGCGATCATCGATGAAATAGTGCACCGGCATCAGTTCGATGGCTGTGACGCCAAGCTTCAGAAGGTGGTCGATGACGGGGCCGGTGGCAAGGCCGGCGTAGGTGCCGCGTAACGTTTCGGGAACGCGCGGATGCCGGATGGTGAATCCCCGCACGTGCATTTCGTAGATGATGCTTTTGTGCCATGGAGTGTGAGGCGGACGGTCCGTTCCCCAGGTGAAGGCCGGATCGATGACCATGGCTTTGAGCATGCCGGGCGCGCTGTCACGCCGGTCGAAGGAAAGGTCAGCGTTTTTGTGACCGATGCGATAGCCGAAGTGGGAGTCGCTCCACCTGAGATCGCCGACGATTTGCTTGGCGTAGGCATCGAGCAAGAGTTTGTGGGGATTAAAACGATGACCCTTCGCCGGGTCGTAGGGGCCGTAGACACGGTAGCCGTAGATGAGGCCGGGCCGCGCCTCCGGCAGATAGCAGTGCCAGACCTGATCGGTCTGTTCTTTCACGCGGACGCGATGAAGTTCGCGGCGCCCTTGCTGATCGAAGAGGCAGAGTTCCACTGCCTCGGCATGTTCCGAGAACAAGGCGAAATTGACGCCTTCGCCGTCCCAGTTAGCTCCGAGCGGATACGGCTTGCCCGGCCACACGATGGGTTGAGTCTGTATGACCATTCAATCCTTGGCCGGCCGTACGCTGCGCGGCATGCTTTTGAGTCGACTTGAAGACCAGAGCGGCGCAGCCGCATCTTGCCAAGTCAAGAATATTGCTCCAGTGGAAGATGAATTCGAGGGGCCTAAAGTTGCCGGATACTTGGTTTAGTCTCACATGAACTAGGCCGGACTCACCGAATCTCCCAGCCAGCAGCCGAGACCTTGCAGGGGATCGACGTGGTCGCAGATGATCTTCAAAACTCCAAGGATTGGGATAGCCAGGATCAGCCCGGGCGCGCCCCAAATCCATGACCAGAACAGCAAGGAGAGACTCACCGCAAGGGGATTCAACTGCAATCGCGATCCGATGACCTTGGGATAGATGAGATTCATCGTGATCGCATGAATGCCAACTACCGTGAGCACGACGGTCAGCAGGCCAGTCTTGTGCAACGTACCGAGGCCACTGGCGAGTGGGGGAAGCAGCGCGAGGAAGACTCCAAGGTAAGGGATCAGGCTGGCGAAGCCGCTGATCGCTCCGATGAAGTAGAAGTACTGAATGCCGAGATACCAAAAGACAATCCCGCAGATCAAGGCGGAAGCCAGGCCGACGACGAAATTGGCGAGGATATAGCTGCGAATCATTCCTGAGATCCGCCCGACGGTGCGATGCGCAAGCAGTCGATGCTCTTTAGGAAAGAGCCGGACGGTGGTGACGTGAACGTGATCCTTGGAAGCGAGCATGAAGTAGACGAGGAATGGTACGAAGCCTATCGCCAGAATGAGATCTGCGATTGTTCCGGAATTGTCGGTGATGAGCTGGGTCACTCCCTGGGTCTGTTCGATGCGAACCGGGATTGGCTTCTGACGCGTCTTTGGCGGTTCAACGACAGAGCGGGCCTGTTCTGCCAGTTTGTCGGCCTTGGAACGGATGCTGCCTATGCTGTCGCGGAATGCCGTCGAGTAGGTAGGCAGTTCCTCTACAAAATCGAGCGCACGGTTATAGGAAAAATATGTGAGTCCGAGCGCCAGCATCAAAGAGAAGGTGACCACGAGGAGGGCACTGACCGAGCGCGGGATGCGCAGCCGCATCAGACCAGCGACCGCGGGTTCCAGAACATAAGCCAGCAGAATAGCGGCGAGAGTCGTAACCAAGACGAGTTTCAGAAGATAGATCAGGCCGATCATCGCGATGACGGCGATTACGATTTGAGCAACGGTTCCGGCCTTGACTGAAGCCCGAAGAGTTTCGACCTCTTCGGCGGCTTGTTCAACAATCGCGGATGGTATCTCTTCAGTGGGTGCGGCGGAAGGAGATATATCGTCTTTTCGTTCAGGCCGTTTTAGTGTTTCAGTGCTCACCTGTCTCGCCCCGGAACAGTTTGCGGTGTAGCCCCGCTTTCGATCCATACGGTTGGGCCATTAGGGAGTCACAGGGAGAACCGGAGATGGCAGCGACTGATTACCCGGAAAGGCAATTGAAACTGCTGAGTGGCAAAATCGAAGTGGCGCTGGATTAGTCGTTCTTCACTTCGTCCAGCAAATTGCCGGCGGAATCGACCAGTTCAATGTGTACCGCGGGGACGCCTAGAGCGTGCGTGGAGCAGCTCAGGCAGGGATCATAGGCCCGCACTACGGCGGAAACCCGATTCAGCATGCCCTCCGTTAGCCTAGTGCCGTCGATGAAATGCTCGCTGACTTGCCTGACGCTGCGTCCGATGGCGAGATTATTGTGGCCGGTGGCGACGATCAGATTGGCCCAGGTAATCGCACCGTCCTCGTTCACTTTGTAGTGATGGATGAGCGTGCCACGGGGAGCTTCGATCATGCCCACACCTTCCAGAGCATTGACTCCGGCGGTGGCACGCACGTGGGTGTCGAGGATGCGAGGATCATCGAGCAAAGATTGGATTTTCTCGAGAGCGTAGACGATCTCGATTAGCCGCGCGTAGTGATACAGAAACGCGCTGTGAGCGACCGTCCCGAAGCGCTGATGGAATTCCGTGAATTCGGCATCGGCGAGTGGGGTGCCGCATTGACTTGCGGCATTGATCCGGCCCAGCGGGCCCACACGATAGACCCCTTGGGGATAGCCCAGAGGCTTGAAGAACGGGGCCTTCAGATAAGATTCACGCAGACTCGCTTCGCCGATCCACGCGGAATAGTCTTCGGAAGGAATGTAGTCTTCGACGATGGCGCCGGCTGCGTCGCGAAAACGAAGGCCTCCGTCATAGAGTTGCAGGTTGCCTTTGTTGTCGACCAGGCCCGCATGCATGGTCGGGAAGGAGCCGAAGAATTCGATCTCTTCCTTGTAATTATCGAGAGCTCCTTTGAAGAAGCGAATGGTGCGATCGGCAATCTGTCTGGCGGTGGGAAACTCGGAGAGAATGCGATCGCGCGCAGCGCTGGAGAGCGGCGCAGAGACGCCGCCGGGGACGATCCACGAGGAGTGTACGCGCTCCTGGGCGAGACCCTCTACGATCATCAGACCAAACTTTCGCAACTCGATGCCATCACGTGCGAGTTCGGGATGCCCGGCAATGACACCGAGAACATTGCGGGTCGCCGGATCCGAGTCCATGCCTAGAAGAAAGTCGGGAGCGGAGAGATAGAAGAAGCTCAAGGCGTGAGACTGCACAATCTGGGCAAAATGGACGAGTTCCCGAAGTCTCCGTGCGGCTGGCGGAATGCGCACTGCCATGATGGAGTCGCAGGCCTTGGCTGAGGCGAGGAGATGGCTTATGGGGCAGATCCCGCAGATGCGCGCGGTGATGCCCGGCATCTCGTAAAACGGATGACCCTCGGTGAACTTCTCGAATCCACGCACTTGGGTGACGTGAAATTCGGTATTGGCGACGTGTCCCTGATCGTCAAGCTGGATCGTGATCTTGGCGTGTCCTTCGATGCGGCTCACGGGTTCGATGGTGATGCGCTTCATGGCACGTTCCTTATCCGAATTTCACCTTTACGCTGGAATCGGGTTTTCTGTTGTCGAGCAGATCGTTGATGGCGCCCAGAATTGTCTTCGATGGAGGAGGACAGCCGGGAAGACAGATGTCGACTTTTACGTATTCGCGTAGTGGGCGCGCATGCTTCAGCAAGGCGGGAACCCGATCGGTTGGAATCACCTTCTTTTCATCGGCGCCATCAATGTAGATTCGCTGCAACAGCTTCTGAACCGGAATGGAGTTGCGCATGGCCGGAACATTGCCGGTGACAGCGCAGTCTCCCAACGAGATCAGAATGCTGGTGCGCTGGCGGATCTTCTGGATTTTGTTGAGGTCGTCCTGCGAACTCACTGCTCCCTCGACCAGGGTGACGTCGACGTCTTCGGGGAACTCCTGAGCATCAACCAGAGGGCCGTAAACCAGGTCGATTCTGCGCCCGAGGGAAATGATGGCAGCGTCCATATCGAGCAGGGACATGTGGCAGCCGGAGCAGCCGTCGAGCCAGACCGTCGCGACTTTCACTTTCTTCATACCTGTACTCCTCTGCGGTGCACGAGGGAGGTGACGGCATCAATCTTCTTGACCATCTCCTCGACTGCCCAGCCCTTTTCCGCGAGAGCGCCTGTAGGACAAGCGTGTACGCATTTGCCGCAACTGGTGCAGCTTGTCGCCTTGCCCCATTTCTCATTCATCTCGCTGACAATACGGGCGTGAATGCTGCGTGACGTCAGTTCCCAGACATGTGCACCTTCAAGTTCGGCGCAGACGCGCACGCAACGCGTGCACAGGATGCAGCGATTGTGATCAAGCACGAAGCGAGGATGCGACATGTCGATCGAGAGCTTGGGGAAGTTGTAGGCGAGGCCGACGGTGTTGATTCCGAACTTGGTGGCCATTGTCTGAAGCTCGCAATGTCCATTTGAGACACAGACCGCGCACACGTGGTTGCGCTCGATGAGGAGCAGTTCCAGCGATATACGGCGATAGCGGGTCAGCTTTGGGGAAGTCGTGGTGACGGACATCCCCTCCTGGATTGGCGTCGTACAGGCGGGGAACAGGCGCTCTGAGCCGGAGACTTCGACAAGACAGATGCGGCAGGCGCCAACTGCGGTGAGGCCGTCAAGATCGCAAAGTGTGGGAATGTATTTGCCACTGGCCTTTGCAGCCTGAAGGATGGTTTGCCCGTCCAGGGCGCTGACCAACTCACCATCGATCCGAATCGATAATTTCTTCTGAGACAAGGTGCCTCCCTTCAAGGCACGAGGCCTAGCTTACTTCGACCGTCTTCACGTCGCAGCGCAAACAGCGACAGGTTTCATCGAGAGCTTCCTCATGATTCAGGCCGGCCACGACTTCATCCTGCGTGCGCACGCGAGCCGATGCCGGCAAGGCCTGGCCCGAGTGACGCCGATTGGGACTTGGTTCTTCTGGCGGTTCCTGCTCGTACTCAAACCGTGGATACAGGCTCTGCCAGCGGTCTGTCTCCGTCAGTTGCAAGTCGATGCTGCGGGCGGCCTGCTTGCCAAAAGCCATCGCATTGGAAACATTGGAAGCGCCGGTAACGAAGTCTCCGCCGGCGTAGAACCTAGCGCGGCTGGTCTCGAGCGTGAAGCGGTTGACGTCGACAGTTCCGTTCTCTTTCAGCACGAGACCTGAGGCTCTTGCGAAATCGAGATCGACCGTCTCTCCGATGGCGAAGATGACGGAATCGCAATCGAAGCGCTGGACTTCATCGGTTGCAATCGGCTTTCTCCGGCCGGAGGAGTCGTACTCGCCGAGGCGCGTCTTCACGATTTCGATGGCTTTCACGTTGCCTTTGGCGTCGCCGACGATGCGATGCGGTGCGGCGAGAAAGATGAACTTCGCTCCTTCATCTCTAGCGGCTCGCGTCTCTTCCTCGATAGCCGGCATATCTTTGCGTTCGCGGCGATAGAAGACGGTGACTTCGCATCCTTTCCGCAGCGAAGTGCGGGCCGAGTCAATGGCGGCATTGCCGCCGCCGATCACGGCGACCCTCTTGCCGAGATTGATGTCCTGACCTGACGCTACGGCATCCAGGAAGTTGAGGGCCGGGTAGACGCCTTTCAATTCCGTGCCGGACTGGTAGACCCAGGACTCCTTCCACGTGCCGATCGACAGGAAGACCATGTCGAAATGGTCGTCCAGATCGTTGAGTGCGATGTCGGTGCCCACGCGGGTGTTGAAGGTGAATTTGACTCCGAGGCGTTCAATCAATTCAATCTCCCGGCGGAGGATCGCCTTGGGCAGGCGATACTCGGGGAGAGCGAAGCGCAGCATCCCCCCAGCCTCCGATTTGCTGTCGAAGACGCTGACATCGTGGCCGAGCATGGCAAGATAAAACGCAGCGGTGAGCCCGGCCGGACCTGCGCCCACAATCGCGATCTTGCGGCCAGTGGTTTCCAGCTTACGGGAGATGATTGCCTTGATCATCGGCTCGTATTTTTCCGATGAGAAGATGGAATCGGCGATGAAGCGATGAACCTCGCGCATGTTCACCGCCTGATCGAGCGTCTGGCGGCGGCAGCGGCTGTCGCACGGATGTTGGCATACGCGCCCGGTCGAAGAGGGAAGCGGGTTATCGAGAATGATGGATAGGAATGCCTCTTCCAGACGGTCTTCTTTGTAGAGCTGCAGGAATCGCGGAATGTTCATGTGGAGCGGGCAGCTGTTCTCGCAAGGAGACAGCGCCAGTTCCTCGCAGACTCCAGCGGTGCAACGGTTGGCGAGGATGTGATCCTCAAATTCGTTGCGGAAGTGCCGAAGCGTGGTGAGCACGGGATTGGGCGCGGTCTGTCCGAGTCCGCAGAGGGAGCAGTCGCGGATGTAGCGGCTGAGTTCGTCCAGAATTTCAAGATGGTGGGCGTTTGCGGCACCCTCGGTCACACGGTTGAGAATCCGGAGGCACTTGTTCAGTCCGACCCGGCACGGGATACATTTGCCGCACGATTCCGAGTGGGTGAATTCGATGAAATAGCGGGCGACGTCGACCATGCAGTTATCTTCGTCCATCACCACCATGCCGCCCGAGCCCATGATGGACCCGATTTGCGCGAGGTTTTCATAGTCGACAGCAGTGTCGAACATGTCCTGCGGAATGCATCCGCCAGAGGGTCCGCCGGTTTGCACTGCCTTGACCTGACGGCCTCCGACGGCACCTTCACCGATGTCGTAAATGAAAGTCTTGAGCGATGTGCCCAGAGGCATCTCGACCAAGCCGGTATTTTTCACTTTGCCAACCAGGGAGAAGACCTTGGTTCCGGAGCTCTTGGGACTACCAGTTTCGGTGAACCAGGCGGGACCGCGCATCACGATGGGCGCGATGTTGTACCAGGTCTCGACATTATTGATGTTGGTGGGTTTTCCCCAAAGTCCCTTTCTGCGCGGGGAATGGAGGACGGGGACGCGGTCTGCCGGCTTCGCCTTCGAGCGAGGCGATCAGGGCAGTTTCTTCGCCGCAGACGAATGCGCCCGCACCTTCGACCAGTTCGATATCGAACTTAAATCCGCGGCCGAGAATGTTTTCTCCCAAGAAGTCCGTACTCGCGGGCTTGTTCGATGGCGCGATTGAGACGATGCACAGCGAGCGGATACTCGGCGCGCACGTAGACGATTCCTTCGCTTGCGCCCATCACGTAGCCGCCGATGATCATGCCTTCGAGCAGCGAGTGCGGGTCGCTCTCGATCTCGTTGCGGTTCATATAGGCGCCGGGATCGCCTTCGTCCGCATTGCAGATGAGGTACTTGGGCTCGGCCTTGGCTTTGGCGAGGAATTCCCATTTGTTTCCGGTAAGGTAACCGGCGCCCCCGCGGCCGCGAAGCTTGGAGACCTTGATTTGTTCGATCACGCTGCCCGGGTTGGCATCGATCAGAACCTTGTAGAGTGCCTGATAACCGCCGACGGCGATGTACTCTTCGATGTCGTCAGGATTGATGATCCCGCAATTGCGCAGGACGATTTTCTTCTGACCTTTGAAGAACGTGACTTCGTTCCAGGAAGGCACTTCCGGATATCCGGTCCCGTAACGGACGTGGCCGGTGATGTGATCCCACTCTTCGATCTTGCAATAGATAAGGTCGGGAGTGAGGTTGCCCTTGGTGATGTCGTGCAGAAGCCTTCCGGCGTCATTGCCCTGTACTCTCCGAAGAATGACCAGAGGGTTGCCGGGTAGCCGGACGCTGACGAGCGGTTCCTGGAAGCAGGCGCCAAAGCAGCCCACCGGGGCCAGCACGAGATTATCCCCGCTCTGCTCGATTGCTTGTGAGAAGGCGTGAAACAGGCCTTCGGCGCCGTTGCCCCGGCCGCAGGTGCCCATCCCAATCGCCACGCGTGGAACCGCAGGGACCAGCTTCGCAAGCCCAGCTTCCCGCACAGCATTGAAGGCGCCGATATCCAAGATTCGAGGCATGGTTACTCTCCTGCCCGGATAGTTTCAATTTCGCGCTGGACGGTGCGCTCGGTGGCGTGTCCGCAGATGCGGTGGTTCACTTCGACAACCGGGGCCATGGCACACTGTCCAAAACAGGCGACGGTACGAACCGTGAACTGGCGGTCGGAGGTGGTGAACAGAAGCTTGTCTCCGTCATTCCCATCGGTTTCTCCGGTATCGAGACCGAGCCCGAGCTCGAGGCGAGCTCCCTGCAGCAGATTGCGTGAACCGCGCGTGTGGCAAGCGGTGCCTCGGCAGATGCAGATGGTGTTCTGGCCTTGCGGCTGCAGATTGAAGAGCGCGTAGAAGGTGGCAACGCTGTAAATCCGGGACAACGGCAGATCCATCTGAGCAGCGATGTAGTGCAGCGTCTCAAGGGGAAGATATTTGTAGCGATTTCTCTCTTGTGCGGCCTCAAGGATGCCGAGCAGGGCTCCTGGGCGCGATCGCCGCGTTGCAACCAGCTTGTCAATAAATATCTGCTCGTCGGCGGGGATAGTTCCGGGCGAGGGTGTGGGCATGAACACTCCTCCAGCGGATGAACTCGCTTCACCTCCAATCTATCTGCTGGGAAACAAGATTCACTGTTGGTGCAAACACAGGAAGGGGTGACAACGAATCACAGGGGTTTTTTGTATGTGAGTGGAATCACGTCAGGATGTGCAGGAAAATGCGGAAGATTCCAAGCAGCGGGATAGCAGTCATGTGCCTGTCTGTGGTTACGGGCTTCCACAGCGGATCTCACTCGTTGCTTCGCAGACGATAGAAGTCGCGCAAACAGCCGAACCGATCTCAACCTCTACCGGTTCGAGATCACGAAATTCACGGTCGCAGCCTGATTCCCTCCGACGGTGACCGACTTCTCCCAGGTTTTCGGCTGGGTAAAGACTGGGCGGTCCACTTTGCGCTCGGTCAGCACATCAAAAGCTTGCTCCTTGCCGAGCACTCCCCAGCCTTCGTGCCAGGCGACAATCTGGTATGTACCGGGCGGGCACGTCGGTGAATTCAAACCGGCCAGTCTCGTCCGTGACCGCATAATACGGATGAGACACCACCATCATTTCCGCGTTCATCCAGACGTGACCTCCGTTGCAGCGAAGATTCACGAGCCCGGGTGTGGACATGGTGCGTGCCGTTGGCTTGTCGGGAAATGGAAACGGCAGATTGAAGCTGGCCCCGCCATCCATGTGGATGGTATGCAGAGTCGCATCGGAGCTCAGCATGGTAAGCACGCCGTTCTGCGGCACGAGGAGAATGTGCGGAATGTAACGGCAATGCTTCTGATCGAGATGTCGGCGTTGCTCCGGCAGATCGAAAGCCTTGCCACTGGAAATATCCTTCAAGTAGACGACGGTGTTAGCAACGCCACCCTCGGGGCCGACGATCAGGCGTTCGAGATCGGCGGTTTTCTTGCCATCGATATCGCAAATTTCGGGATCCTTCGTGATCGGTACCTCGACGGTTCGGGGAACAGGGCCCGCCCATTTCACGGTGCCCGAGATCGTTCCGCCATCCACGACGGTGACGACTTTGTAATCTTGTCCGAATGCGGGGATTACCGCAGAGAGAACGAGCGTGAACAATGCAACGCGATGGCCCATACTGCACTCCCTCAGGCCGGCGGTTCGTCAGGGGTCGTTGGCCGCCAAGCTAAGAATTGGCGATTTTGCTTCCGCGGGCATATCGAACGCTTGCGATCGACGATGTGCGAGCGGTCTAGCTGATATCCAAACGGGGGGCCGTGCAGAAAACGGCTGTGATTGGAATCACATTTACTTTGCGCCCGGTCATGGGAGCCGTCGAGATTACCGAAGTGATATACCTTTGGTACCTTTGGACCGCGAATGGCGCATGGGTGACAACCCAAGTCGTCGGTTGCGCATGAATTCAGCAGTTCGAGGGGGTGTAGTTTGTGAAGAGTTCGGCGCCAGACCTTATTATGATCAATCAAAACAGAACGCATAGGGTAATCGGGCCAGAGTGGGAGCATGTGGGATCCTGTAAAGCGAATATGGCGTTAGCGTTGCGATCATCTCTTCCGTCGGGGGCAGGAGCCATTGCCGTCACTCTCCTCTTCCTTTTTGCACTCTTCGGGCGTGTCAGACCAACCCAGGCACAAGATGCCGCTCCGCTCAGACGCTCCCAGATTGTGCATAGTTTTCCGCTGACGAAGTTCTACGACACTCCGGACCCATTGCCACCAGGGAAATCCGGCGAGCTGATCCGCTCGATGGAGTTCGATCGGTATGACTTGCCGGCAGATGTTCTTGCCGTACGCATTCTGTACCACTCGCGCTCGGCCAAAGGCGAAGATGTGGCAGCCTCCGGTGTGGTGCTATATCCAGACAAAAAGGCTTCCAGCGGAGGATGGCCCGTCATCGCATGGGCCCACGATCTAAATGGAGTGGCACGTTCGTGTGCGCCGTCGCTCGCAAGGAATTTACGGAGCGGTTCGTTTCTGGCGATGTACGTTGGCCTCGGCTATGCGGTCGTCGCCACCGACTACGTCGGCCTTGGTACCAAGTATCGAAATGCATATGCGGACATGCCTTCGAATGCCTCGGACGTAATCTATTCCATACCGGCGGCGCGCGCCGCAGTGCCGCAACTGGGTTCGCGCTGGATTGCGATGGGTACGGAAGAAGGCGGAACAGCGGTGCTGGGAGTCGCGGAACTCGAATACCAGTTCAAGGATCCGAACTATCTCGGAAGCATCACGATTTCGCGTCTCACTGATTTGCAGGATGTTTACGATTCGCCCGGCAATCTCTCTTACAAATCCCCATTGTTTTTAGCGTATGGAGTCCAGACGATTTTCCCGCAGTTCCAGGCGGCGGACGTCCTGAGCCCAAGAGCTCTTCCGTTTTACAGCCAGATTGGCGAGTCCTGTGACGAGGGAAGAGCGCAGCCGGAGCCGTCCGCAGCCGAGATGCTGAGACCTAACTGGAAGAGCAATCAGTTCGTTCGAGACTATTTCGAGCGGAACCGGGTTGGCCTCAAGCCGTCGCCTGCTCCAGTACTCGTGGTCAGAACTCAAGCTGACGCGGACAGTGCATCGGGAAAGAAAGTAATCAGCCGGCTATGCAGCCAGGGTGATCGAGTCCAACTGGAGACGTATCCGGAAAGTGATCCAGGCAGTTTGATCGGAGATTCCGTACGAGATCAGATCCGCTGGATTGATGGAGTGTTTTCGGGCAGAGCGGTGCGCAACGACTGCGCTCCGGGTCATTAAAATCGTCGACAGGCTTAGTGGCGGTACACCATCATGATGGCGAGCACGATCGGAAGATAAAGAACTGAGGCATGGAGCAAACGGCTGGCACTGATTTTCGACGTGGAACGCATCAGCTTGAACACATAGTAGAGCATGAATATCCCCGGCAAGAGCATTCCGACAAAGTAGAGCGCTCCAGCACCGGAGAATGGGAGCATCGTGATCGCGATGAGGGCGAGGGTAAACAGCAGAATTTCGGCTCGAGTGAAATGCGCATCCCGGTCGAAGCTCGGCAACATGTGATAGCCGGCACGAGAATAATCGTCGCGGTACATCAACGCGATGGCCAGGAAGTGCGGGAATTGCCACAGGAACAGGACACCAAACAAAAGCAACGCTTGGCGATTGATCGGCGCGCCCGCTCCTGCCCATCCAATGAGAGTAGGCATGGCTCCGGGGAAGGCTCCAATCATCGTGCAAAGAGGGGTTTTTCGCTTTAGCGGCGTGTAGATGAAGAGATAGGACAAAAGGGTGGAAATGGCGAGCAGGGCCGAAAGCAAATTCACGGCAACGCCGAGGTAGATGCCGCCAGCCACGCTCAGCAGGACGCCAAAGAGCAGGGCCTCGCGGCTGCTGATCCGGCCGGAAGGCAATGGGCGCAATGCAGTGCGGCGCATCTGTCCATCCCAAACCCGTTCCATCCACTGATTGAGGGTGGCTGTACCGCTGGCCACCAGAAGGGTTCCGACCAGCGTACTAATAAGCCCGCCGATTTTCAGAGGTCCGCGCGAGGCCAGATAGTAGCCCGCGGACGTGGTCATCAGGATGAGCAGATTTACTTCCGGCTTCGTGAGCGTGTAGTAATCACGGAGCCTGGAAGTTAAGGGTTTAAGATTGGCCATATTTCCTCTGACGCTTGTGGTCGCCATTTTACCAGTCTTGGTCCCTGTCGTCGGAATCACGCCGGACCTGGTTCGTTCTGCGGTGCACGAGAAGAATCAATCCTATCGATCCGATGGTTGGTGGAACAATCAGGATTAAGATCCCGCTACGCAAAGCCTGGATCATTCTCGATCCAGAAGAAGCCGCTTGCGTGTAACAAAGCGCGCAACTCTGAGAGAAAGCCGGCACTGGCGCTAATAAAGCCAGCAGCGAAAATCCCCCTAAAAGCAGACCGCGCAACAGCGAAAGCGACTTGTACTTCCAATGATTCATTGCTGGACCGCGCCCGACTTCGTCTGGGAATACGGAGCGCCGACGTCCATACGATTACTGTCGGTCCACCCGTACTGCATAGCGAGCAGCACAAAACCAGTGAAGATTACCACAAAAAGGAAAAAACCCCGCTTCTCCGCCCACAGATGCATGAAGAACATAATCGCCAGGCCAGCCTCGGCGACCGCTACGAACAGCATACGCGCAAACATGGCCGTGGTGTCGAGGTTCAGCGTGGCAATATAGAACTGGATACCCGCAAGGATCAACAGGCAAACATAGATCGCGAAGTACTTGCCAGCGCTGTCAGTGTATTTTGCTTCCGGCGAATTCGGGTGAACGTCAGGTGCGTCCATAGTCTCGTCTCCAGGATCGATCTCAATGCGCCATGTTCAAAAGATAGACAAACGGTACGACGAACATCCAGACCAGATCCACGAAGTGCCAGTACAAGCCGACGGTTTCGAGATCTTCGGCCGTACGGTGGCCAGCTTTCCAGCTGAGTCCGATGATGAGCAGGGCAATTACGCCGCCGGTCACGTGCAGAAGGTGCAAACCGGTGATGGAGAAGAAAGCAGAGCCGAAGAGCCCGCTGCCCCAGGGGTTATGGGATAGAGTCATCCCCTCGTCAATCAGCGCAAGCCATTCGCGAATGTGTAAAGCCGCGAAAATAATGCCCAGCACCATGGTGATCATGGTCCAGCGAAATGCACCCGCCCGGTCCGCCGCCTTGGCGGCTCGCACGCCCAGAAGCATGGTCAAGCTGCTGGTGAGCAGGATGAAGGTCATCAGTACGGCGTTGGTCATACTGTGGAACGGTCTTGGCCAGTCCGGAGTGCCGTTTCGCAGAAAGCCGTAGGCGACCAGACATCCGGCAAAGGTGGCTGCGTCGGCGATGATGAACAGCCACATCGCCATTTTCTTGGCAGGGACGACAAACGGCTCAAGTCCCACCGTCATGCCGGGGGGATGATGCGAGTGTGCTGCCATTGTCATTTCTGCTTCGCTCACAAAGCCTCCTGTGAATTGGGGACTACAGTTTCATCCAAAGCAATAAAAGCAGGTACACCCAAAGAACGTCCATGAAGTGCCAATAGCGTGAGGTCGCATCCATCGTGGTGCGGCGGAGCGACGAATTGTTCAGCTTGGCGATCACACGAACCAGACCGCCGAGTCCCCCGATCAGGTGCAACGCGTGCGCTGCGGTGAAAACATAAAAGAAAGAACTGGCCGGATTGGTGGCGAGATAGAGTCCCTGGGCGTTCAGCTGTCGCCAGGCGATATATTGGCCAGCAACAAAAGCGAGTCCCAGAGCCAAAGTCAGATAAAGCCACCGAAGAGGCTTTTCGCCGACTCGCCCGGCATTCATGAAAGCCGCCACTCGCTTACGGGATACTTCCAAGGTCACGCTGCTGGCGATAAGCAGCAGGGTATTGAAATAGAGGACAGAGGGAAGCGTGAAATGGCGCCAGTCGGTGGCGCCCCCCTTGCGAACCACCAAGGCGCTGGTAAGAGCCGCAAAGCTCATCCCGATGGCAGCCAGGACGACCCAGATGCCCGTCGAAGCCGGCGGCGGAGCATACTGCTGCGCAGTACGCGGCAGACCGCCCGCCGGCAGCATGTCGCGGAAACCGCCATTGCCTCCGCTGGTTGCCGGACGCCGTTCAAGCTTCGGTGGTTCGTGAACCGTGGTTGCCATTTCCGTTTACTCCCCTTGGGTCGCTAAAGCTATGCTTCGTCTCGTACCGTTTTAATTTGCTCGGGCGAATCCTGCATGACGTAATCACCGGTCGAGCCTTCAATTCCGTACTGGTATGGGTCGTGGTATACAACCGGCAACTTTCCACCGAAGTTATCGAAGGGGGGCGGAGAAGACGGCGTACTCCACTCCAATGATGTCGCCTCCCACGGGTTCGGAGGAGCAACCTCTCCTTTGAAACGGCTGTAGAAGAGGTTGTAAAGGAAGATGAGCTGGGCCGCACCGGTGGCGAGCGCTGCGACTGTAATGAAGCGATGAACCGGAATCAGCGGTTGCATGAATTCCACCACGAAAGCCTGATAGCGGCGGACGTTTCCTGCCAGACCGAGATAATGGAATGGCATGAATATGCAGTAGGCGCCGACGAAGGTGAGCCAGAAATGGATCTTGCCCAGAGTTTCGTTCATCATGCGCCCGTACATCTTGGGGAACCAGAAGTAAGTGCCGGCAAAGATGCCAAACATCGCGGCCACGCCCATCACCATGTGGAAGTGTCCAACCACGAAATAGGTTGCGTGCAGCATGATGTCGAGCGAGGGCTGAGCGAGGAAGAATCCGCTGACGCCGCCGGAGATGAACATCGAGATGAAACCTAAAGAGAAGAGGGAAGCTGTGTTAATGCGCAACTTCGAGCCGTATAAGCTTCCCAGCCAGATCAAGACGACGATCGTCGATGGAATGGTGATGATCAGCGTCGGAAAAGAGAATACAAGCGAGGAGACCGGGTTCATTCCGCTGACGAACATGTGATGGCCGTACACCATGTAGCTGAGGACGGCCAAAGCGCCAAACGAGTAGATCAAGGTGCGATGGCTCAACATGGGCCGGCGCATGTTCGTAATCAGGACGTGGGAGACGATACCCATGCCTGGAACGATCGCGATGTAAACCTCTGGGTGTCCGAAGAACCAGAACAAGTGCTGCCACAGGAGCGTCGATCCACCGGCATGAGGCTGCAACTGGTCGTTAATGATCGTATTCGACGGGACGAAGAAACTGGTTCCCGCCACGTGGTCGAGGATGAGCAGGACGCAGGCCGGCATCAGGACGGCGAACGCCGTTAGGCCCATGATCGAAGTGATGAACCAACCCCAAGTGGTCATGGGCAAGCGCCACAGGCTCATGCCTTTTGTGCGCATGTCCAGCGTTGTGGTGATGAAGTTCAGCGACCCGAGCAACTGACCGATGCAGAAGATGCCGATGGAAGCTGCCCACAGAACAACGCCAGTTCCTTCTCCAGGGCCGCCAACGGCACCGACGGCGCTAAGCGGAGCGTATTGAGTCCAGCCCCCGAGTGTCGGTCCATCGCTGACAAAGAACGAAGCGAGCAGGACGATGAACGCGGTCAAGGTGACCCAGAACGACATCATGTTGAAGCGGGGGAAGGGCATATCTTCCGCCCCGACCTGGATGGGGAGGAAGTAATTTCCAAATGCCGCAAAAGGCGCGGTGGTCAGCACAAAGAAGACCATGATGGTGGCATGCATGGTCATCAATTGCAGGTAGTACTCGGGCGTCATCACATCGCCGGGCGCGCCGTTTGCGGATAGCAAATGCAGGCCCGGAATGGCGAAGTTCGTCCAGCCGAGGTGGATACGCATCAGCCACGAGAGAAACATTCCTATGAGGACGGCGGCGAGAGCCAGTCCGTAGTACTGTTTCCCGATTACCTTGTGATCCAGACTGAATACATGCTTCCGGATGAAGCTAGTAGGCGCCTGATGAGCCGCATGAGCCGTATCGTGCATTTTCGGACCTCGAGAGGATTTACGTGCAGCTGCGAAATGCTTACTGCAAAGCTGCTTGCTTCTTCAACCAATTGTCGTAGTCTTCCTGCGACATCACGGAAAGATAAGCTTTCATGTTGTAGTGCCCCAGACCGCAGAGCTGGGTGCAGACAATCTCATATCTGCCAATCTTGGTTGCAGTGAAATGCAGAGACAGATCGAGACCTGGAACAAAGTCCTGCTGAACTCGCAACTCGGGCACGAAGAAGGAGTGGCCAACATCCTTCGAGTGCATTAGCAAATGGATTTCGCGATCTACGGGAATCGCCATCTCCGCCGTAACGATGTCGTCTTTGGAGTCGGGGTCGTGGTCAGCATCGATGCCGAAGAAGTTCTGGTTGGCCTCGCTTACGAGATTCGGATGGATGGGGCCGAAGCTTCCGTCGGGACCGGGATACCGGAAGTAGAAAGCGAACTGTCCTGCTTGTACCTGTACTGGGATCGCATTGGCGGCGGGAGGGGTGAAATACACGTTCGCCCAAGCTTTGGCGCCGAAGGCTCCCAGAGCGAGAACTTCCGTTCCGACCAGCAGGAACCCTCCGAGAACCATGGCGGTTGCGCCACCGGGGAAGTTCTTGATCTTATCTCCCGGCTTGGCGTTGGAGAACATCCAGATGAAAACTGCGAGCAGAATCTGCGATGCCAGGAAGGAGATTCCTGCTTCCGCCATCGTCTCCGACATTTGGTCGTCAATCGGCTGGCCATGCGTGGAAATGTCCGGCGCCATCCACCAGGTGTGGCGCAGAATTGGGATGGCCGACAGTATCGCGATAACGATGATGGTAACCGCAAAGAATTTCGCCATGAGACCCTCGCTCCAACCGCTTTGGTTTGTCGTCCAGGGATCAACTAGGGATTAACTATGGTTGACCCCTGGACGGTACCACTCGACATCGGTTGTTATTTCCCTTTGAATGTGAAATCAGCCTTCGCTGGTGCTCCCGCAGCGACGGTCACCTTTTGTGTCTGGGTTCCATACTCTTCTTGCCAGGCGGTGACTGTGTAGGATCCGGGAGGCAGACCTTTGAGAGTGTAGTTACCGCTTCCATCCGTGATGGCGAAGGGTCCCTTCACGACCACGTGCCAGCCGTGCATCCAGGGATGGATGTTGCATTTCACGCTGATGGCTTCAGGAGCCTTCCAGTCGGTGATGATGGGCGGAGCGCCGGGCGGCTGTGATTTATTCCAGCCGATGTTGCCGCTGCCGGGTGCCGGCAAGGGGTGAATGTTATGCGTAGTTTGGTCGCTGGTGGTGACCTGGAACTTCTGACCCGCGTCGACAGCAAGGACATGCGGGATGTACATACAACCCTTCTGATCGAACTTGGGCTCGTCGGAAGGGACAGCGCTCGCTTCGGCGCCCTGCAGTCCGTCGGTGATGTAGAGAACAACGTTTTCAACTCCGCCATCCGACCCCACGACAACGTTTTCCATCTTGACGGGCTCATTGGCGTGTTGCTTGACGCAGTACGGGTCCTTGGACATGTCGATGCCCTTCATGTGAGGAGCCGTTCCGCTCAACTTAACGGTGCCAGTGATGGAGCCCGAACCAGCTGCGCTGACCTTCTTGTCGAGGAGCAAGCTTCCGGAGCAAACCAGCATCAGTGCTGTGAATACTGTTGCAACCTTTCCTGCGTGACTAGTCTTCATGGACCCTTTCTCCAATGGTTTGGAATTCAATCTCGGTTGTAATCCTATTGAGATGTAGCATTAGGATTGATTGGCTTCAGTCCGAGTTGCTTAGCAAGTTGTTTGGCTTTGGACGGGAATGGCTGCAAAGAGCGCAGATAGAAGACCAAATCCCAAGCCTCATCGGGTTTGATGTTATCGGCGAATGACGGCATCGGGCTTCCATCGAGACCTGTCATAAAGATCTTGTACAGATCCGCATCGGTAGTGCCACACTTGAACCTGCCGCCATCGGCGAAGTTGTAGGGCAGGATCGGACGGCCGTTATCATCCTGCAGCGTGGAAGCGGATGGTCCATTCCCTCTTCCTTCGACACCGTGACACTTCCAGCATTGCACGCGGCCAAATACCTCTTGACCAGCCTTGACTCGCTCCGCCGTGACCTCCGGTTCGGGAGGAACCTGGATCGGGGTTCCAGGTTTCTCGGTCTGCCAGCGAGGAGAGTAGTGCTTGATCCAGGCAACCAGATCGGCTCGCTCCTGCTTGGTAAACGTGTTCCACGGCGGCATGTTGGAGCGATCGATACCACGAGCAATCGTGTCGAATAAATCTTCGTCGGTGGGGAGAGTGCCGGTGGGGGTAGAGCGGCACTCGAAAACGCCGAGCGTAAAGTTGCGCGGCTTGGGATAGAGGGGCGGTTCGAACCATTTCGCGCTTTCGCCCTCTCCGTCTCCGAGGGCGCCGTGACAAACCAGGCAATACCGACGATAAGGCATAGCCGCATCTTTGGCGTGTCCGGTGATGTTACCGATATGGCTGGTGGCAGCAGGGCTATTGAGCCACTCCTTTTCCTGAGTTTCGGTGATTTGAGCATGGCTTGAGACCGACAGTCCAAGAACAGCAACTGCGGCAAGTGTTAGCGACCAACTCTGTATTTGTTTGCGCATTTTGATTGCTGTCCTTTCTAGAAGTCGAAGTCCCAACCAAGCAACAGACTGCTGCTTGTCAGGTCGGTGCCGGTTACAGGAGAGGTACCGCGCTGACGGAACCACGAATACTCGTTATGGAACGCGAACCCTGCCCGCGGATTCATGATCGGATACCATCGGAACCCGAAGGTGTACATGTCGATGTTTCCGAGATTTGACGGCAGCGCCGAAGAAGCCTGTTGCTGCATGCGCTCCCATTCCGATCGCTGGATGAAGATCAGTTGGGGGTTGTACACGTAGTGAGTTTCGACCATGTAACCGTTCCAGATCGGAGCACGGGCGCCGGCCGGGAGTGTCGTTGTTCCGGGAATATTGTTGAGTGTTGTCGTTCCGCCAATCAGGTCGCCGTAGCCGGCGCCGAACCAGGCGTTATCTTGACCATGCTGAGTTAGCGCGAGGAAGTCCAATTTGCCGAAGTAGAACAAGCCCGACGAACCCCTCGCGGCTGAAAGACTTGTTCTGCATTCCGGTGCCTGGAATTGCGCGCCACCAGTTGTCAGATAACCGGTGGGCGCCTCGCCTAACATTGCATAAGCGCCGACGCTGATCGACTCCAAGTTTGCCGACGTCGAAGGCATCGACTGGCTGCAAAGAACTCCGGTGTACGAGTTTCCATAAGGCAGATTCACATTGCCGTCGTTGGAGCTGAGCAGAGCCGCCGAAACGCGGGTGCGGTCGTCAGCCGAATGTCCCATATATTCGATGCCAAGTTGGTTGTCGCCCATTTGGCCGAAAACGTTGGCATCACCCTGAGGGATGAAGTGGTAGGTCTGATACACGCCTGAATAGGTCGTAAGTGTCAGAATTCGTTTTTCAGAGATGAGATTGTCCAATTCGAACTTGCCCAGCTTGATGTTGAGCCAGGGGCTACCAAACAGGTTGTCGAAGCGAGCCATGACGGTTTCGAAGTGGAAGGAAGCGGTGGGGTCAGACGAAGGCAGCACGTAAAAAGAGAGATTCTTCTCGAGTGTGCCGCCGGTGTGGAAGTCAAGACCGCTGATGTCGAAGCCGTGAGTCGTGACTTGATGTTCAATAGTCGCACTTCCCGCGTTTCCGGTAACCGAGTCAATGGCTACCTTGTCAGAGCTCTCTCTGTGCCAGTACGGGATGATGCGGAAGGTGACCGGCCAGTACGACGGATTCTGCCAGACTGGCGAATCACGGTCATTCATAAGCTGATAACCGTTGTCTTTGAATTTTTGGCCAAAGTAGTTAAGCATTGGCCATGCTTCGTGGCATGCAGAACAGCGCAAACCATATTTTCTAGCGAAAGCAGGCAAAGCCTGCGCCGATTGGCTCAGGCTGGAAATTAGAAACAGCAGGCCTAAAGCGGTGGCCAGGCAAGACGCGACAGAGGGGAACTTGCGATAACGGCGCGGCTTGGCGCGCATACGCATGCCTCCACGAAATTTAATTTGTACGTATCCCCAAATCAGCAAATGTGGTTGGAATGGTTGGAATGCCAGAAACCCACTTTGCCCTGAAGCAGTAAGACCACGAAAATCCCCAGAAGGTCCTACCACCGTACCGGGACGGAATCGTATATTACTCTTTCGATCCTTTGCAAGTGCTTTTTACAATTTTTTTACAATGTCAACAGATGATCGATTTTCTTCCGTTGAGTATTGATCAGGTACGAAGAGGTGCTCGAAATCGGAAAGAGTGCTAGACTCTCACCACCATCTTCTAGTCGCGTAAGACATCTGCCATGGGCCTTCCTCGTTGGTTTCAATTTTCGCTCTGCGGAATTTTCGCAGGGTCGATGCTGTTTTCCGTTCTTCCGACCAGTGCTCGCGATAAAAAAGATGCACTGCAGTACGGCATGGGATTGCTTGTAAATATTCCCGCACCTGAAGCGGAAGTGTTGAAAGTAGTGGAAGATGTTGTGCAGAACGGGATGATTCGCGGCACGAAGGAGTATGCGAAAGACGAGTTCGTCAGCGGCGCGACGCCGGCGAGTGACTCCTCGCTATTTGCGCCTTGGACGGAGGGAGGCAAGGTCTTCTATAAGGTCCGGCATCATGCGGTGGACCCCCGGAATTTCAAGGACAGCAGCGACGTCGGCACCCTGGCGGTGCGCTACGTGGTCATGAAGCAGGACGAGACGCACACTGTATTGCGGATTGACGCGGTGTTCGTCGAGGACTTTCGTCGTCGAGCGCACGCGTCGGATGGTTCCGTGGAGAACGCCGAATACAAAGACATCCACGATCACGTTGAGTCTTTCCAATTGATGAAGGATCAAGCGGTTGAGGCGGAACGAGAAAAACAGGAAGCGACTGAAAAGAACCTGGAGACGTCGAGCACACCGTCGGCTGTCTCCAATATGTCGCAACCGCTTCCGGAAAAGGCAGTGCAAACGCCGTTGGTTGCAGTTTCAGCGACAGCATCGATCGCTGACCTTCAGAAGAAAGCGCGGGAGTTGCGCCAATTAACTGTGCGCAAAGTGAAGTCCACAGGGACTTTGCTAAAGTCCGCCCCTTTTCACACCGCGTCCAGCCTTCAGACGCTCAGCCCAGGCGCGGAAATCCTGATCGTGATTTCCACTCCTTATTGGTTCGGAGTAGAGACGCACGATGGCCAGCATGGCTGGGTGCCACGCGATGACCTGGAGGAAATGCCATGAGGCGCAAGGCATTGGCGCTCCGTGTCGCTGCGGTTTGTTTAGGGTTGACGACGAGCATCGGTGCGCCCGCCGCCAATGGACAGACAAAGACATATGAGCGGAACTATGGGCAATCGGAGGTCGCTGTTAAGAAAGCCTTACAGCAGATGCAAGGCGAGATGGCGGGACACTTGCCGCTGCTGGACGGGTTTGCGGTTGCCGGCGAACATCCGCTTGAGAGATACCAGCGAGCGTATTTCCAGGCGACGGTGCAAGTGAGGCCGAATTCGAATGGAGGATCGGTCGTCCGAGTCAGCGCCAAAGTCACGGCGTGGTATGACGATCCTCAAAAGGCGCACTCGGGCTACGAGTTGTTGCATTCGAATGGTCGCATCGAGGCGGATATTCTCGACCAATTATCGGAGCAGCTGGCATCGGCGAAGCCGAATTCAGACCAGCAGCCAGTTGAAGTTCTCCATCCTGAGCCTAACCCGTCGAGCAAGGCGGCAGAAACCCTCCAGACTAAGTCTGAAAAACCCAAGATTGAGACGGGGCAGTCGGATGCGCCCAAGTCCGCGAGCGACTCGACGATTTCTGCGCCACAGCCTCACATGTTCGACGCGCCCTCGAACCTTTCCTCTTCGTTGTCCCAAGGCCTCGCGTCTTCGGCGAATGGCTCTCAGCCTTCTAAACCAGAGAGCACGCCGAAGGCTGACCCGGAGCGGAATCGGCTGCAAGCAGAGATCGAACAACTCCAGGAGGTTCTGAAGAACCAAGCTCATCCGAAAAACATGGTGGCGGTCAAGAAATCTGGCACGGCCGTGGTTGCCACTCCCAGCCTGACAGCGAAGCCGATGTTCCTGGCTTCGGCGCATGATGAGTTCGAATTATTGAATTACAACCAGGATTGGGTCCACGTTCGCATTTCGGGGCTGGCTCGAGGCTGGATCTGGCGGAACGATCTGGAACTGCCGGACTCAGTACCCGATACTCAGGTTGCACCTGCAGCCGGCGAAGCCGCGAATTTCTTTCATGTAGTTCGGGAGGAGACGGCGCCGTTCCCAGGGGACTGGGAACCGCTTCGGAGCAAGAACGTGAAGCTGATCACTGTCCAAAAGATCGATGAATCGGCGAAAGAATCCGGTCCCCAGCTCAAACTCCAGTTTGCCAAGTCTGTGTTCGAGAAGAGCTATGCGGAGATTGCGCAGAAATCTGCGGATGTGGCCGGCGTGGTGCTGATTTTCGATTCTGCGGATGGCGGCATGATCGCGGTTCCACAATCGGTCCTCGCAAAGTGGAAGTCGGGAGCACTGTCGGACTCAGCCTTCTGGCAAGGGTGCTTTTTCGATCCGCCAGAGACGTTCGGCGGCGGAAACTCGGCCGGCTCAGGCGGCCAGTAGATCGAGGCCCTTAGGCCGCTCAAGCGGCTTTCGAGAGCAGGTCCGACGAGTCTGGGCCGCCGGAAACTTCTCGTGCGAGAGCATGAATCCCATCGTTATTTTTGCGCAAGAGGGCTCGTGTTATTGGCCCTGACTGGGACGGGCTCAGGCGGGAGAGAGATTCGGAAGGCCGAGTTTATTGCCACTTTGGCCCTTCTGCGGTGGAGTGAAGGAAGGGGAGCAGGATTTGAAGATAGGTTAACGCGCTTTCCAGGTCTTGCAACTCGCGGGCGTCCGACGACCGGCGTAGTTTGACAAGCCTGTCTTGCATCGCTTCCCGCGCCCGATAAATTTTGAGGAGGGCGCGATTGTCATCTCGCTCGGTCACCGCCGCGAAGTAGACCTGATACCACCCAGATGGCTTCGGTCGCATGCGCGAAACGGATTTGTCCTGTGACATGGTGAGGGCGCTCCAACTGTTGGCGGAGCGGCATCAGTAAACGATCAGCTGTGCCAGTCGACAATACAGCGAACCACGTAGGACTTATGACGCCACATGAGTGGAAAGCGTGGTTTGCGCTGTCCCAACCCACCCTGCCAGAAACAAGTTTCCTTGAGCAGGAAGCTGTCGACAGCATCCGGACTGATCTTTCATAAGAGTTGCATCGCAACTATCTGAACAGCGCGACGCATCGAAGACGTGGGTCCGGCATGAACGTCCCATGGAATAGCACTCACGCAGAGATGAAGGCGACGGTCGCACTGCTATTCACATTCACAGCCGGCTTCATCGACATTGTTGGATACATCACGGTGTACCACGTGTTCGTGGCTCACATGACCGGAGCGACAGTGCATTTAGGTAACAAGCTCGTGACTCGAAGCTGGCCAGATGTCGCAAGGGCAGCGTCGGTTGTGGCGAGCTTTGTTGGTGGCTCGGTCATCGGTCGAACAGTCATTGAGATGGGCGCGCGGCGACGTGTTCGAACGGCTGCTACTTTCGTGATTGCAGGCGAGGTATTGCTGGTGCTTGCGTTTCTTTGGTTGGGTTCGTCAGTATTGAAGGAATTTACTCCGCAAGCGATTCCCCTGTCTGTCGCGTGCCTGCTGCTCGCCTTATTGGCGATAGCCATGGGCCTGCAAACGGCAATCCTGACGCGCATTGGCCCGCTGACGATTCACACAACCTTTGTGACTGGCATGCTGAACAAGTTAGCGCAGGAAGTAGCACGCTGGCTGTTCTGGGCGCATGACTCATGGCGGCAACGCACGAGTTTCCGAGCTTTCGTTCGAAGTTCGGGGCAACATACCTCATTTCGTAACGCGCGATTTATGGCTGCCATATGGTTCAGCTACGCCGTTGGGTCGGTCGCCGGCACCTGGACAAACTCGAAGTGGAGATTGACCAGCCTGTACCTGCCAGTTTTTATCCTGCTGGTTTCGATTGCTGTAGATCAGTTGCACCCATTGTCCATTGAGGAGGAGAAGGACCAGAGTTAACGAGGTTTCTGAGTCGTTCGGGATCGGCGAATCACGCAATGAGCAAATACCTATCGAAGCGTTGCTATGGAGTTGTTTTGTTAATCGCGACACTTCTACTCGCCGCGGACAGCAGGGCCTATTCCGTTCTCACGCATGAAGAACTGATTGATCTCGCATGGAACGATTCGATCCGCCCGCTTCTGCTGGCAAAATTCCCGAATGCCACAGAAACGCAACTTCGGGTTGCCCATTCCTTTGCCTACGGTGGCTCTGCTATGCAGGATATGGGCTACTATCCATTTGGGAAGGTGTTCTTCAGCAATCTCACGCATTATGTGAGAACCGGGGATTTCATTGAATGGATGCTGCACAACGCGAGCACACTCAACGAGTATGCATTTGCGATGGGCGCCTTGTCGCATTATGTGGGGGACTCGATTGGACATTCGGAAGCCATCAACCCCGCGACTGCCATTGAATTCCCCAAGCTCGAAAAGAAGTACGGGCACAACGTAACCTACGGGGAAAGCCCGCACGGCCACATTCGGACTGAATTCGCGTTCGACGTGGAAGAAATAAAGAACACAGCCTTCGCGCCCCCCGCCTACCTGCGTTATATAGGGTTCAGGGTCCCGAGGAAGTTTCTGGAGCGCGCTTTCGTGGCTATCTACGGATTGGATCTCCATGAGGTCTTGGGCGAAATTCCGGCTGCGCTGAAGAGTTACCGCACCTCTGTGCGAAGCTTCATCCCCTCATTTGCGGAAGCGGAAGTTGTACTGCACGGGCATCAGTTCCCGCCAAACCCGGACGACGAGGCTTATCGCATTTTCGCCGAACGGGTAACTCGCACGGGTTACGACAGAAAATGGAAGCACACGTACAAAGGACCGGGATTCAAAGCTCACCTGCTTGCGATTCTGGTTTTTCTCGTCCCCAAAGTCGGAGCAGCGGCTGATCTCGCCATTAAAATTCCTGACGCCCAGACACAGGAGTTCTACCTGAAGAGCATCAATCACACCGTCGATGCGTTTCGCGAAGATCTGCAGAAGGCGATTGGCGATCCCGACCCGTCATTTGTACTGGCGAATGTGGACCTCGACACAGGACACCGAGATCAGTTAGGAGACTATCATCTCGCTGATGATGCTCACGCGCAGTTATTGGAGCGCTTAACGGCGATACCGGAGCGTTCGATCCCAGGCGAGTTGAAGCGCCATCTGCTGAATTATTACGCGACCGCTGACGGCTCCATTCAGCAGGATGCGAGCATTTCAAACCACCTTACGACTCTTAAGGACATGAAGGTTCGAGGGATGGGCGAATAAGTCCTGACTCAGCGTGCCCACAGCCGCAGATGCGGTTGAGCGCTGTATCCGATTCGGGCAAGCTGAGGATCCGCATAGGAATGGCGCCCGTCGCGGTGTTCGCGCAATCGCGTCCGGACTTGTTTCTTGCTGCATTCGCTGTTCATCGAGGTATATACTTTGGGTACTTTTTGGGCGGCCTAATCGTGGTGAGGGCTGTGCGGGCGTTGGTTTCCCTCAACGAGACATGCAAGAAAAGAATCTACCATTCGATCCCCGCCAGCGTGGGGACCTGGGAAAGCCAGGCGGCGTGGGTGTTCCCGTCAAAGGGGACAGTTCCGCGTCGAATCCTCCAACATCGGATGACAGTCCGACGGTAATTGAGTTTCCGGGACATCCAAAAGAAATCGGCTTTTCTGGGCTCGATCCCGAAGCCACCATGGTCGATGCAGACGCGACCACGGGAGACTGGGTTCCACCGCCCCGGTCAAGTTCTCCACGCAGTTCCATCCGTAGTTTTGTGAGCGTTCCCGTCCTTCAGATCGGGGACGCGCTAGGCGGTCGCTACGAGATCTTGCAGCTTCTTGGCGAAGGCGGTATGGGCGCCGTCTACAAAGCGCTCGACCGGGAACTGGACCGGCCTGTCGCTTTAAAGCTGATCCGTCCGGAACTCGCCTCCAACGCGTCGATGCTGGCGCGTTTCAAGCAGGAACTCCTCCTCTCGCGCCAGGTCACTCACAAGAACGTCATTCGGATTTACGACCTCGGCGACGCCGACGGCGTGAAGTTCATCACCATGGAGTTTGTGGCTGGGCGCGATCTAAGGGCGCTGATTCAGGAGAAGAAGAAACTCTCTCCGGAAGAAGCCGTCGACATCATGCAGCAGGTCTGCCAGGCGTTGGAGGCGGCGCATAACGTCGGCGTCATCCATCGTGACCTGAAACCTCAGAACATCATGCGTGAGGACACTGGCCGCATTCTGGTGATGGATTTCGGTCTGGCGCGCACCATGGAAGGCGATGGCATGACCCAGACCGGAGCGCTGGTCGGGACGATGGAATATATGTCCCCGGAACAGGCTCTGGGCAAGGAACTGGATCAGAGGTCGGACATTTTCACTGCGGGTCTGATTCTCTACGAGATGCTGACCGGGAAGATGCCGTTTAAGGCCGATACTGCACTGGCCAGCTTGATCCGCCGCACGCAAGAGCGCGCGATTCCGGTTTCCGATCACGACGGAACCATTCCCGGCGCACTCAGCGGCATTGTGAGCAAGTGCCTGGAGCGGGACCCCGCTTCGCGATATCAGAGTGCTGCAGAGGTTCTGCGCGATCTGGATTCATGGCAAGGTAAGCGTGCTGCCGCGACTCTTGGCTTTCATGCTGACGTAAAGCCCTGGGGACAAACCATTCCGTGGCCGCTGGTGATGGGCGCCGTCACTGTGATTGTGCTGGCGATCGTCGGATTCCTGTTCCGGGGAAAGCTGTTTCCACAGAAAATTGAAGCTCCCATATCGCTTGCCGTGATGCCGTTTCAAAATACTACGGGCGACCAGAACTGGGATTGGCTGGGGCCCAGCCTGTCGGACATGCTGAGCACCGATGTTGGACAGTCGTCTCACCTGCGCGCTGTTTCTCCGGATCGCATGCAACAAGTGTTCCATGATCTGCGCATTGCGCCGAATTCTCCCGTGGATTCATCAACTCTCAGTCGAGTTGCTGAATTCACGAATGCAGATACGCTGGTTTGGGGGCGATACACGAAAATCGGCGACCAGATTCGGATCGACGCCACGTTACAGGATCGCAAGCGCAACCGCACGATCAACGTGAATGCCGAAGCGGAGAATCAGAAGGACTTGCCGCAGGCTGTCGATCGCCTGGCAGCGGCGATCCGCCAAAATCTGTCTCTGTCTTCCGATCTGGTGAAAGAGTTGCAGTCTCAATCGTTCAAACCCGCCTCAAGTTCGGTGGACGCGCTTCGAGACTATAACCAGGGCCTGCAGTTCTTACGTCAGGGAAATAATCTGGAAGCGCAGAAACGCTTTCAGGCAGCAACAACAGAAGACCCACAATTTGCCGACGCCCTTTCCCGCCTGGGTGAGGCGTATTCTGCCTTGGGTTACGACAATGAAGCTGAACAGGCGTCGCGACGCGCGGTCGAGCTTAGCCCGAATCTCCCGTTGGCCCAGCGATATTTCATGCTGGCGAGTCTGGCTCGGGTAACGAAAGATAACCCGAAGGCCATTGCGGAGTACGAAAACCTGGCCAAGAGCTTCCCCGACAATCTCGACGTCCTGTCAGCTTTAGGGAGCCTTTATGAAGACGCGGGTGATCTCGATAAGGCGCGCTCGTACTACGACCGCGTTTTGCAGGCCGACAGCAAGAATCTCGACACGCTGCTGGCAATCGGTCGTGTCGACATAAAGTCGGGCAATCCGCAGCAGGGGCTTGATCCTCTGGATCGAGCACGACAGATCGCCATCGAGGTCGACAATCAGGAACAGCAGGCCTTGATTTTGCAGGCTACCGGAATTGCGTACAAGTTGATGAACAAGCCAGTCGAGGCCTTACGAAACTATCAGGATTCAATGGCCATCAATCAGAAACTTGGCCAGAAGCGCGGGGTTGCAGCGAGCCTCGTGGAGATTGCACAGGTACAGCTGTTATTGGGCAAGCCGGATGCAGCGCTCGCCGCATATAACGAGGCTCTCAAAATTCGGCGAGAGATCGGCGCCAAAAAAGAGGCAGGTGACACGCTGATCGATCTGGGCGATTTGTACCTAGAGCGCGGACAGCCAGATCAGGCTTTGCAGGTTTTGAAGGAGTCATTGCAGATCCAGCGTGACGCCGGTGATGAGACGTACAAAGGACTGTGCCTCAACAACATTGCGAATGCGTACACGCTGAAGGGTGAAAACGAGGATGCGTTGACGTATTTGCAGCAGGCATTGCAGATCCGCGAAAAGCTGAACGTGCCGGCTGACATCGCGCAGACGCTGCAAAATCTGGGAGCAGCTTATGCCGCACTGGGACAATACGATTCAGCCATGACTTCATACATGCGAAGTCTCGACCTCTATAGAAAGGCGGGAGACAATCTGGGCGCCGCCAAAGTCTCGCGCACTATGGGCCTGGTTTTCGGATATCAGGGAAGGCCCGGTGCCGCCGTAGGCGTGCTGCAGGATGCGGTCAAATCGTTTCGAGATTTGGGAGATCGCAGCAGCAATTTGGCCCAATCTTTGGGCGACCTCGCTGGGGCTCTGGGGGCGGTGGGACGAGGAGCGGAGTCGGGCAAACTGACGGATGAAGCGCTGGAGTTGGCGCGAGGCCTAAAAAACGATTCCCTTGCGGCAGCCATTCTCAACGACCAGGGCGATGCATTTTTCTATCAAGGGGATCTGAAGTCGGCGAAGAACTCTTACGAGCAGGCTTTGCGATTGGCGTCGCACTCGGCTGATAAGGATGTTTTGTTCCTGTCAAAAATGAATCTGGACAAGATCGCAATCGCTGACGGACATGCACGGAACGCGGTCGGCGATTTGCATAATCTTGCCCAGCAAGCCGAGGGCAGGGGCAGGAAATATATCTCGGTTGCGTCCTCGGTTCTGATGGCGCAAGGCATGATTGAAAACAAGGACTACTCAGCCGCGCGCCAGGAGTTGCAACGCGACGTGGGTCAGAGTGAGAAGCTGGGACTGAGACTGGAGGACGCCCGGATTCATTATTTAACTGGCGTCGCTCTTGCTCATTCGGGAAACACTCCGGAAGCGACCGCACAATTTACCGAGGCCGCACGTTTGCTCGGCGCAATCGGCAAAGAGCAGGGGGCCGAACATATTACCGATCGCTACGACCTGAAGCCGATCTTCGCGGAAATCAAGAAGTCAGCAAACTAGAGCCTTTTGTCGAAAAGTAATGGCGAGACCCTCGGGTCCCGCCATTGTCTTTTCCAGTACTGGGCGTCTAGTGTTTCACCACATTTGCCGTCACGGGAAGCTGCTGTGGGCTGCCCGTCACGTTGTCCGTAACAAGCAGGGTGAACGAATAGCTCTCCAGTTCCGTTGCGGAGAATGTCACAGTGAAGTTGCACGTCCCGCCGGGAGCGACTGGGGACTTGCAGTTATTAGTGATCTTGAACAAATCATCATCTTCGTTATGCCCTGACAAAGCGATGCTGCTGATGGTCAGCGCGGTATTGCCCGGATTCGAGACGACCACCGTGATGGAGGAAACCGATCTCAGTTTCACGGTTCCGAAGTTGATGCTGGTCGGTGAAAAACTGATCAAAGGCTGCGTGACCAGCAGGATGACCGATCCAGTGGCTGAAGAGTAATCCGTCGAATCGCTTGGGGTGAACGTCACCGATAGCGTCTGATTGCCAGGCTGAAGAACGGTGCCGGCAGGCGGCGTATAGACGAAGCTTCCCGGAACAGTTGCGGTGGCATCGAGCTGCCTTGAACTCAGGGGTGTCCCGTAGGGGATCGGCGCTGGAGTAGGCCATGTAATTATCGGGAGGGCCTTGTTTACCAGCAACGGAACGCTCGAAGTTGCAGTCGTGTAGTCCGTGCCGTCATTCGGTGCAAAAGTCACCGAGAGCGTTTGCGCGCCCGCCGTTAGAACTGTTCCGAAACCGGGCGTGTAGGCGAATGTGCCCGGTACGTTCGCGGAAGCATCGAGTTGTACTGAACTTAGCGGGGTTCCGTACGTGATGGGCGATGGTGTTGGCCAAGTGATCGCAGGGCTTGCTTTGTTAACCGTCAGCTGAACAGTTGCGGTTGCGCTTGCGTAGTCGGTCGCATCTGTCGGCGTGAACGTCACCGACAGAGTTTGCGTCCCAGCCGTCAGTACGGTGCCAGCCTGCGGAGTGTAAACAAAACTGCCGGGTACGTTCGCACTGGCATTCAATTGCGCGGCGCTGAGCTGTGTCCCATAGGTGATGGGCGCAGGAGTGGCCCACGTGATTGTCGGGATTGCCTTATTTACAACTAACGTCACACTCGTTGTGACAGAGTTGTAATCGGTCGTGTCGCTTGGGGTGAAGGTCGCGGATAGTGTCTGTGTTCCTGCGGTCAGGACCGTACCTGATGCGGGTGAGTATGCGAATCCTCCACCGATATTCGCTGTTGCATTCAATTGAGTTCCACTGAGCGGGGTTCCGTAGACGATTGGAGCCGGATTCGACCACGTGACGGTCGGAGTCGCTTTCCCTACCGTGTATGTAATGGAACGCGGCTGGCTCGTATTACCGACCAGGTCTTGCGCCGTGACTGTGAACGTTTGTGTTCCGACTGAACCGTTCGCGGAACTCGTGAGCGTCCCTGTGTCGGAGGTAGGTGGGATCTGCGGACTGCCCGCCGGGCCGCACACGACCACACCAGAGCCTCCATCCGTGCACTCGTAGCTTGCAGTGACGGACTGGCCATAGACCGGAGATGCAGGCGAGATCGTCGGGCCGGTGATGACCGGCGGTTTCTTGTCAACCTCGAATGGTCCGAAGGAGCCCTGCGAAGGTTGGGGTGCGGAGGTGTTTCCAGCAACGTCCTTGACCGTGACGGGCGGAATCGTCGCGGCGTTTGTCTCGGTATTTGGGGGCACGTTGGTTTGCACCGAGAACGACGATGGACCGACCAGTCCCGAACCACCGGCATTGTCGCTCGCGACGCAAGGGACAAGAACGTCCGTCGCCTGCCAGGCAGGAGCGGGCGGCGTGCAGGTGACAGAGGGAGGAGTGAGATCGACCATGATTGTGAAAGTGGGAGTCGCCGTGCTCACGTTGTTCCCGCTGTTTGTGACCTGAGTCTCGACAACGTTGGAGCTGTCGGTCGCCGCATATGTGATCACCGTCGTCCCCGCTACGGTCACTGGCACAGTGAAGGTGCCGGTTGCGCCGTTGAAAGTCCCCGAGGGTGGACTGGGCAAATTGGCACCGGTCGCCTGATAGCCGATGGACGCAATCGTCGGCAAAGTCGACGGCGGGTTTGTGTTGTTGCTTGGGACGATTTCAACACTGTTGAAACTGACGCTGAACGGTCCATTGATCCATCCATTGTTTAGAGGCGGGTTGGTGGTGACACTTGTATTCGGCTGAACTCCGCCAAAAATCGGAATTAATACAGAGTTGAAGTTGTTGGTGTGCCCATTGTTGGTGATAATGTCGCCGTTGATGCCTGAGAAGATGCTGACCAACCCTTTGCAGCTGTTGTCTCCGCCGAAGCCGCAACCGAGGGCATTGTCCTTGCCCATGATGTAACCGGGCGCGATGATCGGTTTTTGCGCAGGATCAATGTTGTAAGTGTTCGACACGTTGATCAGTGGGTTCGTGCCGGTCGTAAGGCAATTCGCTCCAGCCGGAACTGGGTTCGTTGGTGTCGTGCACAAATCAGTAGTGGTTACGCAGTCGTAAGTTCCGTTGCCCGTGTCCTGGTGCTGACAGGAGCTGCCCTGAAACGGCGTGTTATTGACCAGATCGAGGAACTGTTGATCTGTGATCGTTTGCACTGTACCCTGCATGACCAGACCTTGGAATGCGCTCGGTGGCAATCCGCTTTGCGAATAATCCGTTACCGCGCTCAGGGTCGAGGTGTAATTGAAATTCGTGGGCGTGCTGGGCTGCACCGGCTGATTGATGGTGATCGGCGACAATGGCCATTGGCTGAAGGACCAGCTCACGATGTCGTTGTTTTCGACGACTGCTCCGGTAGCAGCCGTGAATCCGATGTAAGCGGTGCTGCCGCTGGTGAGGTTCAACTGCTGCGTGATGTCCAAGGTCGTTTGCAGGATCAGCGTGCTGTCGAAATAGATGCTCAAATTATTGCAATTGCTAGTGCAGGTTCCCGGTGACAAATAGTTCACCGTGATCGTGTGGATAAGACCGTCGGTCAGCGAAAGTCCCGCAGGCAAGCTCTGCAGCGCGAGTTTGGCCAGACTTCCATTCGGGCAAACGTAATTATGATCTGCGCTGTTGGCAGAAAGAGTGCTGCTGTTGTTAGGGCCGCAGCTTTGTACGGCGATGTGGTTTCCGTCAGGATCACTGTAGTCCGAGTTTTGGTGAGTATCGAGTTCGATCGCGAGACTATTGAGGATCGCGGCTCCGGGGCCACTCGCGGTAGATACATCGTTGTTGCCATAGGACATGTTCTGTCCGTTGCCGGTGTAACCGATCGCGCCGGTACCGGACGGATCGTTCTGGATAACGAGGGCAAGACCATCGGCTGGAAACGAACAGAAAAAGCACATGTTGGTGTTCGAGATCTGGAACTGGAAAGCCGTCGTAAATCCAGACGCAAGAGGTTGCTGGAGTTTGAACCATGCCGAGCCGTGCTGATTCACGTTGGCCGTGGTCAATCGCAGGTTGCCGCTACTCGTGACCTGGGGCCTCGACGGAGATCCATTGGTCAAGACCTGGCATGCGGGAGGCGGTGTCGCTGAATTGGCGCACACATTACTCGTGGTGAAGCCGCCGGCTGGAAAGCTGAATGACTGCGCCGATGCAGGCCGCACTGAGAAGGGGGTAATAACCAGAGCTACTCCAACCGCGGCAAACCACGCACAGGTACGCATAGTCATTCTCCGTTCTGTTCGTTCTTGGCGAACCTGCGAGAGACAAACGAGTGGGATTACGCCGCACCGCTTCTCCGCAAGGAAGTTTCTCGGCTCAGATACTTGAAAGTTGTGAACTGCCCCAGGATCGGGAATACAAAAGGGGGAAGAGCTAATCAACTCGACAGGAAGCTATTCTCACGGTGCTCGATAAATGTGTCAAGATTAAAACCGCTGATGAGCACGAGGACGCACGTTTTCCACGATTTAGAGCACAATACGCACCTGCATCTTGAAGGAAGTGTGCAATTCCTTGCACTTTGTATTAACTATGCGGCTGCAGGTCCCTCTGAGGAAGTTCACGCAGGAACGGCTGCCAAGTCTTCCTTCGATTGTTCAGTCAAGAGCAAATGCAGTTTTGCCATGACCTGAAAGGCGTCGGCGACATAGAGTACGTCGGCTTTGCCGCGGGCCCATCCACAATTGGGATCCAGATTGATTGCCCTGCGTTCATTGATGAAGCGCCAGCCGACCACGTGCGGTTCCTCGCCGTGGCAACAGGTGGAAAGTCCTTTTGGATGCCGCGGAGTCGACCCCGTCTGACCGATTTGATTGAGATGGGTCATGAATCCGAGGACTGCCTGACTCTCGCCAGATTGGTCGACGAGAGACTTGCTACCTCCAAGAGAGGCGCCCGAGCTGCGCAAAAACTGCAGAATTGTTGTTTCCGCCTCGGGCAGGTGTGTTTTTCCATCTGCCTGCTTTTTGCACCACCCAGCTCCAGCCACAAATAGAAGCTTCGCGTCCGGGCGTATGGTTTGCTCGTCGCTTTTTGGGGCGCGAATACCAGCGAAGACCGTGCGTTGGTGTCCGGGGAAATTGACAACTTCTATCTTCTTTATATCGGCTATCGCCGATGCTCCGGTCCAGAGCTTCATGGCATCCTGGGTCCACGACCATGAACCACGGCGAAGCATGGCGCTGGATCACTGCTTCGAGCCGCTGGCGGTAGAACCAGCGCTTTGCAGAGATCTGACCATCGATGACTTCAATGGCCGTGATGTGAGTATCGATTTGTCCGTTCAGACGCTGGGCCACTCCGGCCATAACGCGTAGAAAGCGCGATGTCGCTGGAGCGATCACGATGTCTGGTATTGCCTCACGGCAAATTGCTTCCAACGCTGCAGCGTCCGTCGCGTACCGAGGATGAGCAAACTCGGTGCCAGCTACTCCGAAGATCGAAACACCGGCAGATGCGATCGTATTTGCGGCATTCTGGATGTCCTCGCCGATAATGCCAACCGTCAGGGCGCCACTGACGCATTCTGCCAGTTCAAGCGTTGCGCCCAGGCACTCGTACGCCGCCTTGGGCAAGGTGTTTCCGGATTCGTCGACATGCGCCAGCAATAAAATGTTTCGTGCCATGAATTCCTCTTTGAGCCTTTTACAGTTCGTTCGATTCAATCCTGAGAGATCCACTGAAGAAGCTCGGCGGCAATCTCATCCGCCGGTTTGTCCTTCACGATGCGCGTTTGACGCTGCTGCTTCGGAGGCGTCACGTTGATGTATTGCACATTCTGCGCCAGATCCGCAGGTTTCGCCTTCTGCAAAGCTGGAACGATGGTGCGCATATTCGCCATCCCGACTTGCGGATTGTTTCGTGGCTCTGGGAGGTTTCCGGTCGCCCACCCAAGCAGAATCGGAGACCCCTGACAAAAAGAAAGCAGGTGTCGTCCGCCTTCGATTCGCTCAAGAATTTCAAGCGAGCCGTCGGACTGAACTGTGACTTGGTCGACGCCTTGAAACTGATCGCGAATCCCGAGCTGCTCGCCAACCAGTTGCATCGTGACACCAGCGCCACGTGAAGCAGATTCCCATCCTCCAAATAGAAGCAGCCGGGAACGGTCCAGATCTGGAATCGCTTGAACTGCATTAGCAAGAAGTGCTGCGACTGCATGTGCATCGGCAAATCCATTTGCGGGAACATCAATAGGAATGAGTTCGAAGTTTGCTTTTTGCGCCACATTCATCATGACTTGCTGCAACTTTGCCTTGGGCGCCGCGCTCACCAGCCATACTTTGCTGCCGGGAGCGTGCGATGCCAGGTTCGACGCTTCGTACAGAGCGTGAGAGGCCCAAGGGTCGAGTACTGCGGGCAACATCATTTCGTTCTTCAACCCCGGGCCCGAAGCATTAAAGATGGGCTCAAGGGTTTGGAGCGGGTCGGGGATGATGCCGGCGCAGACAACAATGTGGTATGCGTTACTCATGAGGCTCCTTCAGACTTGTACTTTTTAATTCAAAGCGGAATGCAAACCACCCGCACCAGTTCGGAATTCAATGTTCCCTGGCTTGGAATCGCTAACGACTTGGCAATTCCACAAACATGCGCCGCAGTACACACACTTCTCACGGTCAAACGAGGGCACGCCATTTTCGCCGCGCGTGATGGCCTGACCCGAACACATTTCCACACACAGTTTAGGTTCACAGCTATGACAGACCTCGGGATTCGTGAAGATGACGTGGTTGGCATAGCCGCCAGGCGCCTGCACACTTCCGCCCATCAACAGCGCGTCTTGATGTGAGATCAGAAGCTGGCCATCGCATGGAATTGTCGGCCAGCCGCATCGGTCCATGATGCAATCGTGCAGAGACGCACCCTGCGCTATGCAGCCTTGCTGCAACTGCTTGAGTTCCGCCGGCGCAATCCGCTTTCCCACGAAGTCTTCGAGCGAAAACTTTTCTGCATTGGATCGTGAACGTGGCGGAAACGCGATTTGTCCGCGAGTGAAGCCAGCGAGCGCCATGCCGATCAGCCCGCGGACAACGCCGAATTGAAATCCGTTGCGCGAGTCGGCGGCGGTGCGGGATTCAGAATCGACCCAGCTGTTCCTCCGCCGCCGTACGTAGGTGTTTTCAAGATTCTCTTTCGTGAACGGCTTCTTCTGCTCTAAGAGCTCAACTACTGCCTCGGCAAGTTGCACACCTGTGGTCCAAGCTTCGTCTACGCCGGAACCAGAGAGAACATTCGTGCTGCCGGAGCCTTCTCCGATCCGCGCGTAGCCATTGCCGGCCAGGAATGGCTCGCCATGACGCCCCGACTCCTGCAAGGACTTTGCTCCCCAGGATTTCAGCCTGCCGCCTTGCAAGTGCTTCCACAAATAAGGATGCAGCATGAAATGTTGCAGGTAGCGATAGGCCGTGCGAACTGGGCTACGCAGCCAGGAAGGAATGAAGATTCCGACGGACGCGAGCCGATCAGGATGGACGTACAAGAAGCCGAAAATCTCAGGCTCGGGAAATCCGATTGTGTGGAGGACAGTTCCGGGCTGAAGGCCGGAGTCCTCGCGGAGTTCGATCACCATCTTCATACCCAGAGCCCATTCTCCTTGCTCGTTGCCGCGAGGAAAGCCAAAGTGCTGATCGATCTGCCGTCCAACGGGACCGACAGGCCCATCCGCCACAACGGTGAGCGCTGCGCGCACGTCCATACCGGGCATGAAACCGTCAGCGGCAGAGCCATCGAGACTGACACCTTGATCGGTGAGACGAACTCCGCAGACTGCGCCGTCCTCGATGAGCGCTTTGCTCACCGGCATTGCAGGCCATACCTGAACGAGTCCGGATGCGGTGACTTGCTCGGCGACCCACTGATTGAACTGCCCTAACGAAAAAATCATGCCGTCGTGCTTCTGCATGAATTTCGGAACGAACGGAAGTTCAACAGCGTGATTACGCAAGCGGAAGACAGGGCCGAGTGCTCGAATCAATTGATCTTTAATACGGAAGATGAATGGCCGCCGGCTTGGGCCAATCGGATCGAGCAGATAGACAAGCTTCTCTTTCGAGACCGGAGACGCCATCGGAATCTGGCTGAGATCGACTTCAGGAAAACTGGCGCGGATGCCCCGTGCTCGCGTGACCGCTCCCGAGACGCCAAAAGCGAGGCCGTCAGCTCGCTCGTAGCAGATGACCTGGACGGGCATCCCCGGCGAAACTGCGCTTTCAAAGCGAGGCGAGCTGTCTTCATTCAGAAGCTGCCGGGACAGCGTGGTTAGAAATCCGCCCATCGCGGGGCCGAAACCGACCCCTGCGATATCGACAGACATTTGCTGCCGTTCGACTGCAGTCGAGGGAGATGAATCGGCAGAGTTCATGCGGGGTAATCCAGCGCTTCCGGAATCATCAGCTTCGAGACTGCTTCAGCAGCGCGGTCTTTCGCTAATCGTGATCCGGTGAGACATCCGGTGAGCTTGGTTTGGAGTGCGAGGAATGGACTCTCGCTTGTGCAACTCACGCAGGGGCCAGCTTTTTTCGGATGCGATCCGTCGTTGCCAATGACGTCGAATGCGTAGGAGTTGATTCCAGGCATGACGCCCTCAAGCGAGTCGAGTTCATCGCGATGCCAGCATGCTTTGCTGCCCTCGGCATCCCACGCCGGATGACGGTTGTATCCGAATACGAGTTCCGCGCAAATGCGAGATACTTCTCCGCTGGCGCGCGCTGCCTGCACGTGGCAGAGGTCGCTCATGAAGTTCACGAGTCCCGGCAATCCCTCGGCAAGCGACGGATCTTGTCCGCCTTCCTTCTCCAAGCGGAGAACGTCGAGAATTTGGCATCGAGCGGCGACGAGCCAGCAGAGGGCGTCGGCAAGCGGGAAGGTCACACCCTGGCGCGCACTTTGATACAACTTGCCGCCATCCGCGTCCTTACTATGCTGCAGGTGGTCGAGCGTCCAGAGCCACATGGTCATCGCAGTAGCCAAGGCGCAGGCTCCAGTTCCGGGATGGTCTGCAGCGATGGAACGCATTTCTCCAATCCAGACGCGAAGTTGCGCCAGGAACATGGGATTGGTCATGGTCACGGAGAGTTGGCGACGTTGCACGGCTTCTGGTCCTTCGTAGGTTGCTTCGAGTTGCGCGTCCATCCACTTGTTGCCCAAAAAGCCTGGACAGTCTTCCGTGATGCCGTAACCTCCCATCAGGCTCACGGCTTCGCGCATCATCTGAGCGCCCCAGCCAGTGTTCCAGAGCTTGGCAGCAGGGCAGAGAACATCGGCGAGAGAATCCAAAGCCACGAAGCGGAGAAGCAGATCCGATTCCAGCGCGCCGTTACGCGGGTCGTCGGGTGATAGTTGCATAAGCGAAACAGCTTGATCGGTGGCTTCGCGGAACAACTTCGCCTTCGCTTTCGGGCCGCTGATTCGCACGATCGGCGTAGAGCTGCTCCATTTCTTTTTCGAGAGGATCGAGTTCGTCGAAAGCATGGGCCGCGGCAAACGCTAAGGAGGCGCTGGCTTCTCCGGTGGCCCACACGTCAAGCAGGCGATGCAGAGAGTCTTGACGCGCCTGCAGTCCGAGTTCATACCGGACCGATCCCGGAGTTGCGGTTTCGCCGCCGCGGAATCGGCCGCGCTGATAACGGATGACTGGTTCCACTGCCGAAAGCAACTTTGCGGCGGTCATTACTCCGACCGTGACGCGGGTACGCCGGAAAACTGCTTCGATGATTTCGCTGTGGTTGTAGCGCGGAATCAGAACGCCATCTTTGACTTCGTATCCGCCGATGATGCGGTTGGCCGGGACACGCAGATTGAAAACCGGATCTCCTGTGGAGGAGAGTTGGTGAACCAGTTTCTTGGTCGGAGTTCCGCGGTCGAATACGCCAGGATCACCTTCCTCGAGAATCACCATACAGCTGCCGTTGATGCGATCATCGTCAGAGTCGACGGCTGCGGTCACAAAATTGGCAAAGCCGATATTGGTGATGAAGCGCCCGCGTTTGTCCACTTGCAGAACGGGTTCTTCTCCCGACTTCCAGTCGACAATTCGCACTTTCCCATTCAACATACCGGTGTCGACGCCGACGTAGGGAATCGGTTCAGTCAGGCAGAACGCGCCGCGCCAAGGCTTACGGTCTTCTCCCGGTTGAGGAGGCGCGGCCAATTTCATATAGCGGCGTTGCTGCTCTTCGGTGCCGCGTTCATGAATGGGCGCAAGCGCTAGACAACCGGCGAGACTGGCGGTAGCGGCGCCGCCGTCGACCCAAGCCAGTTCAAACGCAACCAGCGCGAGGGCTAGATTCTTAGGACCGGAGAACAGACCCCCGTCTTCGGGGTCCATGAAGACCGCGGTGATACCCGCAGAATCGAAGGCTTCGAGGAGCGCGGCTTTGGCTTCGGTCCACTCGTGAGAGTTGCGTCCACCATTTGCGACTAATCTTGCGACGGGACCGCGGGCCACGGCGCGTGTGGACTGCACCAGCATCTGGAGGTCGAAGCGATCGGAAAAGCGCCATTGGATTTGTCGCGCAGCGTCGCTGGGGAGGGCGCGCAACGTTTCTGGCTGGACCGGAATTGCCGTCGCCATAGACCGTCTCCTTAGTTATTAAGCGCAAAAGACTTCGGGGGGAATTCTGACGTTGACGTCCGAGAGGGTCTGTGATGGAAATCACCACCGGCTATGATCTTGCGCTGGTTCGAACTAAGGTCGTCGGCAAAGCATTGAAAACAGGCCGTCTATTTTTGTGCGTTCCGGATTATCAATGTTCCACCGTGACGACAAAGATGGCAACACGGTTACGGTCATGCTGCATTCCTAAGCCGCATAGTGCCGGTTTTGAACGAAAACCTTGTCCAATCACATCCTACTGTGATCCGAATCGTCGTTTCGATGTCTGGGCCGCAGCTAGCCTTGGTAGTTCCGATCACGCCCCCAATTTATGCGCGAAACTGTGAAGAAACTGTGGCCGGAGATCGACTGGATCAAGAATCCGGAACTCCGAGAGCAAGTCACGCAAACCTGGATCAAAGCCCTTGAGCGCAGTCCATTAAAAGCCGAAGACCTGACGCAGATTCCATTCACACTGCTGGTTCCAAACTGTCCGATCACCTTCATGGAACACAAGCGCTGCGTGGTACACATCGCGCGGGAAAGTGCGAAGGCGATGAAGGCATTTATGGGGCGGGCGTTGCCGATTGATGTCGACACGGTGATCGCCGGGGCGATTTTGGCCGATGTAGGCAAGCTGCTGGAATACGAAATCGGTCCGGACGGGAAAAGTTGTCAGAGCGAGCGGGGTGAAGCACTGCGGCATCCGTTCACAGGCGTAGCGCTGGCGCTCGAGTGCGGTGTGCCGGATTCGGTCTGCCATATCATCGCGGCGCACGCGGCGGAAGGTGATCTGGTCAAGCGAACGACGGAAGCATTCATCGTGCACCATGCGGATTTCATGGCCTTTCTGCCATTTAAGAATCCCAAGAACGTCAAGGTGAAATCGTAAGGAGAAGCCATTTGCCGACGCCATCATCTGTTCCCGCAAAAGAGACGATCACCGCCGCGATGTCACGCTGGGCAGCAGGACTGCAGTTCAAAGATCTTTCGCCGGAGGCTGTCTATCAAGCCAAGCGCTTTTTGCTGGATTCGTTGGGATGCGCTCTGGGCGGCTATCAGCAGCATGATGTGCGCATTGCTCTTGCGCTGTTGGACGAGATCGCCGGTCCTGGCCGGGCGACTGTAATTGGGACCGGGAAGCGCATCGATCCAGTATCCGCTTCATTGGCCAATGCGCTCATGGTCCGGTGCATGGACTACAACGACATTTACTGGAAGCAGGATCCGTCGCATCCGTCGGACATCTTCCCGGCGGCGATCGCATGTGGTGAGCGGGCGAGAAGCAACGGGAAAGAACTGATTGTGGGACTGGTGCTCGGACACGAGTTCGAGATGAGGCTGTGCGAAGCAGCATTCCCCGGAATCCGCGAGCGCGGCTGGCATCACGCTACGCTGACGGCGTTTGTATCGCCGATCGTAGCCGGACGCATGCTGCACCTCACGTGGGAACAGATTCAGCACGCGATCGGAATTTCGGCGAGCCGACATTGCACGTTGGGAGCGGTGACCGCCGGCAAGCTGACGATGATGAAAAACACCGTCGATCCCATGGCAACGCAGAGCGGAGTGTTAGCGGCCATGCTTGCGGAAAAAGGCTATACCGGTCCGGAGCACGTGATTGACGGGAAAGAAGGACTGACTCACGTCTTCAAGCCAGAGTGGAAGCTCGATCTGCTTACGGAGGGACTGGGGAATTCCTGGCGAATCACGCAATGCGGTATGAAGGCCTTTCCGACGGAAGCACTGACTCACACACCAATCTCTGCCGTGCTGGATCTGGTGAAGGGAAATGATCTGCATCCGGAGCAGGTGACCAAGATCCGAATTCGTTCCCTGGCGCGGGCAGCCGACATACTGTCGGATCCGAGCAAATACGATCCGCACACGAAAGAGACGGCGGATCATTCGCTGCCCTATGTGATTGCAGCAGCGCTGGCGGAGCGGCAGGTTACACCCGTCCAGTTCACCATGGAAAAAATTATGGACCCGAGGATTCGCGAGCAACTTCACAAAGTCGAAGTCGTGGCGGATCCGGAAATCGAAAAAGTGTTTCCAGCACTACAGAGGGTAATCGTGCGTATTGATACCAGTGATGGACGTTCATTCAGCAAACAGTTGGACTATCCCAAGGGCGATCCGCGAAACCCGTTAACGGATCAGGAAATAGAAGAGAAGTTTTCTGCGTTGGCCGAAGGCGTGCTGTCGGCAGGCGCTCAAAAGCGAGTGAAGGAGACAGTCTGGAATCTGGAACGGGTGGGTTCCGTCAGCGACCTGATGGTTCTGATGGAATCTGACGTTCGTAGAGCGAAGTCGGCCAAGCTAAGCACCAAGACGAAACGGACGGTTCGCCGGAGCAATCGAAAGCCGTTACTGGCGTAAAGCGCTTTTGTCGGTGCAAGTGGAGTTGCTAGTCCAGGGAGATCCTATGCCTCAGACAATCGTAGAAAAGATCGCGCAGACACACCTTGCCGAAGGCCCGAATCGTCCCTTACGCGCGGGAGACTTTATTTCGATTCGGCCTTTCCATGTCCTGACCCACGACAACACTTCGGCGGTGATGAGCAAGTTCAAAGCGATCGGGGCGAAGAAGATTGCGAATCCCAAGCAACTCGTCTTTGCCTTGGATCACGACATCCAGAATCACGATGAGGCAAATCTTAAGAAATACAGCTCCATCGAAGCGTTCGCCTGCGAGCATGGTGTCGATTTTTATCCCGCGGGTTCGGGGATCGGCCACCAAATCATGGTCGAGCGAGGCTATGTTCTGCCGGGTTCGTTTGTCGTGGCTTCGGACTCGCACTCCAACATGTATGGAGCACTGGGAGCAATTGGAACGCCGATCGTGAGGACCGATGCAGCAGCCGTTTGGGCGACTGGCGAATTCTGGTGGCAGATCCCGCGAACGATTCAGGTAGTGCTGGAGGGGCAACTACGAGAAGGCGTCAGCGGAAAAGATGTCATCATCACTCTCTGCGGAATGTACAACCACGATGAAGCACTAAATGCGTCCATCGAATTTTCGGGTCTTGGCGTAGCGGGCATCTCGATGGACGCCCGATTCTCGATTGCGAACATGAGCACGGAATGGGGGCCGATCGTTAGCTGGTTTCCGGTGGACGAAGTCACTATCCGCTACTTGCGGCTGATGCAGGCCCGGCTTGAGGAGCAGGGAATTGAGCGTATTAAGCCCGGGGAAATCGATGCATGGAGCAAGAATCCACCGCGACCTGAACCGGGGGCAAGCTATGCAGCCCGCATCACGCTTGATCTGAGCCGGGTCACTCCCCATGTTTCTGGACCTGACACGGTGCAGACAATGCAGTCGCTGTCTGAGATCGCGAAGAAAAAGATCGCGATCCAGAGAGCGTATTTAGTTTCCTGTGTGAACTCCCGATTGGAAGATCTCGAGGCGGCCGCGCGCGTCTTGAAAGACAAGAAGGTTGCCAATGGAGTGGAGTTCTACATTGGGGCAGCGAGCGCGTGGGTGCAGCATGAAGCCGAGCAGAAAGGTATATGGCGAATTTTGCTGCATGCGGGGGCGACTCCGCTGCCACCCAGTTGCGGCCCGTGCATCGGACTGGGAACTGGGCTGCTCGAAAAAGGCGAGGTCGGAATTTCGGCCACAAACCGAAACTTCAAGGGCCGGATGGGATCGCGCGAAGCGCAATGTTACCTGGGAAGTCCCGAAGTGGTGGCTGCATCGGCGATCGCAGGCTACATCACCGGTCCGCGCGAGTTTGCGCAGAGTGAACTTACGAAGAACTATCAAGAGTTCACGTCGGGTGCGACCAGCGAACGGGTCGAAATCCTGGGTGGGTTTCCAGAGAGAGTGCAGGGGCGGATGGTCTTCATGTCCGCGGACAACGTGAACACGGATGCCATCTACGGAAAGGACTATACCTACCGCGACGACATGACGCCCGCGATGATGGCGCGAGTCGTGATGGAGAATTACGATCCGCAGTTTGCTCTGCGGACGAGGGCCGGGGATGTACTGGTTGGCGGCTTCAACTTCGGGACGGGATCGAGCCGGGAGCAAGCTGTCACCTGCCTGAAGGCGAGAGGCATCCCGCTGGTGATTGCGGGGAGTTTTTCACAGACCTACCTGCGCAACGCATACAACAACGGGTTCTTGTGCATCGAGGTTCCGGAATTGCTGAAAAGATTGCGCGAGCAGTTCGCCACAGAGATCGAGGCAAAAGAAAAGACGATCATTCCGGGAGAGAAGGTGGATATCGATTTCACCTCCAGCACAGCAACTTGGCGGGGTGAAGAGTTTGTGTTTCCAGCGTTGGGGACGGTTCCGCAATCCCTTGTTATTGCAGGCGGTGCGGAGAATCTGGTGGCGAAGAAGCTCGGACTCGAGCACAAGCAGACAGTTCTGGTTTGAGGAGAAAGGCAGTTATGGCCAAACACACTGTGGTAACGATGCCGGGAGACGGAATCGGCAAGCAGGTTCTGCCGGAAGCATTGAGAGTGCTGAAGGCGGTGAATTTCGACGCAGAGTACGTTGACGCCGATATTGGCTGGGACTGCTGGTGCCGCGAGGGGAATGCGTTGCCCGAACGCACGGTTGAACTGCTTGCCAAACATAAGCTGGGGCTGTTTGGCGCTATCACGTCGAAGCCGAAGAAGCAGGCAGAGGCCGAGCTCAAGCCGGAACTCAGAAGTAAGGGCTATTCGTATTTCAGTCCGATTGTGACCATGCGCCAGAAGTTCCATCTCGATACGTGCATTCGTCCGTGTATTTCGTTTCCAGGAAATCCTTTGAACTTTATTCGCAAGAAAGCGGGCGGCGGATTTGAAGAGCCGTTGGTCAACGTGGTTGTTTTCCGGCAAAACACTGAAGGACTTTACGCCGGGGTGGAGTGGACCAATCCTCCCGAGCAAGTGCGCGCCGCTCTTGCAACTCATTCCAAGTTCAAGCCGTTTGCGAGTGTGCCCGGGGCTGATCTGGCGATTTCGGTTCGGATCATTACGCGGGCTGCGGCTCGAAAAATTTGCCGCGCGGCATTCGAGTGGGCCAAGAAATACGGATACAAGTCGGTGACGATTTGCGAGAAGCCGAACGTCTTGCGGGAGACATCAGGCTTGATGGAGGAAGAAGCAAAGGCCTTGGCGAAGGAATATCCGTCGATCGCGTTGTGGTCGACCAATATTGATGCTCAGACCATGTGGCTGACGAAGAATCCGGAAGAGTACGGCGTGGTCGTGGCGTCGAATTTGTTCGGCGATGTGATCTCCGATGCATTTGCAGGTTTAATCGGAGGATTAGGCTTCGCCGCTTCGGGAAACATCGGGGAAGAAGTTGCGGTGTTCGAGCCAACTCACGGATCGGCGCCGAAATACGCGGAGCTCGACCCGCCAATCGTGAATCCGATCGCCATGTTTCTTTCTGCGGTCATGATGCTGGAGCATGTTGGCGAAGTCGAGAAAGCCCGGCGGATACGAGAGGCAATTGCAACGGTAGTGAAAGAGGGGCATGTTCGCACTTACGACATGATGCGCATCCCGGGGGGAGCGAGGGCAATCAGTCAAGGAGCGGCCAGCACGGTGCAGATGACGGATGCCATCCTGGCCGAGTTGGCGCAGCAGACCGCGCCGAGCGAACGATCCAGATTGCAGGAACTGGCTGGAAGCAGGCGGTAGCTTTATTTCTTAGCTCTTTATTTCTGATCTTTATGACAATTGCGACGGAATTACGCATCGGAGAAGCAGGACATTCGGGGACGGAGATACGCTCCGATCTTCACGTACGCGTCGAGTTAGGCGACACTGGCGGAATCGATATCCATCTGGAATCGAGGGTGCAACCATATTACGGGGACTCGATCCGGCGCCAGGCCGAGGAAGTGCTGGAAGCTCTGGGCGTGCGACACGCGGGCGTCCAAATCAGAGACGAAGGGGCGTTGCCGTTTGTGATCTCGGCGCGGATTGAAGCGGCGGTGCGTCGCGCCGGAATGGGGGAAGGCACGCGCGTGCTGCCGGATCAGATCAGGCTGCCCGAGCCCTCGACGCGAGACCGACTGCGGAGGTCGCGACTGTACGTGCCGGGCAGCGAACCCAAGTATTTCATCAATGCGGGGCTTCACGGTGGGGACGGCGTGATTCTAGACCTCGAGGATTCAGTTCATCCCGGTGAAAAGGACGCTGCGCGATTGCTGGTTCGCAACGCGCTACGGGCCGTCGATTTCATGCAGTGCGAGCGCATGGTTCGCATCAATCAGCTTCCGCTTGGGTTAAGAGACTTGGACGAAATTGTGCCCGAATCTCCGGATCTGATTCTGATTCCCAAGGTGGAGCATCCGGAACAGGTCGTCGAAGTTGGCCGGCGAGCGAAAGAGATTCAGGCTGATTACGGCATCAAGCGGCCGATCTGGCTGATGCCGATTCTCGAATCCGCGATCGGCGTTGAGAATGCTTTTGCAATCGCAGCAGCGAGCGATCAAATTGTGGCATTGACGATCGGGCTCGAGGATTACACGGCCGATCTGGGTGTGGTAAAGACTCTCGGCGGAGCGGAGTCTCTCTATGCTAGGCAGCGACTAGTGAACGCGGCGCATGCGGCTCACTTGCAAGCCATCGATTCGGTCTTTGGGGATGTCGGTGATCTGGAGGGGCTGCGGGCGTGGGGAATGAATTCTCGAGGCATGGGCTTCGAAGGAATGGGGTGTGTACATCCCGTTCAGATTCCGATCATCCATGAAGCGTTTGCTCCGACGACGAGTGAGATCGAGAAGGCGGAGAGAATTGTTGCTGCGTACAAAGACGCACACGAAAAGGGATTGGGTGTGGTTAGCCTGGGATCGAAAATGATCGATCCGCCTGTGGTAGAAAGAGCTCTGAAATTGGTGGGACGGGCGAAAGCCATGGGGCTGACGCAGTGAGATTGAGGAAGAAATCTGCATGCCTGTAATCGAGAAATCTGGAGTTGTCGAAAACGCCGTAGGCCGGATGGTTCCTGACCTAGTGAACGGCCGCCCGCAAGTTCCATATATGGGAGTTGGCAAGTATCGCCCGACGGGTGCGAAGGCTAGCCCTCAAATACGAACGGCCGCTGATTATCCTGCGAATGGCGACAAGCGTGTCAGTGATCTTGCTACAGCGCTGCAAAAATGCGGATTGCGGGACGGCATGGTGATCTCGTCCCATCATCATCTGCGAGATGGAGACCTCGTCGCCATGATGACATTGGAGGCCGCCACGAAATTGGGCGTCAGAGACCTCGTGTGGTTTCCGAGCGCGTCCTTTCCCTGTCAGAAGAGTGCGATCGATTTGATGGAATCACGCGTCATCGATCATATCGAGGGCAGCATGAACGGGCCCCTCGGCGATTACTGCACTCAGGGCAGGATGCGCGGCATGGGCGTTTTGCGGTCCCACGGCGGACGATGGCAGGCGATCCAGGATAGGGAAGTGCACATCGACATTGCCGTTATAGCCGCTCCGACAGCCGATCCATTCGGGAATAGCGATGGATCGCATGGGAAGTCGGCTTGTGGATCGTTGGGGTTCGCTCTGGCCGACTCGATTTACGCGGATCATGTAATTGTGGTGACCGACAATGTGGTTCCGTTCCCATGTGTTCCGTGGCAGATCCAGGGCAACAACGTGGATTACGTAGTCGAGGTAGGTTTGATCGGCGATCCGGCCAAGATTGTTTCGGGGACAACGCAAATCACGCGATCGCCGGATCGTCTGCGAATCGCTGAATTAGTGGCACGATTTCTGCGGGACGCCGGCATCATGCGCAACGGATTCTCGTTCCAGGCAGGCTCCGGCGGAATCGCGCTGGCATTTGTCAGCTACTTGAAACAGATGATGAAGCAGGCGGGAGTGAAGGCCCGGTTTGTCCGCGGAGGCTCGACGAAGTATCTGGTCGAACTATTAGAAGAAGGGCTAACCGATTACATTCTCGACGGGCAGACATTTGACCTCAGCGGCGTACAGTCGCTGGCGAATAATCCGCGACATGTGGCGACTTCGCCGTTTACGTCTTACAACTATCACGGCAAGGGCAACTTTGCGTCGATCCTTGATGCGGTTGTGCTGGGAGCGACCGAGATCGATACGAATTTCAACGCAAACGTGGTTACCCATTCTGACGGCCGGCTTCTTCATGGAATCGGCGGATGGCAGAACTGTCTGGCGGCAGGCTGCACGATTCTGGCGGTTCCGTCTTTCCGAGATCGAATTCCAGTGATCGTGGATGAGGTGACAACGCTTTGCGGACCGGGCGAGTTGATCGACGTGGTTGTTACCGAGCGCGGGATTGCGATTAACCCACTGCGACAGGATTTAATCGATGCAGTGAAGGGCTCAAAGTTGCCGATACGGCCGATCGGGGAGATTAAGAGGGAGGTCGAACGCATTTGCGGGGGCGGGCCCCAAAGACCCAAGCGCAGTGATCGACCGGTTGCGGTGGTGAAGTGGGTGGATGGAACGGTCCTCGATACGGTCTGGCAGATAAAGCCGTAGTCGGGG
>CAWGKF010000030.1:0-186888 GCA_963823085.1 Terriglobia bacterium | reverse complement strand
CTGTAAAGCCCGCAGCGAAAGCGGCGCCGAAACCACCCGCAAAGCCGGTTGCTAAACCTGCTAAGCCTGCGAAGAAGGCGGCGACAAAAAAGGGCAAGAAGAAGTAGCAGCAGGGCTGATTCAGCGGTAGAGATCCTTCGACTACGCGAGCTCGTTCGAGCTCGCTGTGCTCAGGATGACAAGGCTTTCCTGAGAGACCGCCTTTTTTATTCGTGGTTAGTGCGCAGGTCTTCCGTGACACTTAACTTCCTATTGACCCCAATCTGCGTTGGCCTGAGAATGCACGTCTGCTCCGAATTCGCTTGGGGAAGCTTGGGGGACAGCACTGAAAAAACTGGGGAGAATCCTGCTCTATTCTCTGGGCGGCTTGATTGTGGTGCTCGCGATTGCCATCACTTTCACGATTGGATGGCGTCCGTTCGTCGGGCCGAGAGCGCGTGCGACGACCGATCGGAAATTCGAGCGCACTCCGGAGCAGTTGGCGCGCGGAAAATACCTGGTGCAGGGACTGCTCGGCTGCGAAAGCTGCCACACACCTGCGGACTGGACGCAACACGGGGCGCCGGAGAGTGGCTGGAATGGAGCTGGCGGGGCAGAGATTTCCTCTGGCGGGTTTTCCGGGAACACTTGTGGCGCCAAATTTGACGCCAGATACGGAGACCGGTTCGGGGAATTGGACTGACGACCAGATTGCACGCGCAATCCGAGAAGGCGTCAAGCATGATGGGACGACGCTGTTTCCGATCATGCCGTACTCGGAGTACAGGGCTCTTTCGGATGAAGACTTGGCGTCGGTCGTGGTGTATTTGCGTTCGCTGACGCCGGTGCGCAATCCGTTGCCGGCTTCGAAGATCAATTTTCCGGTGAACTATCTGGTTCGGAGCGCGCCCCAGCCGGTAACTGCGCCGGTGGCTGAGCCGGGATTGGACCAATTAGCTCGCGGCAAGTATATGGTGAGTCTGGGTTGCGGATGTCACAACGCTGTCGAAAAACTGCGGTATGCGGGTGGCGAATCGCTGGTCGGGCCGTGGGGGTCGGTGGTCAGCGCGAACATCACGCCCGATGCTTCGGGAATCAATTACTACACGGAAGCCACGTTCATCACGACGCTACGTACGGGCTATGTAGGAGCGCGGAAGCTGAACTCGATCATGCCGTTTGGAAATTTCAAGAATCTCTCGGACGACGATCTGAAGGCGATGCTACGCGTATTTGAAAACGCTTGGCACCGATTAAACACCGCGTCGACAATTCGTTAACTGCGACGTATTGCAAGCTGTGCAAGCAGAAGCACGGAGGGGGAGAGCAGAATTAAGCGTCCGGCATTCCGGCTCTAGGGTGTGGTGAAGAACTCGAATTCCGGACGTCGGGGGCTAAAAGCCCCCGATTTGTTTGACGCCTGACGCGGCGCTAAAGCGCCGCTCTTCCACGGTGATCCCCATCCACGGTAGTCCCCGTCGATATGCTTGCGGGCCCGACGCGGCTCTGCGGGACACCAAAGTAAAATCCAGAGCCCGGAATTCGAAACCGGTTTATAATGGGGTCACCATGCGTCGCTTGGCGTCCATAGCGGCGTTCGCCTTGTTGCTGTGCGTACCCTTGTGGGCGCAGCATGGCGGCGGAGGTCACGGGGGCGGTGGTGGCCACGGTGGATTTGGCGGCGGTGGTCATGCCGGATTCGGTGGCGGCCATTCGGGTGGCTTCCGCGGCGGTTCTTTTGGCGGCGGACATTTCTCCGGCGGAACACGTGGCGCTTCCAGCTTTTCCGGTCCTCTGAGCGGCGCTTCACGTGGCTTTGGTTCGCGCGGCTTTTCCTCTCGGGGCTTCACTTCACGCAACTTCTCGCGCGGTCCCTTCCTGCACGACGGGTTTCATGGCCATCAGGTTCACACCCACTTTCACACCTACGGCTTCCGCAATAATTGCTATGGCTATCGGTGCGGCTGGGGCTGGGGCTATGGGTATGGGTACCCGTGGTGGGGATCGGCTTACTACTATCCGTGGTGGTGGGACGAGGACGATCAGCAGTTTGATAACGACTACTATGGCCAGTACGAGATGGCCAATCAGATGAACGAGCAGAGCCTGGAGCAGCAGCGAATGCTGCGCCAGGAAGAGGCGGATGGCGATCAGGACGCGTACGCTCCACGAGCGCCGGAGCGCCGGTCGGCGGAACCGACGCCGAGCGCCGGGTCGGAAGGCAGTCCGATCATTCCGCCGACCGTACTGGTGTTCCGGGACCAGCATCGGGAAGAGACACAGAACTACGCGATCGTTGGACAAACCGTATGGAGCTTTACTCCACAAAGAACCGAGAAGATTGCGCTCGCCAGTCTGGACCTACCTGCGACGGAAAAAGCCAATGAGGATCGTGGCGTGAGCTTTCGGATTCCGGGCAGCGCCGAAGGCCAATAGGCCATTTACCTGAGATATTCCCGCATTCCACTGGGCAGCATCGTACGCCCGTTCGCTGCATCCAACAGCACATTCAACCCAAGGACGTTGGTTTCTTGAAGCCGAACTAATAGAGTGGAATCAAATACTTAGGCCAAATCTAAAGGAATTGGGGAACCTGGTGCAGCACGGGGTCAGGCGCGAGAACCGGTGTGCGCCGGTGGTAAAATAAACGGATACTCAACTATGCCTTTAAAAACACTGTTTCTGAATCCTCCATCGTTTGAAAACTTCGACGGGGGCGCCGGCTCTCGTTGGCCCGCCACGCGCGAAATTGAAAGTTACTGGTATCCGGTATGGCTGGCCTATCCGACGGGAATGCTGGAAGGGGCGCGGCTGCTGGATGCGCCGCCGCATCACGTGTCGGGCGAAGAGACGATCCAGATTGCCAAGGAATACGAGTTCCTGGTGCTGTTTACGTCGACGCCGGGATTCCCAGGCGACATCCTGCTGGCGCGCGCCATCAAGAGCGCGAATCCGAACATCAAGATTGCATTTGTGGGCCCGCATGTGAGTGTGCTGCCGGAAAAGTCGCTGCGCGATTGCCCGGAAATTGATTTTGTTTGCCGCAAGGAATTTGACTATGCGGTGGTGGATTATGCGAAGGGCAAGCCGCTGGCGGAAATTGCAGGCGTGTCGTTTCTGAAAGACGGGAAAGTGGTGCACAACCCGGATGCAGCGCAGATTCAGGATCTGGATGCGCTTCCGCATGTGACTGAGGTCTACAAGCGCGATCTGGATGTGACCAAATACACCGTGCCATTTCTGTTGTATCCGTTTGTGTCGCTGTATACGACGCGGGGATGTCCGGCGCAGTGTACGTTCTGTTTGTGGCCGCAGACGCTGAGCGGACATCCGTGGCGGAAGCGATCGACGGACGATGTGGCGCGTGAGATGGCGAAGGCCAAAGAGCTGTGGCCGGATGTGAAGGAATTCTTCTTCGACGACGACACTTTCAACATCCAGAAGGCGCGGACTATCGAGCTGTGCGCCAAACTGAAGCCGCTGGGATTGACCTGGTCATGCACCTCGCGAGTGACCACGGATTACGAGACTTTGAAGGCCATGAAGGAAGCAGGCTGCCGGCTTCTGATCGTGGGATATGAATCCGGCGACCAGCAGATTCTGAAGAACATCAAGAAGGGCGCAACGATCGAGCGGGCGCGGCAGTTCACGAAGGATTGCCACAAGCTGGGTCTGGTCGTTCACGGTGACTTCATTATGGGCTTGCCGGGCGAGACGCACGAGACGATCAACAACACGATCGCGTTTGCCAAGGAACTCGACGTCGAGACCATTCAGGTCTCCGTGGCGCATGCTTACCCGGGAACCGAGCTTTATGATCACGCGGTGAAGAACGGATTCATTGTGGGCGACAACAAGATGGTGGACGAGGGCGGACACCAGTTGGCGCACATACAGTATCCGGGGCTGCCAGCGGATGACATTCTTTCCGCCGTGCACCGGTTCTATGACGAATATTATTTCCGTCCGAAAGCAGTCTTCCGCATCTTGAGGAAGGCGGCGTTTGATGGACACGAGCGCAAACGCCTCTATAAGGAAGCGCGGACCTTCCTGAAGCTTCGGTCAGCGCGCAACAAGATGGTGAAGAAGCACGCTGAAGCGGCAGCCGCTGCTCCGGCGGGCGCGATGACGGACTAGAGCATCGTTCTCAGTTATCGGTTCTCAGTTCCCCAATGAAATGGGACGGAACGGTTTTGCTGAGAACTAACAACTGGGAACTGGTTCTTAGTGACCTTTCGCAAGTATCTGGTGCTGGCTGGAGTGACCGTCTTTGCGGCGGCCGGCGATTCCATGCTCTCGCATGGGATGAAGCAGATCGGGAGCATCTCTCTCTATCATCTACAAGGTCTGATCCTGGCGGTGTTGAATCCGTGGGTGGCCGTCGGGATTCTTTTGCTGCTCGCATTTTTTGCCTCCTACATGAATGCGCTGTCGTGGGCGGATCTGACCTATGTCTTGCCGGCAACGTCTCTGGGATATGTATTGCTGGCGCTGGTAGCGAAGTTTGCTTTGCATGAGCAGATCAGCCTGATGCGCTGGTTAGGGATCGTGCTGATCTCCGGTGGAGTCGGATTTGTAGCCGGAGGCGAAGCGCTGACGTCCGGTCATGCTGAGGAAAAATCAAAATCCCCACTTCTCCCAAAAGCAGTGAGAAATGGCGCACCCGACCATGAAGACCCAAATAGGGACGACGCAGAGTCCCCAGTTCTATCAAGAACCGGTGGAAGCGGAGCACCCGCGACTGGATCACACCGATGAGACACGTCTACACCTGGGGCGGGATTCTGGTCGTGGTTTTTTTCTCGGTTGTGGGTGACGTGCTGATTGCGCGGGCGATGAAGCAAGTCGGAGACGTGCATGAGTTGTGGCGAGGGTCCGGGTTATGGACGGTAGTGGGCAGAATTCTCTCGACACCGGCATTCTTCCTTGGAGTCGGTGGGATGGCGGCGGCATTCTTCAGCTTGCTGTTCGCGTTGTCGTGGGGCGACGTGAGCCTGGTGGCGCCAGCCGCAGCGTCGCTGACGTTCATCGGAAACGCATTTGCGGCGAAGATCTTCCTGCATGAAAAAGTCGATCGCCGCCGCTGGATTGCCGCGTTGCTGGTGGCGGGCGGAGTGGCACTGCTGGCAGGATAGGGGACTCCCCAAATCGAAAACCGGGTGTGAGCAGTAGGGATCCTTCGACTCCGCGAGCTCATTCGAGCTCGCTGCGCTAAGAATGACAAATCAAAAGGCGAGAGCTCAGCTCAGATTGCCTCATTGCGGCGATGAACTCGCGCCTGCGCTCGGCACCATTCCGGCCGGACAGGGCGTCCCCGAAGGATTCGTCCCGGGAGGATTCTGCGGCGCACCGTTGTTCGCGGTGTTAGTGTTGGCGGCATTCGTCGATGCGCCGCCGGCAGCGTCCGTGCTGCCGTTCGTGTTTTCTCCAGAGGGAGCATTCGCAGCGGCTGCACTCACGCACGGAGTACCCGTACGGCTGGAGGTTGGATTTGTCGTCTGCGTGTTAGGAGTGGCAGCATTCGTTGTAGTGGCGGGCGCAGGATTGGTTGGAGTGGTGGCCTCTTGTGTTGGCGCGGGCGTAGTAGTGGTGCCCTCCCCGGCTGCCTTGGTTGTAATTGGTGTCGGAGGGCCGATGGTAGATGCGGGCGGAGTCGTCTCCGCGGGAGTCGTTGTGGTGGTTGCCGGTGCGGGCGAGGTCGCGGTGGGTGCTGTCGTTGTGGAGGTGGGTCCAGTGGTGGTCGCGGGGCTCGTACTTCCCGCTGAAGCAGGCGGCGTAGTCGGTGCCGGCGCCGTGGAGGGAGGCGCAGCAGAACGTGTCGTTCTCTGCGCAACGGCCCAAGTTCCTAAGGTCAGCACAAGAAAAATAGTAAGAAGACGGGTAGTCATCGGACCTCCAACGGTCAGGGCGAGATTATCGATCGCATTTTCTTCAGTCTCAAACGATGACGGGACGTGGGCTATCCGGGAAATGCCGTAGCTGACGGGGCGTTTGGGTTTATGTGTTATGAGGATTTCCTGTGCGCGCACTTGGGGAAGGGAAGAGGGCGAATTCCCTACCTCATATCGAGAAGTGTGAAAATGGAGACTTTGATTATTTCTGGTAGAGCGTAGGCTGCGGACCTTTTTCGAGGGTCTCGCGATCCCAGATCCAGCCTTGGCGCGTGTAGCTGGCGAGTTCGAAATCCTGCGTCAATTCCAGAGCGTCGGTAGGGCAGGCATCTTCGCAGAGGCCGCAGAACATGCAGCGGCTCAGGTCGTAGGTGAAATTGGTAAGTTCCTTGCGGCGGGTCTTCTCATTGCGTTCGCTGGAGACCACGATGAGATGCTCGGGGCAGGCCAGGGCACAAAGGTCGCACGCGATACACATGGTCTCGTCGGTATCGGGATTTACGTTGAGGCGCGGCGCTCCACGATAGCGCTCGGCGACTTGAGGCCGCTCCAGCGGATATTGCTCAGTGTAGATTTCTTTCGGATCCTGATAACGAAAGGTGACCTTCAGACCTTGCAGAAGGTCGATCATGAAGACTTTGCGGAGCAGGCTCGGCATGCCCATAACCCGCTTAGCATATCACGTGATCGCATTCCCCAACGGATGGATTCCGGCGGAGGAACCCGTGAACCGTGGAGTTACGGAGTCCGCATAAATCGTCGCTCGAGGAGCAAGAGGGGCAGACGCGACTGGCAGCGATGTTGGGCGTAACGGAGGGAAACGTGGCGAGGACTGAATGTTTGGAAAATTGCTGTAACAAAATCGGGGGCGGTCCGTCTTTAAGGTAGCGAAATAGGGAACTTCTTCGGGGTGGTTCCCGTATTTCTGAAGAGAGGATGCCATGAAGGCCTATTTGAACAACCTGCCGACGAAGACGTGGCTCCTGCTTGTCATCCCCGTCGTCGTCGTTGCCTACCCAGTGGTGCGGATTGTCGTTCCGGCGGTCCTGCGCGCGGTCGTGCCTGAGGTCGTACGCTCGGTGCTGAGCGTGATCTAGATACGCCGTCGTCCGCGATTCGGATCTGGCTGAGCCGCTACAATACTGCCAGAGCGAATGGCGAACCCAACACAATCCTCTGCAGCCAAGTCTTCCACGGAAAGCCAGTCCTCCGTGACCGAGCCTGTTGAGGCCGAGTCCTCGGTGAAACAGGACGAACTCTGGATGGAGGAGGCGCTGCGCTGCGCGCAGCGAGCGCTGGAGATGGGAGAAGTTCCCGTCGGCGCGGTGGTTGTTTGCGAGGGCAAAATTGTGGGGCGGGGATGGAATCGGAACATTGCTGAGTCCGATCCCACGGCGCATGCTGAGGTTGTGGCGCTGCGAGAAGCCGGTGCAACCGTCGGTAACCATCGTCTGGGAGAGTGCGCCCTGTTTGTTACAATTGAACCTTGCGCGATGTGCTCCGGGGCGATGGTGCATGCCCGCATCAAGCGGCTGGTGTATGGCTCGGATGATCCGAAAGCGGGCGCGATTCAGTCAGTGATGCAGGTGGTGAATCATCCGAAAACGAACCACAAGATTGAGGTTCGCGGCGGAGTGCTCGCGGGACGCAGCGCGGAAGTGCTGCAAACGTTCTTTCGAAATCGTCGGTAGGGTAGAAGTTTAATCGACCTTTCTACGACTGCAACCGACTTTGTCCGACGCGGAGAGGTGCGTGAGTGGTTGAAACGATCCGCCTCGAAAGCGGACATACCTTAACGGGTATCGTGGGTTCAAATCCCACCCTCTCCGCCATACTTAAATACATGAAAACAAGCGCCTTAGTACAAGGCGCTTTACTTTTGTGCTAGGACTGTGCTAGCGTCCTGTGCGTGGGGTTCGGATAGGACGCACCATGCCGGACCAAGAGCCTCTGCCGCTGACCGAAGAAGAAAGAGCCACCCTCGGGGCCAAGATACGCAATTTGCGCATCACGCCCGGCCCTCCAGTCATCACAATTTTTGTTCGCCACTCCCCTGAGTGCAAATACAACGGCGATGAGTTTTGCAAGCGGTGTAATTGCCGCAAGCATTTGCGCTGGAGTAGCGCGGGCAAACAGTACCGCAAGAAAGCGGGCACTCGGTCATGGGCCGAGGCCGAAGAGAAGAAGAGGGAACTGGAGGACCAACTTTCCGGGCGCATTCCCGAGGTCCAGCCCGAGCAAGACCAGCGGGACACGAAAGCCTGTATTGATACCTTCCTCCAGGACAAGAAAGTTCAGGGCGTCACCGCGTCCGTGCTCGGCAAGTACACCCGCGAACTAGCCCGGCTACGCGAGTACTGTGAGAGCAAGGGAATTTATACTGTCCAGGGCATCGACAGGGAACTGCTCACCGGGTTCTGTGCCACGTGGCCGGATCTTTATCCGTCCAGCTACACACGCGCCAAGGTCCGCGAACGTGTACGTTCATTCCTTCGGTACTGCTTTGAAGTGCAATGGCTCGCCCGCATTCCCACGCTGCCTAAGATCAAAATTGACGAACCGCCCACGCTGCCACTGTCTGCGGATGAGTACAAACGGCTGCTGAAGGCTGTAAAGACCACAATCACGAAAGACCGGCAAACCCAAGTGCACGCGCTCATCCAATTGATGCGGTTCAGCGGCCTAGCTATCCGTGACGCGCTCACGCTGAAACGGTCGGAAATAATCGAGGACAAGGCCAAGGGCTTGCATCGGGTTGTGACCGCTCGGCAGAAAACGGGGACGCACGTATCTGTGCCCATTCCCCCGGCGGTTGCCCGCGAGCTGCTAAAAGTGCTCAATGGAAATCCCAAGTATGTGTTTTGGTCAGGTGAGGGTGAGGAAGAGAGCATTACGAAGAGTTGGGCCAAGCTGTATCTAGCACCGCTATTCAAGGCCGCCAAACTATCTAGCAACGGCTACATGAAAAGTCACCGGCTACGGGACACGTTCGCGGTGGATCTTCTGGAAAAGGGCGTGCCCCTGGAGGAAGTCTCCAAGCTGCTGGGGCATGAGAGCATCAAGACCACAGAGAAGCATTATTCGAAGTGGATGAAGGGAAGGCAGGACCGGCTAGACTCGCTGGTCACTGCCGCCTGGAAGAAGAAATGAAGGCCGCAGTAAACGGGCAAAAGAACTCACTGGGGCGACTTAGTACCACTATTTACCGTCTGATTGCCCTTGACAGTATTGCCCGTGGAATTCACCATCGTAATGCCATCGCACTTCGGATTTACGGCAGTGTTGTTTTCGACAACATTATCTGTTGCGCCTATCATCTTGATGCCAGATCCAACACAATCTTGATTCTGCTGTTCTGACGCCAGTGTCGGCTTTTTGACATCGTGCCCGGTTGCTATCGCGTGCAGACCTTTGATGTTTTTTCGCGCCTTGCGTGGTGCTCTGGCTGCCGTAGCTATAGGTTTATGTTCGACTTCGGGTTGTGAACTGAGAACCGATTGCACCGCGCTCGGCATAGTCTTGGATACGACGATGGGAGTGGGCTTCAATACCGGCAGTCTGCTAAAAGCCCATAATCCAACAGCAATCGCACACCATCCTAATGGGATGAATGCCAATTTCTTTCTTGAATTAATCTTAGAGAGAGCCTTCCATAAGCCCAATGCCCCCCATGGCCCCGCCGCTATAACGAGCCATCTCAGGTCCTTCATAGTGGCCGCCAAGAGACCAAATAAAATTGTAAATACGACGCTAATGCACGACCAAAGCAGCGTACTCTCCTGTAAAGGTACGACTTGGGCAATCGGCATTTCGGAACCGTTGAGCGCAGACTCAGCCGCCATCCTTTTTGCAAGAATGTCGGGATGCCGGTGCCACCAGCTCGGGGAGTGTCCGCCGGGATTACTGGCCATCTAACGCACCTCCACAGGGCTACTATTCTAAATCATCCCCGCGAACAAAAGACGAAGTTTACTTGTCTGTCATGGACGAGGGCCGCAATTGTGTCCTCGGAACGAACTGCTAAGAAAAACACCCCCACTGGGAGCCATCCCCGGCCTAAAGATCGCTCAGAATGTCTCTAAACGCAATTGCGTGCATGTTTAGGCGCACTCACTGATGCAGGGCTATATCGGACACGATACTTCCACTTAGGCATGAGTAGTAATACCGCTTGACAAGTATCTGCACACATGCCATATTGTCTTTGTCATGGTGAAAGCAAGGCAAACAGTGGCACCTCTCGAAACCAACAACCCCCTGGAGGAACGGATGACCCGCGCTCAAGTGGCACGACGGCGGTTCAAGTCCGGCCTTCCACGCAAGCCCGGCAACGCGGACCTGTCCTGGATGCAGGCATTAGCCCGGACTGCGGAGTTGTTTGACGGATTGCGGAATGAGATCCGGGAAGCTGGCGCGAATCCCGAGGACGCACAGGCGGCTTTGGTGTACTTCCAACCGCACGCAAGGGACGGTGTCCTTGCTCAAGTTCTTCCGCTGCCCAAGCCGGAAAAAATGACAGAATTTTGCAAGCAGATTATGGAACTGGAGAAGCCGGTATTCTTGGGCCTGTTGTTCCTCCAGCACGACGCGGAGGCAGAGAAAGCCGGAGACACGAAACAAGCAAATGTGCTCTTTGGAACCGCGTTTACAACGGGGCACGACGCCGAGGGAAGAATGCTAGCCGCGCGGGAAAGTCAGCGATTCAGAGGCGGACTTACACAGTTTGTGAATTGAGCCGTAGAAAGACGAAGGCCCCGGAGGGCGGCAACCCTACCGAGGCCGGTAGCCAAAACGAGGACACGCGGAAACGTAGTCACACGCTCGGGCCTTTTCATTTTACGCCATGACCCGAGCGCACCGAATGGAGCGCACGAACATGGACGCCCGACAAGAATTCCTGATGAACCGTTACGGCCTGGACGCACAAGACGCCGCCGAAATCCTTTCCGAGTTACGCAACACCCAAAGTTTGGAAAGTCTGTCGGAGTATCACCTGACACGGAGCGAGAACACACCGCCCACCAAGTTTTAAGTGCTGCCCGGCTAAAAAGGGCCGGGCCTGTGGCGCTAGCTGCCTCTATTACGAGGACAGGTAGGCGCAACGATGGGAAGAAAAACAATCCGCGTAGCTGCCACCCGGAGAAAGCCGGGTAGCTTGCAACCGTTAGCTTGCCGCGTAGCCGGAAAGGATCGGGAGCACAAAGCAGCACCTATCTGCCCCACGGGGCTAAAAAAGGACTTTTTGTGAACCTATTCGAGCTTAAAAAACAACGAGCTTTTGCGCAGAACAAGGCCGACAGCATTCTCCGGGCCGCTGAATCTGCAAACCGCGAGCTGACGGAAACTGAGTCCAGTGAAATAGACACGGCTATGGCCGCCGTCACCGCGCTCACTCCACAGATTGCAAAAATTGAAAGTCGAAACACAGTTCAACAGTTCTTGGTTGGCGGCAAGTTGATTCAGGCAGCCGGGAATCTCCGTCAAGCACGCACGCCCGACGCTCCGGTTGTTCTCTCTGAGGACTATTACAACGATTTCTTCACCTGGATCGGAAGCCGTGGTCAACAGGTCAACGCGGCTTTGTATGAAGGGTCTGGTCCTGCCGGTGGGTATGTTGTTCCTGTTGTCGTGGAAGGACAGGTTGTGCCGCTGGCCCCCGTGGAAATGGGTGTCCGCACTGTTGCGACGGTCATTCCCACCGCAACGGACATCAAAATTCCAACGCAATCGACCTTTGGCACAGCAGCGGCCAAGGCCGAGAGCGGCGGTTCTACCAATTCCTTCGCGGAATCTGACCCAACCCTCAACCAATTCACGCTGTCCGCGTTCATGGCGGGCATCAGCCACACCATCAGTTGGGAAATCGCACAGGACGTGCCGAGCTTCCAGCAATTTTGCATCACGGACATGGTCTTGGCTCAACAGATGTTCGAAGGCAACCTGTATGTAAACGGCAACGGCACGGGACAGGCTCAGGGACTCATCGGCAACACCGGCACGGGTGTGACCGGCGTCGCGGCGGGTTCGGACAGCTACGCAAGCGAGCTGTTGGGCGCAACGTTTGACGTGCTCGGCAAACTCAACGCCGCGTACCATCCCGGCGCGGGTTGGCTGATGAGCCGAGCAACCGGTGTTGTCATTCGCAAGGCACAGATGCAAGCCAACCTGTTTGCTCCAGTGTGGACCCGCGAGAACGGACAGGATTATCTCCACGGCTATCCAGTGACGTTTGACGGAAACATGCCCGCCGTGGCAACCACTAAAACGCCTTTGCTGTTTGGAAACTTCCGGGCCGGTTACGTCATTGGTGACCGTGGCGGATCTGGAATCAATGTCAAGATTCTGGACCAACCTTTGGCCACTTCGGGGCAGCTCATCCTGTTGGCATATCGCCGCACTGATGGACGTGTGCGCCGCTCAGAAGCAATCCAGGCAATCACGCTGGCATAACCAATTTGCGTGGAACGGTCCTCCGGCCTAAAAAGCCATCGTCAGGCGGCCACGCAACCCGAAAGGGTCATTTCACCCGCCTGATTTTTCAACCCGGTTCGCACTCGGCGGTGCGGGCCGGGAATTTTTCGAGGCCACTCAATGAAAGTCCTTGTGTGTGTACTTACGTCAGTCGAGCGCGGCGGGTGGGTGAATCCGTATCTTGCCCAAAACTTAATCACCCTGTCCCATGACTCCCGATACGCCGTAGAAATTGAAATGATGATGGATTACTACCCGGTTGACTACGCACGGAATTCCTGTGTTGTGATGGCACGCGAGAGAAAAGCGGAGTGGCTTTTCATGATCGACAACGATCAATCATTCTGGCCCGGTTATAACGCCCTGGACGTGCTCGCTAGCGCGGGAGCGGATAAGGCCATATTTGCCATGGCCACCATGGCCCCTATGTCACTCCCCGGTCATGAGGAAGTGTTTTTCATGCCAAATATCCGCAAGCCCGAGCCTAAAGAAGATGGCGAATTTCTCGCGGTTGGGAAAATCACAACCGGTGCCATGTTTATTCATCACACCGTTTGGGAGAAGATCCCCGGCCCGTGGTTCAAATGGTGCTACCAGGAAGGCGAGTTACACCAAACGGACAGTGTAGGCGGTGAGGACTTTTACTTCTGTGAGCTGGCCCGGCGCAACGGATTTCAAGTGTGGGCACACTGCCGAGTCATCCCACACTGGAAAACGTGCGAGGTAGCCAAACTTGGGATGTTTACGCAGGCACTAAAACAGATGGCCGGGGAATTCTCTGGCCCTATACCGAAAGAAATCAAATTATGAAAGTCCTTGTGTGTGTTCTTTCGGGAGTTGAGCGCGGCGGATGGGTGAATCCGTTTCTCGCGCAAAACCTAATCACGATGGCCCGTGACACACGGTTCAATGTTCAGATTGAAATGGTGATCGACAAGCACCCGGTGGACTACGCGCGGAATTGCTGCATAGCGATGGCGCGTGAGAGGAAACAGGATTTTCTGCTGATGATTGACAACGATCAATCATTTTGGCCCGGTTATAACCCGCTGGATTTACTGCGAATCGCGGGCCGAAAAGAAGTGATTGGCCTTCCGTCGATGCAGGGTTTTAGCCCGGAAGCCTTGGACACCGGCGCGGACCCGATTATCCCGAACTTTCGCACACTGGAAGGACAGCACGAAACTGACGCCGAATTTTTCACAGTGACACACATAGGGACAGGGGTCATTTTCATCAATCGCCGTGTGTGGGAAACCGTCCCCGGCCCTTGGTTCAAGTGGTGCTACCGCGAGGGGAGCGAATTACGCGAAACGGACGGAATGCTTTCCGAGGATTTTTATTTTTGTGACTTGGTACGGCGCAACGGCTTCAAGGTGTGGGCACATCAGCGGGTAATTCCACACTGGAAAACTGCCGAGGTATCCAAACTCGGAATGTTTTTTCAGACGGCCAAGCAGATGACCGCGCAGGCTCATGCGCCAATGCCCGACAAGGTGGAATGGAAATGAGCAAGCCCAAGGTTCTAGTCGCGGTTCGTGAATTTTCGCGTCTTTCCTCGTTAACTAAGTAGTTATCACGTGGCCTAGGCATGTATTAAATTTGCAAATCGCACCTAACGAGCCGCGTTTTCAATTGCTTAACTGCCACGCTGTCATTGGTACAGGAGCAGAACGACCCGGAAAGGAGCACGATTATATGTTTTTTCAAGACACGAAAGCTAAGTGTCAGGCCGTAACTCGCATCACGAATGAGGGATTGCATCGCTGCCTCAAACCCGCGCAAGTTATCGGCGTGATCGACACGGATGCCACATTAGTGCTGTGCCTGGAGCATTCGCGCAAGCTGATACACGAATTATTGGACAGCGTGCCCGGAGGTGCGCGTGATGCGGCGTGCATGTTGGCGACGAGAAAAGCACGCGGGGGCCACCGTGGCTAACCTTTCCATCGAAGATCTGAAGCAACAAAAGCGGTGGGTGTGCTGGAAACTGACAAAGGTATCCGGTAGAGACAAGCCCACGAAAGTGCCTCACATGCCGAGCGGTCGCAAGGCCGAGAGCGATGACCCGGCAACCTGGAGCACCTATTCAGAGTGCAGCGCCGTAGCGTCACAGTTCTCCGGCGTTGGCTGTGTGCTCGGGGACGGCGTTTTCGGCGTGGACATTGACGAATGTTGTGATGCAGTCACCGGGAAATTTACGCCAGAGTCCCGCGAGATTGTAATCGCACTGGATACCTACGCCGAGTACAGCTACTCGGGAGACGGTTGTCACCTCTTGGGGATTGGTGACCTTGACGAAAAGTACCGTAAGAACAAACGCAAGGTCATTGTCAAAGCCATTCCCGGTTGCAAACAGGCTGAGATTAAGTCAGCGGGATTCTACTTTGTGTACACCGGACGCCACATCAGCAAGACGCCACAGGACCTGATGCCGCGTCAAGCGCAACTGGACGCCCTGTGTGAGAAAGTCGCGGCGGTCACTAAGCCGGGCCTGTCAGTATCCGCGCCGGACGAGGCCGCACGTTTCGCAAAACTGTGGGCCGGTGACATGAGCGATTACGCGGACAATCACAGCGTTGCGGACATGGCCTTGGTTGCAATCCTTGCCCGGCGATTTAACAACAATGCCTTCCTGATTAACCAAGAGTTTTGTAAGTCCAGCTTGTACCGCGAGAAGTGGGACCGTCCTGATTACAAATGGTCCACCATCTGGAAAGTCATTAAGGACGCGGAAACGGTGGTTACCTTTGATGACGAAGAACCCATGACAGAGGACACGGTAACCGAATTTCTAACCGAGCAGCCATCAGACACGGAGGACGGATGGTGCCCTTTTGGCGAGGTGTCCCTTGTGGGCGGATCATCCGGTGTTGGAAAAACATCCTGGGTATTGGCACTACTGGAGAAGATTAGACACGGAGAAACTGTTTGGGGGCACAAGACCAAGCCCCGCGAGTATCGAGCAATCCTCCACGACAGGTCTGCTAGAGGATTCATGCGAACCGTGCGCCACTTGCGACTGCCACCGGAATCAATTAAACGCATTGTTCGCCTTAGCCCAACACAGCAGAGGATGGAAGCAGCCGAGGTGCTTGAGGCCGCCATACTCGAAAGTCCTGGAGTGCCGGTGTGGTTAGTTGAGGGCTTGGACTTATGGTGCGAGAAGATTACAAAACCGGAGTTTGTGGCCCCGTTCATTGACTCTTTGCAGCGAGTAGCCACCCGGCACAACGTTTGTATCGTGGGGACCGTTGGCTCACCAAAACAGAAACCGGATGACCGCTACTATGGGCGGGATGCTCTGTTCGGCAGTGCTTCACTGGCACGAAAAGTTGAAACCATCGTGCTGATTTCGCTGACAGACTTTAAAGACGGTAACAGCCCGCGAGAATACTGCATCATGCCGCGTAATGGTCCAGAGGAGCGAATTTACTTGAGATGGGACCGGGTAGCGGGTGCCTTAGTCCAGTGTGAAAAGCCCGAGCCAATTGGGGAAGAGAAAAAAACATCACCGGCAATCGTGCGCATGGCACGGAACTGCCTGCTTAAGTTCAAGCCGGGTGATGAGGTGGTGTATTCCAAAGACCTGGGTGCGCACAGCACGTTTTACCGTTGGCGGGATGACGCGGTTTACGCGGGTGAGGTAGTGCGGCACAGTGACCAGTACTTTATGGCCGAAACGCGGACGGGCTGTGTACTGACGAGCGAATAAATTCTTGGGAATTGGGAATGAAAAATCGCGTTCCCATTCCCAGATTTTTTCTGAGTTGCGGGTCACGTATGTTATTGAATCTACACAGTGATAAGTACACCCCTTAGTGTGTTTTTAATTGGTGATGGGAATGAGAAATTTCCATTCCCACCAAGAAGAGTACAACGGCACTGTGACGAAGGTGGAACAAATGAAAACGGAAACGGACTACCGCGAAAAACTCACCCAACTTGGATTCGCACCCATTGAGCTAGAAGCTGTAACCCTAGTCCTGATGCGTATGGGGGCGCTGCCGTGTTGCGAGCACACGCACCCGCGCTTTATCGAGTGCTACGAATTTGCCGACGATACGGCAATCAATGAGGCACGCTGGCAGAAAGGAATGGCCGAGATTGGATTCCGTTCTGACGCAATCACTCTTGCCGAGCACGCACTATTTGGTGACGGAATGGGGCGGTCCTAAATGCGTCTGTGCTCGGGCTGCGGGTCTAAAGTGCCTGATAACGTGCGCTTCTGTGATGAGTGCAAGCCCGCTCCTGCTGTTGATGATGGCATAGCAAGCAGCACAGTCAGTGACAGACAGCGGTATCAGTTCTTATATGAGTCCAACCGATTCCAAGATGGACTAAGGCCGCGTGTGTTGCAACGTCAGCCGGTCTGCGCACGGTGTGGCATTGAGCCGAGCGTGATAGCAGATCACATCGTACCCTCGGGTGAGGCTATCCGACAGGCACAAGAGAGCAAGCTATTTCCATACTCTAAATATGCAGGGTTCTTTCTGCTAAGCAATCTGCAAGGGCTGTGCCGCAAGTGCCATGCCATCAAGACAGCCGAGGACAAGGCGCATGTGGGACCGTGGCCCGATGTATTACAGGGCGAGCGTAAGGCGGAGTCTCAGGCCACCGGGGGCGGGTCAAATGTTCAAAGGTGATGTCCTACCAAGCACGTGGTCTCTAAAACTTACACAAACAATAAATGTTACATTGTGTAACACTTGGCAAATTTAAAGGACTTACGCCCACTCATTTCCAGAAAGTGTTGAAAAATGCAACACTTGTGCTCTTGTCACGTTAGCGCGTCCCTGTTAGAAATCCATGTAAAATGCACAAATTACAAGACTTGTTGCATTCCAAGCCCTACGGTGCTAGGTTCGTCTGTTTCATTGGAGGCAATCATGGCAAGAGTTGGGAAAATCGACGTTTCGCAAGAGCTACGGCGAGCAGAACGTTGCATCAACGCGGGCAAAGCCCCATGTGCGGTGTGCCAGGGGTTCTTATTGCCCCTGTGTTTCACCCCTATGCGCCACTACTTAGAATTGATGAAAGAGCAAGACAGCCAAGCGCCGGATGTTGCGTTCTTGGAGGCCCTGTACCGGCTCGAAGATCCGCGCTGCTAGTTCTACGCGGGATGTTCTGGGGTGGTCTTGAGTAGGTTTGGGGCAGGGTTGGCGGTATGTTCGTCAGAGGGCATCGGGAGTCTCAAAGCGTATAATCTCAAGACTGAATCGCCACTTCGGAGTGCTGAATGAGCGACGAGTGGATTAAAACGCTTGCAGATCGCAGACGAGTGAAATTCACCAATCAAGAACTGGACGAGAGGGCGTTTCTCACCGCTCAGGTGGAAGGCAATAAAGTCGTGTATTCCATCATATTGACCAACGCGAAAAACCCGCTAAGTCGTGAAGAAGTTGAAGCTCATTTCGAGGGCGAGCTTTCAAAGCGGTCGCCAAAATCGAATTGAACCGCGCTCCATAAGTTCTGTGTCTCAAGCTCACGCCAAGCGAATTGTGCTATTTTGTGCTAGCGAACCGTAAATGATGCCCCTTGTGCCCATGTTCTGCGCCTTAGAATCAGTAACTTACTGATTCCATTGAGCCGTGCGGGGTTCAAATCCCACCCTCTCCGCCAGAATCCCACTTGCTTTCAACATTGGAATTCTTCTCGCACCTTGTGTCCCGCAGGTGCGATAAATCGAACCGCCTTAGGGCTTTTCCTGTATTGACCCCACGTGCGGTTTGTTTGTTACCCTACATTTACTCCGAGGAGACGCGCGCCGGCTTTGTTTCGAGTATCGAGTGGCCTTTCCCCAGCGCAGAATTGATGACAGGCTTCGCGCTCTGTGTGCGAAGCTGCCGGCTGTTCCAGAGCATGAATTCGAAACTGTTCTGCAAGAGCTACTAGAACTCGTTCACCAAGTAAATGAAAGGCTGAAGCGGCGTGCCGCGAGACTCTTCCTAAAGGGCGATCATCCGGAACCAGAACGGCGGGCATCTATGCAGTTGCCTGACAGCGAAACTAAAAAAGAACCGGTCTGACGTTATTCCTTTGCTACTCCCGACTGCCCATTGCTGTTCGGAAAACGTGGTTTCTGCGTTGCTTCCAGCAGTTTGCTCAATTCTTCTATCAGATTGCTGAACCCTTTTGGATCGTGCTCATCCTGAATGCTCTTACACAAGGTCTCGAGTCGGCTGCGGTCTTCGGGAGTCATTTTCGGGCCCTCACAGAAAGTACTCACGAAGTGGCGCACTCATTACAACCCGACCGGCACGGCACAGTTGCGGCCATTTTGGAAATTTGACGAGTTTGAAGTCTAGCGATACGCGTAGGGCGAGCGCTGAGCGCGCTCCGGGAACAATTTGATCATTGCCATTCCGGCGACGAATCCGCCGACGTGCGCCCACACGGCCACGCCTCCCAGATCGCGGCCTGCTTGCACCGAAGACAAGGTAGCGGCTCCGGCGGCGAACTGCAGGAAGAACCATTCACCCAGCACGATCCACGCCGGCAGATACATCACAAAGATAAAGAACCAGGTCAGCACCCGTGCCCGGGGATACAGCAGGAAATACGCCCCCAATACTCCGGCGATCGCGCCGCTGGCCCCGACGGTTGGGATGTTCGAGTGCGGATAAATCGCGACCTGGGTGCTCATCGCCAGCAATCCGGCGATGAGGTAGAAGATCAAATACTTGAAGTGTCCCAGGTAGTCCTCAACGTTGTCGCCAAAGATGTAAAGGAACCACATATTGCCGAGGACGTGCATCCAGCTTCCATGCAGGAACATGGACGTGAAGAAGGGAACGATGACCTGGGGCAGCGTATAACGCGGAGAACCGGCCAGAAATGCGGCGAGGTGCGCAGGCACCTCACCATAAATGCGCGCAAAGGCGTCTCCGGCGCGCGGCCCCAGAGTAAATTGATAGAAATAAATCAGGATATTCAGCACGATCAGAAACGTATTCACATACGGCGTGCTGTAGCGCGGCTGATCGTCTTTGAGGGGAAGCATGTCGGAGATGTCGTAATTTTGGTAACTTGGTAATTGGGAAATTGACAAACCTGCACGTCCGCGCTGCCAGCTTCGCGAAACGCTACCGGGTCTACAATTACCAAATTACTCCATTACAAATTATCAAACCTTCATGAATGGCGTCCTGATAATCGATAAACCCGCCGGCCTAACCTCGCACGACGTCGTTAATCGGGTCCGCCGCATCATTGGACAGCGCTCGGTTGGCCACCTCGGTACGCTCGATCCGATGGCGACCGGCGTCCTGCCTCTGGTAACGGGAAATTTCACCCGGCTCGCCCAGTTCTACATCGGTTCCGAGAAAACCTACGAAGGGACGGTCCGCTTCGGGTTCTGCACCGATACGTATGACGCCGAGGGCGAGCCCACCAGTGAACCGACGAATGTGACGTTGAACCCAGATGAATTGGAATCGGCAGCAGCGAAATTCCGCGGCGTGATTGAGCAAACTCCACCGCCGTTTTCGGCGAAGAAGATCAAAGGCGTCCCGGCCTACAAATTAGCTCGCAAGCAAAAAGAAGTAACGTTGCAGCCGGTACAGGTCGAGGTCAAGGAATTAGAGGTTTTAGGCGTCGACGTCGAACGCATGCGTTTTCGCGCTCGCGTATCCTCAGGGACTTATCTGCGTTCCATCGCTCACGATCTGGGTAAGGCTTTGGGTTGTGGGGCGCATCTGGAGACGCTTCGCCGCACCAGCGTCGCCGAATTCACTATCGCCGAAGCTCACAGGCTGGAAGAAGTCGCCGCGTCAGCAGGGAAGTCGGCTGGGTTTGCCGAGGCCCGGGCGCCCGAGGCCGCGTCTCGGCAAGTCGGGAATGCCGCAGGGATAGCTGAACGATTGAGCGAAGGGTGCGGGACCATGACCGTCGCGCCGCCAGCCGAGAAACTTGAAGTGATGCATGAACTTTTTGTTCATCCGCGCAAACTGCTGCCGCAAATGCCTTGCGTGACCGCGGACGAATTGACGGCGGCTCGCATCCGTGCGGGACGGACGGTGAATCTGCCCGAACTCTCCCGCGCCCGGCAAGTGAAGGTATTTGTAGGACAGCGGGATCTCATCGCGATCGCGACGCGGATGGCCGGCACGCTGTTTCATCCAAGGATCGTTCTCTGCGGGTAAGCCCGTTCGCACTTCCTTGCAGCCGTCCAGCGCCTAAAGGCGCCCATTTTTTGGAAATGCTTGACGGTATGCCTAAAGGCATACCCTGATACAAACCTTGCCGAATATGAACCGGGTGAGCTAGGCCTCAGTAGTAGCCGAAGGATGTTGGGACTGGCTCGTGCAGTGAAGGACAGAAGAATGAGCAGACGGGTTTGGAGTCGACGAAGTGGGTGGAGTCCGTATGCAATGTCCGATAACAGGTATTATGTAAAACGATTAACGAGTTCTACGCCATCTCCCAGGGAATGCTCGGCCCATTTGTGCTTCGTGTTCAGGCCAAGCCAGAGCGATCAGTAGGTTCGCATCGAGCAGGACGACGGACATCAGATCTCTTCCTCGAGTAACTCCTTGGTGCGAGCGCTTGATGCTTTTGGAGCGTCGGCGGCAAGATCGACCACATAAAATCCATTCACCATGCGCATTTGCACAGGCGTTTCCAGGCCCCTGCGGACTAGTTCGGAAACAGCAACGCCCAGAGGAGCGGAGCGATCGGAGGCGTAATTCTTCAAGAGTCGCAGGACGTCAGCGTCAAGGTTAAGAGTGATGCGCATGACTTAGTATGATGTCAAAACCACTAATGGCAAGGCCAGCTTAGCACCACGGTGGGGGATGAGGCCCCGCTGAGATTTCTCACATCTTGTACTTCCCTAGATCCTCGTCGTTGAGGCCCTCCAGCCACTTCCGCAGCTCTTCGCTGGTGACTCGATCCGACATGTTCGCCGCCAGCTTTGAAGTCTTCAGAACCACTTCCTCAACGAAGATCGGACAATCCACCCGCAGCGCCAAGGCGAGCGCATCCGACGGCCGCGAATCGACGCTGACCACCTCGCCGCCGCGCTCCAGCCAGATCACCGCATAGAACGTATCTTCCTTCAATTCGGTTACGACGACCTTGTGAACCTGGGTCTCCAGTCCCATCAGCACGTTCTTGATCAGATCGTGCGTCATGGGGCGCGGTGTCGTGACCTTTTCCATCTCCAGCGCGATCGCATTCGCCTCGTAGACGCCCACCCAGATCGGCAGCACGGTTTCGCCCCCGACATCTTTGAGTATGACGATCGGCATATTACTCACGGGGTCGACCATTAAGCCACGAATTGTCATTTCGACTTCCATTGCTCCCTCCGAGGCGTTCCTGCTCCTTATACCACCATTTCGCCTAACAGACTGTTGGGAAAACTGCCGGTAACCCTCACATTCACGTAGCTTCCTATCCTTGGGAAATGCCGATTCCGGGGCAGTGAAATTCAGTGTTTTGTTGTGCGAGGTGCGGCCGATCCACTGCCCGCGGGTTTCGTTATGACCTTCAACCATCACTTCACATTCGGTCCCAACATATTTCCTGTAACGCGCAATCTGAATCTCACGCTGCCTAGCCATTAAGACTTCCAACCGGCGTGACTTCTCTGCCTCCGGTATCGCATCCTCCAGGCTCAATGACGGGCGTGTTCGGACGCGGCGAGTACTTGAACGAAAACACGCTGTCGTATCCGACTTGCTCGAGCAGGTCCAGGGTCTCGGCGAAGTCTGCTTCAGTCTCTCCGGGAAAGCCCACAATCACATCCGTTGTGATGCTGATTTGGCGCTGGGCGGATTTCATCCAACTGATGCGTTCCAGATATTGTTCGCGCGTGTAGAGGCGCTGCATGGCATCTAGAACACGCGTCGAGCCGCTCTGGACGGGCAAATGGACGTGGTCGCACAGTGACGGTACCGCATCGATGGCACACACGATGTCTCGTCCGAAGTCGCGTGGATGCGAGGTCATGAAGCGTACGCGCTTGATTCCTGGCACCTCTCCTATAGCTGCCAGCAATTCGGCAAACGATTTAGTTTCAGTGGGATCGCGGTAGGAGTTCACGTTCTGCCCGAGTAGCTGAATCTCCGTGTATCCCAGATCCGCCATCTGGCGCGCTTCGTTCAGCACTGATTGCGACGTACGGCTACGCTCCTTACCGCGGGTGAACGGAACCACACAATAGGCGCAGAACTTGTCGCATCCTTCAATGATGGTGATGTATCCGCGATGGGGATTGGTGCGGGCGGTGAACTCGGTCTCGAAGCATTTATCGGTCTGGCGGTCATCGAGGCCGGTGATGCGAATCAGGCTTCCGGCTTCGGGCTTCCGGGTCCCGGACTGCAGAATCGGGCTTCCGGCTCCCGGCTTCCGGCTCCCGGAGTTCCCTGCTGACGACGCAGTTTCGAGTTGTGCCAGCATTTCTGGCAAGTTTGTGTAAGACGCCGAACCGCAGACCAGCGACACATGGGGAGCGCGCTCGAAAATCTTGTCGCCTTCCTGTTGTGCAACGCAGCCCAGTACTCCGAACTTCTTTCCCTGAGACTGCAGTTTCTTGAAATCGGCCAGGCGGTGGAAGACTTTCTGCTCGGCCTTGTCGCGGATCGAACAGGTGTTGTAGAGAATCAGGTCCGCCTGCTCAACCGTCTGGACCTGCTGGTAGCCTTCCTGGATCAGGGTGCCAACGACCTTCTCCGAGTCGTGGACATTCATCTGACAGCCGAAGGTCTCAAGATAAAAGGTCTTGCGCTGAACCCCAGACATGAAGCCAGTATAACGCGAGGAGGCGGGCAGGAGCGTCCGGCGTAAATGCGATCACCTGGTACTCTGCGTCTGACTGCTGGTAGCTTGCGCCTGGGCGCGGGCGCGCTGGAGTTCGTCGAGACGGTCACAGAGGGCTTGGATGAGTTGGGCCAGCTTCTTAGGATCTTTTTCTTCGGCGGCCCGTTCGGCAATCTTGTGCCAGTCGGGCTCCGGAAGCTGGGTACGATACGAGTTGCCGTTGTCGGTCATGCTCGAATCCTCTTGCTGGCGTGTTAGGTCTTGCTGCCGCCTGCGGCTTCTGAGGTGAAGGCATCGACGTCGACAAGGCGATCGAGTAAGGCGATCGTGGCAGCATGTTGACGCACGGCATTAATGCGGTGCCGGATCACGCGCTGCAATTCGGCGGCTACCGCCTTAAGTTCGTGATGATCCTCGGCGCGCACCAGCTTGCCGCAGAGTTTGGCCATTTGATCTTGCATTTCGCTCCCGCGTCAATTTTCCCATTGAAACATTAGCAACTGGCCCTATCTGTGCGAATCGGGGGGAGGCTTTAGCGAAGCGAGGAGAGCGCGGGATATATAAGAACTCAGTGGGTAGGACGCGGCAAATTTGTCAGTTTTCCCCTAGGGCGAGTGCCTTAGCCTTTCTTGGCGTCTGGGTTCCGTCGTGGGGGTTTTCTTCGGTCCGTGCCACTGCTCTTGTGGGAGATTGAGCGGGCGTGCTCGCGGAGCGAATTGATGCGGTCGTGAAGCGCAGCACGCAGTTCGACGCTAAGACGATCAATCTCCGCGGGATCTTTCGCCGCAAGTAACCTGCTAAGCAAAGATTGAATGGGATCTTCCAAGCATCTACCCGAGTGCGGACAACTTAGCTTAGTAAACAAGGGAAACGCACTACGGTGAAGTTTGTAGGATGAACGACCGGGCGGGAAGGTCAGCCCACCTTGTGACGGATTCGTGGATGCCGCCAGTTGCGGGCTCGTCTTGGAAAATCGATTGGCATCTTAATTGGGGCGATGGCCGGCTGGAGATTTCTTCATGGTGAGATAGCACTCGAGGTGCACGCTGTGTCCCGACTTCAAGAGCACGGGAGGTTGAGGGGCGGAGATAGGCAGTTCACAAAATCCGCAAAGCTGATCGCGCACCGAATGAATTCGCCCATTCGCCGAATTCCCTGCGGAAGACGGGAAATAGGGGACGAGAGCAAATTTCGGATGGCGATCGACTGACAAGATTGATTTCCTCAGAAGTGCCGCGGCCAGGACAGCAATTGGTGTCTGGCTCGACGTTATAACGCTATCTATTCAAGGCCGGGGAACATCCGGTAGATTGGGTTGCGGCGGAGAAAGATCGCGATCGATATTGGTCTTCACGTGTTCCTGCGTGAGCTGCGCGACGCGCTGATCAAGCCGATCACAAAGGTCCTGAATGAGTTGGATGAATTTGCCGGGGTCGGGCTCATTCGATGCTTGCTCGGCGAGGGCACGCCAGTCCTGGTTTCCAGGAGAAAACTCGGGTTCTTTTTTCGGGTCGGGCACGTACGTTCCTTTCTGGTGAAGCGTGGCAAAGGATCGTCACCCAGCGGCCAAAGGGCTTTTGACGCACCCTTGTGCCGATTGAAAGTGGATACGTAAGACTAATAAGGCGATGGTGTCACGCTCAGCGCGGGCAGTTCAAGTGGTTGGCGCAACTTGGCGTAAGGAAAAGCAAATCCCCACCCTTCATCGCTTCGAAGGGTGGGGATACCCCAGATCGCGCGTAGCCGTCATTTATGCGTCGGAAAGTGGTGGGTCCGATGCGACGTGCGAGCGGTTGAGCGTTTGCAATTCTTCAAGACGATCGCAAAGAGCCTGAACCAGTTGAACGAGTTTGGTGTGATCCTGTTCCTTGCTCGCGCGCTCCGCCAGCCGGCGCCAATCCGGCTCTGCGGAGGAACGAAGTCTCTTCGAAGTTGACGACATGCACACTCCTTGGGTGCGGCACGAGTGCATGTGCCTGGTGCCGGGTAGGCTACGGTCGAAAGGCCCGATGGAGCAAGCGCCAAAATGCGCCAAGCGCCATGGAGAGATTTTAGTCTTGCCTGGGCGAAGGGCACGGATGGCGCGCCAACCAGCGCACACACTACGTCGAAGTGACGGGGTCGTGTCAGCGGTAAATGTGATGCCTTGACCGGCAGAGAATGGTGTTCCTTCTCATTCTTTCTTTTCGTCGGGTTTTTTCTCCAGGGGATTGTGCTCGAGATAGCAAGTGACGTGGGCCCGTTCGGTGGCGCTCAACCGCATGGCCGGTAGTTCCTGACGAGTAATCTGTTGCTTGCAGTAAATACACGTATCCAACTGAGTCTCTTCCCGCACAGAAGGACTCCTTTCCATTATTGTGGGATTAAATTACGCCGACGAGGGCGAATTGTCCATTAGCGGGAAAGGTGCAAAAGCGGCACGGGTTCGGCGGTTTGCGAGATCGGTGTCCAAATGTGCGGACATTTCTGTGCGGCCACCGATTGAGCGAGCCCCGTCCAAGGCTGGCCTGAACGGGGTTGTCTTTTGGCGGAATCGAAGTTTATGAAACTCTTGCGATGCAGTCGACCTGCGACTAATTCGATTCGCGTTGCACAAACGCCTCCAACCAGCCCAGGACGCGCTTCCATCCTTCGCCATGGGCTTTGACGGACTCCAGATTTCCGGCGAATCCGGACTGCGTGACACGAACCAGAGTTCCTGTTCCAGACTTTCGGGGTCCGCTGGGATGCAGAGCATTCACCGTTTGCGGCTCGAGCTCCCAGCGCACGACTGTTTTTGCCGTGTCGTAGCTGCTGACCCATGTGTGTACGAGTAGCCGCGGGGGATCGATCTCGAGGTATTCACCCTCGACGTAGAAGGTCTTCCCATCGGCGCCGGCGCCTTCGCTTCGCCATTTGCCGCCGCGACGGACGTCCATTGTGGATTTGGTGACGCGGTAGAGACCGTCCTGTCCCCACCAGCGAGGCAGCTGTGCGGGATCGCTGATGGCCTGGAAGACACGGGCCGGCGGCGCCGCGATGAAGATTTCGGCGATGACGGCGTCTTGATCGGGCGTAATGACGGCTGTAGCCATGAGTCTCTCCTGTCTGGGACCAGCTTTCGAGTGCCGACCGCTAGTGGCCAGTGATTGGTGATCGATCGGTGTCCAGTAAATCGGGAATGCTGACCACCGACCAGTGACCACTGGTTTTCAGCTTTCCACAAACTTCTTTAAGTGCTCAACAACTCCAGGCCATCCGCCGGCATAGTCCTTGCGGGCGACGGGCAGCGAAGCGAGTCCGCTGTGCGTGACTCGGACGTGCGTACCACCTTGTACAGACGTCAGTTCCCAGCGCACCAGGGTACGGCTCTTGGGATCGTCGTGCCAGTTGGCGATCCAGGAATAGGCGAGAACATGCGGCGGATCGAACTCGAGAATTTCGCCGTGGCACTCGAATTCACTGACGCCATTGATGACGATCGATGACTTCTCGTTCGAGTAGGAGTAGCGGCCGCCTACGCGCGGTTCCATTTTCCAGGTTTTCACGGGACACTCCGGGCTGCCGCCAAACCAGCGCTGAAGTTCGTCGGGATCGGAGATCGCTTTGAAGACGCGCTCGGGCGGAGCGGAGATCTGAATCTCGGCGACGATTGTGTCTTGATCGGGCGTGACGATGGTAGTGGTCATAAGTGCTCTCCTGACTTCAAAGGCTTCCAGGGAAAAATCAAAGGCAAAAGCGGCGGGCGAGAGCGCCCGCCCCACATTTCGACGAACTTACGCCTTGCGGTGCAGGTCGAACAGGACTCTGTGTTCCTTGCCTTGGCCGGCGAAAACCCATTCCTCGGTGTGGTGATTGTCGTCAATCACGGTCAGGATCATCTGCTGCATATGCGCGGCGTCGGGCGTGGCCAGGTTCGTCGCATCGACGTAAGTAAAGGTGATTACCTTGCCATTCGGCGAGACGGCAGCTTGCATGCGCGGCTGGTTTCCGACAGCGCAGTAGTGGGTGAGAAGCAGCCGGTCGTTGTCCATGTGGAACATCGAGATCATGTCTTCTTTGCCGAGGATCTCACTCATCACGGCGGAACCTCCGCTGGTCACCTTGAAGGTAACTTTCACGGGGCCTTCGACACTGGAACCTTCCCAAGTGCCGGGCATGTTCTTGATGGCGGTGAAGGCTTTCTCCGCGTCGGTCTGCGCCAGGGCGCAAGCGGCGGAGAGTGCGATGGTGGCGGCGATCAGAGTGCGGGTGAGTTTCGTCATGTCAGTTCCCTTTCCTTGTGGACGGATTCGATCCGTCAGAGATTTCATTTCTGTTTGCGCGAGGCTTCATCGGTCTCGCGCTCCTGTTCGGCTTCAACGAAGGCTTTCAAACTGTTCAAACTGGCTTTCCAGAAGACTCGATATTGCTCAATCCAGGAGTCGACTGCGCGCAGCGGCTCAGGGTTGAGCTGGTAAATGCGATTGCGTCCTTCGCGGTGTTCACGAACAAGGTGAGCTCGCCGAAGCAGACGCAAGTGTTTGGAAATTGCGGGACGAGAAACCGGAAATGCATTGGCGATCTGTCCGGCGGGCTGGCTGCCGAGGCGGAGAAGATCGAGGACGGCTCTCCGAGTCGGATCGGCGAGTGCCTGGAAAGTAGCCTCCTGGATTCGCGGATCGTGATATGTAACCGATCGGTGACGCATAATGCGTAACTGTAAGGTTACGCGAGCGAGATGTCAAGAGGAATTTTTAGGGCCTGCTTAGATTGAGGGTTATCGCAGCTTTGCGCCGCTCGGATTAAGGCTTCGAGCCATCTTTGACTAGATCGAGGAAAGCCTGGTGGACGCGGGTATCTTCGGAGAGTTCCGGATGGAAGGTCGCAGCCATAGTTCTTCCCTGCCGGACGGCGACGGGGTCGGCGCCTTCGGTGGCGAGGATCTCCACGCCTTCTCCCACATGGGAAATTTTGGGCGCGCGGATGAAGACCATTTCCAGTGGGGACTCGTCGAGTTTGCCTTCGAGATCGCGGATAAACTTGCCCTGGCGGATGGAGCTGTCGATCTGGCGTCCATAGGCGTTGCGGCGGATGCTGATATTGAGGGCGCCAAGCCCGTCCTGTGCGGGATTTTCAACTTCTTTGGCGAGAAGGATAGCCCCGGCGCAGGTGCCGAAAGTCGGCTTGAGGCGAACGAACTGTTTAAGCTTTTCGAAGCCGGCTTCGCCAAGAAGCTTCAAAAAAGTGCCAGATTCGCCACCCGGGATCACGAGGCCGTCAATGTGGTCGAGTTGCTCAGGCTTTTTGACGAGCACAACTTCCGCACCGAGCTCTTCGAGCCGGCGACGGTGGGCGTCAAAATCACCCTGCAGGGCCAAGACTCCGATGATCATTGGACTGAAGGCGTCTCCACGGCGGAAATAGGCGAGCACACACGAAACTCCGTGGCCACTTCGATTCTAACGGATAGAGCAGGAAAGGGATCTAAAGCATTGAAAGCGCGCTAGAGAAGAGATACACTCTGCCAGCGGATTTAGTGCGGTGCTCCCCTGTTGAAGTTATCTGGTGAGGTCATGTCGATGTTCAGCCGTCTTTTTTCGTTTGCAGTTCTTTTTGCGTTGCTTTCTTGCGCCGCGGCTGGCCAGGTGCTGAGCATTCCCACTTTTGGCAACAATTACACCAATGCGCTTGCCGGGGACCCCCTCCAGGGTGCGCAAATGGATTTCGCCTACTTCACGATCAACGGGCAGAACGCGAATGGGACACCATTAGAAACGCCCAGCGGCTCACTTTCAAAGCTGGATCTGAAGGCACCGGGTAAGGCTCAACGTGAATACGACAAAGGCTATCAACTGCTCATGCGGAAGGACGCGGCTGGTGCAATTGCGCATTTGTCTGACGCGACGACGATCTATCCGAGCTATGTAGCGGCCCATAATGCGCTGGGTACTGCTTACTTGAATCTGAATCAGAACGAAAAAGCACGCGATGAATTCACCAGCGCAGTGACCCTTGACGACCACCTGCCGAATTCTTATCTGAATCTCGGATGCGCACAATTGGCGTTGAAGCAGTACTCAGCGGCCGAGGAGGCATTTCGGAAGGCATCGACGATTGCTCCTCTGGACCTGCAACTCAAATTGGCGCTGAGTTATGGACAATACGTAGCCAAAGACTATCCGGCAGTGATCGCCACGGCCCACGACGTGCATAGCCACAAACATCAAAAAGCACACTGGTGCACTTTTTCGCTGCGGGAGCGTGGGAGGCGCAGAACAACCTCACCTCGGCGCAAGATGAACTCCGCCTTCTTCTGAAGGAAGACCCGAAATCCAGCTCGGCGGACCAATACCGGAAACTACTGGAAGACCTGAAAACGGAAGAGCGAAGGCGCGCGCAGGTTCAGTTCAATCCCATCGAGAAAGTGACCTATTGCGATTGGCGTTCCCACCGGCCCAAGTCCGGAGATCGCGGGGCGGATGGCGCAGCTTGCCTTCCAGGATATGGCGGAGAATGAGGAGATCGCTGAAGCTGACACGGAGCAAGATCCGGTTTGCCGTGATTGCGGAACCCCCGTTGCGGAAAATTCGACTTCCGAGTCGGACGCTGTCGCGCGAAGATTCTCGGGCACCGTCATACGGGCCAGTGTGGACGAAGTGTCCATCTTGTTCGCAGCGACGGATCATGGAAAGTCGGTAACCGACCTGGCAAGTTCCGATGTCGAGGTGCGAGATAACAGCCAGCCTCCGAACGCGATCTTGAATTTCCGCAATGAATCGCAGTTGCCTCTGCGGCTGGGACTGGTGATTGATACCAGCAACTCGGTGATGGACAGATTTAAGTTTGAACAGGGTGCCGCGATTAAGTTCCTGCAAAAGATCATGACCAGCCCGGGCGACCTTGCGTTTGTGGTCGGGGTAAACAACTCGGTGCTTCTGGTTCAGGACTTTACCGCGGATCAGGCGCTGACAGCGCATGCAATTGATCAACTGGTGCCCGCGGGGGGAACTGCGTTGTGGGATGCAGTAAGTTATGCATCGGAGAAACTGGCAAGCCGGGCCGAAACGCAGCCGGTTGCACGTGTGCTGGTAGTCATCAGCGACGGAGAGGACAACTCCAGCACCACTCGATTGAAAGAGGTGATTGCCAGCTCGCAGCGGCGCGAAGTTGCGGTTTACACGGTCAGTACGCGAGACGTACTAAACGATGAGGACACTGCAGTGCTCGGAGAGCGCGCTCTGAAAACCATTTCCGAACTTACCGGCGGAGCGTTGTATACCCCGGGCTCGGTTTCGCATCTTTCCAAGAGCCTCGCCGAGTTGCAAGAAGTGATCCGCAGCCGGTATCTCATTTCGTACAAGCCAGCGCGGTTCCAGCGCGACGGCCGCTACCGGCCGATCGACATCACGGCAGAGAAGGCCGGGCACAAGCTGCGGGTCTATGCGCGGCGAGGATATTACGCGTCGGCTGCACAGCCTGCGGAACGGCCGGCTGCTGTTAGTCAGTAGAAGACTACTCTCGGGGTACGCTCACCCACCACTATCAAAATCTTACAATCGGGCCGAAAGTGATTCGCAAGTTGTTGTGCGCGCCGCGATTGAAATATATTTCATCGTCCAGCTTCCAGACGAAGTCCCACGGGCCCCAGTGATGCTTCCACGCCTCCCGCTGGATACACTGCCGCATTTACATTGGATGTACGTAAGCCGAACACCGAACTCACGACGTCACTGTAAGGCAGCAGGCTGGGGCTCAGGCGAAAGTCGATGAATCCTGCTTTGACGGTCGCGAAAGGACGGAAGTGTCCGTGCGCGGGCTGCAGCATGGGGCCGATAAGGCCGTGCGTGACTCCTATTGAAGTGCTTTCGATCGCAGTGATGTTCCCGGTGGTGACGTTGCGATAGGCTTCATTGAAGTTCAGGCCGTAGTCGTAGGCGAGTTCTCCTTCGAGCATCACGTTTGGATGGATACGGTATCCAAACCTTGCGCCGAGGCCGAAGTTATTGGTGCTGGTTTGCGAGATGCCCAGCGAGTCGAGGAAAATTCCGGCTTCCATACGGGACTGTGCATGCAGATCAGGTAGAAACACTACGAGGAGGAGCAGGGTGAGTTTGCGCATTCGAGGCGCCGGATACGATGAGGGATTTCAGGACCGGGTTGTCCGGGGATGGACGGCGGTGCCTTTTCGCGGGCGGCAGCGCCCGCGCCACATGAACTAGCTTGTTACTGGATTGGCTTGCGCATGGCAGCGCCGAGCAGTTTGCCGGGGCCGGATTCCTGCGCAAAAGCGACGAGGCGTAGATTCCTGGGATCGTCGCCGGGCTTGAGTTTCAGTTGGACATCCTGCGCGAACGATCTTCCCTTTGGGGAGCTTCCCTACTTTGGTCAGTTGCTGAACGACCGCGACGTGGACCAAGATGCTTGCCGCCATTCTCTCCGCGAAGCACCTGCGACTCTACGTGATCGAGGACAAGGGCCACGTACACGTCCGCATTATGTTTGTCGGAGTTGGCATCCGTTTCGATGTGAGCTCGCAGCATGGCGGGATTCGAAGGGTCGAGCGTCACCTCGCCAATACGCACAGGGAGTTTCGGTTTCGTCCTTCGCCTTATTCAACTCTTGTTCGAGTTCCTGCAACTTGTCGATTTGCCCGACCTGCGTCCCGTCGATGATGAACTGGGGAGTGTAGGGCTCTTTCACGCCCAAGGCGGTCTCGTAGGAACTTTGGCGATCAGTGAACGCTTGCGCGGAGTTGGGATCTTTCCAGCCATCGTGGTCCCAGTAAGTGACGTGCTCGCTGAGCACGATCAGTTGGGCGCCAGGAATGGGCTGGTATTGGTCCAATTTCTGCAGCACGACGTCGGCGGGCGGACAGCTCGAGCATCCTTCGGAAGTGAAGAGCTCGACGAGAACGGGGATGCCGGTGTGCGAGGAATCGGGGGCAGGAGGCTTAGTTTCCGGTTGAGGAGCTTGGGCGGCCGCGATTAGTTGAAACAACAAGACCGCAAAAGCAACTGCGGACAGCCAACGCGCGGCACGGCTGGAAATGATGGCGCGGATTCTAGCATGACTGCGAAACATAGAAAGTTGCCCCCACATCCGGAGTGGATGGTTCGCGAGGTTAAAAGGATGCCAGGCCTCGCAATGTAGGCGAGACCTGGCCGAGCGCTTACTGGCTGATGGCGACTCCATTAAAAGAGGGGACGCCGATTGCGGGTGAGGTGGCAGCGAGCGAAATGTCGCCATACGAGTCGATGCTGAACACGTCGATGCGGCCTCCACTGCCGTCGGATGCGGTGTAGATCACCGCAAGCCACTTATTGTCACGGGAGACGCTCACGTCCGTTGGAGTGCCGGATACTGCGACAGACTTGTAGAAGGCTCCGCCTTGACTGTCAGAGAAGAAGATCGAAACTGCTTGACCCGGACTGTTGCCGGTGAACCAGACATTGCCTGGTCCTTTGGCCAGCCAGCAAGGTGCGTTCGTGGGATATGCGGGTTGCGGTCCGAGGACGGGGAAAACATCTCCGGCCTTGTCGACGAGGGCAAAGCTGTCAGGACTGTGAGCCGGATTGAATGCGAGAGTGTCCCCCCAGAACGCGGCTCCGAGCGGAGTGTCGTTGGCATCGCTGGGAAGCGTGACGGTCGAACTAGCGCCGGTGAGTGCGCCGTCGCGTTCGAGCGGCAGTTGAAGCACTGAGCCTGACTTGAGAGTGAGGGCAGCCCAGGTTTGTCCGGAGACGATTTGCGCGCCTGAGTTGTCGCTCAAGGAGACAACGCCGCCATCCACGTGGCCCCACGGCCAGGAGTGGCTTTCGGCGCAATTTGCGCCCAACACGAAGGCATGACTGTCGGTAAGGGCGACGGAAACAGGTTGCGTGCAGTTAGGCGCGAGCGCGACGGTTCCGTCAGTTGCGATGGAATTCTCGGTCCGCACGAGGCGGGTGAAATTGTTGGAGCCGTAATTGACGACGGCACCGTAGAAGCCGTGGAACTGAACGGCACCCGCGTTTCCGCCGGCTCCGCCATTCCCTCCAGTGGGCAAGGATTTCACGAAGGTCAGTGAGGGTGTGTGTTCGGTCGTGAGTCTGAAAACTTCGACTTGATTGCCAGATGCGTTGTTGGTGCTGGTCATCACGAAAATATCATGATGATCAGCGGCCATGGCCGATGCAACGGTGAGAAAGAAAAGAGTCAGCATTGCGCTGACGCGAGACAGATTGGTTTTCACGATACTCTCCTCTGCTTTTGGTTCCGGTTCAGGTCAGTGCTGGCGAGGCGCACACCTCGGCATGTGATCGGCCGAATCGAATTTCCGGCCAACCTGCAATCAGGCTGAGAGTGAACCCCGGTCCTTCTAAGTCAGAATCAGTTGCCCGAGAACGGGCAGCGCACATGAGATGCGGAGGTGCGTGGAAGGTTACAGCGCTCGAGTCTTAGGGATTGGTCAGCGGCCGAGGTGTGGCGTCGGCATCGATGAGTCCTAAAGCCCACTTGATAGCTTCGGTGTACATCTTCTGAAAGGCGGGATTGTCCCAGTTTTCGGAAACATGGCCGAGCGTTGAATAAAAGACGCGTCCCTTGCCATACGTCTTGGCCCAGGTGACAGCAAAGTCTCCGTCGGTGCGGTGGACGTTCTTGTTTTTAAGGTCGAGTTTGGTCGGATCGAGCCGCATAAGAACACGGACCTTGTCGCGGGAGTAATCCTTCATCTGATAAATCTCATCGCGCAAAACGAACGAGTGCGGCCACTGCTGCATGCCGGGGAATGCGGGATCTTCGACGAGGATCGGCGCGTCGAATGTGCCCCAGGGATGCTGGTCGAAATATCCGCCGATCATCTCGCCATATTCCGGCCACGAGGTGAACGTGATGGTGGCGCTGTGGACGCCGACGAAGCCTTTTCCGTCATCGTGAATGAAGGAGAGGAAGTCGGCTTTCTGCTGCGCGTCCATCTCGAGATCGCCGCCCGTGTAGAAGAGGACGGCGTCGAAATCGTTGAGATTTTTCGCGTTGAATTCCAGCTTCTTTTTCGTCAGCGGTTCGGTGTCGGTGCGGATGGTGGTGTCCCACAGTCCAGAGTCGTGTCCGAGGCGCTCGATGGTGGCAAGAGCGTGCGAGACGGCTTCGTGGCGATAACCTTTTTCCTCGCCGATGGCGAGGAGTTGCTTGCGTTTGGGCTGGGGAGTCTGGGCGCAGAGGAGGGTCGTGCACGATAAGACGAAGAAAAGAAGCCGAAGTTTCATGGGGAGAGGATAGCACTGGTGTTCTGGCGGAAGCGTTTGGGCAGTGGCATGCACCCCTCCTAAATGCGTCATCCCAAGCGCAGCCGTCTTTCAGGCGGAGCGAGGGGTCTGGCGCGCATCTCATTGGAGCTTTGTATCAGCGATCAAGCTGCTTTGTCTGTGACGAGTGAACATTCTTCGGGACACCGCTTGTGGATGAAGAAGATGCAGTGGGGTTGCACGCGAGATCCCTCGCCCCGCTGGTGACAGCGCGGGGCTTCGGGATGACGCCTCAATGAGTAGCTTCCTGTTACCAGCCTCTGGTTTGCAGCATGTGGGCTTCATCCAGGCCGCTTACGGCGAGGCCCTTCATCGCTCCCTGCAGGTTTTCGCTGACTTCAAGTAACACTTTCGGATCCTGATAGTGCGTCGCGGCGAGCACGATGGCCTTCGCTCTCTTGGCTGCTTCTTCGGGATCGGCGAACGTCGTCGAATCCTTCATGAAAATGCCTGAGCCGACAAACACTGCTTCGGCTCCTAGTTGCATCACGAGGCTTGCGTCCGCTGGTGTCGCGATTCCTCCGGCGCTGAAATTCGGGACGGGGAGCTTCCCTGCTTTGGCGACCATCTTGATCAGTTCGTACGGGGCCTGGTGCTCTTTCGCTTTCGCATAGAGCTCTTCCTCGCCGAGCACGGTGAGGATTTTCATTTCCTGAACAATCTGGCGGATGTGCTTGACGGCGTGGACAACGTCTCCGGTGCCGGCTTCTCCCTTAGTGCGAATCATGGCCGCGCCTTCCGCAATGCGGCGCAGGGCTTCTCCGAGATTGCGAGCGCCGCAGACGAACGGTGTCTTGAACGCGTGCTTGTCGACGTGATGGGCTTCGTCGGCAGGCGTGAGGACTTCGGATTCGTCGATGTAGTCGACGCCGAGTTCCTGCAGAATCTGGGCTTCTGCGAAATGTCCGATGCGGCACTTGGCCATGACCGGGATCGACACCGCCGCCATAATCTCGCGAATCTTCTTTGGGCGAGGCCATGCGGGCGACACCGCCTTCGGCACGGATCTGCGCGGGCACGCGCTCGAGGGCCATGACGGAGACGGCTCCGGCTTTTTCGGCGATGACGGCCTGCTCAGCATTGGTGACGTCCATGATCACGCCGCCCTTGAGCATCTCGGCGAGGCCGGTCTTGAGACGGAGAGAAGTGGTGTTGGAACCGTTGTTTTGGGACATTTTTGGGACTCCGAAAATAGCCGCGAGCTTCGAGTTACGACCTTCGAGCTAACCCTTTGTTTCGATGATTCCGGGAGGGGTTTCGCCGCTGTTTCATTGTAACGCCCGTGAGGCGTTTGCGGAACCCTGGGGCAGGGTCTTGCCTTTAAGAACAGTTCACCACAGAGACACAGAGGCACGGAGAAAACAAAGCTCTCCAGAATATCTCGCCGCAGCGCCGGTTGATCCGTGTGAAGAGTTCCTTCGACTCCTCAGGATGACAGGACGTTAGGTTCATCGCTCGACGAACTTGCCGAACATCTTTTCGGGGTCGATGGCGACGAAGACACCGCGGCTGCGGGCCAGGACTTCGCCTTCCTCATTGAAGATCTCGGCGGCATTGATGTGCTGTCGGCCGTGCACGCTGACTTCTCTGCCTTCGACCCGCAGCGGCTTCTCCAGCGGGACAGGCTTCAGGTATTCCACGGTCATCTCTTTCGTGACCGCAACCACGTTGCGCAACTTATTCGCCTTGCCCATAGCGTCGTCGAGGATGGTGGCGATGATGCCGCCATGGCAGTGGCCGGGAGGTCCGGTGTAGCGCTTGGGCAGGCGGAAGTGGCAGACGAAGGTGCGGCGCTCTTCGTCGAGCGTGAATTGGAGGTGCATGCCGTCGGGATTATCGGGCCCGCAGGCGAAGCAGTAGTTCGTGGGAAGCTTGACGTCGCGGGTTTCGTGGCCGTGGATCTTGCCGGACATGGGACGATTAAACCATAACCGCAGAGCACGCGAAGGACGCAGAGTTCTTTTTAGTAAGGCGCGAATGCTGTATACATATCCGTTTGAGAATGCGACCACTGGGGCTTCAAAGCCCGCAAAATCATCCAGGCCGGTTACGCGGCCCTGTAAGGGCCGCTCTTCCACGGTCGTCTCATCATTCATCACCTTTCCCGCGACTGCATAAGCTTGCGGCTTGATCGGAGCGCTTCATGAAATCGTTCGCCGTTTTCGTCCTTAGTTTCACTTTCCTCTCCCTAACACTTCTCGCACAATCTTCGGCAGATCAGAAGGATCAGGACAAAGATGCTGACAAGAAGAACGCAGTAGCAGCGGCGTCGCCCGGCAGCAAGAAGAAAGCGGCAAAGGACGAGAAGAAAGACGAATGCAAAGGTGGCGGACAAGACTGTCCGGCTAAGAAGGACGAAGAGAAGAAGCCGGGGATGAACGCCGACACCTTCTCGGGACTGAAGTTTCGCTCGATTGGGCCGGGGGTCGAGTCGGGGCGGGTGATGTCGATCGCGGTGAATCCGAAAAAGACTTCGGAGTTCTACGTGGGCGTGGCGTCGGGCGGAGTGTGGAAGACGGTGAATGATGGGACGACCTGGACTCCGTTGTTCGATGGGCAGGGATCGTATTCGATTGGGTGGGTTGCACTCGATCCGAATGATTCGTCGGTGGTGTGGGTGGGCGCGGGCGAAAGCAACTCGCAGCGGAGCGTTTAGTATGGGGATGGAATTTACCGCTCGGACGACGCCGGGAAAGAGCTGGAAGAATCTGGGGCTGAAGAAGTCGGAGCACATCGGGCGGTTGGTGATCGATCCACGGGATTCCAAAGTGGTGTATGTCGCAGCCGAGGGACCGCTGTGGGGACCCGGTGGAGATCGAGGACTTTATAAGACGACGGACGGTGGAAAGACGTGGAAGGCAGTGCTGACGATCAGCGAAAACACGGGCGTGAATGATATTGCGATGGATCCGTCGAATCCAGACGTTCTGTACGCGTCGGCGTATCAACGGAGGCGGCATGTGTACACGCTGATCGATGGCGGCCCGGAGAGTGCGATCTACAAATCGACCGATGCAGGCGCGACCTGGAACAAAGTGACATCGGGATTGCCTTCGGTCGATATGGGACGCATTGGGCTGGCCGTGTCGCCGGCAGATCCGAATGTGGTGTATGCGGCCGTGGAAGCGGCGGACGGCAAGGGCGGGATTTTTCGGTCGAGTGATAAGGGTGCGAACTGGGAGAAGCGCAACGACTTTGATGAGGGAGCGATGTATTACGCGCGAATCGTTCCTGATCCGAAAAATGTGGACCGCATTTTTGTGATGAATGTGGAGCTGCGCGAGTCGACGGACGGCGGGAAGACGCTGCACAAAGTGAATGAAGTCAATCATCACGGGGACAATCACGCGATGTGGATCGATCCGGATGATATCAAGCACTGGCTGCTGGGCTCGGACGGCGGGATGTATGAGACGTGGGACGATGCGAAGTCGTGGCAGTTCAAGGCGAATCTGCCGACGATGCAGTTTTACGATCTGGCGGTCGACAATTCTCTTCCCTTCTATAACGTGTGCGGCGGGACGCAAGACTACTTTTCATGGTGTGGGCCCACGCGCACGCGCAATGTGAATGGCATTGTGAATTCTGATTGGTTTGTGACCACCGGTGGAGATGGATTCCGGTCGGCGGTAGATCCGGTGGATCCGAACACGATTTATTCCGAATCGCAATATGGCGTTCTGATTCGTTATGACAAGCCTACTGGGCAGGAATTGGTTTTACAGCCAAAGGAGGGCAAGGGTGAGCCTCCGCTGCGGTGGAATTGGGATTCGCCGATTATGATCAGTCCTCATTCGCACACGCGTATTTATTTTGCAGCGAACAAATTGTTCCGCAGCGATGATAGGGGCGACACGTGGAAGGCGATCTCGGGCGATCTCTCGCGCCAGATCGATCGCAACAAATTGCCGGTGATGGGGAAGGTATGGGGGCCGGACGCGGTGGCAAAGAGCGCCTCGACTTCGTTCTATGGAAATATTGTGGCGTTGGCGGAGTCGCCGAAGAAGGAAGGGTTGATTTACGTTGGAACCGATGATGGGCTGATTCAGGTCACCAACGACGGCGGCGGGAATTGGACGAAGTACGAGAAATTTCCCGGTGTGCCGGAGATGACGTATGTGAGTCGTCTTGCGGCTTCTTCGCATGATGCGAATACGGTGTACGCCGCGTTTGAAAATCATAAGAACGAAGATCTCAAACCCTATCTGCTGAAATCCACGGACAACGGAAAAAGTTGGACCTCGATTGCCGGCGATTTGCCGGAGAACGGCCCGGTGCTGGCATTTGCGGAAGATCCGGTGAGCGCGAATCTGCTGTTTGCTGGAACTGAGTTCGGTGCTTACTTCACGATCGATAGCGGAGCACACTGGGTGCGGTTGAAAGGTGGGCTGCCGACGATCGCCGTGCGCGACATGATTGTTCATCCGCGTGAAGGCGATCTGGTGATTGCGACGTTTGGGCGCGGGTTCTACGTTCTGGATGACATCACGCCGCTGCGGCAGATGAAGCCAGATTCCGTTGAGCAGGCAGCGGCGATGTATACGGTGAAGGATGCATTGATGTATATCGAGCGGCATCCGCTGGGCGGGCCGCATAAGGGATTTCAGGGCGATGCATTTTTTGCCGCCGACAATCCTCCGTATGGTGCGGTGTTTACCGCGTACATGAAGGAGAAGATCAAGACGAAGAAGGAGAAGCGGCAGGAGGCAGAGAAAGACGCGGCGAAGAAGAACGAGACGCTTCCGTATCCGTCGAAGGATGAGTTACGGGCCGAGGCGGAGGAGGCGAAGCCGGAAGTTTATTTCATGATCTATGACGATAGCGGTGCGGCGATCCGGCGCGTGGAGGGCTCGACGGATGCGGGATTTCAGCGGACGGCGTGGGACTTGCGGTATCCGGCGGCGAAAGTAGTGCAGCACCATGACGATGAGGAAGGCGACGGCGATTTCCGCGATGCGACGGATCAGGGACCGCTGGTTGTAGCCGGAACCTATTCGGTTCGCATGTTCAAGAAAGTGGATGGCGTAGTGAGCGAAGTTGCGGGGCCGCAGTCGTTCAAGGTCACGACCGAGCAGACCGCTTCAATGACAACTGCGGATCGCACCGCGCAGGAAGAATTCTTGCGCGAAGTGTCGCGGCTGTATCGCGCGACATACGGAGCGACGCATACGGCGGAGGATGTTGAGTCGCGGCTGAAACAGATTCGGGAGGCGCTGCGTGAAACCCCGGCTGTCGACAAGCAACTGGGCGCCACCGCGGATTCACTGGAGCAACGGAACCGGCAGATCCTTCGAGCCTTGCGCGGAGATACCGAGATTGCGAAGCGGAATGAGCCGGTCCCGTCGTCGATCGGCGATCGCGTGAATGCGATTATCGAGGGAGAGCGCTTCTCCATGCAGCGCCCCACGCAGTCTGATATTGATTCTTATGGAATTGCTTCCGTGGAATTTGCCGATCAATTGGCTAAGCTGCGGACGCTGGTCGACGTGGATCTGGCGAAGCTGGAGAAGGATATGGAAGCGGCAGGAGCGCCGTGGACTCCGGGTAGAGTTCCTGAGTGGACGGAGAAGTAGAACCTTCGCCACGGATTTGCGCCGATTCCACGGATCAAAAGTGAAGAGAATCCACAGAGGACATAGGGCAAACTATTACGCGTTCGACGGGAAGCTGATTCCCCAGAACTGCTTCGAGTTCTCGTCCTTGTCGACGAACTCGACGCCGTACGTGGACAGCCCTTGCACCGCTGCAATCACGGACACGATGCGGGCCGATACTTCCCTGCCATGCTGGTTCTTCAGGATGACCATGGTCCCAACTGACAGGTCCCGGCTCAATTGCACCGACGCGCCGTGACGGTTGAGGTTTGTGGCCTTGGCCTTCATGGTAAAAGAGACCTTCAGCCGGTCTTCGCCTGACAGGCCCACCGAGGCGTTGAGTGCCATCCGGTTGCTACGGCGTTTCGAAGGCTGCAGACGATTTACCGCCGCGGCCGTAATGTGAGTGTGATGAGGCTTCGAGTGGTGTTGGGGATGTTTGAGGCTCATGCGTTTTAAAAACGTTAAACACGATCCGAGAGGCTCGCAACGTACGTTGGTCACCTGGAGTGGTTACTCGGCGAAACTACAGATAGGCCGGGACTTGGCTCCCAGAGCGGCTTTTGAACACCGTGGTTTTTATAAAGCGATGCACTTCTCTGCGTCGAATCTGCGGATTCCGCGGCTCGACAGAAATTACCGCAGGTGTCAGCAAGGGTCGCCCTCATCTCAGGTGTCTCCCGTATAAAAAATAAACACGGCATCCGCCGAGGCACGCCATTTTCTCCCGCTGAAACAACTCCCTTATTTTTTCTTCTCGCCCTGTGATACACTCGCCGCCGACTGTTGCTTCCGCTGTGGGCGGAGCAGCCGCCGTGGGGAAATTCTTTTGCGTCATCCTTAGGATCCGGGGGACTGGGGAATGGGCCTCGCGTTACTGGTTTTGATCTGGCTGATCACCGTGATCAGCACGTATTTTTTCGTCGCCAAGACCTGGTGGCTACCGGTGGGCGCCTCTGCCGCCGCAGGATGGATCGACGGGCAGTTCAAGCTCACCTTCATCATCATGGGGATTGTGTTTGTCGCTGCACAACTTTCCCTGGGATACATCGTGTGGAAATATCGCCAGAGGCCTGCGTCTCCTCCGGTGATGTATTCGCATGGAAATACGAAGCTGGAAATCATCTGGACCGCGCTGACGACCATACTGTTCATCGGGCTGAACTTGATGGGCAGCAGTGTGTGGGCGAGCCAGCGCTGGGATCCTGCCGGGCCGGGCGCGGTTCAAGTGGAGGCCACCGGCATGCAGTTTGCGTGGTACTTCCGTTATCCGGGGCCGGATGGAAAGTACGGGGCAACCAGTCCGAAGCTGATTGATCCATCCTCGGGCGGCGAAGCTGCGGTGGGACTTAACACCTCGGACCCGGCGGCAAAAGACGATGTGGTAACCGGCACGATGTACCTGCCGGTGGACCGCGAAGTCGATATCAGCCTGCGCTCGGTGGATGTGATTCACAGCTTCTTCGTTCCCAACCTGCGGTTTAAGCAGGATGCGGTGCCTGGGCTGAACATCCACATGCATTTCAAGCCGATCGCGATCGGGGAATACGAACTTGCCTGCGCAGAACTATGCGGGCTTGGGCACTACAAAATGCACGGCATGGTCCACGTTGTCAGCCAGGAAGATTTTGACAAGTGGATAGCGGCACGGGAGGCAGAGAAACAGTAATGGCGACCCCGGCTACGGTTCACTCGCACGCTCCTCAAGGGTTCATCCGGAAATATATTTTCAGCCTCGACCACAAGGTGATCGGCCTGCAGTATTACTTCCTGGCGCTCACGGCGGTGTTTGTCGGGATGTTCCTCTCGCTGCTGATGCGGATTCATATGATCTGGCCCACCGCGGTAATTCCGCTGTTCGGCGAGATCAAGCCAGAAACCTACCTGCAATTGATGACGATGCACGGCACGATCATGGTGTTCTTCGTGCTGACGACGGCTCCGCAGGGAGGGTTTGGAAATTACATGCTACCGATCCAGATCGGCGCGCCGGACATGGCGTTCCCTGTGCTGAACATGCTGTCATTCTGGACGACACTGGTGGCATTTATCACGATTCTCGCGGCGTTCTTTGTAAGTGGGGGAGCGCCGTTGCATGGGTGGACAGGATATCCGCCGCTGAGCGCGATTCAGTCGGCTGGACCCGGTGAGGGACTGGGTGCCGATTTGTGGATCACGAGCATCGCGATCTTCTGCGTTGCGTCTCTGATGGGTGCGCTGAACTTCCTGACGACCACGCTTGATCTCCGGGCCAAAGGCATGACCCTGATGCGGATGCCACTCACCGTGTGGTCGTGGTTCATCACGGCGATCCTGGGATTGCTGGCATTTGGCGTTCTGCTCTCGGCGGGAATCCTGCTGCTGATGGACCGCAATCTCGGAACCAGCTTCTACGTTCCGCTCGTCGTGGTGAACGGAACGGTGCTGGGTCACAAAGGCGGTTCTCCGCTGCTGTGGCAGCACCTGTTCTGGTTCTTCGGACATCCTGAGGTGTACATCGCGATTCTGCCCGGGATGGGCGTGGCGTCGCAGGTTCTGTCGACGTTTTCGCGCAAGCCGATCTTTGGCTATCGCGCGATGGTCTATGCGATGCTGGCCATCGGATTCTTTGGATTCATGGTCTGGGGCCATCACATGTTTATGAGCGGCATGAGCCCCTACTCGGCGTTTGCGTTTTCGATCCTGACAATGTGCATTGGAGTTCCGTCGGCCATCAAGACCTTCAACTGGCTGGGCACGATGTACAAGGGACGAATACGATTCCAGACTCCGATGCTCTATGCCATCGGCTTCGTGTCGCTCTTTGTCTCCGGCGGGTTGAGCGGACCGTTCCTGGCGCAGCCGGTGTTGGACATCCAACTGCACGACACGGCGTTTGTCCCGGCGCACTTCCATCTCATCATGGGCGTGGCGGCGATCTTTGGCATTTTTGCGGCGACGTACTACTGGTTCCCGAAGATGTTTGGCAGAATGATGAACGAAACGTGGGGACGTATTCACTTCTTCCTGACGCTGGCAGGGACCTATGCCATCTTCATGCCGATGCATTACGCGGGAATGGCAGGCCAGACACGCCGTTACTCGCAGTTCACCGAGGTCGCATACCTGCAGAAACTGATTCCGCTGAATACGTTCATTACTTATGCGGCGATCATTACGGTGGCGGCGCAGTTTATTTTCGTAATCAACCTGTTCTGGAGCATGTTTAAAGGGCCGAAGGCTAGTGACAATCCGTGGGAGGCGACAACGCTGGAGTGGACGACGACCACTCCGCCTCCACATGACAACTTCGGAGGAAAGACTCCGGTGGTGAATCACGGGCCGTATGAATACGGCGTGCCGGGCGCACCGAAAGATTACGTGATGCAAACGGATCCGGTGACGACGGCGGCGCATTGAGAGTCAAAATCCCCACCCTCTTTCGCACAAAACGCGAAAGAAGGATGGGGCATCCGACGCATATAGTTTTGGCAACCTGTTCGACGTAGCGACGCACTAAGTAGTTATGGCGACGTATACCCCAAGCACTCCGGTTGATGATATTGGACACAAACCTCCTGCTCCGCCGGTGACCGGAGGAGGCGACGACGGACGCGGCGGTGAAGTCCCTGACTATGGGGCGCGGCTGCGGCGAGCGCGGCTGGGTCTAATTTGCGGCATCGCGACGGTTGGGATGGTTTTTATCTCCCTGACCAGCGCCTACATTTTCCGGCGCGGGTTGCCGACGTTCGATGGCCAGTCTAATAGTTATGTGCGCGACTGGGGCAGTGTGGATCTGCCCTGGACACTGCTGGCTATCAACACGGCGCTGCTCGCGGCAAGCAGCGTAAGCATTGAGCTTGCGCGACGGAAGGCGGCACGGCAGGCAGCATTGGCTCCGTTGAGGTCGATTCCCGGCGTTTCGCTGGGCGATGAGAAAAACTTTCCGTGGCTCGGGATCACCGTCGTGCTGGGGTTCGCGTTCCTTATCGGGCAGTGGGCCGCCTGGGGTGAGCTGCATAATCGCGGATTCTATGTGGACACGAATCCCAGCAGTTCGTTTGTATTTTTGTTGACGATTGCGCACGCGGTGCATCTTGCGGGCGGAATGATCGCGTTGATCTGGGCGGCAAGCTCTTCCCTGCTGCATAAGCCGCCTGAAGCGCGGCGGATCGCGGTCGACATTACAGCCTGGTATTGGCATTTCATGTTGGTGCTGTGGATCTACGTGTTTGCGTTGCTGGGGTTGGCAAGATAGTGGTCAGTGGCCAGTTGGTAGTCACAGAATAGCGATCCACTGGTCACTGCACACCGACCACGTTGTTTTGAAAGGGGAACTTGGGGAATGGCGGAAGCTACGATCGAGCATGATGCTGTCCAACATGGTTTACCCGGAGAATACGAGGCGCCGCTGTTTGGGGCTTACTCGAAGAAAGTGGGGATGTGGCTGTTTCTGGCCTCAGACTCCCTGACTTTCGGCGCGTTGTTGTTCGCGTTCAGTTACAACCGGATCTATACCAATCCGTGGCCGACGCCTTTTCATGCGGAGAGTATCGCGAATGCTACGGTCATGACGGCGTGCCTGCTGTCGAGCTCCCTGACCATGGTACTGGGTGTGTTTGCGGCGCAGCGCGGGGATCGGGCGTGGACGCGCAACTGGCTGCTGGCGACCATGGCATTCGGGACCGCGTTCATCGTTCTGCACGGCATGGAGTGGAGCAAGCTGATCGGTGAAGGGCTGGTCCTGCCGGGCTTTGTTTCGATCCTGGGCGTGGCCCCACCTGCCGCGACCGGCGAACTGGCCGAAGTCTCGAAAAATGTGCCGCAATTTGCGCAGGCGTTTTTCGGGCTGACCGCGATGCACATGCTGCACGTCACGATTGGCGTGATTTATCTCGGTGTGATCGCATTCCGCAAGTTGTTCCTGGCTGCTCTGGCAGTGATCTGGGCGGCTGCAGCGTTTCTGATCCCGTCTGGAAACGTCTTTCACTATCCTGTGCATGTTCTTGGACTTTGCCTGGTGGTTGCGGCGATAATCCTGTTTCTTAAGCCGAAGGTTTACGACGCACAAGACGTAGAAGTTTGCGGATTGTACTGGCACTTTGTCGATCTGGTGTGGATGTTCATCTTCCCGCTGGTGTATTTGATGTCGACGAAGGTTTCATAGGGCGCTGAGCATCGTTTCACCACAGAGGGCACAGGGTTACACAGAGGATACCGACTATGCACGATCTCGCGACGCACGATGACAACAAGGCACAGTATTTCTGGGTATGGGGAGCGCTGCTCATCCTGACGGCCATCGAGGTTGTGCTGGGGTACAGGCAGGTATTCACGCCCGTCCGGATGCTGGAGGTTCTGCTGTTGCTCTCGGTGATCAAGTCGGCGCTGATCATCGGATACTTCATGCACTTGAAGTTTGAGACTGCGCTGATGCGGTGGGTGCTGGTGCTTTCGGTCGTGACTTGCTTCATCATCATGTATTTCTTCTTCTTTCCGGACGCAGATCGGATTATCCGGCTGGGAGTGCACTGAGGTGAACTTGAAACGAAAAGCTTCTTTGATCTTGTTGCTGATGCTGGCACTGTGGACCGCGCCCGCGCTCGCACAAGGCTGCGCCATGTGCCGGGCGAATGCGAAGGCGACTCCCAAAGAAGGTCAGCGGGCGATTAATCGGGCGATTTTTCTCATGATCCTGCCGCCGATCGGTGCTGTGACACTAGGAACGACTTTGATTGTTCGATATGCTCGTAACCGGGACCGGGAGAACGAGCAAGAACCGGATTCGGGTACCGAATAGGCGTTTACCCTCAGCGGCTGAAGCCGCAGCTTCTTGCAGCGTAACGGCACGACTAAAGTCGTGCCTTCCCGTCCGTGGTGATTCCCGCCTCCCTCTTCCACAACTCTAGCGTCCCACACTTCACCCTCGGCAAATCCCTTATAATAGAAGATTCACATAGCCATCCGGAAGCCTCTGAGCGGCTGCGATCGAGATTCGGAGTGGCTTTCGGCCCTGATTCGATGTCCTCTACTCTGACGCAGACAGACAGCATCGTAGTTCGCGGTGCACGCGTTCATAACCTCAAGAACATTGATTTTGAGGTTCCTCACAATACCCTGACGGTGGTCACGGGAGTGTCGGGGTCGGGGAAGTCTTCGCTTGCCTTCGACACCATATACGCCGAGGGACAGCGGCGGTATGTGGAGTCGCTGTCGGCGTATGCGCGGCAATTCCTGGAGCGGATCGAGAAACCCGACGCCGATACGATCGATGGCATCGCGCCCGCCGTGGCGATCCGGCAGAAGAATACGACGCGGAATCCGCGGTCAACGGTAGCAACGGCAACGGAGATCTACGACTATTTGCGGCTGCTGTTTGCGCGCGTGGGCCGGACTTTTTGCGCGAACTGCGGGCGCGAGGTTAAGAAGGATACGGTGGATGAGGTCGCGGATACGATTCTGACGCTCGATCCGGATACGCGATTGCAGGTGCTGTTTCCGTTGCAGAGAGCTGGAGTTCCGGGGCAGGAGTTAGCGTCTAAAGGCGAGAAGACTTCCAGGACTCGAAAAACCTCAGTTCTCCCAAAGTCAGGGAAGAATGCCGCACCCGCTTTGTCGGATGCGTTGAAGAGTCGTCTCTTCGATTTGCGCAAGGCCGGGTTTAACCGGCTGTACCAGGGCGGCCAGATTTTCGAGTTCTCAACCCCGGAGTCGCTGCTGGATGTCAACTTCGCGGAGCCGGTATTTGTGTTAGTCGACCGGCTGACTGTTTCGGCGGGGTCCCGGACACGCATTGTGGACGCGATTGAGACGGCCTATCGGGAATCGGGCGAAGTTATCTTTGAAAGCCCAAACGCAGAGGAAACAGAAAACCTCGCGGGCAAGAGTGCCCGCGCCACACAACTGCGATTCGCACAGCGCTTTGAGTGCAAGACTTGCAACATACGTTATGAAGAGCCGGAGCCACGGCTGTTTTCGTTCAACAATCCTTACGGAGCTTGCCCGAAGTGCCAGGGGTTCGGAAATACGATCGATTTCGATTTAGACCTCGTCATCCCCGACAAGATGAAGTCTCTCGCCGAGGGGGCGATTGAGCCATGGACGAAGCCGAAGTATCGTCCGTTGTTTACCGATCTGAAGCGCTACGCCAAGGGAGCGGGAATTCCGTTGGATATGGCATGGATTGATCTCGCTGAAGACCACAAGAATCTGGTGCTCAATGGCGAGGGTAAGTTTCTGGGGATACGCGGATTCTTCAACCATCTGGAGCGGAAGAAATACAAACTGCACGTGCGTGTTTTTCTGAGCCGCTATCGCGGCTACTCGACGTGCTCGGAATGCAGCGGCAACCGGCTGCGGATGGAAGCGAGACAGGTGAAGATTCAGGGGCGCAACTTGTGTGAGATTTGCTCGCTGACCGTCGAAGATGCACTCAAGTTTTTCGAGAAGGTCGAGCTGAGTCGGCAGGAGGCCGAGATCGCGGAGAAAGTCCTCGAGGAAATTCGCGAGCGCCTGCTCTTCCTGAATGATGTGGGCCTGGATTACCTGACGCTGGATCGGCTGTCTTCTACCCTTTCCGGCGGAGAGGCGCAACGGATTCAGCTGGCGACTTCGCTGGGATCGCGGCTGGTGGGAACGCTGTACGTCCTCGACGAACCTTCGATCGGGCTGCACCCGCGCGATACGCATCGGCTGGTGAAAATCCTGCACGACCTTCGGAATCTCGGGAACACGATTCTGGTGGTCGAGCACGATCCGGACATCATGAAGGCAGCGGATCGCATTCTCGATCTTGGTCCCGGCGCCGGAGAGAATGGCGGGAAGCTGATCGCCGGCGGAACGTATGACGAGATCCTGCACAATCCAGCATCGCTTACGGGAAGATATCTTTCGGAAGACCTGCGGATTCAACCTCCGGCCACGCGGCGTAAGCCGGGTTCGCAGCAGATCAAGGTGCGTGGTGTGCGCGCGAATAACCTGAAGAACGTCGACATCAATATTCCGCTGGGGATGTTGGTCGCGATCACCGGAGTTTCTGGATCGGGCAAGTCGACGCTGCTGCATCAGGTGATCTACAAAGCTTTGGCGCAAGCCAAGCAGCAGCCGGGAAATGTCGGTAGCGCAGGCGCAACAACGTCGGCAACCTGGGAGAGTCTGGAAGGCGATCAGTACATTGAGGAAGTTGTGCTGGTCGATCAATCGCCGATCGGACGGACGCCGCGCTCGAATCCGGTGACGTATATCAAGGCGTTTGACGCCATCCGCGAATTGTTCGCTTCCCTGCCCGAGTCGAAGAAGCGGGGCTTTAGCGCGGGACATTTTTCGTTCAACATTCCCGGTGGCCGCTGCGAGGTTTGCCAGGGCGACGGCACAGTTACGGTCGAGATGCAGTTCCTGGCCGACGTTGAGTTGGTCTGCGAAGAGTGTAAGGGCACGCGCTACAAGCCGACGGTGCTTGAGGTGAGGTATCGCGGAAAGAATATCCATGAGGTGTTGAACCTGACGGTGAAGGAAGCGCTGAAGTTTTTTGCCGAGGCGCCGAAAGTTACGGAGAAATTGCGATCGCTGGAGGAAGTCGGGTTGGGATATCTGCGGCTCGGGCAGTCGGCCACGACATTGTCGGGTGGCGAGGCGCAGCGCATGAAACTGGCGGCACACTTGCAACCGGCTACAAGGGAGCAAAGCAGAGCCGGCACCAGCGGCGAGAAGCTGAAACGAAAGCTGCTTTACATCTTCGACGAACCCACGACCGGATTGCATTTTGATGACGTCAGCAAACTCCTGGCGGCCTTTCGCCGTCTCATTGATGCAGGAGGCTCGATTGTGGTCATCGAGCACAATCTGGAAGTCATCAAGACCGCCGATTGGGTCATCGATCTCGGTCCGGAGGGCGGAAATCGTGGCGGCAAAATTGTGGGCGTTGGACCGCCGGAGGCGATTGCAAAACTCCCTGGCTCTTACACGGGAAAATATCTGGCGCGAGTATTGAACGGCCATGTCCCCTCGAGTTCGAATGGGCGTTCGTAGGACTGTTGGCGCGGCGGCGTGTCTGGTCACCGCAGCTGCGCTTTTCTACGCTCACGCGGCGAACACTTCGACTTCATCCTTTCAGCAATCCGCGAACCAGCAATCTGCAGACCAGCAATCCCCGGCGCAGAACTCGGACGCAACACAAGAGCAGTCTGCAGGCGACTTATCTTCGAACCGAAAATCGAGTCACAAGACAACGCACCATACGACAGTGGAAGAGACGGAAGGTCCTCCGCCGGAATTAACCAAAGCCGAGGACCTGATTCAGAAACGCGACTATGCCGGAGCTGAACCGTTGCTGCGCAAAGTAGCGGAAGGCGATCCGACGAACTACGTGGCTTGGTTCGACTTGGGATTTACTGAGAATGCACTCGGCAAGATTGACGAGTCGATCGCGTCCTATCGAAAGTCGGTTGAGGCCAAATCGGACGTGTTTGAGTCGAACCTGAATCTCGGGCTGCTGCTGGCAAAGCGGGGTAGCCCGGAGGCGGAGCAGTTCTTACGCGCGGCGACCCAGCTCAAACCTACGAGCCATGTCGCGGAAGGTCGCGAACGCGCGTGGCTTTCGCTGGCGCATCTCGTCGAAAGTTCGAAGCCGGATGACGCCCTCGCGGCGTATCGTCAGGCGGCAATGTTGCAGCCGAAGGATTCCGAGCCACATCTGGCGGCCGGCCTTTTGTTCGAGAAGCAGAATAAGTTTGCCGACGCCGAGCAGGAGTACAAAGCGGCGCAGGCACTTGATCCTGCGTCATTGGATGCGGCAACAGGTCTGGCCAACATCTACATGCGCGGGCGGCGTTTTCCCGAGGCGGAAGCGGAGCTGCGGAAAGTGGTGAAGGCGCGTCCGGAGCAGGCGGACGCGCACATCCAGTTAGGCCGTGTGCTCGATGCCGAGAGCAAAAACGATGATGCGATTGCAGAGTTGCTGGCCGGAGCCAAGCTTGCGCCGCAGGACCTCGCGCTGCAACGGGAACTTGCGGACCTCTATGGCAGGTCGGGAAAGAATGACAAAGCGGAAGTGGCTTACCGGGAGTTGATCGCCACGCATCCGCAGGACGCCGATCTTCACCAATCCCTGGGCGAGACTTTACTGAAGGAAAAGCAATTTTCCAAGGCGCAAGAGGAGTTTCTGACGGCGGTGAAACTCAAGCCGGATTTGGGGACGGCCTATGGCGATCTGGCGTTTGCAGCGAGCGAGAATAAGGATTATGCGCTGAGCCTGAAGGCTCTGGAGGCACGTGCCAAGTTGCTGCCGGAGATTCCGATTACGTATTTTTTGCGGGCGTCGGCCTACGATCATTTGCAGGATGTGAAGAAGGCGTCGGCCAATTATCAGCTCTTCCTGCAGGCGGCCAATGGGAAGTATCCTGAACAGGAGTGGCAGGCGAAACATCGCTTGATTGCGCTGGAACACAAGAAATAGACGGGGAGCAGACGTGCCCAGGGTGGGAAGCAGGATGATGGACAGGGTGAAACAGTGGCCGATTTGGCGGAGGATGTTTCCTTTGCTGCTGCTTTGCGGACCGGTGTTGCTGGGCGCGACTGCTGTTGCCAAACCGGTCCCAGGGAATGACCCGACAGTAGACGAGCTCAAGGCACGTATCGCGGCGGCGAACACCGGGGACAAGGTTCATCTGTGCGTGCAGGTAGCCGAGAAGCAGCTTGCCGAAGCCGATAGACTCTACACCGCCGGTGACATCGAGAAAGGCCAGACGCATCTCACGGATGTCACAAGTTTTGCCGAGCTGGCGCGAGACTACTCTATTCAATCCAAAAAGCATGAAAAGCAGACAGAGATTGCGGTGCGCGCCATGACGCGGAAGCTGAACAGCCTCCTCCATACGTTGGGTCGTGAGGATCAGGCTGCGGTGAAGGACGCGATCAACCGGCTGGAGCGGGTCCGCGACGATCTGCTCATGTCAATGTTTCCGAAGGGTGCCCAATGAGACCGTTCCGTGTGATTGCAATTTTTCTGCTACTCGGAGCCATGACGGTGACGGCACAGCGGCGGCGTGATCCCTTGACCGGGACCGAGATCGATCAAGTCCGTGACACCAGCTGGGAGCCGAAACTGAGGCTTCCGCTCTATGTGGAGTTTGCTCGGACGAGGCTGGTGAAGCTGGAGCAGGTCCGAAGCGATCCCAAGGTGAAGGATCGGGCGAAGCAAACGCACGATCTGCTTGATGATTTTCAACTGCTCTATGACGAACTGAATGACAACATCGATACTTATGTTGATCGCAGAGACGACATCCGGAAGCCGCTCAAGACCGTGATTGAGGCGGATACGGAATTTCAGGCTAAGCTGCGGGCGCTAAAAGATGCCGCCAACGTGCCTCCAAAAGAAGCGGATCAGTATGAATTTGTTTTGACCAACGCTATTGAGACGGTCGATAGCGCGACGGAGGATCATCGCAAGCTGCTGGCCGATCAGGAAGACCAGGCGAAGCATAAGAAGTTAAACAAGAATCCCTCGGCCGGGACGGGTGTACAGGAGTAGAAGGCGAGGGACCAGGGGCCAGGGGCCAGGGGCCAGGGATCGGATACGCCATTGCCGAGCCTTGATCGGTACTTATTAATCCGCAATCCCTGCCTCTATCCCTGACGCCCGATCTCTGACCCCTAGTCCCTGGTCCCTGACCCCTGTTAATCTACGCTCACCGTGCGTGAAGGCGTGCTCGAACTTTTCCAAGAAACATATAGGGAACTGCGTCCCGGGACGGCGGTGCCCGAGATGAAAGTGGATTTCTTTGCGTTCGCCAATGTGAACAACACCATTCGCCTGCGCAACGGGAAACTCCTGGTGCGACTCTCGGATCTGCTGGAAGGCGCACCCGAAGGAGTGCTGCGGGCGATCGCACACATCCTTCTGGCGAAGATGTACCGGAAGCCCATCGACCGGGGACATGCGGCACGCTATCGAAAATATGTCGGCAGCCACGACATTGTGCGCAAGGCACATCTCGTGCGTCAAATTCGCGGACGCAAGCTGCTGCGCTCTGCACGCGGTCATTTCTACGATCTGGACGCGGTGTTTGAAGAGCTGAACACGCGCTTCTTTCACGGACTGATGGCGCGGCCGCGCATGAGCTGGAGCCAGACGAAGACGCGCCGCATTCTGGGCCACTATGATCCGGCGCACAACGCGATCATCATCAGCAGCATATTCGATCATCCCAAAGTGCCGCGCTATGTGTTGGAGTACATCGTCTATCACGAGATGCTGCATTTGAAGCATCCGGTAAGATTGCGCGGAAGCCGGAGATGCGTACACTCGGCGGAGTTCCAGGCCGAAGAGAAAATCTTTCCGCGGGTGGCCGAAGCGAACGCGTTCCTGAAGCGGATGTGAGTGTAATTCTGTTTTCGCCAGCTGTCATTGACGTGTTGTACGTGGTTGATAGGCTGACACAATGATTGTCCTCCAGTCTCCAAGATTGCAGCTCAGCCAGTTCCAGTTGATGGATGCGCGAGAGGTTTTTGGATGCATCACGCCTGCCATCGCCCGATTCATGCCATGGGAGCCGCCATCGTGGAGCGAGTACGTGGCGCGATGCGAGAAGAGAGTGCAGTCTCCGGAACCAAACAAGTTTTCTTTTGTCATTCGGCGGCTCGACAACAGGGAATGCCTTGGCATGGCCTCATTCGAAGACACGGATTCCGTTTCGCCCGAAGTCGGCCTTTGGCTCAAGGAAAGCGCCCACGGACAGGGTTTCGGCCGGGAAGTCGTGGCCGCACTTGTTGACTGGGGACACGCAACTCTCGGCAAAGAAAGTTTCATCTATCCGGTGGCCATACAAAATATCGCCAGCAGGCGTATCGCTGAGGGTCTTCACGGCGAGATCATAGGCAGCCGCACGAATCCAAAATACGACTCCGTCGTTTACAGGATTCCCTTCTACGAACCGCCATATTCTCAGTTCTCCTGACGGCACATTGAGCGTCAGGAAAGCAGGTGGGAATTCGAGAGTGAGCGGGGGACTCGAGTAGAGAGGCCTGGTTTCGACAGTTGAGAATTTCTGCTCTGGGGATGAGCTCTTCTTCAGCCTAGGTAAGAGATTTTTGCATTAGCCAAAGGTCTCTTTACTGTGTCGCCCCGCAGTGTTTAAAATCTGCGGGTTTCAAGCGAGGAGGGCGGTCATGCCTGATACCAAGCAACATCAGGGCCGGATTTCTCGGACAAGTCGGGAAGCAGCAAGCACTATTATGGCCTTGGCAGTCATGCTTGCGGCGGCGGCGGTTGGGACGCTGTCGGCTCAGGCGCAGGTTTACAACGTGCTTTATTCATTCGAGGGAGGGACAGACGGGGCAAATCCCTGGGCGGGGTTGCTGCGGGACCCGGCCGGTAATCTCTACGGCGTCACGGTCGACGGAGGAGGCGGAAACTGTAGCTATAACGGCGTTCCAGGCTGCGGAACCCTGTTCAAGCTGGATACAGCCGGTAACGAAACTGTGGTTTACCACTTTCAAGGCGGCTCGGACGGAGCATTCCCTTATGGAGATTTGGTAGGCGACACGGCCGGCAATCTGTACGGAACTACCCAGCAGGGAGGCCCTTTCAACTACGGAACGGTTTTCAAGGTGGATACTAATGGCAACGAGACTGTGTTACACAGTTTTGCGGGGGCCCCAGACGGGTCAAATCCCTCCGCAGGCTTAGTCCGGGACTCGGCAGGCAATCTTTATGGCACCACCTTCGCGGGTGGTGTCGCCAACGTGGGAGCAGTGTTCAAGGTGGATGCTAATGGCAACGAAACTGTGCTGTACAGCTTTAAAGGGTCCCCAGACGGGGAAAATCCCACAGCAGGTTTACTACGGGACTCGGCGGGCAATCTGTATGGCACCACCATTTTCGGCGGTATCACGTCTTTACAGGACAGCTGGGGAACGGTGTTCAAGCTGTCCACTGAGGGAAACGAAACCGTACTGTACAGGTTCGAGAACTACCCGGATGGTGCTCGGCCCGACGGAGGCTTGGTCCGCGATAAGGCGGGCAATCTCTACGGTACCACCACGATAGGCGGCTCCTACGGCGATGCCAATTACAGTAGCGGCACAGTTTTCAAGTTGGATAAAAGCGGCAAAGAGACTGTCCTTCATTCCTTTGCCGGATATCCTGCAGATGGGGGCGATCCTCTCGCAACTTTGTTGCTCGATTCGAGGGGCAACCTGTACGGTACGACCTACGCTGGCGGGCATTCCGAACTCTGCATTATCGCAATTATCTTCCCAAGAGAGTCTTACGAGAAGATAGGCTGCGGCACAGTCTTCAAACTCGATCCGACTGGCAAGGAAGAAATCTTGCCCTTCTCAGGTACAGCTGGCATACATCCAAGTAGCCGCTTAATAATAGATGGCGACGGTCTCTCGGGCACGACCCTCTATGGGGGCCCCAAGGGCGTCGGCTATGGAGTGTTGTTCAAGGTCACGGCACAAGTTCAGCCCTGATTGTATTTCGAAAATTCAGTCCTACATATTGTGCTGGGGCGACGAGGAAGCAGGGGCTGGCCGCTAAGAGCCGATCAGTAGCGACAGATGCGCTTATGTCCACGAATGTATTAGTCCCCGGTTTTTCGGCAAACCGGAGGCGTCCAGCGTCAACGAGTCGGCTCCATTGGCGATAAAATCGCTATTACACTCATTGACCAAGAACGTGGATTTTGAGCATCAGGCCGTTTTTCGTCAGCGCCGCGCGAATTCGCTCGCCCACGATCGCATCTTCACCGGGCTGCAGCATCCAGACTCCAACCACAAGCGTGTTCGCATCCGCCGGGATACCCTGGTTTGGCTTTTGCCCTGTGTTCGGATTCAGTTCAATCGAAGGCGTACCTGTGCGCAACGTCTGGACGATCTGGCTGGTGGTGACACCAGTGACCGCCGGGTCGAAGCGTATGAGCAGATGGGGAACGTGGTTGGCGATTCTTGGAACCACCGTCTCCGTCCTGACCGAAGGGATTCCCTTCACGGCATCCGCGATGAGATCGACCCGCTTCTGGTAGTCGCCCTGCATCGACTCCTCCGTATGCGAGAGAACCCAGTCGACCGCCGCGACCATGCCGACAATCTGTTCCTTCGCTACCTTCATGCCGCGGCCGATTCCGTCTCCCGGATTATTGTTCGCATGCGCCAGGTCGGTCAGAACCTTTCGGCCAAGCAGCAATCCCGCATTTTGCGGACCGCGTATTCCCTTGCCTCCGGAGAAAGCCACGAGGTCGAAACCCATGCCGGTGTATTTCCATAGATTCGCGATCGGAGGCATGTCCGCTGCTGCATCCAGATGGCACGGAATCTTGTACTCGTGCGCCACCCGCAGCCACTCTTCGCGGCCAATCTGCGCGCTCCCTGCAATCCCATCCTCGTCTTCTGCCGCGTTGAAAAAGTTCGTCATCACGGCGTTGCCTTCATCGCACGCGCGCTTGTAGTCGTCGAGCGTGACCACCTCGGTCACTCGCGCCCCGCAAAGATACATAGCGCGGTCATACTCATAGCGATGCGCCTGCTGCACGATGACCTGATTCTTCTTCCCCTCGATCGCCTGCGGCATGTTCGTAACGTTGATGTTATTGGCATACTGCAGGCAGGCGGCTGTTGCCAGACTGATCGCTCCCGAAGCCCCCGAAGTCACGACCGCTCCCTCACACTTAAGGCGACGCGCGATGTATTCACCGGCCTTCTGCTGCAGGTCGTGTAAGCGCACGGGATGAAGCGCGGACTTCTGCACCGCCGCCAAGACCTCCGGAGGCATGCAGGCAGCCGTTAGCGTGGTATAAGTACCGGCCGCGTTGATAATCGTCGAGACCCCAAGCTTCGCGTAGTAGTCCTCGCCATCCGACGATATCGCCGGCGATGATCCCGTCGGCGACGAAAAAGCTTTCGCGGAAGAAACCAGCGGCGCCATGCCCAGAGCGGCGGCCACCGAACTGGCCCAGCCAAAAAAGCCGCGACGGGAAAGAAAGCCTCTTTGCGATTTAGTCCGATCCTGACATCATGCGCTGCTCCTTATTTCCAGAAACATGGGGACAGAAACAACAAATGAATCTCTTACCTGGTGGCTTCCGCCCAGCTCGAACAAAAGCCAGACGCTGCGGGACGTTCCCGATTGAATCCTACCGAGGATAGCACGGGAAGGTCAAAAAATCGGAGGCATCTACGGTCGTGAAACGGATGGCGGCGATCAAATCTCCGTTGCACCCTTAAACCAGCTCCTGCGACACCCCCACACCGTCATAACTTCGTCACCCTTCCCTGCAAGCGGCAGCATTTCAAGGCCGGAATTCCGCAGTGTGATCCCAATCACACACATCTGTGATGAACGCGCATTGACTGGTCTGGCAGGCCCGGGAATATCCTTAAAGTTGAAATTGAAATTCATTTTCAAAATGGTTTTCGACGTACCGAACTCGTAGAAGGGTTCTAGATGCTACAGGCTTTCATTATCACTCTTCGCGAAGGGGTTGAGGCGGCGCTGATCGTCGGCATCACCCTGGCTTACCTGACCAAGATCGGGCGGGCCGAGTTGAAAAAGACCGTCTATGCCGCGCTGGCGGCTGCCTTTCCTGGGCAGCATTGGCGTGGCGATCGTGATCTCCCGCACCCATCTGAACGAAGACGTTTTCGAAGGCTGGGTGATGCTGGTGGCCGCATTTTTTGTAGTCACCATGGTCATCTTCATGATGAAGACTGGCCGCAAGCTCAAGGGCCAGATCGAGGGCAAGGTCGGTCTGCTGGCGGGCAACGACGCGTGGTTCGGGCTGTTCGCTTTCATCTTCCTGATGGTGCTGCGCGAAGGCGCCGAGACCGTCCTGATGCTCGCAGGCGTGTCGCTGAATTCCAGCGACCTGATGAGCTTTCTTGGGACTCTGTTCGGTTTGATTGCGGCGATCACGTTTGGCGTGATGTTCGTCAAAGGCAGCGTCCGGATCAACCTGCAGAAGTTCTTCAAAGTCACGACTGCCATCATGTTCCTGGTGGCGGCACAGTTGGTCATCTCAGGACTGCACGAGCTTTCGGAGAGCGGAGTACTTCCCTCTTCGAAGCGCGAGATGGCCATTATCGGACCGATCGTCAGCAATGACTGGTTCTTCTTCGTGACGATCTTCGCGCTGGCAGCCCTGATGGTCCTGTTCGAGGCGAAGCGGCGTGCACCGGCCGTGGATGCTGCGGCTTCTCCGGCCGAGAAGCGGAAGGCCGCCTGGACGGCGCGTCGTGAGCGGCTGTGGATGGGATCGGTCTATACCTTCTCTTTCGTGTTCATTGCTATGGTGACCGCAGAATTTGTCTACACCAAGAACGTCAGCGCTCTGTCGCCGGCAACGGAAGTAACGTTTACCAGCGGCAAGTTGAGTATTCCCCTGACGCAGGTGCAAGACGGCGACCTGCACCGGTATCAAGCGAAAGAAGGCGGGACTGAGGTCCGCTTCTGGCTCTATCAGAAGCCCGATGGCAAGATTGCGACGGTATTTGATGCATGCGAGATCTGCGGTTCGGTGGGATTCTACAAGAGCGGCAACGGCGTGGTGTGCAAGAACTGCGCAGCACCCATCAATCCGCAATCAGTAGGGACGGCGGGAGGTTGTAACCCGATACCACTGAAGGCCACGCAAACGGCCGATGCGATCATCATCGAGGAGGCCGACATTGCGGGCGGCAGCCGCATATTCGGGCAACAGTAGCCGATGTTCATTCGGCTCGTCTACGAATCATTCCGGCGGCAGAAGCGGCGTAAGATACTGGCCGGCGCGGCAATCACGCTGGGCGTGACGGTGGCCACAGCGATGATCGCGGTTGCCACTGATATCGGCGATAAAATCAACCGCGAACTGCGCACCATCGGCGCCAACCTGGTTGTAACTCCACAAGAAGATACTCTGGATGTCGAGATTGGCGGGGTGAATCTCAAGCCTCCGACGGATGGGGCATTTCTCAGCGAAGCCGATCTACCTAAGATCAAAGGAATTTTCTGGCATAACAACATCACCGGCTTTGCTCCCATGCTGCCGGTCAATGCTACGCTCGAGCGAAACGGAGCGAAACAGGATGTGACTCTGCTCGGGACTTACTTCGCAAAGCAAATTTCCTACGGAAATGAAAGTTTCGTTACAGGTGTGCGCAGTACCCATCCATGGTGGAAGGTTCAGGGTGCCTGGCCCAATGATAGTTCGCGTGACGTTCTGCTTGGCGAACGTCTTGCTTCACGCCTCAAGGAAAACGCCGGCGATACATTGACGGTTTCGGGACGTGCTCTCCGCGTCAGCGGCGTGCTGTCGACGGGCGGGGCCGAGGATGACGAGATTGTGGCTCCCCTTGCCTTGGCTCAGGAAATTATTGGGAAGCCTGACGCCGTGCGGCGGGTGTATGTCAGTGCGCTGACCAAGCCGGAGGACGCTTTCGGCCGGCGCGATCCCAAGAGCATGTCAGGCGCGATTTACGACCGCTGGTATTGCACGCCGTATCCGCAGGCAATTGCGCTGCAGTTGACCGAAGCCATGTCGCACTCACACGCCGAACAGATTCGTCAGGTTTCACAGAACGAAGGAGCGGTGCTGACACGGATTGAAGGACTCATTTTTCTGATCACGTTGGCGGCGTTGCTTGCGTCGGCCCTGGCGGTTTCAGCCGCAATGGCTACCGCGATCTTCGAACGGCGAACGGAAGTCGGGCTGATGAAGGCCCTGGGAGCTGGGAAGTTTGCGATCGCAGCGGTCTTCTTCGCCGATGCGACACTGCTGGCATTGCTCGGAGGCGTGGTTGGATTCGGTGTCGGCAGTCTTCTGGCGCGCGAGATCGGGCGCTCGATCTTTAATTCGCAGATTTCGATTTCTCCTGTACTGTTCCCGGTCATTCTTGCCATTGCCGTGATCGTGACATTTGCCGGTAGCGTGGTGGCGATCCGGCGGGCGGTGATGCTCGATCCGGTATTCGCACTGCGAGGTGAACTGTGAGCGCGCCGATGTCGCACCCGGCGCAGGATCTGGCGGCGAGCCGGGCCAGTGCACCGCATACTTCGATGTTCCTGCGCATGCTGCTGCGAGCGGCGGTGCTGCGCCGCGGACGTGCGGCTTCGGCATTATTTGCGATGGTGGTCGCGGCGGCCGTTGCCACGGCGATGCTGAATTTATATGTGGACGTGCAGGCCAAGTTGCAGCGCGAATTTCGCAACTATGGGGCGAATATCATTCTCGTGGGAAAGGATGGCGCTTCCCTTCCCGCCGATGCCCTTTCGCAGGTCGATTCAGCCGTGGCCCGTCGTGGCATTGCCGCACCTTTCGGCATGATTGTGGCCCGCACCGGCGATGGTCAGCCGATCGTGGTTGCGGGGACGGACTTTGACCGCGTCAAGCAATTGAATCGATGGTGGTCGGTGAGCAGATGGCCTGCCGGTGCTGAAAATCCCCACTTCTCCCAAAATCAGGGAGGAATGGGGCACCCGTCTCTAATTGGTGTAAGGGCACTGCCGATTGTGTCTCCCAAGGGGCAGGACTTCGATCTCACGTTTCAAGGTAAAACACTTCACGTCTCGCCGTCGGGCACGGTCCGGACAGGAGCTGCGGAGGACAGCCGGATTTACATCTCGCTCTCCGATTTCACTTCGTGGACAGGAGTGCAACCCTCAACGATTGAAGTCGCCGCCAGTGGATCTCCGGATGAAATCGCAAGCGTCATGAACCGACTGGCGCAAGCGATTCCTGCGGCGGATGTCCGGCCAGTGCGTCAGATTATGGAAGGCGAGGCGCGCGTGCTCGGCAAAACGCGGGCAACGTTGTTGGCAGCCGCGGCACTCATTATTCTGACCGCCGCATTGTGCGTGCTTTCCACGCTTATGGGATGGGTTTTTGACCGCCGTCGCGATTTCGCCATCATGAAAGCATTGGGCGCATCGGAACGCTTGCTGAATGGATTCTTCGCGGCTGAGGCTGCCGCTTTGGGCGCCGTGGGAGCAGTGCTAGGATTTCTCATCGGTATCGGCATTGCAGCGTGGATCGGTCGCGCAAATTTCCATGCTGCGGTCGTTCCGCGCTTCGGCGTTCTGCCGGTGGTGCTGGCTGGTAGCATGGCGGTGACGTTATTGTCAGCGATCCTTCCGATTTCGTTGCTGCGCCGGGTGCAGCCTGCCGTGATCCTGAGGGGAGAGTGAAATGATCCAGATCAAGAATGTCACCAAGCTCTATCCCGCCAAGGAAGCGGGTAACGGCCCGGGCAACGACAACGGAAATGGCGCCATTCACGCGCTCGACCACATTTCGCTGCATGTCACCGCCGGGGAGTGGTTATCGATCATGGGTCCGTCCGGCTCGGGGAAATCGAGCCTCGTCAATCTGATTGGCTGCCTAGACCAACCCACCTCGGGTGAGATCTGGCTCGATGGACAGAATGTTGCCGGAATCTCAGCCGCAGAACTGAATCGCGTGCGCGCCGAAAAGATCGGATTTATTTTCCAGCAATTCCATCTGATTCCGTTCCTCACCGCGGTAGAGAACGTGATGCTGGCGCAGTACTTCCACAGCATGACCGACGAAAAAGAAGCGGTAGAAGCGCTCACGCGCGTGGGCCTGGGAGATCGCGCGCATCACTTGCCTTCGCAGCTTTCCGGCGGCGAGCAGCAGCGGGTGTGCATTGCGCGGGCGCTGATCAACGATCCGCGGATCATCCTGGCTGACGAGCCCACGGGAAATCTCGATGCGCAGAATGAAGAAATCGTTCTCCGATTGCTGCGGGAGTTCCATCAGCAGGGGCGCACCATTGTGATGGTCACGCATGATCCGGTTGTAGCCCGGTTGGCCGATCGGCGCATCGAGTTGCATCACGGAAAGATTGCCTCGCAGGAAGTCTTCTCAATGGCCGATGAGGAACAGCTGGACGAAGTGTTGGAGGAACTCTGGGTCCTGGAGGAGCATGGCGAAATCGCCGAAGTGGAGCGCATGGAAGTGCACGGTGCGCTTCCGGTGAGCTTGGCGATTGAAAAGATGATGGGAATGGGGCTTGTCGTGTCGATGCCCCATCCTCCGCAGGCGCACGAGCACAAACCGTTTGTGAATCCTTGCCATGACGCTCTGAAGCCCGTGGCAGCGTCGGTCGGTGATGGCACGATGATTGTGGAGTTGACGCCTCGCGGCCGCGAGCTCGCCGGGAACATCATTCGCCGCCACCGGTTGGCAGAGCGGCTCTTCACCGACAGCCTGGCGATGGACAGCGAGACGGAGATCGAGCAGCAGGCCTGCAAATTCGAGCACATCCTCTCGCCTGAAGCGACCGATAAGATCTGCGCCTTCCTGGGACATCCTCGGACGTGTCCGCATGGAGCACCGATTCCGCCTGGGTCCCTGCTGTCGCGCGGCTGGGGTGATTGTCGCCGCAGCCGGCAAGAGGTAGTGCGCTCCAAGTAGCAGAACCTCACCACAGGGGACACAGAGGAGCACCGGCAACCTTTCCTCTCCACGGCGTATCGGTTTGGTCACCCGCTGATCCGAAGAGGGAGGTTTATCATCTTCTCATCCATGCGACGTTCGACGATTGGTGTATTCGATTCCGGCTTTGGCGGCCTCACCGTACTTAAAGCTTTACTTGAAGTTGGTCCCGCGGCCGATTATGTCTATTTTGGAGATACGGCGCGCCTTCCCTACGGATCCAAATCGGTTGAAACTGTCGCTCGGTATGCCGTGGAAGCGGCGCATTTCCTGGAATCTCACGGGGCACAGATGCTCGTGATCGCCTGCAATACGGCCACGGCCCTCGCTTTTGATCGAATTCAGGCAGCGGCTCACGTTCCGATCGTGGGCGTAGTGGAACCGGGAGCAAGCGCAGCGCATTCCAGCACTCGCAATCGCAAGATCATCGTCATCGGCACGGATGCGACCGTGAGCAGTCATGCTTACCGGAAGGCCCTCGAGTCGCGCGGCCTGCAGGCACGGGAGAAGGCATGTCCTCTGCTGGTGCCGCTCGTCGAGGAAGGCTGGGTGGAGCATTCGGTGACGGAGCAGGTTGCCCGAATTTACCTCACCGAGGCCTTCGCCGACGGCTTTCACGATGCGGACACGCTGGTACTGGGATGCACGCACTATCCTCTGCTCAAGCCACTGCTGGCGCGAGTGACACCACGCCACGTCCGCATCGTCGATTCGGCAGAGTCGACAGCGCGCGAAGTAGCGGCGCAGTTCAAGCAACTGGTGCCAGCAACTGGAGACGATGCCGAAGAGCGGCGGGCAGTCCCACGGCTGAAGTTCTTTGCCACGGACTCGACCGAGAAGTTTCAAAGACTAGGGCAGAGATTCCTCGGGCATCCCATCGAGACGGTCGAGCACGTTGACTTAAAAGAATGAGCTCCTGCCTTTCGCATTTTCTAAATTCCCGAGCAAGAATCGGATAGCTTCTCAGCCTTTCGCACAATTACTGTGTCTTCCAGATGAGCATTGCAATCAAAACACTCAGTCCCAGCACACGCAGTCCCATTGAAGATCAGACAATGCATCCCCTCGACAACGTGATCTGGCAGGCGTTGACTACGCGACAGGCGCATTTTGCCGAGAGCTTTCAATCGGCGCGGCGATTCCCGCGTGAAGTGAGCCCCCTATGTGGGTTCAAAGAGCCGAACGACGATGGCTACTATTCTTTAGCCGGCCTAGTCCATCCCGCGGCATCCATCGGTGTTTTTCTGGATGAGGAATACAAACCGCGAGCTGGGTGGGACTACGTCGTCGGTGCTCCATTGCTGCAGATGATCTGCGAGAACGGCAGCGCCGCCCTAACATCAGCGAAAACTGCAGCGCAGGTCGTCGAGTTGGGAACGCCGGAGTCGCCCGAGATGCTGGAACTCACGGCACTCACCAAGCCCGGACCATTCGGGGCGCGCACGCACGAACTCGGTTTGTATTTAGGAATTCGTGAGCAAGGCAAACTCGTAGCCATGGCGGGCGAAAGGCTGAAAGTCCCCGGTTTCACCGAGATCAGTGCGGTCTGCACACATCCCGATCACCTTGGGAATCGCTACGCCGGCGTCCTCATGGCTGAGGTTATGAAACGAATTCGTGAGCGTGGGGAAACGCCATTTCTGCACGTCAGAAGCGACAACGCACGCGCCATCGCGCTTTACGAGAGATTAGGATTCCGCAAAAGGTGGGAAGGATACTTCGCGGTCCTGAAAAAGAAATAGACGCTGCAAGCAGCGTCCATAGAAAATCACTCGAGCTTGAGGCCGATCTCAGTACAGGTGGAAGTCGACTTCGACGGCGATTTCGAAGCGAACCGGGTGACCGTCCTTCATGGCGGGTTCGAAGCGCCAGGTCTTGACGGCCTGAATCGCCTTTTCATCGAGGCCCATGCCCAGGCTATTCAGCACGCGAATGTTAGTCGGATGTCCTTGAGCATCGACGATCACGCCAAGAGTGCAAACACCCTGATATTTAGCCTTGCGGGCCTCCTCGGAAAATTCAGGCTCGGGAGAATAGATCGCTCGAGGCGGAACCGCACCGCTGCCCATACGGAAGACGCCGCCGCCTGTACCACCACCTTCACCCGGACCGAAACCTGGACCACTGCCTGATCCAACGCCGCCACCTGAGCCACTTCCGATTCCAGAGCCGGAACCCGTGCCATTGGACGGCAGGATGGCGTGCGACATGGGATCGCCATAGTTCGGCAAATTGTTCGAGGCCAACTGGACTTGCGGAGGAACGATGATTGTCGGCTCGGCGACGAGCTTAGGATGTTCATTGCGCACGACCACGACCGGAGGCGTGATCTGCTGCATCGAAAGTTTGGGCAGCTTGCCCTTAGTCGCCTGCAATACGTCGCGGTCGCCGCCGCCTCCACCACCGCCAACTTGGGTTTTCGACGGTTTCAAAGGGGGGATATCGTCGGGATCTACCAACGCCACCGTCACCTTCTGCGTCGGAGCAACGGTCACGGCGTGTCTGAAGGCCACATAACTGAGGGCGATCATTCCGATAAGGAGGACGTGAACACCGGTCGATCCCAGAACACCATTTCTCTTGTAGTCGTAGAAGCCCCAGAGATCTTTCACTGGTTCAGGCTTCGACTCCAGTTTGAGAGGTGGGAGCTTTTTAGGGAAGAAAAACTCGTCGATCTCCCGGAAGAGATGCTTGTACAGAGGTTCTTCGTACTGCCCATCTGTAATCAGCAGATGCAGTTCCGGTTCTGGACCGGTGACGTTCGTATTCACTGATTGGGATCCCATATTCCCGCTACGGACTTTCCTTGCTGCTCGGTGTGAAAACTTGTCTAACTACTCTGGAACCCGCTCTTTACACAGATGAGCGACACCTGCGACAAGTTGCTTGTATTTCTACCGATTTTACAGAGAAAGCATTATGGCTTTCAGTAATCGGTCTGGCACGCGTGTTCTTCATCAAATTGTAACCCGATTCCGCCGGTTTCGTAAGTGCAATTCGTTATGGGAGGTAACCTCCAGATAAGCATGGGATCGCACGCAGGATCTGCAGTTTTTTGCGATTCATTCCTCTACATTTCCGCTTACTTGCGCTGCGCGGTAGTGCCCTGGTGGCAAACGATCTTCCAGCCACAAATCGCGCACCTGGCCGTGCATAGACGTTCCCTGCCACTGCTCCCTATAATGAAAAGATTCATACATTTGGGAGACGCTACTAGAGTGCCCTTCGACGACCTGAAGAAGACTGTCAACTTGCCGAAAACCGCCTTCCCCATGAAGGCGAACCTTCCCCAGAACGAGCCAAAAATGCTGGAGCGCTGGGAGCAGATGGGGATTTACCAGCGGATCCGGCAGGCGCGCAAGGGGGCGCCGCAATACATCTTGCATGATGGGCCTCCATATACGAGCGGGCCGATTCACATGGGCACGGCGCTGAATAAGTGCCTGAAAGATTTCATCGTCAAGTCAAAGACCATGGCAGGATTCGACGCCCCTTATGTACCGGGCTGGGACTGTCACGGGCTTCCGATCGAGATCAAAGTCGACAAAGAACTGGGCGGGAAAAAGTTGCAAATGGCTCCGACTGCGGTGCGCGCGGAATGCCGCAAGTACGCCCAGAAATATCTCGATTTGCAGCGGACGCAATTCAAACGCATTGGAGTCTTTGGCCGATTCGACCGGCCCTACGCCACGATGACTCCGCACTATGAGTCGGTCGTGCTGTCGACGTTCTTTTCGTTCTACGAGAATGGATTCGTCTACAAGGGCCTGCGCGCGGTGTATTGGTGTATGCACGACGAGACTGCGCTCGCCGAAGCCGAGGTCGAGTATGAAAACCACACCAGCAGCACGGTGTTCGTGAAGTATCGGCTTCTGGATGATCCGGCTTCGATCGATGCAGCGCTGGCCGGGAAAAAAGTTTCGACCATCATCTGGACAACAACTCCATGGACACTGCCTGCTTCGATGGCCGTGGCGTTTCATCCGGATGAAGAATACGTTGCGCTGGAGTCCGGCGGCGAGGTCTACATCGTTGCCTCGAAGCTGGCAAATGAAGTTGCATCGAAATGCACCCTTGCCGATCCCAAGCCGCTGGCGCACTTTGCAGGACGCAAGCTCGAGCGCCTGAATTTCCAGCATCCGTTCCTCGATCGCAAGGTTCTCGGTGTGCTTGCGGACTACGTCACCATGGACACCGGAACTGGCGTGGTGCATACGGCTCCGTCGCACGGTGCCGAAGACTTCATCACCGGCATGAAGTATGGGCTCGACGCCACCAGCAACGTCGACGAAAAAGGAATTCTGCGAAACGGTTTGCCGGAATACACGGGCAAGCGTGTGTGGGATGCCAATCAGCCGATCATCGATCTGGTGCGCAGTCGCGGAGCTCTGCTGCATACGGAGAAAACCGAGCATTCTTATCCGCACTGCTGGCGCTGCCACAACCCGGTGATCTTTCGCGCGACCGAGCAGTGGTTCATCTCGATGGAAACTCCTATGCCGGGCGGCGTGGGCGAGAACGACACCTTGCGCACGCGCACGCTCGAGGAAATCAAGAAAGTGAAGTGGGATCCGTCGTGGGGTGAAGAGCGCCTGTCAAACATGATCGAGACGCGGCCCGACTGGTGCATCTCGCGGCAACGCGTGTGGGGCGTGCCTATCGCCGTGTTCCTGTGCGAAGGGTGCGGCAAGCCGCTCAATGACAAAGCGATCAACCAGAAGGTCGTCGAATTGTTCCGCAAGTCAGGCGCGGATGCATGGTTCACTGACGCGCCGACCAGCATAGTCTCCGCCGGCACTAAGTGTCCGCACTGCAGCGGCACGAAGTTCGAAAAGGAAACCGATATCTTTGACGTGTGGCTTGAATCGGGGGCCAGCTATCTTGCGCTGGTCGCCGAAGAAAAGACAGGGGAAGAAAAGACGGACGACGAGCCGAGCTACCCCTGGCCGTCGGATCTTTATCTTGAGGGAGGGGATCAGTATCGCGGATGGTTTCAGTCTTCCCTGCTCTGCGCCATGGGCACGCACCAGACGCCGCCGTACAAAGGCGTAGTGACGCCCGGATGGACGCTCGACGAAAAAGGTCAGGCGATGTCGAAGTCGCGCGGCAATGATGTCGATCCAGTTGACATCTCGAGCAGACTGGGCGGAGAAGTTGTACGACTGTGGGTCGCGTCCGTCGATTTCCGCGAAGACGTGGTCGGCTCGGAAGCGCTCATGCAGCGCGTGGGCGAGAACTACAAGAAGATCCGAAATACCTTTCGCTACATCCTCGGCAACATCGGAGACTTCGATCCGGCGAAGGATGCGGTTCCGTTTGATCAGATGGAACCGCTCGATCAATACATGCTGCGGCAGACAGTGGCTTTCGCTGATGATGTTTGCAAGGCGTATGACGATTTTGCATTCCACCGGATCTATCACCGGTTGAATCATTTCTGCATTGTCGACTTGAGTGCGTTTTATTTCGACGTGCTGAAGGACCGGCTCTACATCTTCGCGCCGAAATCGCAGGCGAGGCGCAGCGCGCAAACCGCCATCTGGCGCATCGGCGAGGCGCTGGCGCGCTTGCTGGCGCCCATCATGAGCTTCACTTGTGAAGAAATCTGGCAATATTTGCCCAAAGTTGAGGGACGCACGGACAGCGTGCACATGGCACAGTTTCCTCGCGCGGCCGATATTCTGGGGAGTTCGGCTGTGAGTGCGACGGACGCAAAGTCTGACGAAGACTGGAACACCTTGCGCTCGGTTCGCGATGAAGTGCTGAAGGCTCTCGAAGAAGCGCGCAACAACAAGCTGATCGGAACGGGGCTGGAGGCGCAAGTGGCGATCACCGCAGCCGATCCAGTGTATTCGGTGCTGCAGCGCAATGCCGGCCAACTCCGCTATCTCTTCATCGTGTCGCAAGTATCGCTCGCGCAGGGCTCCGGCAACGGCACAAGCAGCGCCAAGGTCGAAGTGAAGAAAGCCGACGGCGCCAAGTGCGACCGTTGCTGGAATTACTCCACGCATGTGGGCGAAGACAAGAACTATCCCACCGTTTGTGAGCGCTGCAGTGCGGTGCTGCAGGAGCTGGAAGTCAGCGGCATTCAATCTTAATCCTGATGAAGACCTCTTCCGTGCGCGCCCTCCATTTTCTGATTGCTCTGATCGTTGTGCTGCTTGACCGCTGGACGAAGGGACTAGTGGCGGCTCGCATCCAGATGTACACGCATATCCAGATCATCCCGGGGTTTTTCCGCATTACTCACACCGAAAATACCGGTGCGGCCTTCAGTCTCTTCGCGGATTCGCCATCGCACTGGAAGACGGCAGCCCTGATCAGCTTTTCGGTGATCGCAATGATCGTGGTTTCGATGTTGCTCTGGAGGCAGTCGCGGTCCCTGACTCTCACGGGCATCGCGCTCTCGCTGATTCTCGGCGGTGCAGTGGGAAATCTATGGGACCGTGTGGCCAGCGGACGAGTGGTCGATTTTCTGCTGTTCTATGTGAAGCAATATCAGTGGCCCGTTTTTAACCTTGCCGATAGCGCGATCGTAGTTGGAGCGAGCCTGCTGGTGCTGGAGATTGTCTTTGGCCATGCCAATGCTGGGGACAAGGCTCCTAAGACGGACTCATGAACGTTTTTTAAGTGGAGGGATTACCAGTCATGCCGATAAAGTCCACGAGGGGGATTCTCGACATGATCAGTTCCATCACACAAACAACTATGGCGCAGCCCGCCGCGCAAGCCACAACTGCTCAACCAACATCGCCAAAGCTGGCGGCGCAACCCAGCGCTCCCGACACGGTACAAATCAGCAATGCCGCTAAGGCCCTCTTGCAGGAGACTCTGGAGACTCCAGCTCAAACCGCCAAAGAAGCCAGCAGTGGCGATCCACAAGCTATCAGACTCATGGCCAGACATGCTGCGGCTAAAGCTTCGGCGAAATGAAGATCGAGCCGTGGCTGAGGCGTGAACTGCCTCTCTTACGACACGGCGTAGAGCTTAGGCACTGAGACGCAGCGCATTCTGATTCGCTACGTAAATCGGATTCCTGCGTTCAGTGTGGTTCCGAGCGCAGCGAGGAATCGCTGCCTGCAGCATTGCATTTCGGGTAAGGATCCTTCGGGATGCGATGAGTTTGTTTTGCGCTACTCGTTCTACGATCACCAGGCTCTCAGCGAAGCTCCAGCTGTCCAGCTCCCACGTGGGCGTGCAGGCGAAATTTCCCTGGCCCATCGTGATCGAAAGAACGGAACAGGCCTCCCTTGTGTACATCGAAGGCGTCCGCATCCACGGCACCGCTGCTCACGGACGCATCAACGTGACCATACTGGTCGGGCTTGCCGACATCCAGGTTGAGCTGGCCGAAGGTGAGTTCCACGTCCTTGTCACCGGTAATATCGCGCACGTCAAGCTGGCCGGCCATCATGCGGACGTAGAGAGCAGATGATTTGGGTAGCTCGATTTTTATCTGGAAATTGTTGTGCGGGCAATCGGTCACGCGGATGTCGGCGCGGTCGCCGGACACCTGAATGCGAACCCGCACGTCATCCCGCTCGGGACGGAACGAGACGCGCAGCATCGACTCGTCCCGACCGATGAGCTGGCTGCCGCTTGGACACAGATGCAGGTGGACCCTGCCGCCGGGGGCGAACCGGTTTCAACTGGACTCTTGCCAACTTCTTCAATCTTGTCGTCCTGGGCAAGCACCTGTTGCGCAAAAAGGAGTGCAGAGCCTAGAGCAAGCAGCACAAGCAGGGTTCGCATGAGCACACCTCCATCGTAAGAAGCCGTCGTGAGAGGTACGTGCGTCGTTGCCGAACGGTTCCGGGGATTTCGCAGCACGAATCTGAGATTCTCGAGAATAAAAGAAGTGCGTAAACGTTGGTCCGCTCGCCCACAGAAATGCCCGTTGCGGCGGATGGGAAGCTGCCTGTCGAACGGTTCGCGGTTAACACAAGGCTGAGGTTGGGGCTGAAATGGAGACCTGCATCGGCAAGTTAAATCGGTTTAACTATGATAGCTATATTATTGATTGTAAAAGGCTTGCGGCAGTACATTTACACCGCCGCCTAAAGCAGGAACTCGTCCGGAATCAGGGAGTTGCATCCCGATGCATCGCCAACGGAACACACGGTAGCCATTTGAGGTCTTGACTCTTGCGGCCCACGGATAGCGTTCTGTGCAGGCGCGTGTTTTGTCCTGAGATCGGGATTTTGAGTGTAACGGCGACGATTTTTCACCAATCAATTTGATGGTCGCGCTACTCTATTGCCCGTGACACAACCTGCCGTGAAGAAAGTAGCGATATTCTTCTATGCCGTCGTAAATGTTTTTTGGGCGTTGACCGCCTACTTGCTTTATAGGATCGGAGTGCCTTTTCGGGCCATCGCCTTCGTCGCTTGCATCGGCGTGGTCCTAGGCAATCTCGCAACCTACACTGGCATCAGCCTCGCTGCCAGAGTTCTGAAGCGCCCCCGGCATTTTGAGTGAAATCGAGATGTTGCGCCAGCTGACGCCGGGACTTCTTTGCAGGTACTTCTCATCCGGTTTGCTCTGTGCTACAAGTTCCGCATGCGGAAATCATTGCTTATGGTTGTGGCCTTCTGCATTTTCGGCTGTTGCGCATTTGGCCAGACTGATGCGGCTCTACCAACGGTGACGGCGTTCGAGTGTCCGAAATATCCTCCGAAAGCCCAGTCTGTGCATTTGCAGGGCACAGTGAAGCTAAAAGTCACGACTGATGGCCACCGCATAACCCACATAGAGGTTTTACCCAGCCACCCAATTCTAGCTGAAGAAGCTATTAAGAATGTGCGCACATGGACATTTGCTGATCATAACGCGACTAGTTTCGTCGCCACGTATTACTACACGCTGGAAGAGCATTACAAGGACAAGAAAGACCCGGTCACCAACTGCTCCGCAAAGTTGGACCTTCCCACGAAGGTTATCGTGAGCACACAGTTTTGATTCTGCTGTGCGACTATTTCCGTCGGTGTCGAAATCAGGCGGCTACACTCAAAACAGCCGCTGCGGGCAAAAAATCCCAGCGAGCGGTGAGCGTATACTCACAGCGATGAGCGACAAACCTTCTTCCAGAATGACCGATGAGTTCTTCAAGAAGGTGGAGCACCATGCCGCTGCCGAGGCGATCCGTTTGCGGAAGCCCACTCACGGGAAACTGTGCCTCATTGGCACTGCCATCGGTGTAATCGTTGTGATTCTGTTAGCCGTCTGGCTGGCACACCACTGATACAGGCGCTCAACTGTCGAGAACAGGCCTTAGCACTCAAACCCTATCACCGTTCGACCTTAGAGCGCGCGCTCGCGACTTTGCGGTTCGCAGAAAGGATCTGCGAAGTCCGCGTGAGTATGCGGAAGAGAACTTCCTACGGCGCGCCGTAGAGTTGCCGATAAACGCTGGCATTCCGCAGGATCGCCTGCACGTATTCGCGAGTCTCGGTAAATGGAATTGACTCGACGAACTCGGCGGAATCGCGATACGTGCCCTGTCCCATCCATTCGAGGACGCGGTCGGAGCCGGCATTGTAGGCGGCCAGCGCCTGCTCAGACGAGCCGCCAAACTGATCGACCATGCCGCGGAAGTAGCGCGTGCCAAGTTCGATATTAACCGGGGGAGTGTATAGCTGGCTCGGGTTGTAATGCTTCAGCGCAACCTGATGGGCGACGAGCTTGCCCGTCCTGGGCAGCAACTGCATCAGCCCAACGGCATTTGCGCGGGAGACGGCTGCCGGGTTGAACTCCGATTCCTGGCGAATCAACGATGCCACCAGGTACGGGTCGAGCCCGTTCGCAATGGAGAAGCGCTTCAAGTCTGACCAGTAGGGACGCGGGAAAAGCGCTTCCCAGTACTCACGCGGAAGAGTGGGAATATCGACCGCAAAATAACTGGGAACGGAACGTTTCATCACTTCGATAGCGCGATCGAAGTGTCCGGTATCGATGTAGAGTTGCGCCGTCTCGGCCGGGGCCCAGCTCTTGTCGGTGTCATCATTGGCAGCGGCATTGAGCTCGCGCACCGCCATGTCCACCAAGCCTCCATTGCCGAGCAGCTTGGCTTTCTGCAAGTGAAGATCGTCGGCCGGGGGCTCGGCTAAAGCGATTTTGTCGCCATGCTCCAGCGGTGGAACGTGGTCAAGAATTGTGTACTCACCGGGAGGATCGGGTGTCTGGGGCAACTTCTTCAGGCGCTGGCGGCCTAACTCCGCGTAATAGTAATTGCGGTAACGATCCGAAAGCTTTTGATAGAACGCGCGAGCCATGGCCGGCTGGTTCTCTTCCTCGGCAAGGCGCGCGCGCCAGTAAAGCGCGGCTGAGGTTTCGTTGCCCGTCGGGTAAGCGGCGATTTGCTCTTCGAAAAGCTTTCGGGCTTCATCGTTGCGTCCCTGGCGCAGGGTGAGCCAAGCCGTCTTCCAATGCGCGTAGGAAGCCTTCGCACCTTTCGGAAAACGCTGTTGCAGTTCGCGGTAAGCGTCGAGTGCCTGGTCGTACTCGTGATGAACGAGGTGCAGGTTCGCGGCCGAGAGCAGCGCCGACTCAAGCCATGCACTCGTCGGGGCAGTTTCGCGAAGCTGATCGACCGTGTGATAAAACTCGTCATTCTCATCCATGGCCCACGCCACTTCGCCCAGGATATAGAGCCGCTGCGCACTCTGATCGGGAGTTGCGCCCGGCAGAGTCGTCAGTTCGGCCTTCGCCTCCCGATTGCGTCCACTGCGATGCATAGCATCGGCTAGGGCTAGCACTGCCGCTGGGCGATCGGCGGGACCTTCGTGGATGGCGAGCTCGCGATATTCGTCTGCCGCATCCGGATAACGGTGCGCCTTCATCAGCAGATCGGCTCGCGTTCTGAGCATGGCTATGCCAGGCTGCACGGCGATCGAAAGCTTCTTCAACTCCGTGTTGGCGGCGTCAGCTTCGGGCGACGTCGGCATCCTGTAATAGACATTCGACAGAGCCTCTGAAGCTTTGGCCTCATCGTGGAGACCGGCATACGCCTTCCCGATAGCAAGTTCGATGTCGGAGCGGGCGGGTAGACGATCTTTTTCCAGAAGCTGGGCGGCTTCCGCAGCGCGTCCTTCAGTCAGCAGAGCGTTCGCGTAACTCAGGTGAGCATCGCGGATAAGCAACGAGTCGGGATAGTTGGTTTCAAAGTTAGCTAGGGCGGCGAGGCCCTCCGCCTGGTGGCCAGTCTGCAGGTAGCAGGTGCCAAGATAGTAGGAGATGTAATCGCCGAGGTCTCCTGCCATGGGCTTGGCGCGATTCAGCGGCTCGATGGCGTGGGCGCAATCGTGATCGATGAAATAAGCATAGCCTACGACCAGCCAGGCGAGCGCGCCGGCATCTTCTTTTGAGTGAGCCCGGGCGTAGGCCTCGACTCCAGCGTATCCTGCGGGCGTGCGGTCCTGAATTAACTGCTGCGCCATCGGACGCAACGTGGTAGACGCCACGAACGCTTGTCGGATGCGCCGAACACGAGGAGACATCGGACGTTTTTTTCTTTTCGCGGCGGCGCTATGGGATACGGCTGGTTTCTTCCTGGAACTGGCAGATTTATGCGGAGTCGTTTTGGCGCCAGACTGATCGGGCTCAGTTTTTGGTGGCGGAGTTTTGGACGCTTTTGGAGATTGCTTGTCTGGAGAATCCGCCGCCCCCGGATTCGTAGCTTGTTGCGGACGCGACGAGATTAACGGGCGAGCGTCGCTTGACAACGCGAACACGCCGGCCAGAGCGAGTGCACACCACCACTTGAGACCCAATTGAACCAATTTAAATTCTTTCGCGCGGAGACGCGAGTCCAGAACCTGTTTGTTTGCGCTTCGAGCCACGAGCGCCGAGCCTCGAGAACCCGCATTTTCTCGCAGCTCAAAGCTCGAAGCTCATAGCCTACATGCTACTTCTTAAAGTTAGCACCCATCACTGACAAATCATCCTCGGCCAGGCTGCGGACGACTTCCTTCTGGAAATAATCGCCACTTGCCGCTGCCGAACTGCCGTAGCGCTTCTGAAACGTAGCACGGCTCTTATCGATATCTTCTTTCAGGCGGTCGTAAAGATCTTTGCTGCGGCGTCCTTCATTGACCTTCGCCTGGTTGTACAGCTTGATTTCGTCCACCAGAAGGCGGGCAAAGCGCTGCGCTTTACGGTGAGTGTCGGCATCTTCCGCGGAAAGTCCGGCAAACGGATCTGCTGCCGGAGCAGCGGCTGCGCTGGCCGTGGCCGCACTTGCGACTTCCACGACCTCGGCGACTGGCTCAGGATCAGGAGCGGCCTTCGCGGTGTGCTTTGGTGTGTGCGCGGCAAAAGGATCGTTGAAGGCGCTGACAGAATGAACGGGTGCCGGGGCGGCGGCGGGCGCAGGAGATTCCATTGCGGGTGCGCTCTCGAGCTCGCGCTGTGCCGCCTGTTTGCGCAGGGACGTAACTTCCAGCCAAGCGCTCGTGGACATCACCAGAACTTCGAGCGATCCAGGATCAAGCCGATTCTCAGATCCTCCATCCGCATAGAGGAGCGCCGCGACCTTGTCTTTCAAGACAAGGGGCAACACCAGAATTTGTTCGTTCTCGGGTCCGCCAAACTGCTTTACGAACCGGTGGTCCATTTCGGCGATGTTGGCCGGAGCCACGATGCGATTCTGATAAGCGTGGGAGGCAGGGCCAGCCGCCATGTCGAGCGGAAAATCTTTGATGGCTTCGTCGTCCCCGAATCCGCGAGCTTGCCATCCGTTCGCAGCGCCACCCTTGACCACGAAAAGCGCTACGCGGGAGGCATACGCAGTGCCGGTTTCGAGCAAAGCCTTCAGAATCTCTTTTTGGGTGGAACCGGCGTGAATGGTCGAGATCGCTTGTACGAGGCCGTCAGATGAGGGTCCGGCTGCAATGGAGTCCTCGCTAGCCGGCGCCGCGGGCAGTTCTGCCAGGACGCGCTCGACTAACTCTGCCTGCAGGTTCGGCAGATGGCGGTCAAGAACTTGCGCGACCGCCCGCTCAACAATTTGCTTGAGTTCCTTGCTCTCCGCCATGCTCAGAAAACCATTCTCATGCAACGTTCCGAGTGCTGCTCGACCTTGCCAACCGCCAAAAGGACATTGCCCTAACTGCAGATTATAGGGGTACTTCTAAACCCGCTGCAGGGTACCGAAGTACCCTGTTCCATCGGAGTACCCGAAAACCGAATTTCGATTCTATAGCAGTTTTGTGAAGATCACGGAGGGATGATTTTCTGCAGGATTGTTCAACTTGACACCGGGGAGTCTGGATCGTTGCCGTTGCACACATGGATCGCCGAATCCGGGATTTTGAGCGCTCAGGCGCCTGATTGCATCAAATGACAAATCTAGTCAGTGGCTTGACCCGCCCGTTTGTCCCAGCGGATAATGCTTCCCAGTCTAGTGCGCTGCACTTCCCCTACGCAGCGCTGATTCGTTGGCCGTTCCTGCCCCGCTATTCCGGTGTCTTAGCGCTAAGAAAGGATTTCGATGACAAGACTAAGTGGAATGAGAAACATCTGTGCGGCGTTCTTGCTTTGCGCAGCGACCGCGATTTTTACATCGGCGCAGACGGTCACGACGCTGGTCGAATTTAACGGTGACAATGGGGCCACCCCCAACTTGATGACCCTGGCACAGGGCATCGACGGAAACCTGTATGGCACAACGTCTTCAAGCTATCCTCCCTACTATGGAACTATATTCAGGATGACTCCCGCAGGCAGTCTGAGTCCGCTGTACGGCTTCCTTTGCAATTATTCGAAGTGCCCGCACGGCGGCGACTCCGCTGGCGGCGTGGTCCTAGGCAAAGGCGGCTTCTTCTACGGCACCACAGCGATAAGTGGTCCGTCAGAGCTTAATCAGTGTGACGACCTCGGCTGCGGGACAATTTTCAAGATTTCTGCCAACGGACATCTAACTACCCTGCACAATTTCGATGTGTCAGACGGCGGCGTCCCAAACAGCCTCGCTCAAGCGGCCGACGGGAACCTATATGGAACAACAAACGTTGGTGGAACGAAGGGAGGAGGAACATTTTTCAAGATTTCTGGCGACGGCACTTTCACAACGCTGTACAACTTAGGGAAGAGTACCCTTCCGTCCGGAGTGATTCAGGCAACGGATGAAGAGTTTTACGGAACCACCGACGTCGGAGGCATTCACTGTGACCCAGGCGGATGCGGAACCGTCTTCAAGGTCAAAGCGAGTGGCATTGGCACGCTGCTTTACAAATTCTGCTCTCAGCCAAACTGTACTGACGGGGCGAATCCAAGCGGAAGGTTGACCCAGGCGGTCGATGGCAGTTTCTACGGCGTGACCTACCAAGGGGGCGCTAGCAACTATGGAACCGTTTTCAAGATGACTCCGACAGGCGCCCTAACCACCTTGTACAGCTTTTGCTCCGAGCCGGAATGTAGAGACGGCGCGAATCCGTACGGACCGCTTCTTCAAGCTACTGACGGGAATTTCTACGGGATGACGAATTTGAGGGGAGACACGACATGCGGTTCACCTTGGGGTTGTGGCACGATATTTCAAATCACTCCAAGCGGTGCGCTGACTACACTCTTTAACTTCGAGTCCTGGGGCAGCAACAGCGGCGGTGGACTGTTTCAAGCTACCAACGGATTGCTCTACGGAGCCACGTATAGCGGCGGAAATGTCAACTGCGGTTGCGGCACAATCTTCAGCCTCGACATGGGCCTCGGCCCCTTTGTGGCGTTTTTGCGAAACCCGGCTAAAGGTGGACAAGAATTCGGGATATTAGGCCAGGAGTTCACCGGGACGACGAGTGTTGAACTCAACGGTATCCCAGCGACTTTCAAAGTCATCTCCGATACATATTTGACGGCCACCGTTCCTCCCGGCGCAACCACCGGCTATGTCACCGTCACTACGCCCGCAGGCATGCTGACCAGCAATGTGCCATTTCACGTCCTTCCCTGACCCCGTCGCCCATCCAGCACTGCAACACAGTGCCACGGAGGAGATCCCCGATTCGCCAGATTCCCCTGGGAACAAGTAAAATAAGAGTTACTTTCGAGGGAGAGGATTGCTGCAAAATACTGCATCGCCTGACACATGGGAGCCATCCAAAACAAAGTAGTAGGGCCTGTTAGCGAGGAACTGGCGCTAGTTCAGGCGGCCAAGCGGGGCGACGATTCGGCTTTTGAAGAGCTGGTTCGCCGCTATGACCGCAATGTTTTCAGGATCGCGCAGCATATCACGCAAAACCGCGAAGACGCGGAAGACGTGGTGCAGGAAGCGTTCCTGAAGGCTTATGGCAACCTGGCACAGTTTCAGGAACAGTCCAAGTTTTATACGTGGCTGGTACGCATTGCCGTCAACGAAGCGTTGATGAAGTTGCGGCGCCGCAAGCCCGAGCGAACGGTATCGCTCGATGAAGATATTAAGACGGAAGACGATTCCCTTCCCCGAGAAATCGCGGACTGGAGCCCGAATCCGGAACAGCAGTACACGCAAGCAGAATTACGAGAGATTTTGAGCAAGACCATCCAGGGGCTTCCCCCAGGGTTCCGGACGGTGTTCGTGCTGAGAGACGTGGAAGGTCTCTCGACCGAAGAGACGGCAGCGGCGCTCGAATTGAGTGTCCCTGCGGTGAAATCCCGGCTGTTGCGGGCACGCCTGCAATTGCGCGAGCGCTTGGGGCGCTACTTCCAGCGGCGCGAACCGGGCAATGGCAAGAGCAAAGATTCTAAAGATGGAGATGTCAAAAATGATGTGGCGACCGGAGATGGCGACCTGTGAAATGCTCTGAATTTCTTAACGAGCTGACCAGTTATCTGGACGGCGTTCTCGACGAAAAAACTAAAGTCGAGTTGGAAAATCATCTCTCCTGGTGCCACAACTGCTACGTTGTTTGCGATACCACCAAGAAGACCATCGAGATTTATCGTGACTCGCAGCTCTATGAACTGCCCGAAGACCTGCGCAGCCGGCTGCGCTCGGCCATCATGACGAAGTGCCAGCAGCACAAGAAGCGCGGCCCGCAAAGCGTGTAGTCCGTGTGAGCAGCCTCACTGCTCGCACTTGATCCTCTCGATAGAATCTGCCGCATGGCACATCGTGTTTGTCCCTGGTGGCTCGGATATTTCCTGGCTAGTCCAATTCGGCGCTGGATCGGACAGGACCCCGTCAAGATCGTCAGCCCTTATGTCCGCGAAGGAATGACGGTGCTCGAACCCGGCCCAGGTATGGGGTTCTTTACGCTACCGCTGGCCTGCTTCGTCGGCCCATCCGGACGCGTCATCGCTGTGGATCTGCAGCCGAAGATGATTGCAAGTCTCAAACGGCGCGCATCACAGGCGAACCTTCTCGACCGTATCGACGCGCGAGTTACTTCAGCCGACACGATGGCGATCACCGATCTCGATGGCAAGGTTGATTTCACCCTCGCCTTCGCGATAGTGCACGAGTTTCCAGATGCTGGAAGATTCTTCGTGGAAGTAGCACGCGCTTCCAAGCCCGGCGCCCTCGTATTGCTGGCTGAGCCCAACGGTCACGTTGACAATACAGCTTTCGCGGCAGAATTGTTGGCAGCTGCTGCCGTTGGGTTTGCGTTGAAGGAACGTCCATCAATTTCGAGAAGCCACGCGGCGCTGCTCGTAAAATGCTGATCGATTGCCGAATTCCTGCTTAAACCGGGGCTTTTGGCCGCCGGAAGGTATCCAAAGAGATAACCGGATGGTCCGAAGACTGTGCAAAACCTTGCCTCCGCCGCTATAACTCCCACGTATTCATGGAATTCCGAACCTTCGGCTCTAAGACCCACTGGGGTGTGAAAACCTAAACCTTTTTGCCAATCGGTGAATCTAAGTAGGTGAGTGACCAAGAGTACAGATTGTCATTGAGGGGGAGTCACTCTCGGTAAAACAAATTCACCAGGCTTTGCATACACGCTCAGGTATGGAAGGTGGGTCTATGATCGGAAAACTTGTGGATGCGTTCTTTGGATGCAGGCACGCTCGCTACAGCTTTCCTGTAACTATTCGTCGGGCTTCACGCCGGCCTCCGGCCGCTGATCTGACTGGAACCTATGTTGTCTGCCTCGACTGCGGCAAAGAGTTTGCGTACGACTGGCAGCAGATGAAGGTCATCACTTCCCCCGAGCGTCATCGCCAGCAGGTAGCCCAACTGGCCAAAGACGCCGCTTGACGCGCGAGCGTTCTACTTACTAAGAACTAAGCGAGAGTTCATCTCCCGTTGCGCGGAGCTGCGTTGTGTTCCATCTCAGAGCCGCGGATACCGGTCTGCGGCTCTCGAATTCTTGCCCGAAACCCTACTTCTTTTCAGACAAGAAATCAGCGATGTGCGCTAATTCCTTGCGCGCGGCGTCGGCACGCTCTCCCGTTGTTTCTTCATTCAGGAAGGCACGGAACTCGGCCCCGGCCTCCGCAATCTTATTCTTCTGCTCCAACGCGAAAGCCGCTGTCCAATGCGCGAATGCGTGCGGGACATTGTTCAGCGCATGCACCTTTCGGCAATTGCTCACCGCATCGTCGAAGTGATGGTTCATATACTCGACATACGTCAGCAGGACCAGCGTAATCCCGTCGGCAGGATCGCCAGAGGCCGCTTCGTTGAGTTCAGATTCGGCGTCAAACAATTTATCTGTCGCGATGTCCATTCGCGCCAAATTTAGATGTGCGGGAGCATAGTAACGATCAATCGCAATTGCGCGTCGCAGGGCCTCGGACTCCCTGCCCCGATCTCCGATGCGTGCGTAAACGACACCCAGGTTGTTGAAGGCCGCAGCATACGCGGGATAGATCTTGATTGCGCGTTGCAGCGTGGTTGCGGCTGACTTCCATTTCTGCTGCTGCATCTCGCGACTCGCTTTGTTGAACTCTTTCGCGGCGTTCCTAGGTACCTTCAGATCGACCACCGATGTCGATGCTGAGAGGGATGGAGCGTTCGCGCGCCAGCGGGATGGTCACATCAATCGGGGTTGTGTCATCGAACGATGTCAAGGCGATCTCGCTGGTCTCGATCCCTGCGAACCCGCGTCCGGAAATTACCAGACGGTAGTTGCCAGGTGAAACTCCTTGAAGATCCACTTCGCAGTTCTTGTCTGTAAAACCCCAGGCCACGGACGTGGAAGAATTGATCAGTTCAACTTTGGTGGAGCTGTCGCACTGGCTTCCATCCTGGAAAGCAACGTGAATTCTCACAACATGGTCGAAACCAGATTGCGGAAAACTGAGTTGTGCCTTGGCAGACGAAACTAGAACGAGAAGGAGAAGGAAAAACAATGTGCTTCGAGCCATACATCCTCCCTGCGAGTGGGCGTCGAGCAGGGCCGATCACTTGGGAAGTAGACGGATGAATTCGAAAAAAGGATGGCGCGTTTCTGATGAAAGAAGCGAAATATTTTGGCCCAGATTTCAGGTCAACATTTTCAGCGATGAAACAGCGCACACTCTCATAGGTCGTTATGTGCTGAGTCTGGAGGCAGAGTGATTCAGGCCTGTAGATCGCTGGCATGTGTTGCGGATGCTGCGTGTGTCGTAGTGAGATCACCTCATCTTGGCCAATGCAGTCAGAGCCTCAGTGCACTCCGTTTTAGGACTGTGCGGGAAAGGTCCCACATTGGGTGGAACTTCCAGTAACGCACCATTCCAATTTGCGCTCCGTGGCCCCGGAATCAGCGCAAGATAAGGACGCATGCAATTGCGCCGCGTGCGGAATGGTCTTATCGAATGACGGAAAAACAAACCACGCATGTACAGTTGAGTCAGCCAGCTTCAGAAAATGCCGTTCTTCAGAAAGCATTTCAGGGCCGGCACGATCTACTCAAATCCATTCCGAGTGTTCCGGCGATCTTGCAAAGTCTGCTGGCCGAAGTTTCTCAGGTCCCGGAAAAGGTTGACCTGAACCGCGTCGCGGAGCTCATTGGCCGTGATAAATCCATTGCCGCTCAGTGTCTTCGGCTGGCAAATTCTCCGCTATTCGGGCGCGGCACGAGCACCGACTCAGTTCGCGGGGCGGTGCGGACCCTGGGTATTTCCCATATCCGCGATATTGCTGTCTCTACGATGATGATGCAGATCAGCGGTTCGCAGAAGACGATGGAGCCGGAGGTCTTCTGGGAGCACTCTCTGGGATGCGCGATTGTCAGCCGAAAACTGGCGCGAGCCGTCGGCTTTGTGGATCCCGAGAAAGCGTATCTCGCCGGGCTACTGCATGACCTGGGATACATCGTAAACATGGTACTTTTTCCGCAGCAGGAAAGAGCGGCTTTGGAAAGTGCGTTCAAGACGGGTGAGTTTCTAGGACTTTCGGAGTACGAGACGCTAGGATTCACGCATTGCCAGAGCGGCGAGGTTCTCGCACGCTTCTGGAATTTTTCGAGCGACCTGGTCGAGGTAATACTGTGCCATCACGACCCCGCCGCCGCGACCATCAATCCACCTCTGGTTGCCATCGTCGCGCTCGCGGATCGCTTGTGCCGCTCAGCCACGCTTGGCGTTGGATATGTCGAAGCGAATGATCCATCCCACGAATTGGCAGGATGAGTGGACGATCCTGCAGGAAAGAACGCCCTACGCTGCCCAGATGAAGTGGCAGGATTTTGTAAGAGACTCTCAGAGCTACCTGCCCGAGGTGAAAGATCTGGTGAAAGCGATGTGTCAGAATCCGGCCCACTGACTTCCGAAATTTACTGGAGAACAAAACGCCTCGTCCGCAGACGAGGCGTTTCTCGTTTCAAGGGAACTAGCGCGACGGATATTCCGCCGGAATCGGCACCGGCACGCGCTTGTCGATGGGGACAAATTCCCTCTCCCCGGCCCCGGTGTAAATCTGCCGCGGACGGGCAATCTTCTGCTCTGGATCTTTCATCAACTCTTCCCATTGGGCCAGCCACCCAGCCGTCCGCGGAATCGCAAACAGCACAGTGAACATCTCGGGCCGGAACCCCATGGCCTGGTACATGATCCCGGAGTAGAAGTCGACATTGGGATAGAGCTTGCGCTTCACGAAATAATCGTCCTCCAGCGCAATCCGCTCCAGTTCCAACGCAATATCGAGTTTGGAGCTTCGTCCCGTGACCTCGAAGACTTGTTCCGCGCTCCAGCGGATGATTTTCGCCCTGGGATCGTAGTTCTTGTAGATGCGGTGCCCAAATCCCATCAGCTTCAGATGGCCATCCTTCACCTTCTTCATGTACGCCGGCACGTTCTCTTTCGATCCGATCTCGTCGAGCATCTTGAGCACTTCTTCATTGGCGCCACCATGCAGGACGCCAGCCAGTGCCGAGGCTCCCGACGCGACCGCCAGATACGGATCGGTTTCAGAGCTGCCCACCGCACGCACCGCGCTGGTGCTGCAGTTCTGTTCATGATCGGCATGCAGAATGAAAAGAATGTCGAGGGCCCGTGCGATCGCGGGATGCGCCACGTACTTGGGCTCGACCATCTTCCACAACATGTTCATGAAATTTTCGGTGTAGCTCAAATCGTTGTCGGGATACACATACGGGAAGCCGACGTTGTGCCGGTACGACATTGCGGCGATCGAAGGCACTTTACCGATCAGACGGACGATCTGGTGCATTCGATCCTTCGGACTTCGGACCAACTTTCGCATCGGGATAGACGCTCGACAGCGCCGCAATCGTGCTAACGAACATCGACATGGGGTGCGCCGAATAGCGGAATCCCTCCATGAACTTCTTGGTCGTCTCGTGCAGCATGGTGTGGTGCGTGATGTCGTACACCCAGGTATTCAGCTCTTTTTCGGTGGGCAATTCGCCGAACATCAGCAGATACGCCACTTCCAGAAATGTGCAACGCTCGGCGAGCACTTCGATGGGATATCCGCGATAACGCAGGATGCCCTTGTCGCCGTCGATGTAAGTGATGGCGCTTTTGCAAGACGCCGTATTTATATAGGCCGGGTCATAAGTCATCAGCCCGAAATCTTCGGGGCCGGATTTGATTTGCCGCAAATCCATGGCCCGGATTGTGCCGTTCTCCACCGGGACCGTATAGGTTTTATTCGTGCGATTGTCAGTAATCGTGAGTGTGTTTTCTGGCATGGGATGCTCCGCGGGACGCTACGCGTAATTCCAACGTAGCCGAGGCTAGGCTGCTTCGCAAGTTCTATCTGTGATTTAAATCACGGCTTCCTGTGAGTCCACATCTCTTTCGATGCGCACCATGGAGGTCCGAACGGCCAAAATGAAGCGGTTTCTTGCCCCGCAAAGGACTCCGCGAGTACCCTTCCAGCAGATTGCTGTTCAATGTCTTTCGGACAATGTCTGCACGCGAGAACTGCAAGGCGGTAGTCATAGGACAGTTATGAAGTCACGCCCAATACGACCCTAAGTAGATGAAACTAAAGGTCGTTACCCCCAGCGCAAAATAAAACCGGCGGGTTTCGGCCGCCGGCGATATCTGTTTTCAAACCTTTAGTTAGTTATTCGACGAGTCGTCGCGGCGCTTGAGCGTCGGACGATCATCGTCGCTCTTACTATCCCCCGACGTGTCGCTGGGATTCGAAGTCCGGCGCAAGCTGGGCTTGTTGGAATCCTTCTGATCCAGCAGTTTGTGCTTGTTCTCGATCGCACCCAAGCGCGCTTTCACTTCGTCGAACTCGGAAGTGGTTACGACGTATTCTGCCTTGGCCGGCAGGATCTTGCGAATCTCCTCTTGCGATTTCTCGATACGATCCTGGTTCTGTGGATGCGTGTCGAAGGCTTTGGCCAGCGTCCCGGGTTTCTTTTTCTCCATGGCTTGAATCTTTTCGAAGAAAGAAACGAATGCCGAGGGGTCATATCCAGCGCGATACATGTACTCGATGCCGAGGTAATCCGCTTCGGCTTCGAATCCGCGCGAAAACTTCAAGATGCCAAACATGCCACCAATTCCGGCAGCTTCGTAGCCGGCATACCCGATCCCGCCACCTACGAAGATGAAAGGAATCGACGCCATCTGCAGCAGAGATGCGCGAGTTTGCTCGCGTGCGGCGTGGCAAGCCGCCACATGCGAAATCTCGTGCGCCATCACACCTGCAAGTTCGGCTTCTTCGTCCGCCGCCAGAATCAGGCCGGAGTTCACATAGAAGAATCCGCCCGGCAGACGCCATAGCGTTGACTACATCGGAGTCGATGACTTTGATCGTGAACGGAACCTGCGCATCGGAGTTGCGGACCAGATTCTGCCCAATCCGATTCACATATTCCGTGATACGGGATCGTTTACCAGCTTGACTTGCGACTCAACCTGTTGGGCAAACTGCCGTCCCATCGCCACCTGGCGTTCCACGGAATACCAGTTCCCCACTCCTCGTCCGCAACCCACGTTCCGGTTGCCGACAGCATCGACGTCGGTCTTGCCGCCGTCGTGCTTAATCTGGCTGTCGTCCTGGGTCGGTAGACTGCCGGGATCTTTCTTAGGAGCGTTCTGCATATCGCCGGCTTTGGGCTGGCCGGCATCCGGATCGGAGGCTGGTACCTGGCTCGGGGCCTGCTGGGGAGGCTGGGTCTGCGGGCTCCGTGTGGGTGCGCTCTGTGGATCCTTGCCCGCGCTTGGGTCCTGTCCAGGCGCCGTCTGCGCCATAGTCCACGGCGCTGCAGCAAAAGCGGCCAGAGCGAGAAAGCTTGCCAGCCATCTGAGCTTCATAGGAGTACTCCTTGAGCCTGATTATACGCCCGGTCCAGAGACACCAAGCCCATTAATCGTGAGCTCAGTTTTTAGACGCTGCGGCGGGCAGGCGGGTTATCCAGATGTAGGAACTTTCATTGGGGCCGGCGAGTTTGGGACCAGCGGAATCAATGGAGCAGACTCGGCGAATCATACAGTCTGACACTGCGCGAGGTTTTCATTGCTTTTCCCGCCCATCCGTCCTACCATTCCGCGAACCTGGAGGGTCCGCGATGATCCCCTCTGTCTCTGCACGCCGCTACCTTCTACAAATAACCGCGCTGGCGTTTGTCGCCGGCTCAGCGCTGGCACAAGCGCCGCCCAAGTACGATCGCGCCACCGAAACCACCCTCAAAACCACGGTCGGGGAGTTGCGACTGGTACCTCCATCCGGCCCGAAGCCGATCGCTTATCTGGTGACCAAAACGGGGTCTGACAAGGACAACGACAGTGTCCAAATCTTTCTTTGTCCGAAGAGTTTTCTCGACGAGATGGGAATTGCCTTCAAGTCCGACGAGGCGATTGAGGTCATCGGCTCCAAAGTGAAACAGGGAGCCGTAGATTTGATCCTGGCTCGGGAGGTAGTGAAGGGAGGCGAGACTCTCACCTTTCGCTTCCCGGACGGTAAGCCGGCTTGGTGATCCGCCGCCGTCAACCAAGGGCTGGGCGTTTTACCATAGCGATCGTATCAGTGGGCTCTTGAGAATGCGTTCGTCTTGAGTGATCAGTGTCAGGCCATGAGCTCGGGCGGTAGCCCCGATCATTCGATCGGCGGGATCCTTGGGATAGGTATCGGGGAACGTTGTAGTGAGAGCTGCGATCTCCGGGGTTATCTCGATCACCTCGACTCGCGATTTTTCAAGTATCGTGCGAATCGACGACTCAATACTGCCTGACGCCCTTAAACGACCTCGTTGAAACAGCAGAGCCAGTTCCCAGATCGTGATCGAAGAGATGGCCAACTCGCCATTTCGTTCTGCTTTCCGAAGCTCACGAACCGCAGTGCGCGAAAGCCGGCTCGAATCGGAGACCAACCAGACCAAGACGTGCGTGTCCAGCAGAATCACTTCAGAACATCCCAATCTTCTACAGGCACGACCGGCGACACGATATCGCCGAGTATCTCAATCTTCCCTTTGAGGGAGTCAAAGACTTCGGGGTGGAACTCGTCTGCCGGCACTAATTTTGCGACCGGTTTGCCACGCTTGGTAATCACTATGGGGACGCGCGTCGCCTGGACCCGGTCCATTACTCTAAGGCACTGCGCTTTAAATTTGCCCGCCGCCATGGCCTTCATATGGTCACCTCGATATAACCATGGTCATTATAACATGGCCTAGTCGTAGTACTCCAGTCCCAGATGCGTGATCATTTCTTCCCCCTTCAAGATGACGCAGCGTGTTCTTCAGTTTCATCGACTGAATGAACAGGTCGTGCTCCGGATACAGGCCTGGCACCGTCATCGGCGACTTGAAGTAGAAGCTCAGCCACTCCTGTATGCCAAGTCCCTTCAGCTCGGAGCAGCGTTGCGCCAGATCCATGAATAGAACGAGATCCAGCACAATCGGTGCGGCCAGAATCGAGTCCCGGCACAGAAAATCTACCTTGATCTGCATGGGATAGCCGAGCCAGCCGAAGATGTCGATATTGTCCCAGCCCTCTTTGTTATCCCCGCGCGGCGGGTAATAGTTGATGCGGACTTTGTGGTACATATTTCCGTAAAGCTCGGGATAAAGCCCAGGCTGCAGGATGTGTTCGAGCACGCCGAGCTTGGACTCTTCCTTCGTTTTGAATGAGCCCGGATCGTCGAGCACTTCGCCATCGCGATTGCCGAGAATATTGGTGGAGTACCATCCGCTGAGCCCGAGCAGGCGCGCTTTGAAGGCGGGCGCAAGCACGGTCTTCATCAGGGTTTGGCCGGTCTTAAAGTCCTTGCCGCAGATGGGAGCTTCGTTCTTGCGCGAGAGCTCGAGCATCACCGGCAGATCCACGGTCAGGTTCGGCGCGCCGTTGGCGAATGGGACGCCTTCCATCAGAGAGGCATAGGCATACATCATCGAAGGCGCAATCATCTCATCGTTCTCGCGCAGCGCCTTCTCGAAGGCTTTTAGTGATTGATGGGCCTCGGTGGGCTCAATAAACGACTCGGTCGAACCGCACCACATCGTGACCAGCCGGCTGGCGCCGCTCGACTTCTTGAAGTCGCGAATGTCCTGGCGCAACTGCTCGGCCAAATCCATTTTCGACTTTCCCTTTTTTACGTTCGGACCGTCGATCTTTTTGACGTAATTGTGATCGAAAACCGCCGGGCGCGGAGTGATCGAAGACAGGAACGGCTTGAGTTGCTCAAGAAGTCGGTAGTCGAGTACTCCGGCATTCGACGCCGCTTCGAACATGTTGTCTTCGAAGATGTCCCATCCCGTGAAGACGAGATCGTCGAGCCCGGCGAGAGGAACGAACTCCTTCACTTTCGGAGAACGGCCGTCGGTGCGCTTGCCCAGGCGGATGGTGCCCATTTGGGTCAGCGAGCCGATCGGCTTTGCGAGTCCCTTGCGGATCGCCTCTACCCCAGCCACAAACGTGGTAGCTACGGCTCCCATGCCCGGAATCATGACACCGAGTTTGCCCTTTGCGGGCTCCACGGTGCCTGTATCTGCCACTGCTGCTTTCGAGCGCTTGCTACTGCTGCTCCGCGCCGCTAACTTCATCTCTCGGCCGGCTCGCTCCGCATGGGCTAATGCGGTTTCGCGATGTTCGTGCTCGCGTGCGGCAGATGCGGTCACAAACTGTTTACGGTGGCGGCTGCCATCCGCATCCCACCAATCGGCCATAAAGACTCCCGGGCGTTTTTGATACATGAATAAGTTCCTCTCTGGTGGCGGTGGCTAGTCACCGCCACCACAACCTGCGATGGTCTCACGGCCAAGCGGGTATATGCAAGCGAATGAACCGAAAGGGATCGGATCTCGGTTCAGCAGTGATTATTCGGAGGCGAGCGGAAGACCCTAGGAGACGCGGACGTATCCGTAGGCACCATTGAGGGTCCTACATGCCGTTCGGGCGTTGGCGGATCAACGAAAGGAATTCGCTGCGCGTCTCTTCTTCGTTGCGGAAGCACCCCAGCATCGAGCTGGTCACCGCCGCGGAGTGCTGCTTTTCGACACCCCGCATCATCATGCAGAGATGGCGTGCTTCAATCACAACGCCCACGCCCTGCGGCTCAATCACCTTCTGGATGGTCTCCGCAATCTGCGTAGTCAGGCGCTCCTGGATCTGCAGGCGACGGGAGAACAACTCGATCAGGCGCGGGATCTTGCTCAGCCCGATCACACGACCGTTGGGAATATAAGCCACATGCACCTTCCCGAAGAAAGGCAGCATGTGGTGCTCGCACAGGCTGAACATCTCGATGTCTTTGACGATCACCATCTCGTCGTAGTTGACGGTGTAGAGAGCGCCTTTGAGTAGAGCTTCGGGATCTTCGTCATATCCCTTGGTGAGGAACTTCATCGCTTTCTGCACGCGCGCAGGCGTGTCCGCAAGGCCTTCGCGAGTCGGGTCTTCCCCAAGACGGACTAACATCTCGCGGACTAGATCGTCGTAGCCGGCGCTAGTCAGCGTCGGAGGTTCTTTGGCTTTCTCAACGTGCTTTTCAAGCGGAGATGCTTTCATAAGTATTCTCGGCCCTCCATCGCGGGGAACTCTTCCATCCTTCGTTTATCGGACGCGCACCAATAGGCGGCCTGTCAATGTGGAACTTCGGCGCCTCCGGCATATTCAAAGGAGTTCATCATGGTTTCTTCTAATCTCACTCTATCCAGATGAGCATAGTCGAATGTGCGCTGCAATATTTCAAAGATCTCGATACACAGATTTTCCGTCGTAGGCACGGTTCGCGCGAATTCTTGCAGGGTATTCAAATTTTCCAGGTGATAGCGGGAAAGCACTTCCTTTTCCACGCATCGATCAAGATCGACCAGATTGCAGATCATCCCAGTGCTCTGATCGACTTGGCCGCTCACCGTCACCTCAAGCATGTAATTGTGCCCGTGTCCGTAGGGATTATTGCACTTGCCGTAGGTAACACGGTTTTCGTCGGTGGACATATCCGCGTTGTGCAGGCGGTGCGAGGCCGAGAACAGGTAGCGGCGAGTGAGGTGGGCTTTCATGAGGATTGATGATTCTTGATTGTTGATTGAAGACTCTTCCGTTTGCCGCTTTACAATTCAACTTAAGCTTCTTATTCCTCTCCGTAAAAATCGACGAACAGATCTGGTGTCTCGTAGACACGGACGCGGTGCAAATGAGCGCTCTTCAGCTTTGGTTCGAGACGCTGCCAAACCGCGATTGCCAGATTTTCAGTCGTCGGAATTTTAGTAAAGAACTCCGGCACTTCCTTGTTCAGGAAGCGATGATCCATGGCGTCAAGCACCTCGCGATGCATGACTTCCTTGAGTTGCTTGAGGTCGACCACAAAGCCCGAGCGCGGGTCGACTTCGCCCTTCACCGTGACTTCGAGAGTGTAATTGTGCCCATGTCCGTTGGGGTTGTTGCACTTCCCAAAGATGCGCTGGTTCTCTTCCGGCGTGAAGTCGGGATTGTGATAGTAGTGTGAGGCTGCGAATTCGGCTTTGCGGGTTAGATAGACCATTTCGTTGTAAACGTAAAGAAGACCAAGACCCTTTCACATGCGGGATGGGGATCAACTAACAGCATTGGACGATCTTTCGCAGCCTTACGGTTCAGAGCCCATTTCCGGGCTAAGCTCTGCCGGAGGCTCCACGGAGTACGGCTTTATCGATTGCCATTTGTTGGAATTGATCGTCTCCTGCTCCGGGCAAAAATTCTTGTTGGACTCGAACACAATGATCTTATACACGTAACGTTTATGGTGCGACGGGTCGTAGGCTAACTCAAAGGCGATGCCCTTCTTCTTGTCGACCCAGAACACAAGGGGACGAGAACCCAAAGCCGGGTTGGGCGCGGTCAACAGAACAAAAGCCCGCATGTCTTTGTATGCATGGGCCACTTTTTCCGGCGGATCGAACGTGGTGATGTCTTCGGCCGTGTGGAAACGCGTTGTGGAAGACTCGATCTGATAGATTTTCCCTTTCTTCAAGCGGATAAACACGTCTCCGTGACCGTTGGGGTTGGTGTCGTCCGTCCAGTCGAGGGTGCTGCCGCACGGGTCATCCCACTCCTGATCAATGGCCTTCTTCGGAAACACCTCCAGTGCACGGTCGCGGGACTCAGAGATCTTGAGCGGCCCAACGCTGAGCCCCGGCTCAATCATCGTGTCGTTGAAGCTGGGCGAATCTTCGTTGCCATCCCTGCCTGCAGGCTGCGCGTGGAGTGGTACGGCAAGGAGTGCAGCGAGAAAGATCGTCAACAGGATGACTGCAAGTGGCGTCTTCATGAATGGTTTTCCGGGTGGAGTTGGGTTCTTCTCTGCAATCCTGTTCGTGGACTCTGTGGGTATGTAGGTCCGGCCTTTCCAGGCAACAGTTCCCTTGCTGTGGGCTCGTTTCGAACGCAGCAGGAGATAAGCAAACATCGGCATGCCGAAAAACTCAGCCCACAGAGTATTGCTGGCCGGGAAGTTAGCCTTGTTCAGCCGAGTAAAGAGCCAGCAAGTCCAGATCGCGAAGAAAATGACTGCTGGAGCCCAAAACCATCGGCTCGTGGGTCAGCAGCAAAGCTATCCAAAGAACAGCCCACAGCCCAAGGATTTTCGCGGCCAGCCAGCCGGGATTCGGAAACAGCAGCGCCAGGTTCTTGGTCCAGCCTTCGCGGAGCTGGGCGAAACTGCGGTACATGCGCGTACACACCGATTCAGAATAGCGGAAACGTATTTTGTATCCAGAGGATTTCACGCGTCGAGCCAGCGAGACATCTTCGAGAATTTCCGAGGCGACCGCTGCATGTCCACCGATCGCGTCGTAGACTTCGCGACGGATCAGGATGTATTGTCCGTTTGCGGCAGCTTCCGGAGAATTCGGGTCGCTGACTTTCGAAGGTGGATATTGCCGCGCCAGTTCAGAGAACACGACCGGGAGGGTCGCCACTTCCCAAAAAGTGACGGCGATTTGTTCGGGCGAATAGGAGAGCAGGTCAGCCTTATTATCCTTCGCTTCGGCCACTGCCAGTGCGAGTGAACCCGTAGTATGCACCGTATCCGCATCGGTAAAGAGCAGCCATTCGCCGCGCGCTTCGCGGACGCCGGTAGCGACAGCATTGTTCTTGCCCGTCCATCCAGGCGGGGGAGGATCAGCCTCGATCACGTGGACCTTGGGAAATGACTCGGCGATTTCGCGGGTGCGGTCCGTGGAGTGGTCATCAACGACGATAATTTCGAAATCGATGCCCGCCTGCGGGACGAGTGACTCCAGACAAGATCCCAGCGACGCCTCCTCATTCCGCGCCGGGACAATCACAGACACCTGTGGCTGGTTCATCGATGGTTCCGTGGCCGGCATGATCGTTTCGATGGTCTTTTCGTCTTTTCCGAGAACCGTGTGAGCTACGCGCGCATAACTCTCAGGCCGCTCGCCCCTTCAGCCGCTTTCTTCTAACTGTAGCCCTCGACGCTCACCGGCAGCCAAATGCGGCTTCTCCGATCGGGGGAATCCATTATTATATCTGGGTGCGCCGTCTTTCCCATCTCGCGTCCTTCTGCATCTCGTGCCTTCTAATCGGACTTACCGCCTGCTACAGCGGCTCGCGACCGCCCCGGATCGGGTCGAATGCTCCGGACATCATAGTTCAGGATTCCGACCGGACCCTCAAACTGAGTGATTATCGCGGGCAGGTCGTGGTGCTCAATTTCTGGGCGACCTGGTGTCCGCCGTGTGTGGAGGAAATGCCCTCACTGGTCGAGATGCAGCGGCGGATGAAGGCCAAAGGTGTCACCGTCATCGGGGTCAGCGTCGATGTCGATCAAAATGCCTACCACCAATTTCTCAAAGATCACAATGTCAATCTGCTCACGGTGCGTGATCCGGGGCAGAAGAGCAGCAATCTTTACGGCACCTTCAAGTTTCCGGAAACCTACATCATCGATCGCAATGGCGTGATGCGGCGTAAGTTCATCGGCGCCGTGGAGTGGACCTCGCCCGATATCACGGATTTTCTGGGTAAGTTGTAGATCAACCGGCTCCTTTCACCACTGGGACACACAGGCACGGAGAATACTCATGCGAATGGTGTCTTTCATTATTTTCTTCTTTTTGCTGGTCAACACCGGTCTGGGAGATGCAAGCATGAATCCGAAGGTCGTCAAGGAGGAAGGATTCACCGTAATAGGAATTTCAGCTCGAACCAGCAACGCCAAAGAAATGACTGCCGACGGCATCATCGGCCCGATGTGGGGACAGCTAATGCAGCAGGGATTGCTCACCAAGATTCCTCACAAAGCCGACCAGAATATCGTCGCGGCGTATACCGACTACGCCAGCGATCACAACGGCGAGTACACCTACTTGCTCGGGGCTCGCGTCACTTCGGACGCCGACATCCCGGCGGGCATGGTGGCGAAGAAAATTCCTGCAGGTACGTTTGCGGTGTTTACATCGGAGAAGGGAGCGGCGCCGAAAGTTGTGCCGGAATTGTGGATGAAGATCAATTCCCTTCCGAAGACTGCAACGGGCGGCGATCGACTCTATCGCGCAGATTTTGAGATTTACGATCAGCGCGCAGCCGACCCGCAGAATCTGCAGGTGGATGTGTATATCGGGATCAAGTAACGATGGCCTTCGGGTCTCGCCGTCCTAATACGCCCGGATCAGCTCGGCACTTACGCCTCCGATTTTGTCCGTGTCCATATAGTGGTACTGTCCGGAATTGGGCTTTCCAATATCCCCCCATGCGCCCGCCTGCCACACCGTAAAGCCGAGTTTTTCATAGGAGGCAGTCGCTTTGGAGAGATCGTCCACCGGCATGCCAATGTGCTGGATGCCTTCCCCGTGGAGTTGCAAGAAATCTTCATAAATATTCGCTGGAGTGGATGGTGGCTGAATCCATTCAAAACTGATGGCGCCCATCCGTTGAAAACCCACGTCGAAGGACAGCAAGAGGGGCTGGCCGCGATAGCGCGAATCGTCGCGTGGCGTAGCATGCTCCAGCGCAAAGCCGGGCAAGCCAAGTTTCTGCCAGAAGCTGGAAACTGCCGCCGCATCGCGAACCACAAGAGCAAGGTGGGAGACGGTTTTCTGCTCCAAAGGTTTGGGCGCTCGGCCGGGCCAGTAAACAAGGCCAAGAACGTATTTGCCCTCTGGCTCCGTGTCGAAGTAGGTGTAGGTCACCGGCGCGCCGTCGATTTCAAATGTGACCTGCTGCAGCACGCCTACTCCGAGGCGGGCCATGCGCTCAATCTCCTTGTCCATCGCCTCTTTGGACGGAACCTCATGAACAACGGAAAAAATACCGTCTTTATGTTTCTTGAGAAAGTCGTTGTAAGAGTTCGACTGGCTTTCGACTGGCTGAAGAAAGTTGACGGTCAGGTTGCCCAGACGTCCGGTAGACTGCGAGGTATCGATGGTCGTAGGCTTGCCATGATCGGTTCCCACGGCCTTGATCTTCGCGGACTTATGGATATCGGTCATGCCGAGTGCCGTCCACGTCGGCAATATCCCGTCGATGTTCTCAGAGAGCCACGTAACGCGGTTGATGGATTGATAGTATTCCGGCAACTGGGCATAACAAGTTCCCAGCAGAAAGCACATCAGCGCAAGACAGCGCAGAAGCTTCATCTGCCTCTCCGTTCCCCAGAGATTCCCCATGCCACTCGGTAACAAAAAACGATGATGGCGCGCAGTTCGATTGTCATTCCGAACAACCGCAGTTTGCGACGGAAACAAATTCATCGAGGCATCAGAACCGAACATACTAAATAATAATTAGAAAGTAGGCGAGCAGAATGACTTAGGGGTGACGTCGAGCCGCTTGTAGGTTGAAAAATGCTATGCGGATCATGCATCGAATCGTACGTTATGAGGCGGATCGTTGGCATTAAATCCGATTCCACCTGCTGAACAGACGAAGCCCGGCTGTAACTATCGGGGCTTCTTCACAACCGCCCCGTTCTTCATCACAAAATCGACTTTGCGCAGCGATTCGATATCGTCCAGTGGACTCGAGGGCATCGCAATAATGTCCGCGAACAGCCCGTACGCAATTGCGCCGCGCTCCTTCTGGATCCGAAGCAGTTCGGCATCGTTGGTGGTCATACACTTCAGGATTTCCGCGTTCGGCACGCCCGCCGCGCGCCACACCGCCAGATAATCCCAGGTCATCTGCGCGCGGTCTTCGTCCTTGTAGTCGGTCACAATGTCGGTGGAGAAGCCCATCTTGACGCCGACCGCGTAGGCGCGGCGAAGCCGGTCGATGATTGCGGCGCCGATTTTCTCCGCACCCTTGAATTCGCCCGCTTCAAAGTGAGCGGCAGGGAAATCCGTGCCTGACAGAAAAATTCCCTTCTCTTTCATTCGGCGCAACTGTTCATCGGTCAGGAAAAAGCCATGCTCGACGGAATCGACCCCGCCGGCGATGACATTGTCTGCAGCCTCGCCGCCCAGTACATGGACGGCCACGGGACGTCCCGCATGATGCGCCTCTTCTACGGCTGCGCGGATCTCTTCGACGGAATAATGGTAGGGGCTGTTGTCGGCGACAAGCTTGATCAAGTCGGCGCCATAGAAAATGTTTTCCCGTACCGCCTTGCGAATTTCGTCCGGGCGTATCCGCATCGTAGTATTCGAAAGCGCCAGAATGGACCAATCTCCTGCGGGATGCCGTTGCTCTGCCCGCCGAAGGGAGCAATAATCTTGCCCGCTGTCTGCACCGTCGGGCCGACGAACCATCCGGCATCAATGGCTTTGCGCAGGTCGACGGCGGCGAAGTTTGCGTCGTTACCCACATCGCGCACGGTGGTGATCCCGGCGTTCAGCAAGCGTCTGCGCCGTGCGCAGCCCGCGAAGGGCGCGCAGGCCGGTGGATTCCACGAGATAGTTGTGGTCGAGTTCGCGGAAATACTTAACGCTCTGGGTGACGTGTGTATGCGCGTCCATGATGCCGGGCATCACCCACTCGTTCGAAAGGTCGACGACCTGGCTGTCCTTAGGGATAGCCACGTTCGGACCGACCGCCTGAATCTTCTGATCCTTGACGAGGATGATCTGGTTCCTGGAAACCTTGCCAGTCGCCGGATCAATCAGGTTTCCGGCGCGGATGGCGACCGTCTGCGCCCACCCGGACGCGGCAAGAAGCAAGCACACGACGAAAAATCGTTTAGCCATCTTCCCCCCGAACTGATCTTGTCTTGCTGAAGCTGTCTTGCTGACGTTGTCCTGCTGATCTTATGTGAAAGACGCGGAGTCTAACACAAGCCACGGACGGTTTTAAACCTCCCCAAAAAACGCGAGCCGAATCTCCGTCTTCCATGCGTCATTAACTTTTTCATCCGTCATTAACGCGGCTGTTACCTGCCATTCATTTTTCTCTGCTAATTCTCAACCAAGCATCTCTCAAAATTCCCAGGAGGAACTTCTATGACTCTCAGTCGCAGACTTAGTGTCGGCCTGTCGGCCTGCACTCTTCTGCTCGCGTCTTCTTCGGTGGTTGCTCAAAGTGCGACGAATCAGAAACCAGCCAGCGGTATCAAGCGAGTTTTGCTCATCAGTGTGGACGGTATGCACGCGATGGATTTCCTGAACTGCGCTAACGGCATCACCACCGTCAACAACGGCCAACCGTATTGCCCGGCGATTGCTGCCCTGGGCCAGACGGGTATCAATTACGTTTCTGCCAGCACCTCGAAACCCTCCGACTCATTTCCTGGCCTGACCGCCATCGTCACCGGCGGAAGCCCGGCCCTCACCGGCGTTTACTACGACGTGGCTTATTCTCGGAATTACTCCGCCCCGAAGAAAACCACCGGCAACGGCCTCGGCGCTGGCCCGTGCACTCCTTACGGAGCAGCAACCGGGACGACCACCGAGTACGAAGAAGGTATCGACTTCGACAAGACCAAGGTGAACGGCGGCGCCCCCGGCGCATCGCTGACCGATGGCGGCATCGCCTCCATCGATCCCGATCATCTGGTTCGTGACCCAAGCACAGGCTGCAAGCCCGTATGGCCTTGGCAATTTGTCCGCGCCAACACCATCTTTAGCGTGATTCACAAGAACGGCGGATACGCTGCATGGTCCGACAAGCATCCCGCATACGCTTCGGTCGCGTCTGGCCTGGGACCGAGCGCGCTCGACGACTTCTACGCTCCCGAAATCAACTCTACTGTGATCGGCCTTCCCGGCGTCGTCACACCAACCGGAGTCGACTGCACCAACATCGTCGATCAAAAGGCCGATCTGACGGCTTGGACCAACAGCTTCCAAAACATCCAGTGCTACGACACTCTGAAGGTCGACGCGATCCTCAACGAGATCGATGGCTGGAACCACCTTCGCACCAAGCAGACCCAGGTTCCCACCATCTTCGGGATGAACTTCCAGGCGCTCAGCGTAGGCCAGAAGCTCATTGAGAAAAGCGATACCACCACCGGCGGATATCTCGATGCGCAGGGCACTCCGACCGCGGCGCTGCTGAACGAATTCCAATTCGTTGACGCCTCGATTGCGGCATTCGTCAAAGAACTGCAGAAGCAGGGACTCTATGATTCGACTCTGATCGTGATCACGGCCAAGCACGGCCAGTCGCCCATCGATCCCAGCCGCTATGTTTCTCAGCTCATCAATGCCACTTCACCGGCCACCCTGCTCTCGAACGCGGGATACATTCCGTGGTCAGAGTCAACCAACAACCCGACCGGCATCGGTCCGACGGAAGACGATGTCTCCCTGCTGTGGCTGAGCAGCTCGGCCAATACCGACGCAGCCGTCGCCATTCTCGAAGCGGACCCGTCCATGACAACCGGAATCGGGCTTGGGCAGATCTACTATGGCCCGTCTCTTTCGCTCAACTACAACAATCCCACCAACGATCCCCGCACGCCGGATATCATCGTGACCCCGAATGTGGGTGTTACTTACTCCGGCAGCACGTCGAAATTGGCTGAACACGGCGGATTCGCCCATGACGACACGAATGTCGTTATGTTGCTGTCCTTCCCGACCTTCAAAGCCAAAACGGTGAACGCCGCAGTGGGTACTGTCCAGGTGGCTCCCACCATTCTTCACGCTTTGGGCATGAATCCTTCAGATTTGTTATCGGTTCTCGTCGAGGGAACGCCCGTACTTCCATCGCTTCAATTCTAAAATCAGCCGCAGGCCCGACAAACGACAGTGGGCGCTCCTTCGGGGGCGCTCGCTGTTTTTACTGTCGCTTCGTCACAGTATCCAGTCGTCCGGCACGCACTCGATGCCCCACACGTTCCCGGACTCTTCCAGCGCCAATCCCAGAAGCCAAAGTTTTTCGAATTGGCCCAGGGAAATGCAGGTCACCACCCTCCCCGCCACCTCGTTCTGATTCGGCAATCCTTTGAGTTGGACGACCGACCCTGGTGGCACCGGGCGAGGCGAACGGGCGGCACATCCTCCAAGATTGGCGAGAATGATCAAGCATGATTCTGAGAAAGGGTTGCGCGGATCGAGGCTGGCAAGGGTCACGGGTATCTCGCATGGCACGCGAGTACCTCCCCGTGCTGCGGATTTTTGTGGTCTTGGGCCGGGAGTCGCCAAGCCTGAGCTTCGCACACAATTCTTTTCTTCTCGAATCGAAAATGAATGTGTTCGGGATTCGTAACAACGCTTGGAGCACTTGGCTCATTTTCGGCAGGTGGAAACCTTAGAGCCCTTCGCTGGGATTTTGGGTTGTGCGCCGACAAGTTTGTTCCCACAACTTCCCTGCGGTACACTTCGTCCGTTTCCATCCTCGTCCCAGGAGGCCGCGCGATGCAGCGTCTCGTCTGCCGATGCACTCTGCTTATATCTCTGTTCGCAGTCTTGATTCCGAGCTTTGCGCAAGAGAAGAAAGAAGACAAGTCGCAGGAAAAATCTGACCGGCTTACTGCGATGGACGTCTTCAACCTGCAGTTTGCCGCCGATCCGCAGATTTCTCCCGATGGCAGGCGCATCGTCTACGTGCGTCAATTCAGCGACGTAATGAATGACAAGCGCGAATCTAACCTATGGGTGATCAATGCCGACGGCACGGAAGATCGCGCGTTGACCAATGGCAACTACAACGACAGTTCGCCGCGCTGGTCGCCCGATGGCACCCGCATCGCCTACATCTCCGATCACGACGGCAAGCCGCAGATATACGTGCGCTGGATGGACAACGGGCAAACCGCTGAGCTCACGAATCTGGAGAGCGCACCGTCCGAGATCGTGTGGTCGCCAGACGGCAAGCTGATTTCGTTCTCGTCGTTCATGCCATCGGATCCGCCAAAGATCGCCAATCTGCTGAAACCTCCTGAGGGAGCTAAGTGGGCGGACCCGCCAAAGGCATATGACCGGCTCATCTACCGATTCAATGGCCGCGGATATCTGAAGTACGGTTTCATGCAGCGGTTCGTGGTGTCGTCCGATGGCGGAGCGCCGCGCCAACTGACCAGCGGCAATCTTCCCTACGGAGGATTCGAAGGCGCGCTAGGCGGAGGGCGTGCCGTGTGGACTCCCGACGGCAAGTATCTTTTGTTTTCGGCGAACCTGAATCCGGAGTACGAATACGATCCGCTGAACACAGAGGTATTCGAGCTTTCGCTGGCGGATGGAACGGTGAAGCCGCTAACCAGTCGCAAAGGGCCGGACAATTCGCCGGTGCTTTCTCCCGATGGCAAGACCATCGCCTATGTTGGGTTCGATGACCGTTACCAGGGACATCAGACGACGCACCTTTATCTGATGAACCGCGATGGCAGCAATCCGCATATCGCGACTGCACAACTTGATCGCGACGTACAGGAGCCGGAGTGGGCAGCCGACGGTAGCGGTATCTACTTCATGTACGACGACAAAGGCGACACCAAACTTGCGTTCTACTCGCTCGACGGCAAAGTGAGAGACCTGGCCGAGCACATAGGCAGCGGTGGATCGAGTTACGCGGGTGGGTCTTCATTCAGCGTCGCAAAGAACGGAATGTTTGCGGCTCCCTATGACACGCCATCGGATCCGGGCGACATCGGTGTCGCATCGCGCGCGGATACAAAGTTGCACGTCCTGACCGCCCTGAACCAGCAGCTTTTCATGCAGAAAAAGCCGGCCCCGGTCGAAGAGTTCTGGTTCGAGTCATCCCTCGATAAGCGCAAGGCTCAGGCTTGGGTCGTCAAGCCGCCGGATTTTGATCCAGCAAAGAAGTATCCACTAATTCTTGAAATTCATGGCGGGCCGTTTGCCAACTACGGCGATCGCTTCGACACGATCAAGCAGGTGTGGGCAGCCAAAGGGTACGTTGTGCTTTACGTGAACCCGCGCGGCAGCACAAGTTACGGAGAGGAGTTTGCCAATCTGATTCACCACGCCTATCCCGGAGACGATTTCTACGATTTGAATTCGGCCGTAGATGCTTTGATCGCAAAGGGCTACGTCGATCCCGACAATCTCTTCGTGACGGGTGGATCGGGTGGAGGTGTGCTTACTTGCTGGATGATCGACCGTACAACTCGTTTCCGGGCGGCGGCGAGCTTGTATCCTGTTATCAATTGGTATAGCTGGGCGCTTACGTCGGATCTGCCCTCGTTTGCAACGCTCTACTGGTTCTCGGGACCCCCATGGGAAAAGTCGGACGAGTACGTCAAGCGCTCGGTCCTCTCGTATGTCGACAAGGTTACGACGCCGACGATGCTGGCCACCGGCGAGGATGACTACCGTACACCGATCTCAGAGGCTGAGCAGTATTACGCAGCGCTGAAATTGCGGAAGGTCGAGAGCGTATTGGTACGTTTTCCGGGCGAGCCGCATGGGATGAGCTCGCGGCCCAGCCACCTTGCGGCAAAGATTCTGTACGTCTCGGATTGGTTCGATCAGCACAAAAAGAAGTAAAAACCTAATTGGCGGCGCTATAGGTTGCCCAAGGCTTCATGCTTTTTTCAGCGATCCAAACTGCAATCGAGATCATCTAAAAGAGCAAGGGCCGTTCCAAACAGCTGGGGCAACGTTAGCCAATTTGAAGAGAGGTTGGCATGAAGATATTGAAAGAGGCGTTGTCTGTTGTTTTATCCATGGCGTTGATGTTCGCCACGGTTCCGATCAGCGTGGCGCAGGATCAGCCGCAAAACCCACCGCAGGATCAAGCCCAGTACCCCGCAGCGCAGCAGCAGGGTGAACCACAAAAGGGTCAACCGCAAGAAGACCAGCAGAATGGTCAGCCTCCCGTGGCTCAGCCCGCTCCGTCGCCGAAGTCTCCCAACGAACTGGATCAGATGGTCGCACCCATCGCGCTCTATCCGGACGAATTGGTGGCTCAGATTTTGGCGGCGTCCACCTACCCGGACCAGGTGGTCGAGGCCGACCGATGGGTCGATGCGCACCCCGACTTGAAGGGCAAGGAACTGGGAGATGCGGTCGACCAGCAGCCGTGGGATCAGAGTGTCAAGGCGCTGACCGCGTTTCCTTCCGTCCTGGCGAACATGGATAAGAACTTGTCCTGGACGTCGTCGCTTGGCGAAGCCTATGTCAATCAACAGCAGGACGTGATGAATGCCGTCCAGCGAATGCGGCAGAAGGCGAAGAATGCGGGCAATCTGAATAACAATGATCAGGAAAGGGTGAGTGACAACGCCGGCAATATCGAGATTCAGCCGGCAAACCCGCAAGTGGTGTATGTGCCGACATACGATCCTTGGCTGGTCTACGGGCCGGGATTGGCGCCTTGGCCGGGCTGGTATTGGTATCCGGGATTGTATTTCACGGGACCCGGCATCGGATGGGGATTAGGCTTCGGCATCGGATGGTTCGGCGGATTCGGATGGGGATGGGGTCACTGGGGATTTGACTGGGGCCACCATTATGTCTGGTTCGATCATCATCCCTATTACTCGCACAGCGCGGTGATCTTCAATCACAACAATTTCTATCGTGGGCGCGCGGGATTTGCGGGACGCGGTCCGGCGGGACGTGGATTTGAGGCACCACGCGGCGGAGCAGAATTCCGCGGAGGCGCGGAGGGCCACGCATTCACCGGAGGCCACACCTATGCGCAGCCGCATAACAATGGAACGCGATCCGGGGCGTTCAGTGGCTACGGCCGGAATGGATCGGCGCACAGCTTCTCTTCCCGCGGCGCCTCGAGTTTCGGCGGCCATGGCGGTGGTGGCTTTCATGGAGGTGGCGGCCACGGAGGAGGCGGAGGACGCCGCTAACATCGGCTGAAGCCGGTCGACACTGGGCCAAGCACAACATTTAAAAATGGAGAGATTGCAATGCGAACCGTGAATCGGTTGCTTGAAGGATTGGTAGTCATCGCGTGCGGAATTGTTTTGTGCGTACCAGCCGCATTGGCGGCGCAAGGACACGAGAAGACGTTCTCTTCTCCGCAGCATGCCAGCAATGCGTTATACATTGCGGTACTAAGCGGTGACCAGGACCAACTGGTGGCCGTCCTCGGTGGAAAGAAGGATATCGTTTCCACTGACGACGATTTGAATGACCAGCAGGAACGGCAGACGTTCTTGAAGAAATATCAGGAGATGCATCGGCTCGTGCGCCGCTCCGATGGCGCCATGATCCTCTACGTTGGAGCGGATAATTGGCCCTTTCCCATCCCCATCGTTTCCAAGAGTGGACACTGGTATTTCGACACGGATAAGGGTGCAAAAGAAGTCTTGATGCGCAGGGTTGGGGCAAATGAGATCACGGCCATTGAGACCTGTCACGCGTTGGTGGAGGACGGAAAAACGAACGCACAGAGCGGGAGCCAAGGCGCGAGCGCGATACACGGGGCTGAAGACCAGGGACTACTGCAGTATGCGCATACGGTGGTTAGTGGACAGGGCGACACAGACAATCCCTATGACGGATATTACTTCCGCAAGCTGAACGGCAGCGGAAGCGATGGCGCCGCGTATGTGGCGTTTCCGGCGCAGTACCGGTCGTCAGGTGTGATGACTTTCGTCGTCACCAGTGACGATAAGGTCTACGAAAAAGATCTGGGACCGAAAACAGAGAGCATCGCGAAAGACATGAAGGACTGGAAGCTCGACAAGAGTTGGTATCCGGCGCAGGAGTAGGAAAAGATCTGGATGGCTGATTGTTTGGGCGGATCAGAAGTATGAATGAACGCCTTCGATGCTTGGAGAGCGTAAGGGCTGGGCTCCTCCTTGTCAGTGCTTTCATGGTAATGCTTCTGGTTCGGGCACTCCCACTGAATGCCCAAGCCGCATCGCCAAGCTCGCTGCCGGGTATCACTCTTGAAGCTCCTAATACCGCTGAAGGGCCTGAGCCGCAACCTGAGTTACGTACTACTCGTGACAACTGGAACAACTTCCTGCGCGAGACGGCGAGTCCCCTGACGTTTGGCGGCGGGTCCTTTAACGCGTTGTTCTCGCAAGTGACGCAGACCGATCCGCAATATGGAAGGGGGGGAGAGGCATTTGCGAAACGGTTCGGTGCTTCGGTGGCCGATATTGTGACGCAAAATTTCTTCGGCGATTTCGTAGTCGCTTCGGCGCTCCACGAGGATCCGCGATATCACCGAAAGGGCGAGGGCCATTCAATCCTCTACCGAACCGGCTATGCCATCAGCCGCGCGCTGGTTATCCGGAAAGATACGGGAGGCGCGAATACCTTTAACTTCGACAACGTGGTGGGGAGCGCAATGAGTTCTGGATTTTCTAACCTCTACTATCCGCCGGCGAGCCGGACACGCGGTGCCTTTTTTATGCACTTCTGGACCGACATTGCGGATAACGGTTTCGTGAACCTAGCCCCCGAGTTCTGGCCCGATTTCCGCCGGAAAGTGCTGCGGCGCGGGCGTCATCTCCATCAGTGAGTGGTCTGTCAACGTCCGGTTCATACGGCATTCCGCTTAGTGACTATTTGGTGCCGTATTTGCAGTGATCTCCTGATAGCAGCGGTGTCCGGACGAACCTACTCTCGTATTAGCGAACAATCAAACACCCTGGAGTTTTCAATGCATCGTATTTCCAGTACATTTTTTGCACTCACTTTCGGCGCTGCGATGACACTCGCGGCAGCAGCGCAAAGCAGCATGCAGTCCGGAGCGGATCCGGGCCAGCAGAACAATTCGATGGGCAAACAATCGGCCGGTACCGCATCGTCGGACACCAATTTTATGAAGAAAGCGGCTGCGGGAGGCTTAGCGGAAGTGGAACTCGGTCAACTCGCCGTTCAAAAAGCCTCGAATGAGCAAGTAAAACAGTTCGGTCAGCGCATGATCGATGACCACAGTAAAGCTAATGAGCAATTAAAGAACCTTGCCGCACAAGAACACGTGACACTGCCCACGAAGCCTGAACTGAAAGACAGGCAGACGAAGGATCGTCTCGAAAAGCTTTCGGGCACGGAGTTCGATCAGGCTTATATGAGCGACATGCTGAAGGACCACAAGAAGGACGTGGCCGAATTTGAGCGCGAGAGCAAGACGGCAAAGAATCCTGCAGTCAAGAGCTTCGCGGAGCAAACGCTCCCGGTTTTGCGCGAGCATCTGAGCCAGGCAGAACAGATTGCTCCAACCCAGAAGACCCAAGCCAGCAACAAGCAGTAACTGAATCAACTCAGCAAAGGCTGCGGGGATCTCCTGCAGCCTTTTTATCTGTTGCGGGTGCGAGCGATTGCTCTGGAGATTGCGGTCACTAAGCCGGGGATCGTGAACTCTTTGGCAGCGATATCGACGCTCAGCCCGGATTCCCGTACCGTATTGGAGGTCACCGGGCCGATCGAGGCCATCTGGATTCCTTTCAGATTTGCGCGCTTTCCAACCAGCGCAACGAAGTTCTTCACGCTGGAGGAACTGGTAAAGGTCACCACCTGCGGGCGTTTGCATTCGTTCTTTAGAGCGGCTTGGAGTTTCCGCCGAGAACTTTGCGGAACGACCGTTTCGTAGGCTTCGACGACGTCGACGTGCGCTCCCGCTTTGCGAAGTTCGCGCGGAATGACATCGCGTGCGACTTTGGCACGGACCAGCAGGACGCGCTTCCCTTTCACTTTTCCTTTGAGGCTGCGGACGACCGATTCGGCGACGTATTCCTTGGGGACCACGTCGACTTTGAGGCCGCGTTGTTCAATCGCCTTCTTGGTCGCTGGGCCGATGGCGGCGACGCGCAGTGGACGCTCAGGCGGTTGAAGCCCGATCGTTCTATCGCGTCTAACGCGGCACGAATAAGCCGCCCTTCCCGACTTATTTCGGCTGGGCGCTCGAGCTTCTCCATTCTCGTCCACATGGCTTCGACGCCGTTAACGCTAGTGAGAATTAGCCAGTCGTACGTGGGGAGATTTTTCAGCGCTGAATCGAGCGGCTTGAAAGAACGCGGCTTGCGGATTTCAATAAATGGAATTTCGAGCACTTGCGCGCCTAGCTTGCGGAGTTCGGTTGATAGCGCGCCAGCCTGATGCTTGGCCCGGCCCACCAGCACTCGGACGTCGGTTAATGGCTGATTCGTCGATGAGTTTGTCTTCTTGCTCATGGTCGGAGTTCGCAGCGGGGAGTGTCCGCGCCGCACTACTTCCCGTCTTTCTTTTTGCCCAAGCCTTGCTCGCGCATCAGAATGCCTGTCCCTGAGATTGTTGTGTCATGGACCGGACACAGCGAGTCAATTACGTTTTGCTGCTCCTCAGGCGTGCGGTTTTGGCTCAGCTTGAACTTGGCTTCGACTTTGGTGACCGCGATCTCAAATCCTACGATGTGGCCGAGCATACGGTTACGATAGGCCTCGCTCAGACTGTTCCATTGCTGCTCGTACGCGGCCTCGAAGGTTGGAATCAAGTCGTGGAGCATGGCAAGCAGATCTTGCTGAGCGGTGTACGTTCGCGCATTGCCGTAGACGTGGACCGCGGCGTAGTTCCACGTGGGAACGTTTTCGGGTGTGACATAGTTTGTGGTGGAAATGTAGGCGTGCGGGCCATGAAAGATGGTCAGGCAGTGCGGATGTTGCTCAAGGTAGCGCCAGTGCGGATTGGCCTTCGCGACGTGGCCCCGGAGAACGAGGTTATCTCCATTTTCGCGGATGACGACTGGGACGTGCGAAGCGAATGGACCGTCGTCCGTGCTCGAGACGAGAATCACGAAAGGGTTGGCGCGCATGAAGGCGATCGCGCTGGCGTGGTCACGGACGCGGAAGTGCTCGGGAATATACACGTGTTTCTTTCGCCCCTCCGGGGCTTGTCACTAATCTCCGCGAGTCCCGCACGGCTTACGCCGTGGGCTGCATTCTTTCGCCGCTTCGCGGCTCAGCCGTTCATCAATCATGGTTGCGGAGGAACGGCCAGACCGCGTCCGTAGACAGCTTCGAGGATGGCGTCGCCGCCGCGAGCGAGGAGTGCCGCTCCGGCTTCGTTGCCGAGTTTTTCCGGATCGGTGCCATCGCGGGAGTCGCGCAGGAGTTTCGAGCCGTCGGGATCGGCGACGATGGATTCCAGATGGAGCTTGCCATTCTTCACTTCGGCGAAAGCGCCGATGGGGACTTGGCACCCGCCCCCGAGGCTGTTGAGCAGAGCGCGCTCGCAGGTGGTCGCGGCGCGGGCGTTGGCATCGTTCAGGAAGGCCAGCAGTTCGCGGGTCTTCGCATCACCTTCGCGGATTTCGATTCCGAGGGCTCCCTGTCCCGCAGCGGGGCACATGATGTCGGCGGGAATGATTTGTTGGATCAGTTCGGTTTTGCCGAGACGCTTTAGGCCAGCTGACGCGAGGATGATCGCATCGTATTCTCCCTGCTCGAGTTTGCGCAGCCGCGTGTCAACGTTGCCGCGCAAAGGGTGAATGTCGAGGTCGGGACGGACAGCTTTGAGTTGTGCCTGGCGGCGAAGGCTGGAGGTGCCGACGCGCGCGCGTTGGGGCAATTCTTGAAAGCTCGAGTAGTGGCGCGAGCAGAAGGCGTCGCGCGGGTCTTGCCGTTCGGTGATAGCGGCGATCTCGAATCCTTTGGGAAGTTCGGTGGGCAAATCTTTCAGGGAGTGCACAGCGAGATCGACCTTTCCCGCGGCGAGGGCTTCTTCGATTTCTTTCGTGAACATTCCCTTGGTGCCGACCATCGCGAGGGCGACGTCAGTAATTTTGTCGCCGGTGGTATGGATGATTTCGATCTCGACCTCGTGTCCGCGATCGCGCAGTAGGGCGGATATGTGGTTTGCTTGCCAGAGGGCTAGTTGCGAGCCGCGGGAGCCGATGCGGAGGTGGGCGAGTTTGCCGTTTACGGTCATGGATGTTTTGTGAGAAGAGTGGCGTCCTCGTTCGCGTTTTCCTCGCCTATCCGGCATTTTCGTGCCGGTCTTTCACATAACGCCGCTTCGCGGCTGGAGACGGGCAGATGCTCGGCTTCGAATTCGTCAAAAAAGCGGACAGCGATACGGAAAATCCTGGCAATGCTTGTGGCGGATTCGTCTGGCACGGGGTCCTTCGACTGCGTCTGGCGGTTCGCTTCGCTCTCCGCCAGACTTCGCTCAGGATGACAGATATTTGAAAGAGTATCTTTCACCTTGATGTCTTAACCAATCCTTGAACTAGACTTGCGACTGCACAGCCAACACCGAAGATCATTAACGCGATTCCTCCGACCCTGTTAATTCGGATCTGGCCAGGCTCGGTCTTCTCCCCTTCAAATAATCGCGGGTTTCGGTAGAGATACCATCCGCCGAACGCGAACAGAAAATCCCAGAGAACCGCAATGACTCTCATAGTCTCTCTTCCTGCCGGCTTCACGGACGCGTACCTACTTCGTCTTTTTTCTGGGACTCCGTTGCTGCATCTTTTCCTTTTACTTGCAGATTGAACAGCCGCCGGACTACATCGACTACCGTCGTCGCCTCGGATTCTTTTGCCGCCGTCTTCAATGTGGTGATTGGCGTGTGCATGACCTTGTTGATGATGCCGCGCGTCAGGGCTTCCATCGCGATCTCCTGTTCGGGCGTCAACTGTCCCATTCTTCCGCGGACGCGATCGATCTCCGCCTGGCGAATAGTCTCCAAGTGATCTTGCAGGCTGACAATGGTCGGCACCACATCGAGCGTGTGCGCGCGCGCCTCAAATTTTTCTACCTCGCTGGTGATGATGGCTTCGGCCATCTCAGCTTCTTTGCGGCGGTCGGCAACATGGCTGGTGACGGCCTGCTGCAGGTCGTCGATGTCGTAGGCGAAGATGCCATCGAGCTTGGCCATGTCCTGCGAAACGTCGCGCGGGACGGCGATGTCGATAAAGAACATCGGGCGATTCTTGCGCCGAGAGAGGAATTGCTCTCCGTGCTCGCGACGGAAAATGGCGTGCGGCGCTCCAGTGGAAGTGATGACAATGTCGGCACGATCGCAGGTAGCGTAGAGGTCCTCGAACTTGATGGCCTGTCCGTTGAACTTTTGCGCCAAGCCGATAGCGCGCTCGTAGGTTCGGTTAGCGACAAAGATCGAAGCGCAGCCGTGGGCCATCAGGTGTCGGGCGGCGAGTTCGCTCATTTTGCCGGCACCGACGATGAAGACCGTCTTCCCTTCTAACGTCCCGAAAATCTTTTTGGCCAACTCAACGGCAACCGACGCGATGGAGACCGAAGACGACCCAACCGCGGTTTCGCTGCGCACGCGCTTGGCGACGGCGAAGGCGCGGCTGAAAAGTTGATCAAGCTGTCCGCGAACGGCGCCCACGGCTCGGGCGGTCGCGTAGGCTTCCTTCACCTGGCCGAGAATTTGCGCTTCGCCGACCACCATTGAGTCGAGACTTGCGGCGACGCGGAACAGGTGGCGCACGGCGTCTTTTTCGCGAAACTCGTAAAGGTGCGGATCGAGATCGTCAGGCTCGATTTTGAAGTGGTCGTGCAGGAATCCGCGAAGGTCGGCGTGGCCGTTGGTGGTGTGAGTCACGATCTCGACGCGGTTGCAGGTGGAGATCACCATGCCCTCTTCGATCCCTGGATAGGCGATGAGATCGCGGCAGGTATCGGGCAGACGAGACTCGGGAATCGCCAAACGCTCGCGAACCTCCAGCGGTGCGCTCTTGTGATTCACGCCGATGAGCTGGTATCTCATGATGCGGCGAACCTGTGAATAGCCGAGAAATAGTTAGCTGCCCAGGCGGCCAGTGCGGCCACGAAGGCGAACGTTGCCAGAAAGGCGGCGCGGCGTCCACGCCAGCCGGAGTTCCAGCGGGTGAAAACCATCACCATGTAGACGGCCCACATCAGCAAGGAAAGAAGAATCTTGGGATCAAGAAAGTCTACGCGTCCTATGGTCGGGGCGGTGATCGCGACCACCGAACCGGTGATCAGGCCCAGCGTCATGAACGGAAATCCGAGCAGAAGCGAGCGATAGCCGATTTGATCAATCACTTCAAGTGCGGGCAGGAAAGCGATCAAACTAGTAGGCTTCTTGGCCTTTAGACGGCGTTCCTGCAGCAAGTAAAGCAGGCTAGCTCCGAAGCTGACCAGCAGGGCCGCGTAGCCGGTAAAGATCAGCATGATGTGGGCGATGAGCCATCCCTTGTGCGAGACGAATTGAGTGAGCAGAACTGGCTGCTCATCCAGGGCGGCGACGAAGGTCAAAAAGAATACGACCGGAAACACGACCACGCCGGGCGCTGTCGTCTTGTAAATCGTGTAGATGATCATGAAGAACGTCATCGACAGGAAGGCGAGCAAAGACTCGCCGTTATGCACCGAGGCCCACACGATTTGTCCGGAAAGGAAAAGCTCAGTGATGGAAACAAAATGGAACACCATGCCGAGACTGGCGGCATGCAGCGCGATGCGGCTGAAGAGGTCGCTGGTGCGCGTCAGGGCTACGAAGGCATAGACCAAACCGATGAAGTAGCAGCCTAATGCGAAGCGCAACCAGAGTAGTGGCATAGGTACAGAACTCAGTTCTCAGAACCCCGTTCTCAGACTTTCACGTTGTGCTGATCGTCGCTACCAAGAGGTAAGCCTTGAATTTCATGAGTTTACCCCAAATCGTGGGCCGGACTGAACCCCTCCAGTGCGACGATTCCATTGTCCAAGGGTACCGAGGATAAGGCAAACAAAGTGGGTCACTTAACTGTGTGATTAGAATCACAGACTGACTATGGTCCCCTATTGCCTGCCCAAAAGTCTACTTCACCTTGGGCATGGCGTGCGGATTGGGCATATCGGAAGGGACCGCGGTATGACCGGCGCCCATCGAACCCATGTCGCCGGGAGCGAAGCAGGTCACGCGTCCGCTGCCCGCGACACGTAGCTCAGAGGGACAATCTCCGGAGGTGACAGTGGCCGCTGCGCCTTCTCCTTGGGACTGCACGGTGTATAGTTTGCCCGCCGAGTTCCCTGCCACGCCGATCGCCATGCCGGGCATGTCATAGGCGACAAAAAACGGCTGCTTATTCTGGGCGGCGTGCAAGGCGCAATCGCTCGCCGCTTTGGATTGCTCGGCCGCGGCATGAACGGCGAGCCGGCCGCAATTTGCGGCGGAGGCTCCAGCGAAGTCCTGAAGTTTCTGCTGGACGGCGTCAGGAGGCTTCGAAGACGATGCGCCCGAAGCACCAGGAGTCGGCATCGATGACTTGTTGCACGCAGTCAGAGAGCAGAATGCGATGAGAGCTAGAATGCAGAGACTTTTCATAGCAGGTGATTGTAAACGCACGGGGCGACTTCGAAGATTCGAAAGTGCGTTCGCGTGATTCCCTTGATTCGCGGGGACGCATTCCCACCCTCCGGACACCGCGAAGGGTGGGGCAGCCGGTTTCGAAATCGCCACGACGAACTTAATTCCTCCCAGTCAACTGCTTGATCAAGTCCACTTCCGCCTGGCGGTACGGCGTTCCGTCCTGACGAAAGACCTCGTGGAACCAGACCGGCGGCTGTTCCTTCACATAGGGATGCTGCCACGACTCCCACGGGTAGTATGTCTGCGTCTTTCCGGCGACGAGGCCCCAGTTGATGGCTGCGACGTGCTCCTGTTTGGCGATGGGGAGGATTGTGTCGAAGATGCTACCCACTGAGCGTGCCATGTATTCCGTGCAGAGGACGGGACGGTGAAATTGTCTCAGCCATTCGATTTCAGACTTGAAGGACTCGGGCCACGAGTAGTTGTGAAAGGTGATGACGTCGGACTCGCGGAGTTGGATGCGTGCGATCTCGTCCTGCTTTTCCGCGATCGAGCTTTGTGTCGACATCGTAGACACCGCTGGTTAGGGGCTGAGTGGGGTCCATTTCACGAGCCCATGCGAAGGCTTGAGGCAAGAGGACGAGAATGCGAGTGACCTTCTTGTCATTCTTCAATTCCGTCTTCGGATAGTTCCCCGTCTGATCGGACCCGGGCTCGTTCCAGATGTCCCAGCCGAGAATGCGCTCGTCTTTGGCAAAGGCTCCGACGACTCCCTGGACGTAAGCCTTCAGCCGCGGGACTTGTGCCGGATCGGCGAGAGCCTTCGCGCCGGGACTCTGCACCCATCCGGAGTTGTGCACTCCGGGTCTCGGGGCGTGCTGGTGGCCGAGCCGTGGCTTAGGATCCCAACACGAGTCAAAGAGGACGAAGAGCGGCCGGATGTGGTGGCGCGAGGCGATGGTGAGGAATTGATCGATGCGCTTCTGAAACCCAACGGAATCCTGCTGCCAGAGCAGATCGTGCAGGAAAACGCGCATGGTGTTCATCCCGATGGATTCGGCCCATCCCAGTTCGACGTCGATCTCGGTGGGATCGAACGTGTCCTGCTGCCACATCTCTAATTCGTTGATGGCCGATTTTGGAATGTAGTTGGCGCCGACGAGCCAGGGTTGTTGCGCGTACCAGTCATTGGCTCTCTGCTCGGTCCAGCGCGGGTTCTGGGCGGCGGCGGTGATGATGAGAAGGGCAATGCAGATTACGGAATAAACAAAATGAGATTTGAATTTCGGCATGAAGGACTCCGGCAGCATTTATAGCTGGGGAGCGAGATTGGATCAAGGGAGTCATCGCAGATGGAGGTCAATCTACACCCAGGCTCGACAGCGCTTCTTCAAGCAGCGCGGTGTCAATCGACAAGCGGCGGCCTTGGGATTTCATGTCATCGAGTTCGTCGAAGGCGCGGAAGAGGCGCAGTTTGACGGCAGCGTACTGTTCGGCGTCGTTCAGAGGGCGTCCGTGAGAGTTGCTCCAGTCGGCACGAGTTCGCTCGGGCAAGAAGATGCTGACTGAGTATGTAAGTTTACGGTCCGAGGTTACATCGAAGACAAACTCGGTTGCGGGCGCCTCGGGATCGTCGGCAAGGGCCGCGCGCTTTCCCACAAAGTAGTACTGATACACGTATCCCTGGGCACCGGCATAAGTTTTGAGGCGGCGAACAGTCATTGAGACATTATGCGCTGATCCACAAGAGCCGCCAGTATGCCTTCCTCGGTCGCTAATTGTTTTCGGCGATTTGGCCGATATGCCTCGTGGGGAGACCTCCGCATGCAGTGGCACTGGATACCGCCTGGGGCGCTCGCTGTTCTGGCCCTGTTTCAGCAATTTCGCCTTTATCGCGTTCATCACGAATCGAAGAAAAACGAGGAACTGTTCAAGATCGTTACCGAAAATGCGGCGGACATGATTGCGTTGGTCGATGTAAAAGGCCGAAGGCTGTATAACAGCCCGGCCTATAAGCGAATTCTGGGATATTCGGCGGCAGAGTTGGGAGAGACATCGTCATTTGAGCAGATCCATCCCGATGACCGGATGCGCGTGCTGGAGGCGGCGCGCGAGGCGCGCGAGAGCGGTATTGGCAAACGCATGGAATACCGCATCAAGCACAAGGATGGAAGCTGGCGGGTACTGGAATCGCTGGCCAGTACGATTCGCGACACCAAGGGTGAAGTCGCGAAGCTGGTGATTGTGAACCGTGACATCACCGAGCGAAAACGTGCGGAACAACAACTCGAATACAACCTGTTTCACGATCCGCTGACCGGGTTGCCGAACCGGCGGCGGTTTCTCGATCAGCTTCAGGGTGCCTTTGCGCGGGTGCGGCGCGATGCCGGGCGATCCTATGCGCTTCTGCTGACCAATGTCGATCACTTCAAAGTCTTCAATGAAACGATGGGCACAAAGGCTGGCGACCACATTTTGACGGAGATCTCGCGGCGGATGGGAACCGAATTACGTCAACAGCAGCCGAGCGCAGGACATGATGCGACTGGGTCCGAAGAATATCTGCTGTTCCGCTTGGGTGGCGATGAATTCGCAGTTCTGCTCGAAACCGTGAGAGATCCGAGCGACGCGATGCGACTGGCGCGGCGGATGCAGACGGCGGTTGCCGAGCCATTTGAGCTCGAGTCGCGCGAGGTGCGGGTTTCCGCGAGCGTGGGTATTGCGCTAAGTACTGCCGCGCACACGCGTGCTGAAGATGTGCTGAAGGACGCAGATGTCGCCATGCGGCGAGCGAAAGCGCTCGGAGGCTCGCGCTGCGAAGTTTTCGATGAAGCGATGCACACCCGCGCTGTCGGACGCCTGAAGCTGGAATCGGACCTCCGCGGAGCGCTGACTCGCCGGCAGTTCCGCATCCATTACCAACCAGTGGTGCAACTCGATTCGCGGCAGATTGTCAGTTTCGAAGCGCTGCTACGCTGGGACCATCCTACGCAGGGCTTGATCTCCCCGTACCGTTTCATTGAAGCGGCCGAGGATACGGGAATTCTGGTTTCGATCGGGCACTGGCTGATCGTGCAATCCTGCCGCCAGCTGCGGGAATGGGAGGTCAATGATGTCTCCGGGCAGCGGATGAATGTGACGGTCAATGTGTCGGCGCGGCAGTTCGCGGACGCGCGACTGGTGAATGATCTCCAGGATGCCTTGCAACAGACTGGGATCGATCCGGCGCGCCTGCATCTGGAAATGACGGAAGCCATCGCAGAAGCCGATCCGAAGCTCACGATCACAGTGCTTTCCCATCTGAAGCATCTCGGAATCGGCGTGGTGCTGGATGATTTCGGAACGGGTTCGATGTCGCTGGTCGGCCTGACGCGCTTTCCTGTGGATGCGTTGAAGATCGACCGCTCTTTGATTCGCGAGATGCAGACGGACCGGACGGCGTCGGACGTCGTGGAATTGATTATGACCATGGCGCACAAGATGAAGTACAAAGTGATCGCCGAAGGGATCGAGACGGCCAGGCAGCTAGAGCGATTGACGGAATTGGGATGCGAGTACGGACAGGGATATTACTTCTCGCAGCCAATGGAGAGCAAGGCGGCGTTAGCGTTTATGCGCAGGCAATTGCCAGCGGTGCGGAAGAGCAGTGCGGGAGCATAGCGCAAGGAAATTTAGCCCGGTCTTTCCGAAGGCACGCTCTTTAGTGGAAGGCGTCATCCCGATGGCCCGCGCTTTCTCCAGCGGGCCGAGGGATCTCCCGTTTACACACAGACCTTTGTTTTACCGAGCATCCCCGCGCCGGTTTCTATCGGAAATCTGACGCTCGAGAATTACCGAGTACCGTTTCCCGGAGAAACCACACGGCCGTATTCCGTAGCGCGGCTGAGGCGGTCGAACATACGCCAGGTTTCCAATGAGACTTTGCTGATAGCCTCTTCGCCATTCGCGCTCATTCAGAAGAAACGCAGTCATCACGCATATCACGTAAGGTCGACCCTCCACAAAAACAATGCCGGAATCGTTGCGCACGGCTTCGAGTTCCCCGGGCTTGTTGGCAACCTTCAGATCGGCAGGAAGATCGCGCGGAATCCAGGAATCCTTGTTTGTGCTGAGAAGCTTGAAGAAATCCGCCGTCGATTCTTTATTCAGCAACTTGCCTTTGTAGATCGCGTCGAGCAGGGTCATCATCTCGCGTGGAGTGGAGATGTTCTCACGACCTTGCTTGGCGGCTTCCAGGTCCATCATTTTGCGGCGAAGACGTGTGTGAGCGAGGCCAAGGGAATCGAGCATCGCGTTGACGTTTGCCATGCCGACCCGATCGATCAGGACGTTAGTCGCAGAATTGTCGCTGACCGCGACCATCATGGTGGCCAGATCGCGTAGGGTCACTCGCGTCACCTCGGGCGTGAGACCGTTCATGATGTAGCTGTCAGCCACGAGGTCGGAAGCGTGTACGGTATAGAGATCGGTGAGCTTCAGCTTTCCCTGCTGCGCCTGCAGGTAAAGATTGGCCAGAACGGTGATCTTGATCGAGCTCGCCTGGGCAAAAACTTCGTCCTCGTGCAGGAAGAAGTGATCGCCGGTGTTCAAATCCTCAATCGCGATTCCCATGACACCGTCGAGATGCTGATCTACCTGCTGGATGCTGGCCTCGAGCTTCTGCCAGAGAACTTTCGTTTTCGCGGAGGATGGTGCGGGATTCTGTGCGACGCACACGGACAGGAAAAGAAGAGAACAAAGGAAACATTTCATGGGCCGGTCTCCTGAAGCGAGCGATTGTAACAGGAGGAATCGAGGACCCAACGGTAGAGAACTGCGATGAGGGCTTAGATCAGCGCAGTCGCTGTTAAGCCCTCATCCGGGATGTGACACTCATTTGCAGACGACGCTGGGATTGTCTTTTGCAAGATCCAAGCAAGCCTGGTGCTGTTTTGCGCGACGGGCGGCATCACCCAATGATTCAGGCTGCGCTGCGGGAGTTGCATCAGCGGCAGGCTGCTCAGACGTAGCAACGGCAGATACAACCTGCGGCGTCGCCGAAGTCTGCGCCGCCTGCTGCAGAGCTGGCTGAGCAACGGGTGCCTGTTGCGCGGGAGCTGACGCTTGCTGCGGGACGTTCAGTCGGCCGTGGGCCTGCCAATCCGCCATGATCAGGTTGCAGGCGTCTTTGGAGGCATGTCCGACCGTATGAGTGGCATTCGTGCCGAGAACATCACCGGCCTTATTGGCCACCTGAATTTGACTGTTGGAACGCAGAAGGCCACGGTTCTGCTTGGATTCGCGATTCATCATCACAATATAATCGGCGTTGGAGTCGTTGATGGTCACCGTCACGCCGGGACATTCCTTCTGCAGATCCTTGGTGATTTCCATGCTCTCATCGTGAGAGTCGATGGTGGACTTGGAACCCCAGGTTCCCCAGTGATGGCCCCCAACTCCACTGCCGTTGCTGCTGACGTCCTGCGACCCTTTGCCTTGAACAAATACGCGAGGTTTATCCTGAGCGTTTGCTGCAACTGCGACCGCGAGTAAAAGAAGAAGCGAGCACGCCTTCATAGTTGAGTATCCCCTTGTCGGACAAAAGCTGCAAACCAGAAAAGTATGAATGGGAGAATGCGCGGAAAAAAGTGACCAGAGTAACGGGAGCGCATGCCAAAATTCGGTTGCTGTAAGTGCTTGATTTTGCGGCTTATCCTTCGATCTTGGCGTCACGCAACTGCCTCACGGCAGTCTCGGAACTGACCGGCGAGTAATACACCTCCTTAAAGGTGTACGATTTCGCCTTCGCCCCGACCACCGGAAGTATCTCGATGTGCCAGTGGTAGTCTTCGTCGATCGTCTTCCAATAGCCGAGATTTTTCGACGGATGCTGGCTGCTCGGCGAGGTGTGCAGTACGAGATGGAAATCCTCGGTGATGCCGCGAATCCGCTGCAGCGTGCGGCGCAGGAGAGCAGCGAGATTGACGCGAAGTCCCGGTCGGTTCAATCCCGTGCGCTCGAATGAAGAATCGTGATTACGGGGAAGGATCCAGGTTTCATACGGAACGCGCGGGGCGTAAGGGCCGATCGCGATATAGTCGCCGCGGGCTTCGATCACGCGCTGCGCCTGCCGTTCTTCCTGCTGAATGATGTCGCAGAAGACGCAGCGCTCTTTGCCCTGAAAGTATTCGCGGCCGGCGCGCAGTTCATAAAGGACGCGCCGCGGAACGAACATGGTGGCGGTGAGCTGTGAAGTCGGATGGCTGAACTCCTGGCCGGCATTTTTTCCGTAATCCTTGAACAGGCTGATGTATTTGATCCGCGGGTCCCGTTTGAGATCGAGAATGCGCTCGGCGGCCAGACGGAGAAAATGGCCAATCTCCTGATCGCTCGCGTTCCACAGGTGGCGATCATGATTCGGGTTTTCGATGAGCACCTCGTGCGCGCCAACCGAATGCATGCGGTCGTAAAGACCATCGCCGCGACGTCCAGGTTCGCCTTCGATGTGATAGAGCGGGCGGGGATGAACCACCGAACGCGCCGACCATGGCGCGCCGGGATCGTTGGGAGACTTGGCGATGACCTGCATGGCCTGGTGGATCAGAACAGAAACGGCAGGGCGAATCGAGGCGCTGTCCAGCATCGCTCGCCTCGTCCCCGGTCATGACCCAAGAGCGAGTGATTGGGTCTTTGCGTAGTTCCATAGCGGCGTTCCCCAGTAAAGCTCTTGCGGCCAGCTAAGGAGAACACCGGCGGAGAAAGCGCGTCAACTGCGATTTGCTGCGGACTTTTCCACGTCAGGCATGGGAAATCTGCAGTAAGAGCGGCTCGGCGCTTTGTTATAATCCGCCGAAGCCCGCATTGATGACTGAGCCGTCCACTCCGCTGATGCGGCAGTATGCCGCCGTCAAGAAAGAACATCCCACCGCACTTTTGTTCTTCCGGTTGGGCGATTTCTACGAGCTTTTCTTCGAAGACGCCGTGGTGGCGGCGAAAGAACTGCAGATCACGCTGACTTCCCGAAACAAAGAAAAAGGAATCGCAGTGCCGATGTGCGGCGTGCCTTACCACGCGGCGGAAGGATATATCGGAAAGCTGATTCGCCGCGGATTCAAAGTCGCGATCTGCGAGCAGATGGAAGATCCGAAGCTAGCGAAGAAGCTGGTTCGCCGTGAGGTGACGCGGGTCGTTACACCCGGCACGGCGGCTGATTCGTCTCTTGGATCGGAAGAGAATAACTTTCTGGCAGCGCTGGCGCAGGTGGGAGAGTACGTCGGGTTTGCGGCTCTGGATTTATCCACGGGCGAATTTCGGGCAACGGAGTTTTCGGGTGAGGGTGCGCTGCGGCGGGTTCAGGAAGAACTGGAGCAACTGAAGCCCAAGGAATTGTTGTACGGTTCGACGGCACCGCTGTTTGAGCATGCGGGGACTCGGGCGGGCGAGCAACCGAGCTTGGCTCGGGCGAACAGCCCAGGACGTTCGCCTCATAATTCTTCTCCGCTGTCACGGCAGGCAGGAGCAAGTTGCACGGAGACGCCGCTCGATGACTGGATCTTTGCTCCGGATCATGCGCTTCCCCTTCTCGAAAATCATTTTGGCGTCTTGTCGCTCGAGGGATTTGGCCTGGCGGGCAGGACGGCTGCGGCCTCTGCGGCAGGAGCGATTCTCTACTACGTACGCTCGACGCAGCGCGGGTCGCTCGACCACGTCGACCGCATCGGGTGGTACGAGCGACAGAATTGCCTGGTGCTCGATGCCGTAACGGTGCGCAATCTCGAGTTGATCGAGCCGCTCTTTGCCGGCACAGATGCGGGCGTGACTCTGTTTCGCTCGATCGATGCTGCAGTGACCCCCATGGGCAAACGATTGCTCCGGGCATGGCTGTTGCGGCCCTCGCTCGATCTGGCGGACATCGGCGGCCGGCTCGACGCGGTTGAGGCAGGCGTGAAGGACCTCGTGGCTCGTGAGGAACTGCGCCGCTCTCTCGATGGCGTGCTCGACCTGGAGCGACTGCTGAGCCGGGTCACGCTGGAGACGGCGAATCCGCGCGATGTGCTCGCCCTGGCGGCATCGTTGGCAAAGATCCCCGCAATCAAGGCGGCCGTAGCGCGGCTTGGATCCTGCCGCCTGGGCACGCTGCATGCATTGCTCGATGAATTGAGCGATCTGCGCGAGCGGATTGAAAAGACTATTGTCCACGAGCCTCCATTGAGCTTTGCCGACGGCGGCGTGATCGCGGGCGAAGTTGATAAAGATCTCGATGAACTGAGAGATCTCTCGCGCAACAGCAAACTGGTTCTGGCGCAAATTGAGCAGCGGGAGCGCGGTCGCACCGGAATCTCGTCGCTCAAGGTGAAGTTCAACTCGATCTTCGGTTATTACATCGAGGTTTCAAAGTCGAATCTGCATCTGGTTCCGCAGGAGTACGAACGGAAGCAGACGCTGGTCGGCGCCGAGCGTTTCACCACGCCGGAACTGAAGGAATACGAGGCAAAGATCCTCGATGCGCAGGAGAAGATTGTCGACATCGAGCGGCGGCTGTTCACGGAATTGCGCACAGCCATCGCCGCTGAGGCCAAGCGGATTCGGCAAACGGCCTTGGCGCTGGCCGAGGTGGATGTGCTCGGATCGCTCTCGCACATTGCGTCTCTGCGGAATTACTGCCGTCCGAGTTTTGTGGCAAAGTCCGGAGAGCTTGAGATGATCGAAGGACGGCATCCGGTGATCGAGCAGCAGGAACTTGCCGGAGGCAGCGACCGGTTCGTCCCCAATGATCTTTATCTGAATGACACGACGCACAACATTCTGTTGCTGACCGGGCCTAACATGGGTGGCAAGTCGACCTACCTGCGGCAGACGGCCCTGATCGTCATCCTGGCGCAAATGGGATCGTTCGTGCCGGCGCGCTCGGCGAAGCTGAGCATTGTCGATCGAGTCTTCACGCGGATCGGAGCGAGTGACAACCTGGCGCGCGGGCGATCGACATTTATGGTCGAGATGACCGAGACAGCCGCAATTCTGCATACGGCGACGGCAAGATCGCTGATCCTGCTGGATGAAGTTGGTCGTGGAACCGCGACGTACGACGGCCTGGCGATCGCGTGGGCCGCGGTGGAATATCTGCACTCGCGAGTACGGGCGAAGACGCTTTTTGCCACGCACTACTTCGAATTGACGGAACTGGCCGAACAATTGGAGGGAGTGAAGAACTACCATGTTTCCGTGAAAGAGACGGGCGGCGGGATCGTATTCCTGCGCAAGGTGGAACCCGGCGCAGCCGATCGCAGCTATGGTATCGAGGTCGCAAAGCTAGCCGGATTGCCGAACGAGGTGGTGGAACGGGCGCGCGAGGTGCTGGTGCAGCATGAGTTTGCCGAGCAGCAGGCCACGGCGCATCTGTCTCCGGGCGCCACGCCACCGGCGGCCCAGTTGACGATTTTCACACCCCTGTCGCAGCCGGTGCTCGACAAATTGCGGGACGTCGACTTGAATCGGCTTACGCCTCTCGAGGCGTTGAATTTACTGGCGGCGTTGAAAAAGGAAATCTGACCACAGAGGTCACAGAAGATCGCGGAGGGCTTCTGGCGCTCGATATTGGGCAGCTACTGATTATCGGCTTCGATGAGGTGGAAATGACTCCGCCACTCGCTGTCCGGCTGAAACGACTGCAGCCGGCAGGCGTGATCCTATTTGCCCGCAACATAAAGAGTCCTCAGCAGACATGGCAGCTTCTGCGCGAGTGTCAGAAGTCCGTCGACACACCGCTTTTTACGTGCGTTGACCTGGAGGGCGGGACCGTCGATCGCTTTCGCGAGGTTCTCGGAGCCACCCCCGCTGCCGCTGAAGTATTTGCGACCCATGATCCGCGACTGTTCTGCCGGCATGGAGAAGTCATCGGCGAGAACTGCCGCGCTCTCGGATTCAACGTGGACTTCGCTCCCGTACTGGATCTGGCTTTTGAAGCGTCGCGCAGCGTGATGAGTTCGCGGGCGGTATCGACGAATCCGAAGCATACTGCGGCTTATGCGCGCGAATTTCTCAGTGGACTTCGATCCGCCCGCGTGCTCGGTTGCGGCAAACACTTTCCCGGACTCGGCGAGGGCAAACTCGACAGCCACCATGAACTGCCGGTGATCGATAAATCGATGAAGCGGCTGTGGGAAGAGGATTTGGTTCCCTACCGGATGCTGGCGAAGCAACTGCCCATGGTGATGGTTTCGCACGCTGCGTATCCCCAAGTCACCAAGACGAGCACGCCCGCTTCAATCTCTAAGATTTGGATTACTGACGTACTGCGGAAGCGCATCGGCTATCGTGGGCTGATTGTGTCGGATGATATGGAGATGGGTGGAGTTCTCTCGGCGGCGCCGGTTGGGCAAGCCGCAGTGGAGTTCGTGCGCGCTGGCGGCGATGTATGCCTCGTCTGCCATCGCGAGGATTACGTGTTGCAGGCCTACGAAGCATTGGTCAAGGCGGCAGAGCGCGACAAAACATTCGCAAAACGCGTGGCAGAATCGAGGCGGCGTGTGCTCGCGTGCAAAAAGAAATGGAAGAAGGAGTTGAAGATGGGCAAACCTCCTTCGGAGTCCGCAAGGGAGAAACTCATGCGGCGGCTGTGGGAGTTCGGCGAGCAGGTGCGACTGGGTCCATTGAGCCGGCTTGACGATCGGCGGCGCCGCGGATGAACAAGAACGAAATGATTGTCGCCGGGGTGATGAGCGGGACTTCTGCCGACGGAATCAATGTGGCGCTGGTGCGGATGAGGGAAGCCTCGGATTCGCGCTCGCGTAAACGATCCAAGAAAGGCGTGAGCGAAGAGTGTTCGCCCCACACCATTCAACTGATCGGCCAGACGGAGTATCCGTATCCGGCCAAGGTTCGCGCGGCTGTGCTTGCGGCCATGAACGCCAGCCAGGCCGGCGTGGCCGATCTGGCGCGACTGAACTCGCTGCTCGGCGATCTCTATGCGGATGCGGTCTTAGCCACCCAACGTCGTTTTCGAGTGAAGGCCGACCTGGTCGGATGCCATGGGCAGACTCTCTATCATCAAGGCGAACCGCAGAAGTTCCTGGGCCGAAAGATCGCGACGACGTGGCAGACAGGGGAAGCTGCAGTGATCGCAGCGCGGGTTGGCGTGCCGGTAGTTTCGGATTTCCGTCCGGCGGACATAGCGGTGGGTGGAAAAGGAGCGCCTCTGGTTCCCTTCCTCGACTATCTCTGGTTTCGTGACCCAAAGATCGGACGGATTGTGCAGAACATTGGAGGCATCGCCAATCTTACGGCCATTCCAGCGGGTGCGAGCGCCGATCGCGTACTCGCCTTCGATACCGGGCCTGGCAATATGGTCATCGATGCTGTTACGCACAAACTGTTTGGAAAGCAGTTTGATCGTGGTGGGAAGATCGCCGCATCAGGAAATATGATCGAACCGGTACTGGCCCGCATTCTCCGGAGATCTTTTTTTCTTGCCAAGCCCCCCAAGACCGCCGGGCGTGAGGAGTTTGGGCGGGAATTCGTTCGTGAATTCCTGCACGCGTGCGGCCGGGCGCGCAAGCAGGATGTTGTGGCAACCGCAACTGCTCTGACGGCTAGGTCCATTGCACAAGCTGTCGATCATTTCGTAATCGGCAAAAACCCCACTTCTCCCAAAACCGGGGAGAAATGGGGCACCCATCGTGGCAAAAATTCTAATTTTCGCGAGGTCGTTCTGTCTGGTGGTGGCACACGTAATGCCCCATTGGTCGGGATGATTGCCGAGGAGCTTGCACCGCTTGGAATCGTGGTGCGATTTTCTGACGAATTCGGATTGCCTTCAGAAGCGAAGGAGGCTGTGGCGTTCGCGGTGCTTGCCTACGAGACATGGAACCGTCGTCCTTCGAATGTGCCGTCAGCGACGGGTGCAAAACGTGCCGCGGTGCTAGGGAAGATTTCCTATGCGTCGTAAGGCGGCCGCTAGACCTCGGACCTCAGCCCCTGATCCTCCTCGTCCTTGGTTTGGGCCGCGACATCTCGCCATTTCCGCTTCTGCCGCAGCCCTCTTCACCGTTTTGCTTCTCCCCGTCCTTTCTTGTTCCACGAAACCAGATCCGAACACGCTGGTCATGATCATCGAGTCGAGCCCGACAAATCTCGATCCGCGGATGGGGATCGACGCGCAATCGGAGCGCATCGACAATCTCATCTTCGACGATCTGCTGTCTCGCGGCGACGATCTGAACGTAGCCCCGGGCCTGGCAGAAAGCTGGGATGTCCCGGATCCGCGCACCTACGTATTTCATTTGCATCAAAGCGTGAGATTTCATGACGGACGAGCTCTGACTTCTCGGGATGTGAAGTGGACGTTCGACTCCTTGCTGCTGGGAAAGATTCGCAGTACCAAGTCCGCGGTCTACAAGTACGTGGATCACATCGACGCCCCCGAAGACGCGACGGTTATCTTTCACATGAAAGAAGCGGATGCCACATTGCTCTGGAATCTTTCCGACGGAGCGATGGGCATTGTGCCTTACGGCAGCGGCGATGAGATGACGCAGCATCCTGTGGGCTCTGGGCCGTTCAAGTTCGTAAGCGCGGAGACGGATCGCGAAGTCATTCTCGAGCGGAACGATGATTATTGGGGGGAAAGAGCAAGGCTGGCCCGGGTTCGATTCGCAGTCGTTCCAGACGAGACGACCGAAGCACTGGAACTGCGCAAAGGAAGCGGAGACATAGCGATCAACTCGCTTACTCCGGACACGATTGCTGCCCTGGCAAAAGATCCGGACCTGGCGATTGAGATGGGTCCCGGCACGCGACTGGCATATCTGGGATTCAATCTGCGTGATCCTATTCTCAAAGACGCGCGTGTGCGGCAGGCGATCGCGTATGCCCTCGATCGCAAACCGATGATCGAATACTTGTGGCGCGGTGAGGCTCAGCCGGCTCGCAGCATTCTGCCTGTCCAGAGTTGGGCGTACAATCCGGATCTTCCTGCATACCACCACGATCCCGAAAAGGCACGGCAGTTGCTCGATGCGGCCGGATACCCCGCAGTAAACGGCATCCGCTTCCACATCACAATGAAGACCTCGACCGACGCCAACACGCGTCTCATGGTCGCCGTGATGCAGCAGCAATTGCGCGAGGTAGGCATCGCGCTCGACATACGCAGCTTCGAGTTCGCCACCTTCTTTTCAGACGTACAGCACGGAGCCTTTCAGCTGTACGGGTTGCGCTGGATCGGGGGCAACGAGGATCCGGACATTTTTGAATATGCGTTTCACTCGTCGAAGTTTCCACCGAATGGGGCGAACCGCGATTACTACTCGAATCCCAAAGTGGACGCTCTCATTGATAGGGCGCGGCAGGAGATCGATCCCAAGATTCGCAAGACACTCTACGCCGAAGTGCAGACCATTCTTGCCGAGGATCTGCCCTACATCAATTTGTGGTATCTGGATAATGTTATGGTGCACACGAATCGCGTGACGAACCTGCGCCTGAATCCGGCGGGTAATTTTGATTTCCTCCGGAGTGCGGAACTTTCTAACTAGCTTAACCGTGTTTAGAGGGCGTCATGAATAGAATACCGTTCGTGGTCTCGTTGATCATTCTGTTTGTCGCTTTTGGGTCATGCGTCCCGAATGCCTCGTGTAGCGACAAGAAAACGATCATTCAACAAGCCAATGGCGTGTACTACAGCCTAAGAACTCAGGGGTTAGTTGACTTCGAATGCAATGTAACACCCGATTGGGAAACATCGGTCCAGAGTTTCACCGCAGACGTGGCTGCGCGCGAGAAGATTCTGACTATGCTCAAGAAGACCAAGTTTCACGTCGCAGTCGGGCCTACAGGAGCGGCGTTGATCTCACACGAGTTTGGTCAGGTGCCGCAGAGTGATGAGGCCGCAATAGGACTCCGACAAATTGCCGAAGGACTAGAGCAGATGATCTCAGGGTTCTTCAAAAGTTGGGCACCTTTAATGGTCAACTCTCCTTTTCATGGGGAAACAGAACAGTATCAAATGCAGGAATGGGATAACGGCTATCGTTTCACGGCAGACTCAGAAAAGAGTCACGCAATTATTTCTATGAATCGTGACTTGGTAATTGATTCAATAGAAGCAAAAACGCCTGCATTTGAGGGTACGGTTCACCCCCGATTTGTATCGCGGGAGGGCCGACTTATCCTCGATGGCTATGAGGCGGAGGTTGGCACTGGGCCCGGTCCCCACCAGCGACTCTCAGTCAGGGTTCAATATCAGAGGATCAAAGACTTGCTCATACCACAAAAGCTTTCGCTGTCCGTCGCACTACCCCAGGGACAGACGAATTGGCCGATGACGTTCGAGGAATGCAGCGTTGAGAAGAAATAGCCACCAGGTAGGTTGTCGCAGGAAAGAGCACCGAGGTGTTCGCGCTAGTGCTATAGCCTAATGAATATTATGAATATTTTTTCTTCCGCACATCAGAAAAGGAGCATAATCCGAAGTAGAAGTTGATTCCTGAGGTACGGAAGTGGAAGCTGCCGGAACCGAGTCGTTCAGGTTCCATCTCATTGTCGGCGCCTTTGTTCTGGGAACTCTTTCGTTGGCCGGCCAGGTCTCTGAAATCCCCGAGGTTCCATCCCAATTTAAGCTTGACATGCAAACAGCGGCGCGTCTGCGGCCGAAGTTGATGGCTGATAGCGTGAGCGCTGCAAGCCGCTATGCTACGGGCAAACTCGTTTTCGACCGACTGCTTCAGACGCAGTCTGCAACCAGCAGCAAGTTTGCGTGGCAGTTGCGCATTGTCGAGAACGGGCAACTCAACGCGTACTCGTCGCCCGACGGCGGCATTTATGTAGAGAGCCGCCTGGCAAAACTAGCGGGACAAAGTTCCGGGTTATGGGCCGCGCTGTTGTCACACGAAATCGCGCATGTAGTGCGCCGGGACTGGGCGCGGCGTTACGTCTATGAGAAATATCTGGAGCGAACCGGCGGGGCCACAATTGTGTTGGGCGATCCCGGATTGCCGGCCGATACTTGGACAGACTCGGAGAAGGCTTCGGCCGACTTTGGACGCTTCTGCCGCCAACTGGAGCTGCAAGCAGACCGCGATGGTCTGATGATGATGGCGCGGGCTGGATATCATCCTGATTTCGTTCCTGCGCTGCATCACCTGTTACACGCGGAAGGCGTAGCTGCTAAAGCGTCGATGTATGCCATGCATCCTTGCTGGGAGGAGCGCGATCGCGAACTGTCCAAGGTTTATACCGAGGCCAGCATCGAATTCGAACATCGCTGGCGCGAGTGGTATGCGTCACCGGGTGGCAACCCTCCGGTGGTAGTGTTCGCTGAGGATCCGGTATTGAAAAAGACTGGGTCCAAAGAGTGGCAGATACGAGTTCCAATGCGCTGCGAGAATCTTGTCGGCGCAGTCGAAGTAGTCCTCAGTTCAGAGCCGCAGCGGAACGAAATCATGCGACTGGGGCGCCTGCCCGATACGCTGGATCAGGATCACGAAATTCGCCAACTGACGGGATGTACGTCTCCCACTACTACCGTCGTATTCACACTCACTGATCTCAATAAGAAGAACCAAGACGCGCGCTGGACCGATCTGTATGTCATCGATGCCTGGGGCTCGGTGCTGGCACGTGCAGACTTGCCGAAAATGCCGCACTAGCCAATAGAACCCAATCCCACTCTGGTTTTCGCCTGACTGAACGACGGTCGACGTCTGTGCAATCGGCAGCCGCGTTGATTGCTCCCACATAATCAATTTCGACACGTGTTACCATCGGATTTCTGGCTTTTTATGCGCATTCTTTTCATCGGCGACATTTTTGGACGGCCCGGGCGGAATATTGTCAAAGACCGGCTGCCCGGTATTGTGCGCGATCGCGGTATCGAGCTGATCATCGCCAATGGAGAGAACTCCGCGGCGGGCTTTGGGATTACTCCCGCGCTTGCCGAAGAATTGTTCGAGCTCAACATCGACGTCATCACGACCGGAAATCACATCTGGGACAAGCGCGAGATTGTCGACTATTTTCGGATGCTGGAAGGAAACGGACATGGACCGGCGCGTCGCGTGCTGCGTCCGGCGAATTACCCCGCAGATATGCCGGGCTCAGGCGTGTACGAAGGGATGAAGGGCAGGGTGCCCTATGCGGTGATCAATCTGCAAGGCCGCGTGTTTATGGCTTCGAACGACGACCCCTTTCGTACGGCCGACCAGCTTCTGCAGAAGATCAAGGCCAAAGTAATTCTGGTGGATATGCACGCCGAGGCTACGTCGGAAAAGATTTCGCTCGGCTGGTACCTCGATGGCCGCGTGACTGCCGTCGTGGGTACGCATACCCACGTTCCCACCGCGGACGAGCGTGTTCTGCCGAACGGCACCGCCTACATCACGGACGTTGGGATGAGCGGGCCCTACGACGGGGTGATCGGCGTCAAGAAAGAGTTGGTGGTCGGCAAATTCCTGAACGGCATGCCCGTACGATTTGAGCCGGCAACCGGAGACGCGCGCCTGTGCGCCGTTGTCATCGATTGTGATGAGCAGACCGGCAAAGCACAAAAGATTGAACGCCTGATGCTCTCGTAGCGATTCTTATTTCATTTCGGCGGGCCGTCCCGACTCGGCGCTCTGCGAATTAGCCGCGCAAGGAATCAGTTTTGGCACGTTCTGTCATTTCCGGCTGCGTGGATCAGTGTGACCGGAGGTACGGGTCCTACCGGTCCATCGCCACATCGGAGAGACACGGTAAAATCGGAGCGATGCGCCGCACGTCCATTCTTTTGCTTTCGACGCTTTTGGCCACCTTGGCCTCCGGACCGGCTCCGTTGCGCGCCGATGACGCACCTGCCGCTCCTCCCATCTCGTGCGGAAACGGGCTGACTGGAGGCGTCAACTGCATAGTCGCTAAACAGGACCTGAAAGAAGCCCACGAAGCGTTCACCCGCGGAGTAAAGCTGGGCGAGCACCAGCGTCTCGAGGACGCCCTACAACAGTTCGAAAAGGCTTCCGAGCTGGCGCCGCGCGACGTGCAATATCTCACGGCACGCGAGGTCGTGAAAGCCAAGCTCGTGTTTAATCACATCGAGCGCGGCAATGCTTTGCTAGCGGAAGATGCGCGTGAATCGGCTGCTTCCGAATTCCGTGCGGCTCTCGACCTCGATCCCGACAACCAGTTCGCACAACAGCGCCTCGCCGATGCAACTCGCGATAGGGCCAAGCCTTCGCCAGATCCATTACTCTCGCGAGTCTCAGATTCCGTAGAACTCCATCTCCAGCCCACGGACGATCGGGCGACCTTCCATTTCACGGGTGATGTTCGCACTTTGTTCACGCAGTTGGCGGCTGCGTACAAGATGACTGTGCAGTTTGACGATTCGGTGCAGAACCGGCAGGTGATGTTCAATGTCGACAACCTCGACTTCTTCACTGCTCTGAGGCTGGCCTGCCGGGTAAGCAAAACCATGTGGGCCGTTCTAGACACCAATCAATTCCTGATTGCCACGGATAACCCCGAAAACCACAAGCTCTACGACCGCATGTCGTTGCGAACCATCCGCGTGCCGGCTCACTCCACGCCGCAGGAAATCACGGAACTGGTCAACCTGCTCCGCAATACGCTTGAATTGCAGCACGTGAGTTCCGGACAAATGGCTGACACGATCGAAGTAAGAGGTCCACAGCGCGCCGTCGCAGCCTCCGCCACGCTGATGCGAGAACTTGACAACGAGAAACCGCAAGTTATGCTCGACATCCGCGTCTTCCAGATCAGCCATCAATTGACGCGCAATATAGGCGTGCACATCCCCAATACGTTCAACCTGTACAACATTCCGGCAGCGGCTCTCGCTGGGTTGGCTGGGCAAAATATTCAGCAGCTCATCAATCAGCTGATCTCTTCCGGAGGAATCAACCAGGCAGGCAGTACATCCCTCTCAGGATTGCTGGCACAGCTAACCGGGCAGCAGAACAACATTTTCAGCCAGCCGTTGGCGACGTTCGGCGGTGGACTCACGTTCATGGGACTTGAGTCTTGACCAGTTGGCCTCTCAGCTCTCTGTGAACGAATCCTGGGTACGAAGCCTGGAAGACTTGTCGATGCGCGCCGGCCAGGGGACGGAAGCCACATTCCATCTGGGCGAGCGTTATCCAATCCAGAACGCCAGTTATGCACCGATCTATAACTCGCCGCAGATCTCGAAGGTGCTGGGAAATCAGAGTTATGTACCGCCGTTTCCTTCCGTCAGCTACGAGGATTTGGGATTGAATATTAAGGCGAAACCAATTGTTCACGGCGACAACTCGATCAGCCTGCAGATTGAACTGCAGGTTCGCTCGCTCACTGGACAGTCCAATAATGGCGTTCCGGTCATCTCAAACCGCGAATACAAGGGCAGCATCACGTTAAATGACGGGGAGCCCGCTTTCCTGGCCGGCGAGGTTTCGCAAACCGATACAAAATCGATGAGCGGAATTCCCGGCCTTGGCTTCATCCCCGGCTTGAATATGGCGATGGTTACCAATACCAAAGAAGAAGACGACGACGAGCTGATGATCGCCATTACCCCTCATGTACTCGCCAATTCCGAACCGTCGAGCTCGACCATTTGGCTCAGTGAGCGCTAACTCCTTACTTGGCTCCGCTTGCTTCTTTTTCGGCGAACGCGACGAGACTCTTATACACGTCAGACATTCGGGGATCGAGGCTGCCAATCTTGCGACCGTTAATGAACAAGGTCGGCGTGCCACCAACGTCCACAGACTTGCCCAGAGCGATGGACGCATTCACGCGAGCTTTGGTTTCCGGCTTGGCGGCGCAGGCCGCGATATCCGATCCTTTCACGCCTGCACCATCGGCAAGGGCGGTCAGCTTCTCATCTGCATTCTCGGCAGTGATGTCCGACTGGGTTTCATAGGTTTTGGAAATAAACTTCCAGAAGGCATCGTTTGACGCGCGTCCCACGCAGTCGGAGTAGGCTGCGCCTTTGGCTGCCCAGTTGTGTATTTCGAGAGGAAAGTTTTGAAAGACAAAGCGGGCAGTCGGCTCCGCCGCCACCAGCGCCTCAATCGTTGGCTGCGCTGCCTTGCAGGCGGGACATTGCAGGTCACCGAACTCAACGATCGTGACCGGAGCGTCCTTCGGCCCTTTGGATGGCCCGGTGATTCCCTTTTCCAGCGCTTTCGCGGCTGGCTCAAACGGCTTAGCACCGAACGGAATAATATCCCCGACAACCGCATGTTGGCCATCGGGACCAACGTAAAAACGGGAAACTTGCTGGCCCTGTCCATTTGCCAGGACTACGTTGACCTCGGCGAGTCCCTCGATCGGCGACGGCTTGATGCTCGCAATTTTCCACGTGATATTGGATTGGTAACCGAACTGTTGATGCAGGAAGGAATCGACCACCGCCTCTGACGGTAGATCTGCCGTGGCATGCGTTCCGAGTTTTTCCGGAGCCTTCTCGCCGGGCTTTGCCAGGGTCGGCTTGCTCGCGCTGGTCTGGGCCGCGGCCAGACTGCCCGCAAGCATTAGGGTAACGATCAAATTAAGGAGACGCATGGATTCCTTTCGAATTCTATATTTGCTGGTTTTCCTGAACGGGCTTTATAGCAAGTACCTAGAATACGTGAATTTCGCGTGCCTCACATCTCGCTCTTGGCTGCGATGGGAAACCGCCTTCCGTAGCCGAAGGCTTTTGGAGATATCTTTAGACCCGGAGCTGCCTGCTGGCGCTTATACTCAGCGCGATCGACCATACGAATGACGCGGCGAACGGTTTCGATATCGAAGCCGCGATCTTTCGCGATCTGCTCCGCGGGACGCATGTCTTCGATGTAATCCTCGAGAACGGCATCGAGCACTTCATACGGGGGCAGCGAGTCACTGTCTTTTTGATCTGGACGCAGTTCCGCCGACGGCGGCTTTTCGATCGTTGCCATCGGTATCACGAGCTTGCGCGAATTCACATACTCGCTCAGGCGATAGACGAGAGTCTTAGGTACGTCGGAGATCGCGGCAAGACCGCCAACCATGTCTCCGTAAAGTGTGCAATATCCGACGCCAAGCTCGCTTTTGTTTCCGGTTGAAAGGACGATTGCACCAAACTTGTTCGACAGCGCCATCAGCAACGTGCCGCGAGCGCGGGACTGTATGTTTTCTTCGGTGACGTCTTCCTTCTCTCCGGCAAAAACCTGCTGCAGCGTCTGGCGATACGCCTCGTAAGCGAGATTGATCGAGAGTAATTCGAAGCGAATACCGAGGTTCTTTGCCAGGGCGCGAGCATCGTCGATCGATCCTTGCGAGGAATAAGGGCCTGGCATGCCCACACCAATCACATTTTCGGGACCGACGGCATCGGCGGCAATCACTGCAGTCAGGGCTGAGTCGATTCCTCCGCTAAGGCCAATGATCGCCTTCTGGAATCCGCACTTGTGCATATAATCGCGGGTGCCCAAAACCAGGGCAGAGTAAACGCTGGCTTCCTCTCCCGCGATTTGTTCGTGCATATCGCCGGTCAGTCGTTCCGAATCGAAGTAGATCAGATCTTCCTCGAAGGATCGGCCCTGCGCGATCACCTCGCCTTCACGGTTGAGCACCAGGCTCGATCCGTCAAAAACCAGGCTGTCATTGCCCCCGACCTGATTCACCAATGCGACTGGAACCTTATGCCCGCGAGCGATGCTGGCCAGGAGATCGCGGCGAAACTCGCGCTTGCCGATCCAGAAAGGAGACGCGGAAATGTTCAACACGAAGTTCCCGCCCGACTGAATAAGAGACTCCACGGGATCGACTGTGTAGAGGCGCTTCGGCCAGAATTGCTTGTCGTTCCATGCGTCTTCGCAGATGGTGAGCGCCATCCGATTTCCGCAGAACGGAAACAGTTCCTGCTTGCGCGCCGGGGCAAAGTTGCGCATTTCGTCGAAGACGTCATAGGTGGGCAGAAGCATCTTCGATTGAACGAACGCTATCTTGCCATCCTGAAGCAGCGCCGCGGAGTTCATCACGGCCTTGCCGGTATCGGAATCGGCTGGAGTCACCATGCCGGCGATCACGCTGATCCCTGAGGTTTCGGCTGCGATGTACTCGGCGGATTCTCTGTTCTGCCGTACGAACGAGGGCCGCTCGACGAGATCGCGCGGCGGGTAGCCGCATATCGAAAGCTCGGGAAACAGGATCAGGCCAGCTCCTGCGCCGCGCGCGCGGCGGGAAAACTCAATGATCTTAGCCGCGTTTCCCTGAAAGTCTCCGACGGTGGGATTGATTTGTCCGAGCGCAATCTTCACAGATCAAGTGTAAAGGGAGGGCTTCGAAGTTGCACAGCCACTTCCACCGGCGTTCTGAACGATCCGTCGCGATCACTGAGCACATGCACACTGCCCTGCTACAATAACGATTTTGCACGAAAGGGCTAAGGTGCCACCATGCTCCTGAAGCGATCGTCAATGAAATCGGCTGGCGTACTTCTATCTTCTATCTTCGTTCTCCCGTTTTTCCTTGCCTGCGCAAACGCGCAAACCAACAGCAAGGCCCATCCCTGGATGAATCCCAATCTATCTCCCGATGAGCGCGCCAGCATGGTAGTGAAAGAGATGACGCTGGACGAGAAGATCTCGCTCCTGCACGGGACCGGGATGAAGGACCTTAGTCCGATGAGCCCGCTCGCGATTTATTCCAATGGCGGCGCAGGATACACCGTCGGCATCCGGCGGCTCGGCATTCCCGGGATACAGAGTTCCGATGCAGCCTATGGCGTGCGCATGAGCGGCGAGAATGGCCGTTACTCCACCGCGCTGCCCGCCTGCGTTGCGGGGGCGGCGAGTTGGGATCTTCAGGGTGGCTTCGAGTACGGTGCGCTGATCGGGCGGGAATTGCGCGCACAGGGCTATAACATGTCGCTTGGCGGAGGCGTGAATCTGACCCGCGAACCCCGCGACGGCAGGACGTTTGAGTACATGGGCGAAGATCCTGTTCTGGCCGGAAAGATGGTTGCGTCCGTCATGCGAGGCGAACAGGCGCAGCACGTGCTTGGCGACATCAAGCACTACGCGCTGAACGATCAGGAAAGCGGACGGAATGCGGTCAACGTGAATATCGACGAGCGCTCGGCGCGAGAGAGCGACTTGCTGGCGTTCGAAATTGGCATACAAGAAGCCGACCCGGCCGCAGTGATGTGCTCCTATAACCGTGTGAATGGCACCTATGCTTGTGAGAATAAATACCTGCTCACGGAGGTCCTGAAAAAAGATTGGAAATATAAAGGATTTGTGATTAGCGATTGGGCTGCTACGCACAGCGCCGCTAAAGCCTCGGCAGCAGGCCTCGATCAGGAACAACCCGGATTCATCTTCTACGGCGACGAATTGAAGAAAGACGTTCAATCGGACAAGGTGCCGCAATCCGAACTCGACGACCACGTGCATCGCATCTTGCGGTCGATGTTTGCCATAGGAGTAATCGATGATCCGCCAATCAAAGGCGTGGTGGATGTGAGAGCTGGGCTCGAAGTAGCGCGCAAGCTGGAAGAACAGGGCATTGTGTTGCTAAAGAACGAAGGCGCGCTGTTGCCGCTCGACACCTCCAAAATCCATAGCATTGCAGTGATCGGTCCGCATGCCGACGTAGGGATGATTTCAGGAGGTGGATCGGCACAAGTGGATCCGCCGGGTGGGAACGCGATTATGCCTCCGGGCAAGGGACAGACACGCTGGCTGGAGCCAGTCTGGTTTCCGACATCCCCATTGAAGTCGATTCGGGCAAAGGCAGCCGGAGCGACGGTGCAATTTTCTTCGGGTGCTGATCCGTCGTCAGCCGCAGCACTGGCGAAAAATTCGGATGTCGCCATCGTCTTCGCGTATCAATGGGAAAGTGAAGATATGGATTTACCCAGCCTGGCGTTGCCCGACCATCAGGATGACCTGATTGCCGCAGTCGCGGCGGCGAATCCGCATACAGTGGTCGTGCTCGAATCCGGAGGGCCCGTGACCATGCCCTGGGCCAGTCAGGTCGGCGGGATACTGGAAGCCTGGTTTGCCGGCAGCAGCGGCTCCGATGCGATGGCAAATGTTTTGTTCGGCGATGTAAATCCGAGCGGCAAGTTGCCCTTGACATTCCCTCGGAGTGTCGCCGATTTGCCGCATCCGCAGATCGTAAAGCCTGCCGCGGCATCGATCGCGGATTACAGCAAGCCCGATCCGTGGAAGCAGATTGCCGCTGGACTCGCCCCATTCCAGGTCACTTACGACGAGGGAGTGAAGGTCGGTTACAAGTGGTATGACGCAGAAAAGAAGCCCGTGCTCTTCCCCTTCGGTTACGGCCTTTCTTACACAACCTATTCGTATTCCAATTTGCGCGTAACCTTGGGTAAAACTCCGCGCGTGCTCTTCACGCTCACGAACACTGGAAATCGTGCCGGAGCAGAAATTGCCGAAGTCTATGCCTCACTGCCCACGGCTGCGGCAGAACCTCCGAAACGACTCGTCGGATGGAGCAAGGTTCCGTTGAAACCGGGCGAGAGCAAAGAGGTTTCGGTTGACATAGATCCGACATTTCTCTCGATTTACAACACGGACCAGCACGGCTGGCAGCTGATTCCAGGCGAGTACGGCTTCATGGTCGGCGGCTCGTCGCAAGATCTGCCGCTCAAGAAAGCCGTGACTTTGAACTGAGGCATTCGGCAACTTCCATGGTTGGAAAGCGCTGGTTTATCCCCAACGCTTTTTAGTCGCCGCCCTCCGGAAATACTGTGTGCTTCGGCGTGGGCACCGGGACTGATCCCTTCTGGTCCTGCCACAGCACGCGGTTCAGACGGTCCGCGCCGGCCGCGTCGGGACGAGAGAAGTCCATCCGCGAGGAAATCTTCGCTCCCGGCGCTTCCCGCTTGTTCGTTTCGTAAATCAATCCGTTCCTTCGATTGCGGTAGTCGGCTTGATATGGCACTTGATCGCCCGGCCCGGAAAAGAGCCCGACCATCAATGGAGCGTAGGCGTCGTTCTGATTCATGGCAGGAAGACCGAGCAACTCCTCCATCGTATGAATCACGTTTACCGTCGTGTAGAAGCGGTGCTCCACATTCGGCTTCGCCGCCGATCCCGGCGAGTACTTGCTGATCACAAACGCGATCGAACGGTGTGCGTCCACGTGATCGGCGCCATCCTGGGCATCGTCTTCCAGAACAAAAATCGCCGTGTCGTTCCAGTACGGACTATGGGAAACCGCATCGACCACACGACCGAGCGCCAGGTCATTATCGGCAACGTTAGCCGCAGGGCGCGCGCGGTCGGGCCGAGTGCCTCCTGTGTGATCGTCGGGCAGATAGAGAAGGACGAAGGAAGGCAGTTCGTAGTTAGCGCCCTCGTTCGATTGTCGCGCCCGGACGTAGGCTCCGAACTCGTTGAGAAACTCGTCGGCGCGAAGCTGGTCCGGATAGTCCGTGTTGAAATCCGGAAATAATGGGTCGAAGTGATCGCGCAACACCGCCTTGGTCGGCTTGACTCCGCTGAAAAGCGGAACAGCCCACGGCCACGGACTGTGGCTGCCATGCGGATCCCCGACATTCGGCGGCAACGTGCCTCCCTGCTTCACGTCGGTCCGCGGACACTCCGCTTCCTGGCCGGAGGGAGTTCCCTCTTTCGGACTCGCAACCCTGATCTTCGAATTGCACCACTCGGCATTTACGAACTCTCCATAGTCGCGGAAGCTGACGTGGTTGCGCGCGAGATTGTCCCAAAGAAAACCCGTTCCCGGATCGTCGACGTCGGGCATGTTGTGATCGAGAGGAAATTCATCGGCAACTTGTCCCTGAAAATCATAGGTGCGCTCTTTGCCGCGGTAGGCGATCTGCCATGTCTTCTCGTTGTAGTCGGATGTGATCGCCGCGGTCGACCATTGATGCCCGTCCCCAGAGACTTCCCCGCTGTCGTAGAAATTGTCGAGAACCCCGAACTGCAACGCCAGCTTGTGCTCGTTCGGCGTGATGTCCTCTCCGTATAGCGTGAGGGATGGATCGGCGTCTCCGACTTTCAGATCGCCAAGAATCTGATCGAATGTGCGATTTTCCTTGATCACGTAGATCACGTGTTTGATCGGATTCTGTCCGGCGGCAAAGCTTAACTTTCCGGGATCGCTCTGCAGCAGATTATCGCGCTCAACAGTTTGCGTGAATTGCGGGAGGCCCTTTAGCGTTGCAGGAATATTCAAACGGGCAATCGAGCCGCGCAGCAGCGTCGGAATATATGGATGATCGTGATGCTTCGTCTCATAAGGAATTGTTCCCATCGCCTTATTCGGGCCGGTGCCCTGCCCCTTGGCTGTAGCGATCCAAAGCTCATCCCCGTGAACCGCGAGAGCGCTGGGATACCAGTCCGTCGGAACGAAGCCCATCACCGTGTTTTTTTCCGGACTGCCTGCGGCTCCGTCCATCGAAGCCGCAACATCCAACACCGCAACCGCGTCCAGTGACGCATTAGCCACGAACAAAACTTTGCCGTCGCCGGATTGCGCCAGAGCAATGGGAGAATTCCCGGGCGCTTTCTGACCGGTGAGAGAGACTGTCCTAAACTCAAACGGTGTTCCTGACTCGGTGCTAACTTCCGCAACCTCATCGATATTCGAAAGAACGACATACAACGTTTTTTCGCTGGGGCTTAAGAGCATCGCCGTTGGATGCGAGCCCGGTGCCAATGGATCGTCGGGTTCCTTGAGTTTGATCCAACGCGCGACCTTTCCGCTCATCAGATCGAGTTCCGCAACTTGGGATGCATTCCACAGGCTGCACCATGCGCGGCGGCCGTCGCGCGACGCAACCACGGTAAATGGGTACGAGGATGGCACGAGATCCCGCGTGCTCAGGTCGAATGTCTGCAGGATTTTCCCGCTAACCGGGTCTAAGAGCACGACGTTATCCGACAGATTATTCGCGATCAGCAGCTTGTCATGGCCTCTATCGCTGACGACAGCGAGACCGGCAGGATACGGAATTGCGTTGTGAGCCGGGGCCGTCATGCCGACGGGCAGGGTCTTTCCGCTGGAGAGCGGCTGTAGAGGAATCCGTATGAATCTTTCGGGCGCAATCTTCCCGTTGGCAAAGCCGTACACCGCGATCCCATTTCCAGTGTCACCGGGCCGCGCACCGGTTGGATCGCTGAGTGACCCCACCGACGCGTAGAGATGTTTCCCGTCCGAACTGAACGCGAGTCCGAGAAAGTAGCTTTGGTGCGCGTCATCGCCGAGGCGGGTATCGGGAAAATCGGCGATCTTGTTCGTCTCCAAATTCAGGATGGCAATCGACTGATGAGCCATCGTCTCCTGTGTTCCATAGCCCCCATTCAGCAGTGCCGCATAGTGGCCATCTGGACTGACCACCATCGTCGAAGGAAAACTGTTCGTGCTGGCAAGGCGGCCTGGCACGGGGACTGTCAACGCCTTGCTGGTCGGAAGCATCACAGAATGGCTGTCAGCAGTATTTTGCCCGTAGACGAGCGCTGCGCTCAGCAGAGATGAAATTACAAAGGCACAAGAGATGTTACGGATCACAAGTCCTCCGGGGTGGCGAACAGGATAATTGGAGAAGGCAAAGAAGGAAAGCGCAGCCTAGCGCATGATCGAATTCCCGAGAACTTGTGCGTTTCTATAGACCCGAGGCGCGAGGTTGCAGCGAGTCGGGCCGGTTCTCTTCCGTATGCACATTGTGACGCACGTCAGAGCCCTGCACCCAGAAAATCACGTCTTCGGCGATGTTGGTGGCGTGATCGGCAACGCGCTCCAGATTCCGCGCCACGAGTAGCGCATCGAGCGCCTGGCGAACCACCTCTGGCCGATCGTTCATCGTTTTCACAAGTTGAATGAAGGCATCGTCTCGCATACGGTCGATCACGTTATCCATCTCGAGCACGGCTTGCGCGAGTTCGACTTTGCCCTCGATGAACGACTCCAACGCGCGTCTAACCATGGCGCTCACAGCGCTGCCCATGCGGGCGATATCGACTGGGAGCTCGGCTATCGGAAGATCCACCATGTCCATGACTCGTTCGGCAATGTTCACCGCTTGGTCTCCAACGCGCTCCAGATCGGCATTGATCTTGGTGACGGCAAGGATGAAGCGCAGGTCAACAGCCATCGGTTGCTGCATCGCGAGCAGGTCAAAGGCGGCTTCATCGATTTCTCGCTCGGCGGTATTAATCAGGCTCTCGCCTTCGAGTACCATCTGGCAACGCGTCAGATCGCGTTCCACATAAGCCTGGCGCGCGCGGTCCACCGCCTGCTCCGCCAGTCCTCCCATGCGAAGCAACCGTTGCCGCAAATCGTCCAGCCCTTGTTGAAAACGCGTGCGCATAATGCAAACCTTTCCTTATTTCAACTCTTCTTAGCCGAATCTTCCGGTAATGTAATCTTCCGTCTTCTTGTCGGAGGGTTTGGTGAAAATCTTCTCAGTCTTGTCGAACTCAATCATCTTACCCAGCAGGAAAAAGCCGGTGAACTCTGCAACGCGTGCCGCCTGCTGCATATTATGCGTCACGATTACGATGGTATACCGTTCTTTGAGCTGAAAGATCAATTCTTCAATCTTTCCTGTCGAGATAGGATCAAGCGCCGAGCAGGGCTCGTCCATCAGAAGAACCTCTGGCTCTACCGCCAGCGCACGGGCGATACAGAGTCGCTGCTGCTGGCCACCGGAGAGGCTGGCGCCGGATTTCTTGTGCAGGTGATCCTTGGCTTCTTCCCACAGTGCGGAGACCTCGAGCGAGCGTTGCACGATTTCGTCCAGCTTGCGGCGATCGCGAAATCCGTTGAGCTTCAGCCCCGAAGCAACGTTGTCATAGATCGACATCGTGGGAAACGGATTCGGTTTCTGAAACACCATGCCGACGCGCCGCCGAAGCTGCGTCGGCGATGTTCCGTCGTAGGCGTCGATCTCTCCGATGCGAACCCGCCCTTCGACCCTCGCTTCCGGAATGGTCTCGTGCATCCGATTCAGGCAGCGGATGAATGTGGATTTACCACAACCGGAGGGTCCGATCAAAGCGGTAGCGTGATTGGCCGCCACGGTCAGATTGATGTCGTACAGTGCCTGGCCTTTGCCATACCAGGCATTCAGCTTCTCGACTTGAATTCCAACGCCCATAGTTATGCCGTCCCGAACGAGCCGCGCCGGACCACGTACCGCACCGCCGCGACGGCTGTAACAATCAGAATGATGAGTACGAGTGCGCCCGCCCAAGCCAGACGATGCCATTCGTCATACGGCGAAATCGCATAAACAAAAATCTGCAACGGCAGCGCTGCCGTCGGCTGATCGTAGCGCAAATTCCAGAACTGATTGCCAAAAGCAGTAAATAGCAACGGAGCCGTCTCACCTGCTACACGAGCAAAAGCCAGCATGATACCAGTGATCACGCCGGAGGTCGCCGTGCGCAAGACGATGGAAAGCGTCGTGCGCCACCGCGGCACGCCCAACCCATAGGCGGCTTCCCGCAGAGCCGTTGGCACCAGCAACAGCATTTCCTCTGTGGTGCGACAGATGGTCGGGATCATCATAATGGCGAGCGCAACGCCACCCGCCAGCGCCGAAAAGTGCTTCTGATAGAGAACCACGATCGAATAGGCGACGATTCCAATCACGATCGAGGGCACGCCGTTGAGAACGTCCGCGGTAAACCGGATCACGCTACCGAAACGGTTACGTCCGAACTCGGCGAGATAAATTCCGGCACCCACTCCGAACGGCACTCCGATGACGCTTGCGATAGCCAGGATGAAAACCGATCCGACAATCGCGTTGGCCATACCGCCGCCCGTTTCACCGACTGGCTTCGGCAACTGCGTCAGAAAAGCCCAATTGATTGAGCCAATTCCCTTGTATACCAGGTATCCAAAGATAGCAACGAGCGGCGCGAGCACGAGGACGACGGTCAACGTCGCCAGACCTGTCATCAAGTGATCCGTCAGACGTCGCCGCATACTGAGCGGCGCGACCGGCGCTTGAACAGTCATCTCAGACATTTCCCCTCGCAGGCTGGCCGCGGGTTACGGTCCACACGAGCAGTTGCGCGAGCGCATTCACGATGATGGTTACCAGGAACAATGCCAGTCCAATCTCGATCAGCGCGGAAAGATATACGTCACCGGTAGCTTCGCTGAACTCATTGGCCAGAACGCTGGCCATTGTGTATCCGGGAGCGAACAAGGATTTCGCAATCTCAGGCCGGTTTCCGATCACCATGGTGACGGCCATGGTTTCGCCTAGCGCGCGGCCAAGGCCAAGAATGATTCCGCCCACGATTCCGGCGCGGGCATTCCGCAGCACGCCGACCCAGATCATCTCCCATCGCGTGGCGCCCAACGCCAGAACGCCTTCCCGCTGATTCTGGGGGACCACCATCAGTACCTCTCGCGTGATCGACGAGATAATCGGAATGATCATGATCGCCAGGATGATTCCCGCAGCCAGCATGCCGATGCCGTATGTTGGTCCTTCAAACAGCCCCGTCCAGCCAAGTGTCTTCGCGAGGAAGGGCTCAACATATCCGCTCATCAGCGGCACCAGTACAAATATCGCCCACAGACCGTAGATGACGGAGGGGATTGCCGCCAGCAGTTCTACGAAAAATGATAGCGGCCCGCGCAGCTGCTTCGGACACATCTCGGTGGTAAAGACCGCTACGCCAACCGCCAGGGGAATGGCAATGATCAGAGCCAAAATCGAAGAAACGATTGTGCCGAAGATGAAAGGCAGAGCCCCAAAATGTTCGTTGACTGGATCCCAATCGCTGGTGGCAAAAAAATGAAAACCGAAGGCGTGCCACGAAAGGCTGGAGCGAGTCACCAGCTCGTAGACGATAAGAACGAGAACGCCGAGAACGGCGAAGCCGCACGCGGTAATTGCTGATTTGAAGATGCGATCCGGAACTTCACCGCTGGAAGTTCGGAGCAGCACCGACCGCTCTGCCGTTGCTGAACTAACATTCGTCCCTTCAACGGGTTGCGGACCAGGCATATTAGGCCGTGGAAATGCATGATTGGCCATGGCTTAACCCTAGCAAACCGTTGTTACAAACGTGTTAAAAGAGCGTAGCTTTTTCAAAACGCCGCAAACTTCCATGACGCATGTGCTGTCTCCATGTAAACTGTGGGGCTTCCCATGCCCACGTTCGCAGCGGTCGATATCGGTTCTAATTCCGTTCGCCTCAAAATCGCCCGGTTGCAGGCCGGGCGCCTACGCGCGCTGCACGAAGACCGCGAAGTAACGCGTCTGGGCGAAGGCGTCTTCAGCACAGGATTTCTAACTCCCGAGTCGATGGCGGACACCGTGCGGGTTCTCCGCCGCTTTCATCGCACCACACAACAAATCGTCGCTGACAGCGTTCGCGTACTCGCGACCAGCGCTCTGCGCGACGCCCGCAACTCGCAGGCATTCGTCGAGTGGGTGAGGTCTGCGACCGGATGGCGCGTTGAAATTGTGTCGGGGGTGGAAGAAGCCCGCCTGATCCATCTCGGACTCGTCTCCGATCCGCGTATCGACCGCAGTCCCACATTGATGATCGATCTCGGAGGCGGAAGTTGTGAATTGACCGTCTCACGAGGCGGACATATTCGCGACACGGTTAGCCTTCCGCTTGGAGCAGTCCGCTTGAGCAACGAGTTTCTGCGACATGATCCGCCGCGAAAGGGAGAACTGAAGCGTCTTTGCAGCTTTGTGACGCGCGAGGTCAACCGCGTGGTCAACCGCATTGGCGTCGCCAAAGTCAGAAATGTGATTGCAACCTCGGGCACGGCTGCGGCCCTGGCGGCTGTGGCGGCCCACTTGCATCGAGGGCGCAACCGGCAGCGCAGCCTGGTCTCGCGTGCGGAGATGAGCCGGATCGCCAAGCGCCTGGCGCGGCTTCCGATTGCTGAGCGTCGCAAAATCGAAGGCATCGGTCCCCGCAGAGCGGAGATCATCGTCGCGGGCGCGACGGTATATCGCGAACTTCTCGAAAAACTACGGCTCAAAGGATTCCGTTATTCACCCCTTGGGCTCCGCGACGGAATCCTTTCGCAAATGGCCGCCGATTACGACCGCACCACTCGTTCCGGTCGACAACTCGAATCAGAACGATGGGAATCGATCCTCAAGGCGGTCGAGCATTATCATATCGACCGGAAGCATGCACTCGATGTGCGCGAGTCCGCGATGCAACTATTCACTGCCCTGCGGTCGCTGCACCGGTTGCCTCCGGAATATCGGGAGTGGCTGTCGGCGGCAGCGATGCTGTACGAGGTCGGCGATTACGTCAATCGCACCGGCCATCATCGTCATACACACTACATCATTTCGAACTCGGAAATTCTGGGATATACGCCGCAGCAGCGGCGCATCATCGCCGCCATCGCCCGCTATCTGGGTAAGTCGCGGCCCACCATAGAGGACAGCCCCATGAAAGCGGTCGAGAACTCGGACCGGGCCGAGGTGCAGAAAGCAATTGTTTTGCTTAGGCTGGCGCGAGCGCTGAATCTTGGTCGAAGCAGGGCAGTCGAGAAAGTTCGAATTCAGGTTCGTTCGGCAGAGGTGAAACTAACCCTCGTGCCGCGCCGGCGCATGGGAGTGGACCTGGAGTCGTGGGCGATCGAAAAAGATTCTGCTTACTTCCGCGAAGTCTTCGGCCGCGAGCTTTCCACGGCTGTGTCGTAAAGAGTTCGCAGGACTTTCGGCGTGACGCACCACTGCAGGGTTCCCGAAGTTCGCCGCATCTCGACTTTCGCCACTGCGCCCTTCTTGAGTTCCACGGAAGCTTCGCAACCCGAGTCGCTGATCACCGATCCCAGAAACTGGCTCAGGTTGGGATTGTGCCCGATCACCATGATGGCTTCCTGCCGGGCATATTTCTCAAGAATCTTTCGGAAATCGGCAAGGCCCGCTTCCGGACGCAGTCCGGCATCGAGTTGAAGTTTGCCCTCGTACCCCAGCTCATTTCCGACCAGCGAGGCAGTCTGTGTACAGCGCTTGAGTGGACTGGAAACGATCGTGTCGACCTGGACATCTAGGGCAGCAAGCGCGCGTCCGATGTAGCCACACTGCTCAATCCCTTCTTTGTCGAGGGCTCGCTTCTCGTCTTTTTTTGGATTTACAAAATGCTCGCCGGCACTTGCGTGGCGTAAGAAGTAAAGAATCATATTTCCTTATCGTACTCTCCCGGCTATGACTCGACGCTTTCGCGGTGGCGCAGGTGAGGGGAAGACGGCTGGCGCCTTTCCTTCCGCTACCGTCATGAGAAAATCCTGCGAGTTGAACGCCGCATCTCCCTTGGGTGGGCGGCGGTTGCGCTTGCCATGAATCGGCTGCCATGCGCGGATGTAGCTTGCATCTTTCAACAGGATTCGCGCCTTCCGGTTGTCGGCCAGATAGGCGTCCAGGATCTCGTGGCGCACGCGGCTGCGCAGCATCTCGTCGCGCAGCGGCGCCAGAACCTCAACCCGCTCGTACAAATTGCGCGGCATCCAGTCGGCGCTCCCTATGTAAATCTCTTCGTCCCCGCCATTCACAAAGTAGTAAATGCGGCTGTGTTCGAGATACCGTCCCACGATGCTGCGCACCCGGATGTTGTCACTGACCCCGCGCACGCCGGGGCGCAGGGCGCAAATCCCGCGCACAATAAGATCGATCTCTACGCCCGCTTGTGAAGCGCGATAGAGCGCCTGAATCACACTCTTGTCGAGCAGCGCATTCATCTTGGCGATGATGCGGGCCGGCCTTCCCTCTCGCGCATGCTCCGCCTCACGTTCGATCAGCGCGATGCACTTCTCGGCGAGATCGAGCGGAGCTACAAGCAATGGGTCGTAGCTCGGGTTCTCCGCGTATGCAGTGAGGAAGCTGAAGACATCGTGCACCGCGCGCGTGATCTCTGGATTGGCCGTAAACAGACTCAAGTCGGTGTAGATCCGTGCCGTGGTGGCGTTGTAATTCCCGGTACCAATATGACAATAACTGCGTGTCACCCCATCGGGATCGCGCCGCACGAGCAGCGACAGCTTGCAGTGCGTCTTTAGTCCCACCAGTCCGTGGAATACCTGCACGCCGGCATCTTCCAGGTCGCGCGCCCATCGTATGTTGGAGGCTTCGTCGAAGCGCGCCTTCAGCTCCACGACCGCCGTCACTTCCTTGCGCGAACCGGCTTCAATCAAGGCGGGAACGATCAGCGAATGTTCGCTGGTGCGATAGAGCGTTTGCTTGATGGAGAGAACACTGTCGTCCTCCGCCGCCGATTCAATGAACGAAATGACCGCATCGTACGAATCAAACGGATGATGGAGCAGGATGTCGTGGGAGCGCAGTTCCTCAAATAAATCTTTCGATTTTGAAGTGAGGCGCAATTCCCGCGGAGAGAACGCCCGGTACTTCAGGTCCGGCCGATTCACTTGCTCGTATACATTGAACAGCCGAAGCAGGTTGACAGGGCCATTCACCGGAAACACTTGCCAGGGATCCAGCTCAAACACCGTTCGCAGGCGTTCGATAATTTCAGGATCGGCCTCCGCCTCAATTTCCATCCGGACAGCATCACCTTTGCGGCGATTGTGTAACTCGGTGCGAACCGATTCGAGTAGGCTGCGAGCTTCTTCCTCGGCCAGATAGAGATTGCTGTTCCGCGTCACGCGGAAAGCCGCCGAAGAAACGATGTCATAGCCGTGATACATGCGCACCGCATGGTGCGCGACCAGGTCGGCAAGAAAAATAAAGTCGGCCGTTTCCTTCGAGGGAAGACGAATCAGGCGGGGCAGAACTCTTGGAACCGAAACGACACCGGTGTATGTCAGTGCAGACCGACGCCGCCGGCGAAGCAGAAATCCCACACACAACGCTTTGTTGATCACCCGGGGAAATGGATGCGCCGGATCTACAGTGACCGGCGTCAATAATGGATCCAGTTCCCTTTCGCAATACTCGTCAACGAAGCGCAGTGCTTCTTCGTCCAGGTCGTTCAATCCCAGAACGCGTATTCCGTTCGCCGCCAAGGCCGGACGCAAACGATGGTTCCAGCAATCATATTGGTCATCGACGAATTCATGGGTCAACTTGCTTAGGATGTCGCGTTTCGCGGTGAGGGTGTGACCGTCCGGTCCGGCTTCGTTATAGCCGTCCTCGATCTGCTGCATCATGGCCGCGACCCGGACCTCGAAAAACTCATCGAGATTGCTGGCTGAAATCGAAAGAAACTTCAACTGCTCGAGAAGCGGATTGCCCTCGTCCCACGCTTCTTCGAGCACACGCCGGTTAAACGCGAGCCATGAGGTGTCGCGATTGATGTAGTACTGAGGATTATCGAGCGTGATGCGAGCCATGAAGCGCGTTCAGGTGCCTGTCCGTAAATATTCCGCTGAGCGAGTCTTCAGAAGTCGGGACCCGTGGTCGTGCGGGACGATCAGTATAAAACATCTCCCCGCATGGCGCCTGAAGGATGACCCATTGTGATTAGCTCTTTTGCACTCAAAGGCAAACTGGCACTTGCAGTGTTTGCTGCAAGCGCCAGTCAAGTATGGAGTTGCTATCTTTGGTTAAGGCAGATAGTAGCGGAACGAAGTCCATACCATGTTGTCCACGGCCTTTGGCGAAATGCCGACTGCGGTGGCACCAGCATTGTTTCCGGACCAGCCGTTCCTCGTAAAGTAGGAGTACTGAATTCCCCAGCGAAGGCCGCCTTTCGGTCCCTGGACCAACCTATGCCAGAACCCGAGGGTTCCTTCCATGATGATACGAGTGTCTCCCGCGCAAGTACCGCCGCCGGAGGGGGCGAGTTGGGTGGCCGGTGGATTTTCCGTGCTACAACCCGAGTTATTCGCAAAGGGCGAACCGTATCCACCGTACTGGTTTAGCTTGAATGTGGTCGTTGTTGTGGTGGGAATCGCCGGAGTCGTAGCGGTGACAGGAATAGCGGGTGTCTTAGTGACCGTAATACTGTCATACCCCTGATATGCCGTGCGCCATGCATACTCCCCACCGAAGTAGGCGTAGAAGTCCAGTTTCGGGGTTGCGTGTAATTCGAGTTCGCCAAGTGCATGGGCCGTGCGGATCAGCGCTTGCGTGCCGTCGGGACGGAGGGTTATATCCGCGAGTTGTGCAGACCCGTATCGACCAATACCGTCTCCTGCTGTGCCCTGGAGAGCGAAGTCCAACTTCTTCGCAATCACGGGAACCCGCAGATTAGCACCGAAACCACCACCCACTCGGGTATCGTTGAACGCTCCAACTGAACTCGGCGAAGTGGAACCATTTATGGAACAGGCAATCGTCGTGGGGGTCGCTGGAGGGGCCGTATCCTTCGTGTTCGTGCCCACAACGCCACAGGGATAAGCCCTATTTCGAAATGTGCTCAAGATGCCGAACACTTCGTAATGGCCCCAACCGGGATCTGCTGCCGCTTTAACAATGAAGTCAGGCGTTTTGTTGAACGAATATCCGGTGGTGTCGACGAAGTTGAATAGACCGCCGCCATTGCCGGGACCATCGACGAAGGCATTTCCCGTCGTGGTAACCGAAGCTGTTCCGAGCGTCAATGTTGTAACCGTAGAAAAACCTCGTCCACCAATGGTTGCCTGTGGTCCTTCGACAGAAAGGCCAACAGCGAACTTGTTGCCGAAGTCTTTGACGACCCGAAAGCCATACTGCCGCTCCCAACTGAAACCTACTTGGTACTGCGAGTCAATGGTCATGGGAAGGACTTCATTGCGGTTTGCGATTCCCATTTTATTTTCCGTCACCAAAGACCACTGCTGGCCGCCCGTAAAGGTCCACCCGCTTTGAAGGGCGGCTTGCCCGTAAAGAACCCGCTGGCGAAACACGTAGCTATTGCTCTGTCGGTTATTGGAAGTCACGCCTGTGCCAAGAAAATCACCTTCCCAGTATCCCGTCAGTTTGGCGCTGCCCAGATTGCCTTCCGCGAGCATGGAAAGGCGGCTCTGACGAGCTGTGAAATTGTTCTCGGTAATATGAGCCAGTGCGTTCCCCTCATACGGAATGCTATTGAATGGCGTATTGATGTCGGAACCAGTGGCCCGTTGACGGCTCACCGTTTCTGCCGCCGCGAAGCCACCAGGCGTGAGAGTGACGCCTTTGAAGTGGATTGCCGTTGGGGGCTCAGAAACTTTCTTCTGGGTCTCCTGCAACGATACGGCCGTGTTGGCCATGTTGGTCTTGAGGTCGGTCACGTCACCCTTCAATTCCGTAACGCTCTGCTGCTGCTGCGAAGCGGCAGCCTGAGCGGCGTCGGCCTTTGTGGCTGCGTCGGTGGCAGCGGCTTGCGCCTGCTGCACGCCCTGATCCTTGTGCCTGAGCTCGTCGCGCAGCTCCTGAATCTGCTGCTGCTGTTGCGCGAGGGCGGCTTGCTGCGAAGCAATTGCGTCTCGCAACGCTTGCACATCGGCAGCGGTAATCCTCGCCTCCGCTGCTTTCTTTTTGGCAGGTTTCGGCGCGGTGCTGGTTTGTGCGAACAATCCAGTCGCCACGCATAAAATTGCACACATCGTCCGCAATGACTTCATCATTCTTCTCCTTTTTTTCATCGACGAACAACCCCCCATGGTTATTCGGCTCGTTTACCGGACCTGCTTAATCGCCTCTTTCACTTTGGCAACTACGTTATCCGGAAGCGGTGCGTACGCCAGAGCAGTCGTCATTTTCTGGCCGTCCGTTACCATCCAGTTGAGGAAGTCGTTAAGAATTTTTCCCTTGGCAGGATCTTTCGATTGAGCGGGGATCAGCAGCCACGTAAAGCTGGAAATCGGATAAGCGTCCTTACCAGGAGCATTGGTGATTGAGACACGAAAGTCCGGCGGCATCTTCGGTGCCGAAGCAGCTGCCGCGGTGACTCCCTCCAGCGACGCTTTCACAAAATTACCGGACGAATTGCGCACGCTACCGTATGGAATGTTGTTCTGGACCGCATAGATCAATTCAACGTATCCAATCGATCCTGAGAGTTGACGGATTAATCCCGCCACTCCCTCGTTCCCCTTGCCGCCCATCCCGATGGGCCATTTGACCGAAGTATCGGCTCCGACTTGGCTCTTCCACTCCGGGCTGATTTTGGAGAGATAGTCCGTCCAGATAAACGTGGTTCCACTCCCATCGGAACGATGCACCAGGATTATGTTCGCATCGGGGAAGTTGATTCCGGGATTCGCCGATGTAATCGCCTTGTCATTCCATTTCGAAATTCTGCCCAGGAAGATGCCTGCCAGAGCTTCTTGCGTGAACTTCACTTCCCCAGTCACTCCGGGAACGTTGTAAGCAGGAACGTCCGCACCTAGAACGGTTGGAATATTGAGAATTTTAAACTTCGCTTCTAGCAACTGCTTGTCGGTCATCGGCATGTCACTGGCGCCGAAGTCAACCGTTCCGGCCGTGACCTGACGAATGCCGCCGCCACTGCCGATCGATTGGTAGTTGATTTGAACCCCAGGGTGGGACTTGCCATACTCGTTAAACCACTTCGAGTAGATAGGATAGGGAAAAGTGGCGCCGGCCCCGTTCAGCGTGGTTTGCCCAAACAGTGGCAAGGCAAGAAGTACGCACACTAACAGCAGCACAAGTTTGCGCATCGCGTAAAAGTTCCTCCTCATTAAGGTTATGCTTTCGTTCTATCGGCGCTGTGTTACAGGATGGTTACAAATGAGTGAATTTCTGATGAACGCGGCCGGGCGGCCGCTGGGTCTTGAGTGAAGCTATTTAGCCGACAAACGAGATAACTAACCGCTAAGCTAACGCGACGACTCGAGGTGAGCGATCTCGCGCGGAAACAAAGCGTTTCCCGGGAACTCATGCTGCAGCCCGGACAGCAACTCGACGGGCTCGAGGACGCTCAGGCGATTGAATTCGGAAAACAGAAAAACCGGCAGCCCCGCCAAGAGAATTGTTGCCGCAGTTTTCCACAGATTTTCCGCTCCCCCACTCCCCGCGAGGCACGAGAACAAGATTGTCACTACCACCCACTCTCGTGCATCTATTGATTTGCTCATGTTCCGCTATACCAGCCGCTGGTCTATCATCATTCTTCCACTTAATTCCACTTTTAGGTGCAATTCAGAGGTCTGGGGTTACGTATGGTTGGATGCTAGTGGCTGAATACTTCCAGGCAGTTTTTGTAATTTCTGCGCCAATTGCAAGACAATTTGGGGGCTCTGCGAGGAACGTACGTCCATGGCTGATTCGAATATTCGTTATGCGCCGGGCTGGCCCGGCATTCCTCCGCGTTGGACGTCGAGCGCCAAAACCGGCGCCGGCACTGCGCTGAACCAGCACAGCAAAGTTTGGTTCACGATCAGTCACGGAATCCTCAACGAGGTCTACTTTCCCCGCGTCGATCAGGCTTGCACACGCGACATGGGGCTCCTCGTCACCCGTGGGCACGATTTTTTTTCTGAGGAAAAGCGCCACTGCACTTTTGAGAACCGCCCGCTTCAGCCCGGCATTCCTGCGTTTGAGCTGACCAACACCGCCATCTCAGGCCATTATCGGATTCGCAAAGAGGTCCTCAGTGATCCCTATCGCAGCGTGGTTTTGCAAAAGATAAAGTTCGAACCCTTACAGGGAACGCTGGCCGACTACCGCTTATTCGCGTTGCTCTCACCCCACCTGGCCAATTGCGGATACGGCAATACCGGTTGGATCGCCGATTACAAAGGCTTTCCGATGTTCTTCGCCTCGCATGATGGCGCGAGCCTTGCTCTGGGATCTTCGGCTCCGTGGAAGAAGATGTCAGTCGGTTTTGTCGGCACCTCCGATGGGTGGCAAGACATCTCAGAGCATTTCCAAATGGAGGCGGAATATACGCGGGCGGAGAATGGCAACATCGCGTTCACCGGTGAAATCGACCTCGCCGCCTGTAATGGAGAGTTCATCCTGGCGCTCGGATTCGGCTCCATTTCCACCGAGGCCGGACAGCAGGTCCGGTCAAGTCTGTTTGAAGATTTCAACGAGATTCGCTCGATCTATATCTCGCAATGGAGCAATTGGCAAAACAAGCTGCTCAAACTGGACGAACCGCTGCGTCAGAACGATTTATATCGAACTTCTACCTCGGTCTTGCGCACGCATGAGTCGAAAGACTTTCTCGGCGGCATCATCGCCAGCTTATCGATTCCCTGGGGATTCAATAAAGGCGACGAGGACCTTGGTGGCTACCATCTGGTCTGGCCGCGCGATCTGGTCGAAACCGCCGGTGCGTTGTTGGCTGCCGGCGCGGTGAACGATGCCGTCCGCGTGCTGCGCTATCTCGAAGCCACTCAGGAGGCCGCCGGCAACTGGGCTCAGAACCTCTGGCTCGACGGACGTCCTTACTGGAGCGGCGTCCAGATGGACGAAACCGCCTTCCCGATTCTCCTCATCGACCTGCTGCGCCGCGAAGCGCCAGAGGCGCTCGGCAAAATCGATCGCTGGTGGCACATGGTGCGAAAAGCGATCAGTTTCATCATTTGCAACGGCCCGGTCACGCAGCAGGATCGTTGGGAAGAAGATGCGGGGTACTCTCCATTCACCCTGGCGGCAGAAATATCAGCACTGCTCGCGGGCGCGGAAATTGCCGATCTCACCGGCCATGCCGATCAGGCCCAAACTATGCGGGACACAGCCGACGCGTGGAATGACAACATCGAACGCTGGGTCTACGCAACCGAAGGCGATCTGGCGCAGCAGCTGGGAGTGTCGGGATATTACGTACGGATCGCGCCACCGGATACGGATGGCGCCGCTTCTCCGACTCAAGGTTTCGTTCCGATTAAGAATCGGCCTCCCGGACAAGATGGCGAGCGCGCGTATCACATCATCAGCCCCGACGCCCTCGCACTCGTGCGTTTCGGCCTGCGATCGCCCGATGATCCAAGAATTCTCAACACCCTTCGCGTGATCGATGCCTTGCTCTCCGTCGAACTACCGCAGGGTCCATGCTGGTACCGCTACAACGGGGACGGGTATGGCGAGCACAAAGACGGCTCAGCCTTCGACGGAACCGGCATCGGCCGTCCCTGGCCTCTGCTTGCCGGAGAACGGGCTCATTACGCGTTGGCCGGAGGCCACATCGACGAAGCCGAGGCGCTGCTAACCGTCATGGAGAACTCCACTGCCGGTCAAGGTCGGCTGCTTCCCGAGCAGGTCTGGGACGCCAGTGATATTCCAGCTCTCGAGCTTTTTCGCGGGAAGGCGACAGGATCGGCGTGTCCGTTGGTGTGGGCACATTCGGAGTACATCAAGCTTCGCCGCTCGATTCACGACGGGAAGATTTTCGATCAGCCGCCGCAAACCGTGCAGCGCTATCTGAAAGAAAAACATGTGCGGCAGATCTTTGGCTGGCGTTTTAACAACAAGACCCGAAGCATCCCGCGCAACAAGACTCTTCGCATCGTGCTGCTCTCTTCGGCCCGTGTTCATTGGAGCGTTGATAACTGGCACACCGCGCACGACACGGACACGCGCGACACCGGACTTGGAATTCACATCCTCGACCTGCCAACGGCATCCTTGCCCGCTGGAGGCGAGGCAGTCTTCACCTTCTACTGGCCGAACGAGAATCGATGGGAAGGAAAGGATTATCGAGTAACCGTGGAAAAGTGAGAATCACCAATCTCAATTTTCGCAGCTGGCGTAACACAATTCCACGACCGTGCAGTCATCGCTGAGTGGATTGCCCGAGCAGAACTCCGTCACGGCCGAGAAGATTCCTTCCAAAGTCGGCGATTTCGCTGCCGCCGCTTCCAGACGGAAATCTTCAAAGAAATCTCCCTGGGGATTCTCTGCCTCGGTAACTCCATCGGTGACTAATATGAAACGATCGCCGGACTTCATCTGGCAGGTCGCGCTCTCAAACGTCGCATCCGGAAGCAGTCCTACCGGAACATTGCCGTGCGGAGGACGCATCACTTCGTTACCGCAGACGAGCAAGGGCGGCACATGACCGCAATTCACATATTCCAGTTCGCCATCCCGGCGCAGTCGGGCAAGCAACACGGTGGCATACTTTTCGCCGCCCATCTTCTCGGTGAAAAATCGATTCACCGCCGTTACGACGTTCAGCAGCGGCATGCCCGCACTCAAGTGCGAGTAGATCATCCCCTGGAGAGTCGAAGCCAGTAGAGCCGCGGAAACTCCCTTACCACTTACATCTGCCAGGACGACTGCAAGACCCTCTTTGGTATTCACCGCATCAAAAAAGTCGCCACCAATTTCTTTACAAGACAGATTCTTTCCCTTCAGTCTGGCGAACGGCACCTCGGGGATCTTCACCTGCATCAGCCGTTGCTGAATGCTGGCCGCAATGCTCAACTCCTGCTGATAACGTCGGGATTCTTCTTCCGCTTGCACCAGCCGCGCGTTCTCGATAAGCGACGCGGCTTCTGTCGCGATCGCATGCAGAATGTCATGGCTGACGCCGCTGATGTCGCGCGATGCAAACCGCGAATCGACGTACAGCACTCCCATAGCCTGCGCAGCTACGCTCGGAACTGGGGTTTGTGCGTCGCGCGTGGCCTGCACCTGCAACTTGCGCAACGGGATGCACACGACCGTCCGCAGATCGTAGGCCACGATGCTCTGCCTTCCTGCAAGATCGAGGGAGCGGCTCGTGTCCGTTAACAGAAACTCCGAGTTCGACCTCATCGACTCTTCCAATATCGAATGTGAAATGGTCTTGTCGTCCAGCAGAGGCTCTTTTTTCGCGTTGCGTCCCGCCTGTAAGCGCAGATTCCCTTCTTCATCCTTCAGGAAAACATAGGCCCGCTCTGCCCGCGTCAGCTGGAGCGTGACATCGAGCATCGTGATCAGGATTTCATCGAGCACGCCGGCCGTATTCAGCTTGCGTGCCGCCTCCAGAAACAACCGCAGTGTCTCCAGTTCGGTGGATTCCGGCTTGATTCCGCCGATCACCGAGATCTGACTCAAAAATTCACGGGCGGTATTCGAGGTTGCATGCGCCGGATTGAACAAAATGTAGGCTGAATCCCGCGCCCCGAATTCAAGTCGATCGCCACGCTCCAGTTTCTGGCGCTGGATGCGCTCGCCGTTTACGAACGTTCCATGTTTGCTGCCCAGATCTTCCAGAAAGAAGTCCGATCCTTCCTGCAGGATCTGGGCGTGATCGCGCGATACGCGCGGGTCGGCGATCACCAGATCCTTATCCACCTTTCGCCCTACGGTGAAGGGCGTGCGGTTCAGAACCATGTTCTTCTGTTCGCTTCCCTGCACAAAGACGAGCGCCGGAAACACCCCGGAGCCGGAGCTATGACTTTGATGACTGATGGTATTCAGGGCCATGGACGGTGGTTCGGCGCGCTCGTCCCCACAGTTACGGGCATCGCCAAGCGAGCATCAACAGACTACTCTGGAGCCGCGTTCGGCTGCAAGGCACACGACAGGCTACTCGCGCTCTGATTGCGAATTTTCCTCGATGAAGACGCTTCGCCCGACCAGAAGCAAAGCAAACAAGGTTACCGGGATCGCGAGGGTCGTGCCGACCGGTACAGCCCACGCTCTTTGAACCACCGGGCCCGGCAGGAAGAGCAGCGCCGTTGCCAGCCCTGCCGCTACCAACCAGGGCCAGAACAAAGAGAGCGCCGCAGCTACCGTCAGGAACCGCGTCGGCAGGCTCTTGCTCCACAAATCGCGAATTTTACGCGCGATGAGCATCGCAACCGGCAAGAGAAGGACGTGGTTGTAAGGCGCAAGCATCGGGATGACCATGAGAGTCGTGGCCATCACAAATGCCAGCGAGTAGTGAAAACCTGGCGAGCTCTCAGGGGCGCGGCGGTGTCGCCAAACCAATATCAGACTCATGGCTAGCAGTAATGCTGCAACGACTCTGCCGCCGAGCGGTGTCAGGAGGATGTCGAGCACCGATTTGCCTCCGCCCGTATAGACATAGTAGGCGGCGCACGCCGCGCGGAATTTCTGTATCCATCCCCCCAGTAACAATTCGCCGCCCACAACCAGCACCGACATCGAGATCGCAAAACTCCAGAACAAGCGCCGGCGGTCATGCCAGCCACCAGTAACCCAGATCAATAGCCAAATCACGGGCAAGAGCACCAGTTGCGGCTTGATTGTCGCGCAGGAAAGCAAAACTCCGGCAAGCACGAATCTTCGGTGGACGATTGCGTTCAGCGACGCGGCGAGAAGCGCCGCAACCAGCAGCGTCAATTGTTGAAGTTTGAGCCCTTGGATGGCGGGAAAGGAAGCCAATGTAAGTATGATCCACATCAGCTTGGCGGATGCGGGAATGCGCCATTCCAACGCCTGGAGCCACATCAGAACCGATGCTGCCAAAACCATCACTAGCAGGATGAGAAAGACTCTTTGCACGATGGAGAACGGCAGTCTGACCGTGGGTGCAAGAAAAACAACGACGTATACCGGATACGCAAATGCCTGCTGATCCTTGGGATCATTCGGCCGTGCAGGATCGAGAACTCGTCCGTAGTAGCCCGCCTGAATCTCGCGCGTGATGTCATCGCCATACGGATTGCGCCCGTGCAGCAACAACTCACGCGCCCCCAGCCATCGTGGGTAGAGATCAGAAAGGTTCCCCCGCGGAGTACCACGTTCTTTCGACTCCGCCTGCTGATGCGGGATCGCAATGTCCTGCATCCATATCCACATACCGGCCGCCAACAAGACGGCTCCCGCTATCACGTAGATTTGTTTCAACATGTCAGGTCAATGCCGGCTGTGTTGAAGGTTCTTCTTTTGTGGCCAAATGGAGAACCTCGCTCCTCAAGGCAAATAGCCATATCAAGAGAAAAAGAGCCATCAAATTGATCCTGTCCCATCTCATCCACAGGAAGAACCACACAGGACTCAGACAGATCATCGCGACCGCGAAAAAACCCGCCCATCTCTGCCAAGGGTGATATGCGGGTGTCCCAAACCAATAGTCTGCAACCAGGACGAGCGGCAAGATCAGCAAACACAGATCGTAAGTGTTCGTGCCGTAACCCAGCAGCAACGCCGTAATAACAGCGGACGAAAAATACAACCGAGAGAAGCAATGCCCGTGCCTTTGAGCTATCATCCGCGTCACCACGACTAGAAGAGCGCCCGAGCACGCCAATACAGCAAGTTGCATGCGCCAACCCGCCCTATCTGTGAACGACCATCCGGCAAGCAATCCAAGCAGGTTAGGCAATCTCCGCAGCGGAAGTCCGCCAAAAATCGGCTGCGAGACGACCTTCCACACGTAAACCGGATATTGGGTCGCGCCGTGCCACCCAACTATTCCAAGGGACACCAATACCGCGCCCAGTGCAGAGACTGCAAAGCCCATTAGCAGCTTCCTTCCTCTCCAAATCGCGAGTATCAGAACCAGCGGCAGAATCAGGTGATATTTGAACACTCCAACTCCGAGCCAGCTTCCGGTCGCAAAATCAGCGCCTTGCTCCAAACATCGAAAAGCAAGGGTCACGATAAGCAGGAGCAAGATTGCATCCTGACCTTGGTGGAAGTTCGCCAGCACCGGGAAAAATGCTAGGCAGAGCAAGACGAGCTGCCACACTGGCAGCTGACTCAGAGAACTCAGCCTGCCTCGCGACATTCGACAAATAATAAACAAGAAAAAGACGTTCAAGAATTCCCAGAAGATAAAAGCGACCCGATAAGGCAAGAACGTAAGCGGAACAAATAACAGCGCTTCATACGGCGGATGAATATAAGAAAGAGGGCCCTGCCTGATATCGGCGTCGTCGGCGAACTCCCGCTGAACCTCCAGCTGAGTCGTCGCTTCGTAAAGATGCGCACCGCGGCCCTCCCGCACGATCTTTCCGGCAGCATAGAAAGCCGTAAAGTCCGGGTCGGCCCGGGCGATGCGATCCCGCACGCTCCATAGGAAAAATATGTGGATCCCCACCATGGTCACCACAAACAGCCGCGCAACCATTTTGTAGGACATCCAGGAGACCGTCATCGGGACCCAACCCGGTTCGTCTGGGCGGCACGCGATTGTATCCCGCGGCGCGCCGCGAAACCAGCGCCAAACACGGCAGTCCATGATCGGCATCTACTTCCGCTGGGCGAACCCGTCAACATCTCAGGCCTCCTCCAGGGCCCGCAGCCAATCGGTTACCTCTGATTACCTGGATTAGTGCAAGAATTTGTCATTTTTCGCCCAGATGCAGGTTATGATTACCTTGTCGAGTGGTGGGCGTAGTGCAAGACGTGAGATGTCCCAGCCCGGGCTCCCCGGAGACTATTGCCCTATATTGTCCAAAAATTAGGATGTAGGAGGAAACAACAATGTTCATCGACCATCTGCGCAGGTTATGGTCCGAAGAGGTAGGCCAGGACATCGCCGAGTACGCCGTGATGTTGGCTGTCATTCTGGTCATTGTGGTCGGTACGGTTCGCTTGATTGGTTCGAACGCAAACAACGTTTTTTCGAACGTCGCAAGTTCACTGCAGTAGTAGCAGTAAAGCTATCGAGAACTGGGGCAGAGCCGCATTTGTGCGCGGCTATGCGTTTAAGGGAACCACATGAATCGCACACGTTTCATGATGATTGGAGCACTGGCGCTTGCTGCCGGCTTCTTGGCTAGTGTGTTCGTCTATAGAAACCTGGCTCTCAAGAATGGCGGCTCGGGCGATCCCGGCGCCGAAGTCATGGTTGCCGCAAACGACCTGCAAGTCGGAGCGCGCGTTGAACCCAACGACATTAAGGTCATCAAGATCCCCAGTGCGGATATGCCGCCCGGCGCTCCAAGATCTAAGAAAGACGTAATTGGGCGGGGAGTCATCATTCCGATTTCCAAGGGCGAATTCCTTTTGCCCAATCGTCTGGCAGGCGAAAACGCTGGAGCTGGTCTTCCCTCACTGATCCCACCGGGGATGCGTGCGGTTTCCGTCCGTGTCAACGAAGTTGTATCCGTAGCTGGCTTCGTCACCCCTGGAACTCGTGTCGACGTGCTGCTCACCGGTGCACCCAGCGGCTCGGAACAGCAAACGACCACCGTTTTGCAGAATGTAGAAGTCCTTGCTTCTGGACACACTCTGGAGCGGACTTCCACTGGCGAAGCGCAGAATACTTCGGTAATCACGTTGCTGGTCACTCCAGACGACGCTCAGCGCCTTACGCTCGCCAGTACCGAAGGCCATATTCAGCTGGCGCTCCGCAATCCCCTCGACACTAAACAGGATGATGTTGCGCCCTCCATCTCGCGCGCTCTCTATCGGGGAGCAGTTCCTCCGCCCTCTCCCGTGCACGTACCGGTTCGTCACGCGGCACCCGTGGTCGCTACGGCGCCTGCTCCGGCCGCTACTGGCGTGAGTGTAGAGGTCTACCAGGGCGACAAAAAGCCTGACTTGGTCAAATGTACAGACGACGGCTGCGGATCAAAGTGACAGCCAAGAGGTCCACTTTGCCACTTGCGCCTTGAAACATCTGCAAGTTTCCTTACAGGGAGACGGATTTGAAAATGAACGGTTGTAAGGCTCTGGTAGGGCTATTGCTGCTTGTGGCTGTTTTCGCGATTCCTGCCGCAGCAGGAATTATGCAGCAGACCGATAGCACGTCAACACCCCAGAGCGCGGTTCCGATCGGAACCCAGACTGCCGCTCTTCCCGCACAGGCTTCGACCCAGGGATCAGCACCCTTGCGGGTGATGGTCGGGAAATCTCTGCTGATCAATACGACCGAGCGTCTCAAACGAATTTCCGTGACCGATCCTGGCATTGCGTTCGCGCAGGTGATCACGCCAACTCAGATCCTGGTTCATGGGAAATCGCCGGGCGAAGTTTCGCTGCTGATCTGGGACGAACTCGAGCGCTCCCGCAGCTTCGATCTGCGCGTTGATGTCGATGTCAGTGCCTGCACCGAGGAAGAGCATCGCGTTTTTCCCGAGGAGCAAATTTCCGTAACGCCGTCGCGCGCCGCCATCGTTCTTTCCGGCCACGTCTCCACCGAAGATGTTGCCAAGCGCGCCGGAGAATTGGCCAGCGCTTATTCTCCCAAGGTCGTGAATGTCCTTACTTTCGGGCCGGTGGGAGCACAGGAAGTACTGTTGCAGGTAAAGTTCGCCGAGGTCGATCGCACTGCACTAACCCAGCTGGGAATCAATTTCATTTCCACCGGCGCCGCAAACACTATCGGCACAATCACCACTGGCCAGTTCGGTGGCGTTGGTCCGCAAACGATTACGCCCGGCGGCAGCCAATCAACGGGAACCACCCAAACTTCCTCAACTCTCAACAATGTTTTGAATTTGTTCGTTTTCCGCCCGGATATCAATCTCGGCGCCACGATCGAAGCTCTTGAAACCAGGAACCTGTTGCAGATTCTCGCTGAGCCGAACTTGATCGCAGTGAATGGCAAGGAAGCCAGTTTCCTCGCCGGCGGCCAGTTTCCCTTCCCCATCGTGCAACCAGGCAACGGATTCACGGCCGTGACCATCTCCTTCAAGGAATTCGGGGTACGACTGCAATTCACACCGGTGATTACGCCCAACGGCAATATTCATTTAAAAGTCGCTCCAGAGGTCAGCACACTCGACTTCGCTAACGCACTCACAATCTCCGGCTTTACCGTGCCCGCACTGAGCACGCGCAAAGCTGAAACTGAATTTGAGCTGCAGGACGGACAGAGCTTCGTGATCGCCGGGCTCATAGACAATCGCGTCACCGATATCTACAACAAGATCCCGGGGCTCGGCGACATTCCGATCCTGGGGAATTTTTTTCGCAGCAAGAGCATGCAGAAGTCGAATTCCGAATTGATGGTCCTTTGCACGGTACACCGCGTCTCCCCGAGCACGGAACCGGTCAATGCGCCTAAGATAGTCCAGCCGTTTATGGACAAAGACAGGTTCGATAAGCCGATAAGCAAGAAGTAAGGTTGGCATGCCAGAGCTCTCCGTCGTCATTGTCGCCACCGATAACGAGCAGCGCACCATGCTGCAGGTGTTGGTTGATGGCACGACCGTCGCCCGCACCGTGCATACCTGCGCCACCTTCCCGGTGGCGGCCGCCGACCCTGTCGCTCGCCGGGTTCACGCGGCGAATCCTGACGTGACTCTGGTTGATATACCGGCCAACAATCCCACCTTGGCTTTGCGAGCGATCGAACTCCTCCATCAGGAGATGCCCGACTCTGCCCTCTTCGCCATCGGCACCTTGAATCAACCGCAGATAATCGTGAATGCCATGCGCGCCGGCGCAAAGGAATTCATCGAACGGCCGACAACGACAACCGATCTTCTCGAGGCCTTCGTCCGGCTGACTAACGCGCAACGCAAGGGCCGGCAGGAAGGCATTCGCGGAAAAGTATTTTCGGTCATCAATGCCAAAGGCGGAAACGGCGCCACCACCGTCGCTGTGAATCTGGCGTTAGCGCTGCAGTCGTCCTATGGACACACCGCTCTCGTCGATCTGGCCCCACTCGGTCATGCCGCCCTGCACATGAACCTGAAGCCGACATTCACCGTTGCCGACGCCACGCGCAACCTGCACCGCATGGACTCTTCCCTGCTCGAAAGCTTCATGACGCGTCACAGCGGCGGATTACAGTTGCTCGCTGGCGCCAATGTTCCAGCCGCCATCGACCCGTCAACCGCCGAGTTTGTGCGGCTGTTCGACATGCTGGTCACCCATTTCCGCTATGTCGTCGTCGATGCCTCTTCGCGTTTCGATGCAGCGTCCCGTCTCATCGCGAGCCTCTCCGAGACGGTTCTGCTGGTTGCATGCAGTGATGTTGCATCCCTTTGGAGCGCCGCTCGCGTGCAACAATATCTCGGCGAATCAGGAAGCCGCGATCGTGTACGCCTGGTGTTAAATCGGTTCCGCAAAGTGCCCGGATTTAGCGAAGACGACGCAGAAGCCGCGGTCGGAGCAAAAGTCCTGTGGCGCGTGCCTAACCAGTATTTCGCGGTTTCGAGCGCCATCGACCGCGGCACGCCAGTGATGGATCAGCGCAATTCGGAAATCGCCCGTTGCTTCGCCGGACTGGCGCAGGAATTAACCCGCAACGATGCCGAAGTAAAACGCGCTGCCTGGTCGCTGTTCAAATCAGTTTAGGAATTTAGGGCCCTATGGCAAATCTTCAATCTTTCGAGCGCACCGATTACCAGCAGGTCAAGGCTGACCTGCATCGCAAAATTCTGGACCGCCTCGACCTCGAAAAATTGGGGAAGACCTCGGGCGATTCGGCCCGCGACGAAGTCCTGGTCGTCATCCGCAGCGCGGTCAATGGCGAAGTGGTGCCCCTCAGCTTTGCCGAGCGCGAACGCCTCTCCCGGGAAATCCTCGATGAGATCTTCGGTCTCGGCCCGCTCGAACAGTTGCTCAAGGATTCGAACATCTCCGATATCCTGGTCAATCGCTACGACCGGGTTTATGTGGAAAAGGCCGGCAAACTGGAGCTGACCACGCTTTCCTTTAAAGACAATGTTCACTTGATGCAGATCATCGAGCGCATCGTCTCGCGCGTTGGACGTCGGGTCGATGAATCATCCCCCATGGTCGATGCGCGTCTGGCCGACGGATCCCGCGTCAATGCCATTATTCCGCCGCTTGCCATCGACGGCCCGTGCCTCTCAATTCGTCGCTTCGGGCGCGATCCCGTCACCGCGCGTCAGATGATCGAAAATCAGACGCTGACCGAATCGATGCTCGAGCTTCTTTCAGCTATGGTCAAGGGACGTCTGAACATCCTCGTCTCGGGCGGCACCGGCGCCGGCAAAACGACGCTCCTGAATGTGCTCTCCGGCTACATTCCGAATTCGGACCGCATTGTCACTATCGAAGACGCAGCCGAATTGCAGTTGAAGCAGGAACACGTCGTGCGGCTCGAGACCCGTCCGCCTAATATTGAAGGCAAGGGCGCGGTCCGGCAGCGGCAACTCGTAATCAACAGTTTGCGTATGCGTCCCGACCGCATCGTGGTCGGCGAGGTACGCGGCGAGGAAGCCTTTGACATGTTGCAGGCCATGAACACCGGCCACGAAGGATCGCTCACCACGGTGCACGCCAACTCCCCTCGTGACGCCATGGCCCGTATCGAAAACATGGTCTCTATGGCCAACCTGAACATTCCAGAGCGTGCCGTCCGCCATCAGATTGCTTCCGCGGTTCACGCCGTCATACAGATCGCCCGCCTGTCCGACGGCACTCGTAAGGTCATCACAATTTCCGAAGTTACCGGTATGGACGGTGACCTGCTCGCCATGCAGGACATTTTCGTCTTCGAACGTACTGGAATCGACGAGAGCGGGAAAGTTCGCGGTGCCTTCCGCGCCACCGGCCTTCGCCCGCAATTTGCCGATCGATTGGCCACATCGGGCGCCCGCTTGCGTCCGGCATTATTCGAATCCAGGGCTGAGGTCTAGATCATGGCTGCCGCTGTTCTCATGGCGATCGTGGTTTTCGTGGTGGTTGCTCTCGCCGCATTCTACATCGGCACGTTCTTTGACCGCCGCAATGCGCAAGCGCGTCTTATTAAAGAGCGGCTGTCCAATGAGCGCAAGGCACCCGAACGCGCTCCCGAGGAAGAACTCGCGCTGTTACGGGACGAGCAACTTAGCGACATCCCCGCGATTGACACTCTGCTCCGCCGATCCGAGCGCATCACCGACCTGCAGAAACTGCTGGCGCAAGGTGGAGTCGACATGCGCGCCGGCAATTTCCTGGGACTATCGGCCGTAGCCGGTGTCGCCGCCACGAGCATCGCTTACGCAGCCAGCAAGCGCGTCGAAGTAGCCTGGGTTGCGCTGCTCGTCGGATTTATCCTTCCGTACTCCTACGCTTCCATCCGCCGCACCAAGCGTTTCGAAAAGTTCGAGGAACTCTTCCCCGAGGCCATCGACACTCTTGCTCGCGCGGTTCGCGCCGGACATGCATTCACCACCGCGCTGGAAATGATCACCAATGAAGTCGGCGAGCCCGTCGCCAGCGAGTTCCGCCAGCTCTATGAGGAACAGAAGTTCGGCATGCCGGTTCGCGACGCTTTAATGAATCTCACTGAGCGCGTTCCGCTCGTTGACGTCAAGTTCTTTGTCACTGCCGTCATGCTGCAGCGCGAGACCGGAGGCAATCTCGCCGAAATTCTCGACAACTTGTCCTACGTCATCCGCGAACGATTCAAGATTCAACGCCAGGTTCGCGTCTACACCGCACAAGGCCGCCTCACCATGGCATTATTGATGGGCATGCCGCCGATCATCGTTACCGTGATGACCATTCTGAACCCCAGCTTCATCCATCCGCTATTTGCGGATCCAATCGGTCATACTCTGCTGGTTCTTGGCATCACCCTGCAGACCATTGGATATTTCGTGATTCGCAAGATCATTCGGATTCAGGTTTAGAGTCGTATGCCGTCCATTCTTCTGATCATCGTCGTGTTCTTGACCGTGGTAGCGGCAGTCTTCGCCTTTGGCGCCGCTGCGATGACGCCCAGCTCCGTTCTCGGAGCTCGACTCCGCGCTCTCGGCGGTCAGCAGCAAAAGCCGGTTGAGAACAAACCCGCGATGCGCGAACGCATCGAGCAGGCTCTGGATCCCCTCAGCAAAGCCATTCCGCTGTCTCCGGCCGACGTCTCCCGCACCCGGCGTTGGCTCATTCAGGCCGGATTCCGTGACGCAATCGACGTCAATTACTACTTCGGGGCGCGCGTCTTGATGGCGATCGTAGGCTTCGCGGCCGTCGTTGTACTCTCAGGCGTCAACAATCTTCCACTTGTCATCGGCGTCACCGCGCTTGGATTCATCCTGCCGCGTTTCCTCCTCAAGCGCATGATCAAAGACCGGCAGAACCGCATTCGCCTCGGACTCCCCGACGCCCTCGATCTGACCGTCATCTGCGTAGAAGCTGGACTCGCTCTCGATCAAGCGCTGATGCGCGTCGGCCAGGATCTTCATCACGCGCATCCCGATCTGAGCGACGAGTTTCATCTCGTGAATCTCGAAATGCGTGCCGGTAAGCCTCGCGCCGAAGCCCTGCGCAATCTGGTGGAGCGTACCGGAGTTGACGACATCCGCTCTCTTGTGGGTACACTGATCCAGACCGACCGCTTCGGAACAAGCGTCGCCCAGGCCCTCCGTGTGCATTCCGATTCCCTCCGCACGGAGCGTAGGCAGCGCGCCGAAGAGCAAGCTGCAAAGACCACGATCAAGATGGTTCCCCCGTTGGTGATTTTTGTTCTGCCGTCGATTATCTTCGTCACGATCGGCCCCGCCGTCATTGAACTCATACGGCAGCTCGGACCCGTATCGGGCGGCCACTAGACTTCGACGACGAACTCGCAGCACTGCGGTGCATGGGGAATTCATGGCAGCTCTGTCCGCTCAAGGCAAGGCATTCAACCAGACCCGGCAGACCCATCTCGCCACGGAATTGGCCCTCGCCGATACTCATTGGACGCGTCTGCGCGGTTTGCTCGGTCTCCGAGCGGATGACTTCCATAATGGCTCCGGCCTTTGGATCGTTCCCTGCCACGGAGTGCATACCCTGGGTATGGGATTTGCCATTGACGTCGTTTATCTTGATCGCGCGCTGACCGTTATTGATGTGCGCTCCGCGGTGCGCCCCTGGCGCTTCACTCCAATTCGTTATGAGGCTGCGTCGGTGCTGGAACTCCCGTGCCATACCGCGGCTCAAACAAAAACCGCCGTCGGGGATACAATAGTCATAACCCTCTCCAAGGATTGCAACCAGCTACCCTGATGATTGAGACTCTTCAACTCGATGAGGCGGTCGAGCGCGCCGATGCGCCGAACTTGCTGGTCGAGTGGTCCTCACGGCGCCGCGAATTCCTGGAGTCCATCAAACCCGCGCTCTCGCGCTCGGAAGCTCGCCTGGCGGGCGAAGCCCCATTCGGACTGATTCCTTTGCGGGTCATGGTTCCCTCCTATGTCGTTGAGGCTATCCTGATTCTTGCCGCGATCCTCCTTCCAGCAAAGATTGCCGAACTGCGGCCTTACGTCGCGCCTCGCATCACAGCTCATGACGTGATCTATTACAGCGGCGATGAACTTCCCCGCACTCAGGATCTCGGCGGAGCTCAGGCCGGAGCTTCGGGCGTTGCCGGAGGCGATGAAGCTCACCACCGCACCCAGACCATCAAAGTCGCCCGGGGCGGTTCGCTGGTTTCACAAATCGTGGACGCGCCCAATCTCAAGTTGCCCGCCTCGCGCGATGCTGTGGCCAACCTGCTTGCAATTCACCCTGATCCCGGACCACCGCCTGCAGCGGGATTGCATTCGCAACGTTCTGTTCCCAACCTGGCGACCTCGATCGTGGCTCCCAGCCCTGATGTCATCCGCGACTACACGCGCAATGGAGTTCAACTCGAATCAGTCATCGCGCCGGCGCCCACCGTTACCCGGGACCGCCCGCAGACTGCATTCAGTTTTAGTCCCAACCTGATTCCTCCGGCGCCCACCGTCGCGAGCGAGCACACGCTTGTCGCTCCCGCGCTTACTCCCAACGTAGTTCCTCCTGCTCCTCGCGTAACGCGTGATCGAACCTCTGCCGCGCCAAGTTTGACGGCCCAAGTGGTTGCGCCTGCGCCTAGCCTGCCACGCGATCCTTTCCGAGCCAGTCCCTCTCTCGCCAGCAATGTGATTCCCCCGGCCCCCGGCGCAGTAAGCCGCCAGATCTCCTCGGCCCCCATTCGGACGATGGATGCCAACGTAGTGCCCCCGCCAGTATCTGCTCCCGAGCGCGCAGGCATTCGGAATCCTAAGCTCAGTTTGCCAGCGCCATCGGTAGTTGCTCCGCCGCCATCGGCTGACGTTTCTGCGGACATGCGCCGCCTCGCCTCGGGAAGCGTTCCAGATCCTGCGAAGACCGTTGTGCCTCCGCCGCCTTCATCGGGCAGCGGACTTGTAAGTACTCTCATTGGCAAGATCTTTGGCACGCAAGAGGTCGTCCCGCCTCCGCCTTCCGTGAACTCGAAAGGCGCGGCCAGCGGTACCGCGCCGTCATTGACGAGCAACGTCGTTCCTCCACCGCCATCCGTCAACGCGAACGATCCCAGTGGCAATTCTCGCGGAAAGCGCAACGGCGCAGGAGCCTCGCTCGCCACGAATGTTGTTGCCCCGCCGCCATCCGTGGGAGCAAACGGAGCCGTCAACGATCACTCTCGTCCGGCATCCGCGCCCTATCTCGGAAATCCTAGTGTCGTGCCACCTCCGCCATCGTTAGCCGGACACGGAGGCGGTACAGGCACCAGCGGCGGCGGCGCTGGCGTTCCCAGCGGCACACTCCTCGCCAACAACGTGGTCCCTCCGCCGCCAACGGTTGGAGGAGGTTCAAACGCAACCGGATCGGGCCTCAGCCGCAAGGGCACTGGACTCGGCGCTCCATCTGATGTTGGATCGAACATTGCACCACCCGGAGCGGCGGGGAGCGGCAAAGATGCTGGTGCGATCGTCTCCAGTCAGCCCGGCACAAAAGTTGGCCTTCCCCCGAGCACGACCAGCGGCTCACTCGCCATGTCTCCTGCCGGAGGAGATAAGGTCGGTCTCGGCGGAAACGGGGGCGGCTCTGGGATCGGTCGCGGGACGGGTACTGGCAGCAGCGTCAATAACAGCGGCCCCGGCGCAGCCAAGTCCGGCAACGGACGCGGTTCCGATGCCAACGCTCATGGCGGCATATCGAATGCCAGCGGTCCAGGAGGTGCGGGGAATGGAACCTCCGGCACTCCTGCAGTCCCCGGCGTCGACATTAGCGGCGGTAGCGGAGTGGTCACGCTCCCCAGCTTTGGCTCAGATCCCAACGGCACCGATCCCACCGTGGCGGGCCGCTCCTCGCTCAAGCCGCACACTGATACGCTCGGCGTAACCATAGTCGCTACGGCGGGTTCCGGAGGAGTCTTCGAGCCCTACAAGAATCTTTTGCACGGCGAGACCTATTCCACTTACGTCGATACCTCGATCGGAACCGTGGTCATGGAATTTGCCGACGAAGCCACCGCCGTGCACTCCTTCGGTGGAACTCTTACCGCCCCGGTCGCCGTGCGTACCGACCTTCCGCAAGGATCTGCCGCATGCCCGCATGCTTGTAGCCTGCACATTGGACGCCTCCGGAAATGTGAAGAATCCGCACGTTCTCGAACCGGGCCCCGCGCACCATGACGGCGAAGGTTCTCGCCGCGCTGCGCAGCTGGAAATTTCAACCAGCCATGCGCAACAATAAGCCAGTCGAAGTTACCGCCATCCTCGGATTTGGCGTCGACACCAACGACCGCTTCTAGCGGTCTACTGCCAACTCCATTCCACCATTTCCGGAAAGAAAGGGCGGCCGCGAGGCCGCCCTTCCTTCCTTACCGCAGTTCAATCTCGTCCGCTATAACGCTGCCACTCTTCTCTGCACCACCAGGAAGTACACCGCAACTACGATCAGCAGCATGCCGTTCACGCTCAGCACGATGGGCGCGGTAAAGATAGGCACCAGCCAGCTCGACACCAGATTCCCCATTGGCATGCCACCACGGAACGCGAAGTTGTAAACGCTCATCACTCGCCCGCGCATTTCATTGGTGACGCTCAACTGCACGAGGGATGTCACCGTGGCAAACACTGCCATCATCGACGCTCCCACCAGAAGCAGCATGGCATAACTGAGCGGAAGCGCTTTCGACAGAGAGAACCCCGCAATCCCCGCGCCCAGAACAATCAGCATCGACAGCGCAAATCGTCCTTTGCGGGAAATGTTGCCCAAACCCGCCACCCCGAGCGATCCGCAGATCGATCCCACCCCCATCAGCGACAGCAGATTTCCGTAAGTCTCCGGTCCGCGATGAAAAATGTCTTTCACGAATACGGGGATATACGTTCGCATCGGCATGCTCAAGAACGTCATGGCAAATGCCAGCACAATCAGAGCGACCATCGCTCCTTGTTGCCAGACAAAATGGATTCCCTGCTTCAAACTCTTGTACATCGAATCAGTGGATTTTTGCGGGAAGAATCGGCTTGAGATCATCGAAAGCGAAATGATCGGAGCCAAAAACGAAAGCGCGTTCAAGCCGAAGCACCACTTCTCCCCTAGCCTTCCCAACGTAATCCCCGCCAGCGCCGGACCTACGGTGACCGCCAGATTGAACTGAATCGAGTTCAGCGCGATTGCGTTGGGCATGTCGTCGCGATCGACCAGCGTCGGTATGAGTGCCTGATACGCCGGACCGCCAAATGCCTGCGCCAGCCCCGATACAAACGACAAGCACAATATCTCCCAAACGTGCACGACTCCGATCGTCACCAGAATCGTCAGTGCCCCTGCACTCGCCATCTGGATGTATTGCGAGATGATTAAAATCTTTCTTCGCTCGGTACGGTCGGCGACCACGCCCCCGATCAGCGAAAAAAGAAAGATGGGAAGACCGGCAAGGAACTGATCGAGCCCCAAATAGAACGACGAATGACTCAGCCGGTAGATGAGCCATCCCTGCGCCACGATTTGCATCCACGTGCCAATGCTCGAGGTACAAGCTCCGATCCACATCAGCCGGAAATCGCGATAGTCAAATGCTTTGAAGACTCGGCGCAGCGTCGAAGTTTCCATCGGTCCGAAGGCAGCTCTGGCGTCAGCTCTCTATCTTCGCACGAGGACCGCATTCCGTCCCGAAAACCCGTTGCAGAGCCGGATGCCTCCGTTCGCGAGAACTTGCGTCTCAGCCTCAGCCACTCGCCCTCGACCAGAAGATCGACGCAGGTCTTTGGATTCTCATCCGGCTCAAAGGACTCCGCTTCTGCGAAGACATTCTCCCCGCACGTGATACTTTTTGTTGATGTCGTATAAGACAGCAGTGGTCGGCAACCGCATTATGAATTGATTGGAGAGCAATGCCCCAAACTCTTGGCTATGTCACCCTCGTTGTTCGTGATTACGACGAAGCCATTGCTTTTTTCACCGAATCCCTCGGTTTCGAGCTGATCGAAGACACTCCTTCGACCGATCGCCAGGGACGCGACAAGCGCTGGGTTCTGATCGCTCCTGCCGGATCGTCCGGAATGCGCATTCTGCTCGCCAAGGCCTCCAATCCCGAAGAGAGCAGTAGGGTCGGCAATCAGACCGGAGGCCGGGTTTTCCTCTTCCTTCACACCGATGACTTCTGGAGAGACTACAAAGCGATGACAGCAAAGGGAGTGAAATTCGTCAGGGAACCGAAAGAAGAAGAGTACGGAACGGTAGCAGTCTTCGAAGATCTCTACGGCAACAAGTGGGACTTGCTACAACTGAAAGCTGAAGGCTGACAGCTGACCGCTGATAGCTGCTTCGCTAAATCGCCATCGTCCCCACTTCTTTTTCTACCTCAACCGTGTCCACCATCACGATCGCGTCCCACGGGCAACCATCCAGGAAGCATCCGTCCGGCCCCTTGCTCAGGCATTTCTTGCAGCCAATGCAAAGGATCGGGTCAATCTGGATTCTGCCAAATGGCGGATTATCTTCATCCGGCACCCAAAACATGCAGTCTTCCACCGGACAATACTCGACGCATGCCGGCGATCCGGCGCATCCCGTACAGCACTCGGTAATGACCGCGAGTTCCTTGGGTTTTTTCTTGCGAGGTGTGGTGAGCCCTTTCGACTTGGGCTCGAACTTAAGCTCGTCGGGGACCATCCCGACGGCCCTGGTAGCTCCGGGTGCAGCAGGCATGCGCGTGATTATAGCCCAAAAAGGAAAGCGGCGGGATTGAATCCGCCGCTTCCCCGCCCTTCAGCTGCACTCTAGTGCCGATCGCGATCGTCGTGGTCGTCGTGATCTCCGTGCTTATGACGCCATCGCCAGTAGTCTTCTTGCCGCTTGTGGTCGAGTTTATCGTAATCGACGTAAGCTTCGTGCCGTTCGTCCAGCCAACCTCGGTAGGCCCCATCTTCCCGCTGATCCCAATTGTGATAGTCCTTATAGGCCGGATCGTAGACTCGGTGCTCCCGCTCTTCCTGTTCGTGCCGCTCATGGTCATCCTGTGGCCTGGGCATTGCCAAAGCCGCAATCGGACTCATCAGCGCCGCCGACAAACACATCGCTGCTAGATTCTTGTATCCAGAACGCATGTATTTCCTCCTAACGTCCCGGAATTCGATGCCCTTCGTGCCGCCCCGGTTGGAATTGGAAAGTTCCCCCGCAAGTACCCCTGAATGAACGCCCTTTCTCAGGTCTTTGCAGGATGGTCAACCGCCATCCGTCAACCGCCATCCATTGACCAGCTTGCGAAGAGCCCCTAGCATGAGTTGCAAGGAGCGTGCTCGTGATCGGCCAGGTTCTGGGCCATTGTCGGATTGTCGCCAAGATCGGTGAAGGTGGAATGGGCGTGGTCTATCGCGCCTACGACGAAGTCCTTCACCGCGATGTGGCCGTGAAAGTCGTCAGGAAAGACGCCGGTCTCGACGCCACGGCCGGCCAGAACCTTTTGCAGGAAGCCCGCGCCTCTTCTTCGCTGGCCCATCCCAACATTTGCACGATCTACGAAGTCGGAGAGACCTCAGGCGATCTTTACATCGTCATGGAACTTGTGGAGGGCAAGTCTCTGTACGCCATGAGTTCGGGTGTAGGCCTGCCTCCTGAATCCGTACTGCGCTACGGAGTCCAGATCGCCAGCGCTTTGGCTCGCGCGCACGATCGCGGTATTGTCCATCGTGACCTGAAGACTTCGAACATTGTCGTAGCTTCTGATGGACTACTCAAGGTTCTTGATTTCGGTCTCGCCAAACGAGTCGGGGGCGGTGTGCTCGACGCCCCGACCATGAGCTTTTCCACGATCCAGCACGCATCCAGCGTGAGCGGAACCCTGCCCTATATGGCACCCGAAATTCTGCGGGGCGATCCCGCGGACCCTCGCAGCGATCTCTGGGCGCTCGGCGTCATTCTTTATGAACTTGCCTCCGGACGCCTGCCCTTTGAGGGCCGCACCGGCTTCGAGATTAGCTCGGCGATCATGCGCGAGATTCCCCAACCTCTCGGTCCTCCTGTCCCGCCCGGCTTATGGGCTGTGATCCAACGTTGCCTGGCCAAGGAGCCGATGCAGCGCTACCAGCGCGCAGGAGAAGTGCAGGCTGCGTTAGAAGCAGTTCAGTCAGGGGCCATCGTTACGCCGAGCGCTGAGCAAGCCGCGAATCCGTTCAGGATCGCAACCCTGCACAGCGTGCGCCACGCGCACGTCAAAAAAGGAGATTTCCTCCTGCTTGTCGGAACGACCAAAGGCGCCTTCATTTTTCGCTCCAACGCCCAGCGCAGTCGCTGGGAACTTGGGGGACCTTATTTCCACGGCCATGCGGTCTATGCGCTCGCCTATGACAGCCGTGCGGGACAGCGGCGCATCTGGGCCGCGACCTCCAGCTTCTGGGGAACGCTTCTGCGCTCCAGCGACGATTTTGGGAAAAGCTGGACCAATCCACAGCAGGCGCCTGTACGTTTTCCTGCAGACGCGGGAGCTTCACTGAAAAATATCTGGCAAATCACCCTCGGCCCTCCCGATGAAGCCAACGTTCTTTATTGCGGAGTCGAACCGGCGGCTCTCTTCGAAACCCGTGATGCCGGAGAAACCTGGTCGCTCATTCGCGGATTGTTTGACCATCCTCACCGTCCCCGCTGGATGGCCGGTAATGGCGGCTTGGCTTTGCACTCTATCGTGCTTGATCCTGCCAACAAGCAGCGCATGTACGTCGCCATCTCGGCCGGCGGGGTTTACCGCACCGAAGATGGCGGGGCAACATGGACCGCTCAGAACAAAGGCATCAGCGCCTTGTTCATGCCCGACAAGTATCCTGAGTTCGGCCAATGTGTGCACAAGATCGCGATGCACCCCGCGCGTCCTGAGCGGCTGTTCCTGCAAAATCATCGTGGAATCTACCGCTCTGACAATTGCGCGGGGAACTGGACTGACATTGCGAATGGCGTGCCCTCGGATTTCGGGTTTCCCGTCGTGATGCACCCGCACAATCCCGATTGCGCCTATGTGGTTCCCGTCGAGTCAGGAATTTCGCTGCTCATGCGATGGCCGCCTGCGCGTCTATCGAACGCGCAATGCCGGCGCCTCTTGGGAAGCCCTCATGCGCGGATTGCCGCAAAAGCAGGCCTACGAGACCGTCTTGCGCGATGCCATGACCGCGGACTCCTACGATCCTGCCGGGCTTTACTTTGGGACCCGCAGCGGGCAACTCTTTGGCTCGAATGATGAGGGCAAGACCTGGAACAAGATCCATGACAGCTTGCCTTCGATCGTATGCGTCCGCTACGCCATGATTGAAGATGGCTCAACTATGCCGGTGCGCGCGGTAAAAGAATCGCGCAGGGCCTCGTCGCCGTCGAAACAGGTGTCGGTTTCAAGGTCTACCAGTCGGCACCAATCGCGCCGTTCGACCCGTAAATAACTGTGCCGATCACCATCAACATCCCCGGAGCTCTGCGCGAATTCACCGCCGGACGCAGCACCGTCGAAATCGCCTTGTCCCCCGGAACTGTCGCAGACGCTCTGTCCGCTCTTTGGGCGCTCTACCCCGGCGTACAGGACCGCCTTGTTAACGAACAGGGTCAGGTCCGCCAGCACATCAACATCTTCGTGGGCAACGAGAACATCCGCTACACCGGCGGCCTCGCGACGCCCGTCGTGGAAGAATCTGAGATTTGGATTGTTCCGGCCGTCAGCGGTGGACATCATTCGTGCGCTGACGCAGTTGCCTACCGCAAGTGATTCAAGACCCTGCCCATGCCTTCGGCAAACTCTTGGTCCGGCGTGATCAGGCTCAGCACCAGAAATCCATCGCTCTCGAAATCGTAAAAATGTCCGGGATGCACCAACACCGACTTCTCCCGCACCAACTCGATCGCCAATTCTTCGTCCGACCGTGTCACCGGAACCCGCAGTACCGCATACCATCCTCCTTCGACGCACAGCCGCTCGCACGATTTCTGTGCGGCCAGCTGCCGGTCAAGTTCAGCAAGGTTCGCCCGTACCCGCTGTAAAAGCTGCGCCTGAATGTCGCTTCTCTGCTCCAACAGCGCCGGCACAGCCCACTGAATGGGAGCATTCATCGATAAATAGGTATCCGCAATCACCTCAAGCCGCGCCATGGCCGCATTCGCAATCTCCTCAGGTCCGCTGGTAACGACCCACGCCACCTTCATTTGTGGCAGCGCCGAAATCTTCGACAGCCCACTTAGCGTGAACGTCAGCACATCTCGATTGCCGGTAAAACTTGGGTGTCTGCTCGAACATGTGGGGACAGCCGCCCCCGGCTGTCCGTTCGAGCGAAGCTCGACGGCGCAGTCCGCGTCCAGCCCATAATCCAGAAACACTTCATCCACAATCAGCGCCAGCCCATGCGCCTGGCAAAATTGATTCAGCGGCCCCCACTCCTCCGTATGCACATACGATCCAGTCGGATTATTCGGATGCACAAGGACCAAGCCGCGCGTCCGCGACGTCACCGCCTTCTCCATCGAATGAAAATCCATCTGCCACCCGTGGTCATAAATCAACGGATACGGCACCAGCTTCACATCCTGCAGATCAGCTAGAAATTCGAATAACGGATAGCTCGGCTTGGGCACCAGCAACTCATCGCCCGCATTGCACAGCAGCCGAAAGACATACGAATATCCCTCACTCGTGCTTGCCGTAAGCACGATTCGCTCGGGATCAATGGCAGCGGTTTTGTCTGGAATGCCGGCTGTAGAGGCGTTGCCGGCAGCATCTCGCCCACCCGAAAGACACTGCTCGCTGTAATAGCGAGCCACAGCCTCCCGCGCACTCAGCAGCCCCTTCGCCTGCGGATCATAATCCAACGCCCGCTCCGAACAGAGCGCACCCAGAATCGCCGCCGAGTCATACCGCAATCCAACTCGCGTCGGATTCGAAGCCGTCAGATCCAGAAGCTTCGCCCCACCCGCACGCGCCTCTTCCACCGCCTGCGTAAACCGGTTCTGCGCCAGGCGCCAATTCGTCCGTTCAGAAAACATGCATGGATTTTATGCGATGAAAGGACTCCGCGCGCTGCGAGCCGGTGACTTCTGATCAAAGATGGACCGCACAAAAAGATGGGCCGCGTAAATGACGAAGGCGTCCCATGGGGACGCCTTTACTCTTCACTCACAAAACTTGCGCTCTAACGCGTGCTCAAAAAATGGGACGCCAAATTCGGAGCTGATAACTGGCTTACGCTGTTGGAGACTCCGTTTTGGAAACCCGGCCAATCCCGAATTCCGACCCCGGGGCAAATCAATCCCTTGCCGTCCGGACGTAGAAGCTGCCTTAGTGTCTGCACACCGTAGAACAATCCCTGCCCGCTGTTCGCCGCCACGATCAGATGCGAGTGGTCGGCAAACAACAAGTAGCCTTCTTGTCCGACGGCTTCATCCGCCTTCAGCCCGTTGCGCGCCAGGAAGCGCCGCACGCGCGCATCCTGCAGACGCGCGAGAACGATGGCTCCGTCCTCAGCTTTGCCCGCCGCCTTCATGCCCAGGATGTTCAGCTTCAATCCCACCTGATCCTGAACTTCTTCCGCGAGGGTCTCAGCTGCGATCCGGTCTTCCGCCTGATGTCCGCGTTGCACAAAAATTTTCGTCCTCGGACCGACCTGGAATCCGCCATCGCGCTGTTGCACTTCTTTTGGCGCAGGCTCGAGTTTCAATCGTGAGTGCGCCAATGAATCCAGCCCGAGCAACGCGGGAGCACAAATCACCGCGCATCCTACAACACCTAAAATTCGCTTCATCATCGAATACCTACCAGAACGCTGAATCGGATAAACCCCGCCTTGATTGTACGTATTCTACGTGTCTTCCGTCTTTGCCGCAGGACAAAGTTGGACGTCCCCTCTTTTCTAACCCGGTACGCGCAAATATTCCTCTGTCATTTTTCCCGCCAGGAAAACCCTCACTTCGCAAATGCTTCCTTATTAACTACATACGGCATCTTCGTGAGGTCCCCGCCGTAATTTCCTTCGAGCACGTCGATCAGCCCTTGGGCGCAGCGTCCTGCCATACCCTTATCCGGATCCGTCGACAAGCGCGTAATTCGTGCTGCGCTGGCAAAGTGCGGCATCAATCGGCACTTGTCGGCAATGGCCGGATCGCGTAGCGGAGAATCGATCGGCAACGGCTCCTTCTCATAGACATCCAACGCCGCACCGGCAATCCAGTTCTCGCGCAACCCCCGCGCCAGCGCCGTCTCATCCACCACCGGTCCGCGGGATGTATTCACCAGGTACGCCGTCGGCTTCATCAGGCGTAGCGTTTCTTCGTTAAACAGATGATAGGTCGGCGTCTTGCTCTCGCCTTCGCGCAGCAGCGGCACGTGCACGCTCACGAAATCCGCGTGCCGCAATGCTTCCTCGAATCCCACGTATTTAATCCAAGCTATTTCCCGCACCAATCCGCGCGCGTGCCGCAGTGCATGGATTTCCTGGATCGTCTTCACGAACGCGTGATTCTCATACGCCGGGTCATAGCACAGTACATTCATGTCGAAACCGACGCACTTCTTTATGAATGCCAGGCCGATCCGTCCCGTACCGATCACTGCGACATTCTTGCCCGTGACCTCGTCGCCCAAAAAGGGCAGATACGGATGCCAGAACCCCCACTGGTTATCGCGCGTCAGATGCTCAGCCGTCCACATCCGGCGCGCCAGAGCACCCAACATGAAGAACGCGAACTCTGCCGTCGCCTCTGTCAGCACATCGGCAGTGTGCGTAAACGGAATCTTGTACTTGTTCGCATCCGCGCGATTGATGTTGTCAAACCCCACGGCAATCTGCGCCACGACTTTGAGGGTTCCCTTCCCTGCCTTGAACACTTCGGCATCGATTGGATCGCGCAGCGTGGTAATCAGCCCGTCGATGCCCGACTTCACCTTCTCGACGATCAGGTCCTTGGGTGGTGCCTCCGGTTGCGGATAGACTTCGACCTCATATCCGCGATTGCGCAGCATATCGATCGCCTCGCCAATGTCACAGGTTGCAAACACACGGAATTTCTTGCTCATGGTTGGAACGTTGCTCTCGGAATTTCTTGCAGTGTAGTTCGGCCCACCCCCACGGCAGGCCCTTCGGATATGATACGCGACTGCGGGCCGACCTCGAAGACGAGCATCCGTCTTGGAACTCAGTCCCCGTCGCCGCTCATCTAAATAATCACATCCTATTTCGCCGCGGGTTTGAGGAAGCCCTGCGCTTCCATCCACCAGTAGAACTCTTCGATCCAGTGATCACTGGTCGTGCCCTGGTGGTTCATACCGAAGCCATGACCACCGGCGCTGTAAATGTGCGCCTCTGGCTTGTTTCCTGCCGCGATGAGGGCCTCATAGAACTTCACGATCGGCTCGCGCACCAGCTCGTCATCTTGCGCCCACGCCATAAAGATCGGGGGCAGGCTCGACGGAATTTTCGGCATCACCCCAAACGGACCGCCATAAATCGGTGCCGCGAATGCCGGACGCGCGGCCGCATCGGATTGCAGCAGCACGCCGCTGGTCACCATCGCTCCCGCAGAGAATCCGACAAATCCGATTCTGTCGGGCGACACGCCCCATTCCGCTGCGTGCTGGCGCACGATCTTCATTGCCTGAACGCCGTCGGCAATTCCGTATTTGCAAGCCTCATCGAAATCCAGACCGGAGGGAATGCCCTCGCCCTGTTTCTCGATGACGCGGTACTTCAGAACAAAAGCCGCGATGCCGCGCTCCTGCAGCCACTTCGCCACATCGCTGCCTTCATGTTTGATGGCCAGCGCGACGCACGCTCCTCCGGGTGCGACAATCACGCCCGTTCCCGTGGCCTTCGACTTCTCCGGGAGATACGCTGTGAGTGTGGGCGTGACCACGTCGACAATCACCGTTCCATACGGAGCTTCGACCGTGTGCTCCTTCTGGGTCCAGTGCTCGGAACCGGGAGCGACTCCAGGCCAAAGATTAATGGTCTGCGCGAACCCGGAGCATAAGAGGGCGAGCGCCACGGCAACAGTCGCGATGCAAGTTCTCATTTAGGAATCTTTCATGGAGGGACGGCCTACTCCTAGAGATTAACAATCTAGCAAAAGTTTTAGAATTAGCGCTCCGAATGCGACTCTTGCAACTCTGTCATGCAGAGCGGAGCAGTGAGGAAAGCGCAGCGACCCTCACTGCGGAGTCGAAGCATCCCTGCCCACAATCCCGCGAGCAGGCGTTCTCCAAGGATCGCCGAAATCGTACGCACGCGAGCGGCGAAACGATCTGGCTATTATGGAAAACGAGGTTTAGAAGAGGCTGTGTGAACGAGCGGTAACCGCCCGCGAGACATCGCGCGTGTCCCGGAGGAACGCCGGAAGCACACGCACACATGAAGGAATTCGATCGTGAGTAGTATTTAGCGCGAAGTGCCGAATCGCGCTCAGCCCTACGCCGTCAGATGCCGCCGAGAGCGTTCCCACCAGATCTTCGGATCATCGGGACGGCTCAGCATCTTCGACAGTTCCTGCTTGATCTCGTTGAGACGCTTCGTTCGCAGCTCGAGAGCCGTCTGGTCCAGCTCGGTGTGAGAGCCCTTATCTGAAAAACGGGCGTTCAGGCTGCGTAAATCGGCGATTTCCTGGCGAAGGCTGAGGAGATGTTCCTGAATGTAAGGCATCTCCTTGATCATACGCTGTATTTGTCGATTCGCCCGATTATTCGTCGAGCATGTTTGCCGGCGCAGCAAGCGGGCACTCTTTAGTAACCAAAGCAACTTTTTCGCCACACTCTTGAATTAGTTCCTTTTTTAACCATGCGCGCCCGTTCCAATCCAGTTTTGCCCCTCCACCGTACGTATGAATGAAAACGGGTACAAATCCAAATCAGTTCCATCAGGAGGCAGTATGAAGCGCAAACCAATTCTGCTGTTAAGCATCGTGGCAATCGCCTGCATGACATTCGCAGCCGATAAAACTCCCATCGTCGGCGGACAGCCCATGTATCCCAACAAAGACATAATCGACAATGCCGTCAACTCCGCTGATCACACCACGCTCGTCGCCGCCGTCAAGGCCGCAGGCCTCGTCGATACCCTCAAGGGCCCCGGCCCGTTCACCGTCTTCGCTCCCACCAATGAGGCCTTCGCCAAACTGCCTGCGGGCACCGTCGAAACCCTGCTGAAGCCGGAGAACAAAGACATGCTGGTGAAGATCCTTACCTATCACGTTGTGGCCGGACGCATCAGCGCCTCCGATCTGAAGAAACAGATCCGCGCTGGTAACGGCCAAGCCACTCTGAAAACAGTGAGCGGCGGTACGCTCACAGCCATGATGCAGGGATCCAATATCGTTCTGAAAGACGAGAAGGGCGGAATGTCGACCGTGACCATCCCTAACGTGTTTCAGTCCAATGGCGTGATCCACGTCGTCGACACAGTCGCGATGCCGAATTAGTTCAGCGCGAATTCGTGTAGGAAGCGAATGCGCTCGATAAGTCTGGATCCCCATTTCTCGCGTGTCTCTCATGTCTGTGCGGGACACGAGCGAAACATGGCTGCCCCACGCTTCGCGGTTTTCGAAGCGTGGGAACCATAAACCTCGACCTCACGCCCTTCCGTTCCACGAACCTTCGCAAAGAGATCCACAGACCGATCTGACATCTAACCCTGAAACTCCACCCTTGGGTGATGCTGCACCTCAGTGCGTGAGAACAATATTGAAGGACAGCGGGCGCGTAGCCCAGCCAGTTGGTATCTCAGGCGCTTTCAACAAAAGGGTGCCCTCGATAAGAGCGAAGGGCACCTATCAATTTGGAGCAAAGGATAGCCAGCTTGCCGCTATACTGACGTTCTGCCACCTATGGCTCTGGGGAGAAGGCATGTCGAGTTTGAAAGAATTTCAGTGCGAGATTTGTGGGATTACCAGTGACAATCCGACCCACTGGTTCGTGATCGAGTGTACCGACCAGAAGCTTGGGGTCATCAAGTGGGACTTGACGGCTGCGAATAGTCCCACAGCTAAACATTTTTGCGGCGAGGCCCACGCGCAGGTGTACATCAGTCGGTGGTTTGACTCTGTTTGTGTGCCGCGCAAACCGCTGCAGAAGATTTCGTAAGTGGATCACTCGAAGAAATCCACAGACCGATGTGACATCTGACCTTGCGCACGAAATTGAAAGAGCAGATCATCGCTGGTGGGAAGGCCGTGGAAAAAGAAGATCACCACCTCGGCTGAAAACGCAGAATGTGGGTCGTAACTCCAAGGGGCTCAAGATTTTGCCCGCAAGTTGTTGCAGCCCATAGATTACTTGGCGATTTACCCCCAACTTGATGATTCTAGAGATCGAGGGGGAGGGGGGATACCCCGCGGCCGCTATTCGTAACTAAAAGTCAGCTCGTCCAGATACACCGTGTACGGCGATTGCTGGTAGTTTCCGTCCTCCTGATAGTTGACCGTGATCCCGTACCAGCCCGGCGTGGAACCCGGATTGTAATACTGGTTTACGGTACTGGTCACGCCATTCAGGGTGATGGATTGGAACCACAATTGATTGTTCGAGGTGCGCTGCACCTGAATCGTCACATGGTTCCACGCATTATTGTTCGGATAGCATGCGATTCCGGTGGGAACCCAGTGTGCGTTGATATTGTCCCAGATGTCCCACTCGTTGCCGCCGGCGATGCGGCACTCGTGACCCCAGATGAAACCGAGATTGTCAAAGAACTGATTGATATCGAACTCGACCGCTTGCGACAGCGCGAGGTTCGTGCCGTAAAAATACACGTCGTAAGTGAAACTGTGATACGTGGGCACGAGCGTGTGATTCGTATCGGGCAGACCTTGCGACGAGAGATCACCGATCAAGTGGTTATTGAAAAAAGCATCCGAGTAAACAGCCGTTCCACCAACATTAAATTGCGCTGCTTCCCCACTCATCGACGGGGAGGTGATTCCCTGCTGCATGGAGAAGGTAATCCCGTCGCACGGCGATGGCGAGCAGTTCACAAAGCTCGGCGGACCTTGCCCGGCCGCCGACCATCCCACGCTGTTCTGCAGGTTGGTAAATGAATTTCCGGTCTTCACTATCGCATTGACCACGATCTGTAAGGACTGATGGTCCGACTGGCCTGAGGAATCCGAGGCCAATACGCTGAAGGCAAAATTTCCCGCCGTCGTGGGTGTGCCTGAAATATCTCCGCTCGCGGCGTCGAGTGACAATCCCGGAGGCAGTTGGCCTGACGCGATAGTCACGCTGTACGGAGCTATACCTCCGCTTACCGTTATGGATCCGCTGTACGTCGATCCCACAGTAGCGGGCGGCAGCGTGGCAGTGAACGAGATGCCAGAAAGCCGATCACCCGGCGGAAGCGTCGGGGGAAACGTGGGTGGCACGGTAGGTGAGGTCGGCGCAACCGTTGGCGGCACAGTCGGTGGAACGGTGGGTGGCACGGCCGGTGGAACAGTCTTGTTCGCCCCGACCGAGATGCCTGAGCAGGCGGTAAAGAACAGAAAAGCTGCGAGCACGACAATCAATGTGAAGTATTGAACGATGGCCCGATTCGAGAGTTTCAGATGCAGCGAAGGGGAGAGCTGATGAAGCACTGTTTTGCCTCGAAGGAAAATTCAGAGGACGGGCAACAGGAAACCTCTTGAGCCCAACCTATCGGGGCAAGTGAAGATCGACCAGATTACCGAAGGGAATAGACCGCAGACATGACCTTCTCAGTACCACAGAACTCGGGGAACGAGTGCCATGCAAAATTCGTTTTCGTCTGATTCGCGCTCTGGCCACCGAATGGGTTGGCTGCGATAGTCGGCCATTGTTATGATGGGCGCCATCCAGATTCAGACAAAACGTTGAAATCGACAAAGGATTCAGAAAGGATTGTGATGCCGCGTGGAGTTGTTCCCCGTCAGCCAGCCCGAAATGGACGTCAGGACAAGGTGCAAGTGCAGCGGACACGAGTGGAGCGGACAATGATGCCCGCGAAAGCGAAGCAGAAACAATCGGCGTTGAGCAGGAACGCGCCGGCGAAGCCCAAACCTTTAGCCTTGTCTAAGGGCGCGACTAAGGCTGCGAAACCCGCGAAGGGCTATAACCCGATCGCTCCCGATCGGGTTCAAGAAATCCTGAAGCGGTTGAACGATCTGTACCCCGACGTGACCTGCGCGTTGACGCATGCAAGCGCGTGGGAGTTGCTCGTCGCAACGATCCTCTCGGCACAATCCACCGACGTGAATGTGAATCGTGTTACCCCGGAGCTGTTCCGGAAATATCCGACGGTCCAAGCCTTTGCCGCGCTGACTCCGGAGCAGTTGGAACCCGATGTGCGTTCGACGGGATTCTTCCGCAACAAGTCGAAGTCTGTGATTGGAGCGGCAAAAAAGCTGGTCGCGGATTTTGGCGGCCAGGTTCCGGACGATATCGAAAAGCTGCTGACGCTTCCGGGCGTTGCGCGTAAGACCGCCAATGTCGTGCTTGGAAGTTGGTTCAAGAAGGCTGTCGGCATCGTGGTGGACACGCACGTGCATCGCATCTCGCGGCGTCTGGAACTGACGACCGAGAATGATCCGCCGAAGATTGAGCAGGATCTGATGAAGATCATCCCGCGCGAGAAGTGGATTCTGTTCTCACATCAAATCATCTGGCATGGGCGTAAGCTGTGCATCGCGCGCAAGCCGAAGTGCGCGGAGTGTACTCTCGAAAACATCTGTCACGCCGGGGACAAAACCTGGAGCACGGTCGAGATGCATAAGAACGCCGTCGGATAAGTCCCGGCTCAATCCCGGTCTCGAAAGACCCACACTCCTACGAAAACCGGCGCTGGAGCCCAATCCATCGACTGTATGCTCGAACCGAATCTATCCGACTATTCACTTCCCATTTCGTCCAGAATCGGCTCACGCAAGCCGCGAAGACGCATGCTCGTCCCTCCAAATGTGAAGACGATAACGTCGTTCCTTCCCTGCTTGAGATATGGAGCGGGCACATAGAGCGTTTGCTGCGGTCCAACATTCCAGAAGCGCCCGAGCGGGTGGCCGTTGATCCAAACTGCGCCTTTTCCCCATCCGCGCGTGTCGAGGAAGGTGTCGCCGAGCGATTGAAGATCAAAGTGGCCCTGATAGAACGCCGGTCCCGCCGAGCCTTTGCTGGGTTCCATTCCGGTGAAGTCAATTTTTGACAGGTCGTTCATGGGAAACGGGAAGATTTGCCAGCCAAGGAGTTCTTTGCCGGCGAACAGAACGGGGCCGTTAATCCCTTGCCGCTCGTTTCGGAGTTCGATGCTGAAATTAATTCGGCCCGTGCCCCCGACCAGAATGTCGAGTTGATCTTTGGCGTTGGCCTGAATTTTGACCCGATCTTGCTTTTTCCGTCGGTCTGCTGTGCCGACGGGTTTTCCGTTGAGGTAGATGCGTGCGTAACTCCGCAGCGCTGGCAAGATTAGATCGCCTGAGCCTGCCGTCTTCAACGTGGTTCGATAGAGAATGTATCCGTAGGATTGGCCAAGCGCTTCCATATTGCGCGGATGTTCTACTTTCGAGGCAGGCGGCAAGTTCTCCCACAACCATGCGACGCGGTCGACCGCGAACTCGGGAACTTCAATCACGGGCAGTGGCGGCGGAGGGTCGGGGAGCGTTACTCCGGGACGATGCTTCGCGATCACGTCGCGAAATGCGCAGAACTTCTTGGTCAGCGCACCGGACTCACTGACCGGCGAATCGTAATCGTAGCTAGTCACGTCAGGCTGGTATTCCTTGTGATCCCAGTTGGCGCCACTCATGAAGCCGAAGCTGGTGCCTCCATGAAACATGTAAAGGTTGATGGAGTATCCCTGGCTCAGCATCCAGTCGATTTCCTTAGCCTGCTGATCGGCGTTGGTGGCGTGATGATGCTCGCCCCAGTGATCGAACCAACCGTCCCAATATTCGCTGTTGAGGACGGGACGTCCGGGACGAAACTTCAGCAGCTTCGGAATCTCCGATTTGGCGTCGCCCGGGCCGAAGTTGATGGCGGCATGGACGTCGGGTAACGTGCCGGCGGAAAGTTCATCGCCTCCATCAGCGGTAAAGAGAAGCGAGTCAGTGAATCCGGCATTCTGGAGAGCGTCGCGGATACGCTTCACGTATCCGTGGTCATTGCCGAACGAGCCGTATTCGTTTTCGACTTGCACGGCAATGATCGGCCCACCGCGCGCGAGTTGCAGTGGAGCAAGTTCCTGACCCAGCCGCTTGAGCCAGCGTTCCGCCGGTTGCATGAATTTCTCGTCTGTACTGCGCAGAACAATGTTGGGATCGGCCAACAGCCACGCCGGGAAGCCGCCAAGGTCCCACTCCGCGCAAGAGTACGGTCCGGGTCGCAGAATCACATAGAGCCCTTCTTCCTGCGCCATGCGGATGAAGGCTGCCGCATCGAGCGATCCGCTGAAGTCGTAGACGCCCGGCGTCGACTCATGTGCATTCCAGAACACGTAGGTTGAGATCGTGTTCAGCCCCATGGCGCGCGCCTTCTTCAGACGGTCGCGCCAGTACTGGCGTGGAATACGAGCGTAGTGCATCTCGCCCGAGATAATCTGGAAGGGCTTGCCATCGAGGACAAACTGATCTCCCTGAATGCCGAAGGAGTGGGCCGCAGCGCGCGGATATGATTGAGCCGATGCGAGGCCGATCAAAAAAGCAAGAACGGAGAGAATCAAGTTGGTACTAAATCGGAATTTCATCGGGTTCGTGAAAGGCATGTCATCTTCAAATTCAGAGCTGCGAGCTTTCTTGCTATTCCCGTCCACTGTTTTTTAGCTTTCCTCTGACGTACGGTCCTTCGCGTCGGCTTTGCCGTCGCTCAGGATGACATCGTTTCCGGGGGTGCACAGGCCCGAACCGTGACATCGCTCGAACCGCCTCTGCTAGACTTTATCTTTTGCAACAATCTCTTCTACATCACTTTGCGATTCCACGCCATGCGCCTCAATACATTGTTTTCTATCGCCATCCTCATGAGCGCCGTTGCCTTTGAAGCCCTAGGTCAAACTTTGCCTGTGCCGCAGGCGATTACCGATCCCAAGCAGATTGCGTCGAAGCCGAATGCGCAGGTCGAGCCTCGCAGCCTGACCATCGAGAAGCTGTATATGACGCGGCAGATTGGGCGACCGACGTGGTCTCCGGACGGAAACAGCATCGCATTTATCTCGAACATGAGCGGGCGAAACAACATTTGGACGATTCCGGCGGAGGGCGGCTTCCCTACTCAGTTGACAGTCAGTGATCAGCGGCAGACTTCTCCGGCATGGTCTCCGGACGGAAAGTGGATCGCCTATCAGTCGGATTATGACGGCGATGAGCAGTGGGACATTTATCTCGTCTCACCGCAGACTGGCAAGGTCGTGAACCTGACGCAGACGAGTGAGATTGCGGAATTGAATCCGACGTGGTCGCCCGACGGACGATACCTTGCCTATGAAGTGAAGCCGAAAACCTCGGCCGCGTACGAGATCGATATCTACGACATGATCATGCGCGAGGTAAAGCACCTCACAATCAATACGCCGCAAGATAAGAGCAATACGAATCCGATCTGGTCGAAGGATGGAAAGAACATCGTCTACACGCAGGAGCAGGCGAAGGGGACGGATTCAAATATCTTCATCGCTGACGTGGCTACCTGCAAGAGCACATTGCTGACGCCGCATGCCGGAGAGCAACTTTACTTAGCAGAAGACATCGCGCCGCCGGTGCTGGACGCGACATACCTCCTTATCACTTCCAATGCCCTGAACGGTTATCAGAATGTCGGTGTTCTGACGATAGAGGCCTTGAGGATAGCCAAACTCGCTAAACCTAAAATCAGATGGTTGACGCAGGATAAATGGGAAATCCGCGGCCACGAGTTCTCACCCGACGGCAAGCACCTCACCTTCAGCGCCAACGTGGACGGTAACGAAGACATTTACCTTTACGACCTGGCCACCGGAAAATCGAATGCGCTACCGATCCCCAAGGGAGTAAACGAGCCTGCCGGCGGGCACTCCGCCTTTAGTGCCGATGGTTCACGCTTGCTCTATATGCACAATGGCCCCACGTCCCCGGGCGATCTGTGGGTCTATCATTTGGGCGCGGCCAAGTCGCAGCAGCTCACGCACTCACTAGTCGGCGGCATTCAATCGGAAGATATGGTTGAGCCGTATCTGGTGCATTATCCCAGCCGCGACGGCAAATGGACTATTTCCGCATTTCTCTACGTTCCCTTCAACATGGCGCGGAATGGACAAAACGCCGCCATCGTCTACATCCACGGCGGGCCGACCTCGCAGACCATGAATTCCTTCAACCGCTTCGTGCAGTTCGCGGTGAACCAGGGGTACATGGTGCTGGCGCCGAACTATCGCGGCTCGACTGGCTATGGCAAAGAGTTCCAGCAGGCAAACCTTTTCGATATGGGCGGCGGCGATCTCGAGGACGTGCTTGCCGGAGTGGACTGGATCAAGCAGACGGGGCATCTCGATCCGAAGAAGATTGCGGTGATGGGCGGCAGCTATGGAGGATATCTGAGCATGATGGCCGTGACCAAGGCTCCCGAAATCTGGGCCGCAGGCGTGCCGATCGTTCCGTTCGTGAACTGGTTTACCGAGATTGAGAACGAAGATCCCGAGCTGCGACAGTCGGATCTGGCGACCATGGGTGATCCGGCGAAGAACAAGGCGCTTTATGAGGAACGCTCGCCGATCAATTACGTCGATCAGATCAAGGCGCCGTTGCTGCTGCTGGCCGGTGGCCATGATCCGCGCTGTCCGAAATCGGAGACGCAGCAGGTCGTGGACGCCATAAGGAAACGCGGTGGCACGGTCGATGTGAAGGTCTACGAGAATGAAGGACACGGCTTCGCGCGGGTCGAGAATCAGATCGATGCGTACAAACGCGTTGCCGATTTTCTGCTCGCGCATGTTGTTCCTGCAGATTGCAGTTGCTCGCTGACTGAATAGTTCTAGTGCCTATGGGTAGATCAACGTAAGTTGTACGGTCCACACTCGATCTAGTTACTTTCGTAATTCATTTCGCTCCGCTTGTTGATTTTTCTTTTTCATTCTGTAACAAACCTCAGTTAGACTCCGGCCATCCGCTCATACACCTTCCTGAACGACCGTTGTGTATTTGTGTCGATGCACAGCGGAGCAAGCGCAAGAACAAAACTAATTTAGAGGCATTTCATGAGTGTGCACAGTGTTAGGAAAAGTGTGCTCGCCGCCGCGGCGATCGTGTGCCTGGCGGCCGCAGCATATGCGCAAGTACCCATGTCCCAGCACGTAGTGCTTGTAATCGATGAAAACCACAGTTTTAGCGACGTGATGGCGAACATGCCATGGCTTGTCGGACAGGGATATGCCAATGGCTACGCAACGAACTACAAATCCGACAATGGCGGTTCCCTGCTCGATTACCTCTGGCTGGCTTCGGGCAGTTGCGAGTCCGCAGCCAACTGCACTTTGCCGCCGGGCACGCACGACTTCAATTGCGACCGGCAATGATTGCTACTACCCGAATACTCAGACGAGCGATCCGATCACGGACGATAACATCTTCCGCCTACTGAACAATGCGGGAATTTCATGGAAGGTCTACGCGCAGTCGTACGCGGCAGCGGGCGGCACTCCCACGACTCCCGACAACGCAAATGGCACCGATTACTACCGGCGCCACAACGGGGCCACCTGGTATAGCGACATTCTGAGCAATGTGGATGGCTCGGCCTCGAAAATTGTCGATCTCTCGCAACTGAACCCCGATCTGTACGGCAGTAGACTGCCGCGCTTCATCATCATCGTGCCGGATGGGAATCACGATGCTCATGATTGTCCGGTAGGGATGAAGAGTTGCAGCACCGCACAGCAATTGGCCGCCGCAGACCAGTTCCTCAGCGATACCGTCGGCCCGATCGTCGCCAGCGGAGACTTCCAGCCAGGTGGCACTGGACTGCTGCTGGTATCGTTCGACGAATGTGGCCCCGGGACCGATGGCGGCTGCGGAGCTTCGGTTTACACCGCGCTGATTGGACCGAAGGTTATCCCGCACACGGTTTCATCGGTGCTCTACCATCACGAAAATGCGTTGCGTACGATGCTCGACAGTTTGGGGATCAAGACTTATCCGGGGGCCTCGGCGACGGCGGCCGACATGTTGGACTTTTTCGAGGCCAACAACAACAAGCCGGAAGTGATCGTCAGTTCACCGGCCAACAACTCGACGGTGGGCTCACCGGTTCCCATTCAGGCCACGGCTTACCCCAGCCCCGGTCACACCATTACTGGCTGGCACATCTATGTGGACGGCCAGGATGTGTATTCGGCGGGTTCGGTTACTTCGATCAATCCGAATGTGAATATGAGCGCGGGAAATCACACGGTCATCGTTCGAGCCTGGGATACCTCGGGCAACTACGGCGATCAAACTCTGAACATTACAGTCAATAACGATAAGCCTGTCGTATCGATCTCGACTCCTACCAACAACTCGACCGTAGGTTCCCCGGTCAATCTGCAGGCGACGGCCACGCCGTCCTCTGGGCAGAAGATTACCGGCTGGTGGGTCTACGTTGATGGTAAAGGGGTCTACAACGTGAACAACGTCAGCAGCATTAACACGAACCTCACGATGAGCGCCGGTACGCACACCATCGATGCGCGCGCATGGGACACGTCGGGCAACTACGACGATCAGACCATCAGCGTAACCGTCAGCGTCAGCCAGACGACGGTCACCGTTACATCGCCTACGAACGGATCGACTGTGGGCTCTCCAATCAATGTGCGGGCGTATGCCACGCCTGCGAATGGCCGAACAATTGTGGGATGGTGGGTCTATCTCGACAGTGTTGGCGTTTACAACGCGGGCGCCGTGGGCTCAATCAACGCGAACATCAATGCCTCGCCGGGAAACCATACTCTCGTGATTCGCGCTTGGGATTCGACGGGTGCGTACGCGAGTCAGACCGTGGCCGTAACGGTGCAGCAACAGGAAGTGACGGTAAATCTCACCACTCCGACGAACGGTAGTACGCATAACTCTCCGGTCCAAGTGATTGCCAGCGCATGGGCGTCGGATGGCATCAACGGATGGAAGATCTACGTGGATTCCGATCCGGTATTCGGCCAAAACGGTGTCAGCCAGATCAACACCTGGGTCAATATGAGTGCGGGCTGGCACACAGTCATCGTGCGAGCTTGGGACAACAAGGGAGCCTACGGAGATCAGACGGTAAATGTAAATGTTCCGTAGTCGTTGTTTAGGACTATGGAGAATTGGCGACAGCGGCGCTCCGCCTGCTGTCGCTTTTTTGCTGTAAGAAATGCGGGGGGCCAACGGCCTGAATTCTGTGCGGAAATCCTCGTAGCGCACACCCTACATCCTTCGGCGATATTGATCGCGCCGAATCCCTGACCCCTAATCCCTGGTCCCTGATCCCTACTGTTCCTTCTGCCCAGCCGCAAACACGGTCCACGGGCCGGCCTTCATATCTCGCAGCAAGGGCTTCTGCCAGGAATATTCCGGATGATGCTCGAGGAAAGGCTCAGCCAGGAAATCGGCGCCACACGGGTGTCCGGCGCGCGCCACGAAGCTCATCTTGGCTGCCATCGCGCTGTCGGTGGCTTTGCCTTGCACTGCGCCACCGGGATTGTAGGCGTCCCATGCCCATTCTTTTACGCCTCGCGGAGAATTGTCGACGTGTCCACAAAGAGCGCGCTCATTCGGCTGAGCATTGTCGGCGGCCGGGCCCTTGCTGTCATAGCTGTCGATATGATCGCTGAGGAACTGCTCGGCCATGCCGACGTCGATCTTCCCTTTTGCCTGCTTCATCAATTCTTCCCATCGGGTGCGACGCGCATTGGGCGAAGATGACGCATCGTTGGGATCGAACGTCGTCTCTTCTTTAATCACCTTGGGGTCGCGAGCGAAATTCGAGCTGACAAAATAGCCGTCTTTCGTCCGCCACAATGGAGTGTTCTTCAAGCCAAGCTCGAGATAGCCGATCTCGCCGGTCTTGCGATCGCCGATGAGCCAGTCGTTCGCATATCCGCCATTGTTGCCTTCTTTGATGATGCGCACGTAATCGTCGATGGAGTTGGCGTACTGCAGGGCTTTGCGGGCGCGCATGAACTCCGGCTTGCCGTTTGGATCCCATCCTTCGAACTGCGTGATTGTGGTTTCGGTGATCATGAGGCCGGCGGAGTTTACGCCGAAGTCGTCGTCGCTGACGATCACGCCGGGGAATCCGTCCATCAGGATCCGGTTGCCGTGCTCCGGCTGAATGTCAAAGACGATGACCCAGCGCTCGCCCGCCAGATAGCTGGTCCAGTTGTTGTGGGCGATGACGATCTGATGATCTTTGGTCATGCCGCCGGTAGCTATGAACGCACTGCAATTTCCGGGAGCGGTCAGCTTTGCATTCTTCGCGGACTTCTGCTGTTTGTTCAGCCAGGGGAGGTAGTAGTCCGGGACTTCCTCGAAGGCGTTGAGAGCCACGATGTCCCACACATCCAGACTGACGCCGTGCGCCTTTACGCCATCCGCGATGCCTTGCAGTTCCTGCTGGTATTCGGGGTCGATATGCGGCCAGAGCATCTGACGCGCTGTCGTACGGAAGAATTCCCAATCGCGCTGCGATTGATGGGTGTCGAAGAGCTTGATCGCTTCAAACGCGTCCTGGATTTCGGAGGCGAGCAAGTATCCATGCTGATATCCGACATCGGCGGGCGAGCCTTCGAGGTGAACGTAAGTCCATCCGCCTTGCTGAAAACGATACGACTTATCGAGCCGCGGATCGGGCCGCGCGGCAGCCAGCGCCGCGCAGGTCAGCGTCCATGCCAATCCCAATACCAGTCCGCTACGCAAGAGTTTATTCGCCATGATTCCCTCGAAGGACTGCCGATGTGAATGCCGCAACATTCTAGTCGATCCGGTCGGAAGGAACACGAAAGTTTCCTCTGTGTCCCCTCGCGGTAACGCCTTTTAGATGTCCGTTCTCTGCTCGGGGTGCCGGCTGAGATACCAGCAAGGATTCATGCCGGAGTGAGGAAACAGCGCATGCACGCAGGTCTCGGCTGCAGGCGGATCGAAGATGAACTGGGTCTTACCGTTTTTCTGCAGGACGGCGTAGTAGTGGCTGACTACGACCGAGCCGTAGGGATTGCGGTTGGTCGCGACCCGCAGCCGGAAGAGTAGGAGATCGCCGCAAAACAGAAGCAAGGCCGTCCCCAGGAGGAGCAGGACCAGGCCAAGGAAGATGCGCCTCACCCGATCCCGAAAATTTAATGGCCTGTCGGTCACGAGGTCCAAATTATAAGCCGGAAGAGGTGCGGAGAGATTGTAAGCATCCTCC
>CAWGKF010000029.1:0-294356 GCA_963823085.1 Terriglobia bacterium | reverse complement strand
GGGATTTCCGCGGGTCGCTTCGAGGAAGTAGAGCACGGCCCAAATGAAGAAAGCCAGGTAGACCGACTCTCCCATGGCGGTCGACTGCATATAGATCAGATTCGGATTGGCGGCATAAACGGCCGCCGCAAACCAGGCCGCGAGATGTGCCGTGATGTCGGGAGACGGCCCGCGGGACAAGGCGTCGCGCGTGAGGCGGAAGATTCCTGCGACGCCGAAGACATAGGCTCCCATCGACGGAATCGATCCGCCTGCGCCGGTGCGCCACATCTTCATCGAAATGATGAAAGGAATCATCAGCAGATGGGGCAGCGGAAGCCATACCGTCCCCAGTTGTAACAAGCCGGGCGTCTTGGAATCGAAGACGCGGCGGGCGATGTTGATGTGGGCGATGGCGTCTCCGTAGAGCAACACCTCGCCTCGTTGAAAGTAGAACAGAAACGAGAAAACAGAGATCGAGGTGGCAAGCCATGTGAGCAGGCTGATTTCGGAATCCCAACGATTAGCGATCGTTTCTAACTTTTTTGACTTCGTCATGGGAATCGCTTGTTTCGGTAATCCCACCCATCGAACATCGCGAAGGGTGGGGCAGCCTCTTCGGTTGAGATGCAAAGCTGAGATCCAAAATTGAAGATTACTCGAGATGGGTCAGTTGCCGGAAGATCTGGAAACGCTCGTCAATCTCCTCGCGCGTGAGGGATCGCAGCCGGTCCGGGCCGAAGCGCTCGACAGCGAACGATCCCATAACGCCGCCGTAGAACAGCGCGCGCTTCAGGACTTCCCGACTCAGCTCTTTTTGAGAAGCGAGATATCCCATAAATCCGCCAGCGAAAGAATCGCCAGCGCCGGTAGGATCTTTGACTTCGTCGATGGGAAGCGTTGGGGCGCGGAAGGGATGCCGTCCGAGGCCGAAGGCGCCTTCGCGGAAGAAAATGGTGGCGCCGTATTCTCCATGTTTGATGACCAATGCCTGCGGGCCCATTGCCAGGACCTTCTGAGCCGCGCGTGGCAAGTTCGTTTCGTGGGCAAGCATCTTGGCTTCGGTGTCGTTGATCAGGAGGACGTCGACCAGCTTGAGTGTTTCGGCAAGCTCTTTCGGTGTGCCCTTGATCCAGTAGTTCATGGTGTCGCAGCCAGTGAGGCGCACGTGGTTCATCTGTTGCCGGACATGAGCCTGCAAGGTAGGTTGAATATTGGCGAGAAAGAGGAAATCGGAGTCCTCGTATTCTTTCGGAATGCGCGGCTGGAACGACTCGAAAACGTTGAGGTGAGTGAAATCTGTTTTCGCCTCGTTGAGGTTGTCGGTATAAGTGCCACCCCAGCGGAAGGTCTTCCCTTTCGCGCGCTCAATGCCGCGGATGTCGATGCCATGAGACTGGAAGACTTTTTCCTGCTCCGGGCCGAAATCTTCGCCGACGACGGCAACGATGCGGACCTGGGTAAAATAACTCGCGGCCAGCGAGAAATATGTGGCCGCGCCGGCCAGAACGTTCTTTACGCTGCCTGAGGGCGAGGTGACATCGTCGAATGCTACGGAACCGACTACGAGTATGCTCATGAGTTTCCTTCTGGGACCAGGGGTCAGGGATCAGGGTTCAGGGACCAGTGGTCAGTGGTCAGTAATAACCGAGCACCCTAATTTCAATTGCCCTTCTTTATGTATTTCCCGATGATTAGGCTTAATTTCTTCTTCGTGGCTGCCGGGATCATTTTGCGGTCGGTAAGGATTGCGTGGGCGAGCGCCGATCCGCACTTGCAGGAACGATCTTTCGGCATGGAGGCGATCGTCTGCCGTACAACTTTGGCGGCGTTCTCGGCATTCTTCACCAGGACCGCGACGATCTGATCCACCGTGACGGAGTCGTGATGCGGATGCCAACAGTCGTAATCGGTGACCATGGCGACAGTCACGTAACATAGTTCTGCTTCGCGGGCGAGCTTCGCTTCTTGCAGGTTGGTCATGCCGATGACGTCCATGCCAAAGCTGCGGTAGACGTCCGACTCGGCTTTGGTAGAAAACTGCGGGCCTTCCATGCAACAGTAGGTGCCACCGTGCTTGCCAACCACGCCCACATGCTTGCAGGCTTGCTCAACGACAGTCGCGAGCTCTCCGCAGACAGGATCGGCAAAGCTGATGTGGGCGACGATGCCGTTCCCGAAAAAAGTGTCGATGCGGTGACGGGTGCGATCGAAGAACTGGTTGGGGATGACGAAATCGAGAGGCTTGTGCTCCTCTTTAAGCGATCCGACGGCGGAGACGGAGACGATGCGCTCGACGCCGAGTTGTTTGAATCCGTGAATATTGGCACGGAAATTGAGTTCGCTGGGCATCAGGACATGCCCGCGACCATGCCGGGCCAGGAAGGCGACTTCGCGGCCTTCGAGCGTTCCACAGACATAGGCGTCGGATGGGGCGCCGAAGGGCGTACGGAGTTTTACTTCTTTGACCTTCGTGAGGCCGGGCATGGAATAGAGCCCGCTGCCGCCGATGATCCCGATCTCTGCTTGAGGCAAACGTCCTCCAAGTGCCGTTAGAAAGGCTTGGGCAAACTGGTGATTATACAGGAGTGAAATTACGGCTTCCCTGACGATCGATCGCGGGAGTATGCCGCGGGCACGCTCGCTTCGCGAGCGGGGCGGACACTTCGGCTTCGCAGAGGGCAACCTGCCGCCGCTACTACACATACATCCGCTGGCTTACAATTTTCTAGATGCGAGTTCTGATTGCGGCTTCGTTGTTGATATTTATTCCCGGGCTTGCGGCGCAACAGAAGTCCGCGAGCACCGCAGGGCAGAAGTCCGTGACGGTGCCAGCCACGATCGACCACAATCGCGTGGTCATTCCCGCGGACCTTCGGCTTCCCGACGGATCGACACAGACCATTCGCGCTTGGGTCGACAACGGAAATCCTGATCTGTATTTGTCGCGGCGAGTAGCCACGTCGCTCGGGCTCGCCGTAACTTGCGGCGATAAGGAGTGTTCGGCTCCTGCTCCAAGCGAGATCACAATCGGAGGCATGACCATCCCGCTGGCAGATGTGAAAGAAGCGAAGATCCCGCTGCGATCCGTGAATGCTGCTGCAGTTCTGGCTCTGGGAATGAATGTGGAGATGAATCTGCCATCGAGCATTCTGCGGCACTACGACGTGCTGGTCGATTTTCCGGAGCAGAAATTCTCGATTGGAGTTCCGGGGACGGTTCACTTTCGCGGACCTTCGAGCAAGGTAGTAATCAACGCGGGGAATGGGTTGATCCAGGTGCCCAGCCAGATCGAAAAGAAGAAATACAATCTCGCACTCGATCTGGGCGCGAGCATCAGCTTTTTGTCGGACGACTTATTCGCCAAATTGCAAGCGGCTCATCCGGACTGGCCGCAGATGACCGGCGCGGTAGGATCGGCCAACATGTGGGGCGCGGACGAGGAGACGAAGTGGAAGGTGATGCGTGTCGATCGGGTGCAATATGGGCCGTTGTATCTGACGAACATTCCGTTCGTATCGCTGTCGAAGCCGGTCATGGAATTCTTCGAAAAACGGGCTGGCATTGCCACGGCGGGATGGATCGGCTCGGAAGTCCTGCTCAACTATCGCGTCGGCCTCGATTATGCGCACTCCACCGTGTACCTCGATATTGGACGCATGTTCAACTTTCCCGATTTCGATGTGGTGGGGCTGGTTCTGCGTCCGGAAGATGATGGGGGATATACGATCTTGGGTGTTGCGGAGTTCGGCGGAAAACCATCCGTGGATGGAGTGCAACCAGGTGATCATCTGGAGGCAGTGAATGACATCCCGGTGCACGGGATGACCATGGGACAGGTTTGGGCGATGCTCGGCGGGACACCCGGACAGGAAAAGAAATTGACGGTGGAGCGCGGTGGGAAGACCTTCAACGTAGCGGGCAACATCGAGCATTTCCTGGGAGAAGCGCCGGAGGACGACCAAGGCAGCAAGAAGAAGAGATGAAAATCGAGCAGGTGACCGTTACTCTGCAATGTATACAGCAACTCCGTGCTGCTTGGGAGCGTTCCGGCCTTATGATTAAACGCAGAGATCTCTGAGGGACTGATGGCTACACTGATTGACGCCATAAACATAAAGCGGAAGATGTTCTTTGAGTTCGAAAACACTCCATTCCACTGCCTGGACGCGGAGGTGTCGACCCCTACCGCCAGAGGCGCACAGACTCTGGTCCGTCTGAAGATGCGGAATCTCATCACCCGCGCGGTCTTCGATAAGACGTTCAAAGCCAGCGACAAGTTTAAGGAACCGGACCTGGAGATGGTACCGGCATCGTTCCTCTACAGCGACGGAGATGGCTTCTACTTCATGGACCAGGAAAGCTTCGAGACCCTGACCCTCTCCGAGGAGATGATCGGAGATGCTCGGGACTTCCTTGCGGAAGGACTCATCATTCAGATTCATAAATACAACGGCAACGCCATCGGCTTGCAGATGCCAACTCACGTGGAACTAGTTGTCACACAGACGGAGCCCGGCGCCCGCAGCGACTCGAGCGGCGGCAACGTGACCAAGCCCGCGCGGTTAGAGACCGGCATCGAAATTCGCGTTCCCCTTTTTATTAAAGAGGGTGAAAGAGTCAAAGTATCGACCGAGTCCCGCGAGTTCGCGGGCCGTGCTTGAATCGGCTTCCAACGTTGGCGCTCGCCACCAACGTGCCGATAGGACCCACTACCACGATTCCAGATAAAACCGTGGCGCTCGCAGGCCCGAATCGCCGGCTTTTGTCATGGACTGTTTGAGCAATTCCGTGACTTCCCGATCGAGTGCGTGCAATTCTTCCGTACCCAGGCTGGTGAAGCGGAACGGCTGCAGATATCCCGTGCCACCACGCATGGGAAACATCATTTCGGCCGTGGCGCGGAGGGGGCCTGACGTCAGATAGATCGTAATATTCACCCAGGCTCGCTCTTCCAGGTAGGCTGCAAGATCCAAAAGACCTCCCGTGATGGAAAGCTGCTCGAGCTTGCAGGAAAGCTGCCGACCGTTTTCCAGGCGAATCACAGCCGAGATCATTCCGCGCAAACTCACGCGAGGAGCGCGTCTTGGAGGCCGGCGTTGAAAGAAATAACTCACTTGCATATCCCGCTAGGCTTCGTTTCGGCTACACCAAATATCTAATGCGAAAGACGATTACCGTGTAATTCCTGCTGTACGGCCCCTGCAAGGAGGCGGTCCGTTCGGCGCATTGCTGTCCAGTCATATTCGTATGCCGTCCCGCAAGCGAGGCAGATCTGGTAGTGAAGCCCGTTGTCGTCAATACGCGGCCATGAGAAGCGGTGTGTGCAACCTTGCCGGAGAAGGAACTTCAAGAGATTCACGGATTCACCTGATTTCGGTTCTTCCATTGGTCAAACCAACGGGAGAAGAAAGTCTTGTGTGGTTCGCTCAGCAACCCTTGTAGGGTCGACAAGAGAATGTTCGGTGGTTGCGACTTCGATAAGAACGAGTCCACCGCCCGCAGCTTGTTCTTGGGCAGAGGTCCATAGGCCGACAGAAGCATGATGGGGACCTGCGATTTGATGCGCTTCATCCTCGCGGCAACCACGTCCCCGTTCATTCCGGGCATCTGGTAGTCCAGGACGACCGCGTCCACGTTGCGCGAGAGAAACAGCTTCAGCCCTTCATCGCCACCGCTGGCTTCCAGAACCTCGTAGCCGTTCTGTTCGAGAAACTTCTTGCGCCCAATCAGGCCGTTCCAGTGGTCGTCAATGCAGAGGATGGTTGCTTTTCGACGAGACATGGCCTCTCCGGTTCCAATCGGCCAGAGGTAATCTGTTCAGCGGCGTCGCTTCCAGGCAGGAAACTACGAATGCTGACTACGAAGTGGTGGGCAAGGTCATTCTGGGGCCTGGCACCGAATAATTTCAAATTACGAATGTGCATTCGAGCGACAGTTACCTCACTCAGTAGTTCACGAAGAAGCCGGGAAGGCGCTCTAGGAAGAGCAGCGAAGGGTTGGAGTTTTTCCGTCAATTTTCAGGATTACAATCCTGAGGCCCGCCCAGTTTGCGGGCCGAAGGAGTTATGCAATTCTTCCGAGGCACGGACGTCCCTACTTTTGTTCTGCCTTCAGCTTTGCGATCTTTTCCCGCGCTGCCGTGCCCAGTGCCGCCTTGAACTCAGCGTTGTTTGCGTCTCCCGGCAACAATTCCAGGCATTTCTCCTCCGCCGCCAGCGCGAGATTCTTCTCTCCGGCGGCAAGGTACCCATCGCTTAAGCTGTCCTGCGTATTCGCCGAGGCCGGATACGCCTCTGTGTTGAGCTTGAAAAGTTCGATGGCATCTTTCGTGTCGCCCGCTTGCAGGCGCACGTAACCCAATAAGTTCACCGGAAACTCAGGAAAAATGAACGCCGCAGGATCTCGCTTCCTCGCGTCGTGGAAGAACTGTGCGGCCTTCTCTACTCCTCCGGACTCATTTGCCAGAGTCCAAAACTCAGAAGCCGTCGTCTTTCGCGGCACGACCGGAGCTTTCAAGTCCTCCGGCGAAGTAACCAGTGTGTCGACCAGGAAGGCCACGATCTGTTGCACTAACTCCGGATGCGGACCGAAAATCTCTGTCCCATGTCGCCCGTCTTTGAATCCGGAAAACTTCGTGCGCGGATTGCCCGAAACATCAGCGAACCATCGCATGATGTCGATTGTTTCGGCGTTGTACTCATCGTCAGCCGCGGCCGCCGTGAAGATCGGCAACGCCGGGTGTTGGACAACGTAGTTGATTCCCGCCAGATCCGTCGTGCCCGCCAGCAATACCATCGCCTTCACATCGGGATGACTCTCGGCCAACTTGACCGCATTATTGACACCGCAGCTTCCTCCACCTACTGCGATGCGATCCTTGTCCACACCCGGCTGCGATAACAGGAATTTGTACGCCGCATCAAAATCTGCGGGCCATTTCTCGTTTAGCCGCTGAATCACCTCAGGCGTCCCTCCCTCGAAGCGTGGCCCGCCGCTCTCGCCGAATCCGCGGTTATCCATGGTGAGCGCGTTGATTCCAGACCGGCTCAGTCCTAGCGCGACCGGCTCCCACGATTTCCGCGTGGTATTGCACATGTGCAGGAGCAAGACTCCAGGGCCGGCCTTCGATACGCCGACGTTCGATGCGGCGAAGAAAGTCGCTCGCAATTTAATTCCGTCGGGAGCCGCGATATCGACGTCACTCGGAGCGGGAGTCTGGGCAGACGCCAGACTCGTGAGTAACAATAAAACTGAGAAGAGGATCGACTGACGCATGGTTGCACCTCTGGATCAACTGAACACCTGCTGGCTGCCACAATTCAATCCAAGAATAATCCAAGGCAGGCCTGGATTTGCGTGAAATCGGGGATGTTACGCCAATTGGCGTTCCATCTGGGCAACGGATGTTTACCGAGCGTAGAATCCAGACGACCTCGCGGTTCAAAGCATTGAATTAGGGTGCCTTATGAAAGCCACGTCCCTTCTACTCCTGGCACTGTGTCTCTTTTCCAGTAATGCTCGTTCGCAAAGCCTCTTCGACGGTACTTGGATTATTGATACCGGCAAGAACGAAAACCTCGCGTCCGAAAAACCGAGGGTACTTTCTGTTTCGGATGGAGTGTTTCGCGAAGGTGATAGGCAAATCACGGCCGATGGCTCTGATCAAAAGGTTCCTGCCACCGGGTATTGGGATACAGTCAGCGTTCGCATCGTGGACGATCGCACGGTCGAGATAATTTCCAAAAAGGCTGGAAAAGCGACGTACACCGAAACGGACACCGTTTCGGCCGACGGCAGCACCTTGACGAAGGTAATGAAAGACACAACTGAGGCTGAGGCGGTTACTTTTGAGAGCGATTTTAGACGTATCGCTCCCGCCCCTGCGGGTGCCCACGCTGTCTCAGGATCGTGGCAGGTCTTCAAGCAGAGCCGATCGGAGAACAGTACGATCATCAAATACAAATGCACATCGCAGGGATTCAGCGCCGAGACACCTTTGGGAGAAAAGCTCGAAGCCAAGTTTGACGGCAAGCTATATGAAATGGAAGACGACCCTGGTCATACGATGGTGTCGGTGAAATTGATAAACCCCCACACTGTCGAGCAGACCAATGTGCGTGATGGCAAGATTGTTTTTATCGTGACGCTAGAGGTCACGTCCGACGGTAAGGCCATTCACGCAACGTCGAAAAGCAAGGAAGGCGGAAGCGTGAAAACTTGGACACTGCACAAGCAGTCTAAGTAGTTCATCACGCAGTTTGCAGAACCTACGGACCTTGACCGTTCAGTCTTATTTGTAGATCAAGTACTTCTCCCTGATCTTCCCGAACTTCTCCAGCGCTTCCATCCAGTCCTGCTGGATGCGGCGTGGATCTTCGCCCGCGCTCAACGCGTCATACACACTCTGGTTTACGATCAAGCCTTGCATCTTCTCCATCTTGAAGTCCGCCGGATAGAGTTTGTGCAGCGCCGAGGCTAGTTCGATTCCCAACTCTGGCGCATCGAAACCATTCCGATCCGTCAGAACAATGTTGACTCCCTGGCACTCCTGCCCATTGTAGTTGCTCGATGTCGGAGTGAACGTCCCCGGCACGAAGCGCACTCCAGCGATGCCGCGAGTATTCAAGTAGGCCGCCAGTTCCCTGCTCTTCATCCACGGCGCGCCGACCAGTTCAAACGGAGTGTCGGTGCCGCGTCCCACAGAAACATTGGTGCCTTCAATCAACGCCACTCCCGGATACAGCGCCGCCTCGGTCACACTGCGCAGGTTCGGCGACGGATTCACCCATTCCAGCCCGGTCGAATCGAACCAGTCTCCGCGCTCCCAGCCTTCCATGGCGATCACCGTGAGCTTCGCATTGATGTTGCGCTCGGCGTTGAACATCTTTGCCAGCTCGCCCATGGTCATCCCATGCCGCACCGGGACGGTCCAGTAATTCGTGAAACTCTCTTTACCCTCATCTGTGCCCGGGCCCTGCACGAACGATCCGGTAATCGGGTCCGGACGGTCGAGCACAATCATTTCAATTCCGGTTTTGGCTGCTGCTTCCAGAAAATATCCCAAGGTCGTTTCGTATGTGTAGAAACGCACACCGGCATCCTGGATATCAAAAACGATTGCGTCGAGGGTGCGCAGTACCTCCTGCGGTGGACGCCGCGCAGCATCGCTCCCTCCATACACGCTGTATACGGGGACACCCGTCGCCGCATCTTTCGAATTGTTAATGTCGGTGGTGTCGAGCGTGCCCGTCACGCCATGCTCCGGACTGAAGATCGCATCCAGCGAAACTCCCGGGGCTTGCGCCAGCACATCGATCGTTCTCTTTCCCGAGGCGTCGAGGCCGGTCTGGTTTGTCACCAGTCCGATGTGCTTCTTGCCCTCGACCGCCTTCAGTCCTTCGAAATTGCGTTCCTCGAGTACGTCGATTCCAGTCTTCACAGTGCCGTTCCGCGCATTCATCCGCCGCGCTGCGCTGTAGGCCTCGTTGTAGCCGGTAAGGCTCTTCCAGCGGAGAGCTTCTTTTTCGTCCGGCGTCAGCGACAACGCCGCAGCCACTTCGGTCGCGACCTTCACGCGCAACCCGATTGCATTGCCTTTCCCCCGCGGATGCACCGCATTCGTCAGGAGAATGATGTAAGTCTCGGTCGTCGGATCGATCCAGATCGATGTTCCCGTAAATCCCGTGTGCCCGTAAGATCCTATGGGCAGCAGATCGCCGCGATTGGAAGAGAATGGAGAGTCGATGTCCCATCCGAAGCCGCGCAGCACTGATGCCGAGGGCGGGGTCTCCGGCTGCGTCATTTTCGCCACCGTCATGGCTGACAAAATTCCATCCCCGCCGTCGAGCAGCACCTCCGCAAACTTCGCTAGATCGTCCGCCGTTGAAAACAGACCAGCATGTCCCGCCACTCCACCCATCCGTCGCGCCCGCGGATCGTGCACCACACCGCGCAGCATGTGCTCGTGCTCGTCGTACTCGGTCGGCGCAATCTTCGCGCGCCATGCGGCCGGAGGATTAAAACGTGTATGCGTCATCTTCAGCGGGCCGAAGATGTGTCGCTGAACATATTCGTCTAGCGTTTCGCCCGACACTTTTTCGACAACCTCCGCCAGCACGATAAAATTTGTATCGCTGTAGACGAATCCTGATCCTGGCGCCTGCGCCGGAGTTTCCGCATCCGCCAGCCGGTAGGCCGACTCCTTCGAGTCAAACGCGGGAGTGAGATCGATATCCGGCGCCAAACCCGAGTAATGCGTCAGCAACTGCCGGATTGTGATGTCCTCTTTTCCGTTCTGCGCGAAATCAGGCAAGTACTTGGCCACCGGATCGTTCAGCCGAATCTTGCCTTGTTCGACCAGTTGCATGACCGCAGTCGTCGTGGCGATCACCTTCGTGAGCGAAGCCATATCGAATATGGTGTCGACCGTCATCGGCTCGCGTTTCGGTTCCAGTGCACGATATCCGTACGCCTTGCGATAGATCACCTTGCCGTTGTGACCAACCAGCAGCACCGCGCCCGGAATATTTCCCTCCGCAATCGACTGATTGATAATCGCGTCGACAGATCCGAGTTGTACATCAGCTTTTGGAGTTGACGTCTTCGGTTCGGGAACAGCTCCCGTCATCGTCTGAACCAGAGCCAAACTGAATGTGAGAAGGATCAGAGCAGTGGACCTGCAGCGGAGCAAAGAGAATTCCATAGGCGAATTTGAGACAGAATGAAGGATATAGAGACTCTACACGTCGCCGAACCACCGACTCAAGGAGCCAGGGCACCGTGTAAGCATCCTCCGTGTCCGTAGCAAGTTAAAATGTCCGCTTTTCTTAGCACACGATATGTCCGGTTCTAAAGTTAACCAGCAGCAGTCGGGGCTGTGGGAAAGTGGGAATCCCGCGGGGTTTGCGGGATTTCCAAGCGAGGAGGGAAAGTCGGCTTTATGACTTTTCCGCCTCGCGTCTTTTCCACAGCCCGTTGCGCCGGCATTTCCGTCGTCGCCAGTGCCGTGCCCTGCGCCGTGTACCGTCCCAGACAATGTGGTCCGTGCGTGAGGCTCAGGGTTCCATCTAAATGCTGATACACCACCGCCTGGCAGCCCGCCAAGGACGCTCTCCAGCGTACCCGCTCAATCTGCAAACTGAGATTCTGAAAGCTCACCGTGTTGTCGCGATTCACCGTGCGCTCGAACTGCAGCGAGAAGATCAAGTTCAGATCCCGTCTTCGGCAAGGCAAAAATGCGCTTCCCCCGCTGTGCCGCTGCCCTCTGAAATCGCTGGTTAAACTCGGCGATGTAGTGCTCCCGCAGAAATTCATTGGCGGCTTCCAGACTCGCGATCTTGTGCAATCTTAGTTCCTGCGGCAAGCGCCCCTGCCAAGTGCCGAAGTTGCGCTCGCTGCGTCCCCGCGCTTGCGGCGAGTAGGCCGGAATCATCTGCACCCCCAACTCGCGCAACCCCCGTCCCACCTGGGTCAGACGATGCGCATCCACCTTGCCGCCCACCTTCGGCGTCAGCCAGAAATGGCTGCCGCGATCGCTGTACAGCGCACAGAACACGCCCTTGCGCTCGATCCCTTCCCGCAGCCCCGCCATCACTGTCGCCGTCGATTCCTCTTCCACCAGTTGCGCGTAGTAAATCTCGCTGGTGGCATCGTCCAGAATCACGATCAGGTCGTACCAGCGTTCGTCCTGAAACCACTGGTGCCGGCTCCCCTCGATGTGCAACAGCATCCCCGGCAGGGGCCGACGCTCGCGCCGTTTGCGATGCGCTCCACGCTTTCGCCCCCGCGCAACCAGACCTGCTCCCTGCAGCGCCTGCTTCACCCAGGTGTAACTCAGCTCAATCCCGTGCTCGGCCTGCAACTTCTCGTGAAAGTGCTGCACGTTCAGATCGAAATACTTTTCCCGGTACAAAGCGAACACCCTCTCCACCGTCGCCACCGGCACCCGCCGTCTCGACGGCTTCCCCCGCCGCCGGTCGAACAACCCGTTGTACCCCTCTTCGACGTAGCGCTCCCGCCAACGCCGCATGTGCCGGTCGCTGATCCCAAGGATCTCCGCCGCCTGCCACCAGGTGATCTTCTTTGCCATCGCTTGCAACATCACATCCTGTACTTTCATCGCCCGCTCCATCGCGGCCTTCGGGTAACAATCCATGCTTCGCATGGTCTCCTACCCTCACCGCCCGCAAAGCGGACATATCACCTGCTATCTCAACCGGACATATCATGTGCTACCGACACGGGTAAGCATCCTCCGTGTTGAACCACATTAAAAGTGTCCCCTGTGAGACCACAATAGAAGTGTCCCCTTTTAGAGTTTCTTCGCGAGGAGGAACCAAGATTGGGGAGGACAGGATTGAGCAGGCAAGAGCTGAGTCGAGTGGAAGTGATGGGGCGGGTGAAGGCGCGCAGTTTGCGGTTGCGCGAAGCGGCGGCGCTGCTGGAGTTGAGTTACCGGCAGACGAAACGGGTGTGGGCGCGATATCGGGCGGGAGGAGCCAAGGCGCTGCAGCACGGGAACTGCGGGCGGGTGTCGAACCGGGCCTACACGGCGAAGTTCCGGGCGGCAGTGCTGAACCATGTGCAAGCCCGCTATGCGGATTTCGGTGCGACGCTGGCAGCGGAGCATCTGGCGAGCGATGACGGACTGGCAGTACAGGCCGAGACGCTGCGGCGGTGGATGAAAGAGGCCGGGCTGTGGCAAAGACAGCGGCGGCGAAAACCATACCGGCAGCGACGAGAAGCGAAGGCACACTTCGGCGAGTTGGTGCAGTTGGACGGCAGTTTTCATGAGTGGCTGGAGGAACGCGGGCCGCGCGGCTGTCTGATGCACATGGTCGATGACGCGACGACCCAGGCGCTGGGGAGGTTTTCGGAAGAGGAAACGATCTGGGCGGCGGCGGGAGTGTTGCGGCGCTGGATCGAGCGCTACGGCGTGCCGCAGGCCTTGTACACGGACTGGAAGAACGTCTATGTGCGGCCTCCGAATGCCGAAGAGCGGGAGCGTGGAGAACCGGCGGTGACGCAGTTTGGATGCATGTGCGCGAAGCTGGGCATCCGCATCATCGCCGCCAGTTCGCCACAAGCGAAAGGGCGCGTGGAACGGGCGCACGGCACGCATCAGGATCGACTGGTGAAGAAGCTGCGGCTGGCCGGGATCGGGAACTACGAGCAGGCCAACGCGTATCTGGAGCAGCACTATCTCGCCGAACACAATCGGCGTTACGCGCACCCCGCCGTGGCTCCGGCCGATTATCATCGCCGCCGTCCGACGGCGCGGCAACTGGATGAAGTGTTCTGGCTGGAGCAAGAGCGCGTGGTGAGCGAGGACTGGGTGGTGCGCTACCACAACCGGCTGCTGCAACTGGAACGGCAAAGCCAACACTGGGCGCCGGCCAGGAGCCGCGTGTTGGTGCGGGAGAACGAAGCAGGAGAAGTCGCGATTCACTATCGCAATCAGCGCGTGGGCTTCCGCGAGTTGAAAGCTTCTATAGCGCTGGGCGAGAGAAGGGGCGCTGCCCCTTCCCCCGCGCCCCCTTCCCCGATATCACGCCGCAGTCTTCCTCCAGCGGCGAATCATCCTTGGCGACAAGGCTTTCAACAGAGGAACATAATCAATTTTTCCGGGGCAACATGAAACCACAACCAGCGGGACATTTCTATTGTGGAGAACACGGGGACATTTCTATTGTGGTATGACACGGGTAAGCATCCTCCGTTGACAATTCCGCGTAGGACAGGCAAACTACCGCATTCGCCGGGAATCGCATCTGGCGAGCAGCCCAAGGACGGGTTTTCCTGCATTTGGCCCCTCCAGGCCGTATACTCGTAATCACTTCGTTCATGGCCATGACCGAGCAACGGGTCTCTTATACGCTCGACTCCTCATTGGAGACGATCGACAGCGCCGAGGAGAAAGCTACCCGCATTGCCACCGAGCTCGGCTTTGGCGAAGACGAAATCATGCAGATTTCAATGGCGGTGCGGGAAGGCGCGGTGAATGCCGTGCTGCACGGCAACGCCTATGCCCCAGACAAAAAAGTCATCCTCGCCTTTGAGCGCACGGGCGAGGAACTGGTCATCACCATTCGTGACCAAGGCAAAGGGATGGATCTCAGCAGGATTCCCAATCCCCTGGCTCCGGAAAATCTGCTCAAGACTTCTGGGCGCGGTATTTTTCTGATGCGCTCGTTTATGGATGTGGTCGAGATCCGCCCGTCCTCGACGGGCACCGAACTCAAACTGATTAAGCGCGTCCACGGTCCAACCGCGGGCGGCAAGGAGGCTTCCCAGTGACAATGAAGGTCGGTAGTCGGCAGGTAGATGGAGTTACCATCGTGGATTGCAGCGGTCGCATCACCCTCGGCGAAGGTAGCGTCGTTCTTCGCGACACGGTGCGCGATCTGCTGAGCAAAGGCAACAAAAAGATTGTCCTGAATCTGCAGGACGTGAATTACATCGACAGCTCAGGCATCGGCGAATTGGTCAGCGCCTTTACCACAACCAAGAATCAGGGTGGCGAACTGAAGTTGCTCAACCTCACCAAGAAAGTCAACGACCTGCTGCAGATCACCAAGCTCTACACCGTCTTCGATGTGAAAGACGACGAAGCTTCCGCCGTAAAGTCGTTCAAGTAGAGCCTCTCCTCGTATCGATTCCGGGTGCCCCATTTCTCGCCTTGAAGCGGGAAGTGGGGACGTTCCCAGATTCCTTGATTGATGATTTTTGATTGTTGATTGAAACCCTCCAGATTAAGCCTGCCTTGATTCGCTCATCGGATCCTCGAAGTGCAACTCATCCAGTTCCATTCCGGAACCGCGGGCAGATTTTCCTTGCTGGATCACTGACGGAATAGGCTTGCCTTTCCTAAGATCACAGCATGTGGAAGCAAACTGCCCTCACCATGCCCGCTCGTGTGGGAACAGACGCCCTCGTCCGTTCGGTTTTAGTGGGGACAGCCGCCCTCGGTCCGGCCGGGCGAAGCGCGGCAGCGCGATCAAGGCTCTCCGTTGGCACGATATCCCTGATCGCGCTCCTGACACTCTTTGCAGTTCCATTTCTCTCCGCCTCCGACTGCGTCTCAATCCACGAAGCCGCCCAGCATATCGACGAAACCAAATGCGTGACCGGAAAAGTAGTGCGTGTGAAAGTCGGGCCCTCAAACGTTCACTTCCTCGAATTCTGCGAGGATCAGATGGCCTGTCCCTTCACAGTCGTCATTTTTTCGCATGATCTAAGGGATGTCGGCGATGTGCGCCGACTTGCCGGGAGAACGATCGAGGTCCAGGGGCGAGTGAAGCTGTATGACGGACGCCCCGAGATCATTCTGAACCGAATCAGTCAGATTACCGGCGGCGCCGCGATGATTCCGCCTCTGCCGAAAAACTACGATGTGGAGAATCGTGGCCATTACAGCGCCGGACGGCTGCGTCCGACTAAAAAACCGGCTAAAGTGAAAGCGACCCCGAACACAACCGCAACATACGGCTATGACGTAGAGGGCGACGACCTGCAATAAATTGTTCAAACCGGATCAGGCATCTAGGCTGGAGCTCGAAAAACTAATGAGCACTAAGCTGATAGCCGACACTTGAGGGTCAAGGAACAAGTCGCTCACCTCCGCAAGAATCATTTGCTTCAGATCGATATCCGCCGTCTTGAACGATCCTCTGCGATCCCCGCATATGCGATCCCCGCATAAACAGGCTCGCGAAAATCGATGAACGTGCCTGAGGACTAGTCGGAGGCCCAAGACTTGCACTGTATCATTACTATGATACACTACGTCCTATGGTTATACGCCTGAACCCATCCTCAGGGGTTCCGATTTATCTGCAAATCGTCGAACAGATTAGGCACTCGATCGAAATCGGAGCTTTGGTTGAGGGAGATCAGTTGCCGGCGATTCGTACATTGGCGGAGGACCTTGTCGTTAGCCCAAATACGGTCGTGAAGGCATATGACGATCTCGCACAGGAGGGCCTAATCCGCCTCCGACACGGCGCGGGAGCGTACGTTGAAAAGGGCAACATGGCAAAGTCGCGTCTCCGCAGGTTCCGGGAAGCTTCGGTTGTCGTGAAGGAAACCGTCCGAAAGCTGAGGAACATGGGTCTTAGCGACGACGAGAGCCGCCGTCTATTCGAAGCAGAATGGATTGAGGAGGCTGCAACGCGATGAAGGCCGCCGTAGAGACAAGGGAGCTTACGAAACGATTCGGGAATAATTTTGCGCTGGCGGGACTGACCATGACCGTTCCCTGGGGGCATATCGTGGGCTTCTTGGGCCGAAACGGCTCGGGCAAGACCACAACCATCAAAATTCTTCTCGACGTGATCCGACGAACCTCTGGTGAGGCAACGGTGCTTGGCGAGCCCACGGGATCTATCGCGGTTCGACGCCGCATCGGTTTTCTCGGCGAGGACAAGCGGCTCTACTCGTACATGACTGTGCGGGAGATCATCGCATTCACGCGTTCGTTTTTTTCGACCTGGCGCATCGAGACCGAAACCCGCCTGCTCAAGGAATTTGAACTTCCACTGAATAGCAAGGTCAGCGCTTTGTCAAAGGGAACGCGGACGAAGCTGGGCCTTCTGCTCAGCCTTTGCCGTCATTCGGAGCTCCTTATCCTCGATGAGCCGAGCGAAGGTCTCGATCCGGTAATGACCGAGCAGATGCTGCAGAGTCTGGTTCGGCAAGCGGCTGACGGAACCACCATATTTTTCTCGTCTCACCAGGTTGCAGAGGTTGAGCAAATCGCCGATTCCATCATCGCCATCGAGAAAGGGCGAGTCATTCTCGAAGGCTCGCTGGACCATCTCCGGAAAACGTTTCGGCGGGTCAATCTCGTATTCGATGACCCTCCTCCGCCGGAAGCGTTCAGAAGGTACGGTGTGGAGCGGGTCATCGCGCAAGGAAGAACTATAAGCATTCTCGCGAGTCGCAACGTCGACGAGATTGCCGCTCTTGGACCGCTGCTTGCCGCGAGGTCCGTTGAAGTGCAGTCCGTCGGACTAAAAGAGCTGTTTCTGGAGAAGGTGAAGGAATACCATGCCAATTCGTAAAGTCTGGCGGGAATCGCGGTCGCGCTTTTTATTCATTCTTGCCGCTCTTCTGCTTGTGACCAGCGCTTCGGTGTTCTACAGCGCCAAAGCCGAAAAGGTCGTGATCGAGTCGAAGGACTTCCACGAGGCCGGGGAGCGAACGATCCAGGGTCCACTCTTTCTGTTCTGGGGTTTTTCCGCCATGTTCTTGGGGCTCGGCGGTTTTCTCCGGGAGCGGGCGGTTGGGACTGTGGACTATACCTTATCCTTGCCGGTAAGCAGAACCAGATGGTTTCTCTATCGTTCTCTAAATGGCGCTCTTCAATCGATGGCTGCTGCGCTTATCCCTGCGCTCGCGGTTCCGGTCATCGCCGCACTCTCCGGTGGCGACTATCCAGTCGGTGATGCGTTCCTCCTTGGCCTGCGTCTCGGACTCGGCGGAATGCTGTTTTACTCGATTGGCCTGGTAGCATCCACGCTTTTTGCCGGAGACTTTACAAGCGCCGGAATCGGAATTGCAGTCGTCTTTGCCGTAAATAACAGCACTCGCGTCATTGAGTCATTGAAGCCGCTGAATCTGCAGGACGCGATCACTCCGGTGCGCATGATCGATCCATCCACCTACCTGATTTGTGGGCAAATGCACTGGAACGGAATCGCTTTCAGCTTTGCTCTAAGCCTCGTGTTGGCAGGATGGGCCTGGAAGGTCACGATTGCCAGAGACTTCTGAGCGTGTGTCGCCGCCGTGACGAATGTGACCTCACGGCCCAACGAGCGCTATGGTTCCCTGGAGCGCGCGCCTTCCTTCCTGAAAATCGCTCTATCACTCATTGGCCCGGGATACTTTAGGAGCAAAGACAGCCTTCCCGGAAACGGATGAGGACCCCGCCGGACCCGAGGCGACCTTACACCATTCCCTGGCGCAATTCCTCTAGCGGATACTTCGTTCCCCGCCACACGATGCCATCATTCCACAGGGTGACGAACATCGAGCGCAGCAGTGTATAGATGAACATCGTCGAACTCACGGGGTGCAGAAAACAATAATACGGCGGCACGGACGACCGCCGCGAGATACCAAGATAGATCAAGAATAGAGATCCCAGAGCGATGGCGAAAGGCAGGCGTTCCCATCCGTGCGCCAGCAAGATTCCCACGAACGGTCCGAGATTGATGAAAGCCAGTCCCACCGCGGACAGTATCGTGCGCCACCACTGGAAAGAGAGAACCGCAAAAAAGTTCTTCGTCAGATTGTTCACAATGCCGAAAGCCCCATGTCCCCAACGGATCGAAATCAAATCTCCGCCGAAAACATTACGTTGCGCGAATCCCGCCTTTTTCACAACCTTGCCCAGCTTCATGTCGTCGAGCACCTCCATGCGGAGGGCCTGGTAAGTCCCGACCGCGTCGTAGACTTTGCGGCGGATCAGGTTGAACGCACCCACACCCATGTGGTCGTCGGTGCTCGGGTCGGCGACCTTCCAGGGACGATGTCCAAACATGAACATGGTCTGGAAGAAGGCGATCATCATGTACTCGCCGGGGCGCTTCATGATCATGCGGGGAAAAAGTACGAGGTGATCGGCAGGCTGGCTCTCGGCATAAGCCAAGGCGCGGCGCAGCGAGTCGGGCTTGAAGATCACGTCGGCGTCGGTAAAGAGCAGCCACTCTCCCGATGCTTGGTTCGCGGCCGTCCACATGGCGTGAGTCTTGCCGAGCCATCCAGCGGGAAGTTCGGTGTGGTGAATCACCAGCAATGAAGGATTAGGTGGCCCACCCTTCGTGCCTTTCGAAGGGTCGGGATTCGGGTGCGCCATTTCTCCCCGGATTTGGGAGAAAGCTTGTCCTGAGATTGTCGAAGGGTGGGGATTTTGACTGAGCCGCTCCATAATTTCGCCGGTGCGATCGGTTGAGCGGTCGTTCACGGCAATTACTTCATAATTGTCATAGTCGAGCGCCAGGAGCGAACGCAGCGCCTTCTCGATCTCGGCTTCTTCGTTACGGGCGGGAACGACAATCGAAACGCGAGGGTTGCCCGAAGGACGAACCAGATTGCGGTCCCACTCGGGGCGAGAAACGTCTGCGACCGACGGCATACCGAGTGCGGCATCCACGATGCGGGAGAGCCAGGCAAGCGCCAGGATCGTTCCCGCAATCCACCAGAAATAAATCATTCCGCTTACGTCTTCCCTGGCGAGGCCAGGCTGCTATCGAGCGCAATTGCCGGTGCAAATTTCATGCCATAGAAGAGTATCGCAGCCGAGATTCCCATCGCGATAATCGGCAGGATGAACGCGGCTTGCAGCGAGTGCCGGTCAGCCACCCGTCCCATCAATGTTGGCGAGGGTACGTCACCCAGAATATGGATGATGAATATGTTTACGGCGATCGCCGTCGCACGGATGTGGGCACCAACCGAGTTGATTACAGCGGCATTGAGCGGTGCAGTATTCAGCAACAGGAAAAACGCCGCCACCCCAATGGCAGGAATCATCAACGGACCGCGGTTGAATAGGCCTACGATCATTACCGGTATTCCGAGCAGCATACTCGCCGCCGAGACCAAATAGTAGGCACCTTTCATGCGTGGTAACAGAAAGTCGCCCAGCCATCCACCGGCGAGCGCGGCCACAATGCCATCGACCACGATGATCATGCCGAACATTAGATTGGCTTTTTCGAGCGAGTAGCCGCGTTCACTGTAGAGAAATTGTGGAATCCAGACCTGAATGCCGCCGAGGGAAAACGTCATAGCCGCCATGCCAAGCGTGGAAGTCAGAAATGCCGGATTTCTCGCGAGCCCCAGAATCGTTCCGCGTTCCGGCGTTTCTTTCAGCGAGTCGAATTGACCGCGCTCCGGTTCTTTCAGGAACAACACTGCGATTGCCAGTAGGAAACCGGGAGCGGCGGCGATATAAAACGGGAAACGCCAGCCATAATGTGGCGCCAGGTATCCGCCGAGCAAATAGCCTGCGGCAGATCCAACTGGGATCGCCAGATAGAACACCCCGAGAATTCGTCCGCGAACATTCTCATGGAAAAGGTCGGAGACAAACGTGGGCGCAATCGTAACAAACGTCGCTTCACCGACACCAACCAGCGTGTGCCGGATCAGAAGCTCGGTGTAGTTGTGTGTCACGGCCGTCAGCAGAGTCAGGCCGCTCCAGAAAAATGCTCCCAGAACGATAATGAGTTTGCGCGAGTACCGGTCAGCCAGCGGACCGACAAACGGCGCGGCGATCATGTAGAAACCGAGGAACGCACTAGTCAGGTACCCGATCTGCTGTTTCGAGACGTGGAACTCATCCTGCACCAGCGGCTGGACGGCGAACAGTACGTTGCGGTCCGCATAGTTGAGCAGATTGAGCGCCGTCAGAACAATGAGGGCAGTTTTGGGTTGAAGATCGTTCTGGGACACGAGTCCAGCGAATATAACACGAGGGATTGACGCACGAACTGTGTCGAAAACGTCGAACCACAAAGAGCACGAAGTCGCACGAAGGAGTTCGTTGAACGCCATGGTGAACTCCGTGCCCTTGGTAGTTATCGCTTCTTAGGTCTCGGCCAGCGCGCCACAATGGTCGTCGAAATCCCGCCCCGCGGACGGAATTCTCCCCGCACCTCAGCCCAAACCGGTCTAGCCCACTTCACTACATCTTCGAGAACTCGATTCACGACGTTCTCCTGAAAGATGCCGAGATTGCGGTAGCAGTGCAGATACTCTTTGAGCGACTTTAACTCGAGGCAGAGCTTGTCGGGCATGTAACGGATGTTCAGAACTCCAAAATCCGGCAAGCCCGTCTTCGGACACACCGAGGTAAATTCGGGATCGTCGACGAGGATCTCGTACCCGGGGAACTGGTTGGGCCAGGTTTCGATTTCAGGAAACTTGTAGTCCAGACCGGCAGCGGCGTGCTCCGGCGTATAACGTGGCGATTTCGGCATGCTTCTATTGTAGCGGGTGAGAGAATGCACCCGAGCGCATCGCCCCGGCATCTAATTCGCTACCATCCTTACGAGGCTCGCGTATGCTCCGCTATGCCTCATAGATGGTAAATTACTACTTACAGAAATTCCTGCCGGAGCCTGAAAGACAACTAGTTGGCGCTAACAAACAATTCGAAGACGCCGTCCAACAGACGGTGGATCTGGCTTGTGTCCGCAGCTGTCATCCTGGCTCTTATTCTCTATTCCTACCTTCACCAGACACCCATCAAAGTCCATGCCGTGAGGGTGGAGCGTGGGCCGATCCGCAGCGTGATTTCGACGAACGGCAAGATCGAACCGGTTCAGACTTTTGAAGCTCACGCACCCATTGCGACCACAGTCAAGCGCGTTTTCGTGAGAGAAGGCGATCACGTGCACAAAGGGCAACTTCTGCTGCAGTTGGATGATGAAGACATCCGCTCGCAGGCGGCCAAGGCCCAGGCACAGATCAAGGCTGCACAGGCAAGTCTCTCCGCCACGAAGAACAGCGGCACTCAGGAGGAAATTCTCACCCTGAATGCGCAGCTAACCAAAGCGCGTGCCGCTCGCAATGTCGCTCAACGGAATCTCGATGCCTTGAAGCGCTTGCAGCAACAGGGCGCTGCATCTCCCGGAGAAGTCCGGCAAGCGGAGGTAACTCTGGAAAATGCGCAAGCGGACTTGAATCTGGCGGAACAAAAACAGAAAGATCGCTATTCGGGGCCGGAAGTTGCAAGCACCGAGGCGCAAGCCACAGAAGCGCAGGCTGCGTATGAGAGTGCAGAAGATGCTCTCAGCAAATCGAGCGTGCGCGCCCCGTTCGAAGGCATCGTCTATTCCCTTCCAGTCAAGCTCGATGCGTTTGTTCAGGCCGGAGATTTGCTCCTGCAGGAAGCCGATCTTTCGCATGTCCTCGTTCGTGCCTTTGTCGACGAACCGGACGTAGGGCGCCTGCAGACTGGAGAAAAAGTCGAAGTCACTTGGGACGCCGTACCCGGCCGTACATGGACCGGCATCGTGAACACCGTTCCCTCGACCGTGAAGTTGCACGGAAACCGGAATGTGGGCGAGACAACCTGTCTGATCGATAACCAGGACCTGCGCTTGCTGCCGAATATTAATGTTGGCGTCACCATTGTTGTCGCCGAACACAACGACGTCCTCACTTTGCAACGCGATGCTCTGCACATCGACGACAGCACACCCTATGTGTTCCGGATTGTCGACAACCATTTGAAACGCCAGGCCATCACTTTCTCGTTGCAGAATCTCACGCGAGTTGAGATTACCTCCGGGCTTTCCGAGGGTGATGCCGTGGCCATGCCTGCCGAAGAGCTGAAGCCGTTGTCGGACGGCGCCGCTGTGAAGGTCGTGCCCTGATCTATGCGCACGGCCGGTTTCAACATGTGCCTCAGTTTCGCCAGCCGTTTCCTGTTGCCGGCCCTGTTTCTGCTCTTGATTTTGGTTTCGTCCGGAGGCGCATCTCCATCTCCGATGGAACTGCTTACGTCCGGCCATGTCGACGAACTGGTCCAAGATCTTCAGCATCAGATCGCACATTCTCCCAATGATGCGGCAGCAGACAATCTGCTTTGCCGCGCCTATTTCATGATGGAAGAATGGGACCGCGGCATCGCAGCCTGTGAGCGTGCGGTGAATCTCGATCCGCAAAACAGTTCCTACTATTTATGGTTAGGCCGCTCGTACGGTGAAAAAGCGGATCGTTCCGGATTTCTCAGTGCTGCCGGACTGGCGAAGAAATCCCGTGCCGCCTTTGAACGCGCCGTGGAACTCGATCCGAAAAATGTAGAAGCGCATGTAGATCTCGGCGAGTTTTATGCAGAAGCTCCGGGGATCATCGGCGGCGGTAGAGAAAAAGCATACCGGCAGGCGGACGAGCTGATGCCTCTCAATCCAGCAATGGCGCATTGGGTCTTGGCCCGTATCGCGGAGAAAGAAAAAGATCCAGCTAAGGCGGAACGCGAGTATCGCGCCGAAATCGCAGCCAGCAATTCCGGAGTTCGGGGATGGGTCGATCTGGCGAACTTCTTCATGTATGCGCACCGTTACGAGGATATGGAGAATGCGCTGCAGCATGCCGAGGCCGCTCCGATCGATCATCCCGAGTCATTGATGAATGCAGGCAACCTGCTGCTTCGGGCACAACGCGACTATCCCCTCGGCATTCGACTAGTCCGGCGTTATCTTGCGAACCGATTGTGCGAAGAAGGTCCAGCCTTCAAAGCGCACGCGATACTCGGCGAACTTCTCGAAAAGACAGGAGACCGGCAGGGTGCGGCCCAAGAATTTCGTGCTGCTTTAGCATTGTTTAAAGACTATCCTCGCGCCAAAGAAGACCTGAAGCGGCTCAGCCGCTCCTAAGCGACCGTTCGAGCGTCCGGGTCTGTACTCTCGAAAGTCGCTCCCACGGCCCCCTTGGGCATTTAGAATTTCGCTTGCATCCAAAGATTCATACGTCGTACGAACTGGTTTGGAAGGGACACAATGATGACATCGTGCCGCCCGCAGAGAACTATTTGGCTCGCCTTGAAATACATCGTGGCATTTGTTTTGCTTCCCGCATCGTTGATGGCCGAACCAATCTCTTTGAAACGCGTTGTCGAACTCGCCCTGTCGCACGCTACCGCAGGGGCCATTGCCGCGGCCGACGAGCAACGTATGGACGCCGCCTATCGCGAACTGCATAACAGTTACATTCCGCAGCTCACGACCGGTGCCGGCCTCGGATACTCGTTCGGCTTTCCCCTCGCACTGGAAGGATCTGCCCCGTCCCTCTTCAATATCAACGCGCAATCCGCATTGCTGAATCCATCCCTGCGATCTTCTATCCAGGCCGCGAAAGCCGATTCCAAAATGGCTTCTCTCAATACCAAAGATCAGCGCAACGCGATTATCCAGGATGCCGCGCAGAGTTACGCCGAACTTGCGAAATGGGAAGAACGAATGCTCAAGCTGCAGGAGACCCAGGCGGAAGCCGATAAATTTCAGGCCGCTGTTGCTGAGCGCGTAAAAGAAGGGGTCGACAGTGAGATTGACGGAACCAGAGCTCGATTGTCGGCAGCGCGCGTCCGCTTGCGTGTAGCGGAAGCCAAAGGGTCGGCGGACGTGCTCCGCGAGCATCTCGCCAAGCTGACCGGACTGCCAGCAGCGAGTATCCAAACCGATCCAGATTCGTTTCCAGCGCCGCCACCATTGCCCGCGGACGACACAGCGACCAACTCCGCCGCGACCGCTCCATCGGTCGAGGCTGCCGTCGAGCATGCCCGAGCCCAGTACCTGCGTGCACAAGCGGAGCATCGTGCGCTTTTGCCTAGCGTAGATTTTGCCGCACAATACGCCCTGCTTTCGAAATTCAACAACTTTCAGAACTACTACATTCCCTCGAAGCCTTGCCTGACATCTTTGGGCGAATTCCTGTGCGTGACGAACGCTTTCCAGCAAAACAATGCGACTGTGGGTGTTAGCATCCGGTTTCCGTTGTTCAATGCGTCGCAGAGAGCGCGCGCCGAATTGGCCGATGCCGATGCCCTCAAGGCAAACAAGCAGGCGCAAGCCGCACGGGACAAGGCCTCTGAAGAGACCCTTCGCCTGCAACGTTCCGTTGCGCAACTGCAAGCTGCGCACGATGTGGCCCAACTGGAATATGAACTGGCAGAAAAAACTCTGACGGCCACGCAAACTCGCATCGACGCCGGTACGGCAAATTTGCACGACCTCGACGATGCCCGCTCCCAACTCAGCGAGCGCTTTATCACCTTGCAGGATGTCACCTTCGACCTGCAGCGCGCCCAACTTGGCTTGATGCGGTCCACTGGCGATCTGGAGAAGTGGGCGCTCGGCACGCATTAAACGATTGCAGAAGCACTGGCAGCGGGACCGCACAGTGGCGCCGGTGGGCGGACTCTGTTCGCGGTGCATCCAGAATCGCGCGCGCATATTTATGTCACTTCTTGGGTCACTTCCACGCCTCCAAAGTGACCCAGTAGTTCAGATTGCCTCTACAGTTTCCCGCGCAGTGTCTTCACCACTCCCCGAATCGCCTTTTCGTTTCGCCGATACCAACGCCACTGGCCCTGCTTGGTTGCCTCGACCAGCCCTGCTTTCGCCAAGATGTTCATATGATGGGAAATTGTAGGTTGCGAGAGACGAATCCGCTCTTCGATCTCGCCTCCACAAAGGCAAGGGCCATGCACCGGTTTCTCCGCGGCAGATTTCGTTTCATTTCCCCGCTCTTTCAAAACCTGCAAAATGCGGCGGCGGGTGGGGTCAGCAATGGCGTGAAGCGCACGATCGAGCGATGCATCGGAAGTCATGGTGGACTACAGATACCCCGAAAATCGATGACTGTCAATGTAGGATGCAGGCACCCGATCCCGCAGGAGATGGTCATTCCGAGGAGCTTTAAGATCGAGGATTGCGGTTATTACTTCTTCAGGATTGGACTGTACCCGTCCCCAACTAGCTTCGTGCGCATCGTCTCCGCATCTTTCACTTCAGCAAATGGTCCCAATTGCACGCGGAACAGCTTATCGGACACGGATTGGGCGGACACGAACGCCGGATAATCTTTCTTCTTGAGCGCGTCCACCAAGGCCTGCGCGTCTTCCTCCTTGCTGACCGCAGCTACTTGCACGAAATATCCGGTGGACGGCAAAGTTGTCGTGGGATCAACTGCACTAGATTGAGGCGGCGTAGTGAAGGTCGCCCCTGCCGGAGCCGTTGTTGTGTCGTTCTTGCTTTCTGCCGGGGGCGTCAGGTCCGCTGCGGCGTCCTTCTGCTCAACCGCCTTGTAGAAAGTCATCGGCGGCGCGCCCGATCCGCTGCTGGTCTTGGTGGTACTCGTGGAAACTGGCGGGGTGGTCGGTGCGCTGGCGCTTGCAATCGTTGGCTCAGACTTGCGCCCGAGCGAATACCCCAGGGCGAAGAAGAGAGCGCAGATCGCCACCAGGCCGAAAAACAGCACCAGCAGCTTTCCTGTCCCCAGTGTTATCTCAGTATCTTCAGACGAAGCCATAGTTTCACTCCAGTGGCGCGAAACCGCTCAATGCCGGCCCCTTCTCCCCGATTGGGAGAAGCGCGGCTTCTCGACCCATCATCGAACAAAATACAAACCCTATGACGTTTTCGCCGCCGGTGCGGCGGGCTTTGACGCATCGCCCGCATTCCCCAGCATCTTTTGAATGCCCGAGAAGAAGTCAACAGGCACGGGGAATATAACCGTCGTGTTTTTCTCCACGCCGATTTCCGTCAGCGTCTGCAGGTAGCGCAACTGCACGCTGACCGGCTCGCCAGAAAGCAAGTGCGCCGCGTCGACCAGTCGCTGCGCCGCCGAGAACTCGCCTTCGGCATGGATGATTTTCGACCGCTTCTCGCGCTCCGCCTCGGCCTGCTTCGCCATCGCGCGCAACATCGATTCCGGCATATCGACCTGCTTCACCTCGACGTTGGTCACCTTCACACCCCATGGGGAGGTGTGGGTATCGAGAATGCTCTGCAACCGCAGGTTGATCTTGTCGCGATGCGCCAGCAATTCGTCGAGTTCCTGCTCGCCCAGCACCGAACGAAGCGTGGTCTGCGCAAACTGCGAGGTTTGGTAGACGTAGTTCGAAACTTCGACCACGGCTTTCCGCGGCTCGATGACGCGCAAGAAGATGACCGCATTCACCTTCAGAGTGACGTTATCGCGCGTGATGATGTCCTGCGGAGGAACCTCGAGTGCTTCTTGCCGCAGTGAAACGCGCACCATCCGGTCGACCGGCGTGAACACCAGAATTACGCCCGGTCCTTTGGCCTCGGGCAACAGGCGACCTAACCGGAAGATGACGCCGCGCTCATATTCGGCCAGAATCTTGATTGAACTAAGAAAATAGATAGCTAGAACGACAATTATGATCGTGGTAAATCCGCCTAGAATCTCAGGCATGAAGCCTCCCATGAGGGAGCGCTGACAACGCCCCTACCGCGGATTGTATAGCAGTCAACAGAAAGAGGAGAGTAAATCGGGCGCCGCAGCATTGCTTCGCTTGATGCGTAAGACAGTTTCGCGACGCATGCCGGATTTGGAGGTTTGCTCAGTACTCCGCCGTGTCCCTCTGTTGCACTAGTTTCCCGAGGACGAACCAAGGCGCGGAGGTCCGTCTTACTGCGCCCGCGCCACCTGGATGCGGTTCGCGTCCACGGGCACATCTCGCTGGATCTCCATTTCAATCGACGTCCCGACATCCAGTTTCACATCCGGACCATGCTTCAGCAGCGCCCATGCTACGCCACCGGCAAGGCCCGCCAACCCGCCATAGCGGGCTCCATTGAATCCGCCAGCGGCGGCGCCGCCGATGGTACCTACGGTCCCTCCGACAGCCGCGCCCTTCGCCGCATCTTCCACCCGCTTGCCCGTATCCTTGTCCGCCTGAATCGTTCCTTCCGTGTCCTTTATGTGATTACTGTCAGCGCCCGGCGTATTCTCGACTGATCCTGGCAGCATGACCGTGTACCCGCTCGGATAGATCATCGATGTGAAATGAATCAGCAACTCGGCGTGCTTCGTGGAGCGTCCGGGCTTCTCCACATGCGATATCTTGCCTTGAATGTAGGTGCCCGCAGGAATCAGGATGCGATCATTCATCACGAACGGAAACGCCGTTTCCGCGTACACCGCATCTCCCTCGCGCGCATTTTTGGTCGAGATCGCCTGCTTGAGTGAGAGTGGAACCTTTGAGCCGGACGGAATAACCCAGGCGTTCGGATCGTGCCCCGCACTCCCTGTCTCGGGCGGTAGTGCGGGTTTAGCGGAACTTTGCGCAGGACTTTGGACAGCAGGAGCAGCGGCGGGCTTCGTGGACTCCGTAGCCTGTCCCCAAGCCATCCCGGAAATGAGCAACAGTGGCAAAAACGCGCGCATCCTACACCTCCGTACGCAAGCGACCCGTCTATAAGCCTGAGATTACCACGGCTTAGCCGCTAGGATGCGCTCTTGTTGCGGTGGAGTTATCCATCCGGGAAGCTCGCCTTCCGGAGTCGGTTACGCAGCGATCAAAAGCAGATCTTCCAGCACAGCAGTGATGATCCGCCAGAAGGCGGCTCTTCAGGACAGGTGGTGGCGGCCGTGCCACTTTAAGGTGAAACACAGAAGCGGCGGACAGGAGTGTCCACCCCACACGAGACATCACGGACAGCTGAGGCGGCGGTTGTCCCACATGAGTCGCTTATGGCACGCTCGAGAGCACTTCTCTTTCCAGTGTGCTGGTGGTGGCGGCATCGAGACTCTCGCTCACAAACACCGTTTCACCTTTTTCTTCGATAACGATTGTTCCCTCTTCGGTAGACCAGGTGTGACGGCCGGTGAGATGCGGTAGCGTGGGGCCTGAGTCGTCTTTGAGCTGAGTATCCGGTGCCTTCGAATCAGGTGCTCGCGAATCTCCTTGCGCCAATTGGGTTTGACCGGTCTCGTTCGCCTCCTTATATCGTTGCTTGAGAGACTGCGCGTAAAGAGCAGCAAACTCGGCGGCTGACTCAGGACTCGACCAGCGCGAAACATACAGCAGTCCCAGAGGCGCGGCGGTGTTGGTTTTGGCTTTTGCAGCGTAGTAGTAGCCTCCGCGCCACTCGGGATAGATCTTCTTCGAGACCGCTTTGCCGGCGTATTGCTCCAGCAGCAGAGCTACGTCGAACTCGCCCATCGCGCCAATGTCGAACTTCTGGTAGTCCTTAAAGTCATGCTTGAAGTCGGGGATCGACATGGGAGGAATCTTTTCTCCCGCCAGATAGGTTTGAGGCTCCATGATCTGTCGCGTAGTGTGCGGAGGGTTCTGCAGCAGCGCCGCGAAGGCCTTCTCCTTGCCGCCTTTCTGCAGCAACTCGATAACGAAGTTCATGCCATAGCTGTACGGAAAGGTTAGCGACTCCTTCATGAAGATAGGCGCGTCGTTGAAGACCTTGGTGCCAGGCGTTCCGGTGAGCGTTTCTTCTTCCATGGCTTTGACCAGTTCAGGCGAGGTAGCGATCGAGTGGCCCGTGGGAGCAATCGCATACTGGAACATAATGGCCTGCGCCTGGCCTTCGAGGACGGCTTCGCGAGCGTTGTCGATCTCGTCGTTTTCAATGTCCTCGGGCGTGGGGTCTTTGCGAATTTCGCCGAGGTCTTTGTCTCCGCGCTTCATCCATTTCTGCAGGTTGATGTCCTGGTCCTGCAGGGCGTGGGTGAGTTCGTGAGCCATGACGGGTTCCTGCTCTTCGATAGGAACCCAGTCGAGCAGGTTTACGGTCTTGGTCTTGGGATCGTAGTATCCGGCGACTTCTTCTTTGAGGAGCGCGACCAGGAAAGTTTGAAGGTCGAAGTCGCGAGGAAGAAGACCGAACTTCTTCAGCACCAGTTCGGAGCGGCGCAGCCGGCGAGTATCTTCGTCGTTCACGTGTTTGGTGAGGTAAGAAACAACTTCGTCGCGGCTGGTCAGCTTGCGCTTGACGGTGTGTTTGATGGGCAGTCCGGTTTGCTTGCTGTCGAATTCGAGAATCTCGTCGACCGAATGGAAGAGCTCCTCCGCCTGGCGGGGAGTAATTTTGACTTCCGGCTGTTCGGGCTGCTGCTGGTCGGTCTTTTGCGGTTGGTCGGGTGGAGGGATCGGCTGCGTGGGTTGCTGAGCGGAGGGCGACTGAGCAGGGGCGGGGCTCGGGGGATTCTGCGCGCTGGCGATTCCATGGCACGATGCCACGGCCAGTACGACCCACGAAATCGACGCTAGAACCCGTCGGAAAGGCATTCGGACTCTTTTCATTCCATTCGAGTTTACAGGTTCCCTTATAGTTGCACGCATGAATGCGAATCCTGTCAATTTGTGGACTTCAGCCGAACATGCCCGGGACTACCTGCAGCGCGCGGATCTGATTTCGCACCGTGGCGAAGGCGAGGCGGCGCTGCTGGAGTTTGTGCCGTCGGAAGCGCGAAGGATTCTGGACTTGGGAACGGGAGATGGACGGTTGCTGGCGCTGAGTACTAGATGATTTGAAGCGGCGCGAGCGTCCGGTGACGGAAGCCGTGGCTGTCGATTTCTCTCCGGCGATGCTAGAGGCTGTACGAAATCGGTTTGAGCAGAACTCGCGTGTGACTGTGATTGAGCACAATATGGATTCGCCGCTGCCGGTGTTGGGAAAGTTCGATGCTGTGATATCCAGTTTCGCGATTCATCATCTGGTGCATGAGCGCAAGCGGGAGTTGTATGCGGAAGTTTTTGGCCTGCTGCATGCTGGTGGCGTGTTCTGCAATCTGGAGCATGTGGCGTCGCCGACGCCGCGGCTGCATGAGGAATTCTTGCAGCGGATCGGGTTTACGGTGGAGACGGAAGATCCGTCGAACAAGCTGCTAGATGTGGAGACGCAGCTTGGTTGGTTGCGGGAGATTGGCTTTGTCGATGTGGATTGCTCGTGGAAGTGGCGGGAGTTGGCGTTGCTGGCGGGACGGCGAGGGTAGTTTCTTTCGCCCCTATTGGGGCTTGTCATCAATTTCCCATCGCCCTACGCCTTACGGCGTGGGCGGCATTCTTTCGCCGCTTCGCGGCTGAGGTTTAGGGCGTATACTGGCCGCGGATTTTTGATATCGGCTCTCACAGAGTGGAGATCCGCTTCTACACCCTTTCACCATTCACCCCTCCGGTTCCCACAAGTTCCGTAGTCTGTCGTACGCTCGCTCTCGCTCGCCGGGCGGACGAAGGCGTCCGTCCTCTACATGACCATTGTCTTGGCAACCGTCCAGGGACGAAGAATCAGGCCTAGCCTTGCTCTTTCATTGAACAGACATCGTCAGCTGGATACCCGATTCGTCACCCACTCGCCTGCTTCGCTTGTCCCCAACGAGCCGCCGATGTCCTGTGTGGTCTTCTTCTCGCGGACGGCGTCCAATACTGCTGCTTCAATCTTGTCGGATTCTTTCTCGAATCCGAGATGGCGCAGCATCATGGCCGCAGTCAAAATTGCGCCGAACGGGTTCGCCATGTTCTTGCCGGCGATCGGCGGGGCGGAGCCGTGGACGGGTTCGAACATCGAGGTACGGCCGGGATGGATATTGCCGCTTGCGGCCATGCCGAGTCCTCCCTGGAGCCCGGCGGCGAGGTCGGTGATGATGTCGCCGAACATGTTGTTGGTCACGATCACGTCGAACTGGCGCGGGTCGCGAACCATCTGCATACAGAGCGCGTCGACGTACATGTGCTGCGCCGTAATCTTCGGATATTCGGCGCTGACTTCTTTGAAGACGCGCTGCCAGAGGCCACCGGCATGGGTCATGGCGTTGGACTTGTCGCACATCAGAACTTTGCTGCGAGGAGATCCGTCGAGCTTGGTGTGCGTGCTGCAGTATTCGAAGGCGTAGCGGATGATACGCTCGACGCCTTTGCGGGTATTGATGTCCTCCTGCGTAGCGATTTCCTCGGGAGTTCCCTGCTTGAAGACGCCGCCTGCATCGGTGTAGACGCCTTCGGTGTTCTCGCGAAGGACGACGAAATCGACGTCCTTCGGCTCGACCCCCTTCAGCGGACAGAGTGCTGCATCCAGCAACCGGACCGGGCGCACGTTGGCGTAAAGATCCATCTTGAAGCGCATCCCGAGCAGGATTTCTTTGGCGTGAATATTGGTTTTGATGCGCGGGTCGCCGAAGGCGCCGACGAGGATGGCATCAAAGTCGCGGGCGAGCATCGCGAATCCGTCTGGCGGGACTGTGGTCTGATCGCGGAGATAACGGTCCGCACCCCAATCGAAGTCGGTAAGTTCGACTTCGGCGCCCCGGTCGCCCGGATAACGCTAACTGCCTGCGGAATGACTTCTTCGCCAATACCGTCGCCGGGGATCACGGCGATGCGTTTTTTGGTTAGCTTTTTGGAGTCCACGGCAGGAACGTTAACACACTCGCTATAATCGAATACAGGTATGGGGCTGACGGCTCTTCAAGTTCAAGGCGAAGGTTTGGGCGCCACGGCAGTTTTCGAGTATCGCGGCGCAACAACGGCCGCAGCGATTCGGGGACCCGCAAGCGGAGTTCGCGGCGCTGCGCAGCGCGTGCGGGGTTTATGACCTGGGATATCGCGCGCAGATTTCTCTGACGGGAGCGGACCGGGTCCGTTGGCTGAATGGGATGGTGACGAATAACGTTCGCGACCTGCAACCCGGACGCGGGGTCTACGCGTTTCTGCTGAATCCGCAGGGGCACATCCTGGGCGATCTGAATGCGTACAACCGCGGTGAGTCGATCCTGGTGGAGACGGATCGGGGCCAGATGGAGAAGATTCTGGCAACGTTCGATCATTACATCATCATGGATGATGTTGATGTCAAGAACCTGAGTGACGAAATGACGGCGCTTGGGATTGCCGGACCAAATGCGCGGAAGGTGCTCGCGGCTGCCGGCATCCAGGTTCCGGAGGCGCAACCGCTCGAAGTTTTCGAAGCGAAGTGCACGTGCGATTGCGAATGCATCGCGTGCAGCGGTGTTCGCGGGGATGATCCAGTCGTCGAGAATTACGAGTTGTGGCTAGCTCCCGCCGACGTGAGAAAGACATGGGATGCGCTGCTAGCGCACGGCGCGACTCCGGTGGGTACGGAAGCACTGGAGTTGCATCGAATTGCGTCGGGGGTTCCCGCGTATGGAGTGGACATCCGGGAACGCGATCTTCCGCAGGAGACCGAGCAGGCACGGGCGTTGAACTTCAACAAGGGATGCTACATCGGACAGGAAATTGTGGAACGGATTCGCTCGCGCGGCGCGGTGCATCGCAAGTTTTCCGGATTCTTGCTCGACGGCGAGGCGGCGATTTCTCCGGGAGCTAAGATTGTGGCCGGGAGAAAAGGAAGTTGGAGAGATTACGAGCGTCGGGTCGTTCAGATCGATGCAGAGCGCGAAGACGGTCGCCCTCGGATATATTCGGCGCGAAGTGGGAGCGCCTGGGCGCGAGGTAATGGTTGGCGGGGCGAAAGGAAGCGTAGTTCAGTTGCCGCTGGCCGATGCCGCACTCGCGCGTGAGGAGAGCGCTTTAAAACAGCACTCCGCGTAACAACAGATTCTGTGATTCTAACCATTGTGGTCTTATGGGGAACGATATATGGCTGACAAGAAAGAATGAACCTAGTTTCACGGTAACGGATCGGCGGTTGTTCACGCAGGACGGCGAGTTGCGGTCTGACGTGCCGGAGGAAGTGGAAGCGCCAAAAGCACCGGCGGCCACGGCATCAAAGAAGCCCGCGACAGAACAGAAGGCTCCGCAACCTGTACCGGGGGATGGCGACGCAACTCTCGAACGCGAGATGCCGATTCCACCGACGACGGCTGAACAAGAGGCGCAGGCTGCGGCGTACCATCAGTCGTCGCGCGACCTGGATAAGGAAGTTGAGCTGAGTGGGCATTCGGCCAAAGATTTCGAGATCACGTTCGAGAGATTCTTGGCCTCGCTCTACATGACGGCGATGATGCAACTCGGACTGATGCGGCAGCATAACGAGCAACCGCGAGTCGATATCATTGGCGCGCGTCAGACCATCGATACGCTGAGTCTTATTGCGGAGAAGACGAAGGGCAACCTGACGGCGGTAGAACAGAATTTCCTGCAAAACAGTTTGTACGAATTGCGGATGGCCTATGTGGAGGTAACGAACGCTCATCGCGCGTCCGCCGCAAGCCGGGCCCGCGACCGGAACGACCGGACGTTAATACGGAAAAAATGAAAGCGACCTTAACGGTGCTAGGCAGTGGGACGTCGATGGGCGTGCCCACTTTAGGGTGTGATTGCGCGGTATGTCATTCAAGCGATCCGCATGACCGGCGGACGCGGCCCTCGATCATGCTGGAATACGGTGGGAAGGTGGTGCTGATCGACACCACGCCGGATTTCTACGTGCAGGCGATTCGCGAGAACATCACCAAATTGGACGCGGTGTTTTATACCCACACGCACGCCGATCACATTCTGGGAATCGACGACTTGCGTCCGCTGAGCTACCGGCACAAGCCGGATAAATTACCTCTTTATGCACGGCCCGACGCGGCAGCTTTTCTGCGCAAGATGTTTTCGTACATTTTTGACGCAGATTATAAATTCGGCGGACTGGCTCAGTTGGAGTTGCGTCCAATTGACGGCCCGATCGAAGTGTTCGGCGCGCGCTTCGAGCCTGTGATTCTGATTCACGGCGAAGCCCAGATTTATGGCTACCGCTTTGGATCGGCGGCGTACCTGACGGACCATAGCGAGATTCCCGATTCTTCGCTGTATCAACTGCGCGGGCTGGACATCCTGTTTCTGGATGCACTGCGACACAAGCCGCATCCGACGCATTCGACCGTGAAGAGTTCGCTGGCGATTGTCGACCGGTTGAAGCCGAAGCGGGCATTCTTCACGCATATCTGCCACGACCTGGCGCACGAAGCGACGAACGCCACGCTTCCCAGGCATGTGCGGCTGTCTTATGACGGCATGAAGCTAGAGTTTGAGATCTGATTGTTGATTGATGATTGGTGATTGTAGATTGAGAACCTTGTGGCACGTGCTTTCAATCAGCAATCAGAAATCATCAATCAACAATTTCTTTTTCTATGCAAGTATTTCACAAACTCGAGGATGTGACTGCCGAGTACGGACCTACCTTCGTGAGCGTCGGAAATTTCGACGGCGTTCATCGGGCCCATGCCCATGTTCTTGGCGAGATTGTTTCGCGCGCCCGCGCATCCGGAAGAAAGGCAGTTGCGGTTACGTTTGAGCCGCATCCGACGAGAATCCTAAGGCCGGAGTCGGGCTTGAAACTGCTTACACCCACGCCTGAGAAACTGCGCTGGCTTGAAGGAACGGGGATCGATGGCGTGCTGCTGCTTCCCTTCGGACGGGATTTGTCGCTCATGACGCCGCGACAATTCGCGGAGGATATCCTGAAAGAAAAGCTGCACGCAAGCGAGGTGCACGAAGGCTTCAACTTCAGATTCGGACACAAAGCCGCGGGCGATGTAAACATGCTGGCTGAACTTGGGCGGGAGATGGGGTTCAAAGTTCGTGGTGTATCCGGAGATGAAGTTACGAGGTGAGGGGGTCTCGAGCAGCCAGATTCGGAAGTTGATCAGCGAAGGACGAGTGAGCCGGGCACGGCATCTGCTGGGACGTCCGTTCTGCATTCTCAGTGTGCCGGGACGCGGGCGGGGGTATGGATCGAAGTACACGGTGCCTACGATCAACCTGGCGCGTTATGAAGAACTTGTTCCGCAGCACGGCGTGTACATCACGTGGACGCGGGTAGGCACGGAGAGATTTGACTCGGTCACGAATGTGGGGAATCGTCCAACGTTTGGGGAGGAACTGTTTGCGATTGAGACCCACCTGCTGAACTTTCATCCGATTGAACTGACACCGAACGCCGAAGTTGAGATCTGTTTTCTTGAGAGGCTGCGGGATGAGATCAAGTTCCCTTCCGTAGATGTTTTGCGGGAGCAGATCGCGCAAGATGTGAAGAAGGCGCGGAGATATTTTCATCTGCTAGAGAAAGCCAACTCCGGGGCTAGAGCCCAAAAGCGCTAAGGAATCAGGGACCCAGTCGACTGCCTCCACGAATTGGAAGACGGTTGATATCCATAGACGCACTCTGAACTTTACTGCTCGGGCCAAGGTACTCTGCACTCATCTCTGTGCTCTAAAGGTATTTCAGCCACCACTCTTGTCGTCTCGCCTTCACTTCGACGAACCAGCGGCAGGCGGGATAGAGCAGAAGGATCGCTACCGCCCAGACTACATAGAGAAGAGGAAGACTCCACGTATATCCGTCCGGCGGTTCGGGATTGCCCATGGGGTGATTCGTGAAAAGCCATGGACTCACATAGCCGAGGCGAACCTTTGACACGACTAACGACAGGGCATGGATCAGCGGGATATGCAGAACGTAATAGAAGAACGGGACGCGTCCAAACATGGCGATCACACGGGAAATAGAGCCGGACGCACTTTCAAGGAACGGAATAAGCGCGATGATCGGTCCCAAGGTCATCAGCAGGAAGTTAAGTGAGGCCGGATACTTCGTGCAGTTGAGGAACGATAAGAACGCGGGCATGGGCGAATTGCTGGTTGGACCGTGCCACGGGCGCGGGTCGCCATATAGGTTGAATCCGCGCAGCACCAAGAAGAGTGCGATGGCGCCGAGACCTAGAAGAAGACAAATCCGCTTACCACGCGCCGGATCGAGAAGCAGGATTTTGCCGAATGCGTAGCCGGCGGCCATAACTCCGATCCACGGAACGACGGAGTAGAGCACGATCAGGTTGGGTCCGTTCGGTCCGAACTGGACCGGGCCGGCGAAGAATCCGATGTAGCCGATCTTCCAGAGCGCGGAGAATTTGTTTCCGTCCATCCCATCGAGCAGTTTGCCGAGGTGCGAATCCATCAGATTGTGAGTGGCGATGATGATGACGCCGATGGCCGCCGTCAGTGTACGGGCACTTTCACGAGGCCAGCCATCAGGATCATGCACCATCCGATGACCCAGAGCACGCCTGCCATTTCGTAGTGAGCGAAGTCGAAGTTGAACGTCCAGGCGAGGCGGAGGATGGTGAGTTCGAGAAAGATCAGCCATACTCCCCGAATGACGAGAAAGCGGGAGACGTCGGCGTGCCGGCGGGCGTAGAGAAAGATGCTGGTGCCGGCGAGAAATATGAACCCGGGCGCGCAGAAATGCGTGATCCATCGGGTGAAGAAGATGCGGGGTATGGGGCCTCCAGCGGGTAGGCCGGAATAGACACGGACGTGATCGATGCCCATGAGGATCATGACGGCCCCGCGAATGATGTCGATGGAAGCGATGCGGGGGATGGAGGCTGAGGCGGCTACGAAGGGAGCAGTCTGAACACTGGTGCTCATGGATTTCTCCGAGATGAAGCGTTCGATTGTGTGTTCCCAGGGCCTGATGGTGTCGCTTGTGCGGATATAGAAACATATTTTCGACGGAGAGGGAATGAAAAGGTTTGCTGGCGAGAATAGCGTGGCTAAATCCTCGATCTCCTCGGGACCCTCAACACCGCCTTGAAGCGCCGCTTCTCCAGGATTCCAATGGCGTTTATTCGGTATCCAGCCGCACGCCGAGCCAAAGCAATCCTGCTACTAAGGCTAGCCCAGCCGTCAGGGTCAATGCGGATTCCCATCCGATGCGTTCTGCCAGCCAGGGCGTGAGGGCCGGAGAGATCGCTCCTCCGATGTTGCTTCCGAAGTTCATGGTGCCACCGGCGATGCCGCTATGCTCGCCCGATAGTTGTGTCATCGTCGCCCAGAAAGGACCTTCGGTGCAGATCACGAGCACGGTACAAACGGTGAGGGCCGCGACTGCCAGATTCGCGTTGGGCGTGCGCGCTCCAATGACAAGAAAAATGCCGGAGATGCAAAGTGCGGCGAGGGGCAGACTGCGGCGTCCCCATGTCGCTCCCCAACGGGTCACGGCCAGATCGGAGAACACTCCGCCGAGCGGAATGGCAAACGTGGTCGCGATCCATGGCAGCGCCGTGAAGCTGGCGGCTTTGAGAACTTCGAGATGACGCACCTGAACCAGATAGAGATAGAACCAGAAGATGAAGATGTAACCGAGATATCCCTGAAGCAGGTAGCTGGCAAACAGGAACCAGAAACTGGGGGTGCGCAGCGGGCGAGGAGCTGTTGCCGACGACGAAGATCGGGCGGGGTCGTATGCCACAGTCGAAGTTTCGTGGCGATGATGCTCCTGCGGCCCGAAGATCCACCAGAGCAGCCCCGCGACAACGCTAATCGCAGCAGCCAGGAACAAGGCGCTGCGCCAGCCATAGCGAGTCGAAATTGGCGCCAGCATCAAAGGTGTGACGGCCGATCCGACACCAACACTTGCGAGAACCAGGCTGTTCGCACGTGCCTGCAATCGCACCGGAATTGTAACCGCGATCGTTCTCGCCGAGGTGGGATAGGTGGGAGCGGCGATGACGCCGAAGATCATCCGAATCAGCCAGAGCTGCGGAATGATGAGACCGACGCCGAAGATGGACCATCCGACTGCAGCGGTAAGGACAGTGAGCAGGGCAAAGCCGAAACAGAGTACAAGAAAGATGCGGCGAGCGCTGACGCGGTCCGCAAGTCCGCCCGAAGGGATTTGAAAAATTGTGTAGCCAATCAGGAAGGCCGTAAAGACAGTCCCCATCTGCGCTTGCGTCAAGCCGAATTCCTGCATGATGCCGGGAGCGACGACGGTAATAGCGACGCGGCAGACGTATCCGGCAGAGGCGGCGACGGCCAGAAGCAGCACTAGCCGTTTCCCAGTCGCGGTGAGAGCGACATCAGGCGCGGAGTGGGCCGTCATGCCAGGCGTTTGTGGAATATGAGCTCCGAGTGGTGAGGGACAATGTAGTCCTTCAATTCGCCTACGAATTGGAATCCGTGGCGGCGGTAAAACTGCTGAGCACGAGGATTAAACGAAGATACGAGAAGAAACAGGTGGGCGCGATCGCGGTAGTGCTGCTCGGTAAATGTAATCAGCTGCGATCCGACGCCGTGATCCTGTGCTGCGGGCGCAACTGCGATCGACGCGATATACGGGGAGCCGGCGAGGCCGTAGGGTGCGAGCAGAACGAATCCAATGGGATCGCCGCCGCTCTCGTCGCGTGCTACGAATAGCTCCGTACCGGGACGGCTCAGAACCCGACGGCAGCCGTCGAGATCGCGCTGCAGAGTAATCCAAGGTTCGGAGCAGGCCATCAGGCGGGCACACCATTCATGGTCTGCCGGTTGGGCGAGTGTGATCTGAATCGGGGCCATTGCCGCTGGAAAGCGAAAGTGATCGTAGCAGGCGAGGCCCCTGATGGCAAAGAAAGTGGATCAGTGAGGCAGGTATCCGAACTCCATCGGCAGCTTTCCGTCAACATGGACGACGTTGATGCTGTTATCGATGGAATGGACTTCGATCAGTCCCATGGCTCCTGGTTCCCTCTGAACTTCCTTCAAAACGTCGGCATCGGTATCAACGAAGACAATCGATTCTTTGTGAGATAAGAGAAACACATTCCACTCGGAGTCAGACATCTTATTCAAGTGCTCGAGTGTTTCCCTCTCGCCGGCGGACTCTTTGTGCAGCACCAGGATGATACTCTTGCCATCCGGCCACTTCTTGATTTCTCCCCGAATGATCTTGGTTAGATGGGCTGAGGTGACGTTCTCCACAGCGTTCTCTTTGTTGACGATGACGGCTGTGTGATGGGCAAAGCTAGACGTCAAACTGCCACACAAGAAAGCAAACGAATAGAGAGCGAAGCGTAGCTTCATAGCCTGACCTCTGAATCTTTTTTCGGGGACGAGGACAGGCTAACGGATGGAGCGCGGTCCGTTGTCAAGAAGATGTCATGCGAATACACCGAGGTAACCGGCAGTAACAGGTGTCGCGGCTGTCTTTTTCGCCGTGGAAATTGGAGATATGGAAGGAGCGAACCTCCGAGGCGGCGGTGCGGTCTACAAAACTTAGCTAGTAACCGTGGCGGAATTCGGAAATCGAAAACCAGCGCCTAAAGGCGAAATGATTTTACGGCCTTTATGGCACGCATGAATGCGTGCCCTGATACGAGTCGCACTTGCACATGGACTGCTACTCGATACGAGTCGCACTTGCACCACCGAGCTAAACGTTGATTACTGCACAGAGCTCTTTCACTGCGGCCGCGCTCTTGTCGAGGCCGGCTTTCTCGTCCGCCGTCAGCTTGATCTCGATGATCTGCTCAATTCCCTTTGAGCCTAGCTTTACCGGAACTCCGACATAGAGACCGCTGATACCGTATTCGCCCTGGAGATACGCCGCGCAGGGCAGAATCTTCTTCTTGTCTTTCAAAATGGCTTCGACCATTTCGGTCGCAGCCGCGGAAGGAGCGTAGTAAGCCGAGCCGGTTTTCAGATACTTCACGATCTCGGCGCCGCCATCGCGCGTACGCTGCACGAGCGCATCCAGACGGCTCTTCTCAATGAGTTCAGTAATCGGAATTCCGGCAACCGTCGAGTAGCGCGGCAGAGGAACCATGGTATCGCCATGGCCGCCGAGCACGAAGGCGGTTACGTTCTCGACGCTGACCTTCAGTTCGTCCGCGATGAAGGCGCGGAAGCGAGCTGAGTCGAGGACTCCTGCCATGCCGATGACGCGCTCGCGGGGCAACCCGCTGAGCTTATAGGCGGCTTGTGCCATGGCGTCGAGAGGGTTGGAAACAATGATCAGGATGCAGTTGGGCGAGTTCCTCACGACCTCACCGACTACCGCTTTCATGATGCCGTAGTTCGTATTCAGCAGATCATCGCGGCTCATCCCGGGTTTGCGCGGAATGCCGGCGGTGATGACGACGATGTCGGAATTGGCCGTGTCAGCGTAACTATTAGTGCCGCTCACATAGGAGTCGCGTTTCTCGATGGGCATCGCCTCGAGCAGGTCGAGTCCCTTGCCCTGTGGCACGCCCTCGATGATATCGATCAGGACGACATCGGCGAGTTCCTTGGACGCGATCCAGTGAGCGGTGGTTGCGCCCACGTTGCCTGAACCTACAATAGTGACTTTCTTGCGCATGGGAGTCCTTTCATATATTTGGTGATTGCGCGATCGGGTGATTGGGCGATTAAAACCTTAGCGCTTCTATGATCAATCGCAAAATGACTCAATCGCTGAATCGCTCGATCCTCAGACCAGCACGCCCACGCCCATGTTTTCGATCATGTATCCAGCGAACTCGCTGGTCTTGACTTTGGTTGCTCCGGGCATGAGGCGCTCGAAATCGTAGGTGACTTTTTTCTGCTCGATGGTGCGCTCCATGCTCTGTTCAATCAGCTCAGCCGCTTCGTTCCATCCCAGATGACGGAACATCATCACCCCTGACAGAATCACCGAGCCGGGATTGATCACATCCTTATCCGCGTATTTCGGGGCCGTGCCATGGGTTGCTTCGAAGATCGCAAAGCCATCGCCAATGTTTGCCCCCGGAGCGATGCCGAGTCCGCCAACCTGCGCGGCGCACGCGTCGGAGATGTAATCGCCATTCAGATTCGGAGTGGCCAGTACCGAGTATTCGTCGGCCCTGGTCACCACTTGCTGGAAGATTGAATCGGCGATGCGATCGTTGATCATGATCTTCTTCTTCCACGCGCCGTTTCCGTGAGTCGAGTAGATTGCGTCCAGGACGGCCTTTACTTCCTTCTCCACTGATTGACGGAACGCCGGAGGGGCGAATTCCATACCCGGTTCAATCATCTCGGCGTTCTGGGCGACGGTCAGGTTCGGGTTCTTGTCTTTGTTGTCGAGAATCCAACTCTCCCGCTCGGTCACGATCTTGTCGCGGAATTCCTCAACGGCGATCTCATATCCCCACTTGCGGAACGCGCCTTCCGTGAACTTCTGAATGTTGCCCTTGTGGACAAGAGTAACCGTTTTGCGTCCGCTCTCGAGAGCGTGCTGAATCGCCATGCGCACGAGCCGCTTCGTGCCCGTGACAGATATCGGCTTGATACCGATGCCAGAATCGAGGCGGATCTGTTTCTTACCACTCTTCAGCATGTCCTTGTTCAGGAACTCGATCAGGCGCGCACAATCCGCCGTTCCCTGCTCCCACTCGACTCCTGCGTAAACGTCTTCGGTATTCTCGCGGAAGATGACTACATCCATGCGCTCGGGATGCTTCACGGGCGAAGGGACACCGCTGTAGTACTTCACTGGGCGCACACAGCAATACAGGTCGAGGATCTGGCGTAAAGCGACGTTCAGCGAGCGGATACCGCCGCCGACCGGAGTCGTCAACGGACCCTTAATAGCGACGCGGAATTCGCGAATCGCTTCGACGGTATCGTCAGGCAGCCAATTGTCGAACTTCGCTTTGGCCTTCTCTCCGGCGAAGACTTCGTACCATGCCACCCGGCGCTTTCCCTTATAGGCTTTTTCTACAGCCGCGTCGAACACACGCAACGAAGCTTTCCAGATGTCGCGGCCTGTGCCATCACCTTCGATGAAAGGAATGATCGGATTATCCGGAACATCGTACTTGCCATTCGCATAGCCGATCTTTTTTCCATCCGCTGGGACCGCTACGCCGTTATAAGAGCCCGCCATGAAAACCTCCGCTATTACGAAAATCTGCGCCCTGATTGGAAAACCAACAATTATAGAGAATTTATCCCTGGAGAGCTGTTGCGATTTTCCTCACCGACTCCGATTTTGTTCCATAAGGCGCGAATCTAAGTAGAGGCCGCATCGCATTCGCACTGTATCCGCAACCTAAATCAAGCAAGCGTGATCCTGATCACTTCCGCAGGTGATTCGTGGCACAAACATGGTCATGACCGATTCTCTTGCGCCGTGTGGGATAATTGCCTACTGACTTCCGAGGCATCCACCCGGTACGGAGGACGGAATGGAGTCCCTTTCACGCCTACTTTTGATTTGTCTGCTTGGCATCGCGGCCTTTTGCGGCCCAGCGTTTGCCGACGGCTCCCATGATCGAACGCAGTTCGGGCACGACATAATTGTGGGTCCCGATGAGCAAGTCAGCGAGGTCACGTGTTTCGGCTGCAGCGTGCGAATCCGGGGTCACGTTGATGCCGACGTTACGACCTTTGGCGGCGGCATTTACGTCGAGGAATCGGGAGAGGTGGGTGCCGACACCACAAGTTTCGGCGGCGACGTCCGCCTCGATAAAGGCTCGACGGTTCACGACATCACCGTGTTTGGCGGCCACATTCGGCGCGATCCTGAGGCTTCGGTTGAGGGCGATGTCACCGCCTTCAGCGGCTCTGTCTGGCTGTTCTTAATTTTTGGCCTACCGTTCGTCATACTGGGAGCGTTCATCGCGTTGATTGTCTGGATCGTGCGCCGTCTGACGCGGCCGCAGGTCCCAGTCACTGCGTAAGCGGCGGCAGCTGGTATCCGACTACCAGCGCCTTGTCCCGAATGTCTTGCGTACCCCCAGGCTCATGTAGCGTCCCCATGGGCCGTTATTTCCCAGATCGGCAGCGCCCAGATTCTTATCGCGCGCGCCTAGGCGATCAAAGAGGAAATGTTGCGTAACGCGGAATTCAAACCCCTTGTTGAGATAGATCCCTGCGCCCCACGAATGTTCAATGCCGATCGCATCTGGGGACCACGTGTAAAGAGTCTTAGGAACGTTCTTTCCGAAGAGGAAGGTCGGCGCTCCGAAGACCATGAAACGCCGGAGTGGTCCGCGGCCAAACGGACGTACCTCCAGAATTCCAGAAATCATGTACCGGGCAAACATATTGCAGGGTGCATTCGCTCCTCCGTACACATAGGAGTTGCCGGCGCACAGGTTCGGATCAATCTCATTGTGCGGCGGCGCAAGATCAAATTGGGCCCATCCCCAGAGCATGTCTTTGGGGAAGAACATCCGATCGTTCGGCTCCTCATGCCACGTGCCTAGTGAACTGCTGTCGCCCGGACCGGCTTGCGTGCTTAATGATCCAGTCGTCTGCGAGTGCGCAAGCGAGCTTAATATCGAGAGCGTCACAGCCAACGCCCATTTCCTCATTCGACCTCCCAAGTCGAGTTGAATAGGCACACGAGCCGTATCTGTCCGGCCGTCTCGGTGAGGGCGCGGAAGCAGGTCGGGTGCTGTTACGAAGAGCGCAACATTGTAACGCGTCGGTGCGGTGCGAGAACGCCACAAAGCGAAAACTGAGGCGCACCAGGGAATTCTTCCAGAATTCATATTCCAGTCGGGAATTCTTCCATTCATCGTACCTTTCACCCTGTGGGAATCCTGCTAAAGGCAGCGAAAACTTGGACCTACGGGTTTGGCGGCAGGATTGCACTCAGGGGTAGTACAGGAAAATCAGGAACCCTATGCCCCAAGAGATTTCTGTCTCGTATCAAGCGATCAAGAGCAAGGTCTACCGCCTTATTGACGCGCTGGTCGTTGGAGAAAAGAGTGAAGCTGAAGTTCAGGAATCGGTACGACGCTGGTGGGCACTGATCCACCCAGCCGACAGGCCCGTAGCTCAAAAATACTTGCTGATGGTGCTCGGTCGCTCAAATTCCGCCCTCGATGCCATGGGAACCGAACTGCTAACCGTAAGCGGTTGCGAAACGGTTTCCACTCGCATGACTGAGCCCATTCTTTCTAAGCGCATGCGGCTCATGGATCGCACTTTGAAAGAGAATTCAGTGCGAACCGCTATTTAGCAGCTCCAGTCACGACCCTGCTTCAATAAACGTTCCCTGATCTCATCTACGACGCTGCGGTTGTAGGTTCAGTCCATCCCTTGTACATTGACACCGCTTGGCACGACCATTCATGCGAAGCACATTCCATCGAGGAACTCGGCACTACCCGTTTACCTGGTAAATAACCTTTGATACCTTAAAAAGACGACTCTGGCTGTACTTCCTTTGGAACGCCGCACCCGCGGCTGCCCGGCAAGATTGGAGGCGTTATGGCTCGATTCACCGTGGTACTCTCCACAGCCGTTCTGGTCGTTCTCGCCGGTATCGAACTTGTAGCCAGCGGATGTGGCAACAACAGTCCCCGCCTTCTGCAATCAGTCTCCGTAAATCCAGCGACCGCCGACGCACGGACGTTTCCGAACGGACAACTGCAATTTACTGCGGCGGGTATCTATAGTGCGCCGCCATCTCCGTCCCCAATCACCCAGCCGGGATGGTCATTGTCAAATCCCAGTATTGCTACGATTAATGAGAACGGGTTGGCACAATGCAACCCAGGCGCATCGGGAGCAGTTACCGTAAAGGCGAGCACGCCGGGGTCGTGCAGCGGCACCGGTTGCACGGCAGTTCTGCTTTTGGGTACCGCCCAACTCAGCTGTCCTTAACTCGCAAGGAAACTTTCAGAAACACCTTCGGGTAGACATCATCCGTATTCGTCTTATCCTGGACGGTCAAAAATAAAGCCACCCTCCGCTGTCGGAGAGTGGCATTTGTATCTAAGGGCGTCTTCGTGAGCGCTATTGGTTGAGCGGATTGAAAGTAAGCACGCCGGCTTCGGTATTCGAACAGGCTCCCGCCGGATCGACTCGAACCACCGAGTCCTCCTCAGCGCAGAACGCGCGAATCCCAGTCTGATTGATGGTGATCGGCACGGCTAACACCGTGTATCCGACGTTGACCCCGCCCGCAATTGTACCGGTGCCGGTCGAGAACGTATATCCGCTCTTGCCGCCTCCGGCAGGGTTACCGTTATTGGCAAGTACAGAGTCAATGAGGCATGCCGTGGTGGAACTTGCAACGCACGCCGCTCCCAGCGCGCCGCCCAGGTTTACCAGTGCCGGAGCAAATCCAACGCTGGGGTATGTAGAGTTGTAGGTCACCTCCGCGGAGTTGATGGTTCGAACGGAGGCTACAGCCGACGACTCATTCGCTGCCATGCGGGCGCGGAGGAGGTTCGGAATTGCAATGGCCGCAATGATGAGAATGATGGCTACAACGATGAGAAGTTCGATCAGCGAAAAACCTTTCTGCTTGCGCACGTATTTAGTCTCCTTAATCTTCAATGAATTCGGTTCTGTCACGAATGACTCGCCCATGATTGACACTGCAGGTGGATGACCGAAGGCTCGGGCGATCGAAGCTCTAGAGAGCTCTGAGAAACGCTCTATCTTCAACAGAAAAACTTTAGTGACTTGCAGGTCTTGCACGCATTCTGAGCTATCTTCGGCAAAAATAGTCAGCGGATTTAACAATCTCTGTTAAGTCGGTGACTGCGATCACCTAACTTTGAGGCATGCACAATTGTGCGAATCTGCAGGGCGCAGTCGCATTCACTGAGGCCATTTGAGGAACCTCAAATGTCGTAGTACAGCGCAAACTCGTACGGGTGCGGGCGCAAACGAATGGCCTCCACTTCTTTCGACCGTTTGTAATCCACGTAGGTCCGCAGCAACTCTTCGGTAAAAACGTCTCCCTTAAGCAGGAACGCGTGGTCGCGCTGCAACGCGTCGAGCGCATCTTCCAGCGATCCCGGCATCGATGGGATACTCGACAACTCTTCGGGGTCCAATTCGTAGATGTCTTTATCCAGCGGCGGACCGGGGTCCATTTTGTTTACGATTCCATCCAGTCCGGCCATCAACATCGCGGCAAAAGCCATGTATGGATTGCAACTCGGGTCGGGCGGACGGAACTCCACCCGCTTGGAATTGGTGGAAGGTGAATACATTGGAATGCGGCAGGCCGCCGAGCGATTCCGCCGCGAGTAGGCCAGATTCACGGGCGCTTCAAATCCCGGGACCAGCCGCTTATACGAGTTCGTCGTCGGCGCAATGATCGCCGAAAGGGCCGGCCCATGCTTGATTAGCCCGCCAACGTACCACAAAGCCATCTGCGAAAGTCCGGCGTAGCCATCCCCGGCGAAAAGCGGCTCGCCGGCTTTCCACAATGACTGATGTGTATGCATGCCGTTGCCGTTGTCGCCAAAGATCGGCTTCGGCATAAACGTAACCGTCTTGCCGTTGCGATTGGCTACGTTCTTGACGATGTACTTGAAAAGCAGCATCTTGTCGGCCGACCGTAGCAGCGAATCGAATTTCAGATCGATTTCGGTCTGGCCGCCAGTCGCGACTTCGTGGTGATGGCATTCCACTTCCATCCCGCAGGACTGCATTGTCAAGAGCATCTCTGAGCGCAGATCCTGATAATGGTCGGTAGGTGCAACGGGGAAATAGCCTTCGCGATACCGCGGGCGATAGCCAAGATTATTTTCTTCCCGGCCGGAATTCCAGCGTCCCTCTTCGGCATCGATGTAGTAAAAGCCGTAATTCTCCCGTTGATCGAAGCGGACGTTGTCGAAAATAAAAAACTCCGCCTCGGCGCCGAAGTAAGCCGTATCGGCGATTCCCGACTCCGCCAAATACGCCTCGGCCTTGCGCGCGATATACCGCGGATCGCGGTCGTAGCGCTGCTTCGTGACCGGATCCACCACGTCGCATACCAGCACCAGCGTCGGAACCTCGGTGAAGGGATCGAGAAGATGGCAGTTCGCGTCCGGCTTGAGCAGCATGTCGCTCTCGTGAATACCCGCCCATGCCCGGATCGACGAGCCGTCAATGCCAAACCCTTCTTCGAACGAGGTCTCCGTCAACTGCTCGATGGGATAGGAAACGTGATGCCATAGCCCGGGAATGTCAGTAAATCGCAGGTCGAGGATCTTGGCGTCGTGCTTCCTGGCAAAATCGAGAACAATATTGGCGTCAGGCATAGGAATTCTTCCCTCTGGAGATGTCGTCAGCAACGCGTCAGACCTGAAAAATCCCCATCCTAACCGCAAAGACGCGGTTAACATGGGGCACTCGGCAGGCTGCTACAATCGGTCGCGTTGAGCAGACCGACGAGTCTAATGCCAGCTTCGCACGCTGGCAATTCGATTGTTCTTATAGGACGGATAAACCGGACTTTATACTTAAGCCATCAGCTCTCAGCCATGAGCTTTCAACTATTCCTGTTCTCGCCGGTGCGTAGGTGTGGACCGGCTGATAGCTGAGCGCTGAAAACTGAGAACTCCGAATGGACTTCGACCAGCTCGAAACCTTTCTCGAAGTAGCGCGGCACGCCTCATTCTCGCGGGCGGCGGAGAAGCGTTTCCGCACGCAGCCGGCGATTTCGTCGCAGATTCGCGGCATCGAGGAGGAGGTCGGCGCCAAGCTGTTCGACCGTTCCGGAGGCAAAGTCTCGCTCACCGCCGCCGGTAAGGCTTTTCTGAAATACGTGGAAGAGACGCTGGACGCCCGCAAGGCCATGATGGTTTCCATTGCGGAGATGGAGCGTGTTCCCCGCGGCGAAATCATCGTCGGGGCCAACGAAGGCACCTGTTTACACATCCTGCCCTACGTTTTTGCTGACTTCAAGAAGCAGTACCCCGACGTGTCGGTGAATATCAAGCGGGCCGACTATGCCAAGGTTCTGGAATCGATCATTGATAACTCGGTCGATTTCGGAGTCGTTTCCCTTCCCGTCAACGACAGCCGTTTGACGGTCGTACTCATTCATCGAGATGAATTGATCCTGATTGCGCCTCCACAGCATCCTTTGGGAAGAGCGAAGTCCGTTACCGTCGCCGAAACCAGCAAATATCCCCTGATCGTCCCCAAGGCAGGACACACTCGGGACGCAATCGAGCAACTGTTCCACGAGCGCCGTCTCAAACCGAACTTCACCATGGAGCTGGATTCGAGCGAACTGCTGAAGCGGTTCGTGGTTGCCGACGTGGGCATCGGTTTCATCGCCAAGTCGAATGTCGAGGAAGACGCTCGCGCCAAGGTACTGGCCGCGGTTCGACTAGCCGACGCTCAGGTGCGCCGCGACCTTGCTCTCGTCTTCCGGAAAGACAAAGCTCTGAGCCGCGCCGCCCTAGCGTTCATTGAGATTGCGGTGAAGCACAAATCTGCGCAAGAATTAGAGCAAGCTCCCATCCGATGATCAAGGCCACTCGCAGCCTCCTGCTACTCGTACTACTTTCCTCATTGGTCCTTCCCAATGTTGGCGGCGTGGCGTTCGCGCAGAAACCGTTTTCGCAAGTGTCGGCTGCGGAGCGCCAGTTGATCTCTGTCAAGGTGACGGGAAACAAACGGTTCTCCGAGGGCCAGATCGTAGCGGCTAGCGGGCTACAGATGGGTACGGTTGTGACCGAGGACGACTTCAAGAAAGCCGCCACGCGGCTCGGCGCCTTCGGCATCTTCAGTGATGTTGCCTACACCTACTCGTATTCCTCGGCAGGCACTAAACTCGAACTGCAAGTCACCGAGATAGATAAGTTTGTTCCCGTGCGATTTGAAGACTTCGTCTGGTTCTCTGACGATGAGCTTCTCAAACGCATCCAGGTGAGCGCTCCCGTCTTCAACGGAGACCTCCCGCTTAACGGGCGACTGGCGGACCAGGTTTCTGACGTGCTGCAGGCATTGATGGTCGAGAACTCGATCCCCGGCCACGTCGAGTACGAGCGCACCGGCAAGCAGGACGGTCCGGTCGACTCGATCGTGTACCGGGTTGCCGATGTTCTGATTCAGATCCGGGATGTGAATTTCGTTGGAACCAGTGACGCCGAGTTACCTGCGCTGAAAGCGGCTTCACAGCGCGTCCGCGATACGGAATACTCGCGCACGGTTCTGAGCGCACTGGTGCAGCACCAGCTCATGCCGGTTTACCTGGCACGGGGATACCTCAGGGCTAGCTTCGGGCCTCCACAAACGAAAATCGTCAAGAAGCCAGCTGCAAAAAACGAGGAGGGCCCTCGCAATCTCACCATTGTGGATGTCACCTTTGCCGTCACCCCTGGTGATCAATACAAGCTCAAAGGACTCGAGTGGTCCGGGAACCACGAATTCTCCACTGACGTTCTGCAGAAGATGGTTCGGGCTCAGACTGGAGAGATCGCCAACACAGTCCGTCTGGCCGACAACATGAAAGATATTCAGAAGCTCTATGGATCGCGCGGCTATGTGACGGCTGCGATCAAGGCCGACCTAGAGTTCGATGACTCCGCCAAGACGGTCTTAATACGCCTTGGAGTCAAAGAGGGACCCGTTTTCCACATGGGCGACCTTGAATTCCGCGGACTCGACAACAGTCTGGACGCCAAGCTCCGGAATCTCTGGAAGATCCGACAGGGAGAGGTCTACGATGCGGCCTACCTCAGCGAATTCCTGCCCGCTGCGCATACACTGCTACCCGCTAATCTTGACTGGGACGTCGCCTCGCATGTGACTGCTAATGCGCGAGATAACACCGTCGACGTCGACCTCATTTACTCCGCGAAGGCCCCTAAGTAGCTTTTCGATTCCACCGGGCACTTCGGCTCTGTTCGGATTTTGGAACAAATTCAGAATGAAGCGGTGATTCAGTCTCTACAAGATAGTCTACGCAGTCTTGCGTTGTGTTGAAGTCTTCAACGTTCATTTTTGTTGATTTTCGCCACATTTTATCTTTGGGAAAACAGGTTTCCTTGCTACACTGTGCCGCAAATCGGTCAGCCCTGCTGAACAGGCTGGCCCAGTGGGCTCAAGCTTTCCCTTCTCTGGCCAAGCATCAAGATTGGACGTATCAAGTTTTTCCGTATTTTTTTGAGTTTGCCCGGGCCCTCCCCCTAATCCGATCCGGGCACCAAAGCGGAGATGCGCGCCTGCGTGTCTCCGCATTTTGATGGCTTCTATTTTGTAACTTCTTGTACGCAGGAGCATCCTTAATCGCATGGGCTGGGCGACTCCTATCGCTCCCTGCGCCCGCCTACATACAAAGGAGAATCTGTGATGATTGTCGGACTTCGAAAAGCTGGGCTTCAGAAATCTGGGTATCTGCTCGCAACACTTTTGACGATTGCGAGCTTAGCGGTTTTCTCTTTCGCCGCCAGCAAGACATATACGGGCACGGTCAGCGATGCCATGTGTGGGAAGAAACATATGGGCGATGCCGCCACTTGCACTCGGGCCTGCATTTCCAAAGGATCGAAATATGCCCTCGTTGTGGGCGACAAGGTTTACACGCTCGAAGCCACCGATAAAGCGTCTCTCGACACACTCGACAAACAGGCTGGCGCTAAAGCTACCGTCTCGGGAACCGAGAAAGACGACGTCATCACCGTGAGCTCAGTGAAGGCTGCCAAGTAAGCACGGCCGTTTTCGGTCATCGAGAAAGTTGCGGGAGGCGACCGCATTTCCTCCCGCAATTTTTCTTGCCCCTCCCTGAAATTCATATTTCCTTTACAAAGCAATGTGTTAGATTGTGCATTCTTAACATTGAAAATTTCTCTGCTTTGGAGGAAGGCGAATTGGGCAAAGACATGGTTCCGAAACGGATTTTCTTCACCAAGGGCGTGGGGAAACACCGTGAGCGTCTCACTTCGTTTGAGTTGGCATTGCGCGATGCCGGTATCGCGGCCCAGAATCTGGTGCGTGTCTCTTCCATCTTTCCGCCCAACTGCAAACTGCTCGCGCGCAAAGAAGGCGTCAAGTATCTCCATCCCGGAGAGGTGGTCTTTGCCGTCGTCGCCGAGAACTCGACGCGCGAGCCACATCGTCTCTTGGCTTCGTCCATAGGCGTAGCCATTCCCGCCGATCGCAATACCTACGGTTATCTCAGCGAGCACCATTCGTTCGGCGAAACCGAAGATGCGGCCGGCGAATATGCCGAAGAACTCGCCGCCGAGATGCTAGCCACGACCCTTAACGTGGAGTTCGACCCGGACCGTTCATGGGACGAAAAGAAGCAGATCTACCGGCTGTCCAACAAGATCGTCCGGACTGCCAATGTCACCCAGTCCGCTGTCGGCGACAAACGCGCTTTGTGGACCACCGTAATCGCCTCTGCGGTACTCATCTTCGACTAAGCGCCTCTCTCTCTAAGTCTGCCCAAGCTCCGGCCATATCCTTGTAAATCTTTGATAACGCTGGGGCTGGGTCTGTTCCTCCTCTTGCCTGACGTAGCACTTTAGTAATCTCCGCGATGAGTCCGATGTAATCTTTTGTTAACACGAATCAGTTATCATAGATTTCGAATCAAATCCATATACAGGTCAGCACGTAAGGAAGGTAAGGGCAGTGGATATCGAGACACGTAGAAAGAAGCAGCAGGCGCTCATGATGCAGATGGTCGAGCGGAAGGTACGCTCGCGCGCCCAGCAGCTTTATGAAACACGGGGTCAAACCGAAGGACAGGAGTTACAGGACTGGTTTCAAGCTGAGTCGGAAGTGCTTGAAAAGAGTATTCTTGCTCCTATGTATCGCCGCATGAAGAACAGTTCTGCGTCGGCTGAAGAGACGCGGGATACCGCCGAAGTTACGGGCTAGCCTCGCTCACACGTAGCCCGTAACCGGGCTGAATTAACGCTTACTGACGGCCTTGGCAGTCTTCCCTTTGGAATTCTTCTTCGCTTTCTCCAGCCGTTCGATCACAGCCGCAACAATAATCGGCAGTCCGACCGTGGCATCAACGAAAACTTCCCCAAACATCCCGCCTTCGGATGGCGGCACAAACTTGCCCCAAGAGATGGCCTCGCTATAAGGGCTGCCGGAGAGGCCGCCCCAGTAGACTGGCTCCGGACAGATGCGCAGGCCGTAGTGATAACGCTTCAACGGGACGTTTTCGCCCAAACGCCGGTGGCGCAATTCGCAGAATGGTCCAAACTGCTGCGACCAGTTCCGCGGCACACCCCCGCCGATGGTAAAAATCCCCAGCTTCTTTTGACGCAGCAGAGTCGCAGCAAAATGCTCTAGATCTTCAAAGGGATCAAACCGGATCTTATGCCGGCCGGTTGACTCGCGGAGACGATTGTTCAGCGCCGTGTCCAGACCCATTTCCGAGTCGCTGAAGGCCGGCACAAACACGGGTACACCCTTCTCGTATGCCGACTTCAGAATTCCCCGCTGCCCCTTCGCGGTCTTGGCCAGGTACGCACCGATCGCATGGTTGAGCTTGTACGAGCACATCACCTCGTTGTGATCCCACGCCTCAAGCACAGCCGACATCACTTCCTCGACGTCATCAAGGTTCTGCTCGGGTTCCAAAGTGTCGTAGACGCGGTTGTAGCCCTGCTCATACAGTTCTTCATCGGAAACTTCAGGATTCGCCCGGAAGTGCGCCCGCCCCGTAGCTTCGACGAGGCCGTGCGCCATCAGTGCACCCGTCGAAACGATCGCATTCACGATGCCGCGATCAATCAGCTCTGCGATGATCAACCCCTGCTTGGCGACCGTCATGGCTCCAGCCAGTGTCATCACGACGAATGCATCTTCGTCGAGCGCCATGGCTTCGAGGACATCAGCGGCCTCACCGAGCTGGCGCCCGGTAAATGCGGTCTTGGCCATGGCGCGTACCAGGCCGTCGATCGACGAGATCTTAGCCAAATCGAGCGGTTCGAGGGGAATAAGCCGGTCTTCGATCGGATTATGCAGCTTGCGGTCGACTCCCTCCCCGCCTGCGCTGTTCGTTCCATGCGAATTACCATGATTGCCTTGTTTCAAGACTAGCCTCCAAGCCTGATTGCGTTTTCCCCGAATCAATACTCTACAGGAATTACAAAGAGTGATGCCACGGGCCCGCTATCACTTCGTATAGGCGCGGGCGCATTCGTCCGTCGTGCAAAGCGAGCGTTTCATCCTGGAATTCGACGTCATCGTCTTACACGCCGCACCGCTCCGGGCGTTACACTGCCACCATGCCAGGCAAGAAACAGTTCGAACAGCAGGTCGCTCAGCTTGACGCGCTGCGACATGCTTCGCCGGAGTCGCGGACTGAGCCTCTGCGCAAAGGCCTTGCCAGCAAAAGTAATTTCCTTGCGGCGAAGGCGGCCGACCTGATCCGGGAGTTTAACCTGCAAGATCTGATTCCCGACTTGCTCAAGGCGTTCAACCGTTTCTTCGAGCATCCGGAGAAGTCTGATCCACAGTGTTGGGCCAAGAACGCCATTAGCCGTGCCCTCGCGGGCTTTGAGTTACAGGACGCCGACGTCTTCCTGCGCGGCATGCGCCATATCCAGATGGAACCTGTCTGGGGCGGCCGCTCCGATACCGCTGGCACACTAAGAGCCACCTGCGCGTTGGCCCTGGTTCAATGCCGCCGCCTGTCAGAGCCCGATTTGCTGGCTCACCTCGTCGACCTGCTTGCGGACAAAGACAAAACAGTGCGCGCCGAAGTGGTTCGGGCCATCGATCAGGTAGGATCTCCTGCGGCGTCTCTGCTGCTCCGTTTACGAGCCGTCCTCGGAAACGACGAACCAGAGGTTATGGGTGCATGCTACAGCGGCGTCCTGCACATTGAAGGTGTAACTGCCATTCCCTGGATCGCCGGCTTCCTGGCCATGGCAGATGATGCGGCAGGCGAGGCCGCGCTCGCCATTGCCAGCACTCGGTCAATGGAAGGTCTCGCGGTCCTACGAAAAAACCTGGTTCAGACCACCGACCCATGGTTTCGTTCCGTACTTTTACAGGCCATCGCGCTCATGCGTATGGATGCGGCGATTGAGTTTCTCATCGAGTTAGTGCAAACCGAGTCGCTCGACGCCGAAGGTGCCATCGAAGCGATCCTTCGCTCGGCCGCCTCAGAGGACATAATCCAACGCCTCAAAACCCTGACGTCGGCGAACCCGCGCTTAGCCCGCGTTTTCGCGGAGCACCAACAAGCACATTCCTGATTCGGCTTACGGATTACAAAATCCATCCAGGGAATGCTGATGGCTGACGGCTGAGAGCCAACCGCGTTCTTCCTGCTATATTGAACGCGGAGGTTGAGCGTGCCGCCCGAGAAATTTCGCGTAGCTCTGATTCAGATGTCCTGCGGTCCGGAGCCGGAGGAGAATCTTGCGAAGGCATTGAGCCGTACGGCTGATGCCGCCGGCAGAGGCGCCCAGGTCATTTGCCTGCCCGAACTCTTCCAGACGCAGTATTTCTGCCAGCGCGAAGACCATTCACTGTTCGATCTCGCCGAGCCTATTCCCGGCCCAAGCAGCGAAAAACTGGCCGCCGCCGCGCGTCAGAATGGAGTGGTTCTGATCGCCTCCCTTTTCGAAAAGCGTGCCGCCGGCGTGTATCACAATACCGCAGCGACCTTCGATAAGGATGGCTCGTTGCGTGGTCTCTACCGCAAGATGCACATTCCCGACGATCCCCTTTACTACGAGAAGTTTTACTTCACGCCCGGCGATCTCGGCTTTCGTGCGCTCGACACCAGCGCTGGGAAACTCGGCACGCTTGTCTGTTGGGATCAGTGGTACCCGGAAGGTGCGCGACTGACCGCTTTGCAGGGCGCTTCAATTTTGTTTTATCCGACTGCGATTGGGTGGCATCCCGCGGAGAAAGCTGAGTTTGGTATCGCCCAGCATGACGCTTGGCGGACGATCCAGCGCGCCCATGCCATCGCCAACGGAGTTTACGTCGCGGTCGTCAATCGCGTTGGATTCGAGACGGGAAACATTCGCGGAAAATCTGCACCCGGTCAAGGCCTCGAATTCTGGGGCGGATCGTTCTTCTGCGATCCCTTTGGGCGCGTGCTGGCGGAAGCTTCGCACGATCGCGAGGAAATCCTCGTGGGCGACGTCGACATGAAGGCCCTTGAAGATATCCGCCGCAACTGGCCGTTCTTGCGCGACCGGCGCATCGATAGCTACGCTCCCATCACCAGTCGATTGCTGGATTAGGAAACTCCATTGCGACCACACCAAAAAGCGCTGCTGTTGGTTGTCGCTATCGTGGCGTTTGCCCTCGTCTCCTTTGCCCGAACTACGAAACTCACGGGCAAAATCGTCGGCTACGACTTCATGCACCACGCTTCCAAGTCCGCTTCTGACGTGCAGAATGAGGAGATCATTGTTCTGGAAACGCCCAACCAGAAACAGAAGTATGTGAAGGTCATGTTCTCCAGCCTGGGCACGACTCAGATCGAGCCGAAATACTTCGACGGAACTCTACCGCTACAACTGGATGCACTGCGCGACCACACCTGCAACGAAAAGGCTCCCACGTTCGTACCTCAGGTGAGCATGGAGCAGATCGCCGGGACCTATCTCCTCACCGACGCCTACAAGAGCCACCCGCCAGCGCGAATCAAGAACCTTGATTGCTATGCCGCCATCTACAAAAAGAAAAAATAAAAGCTCGGCAGATCCCACATCAACTCCTGGCGCACTTGGTTATCGCATGCCCGCCGAGTGGGAACCGCACGCAGCGACCTGGCTGGCATGGCCTCATTATCACGGAGATTGGCCGGGTAAATTCGAGCCGATCCCGTGGGTCTATGCCGAGATCATTCGCAATCTGGCAAAGCATGAACGCGTCGAACTGATCGTGAACGACGCTCGCGTGGAAAGGCAAGCTCGCAAAGTGCTCGCCCGCGCTGACGCACTTTCAGAGAACTATTGGTTTCCATCGCTGGCCGACGAACCGCGTGTGGCTGCGGGACTCCGGCGGCATCTTTCTAAAACCGACTGATGTGGGAACGGCAGCACCCGGCCGTTCGGCCTGGCTGCAAGCCCGACAAGAACTCGCTCTCAAGTTCCGCTTCAACGCATGGGCAAAGTATTCCAACTGGCGCCTCGACGACAAGATCGGCAGCCTTATGGCCAAGACCTCCCAGACCGAAGAAATCCGTCCCCATGCCCTCGGCACTCGCATCGTGCTCGAAGGCGGATCCATCGATGTCAACGGTGCGGGCACAATTCTCACCACGGAAGAGTGTCTGCTCAGCAAGGAGCAGGAGCGCAATCCGCATATGTCGCGCGTCCACTATGAGAAGGCATTCGCCGACTACCTAGGTGCCTCGCACACGATCTGGCTGGGACGCAGCATCTTTGGCGACGACACACACGGCCATGTCGACGACCTCACGCGTTTCGTTCGAAAAGACACAGTCGTCACGATGATCGAGCCCAACTCGAAAGACGTGAATCACGAGCCTTTGCGCGCGAATTTGCGTCGGCTTCAATCGGCGCGCGATCAGGACGATAAGCAACTCACGGTGGTTGAGCTGCCGATGCCGCAACCGGTGGTTTTCGAAGGCCGGCGGCTCCCGGCCAGCTACGCAAATTTCTATATCGCCAACGGAGTCGTGCTCGCGCCCATCTTCAATCGCCCGAACGATCGCATCGCACTCAACACACTGGTGGAACTTTTTCCGAATCGCGAAATCGTCCCCATCTATTCCGGAGATTTCATCTGGGGCCTTGGCGCCATGCACTGCATGACGCAACAGCAGCCATCCTGAGATGGCGTCCTTCGCAGCGACAGGCCGTCGCGCCGTCTGATTCCAGCAGCATCCGGTGATTCCCTGTGTAGAATAAGCTCCTGCGATCGCTTGCCCAGATTTTCGGCGCGCGAAAAACAATTCCTCTACCTCGAGGTTCCAGCATGGCCGACAAAGCAGTCGTCGACACTCCCAATATCGATTCCATTCTCCACGAGCAGCGCAAGTTTGAGCCGCCCGCGGAATTCAGCCGCCAGGCTCACGTCAAAAGTCTCGACGAATACGAGCGGCTCTACAAGGAATCGATCGACGACCCGGATAACTTCTGGTCCCGCGTCGCAAGCGAACTTCATTGGTTCAAGAAGTGGGACAAAGTTCTCGACTGGAATTGCCCTTGGGCAAAGTGGTTTGTCGGCGGAGAGATCAATCTTTCGTACAACTGCCTGGACCGTCACGTCGCAACCTGGCGCAAGAACAAGGCCGCTATTGTTTGGGAGAGCGAACCGGGCGAAATCCGCGTGCTGACCTATCAGCAGCTTCATCGTGAAGTGCAGAAGTTCGCCAACGTTCTCAAGACGCTCGGCGTGAAGAAAGGCGATCGCGTCGCCATCTACATGGGGATGACACCTGAGCTTCCAATCGCGATGCTCGCTTGCGCCCGCATTGGCGCACCTCACACCATCGTTTTCGGCGGATTCTCATCCAACGCTCTGATCGACCGCATTCACGACTCGCAAGCGTCCGCCGTCATCACACAAGACGGATCGTATCGTCGCGGAGCAGAAGTGAAGCTCTTCCCTGCCGTTGAAGAAGCCCTAAAATCCTGTCCCAGTGTGAAGCACGTCGTCGTCTACAAACGGACCGGCACTCCGATCAACATGCAGGCGGGACGCGATCACTGGTGGCATGAACTGATGGCGAAAGCCTCCGACGTTTGCCCCGCCGAACCGCTCGATTCCGAGCATCCGCTCTATATTCTTTACACTTCAGGAACCACCGGCAAACCCAAAGGCGTAGTGCATACGACTGGCGGATATTCCGTCGGAACCTATCTCACGACCAAACTGGTTTTCGATCTCAAGGAAGAAGACACCTACTGGTGTACTGCCGACATTGGATGGGTCACCGGCCACAGCTACATCGTCTATGGACCGCTCCAGAACGGCGCGACGAGCCTGATGTACGAAGGAGCACCCAACACTCCTGAGCCGGACCGCTTCTGGTCGATCATCGCGCGTCACAAAGTGAACGTCTTCTACACTGCGCCCACCGCGATCCGTACCTTCATCAAGTGGGGCGATGAGTGGCCGAAGAAGCACGACATGAGCAGCCTGCGCCTGCTCGGAACCGTGGGTGAGCCCATCAATCCCGAGGCATGGATGTGGTATCGCGAAACCATCGGCGGCAATCGCTGCCCCATCGTCGATACCTGGTGGCAAACGGAAACCGGACACATCATGCTAAGCCCCATTCCCGGCGCGATTGCAACGAAGCCCGGCTCCGCGACTCGACCATTCCCAGGTGTCGTCGCTGAGATCGTCAACATGGAAGGTCAACCGGTCCCCGACGGCTCTGGCGGATACCTCGTCATCAAGCGTCCGTGGCCGGGCATCTTGCGAACCGTCTACGGCGATCCCGATCGCTATGTAAAAAACTACTGGTCGCAAATTCCAGGCATGTACTTCACCGGCGATGGGGCTCGAAAAGATAAAGACGGATATTTCTGGATCATGGGTCGGGTCGACGACGTCCTCAACGTCAGCGGACACCGCCTCAGTACCATGGAAGTCGAGAGCGCGCTCGTCGCCCACGAGGCAGTCGCCGAAGCCGCAGTCGTCGGCCGTCCTGATGATCTAAAAGGCCAGGCGATCTCGGCTTTCGTGACCCTCGAGCAGGGACGGCAGCCCACCAATGCACTGAAAGAAGAACTGCGCAAGTGGGTGGCGAAAGAAATCGGCTCGCTGGCCAAGCCAGACGACATCCGCTTCAGCGAAACCTTGCCCAAAACAAGAAGCGGCAAAATCATGCGCCGTCTTCTGCGGGAACTGGCGACCAACGGTGAAGTCAAGGGGGATACGACTACGCTGGAAGATTTCGGAGTAATCGCCAAGCTCAAAGAGCAGGACGAAATCTAACCGGTTCAGAGCCAAAGACGCCCACTTCTGGCCGCTTTCGTCAGAAGTGGGATTTTGTTTGTGGTGAGGATTTCGAGTTGAAGATCACTGATTGTTGACCGTCTTCAGATCCTTGAAGGCTTCGTCCTTCTTCAGCCGCTCCGGAAAGCTCTGCTCAAACCTCTCCAGCGTCGGACAGATCATGTGGTGCTTCCAATCGAATCCAAAGTTTTCCATCTCGTTCAGAGCTTCGTCGGCCGACCAGCCCTCATCCGCCATGCGGTAGGATGCGACCGCCATGCCAGTGCGATCATCGCCTAGCCGGCAGTGCACGAATACCTTCTTGTCGCGGTTCTCCTCGATTATTTTCAGGAAGCGGGCAAAGGGCTCGTCTGTAGGAAATGGGCAATGCCACGGAATCGAAACATACTGCATTCCGAGCTTCGTCACCGCATCTTTCTCGTGATCGTTCGGCCCGCTGCGCATATCCACTACGATGGAGACGCCCATATCCTTCAGCGTCTTGAGTCCGTCAACCCCAGGCTGACCACCGCGAAACAGATTCGGTGTAACTTCGCCGAAGTTCGGCAATCCGACCGAATTCTTTCGGGTTCCCATCGAATGTTGCGAAGGCGTCTGTTGCGCCGATGTCTGCTGCGAAGAATTCGGGCTGCTCTCTTGCTCTGATTGGGCAGCGAGAAGCCCGGAGAATGAAGCGAGAACGACCCAGCAAAAAAGAATATGTCGATTTTTGGGCTTCACTAAGGGTTGGATGCTACTCCGGCTGAGGAAGGCTTGGCGCAACTACTCTCCGGCTCCCATCATAATAATTGGCGTCGTGGCATGTGGAACTCCCGCCTCGTCTTCAACCGTGATCGCAAAAGCCTTGGCCTCAACGCCCGACGGTAAAGGTGGATTCACGATCGTCCCACTGCCGCGAGCATCCGGCTTGAACACACCTGCTGCAATCGGCGCACCCTGAGTCGGAACCAGCCACAACTCATAGGCTTTGTGCGGAGGCAGTTGCGGCATATTGCTGGCCACGAATACGAGACTGTTGCGATTGCGCAGATAAAACGCCTTGCCCTGCGGCTGTGGAGGAGTCTTCAACGAAACCACGGTGATCCGCTGTGCCTGTGGCGACAGAATCGGTCCAGCAACTTTGCGAAGATCTTCCAGTTCCCGCGTCGCCTGCGCCGACTCGTCGCTCATCGCCGCCAGACTCTGTTTCAGCGCCGCATTCTCGCTCCACAACAATGCGGCGAGCACTACCATCGCAGCGGCCGCAACCCACCCGAGCCATCCCCATGTGCCTTTGCCCGCACGAATCGACTCGCGCGCAGCCTCTGCCGGAACACGGACGGTGGATTCCCCAGCGATCGCATCCAGTAGCCGCGCACGCGCCCGTCCCGGAGGCTTGGGCCCTACCGTCGACAGCGCCAGCAGCGCGCCGTCTCCGCGCAATTGCTCTAATTCCAAGCGGCATTCTGCGCAGGCGGCGAGATGCTGCTCCAGTTGCGCGCGACCCTCTCCCTCAAGCCCGTCCAACGCGTAGAGTGCGAGGTCTTCGCCGAATTGTTCGTGTCCGCTCATCTCGTATTCGGATTTCCCATCCTTGTCGCATCTTCCGCGACAGAGCAGGAATGACGATTCACGTCTGAAACGCCTTTCTTAGTGTTATCAATCCCGCACGAATTCTTGTCTTGATGGTACCCAGCGGTTCGCCAGTCTTATTCGCAATTTCCGAGTGGCTCAATCCCTGAAAATACGCCATCTCCAGGGCCTTGCGTTGCGACTGCGGCATGGCGCCGAGTAGACCGCGAACTTTCTCGGCTGCGCGCGAGCGGTCCGCTTCACTTGCCAAGTCCGGCGCAACCGAAACGACCACGTCTTCAATATCCGTCTCCGGCTTTCTTTTGCGCAACGCATCAATCGCGCGATTCCGTGAGATGACCGCCAGCCATGCCCCCAAGCTGCCGCGCGCCGCATCGAACGCACCGGGATTTCGCCACAACTGTAGAAAGACCTCCTGCAGCACGTCTTCGGCCGCCATGGTATCGCCCAATACCCGCAGCGCCACTGCATAAACGACGGGAGAATAGCGGTCGTAGAGCTCCGCCATCGCGCGCTGATCGCCCGATTTCACCGCCGTTACCGCGGTCAGATCGGGAGATGCTGGCTGTCTTTCAGAACTCGACAAACGCCCGGTCCCTTTCTCCAGAAGTACGTTCCCGTGCCCGAGCCGGATTGGACCGGCAATAGAATCAGTTACTTTCGAAACTTCCTATGTTGTGCGTTGATAACCTTTTACTGGCTTAGCTTGATAGCCAACTGGCGCTCGGGCTGCGTCATCTCGCTCCAAAGCTTCTGCAGGTCGGCCTGGACATTCATATTGTCCGGCTCTTTGCGCAATGCCATCGCAAACCAGCGATACGCCGTAGGAAGGTCATGCGGCGTGCACAGTCCTGCCGAATAGAGTGCACCCATTTCGATCATAGCTTTCGGGTTTCCTTGATTGGCGACTGGCTTTAGCAGCCGCAAACCGCGGTCGCAGTCCTGCGCAGCGCCGCGCCCATACAGATATTTCTGCGCCTCGGTGACTGGATCGACCGCCGGAACCACCGGACGCGGCTTCGGCGCTGGCTCTTTCGCAACCGGCTTTGGTGCGGGTTGCGTAGCAGCATCTTCGGCGTCGTCCCCGTTATTCGCAGAAGCTACTTTATTGGTAGAAGTGTCCTTTGCGGGAGGTGTCGTGGCTGCTTGATCGGAATTGGTTGGCGCGTTTGCCCCATCCGGCGACTTAGAAGCGTCAGCTCCAGCTGGAGCCGGTGCCGCGGAATTTCCAGATGCAGGAGGATTCGTAGCGGGATTTGCGGCTCCCGAGGGAGTCGCAGCTCCGCTCGCAGGCGGTTGGCTTGATCCTGCGGGAGGAGGAGCCGCCCCACCCGTCGCGGACGATGAATCAGGAGTAATCGGCTGGGTAGAAGTCGGAGCGGGATTGGCGGGCGCGGGAACAGGAGCAGGCGCGCTGCTCGTTGTATCCGGTACTTCCGCCGAAGCCGCAGGCTTTTTTGCTGAGGGGTTCAGCCATGCGAATCCCTGATCCTTCCAGCGCAGGTAGCCGAATCCGACGGCCAAAGCGAGGGCCACCAGAATCAACAAGTATTTCCACGCTCCCGACGGCTTCGGTTCATCATCATCGTCGAGCAGGTAATCGAGATTTCCAGAGCCGCGCCCGTGACTGGGGTCGATGCTCAGGCTATCGCGTGTCCGTTGGACCGAACGGCGAGGTGCAGGGTCGCCGAGCCCGAGAAAAGAAGGTCCGCTGATCGAAGGCGAAGGCTGATCGTCATCTCGAGTAACTGCAGCAGGCGAAGGCGTTCGCTGTGTGTCCGCACTTCGCACCGGAGCCGCTTCCGTACGAATTGGTGTCGGTGTCGTCGGTGTCGGCACCGCTTGGGGCGGAGTTGGTACCGGTGCCAGCAGCGTCGCTCCGCACATACCGCAGAAGCGGTTCTCGGCCGGATTGTCGTTACCACACCGGGGGCAGCGCACTAGTCCTCCTGACACACTCTATAGATTACGATATCTTGAAGCTCCGATGCACAAAGCGCGCCGCCAGAATCTGCTGGATAAACCGTATGTCTTCGTTTGATCAACGAACTGACGTGTCCAAGCCAATAAGCATGCCCCTTCCTGCCGGCCAACTCAGGACAGTCAACGTTCAAGGTCGTGAGCTCGAAGTCCGGCGCATCGCGGGCGAGACCGAGCTTCCCGAGCTTGTGTTCCTGCACGAAGGCCTCGGCTCCGTCTCGCACTGGCGAGATTTCCCCGCCCGTGTCGCGTTGGCCACTGGATGCCGAGTCACGGTTTACTCACGCTATGGTTCTGGCAATTCCGACCTACTGACCGAGCCTCGTCCCGTCCTCTACATGCACGATGAGGCTCTGGCTGTCTTGCCGGACCTCCTCCGTCAACTGGAGATCGAGAATCCCGTCTTCATCGGCCACAGCGACGGAGCGTCCATCGCCATTATTTATGCCGGAGCTCGCCACCGTGTGCGTGGACTCGTCCTGCTCGCTCCGCACGTCTTCGTAGAAGAACTGAGTATCCGCAGCATTGCCGCTGCCAAAGTAACTTTCGAAACTACAAATCTGCCCATGCTTCTCGCCCGCCATCATCGCGACGCCGCGCGTACGTTCTGGGGATGGAACGATATCTGGCTCCATCCCGACTTTCGCAGTTGGAACATCGAAGAGTATCTGCCCCGAATCACCTGTCCGATCCTCGCCATTCAAGGACTTGAAGATCAGTACGGAACGATGGCGCAGGTCGAGGCAATCCGAAAGCAGAGTGCAGGGCCGGTGGAAGTGTTGGTTCTGGCGGCTTGTCAGCATTCCCCGCAACGGGATCAGCCAGAAGCGGTGCTCGAGGCAATCACGCGCTTTGTAGCGTCAACTGCAACTCACGAACCCAAACGCAGGTAAACTTCACGCTGAAGAAGAAATATCGCATCTGCCTGTGACTTAGGCGGCCTTATCGTGCGACTGCCCCAGATCGGAATAGACTTGCAGGAACCGCATGACCTGCCCCCGCGAAAAGACTCCTTGCAGTTTGCCCTCGGAGACCACTGCCACCTCGTCGACTCCGTTGCTGGCCATCAGTTCCAGAGCTTTCACTACCGGCATCTCCGGAGTGACCGTGAGGATCCGGCTGAGCGGCCGCATCACGCTCTGGACGCTCGCCTGACTCCATGTGTCGCGGCTCACTTTTTTCACATCGTTCGCTGTTAGGATACCCGCCGCGTGGTGGTCTTTCATCACAACGAAGCAGCGGTTCCCGCTGTGGAGCAGGTATTCGTCCACGAAATCCCGTACGCTGAGATAGCTCTCCACGCTGGCGCAGTCTCGTTCCATGACGTCGGCTACGCTGTGTCCGCGCAATCCGGCTATAACGCCCACCTGAAGATAGCTGCTGCGCGCCGCGTCCAGCAGAAACCAGCCAATGAACGCCATCCAAAGCCCACCGAGACCTCCTCCGACAAAAAACCGATAAACTCCGTAAACAATGAACAGGAGCGCCACCGCCTGGCCGACCTGCGCAGCGGCCCGGGTGGCACGATCCGCGTTGTGTGTGATCCACCATGCAACAGCACGCAGTACGCGTCCACCGTCGAGCGGATAGCCCGGGATCATATTGAAAACGGCCAGAGAGACGTTGATGTATCCGAGCCACAACAGGACAGCGATGACGGGATTTGTCGGTTCGCTGGATGGCAGCCAGCCCGCTACTCGAACGATTACCATGCAGAACATGCCGATGAGAAAGCTCGTCAGAGGTCCGACGATTGCAATCCAGAATTCAGTCTTGGCATCGCCCGCCTCAGACTCGATCTGAGAAACCCCTCCGAGCGCAAACAACGTGATCGCCTGCACCCGTAAGCCGTGCGATTTTGCCACCAGGGAGTGAGCCAGTTCGTGCAGAAGCAACGTGACGAAGAACAGGACCGAGGTGACGAGAGCGGCAGTCCAGATCATGGCCTCGCTCCAGTGCGGTGTGACCGCATGAAAGTGAGAGGCGAGAGAGAACGCAATCAGGAGGGCAATGACGAACCAGCTATAGTGCAGACCGATTTCGATGCCCGCAATTCGTCCGAGCTTGATCTGGGGCCGCACGATAGAACCGCTTTCTCAATTGCTTAGATGCGAGAAGACGAGTCCGGAGTAGCCGAGTGATTCACGGGACCAATCGATATATGGCCCTTGGGGGGGCCAAAGCTGTATGGGTCGGCCACGCTGCCGACACTTTCTGTGGCAGCGTATTGATAGGGATAGGTGGCGAAGCGGAGCATTGCGGATCATTTCGAAACGGCAGGCGCTTCGAACTGATTGCAATCTCCGCCTCTCCGCTCACACCCGCTATTTCTTTGGGCGTGACTCCGGGGGAACCAAGCCCGAGAGACGGTAGTAACCCACCAGTTGTCCGTAGTGTTCTCCACAATGCTCGATAAAACCGTAGGCCATATCGTAGATCCTCACTTGCTGATGAGCGAAGGGATCGACGATCAGGTCGTTCATCCCCTTATCGCCTTTGGCCTTGATGGCCGCGGCGCCGTCGGCGAAGGATTTCTTAACGAAGGCAACGACGTCGGCCTTCGTTTTGTACTTATCGCGGCTTGGGTTTTCATCGATCGCGCCTTTTTCCCCAGTCACCGGATTAGTGAAGTAGTAGTTGGCTCCGGCCACGTGGAGCAGTTGTTGGGCGAAGGTGCGCTGGGCTGGAGTGGGCTTGAAGTCGTACTTGTCCTCGGGAAAATCTTCGGCCATGGCGATGAGCTTGCGCCCGATGTCGTTCCAAGAATCCAGAACCACCTTCGCAGGAGGATCGGGAGGTTTGGGGGCAGCGTCTTTTTTCATCGTGTCTTGTGCGCGTCCTGGAATTACGAAGCAGGTGGAGAGCAGGGCTATCGCGAGAAACGGAAGTCTCTTCATTGTGCTTTCTCCTGGGATTGATTTGGCGGTCGCCATTGTACTCGGACGGAGAACAGATGCAAAGGAGAGCATGCTCGCCGTTCGCGGGCATTCCCCTACCAACGACTCACAGAGTGCCGGCGGTTGGAAGGATTTCCAGATTCTCCACCGTCGCATTCGGCGGGAGAAGGATGGCTTCGAGTACGGCTTGCGCAACGGTTTCGGCGGACATCATCTTTTTGCGAGGAGCTTGGGGCCAAAGGGTCTTCCAGATGTCGGTATCGGTGGCTCCGGGCAGCAGTCCGATGACGCGAATTCCCCGCGAGCGAAGTTCTTCTCGCAGCGTGTTGGTAAGACCCAGAGCAGCGTGCTTCGAGGCATTGTAGGCCGCCGATCCCGCGAAGACACGTGTGGCGGCAATGGAAAGATTGTTCACGATGGTCGCGCCATGCTTCATCATGCCTAATGCAGCCTGCGTGATTAGGAAGGTGCCGTCGACATTGGTAGCGAAGACATCTCGCCAGACTGGATATGGCAGTTGATCGACGCGCAGATTCGCGTGGGCGATGCCGGCGTTGTTGATCAGGATGTCGAGATTGCGGAATTCACGGCGAACGGCGCGGAAAAGATCGTCAACCGAGTGTGGGTCGCGGACATCACAGGGATGTGCCAGAACGCGCACTTTCTTGCGCGCCAGTTCCTTGTTGAGCCTGCTGAGAGATTGTTCGTCGCGGGCGGTGACAATCAGATTGCAGCCTTCGTTGGCCAAGGCGCGCGCAATTGCCAGTCCGATTCCGCGCGTGGCGCCCGTGATGAGGGCGGTTTGTTCGGCAAGCCGAAGTTTGCTGCGCGCAGGCAAGGAGACATTCTAACCCGTGTCCACCGCGCTCAGTGGACCACCTCGTATTCTGTCTTTACCAGGCCGCTGGGGTAGCTTTGTGTGCCTATGTGCTTCAGGCGGATGTCGCGAGGCAAAGTTCCGAACAGCGGGATGCCTTGACCGATTAGAACTGGAACGCGGGTAATGATAATGCGCTGGATCAGTCCGGCGCGGAGAAATCGCTGGACGGTAATCCCTCCGTCAATATAGGCGTGCTGGATGCCTCGTTTTTCGAGTTGGCCAACGATCTCGGCCGGCGTGCCAGACATCTGTTCGACATGAGCTTTTGAATTTGCTGTCCGCAATTTTACAAAGTCCACTGGCCGGGAGCTGAGCACGATGACGCGCTTGTCGCCATAAGGCCATTCAGGAAATGCGAGAACGGTCTCATAAGTATGGCGCCCGATGACCAGCGCGTCGATGCTGGCGAAGAATTCGGTATAGCCGTGAGGCTCGCCGCCATCTACAGGAAGGAAATCGAGTTCTCCGTTGGAACGCGCAATGAAACCATCAACACTGGTGCCGATAAAAACTGAGGTGATCATAACGGGGAACCATGATCGCTCGTCCAGGGTGAAGGGTCAATCCGATTGTAGCTGCGGGTTCAGCAGGGCGAATCAGGTCGATCAATTCTTTGCGTTGGACGACTGCACCGATTTTGCAGCATACTGGAACCACTTCGCGAACCAGCTCAGTATGCCGGTCCTCACGGAGTCGCTGATTGCGGGCTTGCCGAGATAGCAGCTTCGCAATCTCCTGACCTTGTCGCTCTCCACAACAATCTGAGCCCACTTCCCTTTGCACGCGCTGAGGGTGTGCTCATCAGACGGGCCCGTTGCTCTTAGCTCTTAGAGCCGGGCGGAAATGGAGATCCTATGAACTCGCTTCGAAAGTTTGGCTATGCCGCTTTGCTAGCGGCATCCGTATTCAATTTCGCGCCGACGCTTGCTTCGGCCGAAGAACCTGCGCGAGGAAAATTCATCCTCACTCACGATGTCCGTTGGGAAAATGCCAGCGTGCCCGCGGGAGAGTATGAGTTCGCGTACGATCCGGATAGCATCTCTCCGGTGATGACCATCACCAAGATGAGCGGTGCCCGAGCATCGTTCATGCTCATGATTCCGGTACGCGAAGAGAGCAAGAGCCAGGACTTGAATCGTCTGGTGCTCGAGAGCAACCCAGAAGGCAGCTACGTCAGCGCGATGCAACTGCCGGAATGCGGGGTGACCTTGCGCTTTCATGTGCCGCGTGCAGCGGAGAAGTTGATGGCAAAAGCTGCTGTGGGTGCTGCTTCGGGAAAGTAATTCTGAGCAGCGTAAGTCGAAGGGAGGATGCCGCACTTGGCATCCTCCCTTCTTTTTGCGGGGAATTAGAAGTTAAGCTAATTTGTGTTTCGATCGATGTGGCTGGCGGAACGTCCGGCTCCGCCGCGGACCTAAGTGGGCTCGTTCTGTGAGTTGCCGCGAACGTCGTCACTTAGGACGATCGCTTCCGCGATTTCGCGCATCGGACGCCGCTTCTGGCGGCTCTGGCGCTGGATCGCGAGATAGGCCTGTTCTTCATTCAATCCCAGATCGCGCTGCAGAATTCCTTTGGCGCGCTCGACAACTTTGCGTGTCTGCAACTGCTCCGCGAGTGTGGAGTTCGCCTCTTCAAGCCGTGCGAGTTCGATTTCCGCTCCGACCAGAAATCCGACGGTGGAGATCATGCGAATCTCGCGTCTGCGGTAAACATGATGATGGCGGTGCTGCAGATTGATGACACCGACCACGCGTCCCCGGCACATGATAGGCACAGACAGAAAAGCTTCGTAACTGTCTTCTGGGAGCTCGTGAAAAAACTGAAAGCGGGGATCGTGCGCGGCACCCTCTGGGATGGCAACAGGTTCGCGGTGCTCGGCGACCCATCCTGTAATTCCCTGCCCGACGCGGAGCTTCAGGCGATCGACGGCATCCGGGTGCGGATTCTTGGAGGCGCGAAGGACGAGTTCATCACCTTCAAGCACATAGATAAGACAGGAGTCACATTTTACGAGGGCAGTTGCGAAATCGACAACGCGAGTAAGAACGTCATGAAAGCCGTCGGCCGTGCTAAGGCGTACGGTGATTTCATGGAGTACATCAACATGTGAATCCTCAACTGATAGCAAGGTGTCCATGCAGTACATTATCGATTTGGTAGGGATTAAGTCCAATTGCAAATTTTGATGGCTGCGATAAAGGAATTCCTTTGAATTGTTACCAAAGATTCACATCCGACGCGAGGGTCGATGCATCGCGAAAGATGCGAGGAATAATAAGCACAGTGATGAGCGGAACAGAGACAGGTTCTCCGAATCGGTCTGCTAGGCCGGGCGCTGCTTACTTCGCCGGGATCGCGAGGAACCAGATCAACATCCCGAACAGGATGAGCGCTCCTAGAAGCGAGAACAGTGTGTGCAGAGGATGAAACTGGAAATACTGATTATGGTGCAAACGATGCCTGGCTGCCAGCATGAGACCTCCTCGGGCATGACGCCCTGCGGCAACTGATGGCTACTCTGTAGTCTATTGTCCCACTATCAGGAGGCCGATTCCAGCTTGTTGTTTGCCCGGAAAGGGACACCGCCGAGAACGCAGAGAGCGCCGAGAAACAGATCTAGAACTTCACAAACCGCCGCTGCGTTAGGCAACTCTTTGGTGTAGCCTTTTGAGCTGTAGTTTCTGCGTGCTCGGCGGTAAATCCTACTTAGCATCCAGATCCACGGTTTTGATCGGCAAGTCCCAGTGGGCGTCGAGGATCTCGAAGCGGCGCTGTTCTTCGCGAATGTAGGTTTCCTGGTCGGGCCAAAGCTGTTTCCTGATCGCGTCTTCGTCGAAGGCCTCGTTCGCCACGGTCGCGTTCTTGAAGACGATGGTGACGCGGTAGTCCCAGCGGCCGTCTTCGGTGGTGTGATAGCGCGGCTGGTCCATCCAGACCTTGAGCATGCGGCCCATATCGACTTCCTTCTTCAAGAGCGGGTAATGATTCTTCTTGAAGAGCTTGAGGAATTCGTCGGCGTGTCCCCATTTGGTTTTGTAGTAGTACTCGACGACAAACGGTTTGTCGCTGGCGGATTGTGCTTGTGTGGCGAGCGGCATGAGAACGGCTGCGAATAAAATACGATGCGACCAGAGAAGCGGCGGATCATGGAATCTCCTTTGTGTGAGTGCTTCTGCTTTTACACCAGAGACCGGTTACGATCAAGGGATCCGAGGGCGGTAGGGATTCTTCGGCTACGTCGCCGCACGCTTCGCTCACAGCAACTTCGCTCAGAATGACAACTATATCGTAAATAAATATAAATAAGCAACATAGTATTTTGTTATTCTCTACACGAGTCCTGCACAGATACACAGATTCAATGACTTGCCAGAAAAATCTGCACGGAATCTGCACAGGACGAGTCAAACGATGGAGGCGAAATATGGCATTCGTCACGGACAAAGCGGAACTCAAGCCGGGCCTGATTCTCTTCCGGCGCGGCGACGTGGAGCATCGGATGTGGTATTGCCGCATGAAGATGCCCAAGGCCGACCGTTACAAGACGGTTTCGCTCAAGACAACCGACATCGATGTGGCGCGGGACCGCGCCTTCGATCAAGACGCAGACATCCGATTCCGCTTAAAACATGACGTTCCTGTGTTCAACCATCCCTTCCGCGAGGTGGGGGGAGAGTATCTGCTGATCCAGGAGGCGCGGGCGAAGCGCGGAGAAATCAGCGCCGCGCGGCCCAAGAAGGTCCGCGCCGTCATCGAAGGCGCTTTAGACAGATATGTAGGATCAACGCAGGTCCACCTTATCGGTGACGAGTTTTGGGGCGGCTACCCAGCATGGCGGCGGGAGAACGGCGCGGGTCGTCACAAGCGCAACGGCGTTCGGGAAGTCAGCGACGACATGGCGCAAGCCTTCGCGGATAAGGAAGCCGAGCGCCGCACCAAGGTTCAGCAGACCCTCGGCATCAGGGTTTTGAGACCGATTGAAGTCAAACCTTCTGAAGAACGGGTGGTTCCTTATATCAGTGATTCCACCATTCGCTTTGAGATGTCCATCTTCGGTGCGGTGATGAATTACGCCATCAAGAAACGCTACGTTCCCGCCAGCCAGCGTTTTGACGAGCGTCCGAAGCTCAAGTCCATGCGGCGCGACGAGTTCACGCTGGAGGAGTACCGCAAACTCCACACTGTCGGAAGGAAGTGGATTGCGGAGGCGGATAAGCCTTCAAGCGTCTGGTATCGAACTGTTACCTACAACATGATCCTGATTGCGTGTAATACAGGCATGAGGCCAGCGGAGATGAAGAATCTTCGCTGGCGCGACATCATGCCCGCAAAAGACCGCGAGGGGCGCGAGATTGTCGTGCTGTTCGTGCAGGGCAAGGGCAAGTCGCGCAAGCTGGTGGCTCCCAAGAGCGTCGGAAATTATCTGGAACGCATCCGCGTTATCTCCAAAGCCACCGAACCGGACGACAGAGTATTTACCAATGTCACAGGCAAGCCCGCAAAAACTCTCTACAATTCCCTGATTGCCGATCTTCTGAACGAAGCGAAGCTGCGCGAAGGCACGCAGGGCGTGCCGCGCTCGACCTATTGCTTCCGGCACACCTACGCCACGCTCCGATTGCAGGAAGGCGTAGACGTGTATTTCCTTGCCGAGCAGATGGGAACTTCCGTGCACATGATTGAAAGCCACTATGGACACGTGAACACCATCAAGCACGCGGACCGTGTGTTGCAGGGGATGGCGGGATGGGAACTGCCGCAACCGGACTATACCAAGGCCAAGGCGTCGAAGGCGGCAGAGATTCACGATAGGTCTAAAAGAGGTCAACACAGCAAGCCGCGCTGACCATAAACCTCCCGAAGCCGTCTTTTGCCGGAGCCGCTGGCGGAGGCTGGCGCAGGGAGTTAATCGTCCCAATGTCCGGCCCGGACACTCCTCACTGAGGTTGTTCTGATTTGCCGCTGCCCCGCTGGGGCGTTTTTAGCGGCAAATCTTTCTGCACGTGCCGCCGCTGGCGGCTGTTCTTCGTGCAGCATCAATCTCTTGATGCCGGGAAGCGCGGCGTCGGATATTGCAAGAGTATGCCCGGTGCAGTGAGGCCGTTTGAGCGACTTCGAAGCCGGCTCCGCCCGGCGTCGCATTTATGGCGTGAACACGCCCAGAGAAACCCCCGTGCCCCCGCTGCCCTTTAGGGAACAATCGCGGACGCCCGAACCCATCGATCTCATCTTTCCCAAGTAGCAGGGCGAGCTTTTCAAAACTATCCTCGGCGAACAGAATCTTCGCTTCGAATCGGCAATCGTGGAGAGCCGCAACCAGGCATCTAAAGAATCTTCTTCTTGCTGAAATAGGTGGGATGACCATCAGGCAACGACTCAGACGGTGCACCAGCGGACTCGCGAACCAAACCATTCGTTGGGGATGGGCTGGTAAGTTCGCAGACTGATCCAATCAGTTGACGCCCGTCACGCGGTATCGTGATCGCCGCAGAGTGATGGAGTCTAACGCGCTTTGTGCAATTTACGAATCGTTCGCCTTTACGAATCGTTCACTTGACAGGTTACCGAAGATAGAGTATTTTTTCTGAACTTCAGTGATCAGGATTCGTTGGGGGACAACGGATTCTCACTTCCGTCTGTGATCTTGGTCGCTGCTTTCCCAAGGAACTAAGTGCAGTTGAGCCATCTGGACCAGTTTGGTCGATGGAGGCCGAACGTGTTTTTATCAAGTGCCGAAAAAGGTCGCCGGTTTCTTTAGTGGGGGAGTCATGAAAAAATCTGGGTCCGCCGTCCTTCATTGCCTGTTGCTAAGTAGTCTAATCTTCAGCGCGATCATGTCCGTTCCGACTCGATTACACGCCCAGCAGGGCGAAAAGGCCGTATACGCCACAAGCAACAACTTGGCTCCTTCTACGGTATGGGTCGATGCTAGTGCCTTCTGTGGCCCTCAGGGAACAAGCAGCTGCACGAGTACGACCGACCTCTGCTCGATGGTTAACTCAGCAATAGCGAAACTTGTGCTCGTATCGCCGGCTGGGGGGATTGTAGATGCGCGCGGCGTGCTTCCGCCTCCTGGCTCGAGCCAAAGTTCGCAGCCAGGTTCGGTGCAATGCAACAGTAACCCGTTCTCGTCCTCAAACGGGAACCCGATTACGATTCTATTGCCAGCTTTTCAGATCAACTTTAGTACGGGCATTTCTTGGACAATTCCCAACAACGTCCATCTTGTCGGTGCTGGCTTGGCGACGGTTCTTTTGGGTCCCACAAGCTTGAGTCAGGGAGCAACTAACCTGATTGAAATGGGCGTGCCGCCTAGCGGGGGAACGTGTTCGACCGCCTACACCGGAATAGTGATTGAACACCTGCAGATAAATGCTAATGGAGCCTACGGCGGAATTGACAATCAGTGCGCCACCTCGGCAAGCTACGTAAATGATGTCAGAATCTCCGGTAATCCAAACACTTGCAACTCCAATAACAACTACCAAGGCTGCCTTCAAGGAAACGCTTTGACAGTAGGGACCGGGGCGATCAATTCTGGACCGTACACGGACATAATCGTCCTCGCCGTACCAGGTGCAACCTGTGGGCCGCCCGTAAATACCGCAGCTAATCTTACTTGTGTCAGTGTCAACGCGCAGACTAGGGGAATTCGCGGAGTCACTTGTCTCGGCAATCAGACGACTGGAAGCTCAGCCAGTGTAGCTGGCGGTGTTGTGGTATCCGCGAGCAACAACTCAATCCAGGACGTACATGTCGAATCCTTTTACGACGGAATAGAAATTAGCGGCACTACATCAAATGTACTTGTATCCAATATCGCAACAGGCGGAACTTCCGGCTGTTCGAACAACAATGTGACCAATGCTGTCCACATATGCGGGCATAATAGCGCAAGCGGAAGCGTATATCCGCAATGCAGCCCATCCAGCACCGTTACAAATGTTTCGCTTACCGGAATAGCTAACGACACTACGATCAACGATGATCCAATCTTGCTTCCGAACACAGTTCTCGACGACCAGACGGCAACGATTATCGGCTGCAATAGTCCTCCGTCTCCGTCTTCGACATGTATCCCGAACTCGAATCCGCTTGAAGCAATGGGTGGCACAACAAGTTTCTACGTTCTTGGCGGACCAAGTGGATCTGGCGGTCCTTACACGCGGCTCACGGTTAGCCCCGCTAACTCCAATTTCTACGGATCGCATGTTACGCCCGTGGCGACGTGGGGAGTAGGTGCGACTGTGCCTACTGGACAGTGCTATACGCCTGGAGCGATCTATTCCGATGCAGCCGCCGCTAGTGGGCCCTCGGTCTATGTCTGCGCGGCTGGGAGTTGGACCTTAGTTCCCACTTCCTAGACGGACGCGCCAAGAAATGAATGAATCGGCGAAGAAGCGAGGATCTGCTATGCACCAGAGAGAAATCGGACAGTTTGGATTGTCGAGCGTTCTCGCGTGTGGGCTGCTGCTAGTCGCGCTCGGATTACCTGCTAATGCCCAGAACCCTAATCCCCAGACACCGGGCGGCTGGAACGCGGTGATCAATAGCGGTAGCAATTCCCATTCACCGACTTACGCGATTGTGGATGCCACGCAATACGGGACAGCTGGGACCGACATATGCGCGCTAATCAACAATGTTTTTGGTACCTACAACCTTTTTAGCGGGACTGGGAACTTCATATCGAGTGGCGTCGTTATCGATGCGCGAGGCGCCACCACATTGAATTGCCAGTCAGCGGTAAATCCATGGGCTAACCTCTTGTCGAACGAAAACACGAACCAGTATCAGAACTTCTCGAACACTGTACTGTTGCCGGCGGGCACAATCACAATCAATACAACTTGGATATTGCCGAACTGGACTCACTTGGTAGGGGAAGGGCCGAACACAACGATAATTCAAGCCGGCTCCGGTCTGAGCTCCGGCAGCGACATAATCGACATGGGCTCGGAGGTACCCGGCAACTATTGTGGCTACACCGTCGGCGATTGTCCGGCCATTGTCATTGAACATCTGGGGATTAACGTTGGCGGAACGTCCATTGCAGGAAACGGGATTGTGAACTGCTGTGCCCAGGAACTCAGCCGTGTCAACGACGTTGCCATTAGCAACGTGGCCACGGGCCTGGCGCTCACAGACATATCTGCCGAAAATTCAGGTCCTTACACAACTCTTCTTATCTCTAACGTGAATAAATGTTTGAGCATCGGCCCTGCGACCTCGATCATCCCGCCTTATGCTCCGACCATGGTCAATAGCCGTGGCGTTCACGGTCTGACATGCTCGACTGCGGCCGGCAGCACAGCCGCAATCACGATCGACGGTCCCAACAATACCCTGGAGGACATATCCATTGTCGGTTCATCAAAGGCCACTCAGGATGGAGTTCTGATCGGTTCCCAAGGCGTTGCTTCGGGCAACACCTTGGTCAACGTGAGTGGCAAAACGCTGAACAACATTATCCATATTAAGAACCAGACTATTGCGAATGCGCCTCTGAATTGCCCATCCTCCAGTTCAAGCGGCCCTTACTACACGGTTTGCGATTTGACGATGTTTGGCTTGGCGGGGACAAACATAAACAGCATAATTAAAGATGACCTGACGAGCAGTACTGTGAACGACTCCACAGTGGCAATGTATACTCTTGGCGAAATTGTGGTTTCTGGGTCTGGACCGACGAATATTGGTTATTCCCGCTACACAACGGCCACGGTGGCCGGAACCGTCACCACGCCCTGGCTCGTTGGAGCATCTTCCCCGGTCGGAACGACCTGTACTGTTGGCGCGCTGTATAGCTGCACTGGCAGTTCATGTTCATCAGCTTTATATGAGTGCGAGGGGAACAAGGGATGGTTCGCGGTCAAAATCCAGTAGGCTCTTTCGCCTACTGGCTGACTCCACGGGTGTTTCATGGGTAAATCGACGACTTGCGTGACGCATAGAACCGGGCTCCGCTGCGCAACTTACGCGCTCATTGTGATCTGCTGCTTGGCACCATCAGCTTTTGCGCAGTGGAAGGAGAACGTCATCTACAGTTTTCAAGGTGGAACGGACGGGGCAGTGCCTGCCGGCGGTGTGGTGTTCGACAAGTCCGGCAACCTCTACGGGGCAACGGAGGACGGGGGAGCGAACGGGTGCAACAGTCCAGGTCCTTGCGGCACGGTCTTCAAGCTGTCTCCGCCGGCCGAGCCTGGTGGCGCATGGACGGAAACGGTCCTGTATGTTTTCAAGGGACAAGCATACCGCGACGGAGCGACGCCGGAAGGCAGCGTAATCATTGACGGCGCAGGAAACCTGTATGGAACGACGGGCTATGGCGGAACAGGGCCCTGCACTCTACTGGGCGGACCGGTCGGTTGCGGTACCGTATATGAGGTTTCGCCGCCCGCCAGATCAGGCGACTTGTGGACCGAGAAGGTGTTGTATAGCTTTCAGGGTGGAAACGATGGCTATGTAGCAACCGGCAACCTCGTATTCGATGAAGCGGGAAACCTTTTCGGTGCAACCTTGTTTGGCGGAGGCCAGGGGACGACTTGCGATTCCCTTTACGGCGGGAACTGCGGCACGGTGTTCGAATTGAGTCCACCGCGAACCAAAGGCAGCCCGTGGACGGAGAAGGTGCTGCACAGCTTCGCAGGTGTCGGGACGGGCCAGCAGTACGGTGACGGTGCGAGTCCGAACGGGGGATTGGTCTTGGATAAGAACGGGATGTCTACGGGACGACATACATTGGCGGCTACAATTGCCCACACAATTCGAATCAGGGTTGTGGGACTGTGTTTGGACTTAAGACACCCGTAGTGGCAGGCGGCCCCTGGATCGAACGAGTGCTGTACAGCTTCAAGGCTGGCATTGACGGTTCGTTCCCGATTGCGGCTCTGACCCTTCACGGAGGGAGCTTTTAATGGAACGTCCGATTTCACAATATTTCGTTTGATACTTCACCCAAGACCGACAGCGGTTCCTGGAAGAAAATGATCCTGTCCCCCTTGAACGATAATGCCTACGACCCGGCTGGTGCTCTAACGTTTGGTGCAGATGGCAACATCTATGGCACAGCGGAATATAGCAACGCTTTTCATGGCACCGTATTCACTCTGGAACTGGCCGCACTGGAGAACGGCTCCCCAATCTTCAACTTGCTTTATGGTTTTGAGGGCGCACCCGATGGCGGCCAACCGACGGGCAATTTAGTGGTCGGCAGGAACCGCAGTTTGTACGGCACGACTACGCAGGGTGGCACTGGGACAAATTGCAGCTTTCATGGATGTGGAACCGTGTTCGAGGTTTCGCCCTAGTTTTCTGGAGGAACGCTGGGCGACGAGAAAGACTTTCGATTCCCTCAGGAAGGGGGCTTGTGATGCGAGGCGCTTTGGGATTGGTTGCAAAAGGGCTCCTAGGAATTACAACTGCCTTGGTCTGCTGGGCGGTAGTCCGACCAACGCTGGCAGTAGGACAGGGTACGCAGGGTCAGAACGCCGTCTACAACTCATCAGGAAATTGCGGCTCCGGATTAAATCAATGTGCTGGATCGTCCGCTTTCATCGATGCCAGTATGTTTGTCAACAGTCCACCCCCGTCCAACCGGAACTTCTGCGGCGTATTAAATTTCATTCTGAATCCGTCAAACGGTGTGAACCCCCCGGTAGTCATTGACGCTCGCGGGCTGAGTTCTGCCAACACAAGCATGACGTGTTCTGGTAGCCCATGGGCGGGAATCGTTAGTCCCCCACCTTCCAACATTCTGCTACCTGCAGGCACGATCACCATCTCGGCGGGGTGGGTGATCCCGAAGAACACCCACTTGATCGGACAAGGAGATAATCTACCCACCTCGCAAGGCGTGTCCTCGGGTACGACGATTGTGGCGTCGAGCAGCAGCGTCAACCCGATGATCTCGTTTTGCTCGTCCGCCTGCACCGGAGTGGCAATCGAGAAGCTTGTACTGAACGGGAATGGCCTCTCAGTCGTCGGAATCGAGAACAACTATGCCGGCAGCCTGAGCTATGTCGATCATGTCGGCCTCTATCTGATATTGGGCACCGGACTGTGGATTAACAGCGCGGCGGCCACGGGCTCGGGCCCTTATTCGAACATAAACTTTACGACTAGCTCCTCGGTTCCCACGACGGTTTGCGCCAAAATTAATGGTGTCAACGGGACAGGCGGAATTCGCAACCTGAGCTGCATCAATAACAATCAAGTTACGATTGCATCGGCTGGAGTTCTTCTGGACTCGTCCAACAACTCCATCAAGGATCTCAATATTGCCGGTTTTACGGATGGAGTTCTGGTCGGGGCGAACGCGACTGCGACAAATAATGTGTTGATAAATGTGTACGGCGACACCGTCTGCTGCACAACTGGACCTCCGGTCGTGAACGTTGTTCACGTGTCCTCGAACAACACCGTCAGCGACATCGCACTGATGGGCGTAAGTAACGGGGTAAACGTGGCAAACCAATATACAGTTCGCGACGATGTAACTGGAACAATATTGCCAGTAAGCACCGATCCCGTTGTCGGCCTGTACGCGTTAGGAAAGCCTTCAAACAACGGCTATGCCCGCTTCACAACCAGCCCGAGCGTGCCCAGTTGGGCGACTGGTACGCAGTCCCCTCCAAGCGGCACCTGCGCCCAAGGTAGCATTTACAGTTGCACTGCTTCCAGTTGCAGCCACGCATTGTGGGGCTGTCCGGCACCCGGCGGCAACTGGGCTTACATCAAATAGGAAATAGCAAGCCAAGAACTTGTTTGCTGTTTGCTTCCCTATCAGGTCACAATTGTGGCCTGATTACTACTTCGAACTCCCTTGCTGGAGCGGAGTACCCCAATTTCGGCGGTGATTGACTACACACCATGTCCACTTTTGGGTTTAGCCAAATCTCCGAAATCAGCGTGTTATTCACGAATCAGGAACTGGCCGCACTAATAACGGCTTCGGTAAAAACGTGCTCAGGGTCGGTCAGGGCTTGCGTCAGTTCAGCATAAGCCGACGTGGGTAGACGGTTTTTCTCGACCAAATAAACCACCTCAGCCAAGCTTATGGTCGAAATAGCAATCTCGCGTCTGGCGGTCGCCGCTTCTTCGTTGATAAAGGCTTCGGCGGCGGCGGACAGTCTCTTGTCGTCGAATAAATGCCAAAGGGCCGTGTGGGTATCGGCAATGCGAGCAATCATCAAAAATGTTCACCGAAGTTCTGGAACATATCGGCGCGGTTAGCATCGATTTCTCCTGCCGATGGAGCCTGCCCGTATTTGGCGAACATGCCGCGTCCCGTCTTGAACGGAACACCCGACGATTGAGCTTTGAGCAAGGACGCTAGATCGCGCTCAAGAACCTCGCAATATAACCGGCGGGGGAAACGCCATGTGCGTTGGCCTGGACCTTCAAGGCCGCTTCAAGCTTCTCTGGAAGTTCAATCATCATGGCCGATTTCCTTTCTCCATGACCAATTGTAGCGATTTCCGTGGCGCGGTCGAACACCGATGACAGACCCCTAATGTAGGTCTCTCCCTTCCGTCCTCCCAGCTTTTTCCGTCTTCGCTTAACATGAACCTAACACCTTTCCCATTCGGTGTTCTTCGTCTAAGCCATCCTTCCCCTCTTTTTCTTCGCTCCACCCGCGCCTTACAAACCGGCGTTTATTTCATCGGTGCTCGCCGTCAAGGGTCGAGATGAACTCGCTTGCGCTCGCCCTTGACCGCTCCGCTCCGCTGCAAACGCCCCGACCGTCACGGGTTTCGCAAAGAAAAAATTGGTTTTCAAGGAGAAAACGAGAAAGACACCAGCCGCAAGACAGGACATGTACAGCCGCATCACCTCGCAGATCGTCGCCAGCCTCGAACAGGGCGTCGCCCGTGGGTAAAGCCGTGGAATGCCGAACACGCTGCCGGACGCATCACGCAACCCCGCGGTTCAATGGCCAGCCCTATTCCGGTATCAACATCCTCTCGCTGTGGATGTGCGCCTGGCGCAGAGTTTCGCTGCTCCCATCTGGATGACCTTCCGCCAAGCCATTGAGCTCAACGCTCACGTCCGCAAGGGCGAGAAAGGCTCCTTGTTGTGTACGCCAACGCATCACGCGTACCGAGCGCGACGAAGAGACCGGCGAGGATGTCGAGCGCGAGATCCCCTACTTGAAGGGCTACACCGTGTTCAACGTGGAGCAGATCGATGGCCTGCCCGACACTACTACCCAAGCCGCGCCCACCTCGATCCGGTGGCCCGCATCGAACGTGCCGAAAACTTCTTCGCCGCCTGGAAGCCACCATCCGGCATGGCGGCAATCGCGCTTATTACGCGCATGAACTTGATTACGTTCAGATGCCGCCATTCGAGTCTTTTCGCGATGCCGAGAGCTATTACGCCACTCTCGCTCATGAGATGACGCACTGGACCAAGCACCCGCGCGCCTCGCGCGGGATCTCGGTCGCAAGCAATGGGGCGATGAAGGCTACGCGCAGGAAGAACTCGTCGCCGAGTTGGGCGCCGCGTTCCTGTGCGCTGATCTGGAACTGCATCCGAGCCGCGCGGGGAGAATGCCTCCTACATCGCCAACTGGCTGGAAGTTCTGAAGAACGATACACGCTCCATCTTCAAGGCCGCCGCCCACGCGCAGCGCGCCGCAGATTACCTCAACCATAAAGCCGCCGTGCAGGTCTCTGAGACCTGCGCGGCCTGATCCTATTCCCCTGCCGGGCAGTGATGACCACAGCAACGTTTCTTCATCATCCTCGCTACCTGCCTCAACTCTCAGACGAGCTTCCGCTATTTCAAACGCAAGGGCTGAACTATCGGACGGCGGTACAGCCCCAATTTCCAGCGAACCATGAGTAGCCGCAAGGGGAAAGATTCCCACAGCCAAGCCCAACGCCAGAACGATTCCGTGCGTGTCCGATCTAGCCATTCAATCTGCTTCACTACAGATGCCAATGCTGTGCCTACAGCACTGGGATCAATGGGAGTTTCGGTTGACATGATGGTCGTGTTCAACACCCAAGATTCGTACCATCGGGGACTCAGCACTGAGAGCCATTGTTCGCACAGGTGGTTCCAGTCGTCGTAGGCATAAGCCAACTCGGGGTGCTCCGACATGGAATCGTCTTGCTTGTATCTCATGAAATGAAGCCGTAGCTGGACGCCTTGTTGGTGAAGTTCCCGCAGATGCGAAGCGTTATTGTGCTCCCGCAATCGCAGTGTGATCTAGGCGTCGAACCACCGTCTTGAAGAAGGCACCAATCACCGCACCCAATGCCAACTTCGTCGTCGTATCGGCGATCCACGATAGCGTAGTCATCATCCCTCCGGCCAAGCGACCTTAGTCCCCGCCGAGGCGGTGCGGACGACGCCGTCCGGGAATCTATAGTGTTAATGGGACAGAGCACGCCCGGTCTCGACTTCTACGTCGAAGCGGTGCTGTTTTCCGAAGCACTTGTGTGCAGTACGCCCAAGTTTTGTTCTCCACGGCACATCGCCTTCGCAATCGCATAGGATATCCGAAACCGTGCAGTGGGCGAGCTGGAGACGCACACGGGGCAGTGATGACCGCAACAACGTTTTTTCATCATCCTCACTACCTTGCTTTGCTGTGGGCGACATTCTAAAACCCCGATGCTGTGATGGCTACAATTAGACCGCCGCTGGCAGAATATTTGAGAACGTAGTGGATCCCGTGCTGTCGGCATAACTCCGCCGTCGTCAATGTTGCCTCGCCTTGCTTCAGGATCGCGATGATCTACGCTGCGCTATGTCGTGTGCCTTTCATTGCGGTTCTCCTCTCGTGGCTTTGGGAGAACTCACATTCTAGATGGTCCAGTTTTTGGGGGTTGGGTCAGAGGCAAGGGACTCAAACGGAGGCTGTTACGAAACTCTAGCTGGATTCACTAACACGGTGCGAAGATGCCCTGCGAAGCGAGGTCATCATCTTTTGGCCTACATTCGAGGGCAAGCACATGGACAGTACACTCTGTTTCCAGCCACGTTGGACGAACTGATTTCGGAAGATCATGTCTGCGGGGTGATCGAGGCGTTTGTGGGCCGGCTGGATATGACCAAGTTGGGTTTTGTTCGCTCCGAACCGGCTGAGACCGGACGTCCTGGTTACGACCCACGCGATCTGTTGAAACTGTATTTATACGGGTATCTGTGGCAGATTCGGTCTTCGCGCCGATTGGAAACCGAGTGCAAGCGCAACATAGAAGTGATGTGGCTGCTCGGCCGGCTGGTTCCCGATTACAAGTCGATTGCTGAGTTCCGGCGGATGCATCATGAGTCGGTGGCCGAGGCAGGTGCGGAACTTGTGCGTTTCGCGCGCTCCGTGGGCTTGGTGAGTGGCGAGTGGGTCGCGATCGATGGTTCGAAGTTCCAGTCCGTGAGCAGTGTGGACCGGGTTCGCGAGCGCGAGGCGCTGAAGCGTTACCTGGATCATTTGGAGCGAGCCGACGAACAGAACGAAGTGGAGATCAATGAGTGTGCTGTGGCCGAGGCTCTGAAAAAACTTGAAAGCGACCAGGAGCCAGAGGCGAGCTTTATGAAGATTGGACGGCAACTTACGCCTGGCTACAACGTGCAAGCCGCTGTCGAAACTGAACACGCGCTGATCGTGGCCCAAAAGGTCACGACCGATGCGAACGATCAACGCATGCTGTTGCCCATGGCAGAAACGGCGAAGCAAGCGGTCGGTTCACCAGCTTCTCTGAATGTGATCGCGGATGGCGGCTACTCCAATGGCGAGCAGTCGGAAACCTGCGAGGCCCAGGGTATCGTCCCCTATGTGCCACCCAAGCGCACGGCCAACAATCACGGGGAAGGCAAACTATTCGACCGCACTGAGTTTGTCTATGACGAGGAGAGCGATACGTTCCGCTGCCCAGCAGGCCAGACTCTTTGGCGTAAGCAGTTCTCTAAGAAAGATCGCGCCGTGATGTATACGCCCCGAAAAAAAGTCTGTGGTGCTTGCGCACTCAAAGCCCGTTGCACCCTGGGCCCACGGCGTTACGTTTCTCGCAACCTGTACGAGAACGCCCTTCAACGGATGCAGCAGCGAACCACGGCGGAAGTGATGCGTTTGCGAGGATCAACGGGAACATCCGTTCGCCGCGATAAAGTACCGCATCTTCGGACACCCACGCTTCTTGCTGCGTGGTCTCGCCGGAGCACAGACCGAGATCAGTTTGGCAACGATGGTTTACAACCTGAAACGGATGTTGAATGTCTTAGGTGGAATCCAGCTCCGAGCGGCGCTGGTCGGCTAGATAAGAACGCGCGATCGATTGTTTTCGAGCAAAAGCAAAAAACAATCTCACAACATAAACTTATAACCACATAATGGCTGGTTTCGTAACACCCTCAAACGCCGTCCCTTGCCCCTCGCGCTCCCCCATCCGGACTCAAACCGGAGATGGAGCAGCAGAAAGTTGTCGTATTCTTACGTGAACGAAGCTGGGGGCAGGTCACTACCCTTTGACTGTCGGAGTCGTAATCTCATGCGATTAAATCCTGTCAAGAATCTGGGACCCGATGCGGCCGCCAATGACAGGGACCATCCTATGCAGAGAATACCTTGTAACATATCGCCGATGGGATTAATCGACTCGCGGCCTCTAATGGATGAGACTCCACCGAAAAAGAGCACGATTGCAAAGGCAAGGACCGATAGGCTCCGGACGAACTTCCACAAACTTGTTTCAGTGTGCAAGTGAGTTTTATCTTTGCGGCGGTCGAATGTCTGTCCCACGATAGACCAAAGAACGACGACCCCGCTGAAGAATAGGAGCTGTCTGGCAGGAATTCCCAAAAATGATGACGGAGGATGGTTGAGTCGGTCGATCGGAAGAAATGTCATGCACAAACCCTCGAAAAGCATGGCGGGTGCGTTGACCCCTCGATAAAGCGATGTCACCTTAGAGAGAGTGGGATATTCATGTTTGGGAGGTGACTGGGAGTCCACATATCTTTGCCAGCGTGCAACCGAGAAAGCGATAAACAGCATTAATATCGGAAAAATGACTGCGAATCTCAGTTTGGACATTGCATCGGCTCCGGATCATTAGAAGTATCGTGCAAGTAAGAAAGGTTCGTAGCAAAAACATTTACCCCTAGGTAGTAGGTGATATTTACGCTCGGAGCGCCCACAGTCTGACCGAACTTCTCTTGCAAGTCCCGATCTGTGTATGGGGGCTGGTAGTTCTGATAGCCATGTATCGACTCGTGAAAGAGTAAAGCCTCGTTCAACTTCTCCTTTGTATCACGGCTCACCGAACTGCAGATAATCCTAGGGTCAAAGAAAATCCTAGGTCCTTCGCCAACGTCGGCTGGACTCTGACTCACAGCGGATGCCAAGTTCGCCTTGTTCGTCATATAAGCGGACACCGTCTGATTTCCACTATATGGGCAATTGAAATATTGACTGTAGAAGCCCGATTGGCAGAAAACGCTTGCAGGTGCATTTGACCGGGTTCCGTCAAAAAGTCTCGGAACACGTCTCAAGAATTGGTAGAAATTGTTCTGGTTTCCTCCCAAGATGTTGAAAACGTATGTCGAGCATAGAGAGCAGGGATTTAGGAGCAGTAGATCAAGCTGGCCCAATGCGTCCCGAATGGCTTCTTTGGCACATGGCGACTGGGAGAAGGGCAGCTTGGTAAGTCTGGATACCATTCTTGCTGAGCGCTGGTTCCAGTCCCGCTGTGATTACCACCCTGAATGGCCGCAAAACTCGTTGCATAGCTGATTGCGGCAGAGGCCAACGAAGTTGCCGAACCCGACGTAATGGCATAATTACTACCCAATGAATTTCCCAACCAACTGGGCCATTGTCCCGTATTGGATTGGCTGGGATTCTGAGTCAAAATGGCACTTAGCCCTGTTTGGTTGCCGTTTTGATCCAATGTGACTGTTCGATTTGATTGCAAACTCGCAATGACGCCTCCGTCCGATGTAGCAATCTGGGGAACATAATTCGGTTGGCTCCAGAGCTGCTGTCCCGAGGAAGTGAAAGCTGTCATGAAATTCGCAGAGTTCGTGTGAGCTGTCCCGATGTACGAACTGTCCGCTCGTTGCAAGACGGGTTGGATCGGCCCAAGTTGCCCCGGTACGTTCAATTGCGCGATCGAAACGCTGCCCCCGCTGGAAATTGTCGCTATATAGGAGTTCGGCGTCCCGTTGTTTTGGGTTGAACTGGAGCTATTGTCAGTATAGGGATCACAACTCGCCGATGGAATGCAGGTGGTCTGAGTAAATGTGGACTGGATTCCCTCCTGCACTTGGAACGATAGCATCACGCCTTGGTCTGCATTTGTGATCAGATTTGCAATCTGGGGCGCTCCCACGGATGTGGCGGACTGCACAAGGACGTACGCAATGCAGTTGGTGTAAGAGCAGGTAAAGTAGACGGAGTCAGGTTTCGAGGCACATTGTGGATTAACGATTGGACCACAGTCCGTTGCGCACTGGTACATAAACTGCTGACTCTCTGTGCACGATCCGGTAAAGGTGGTGTACTGCTGACAGACACTATTGCACCAGGCGTAGCCATAAGGAACGCTATCTGTAATCGTCTGGGATGAACTGGCCGCTCCTGACCATTGCTTTACCTGGACCTTGGTGTAATCTCCGCCTGAACCGACTCGTAGGACATTCAGGAATTGAGTTGAAGTGGAGCTATAGACGTATTCACTGGAGGTAGTGCCAGTAACTTGCGAGTATACGTAAGGCACGTAAGCATACCCATCGCCTGCAACAATGAGATTTCCCACACTCGGAGGATTATTCGAATTTTGGACCCCATTGTTGGTTGTCGTCGAATGGTCCATCGGAACACTGAAGTTTGGTTGGCCGGTCGTGGGGTTGATCGCCACAACTGAATCCCCGTCAACGGTGAATATCGTGCCATCCGTACCCACCACCACCGAGGGAGCGTTGGGATTGTAACTAGAGAATGTATAGGCCGGATACGCATTTCCGGTCATTCCATCGAGCCGCCGTATCGACGTTTGAGTTACTAGCACCAGTCCGCCCTGGAAATCGGGAATGAGGTTCGGAGAACCACTTGTGTTCGCTGTCCAGGCCGTGGTTCCGTCGCTTGTCACGGCTTGCACAGTACCGTCGGTCTGTACCGCGAACACGTCGGCAAGACCAGTAGGACTTGGAACTGCAGGCACAATACTAGAGACACCGGAACCGTCGCCAGGGTTCGACCAAATCACGGTTCCGGCCGGTAACGTTGGTCCTGCGTAGACGGTTACGTCCGCAGAAGCACTTCCCGCGGTAATAGTTATGTTCCCCGGAGCGACGGCGGTGATGATCGGGGGATCGTCGGTCGAGAGAGTTGCAATCGTTGTATCGCTTGAGGTCCATGTCAACCCAGTAACCTCTTGATTGCTCGAATTGAGAGCCTGGATTGAACGAGTGTCCCCGACAACCATGCTGAGGACGTTCGGGACGAGGGTAACCTGCTGTTGCCCCCCCTGGAGATTGACCGGAACCGTGAAGGTAAGAGCATTGCTCCAAATCCCATTCTGCTGGACCTTCACGACTCCGCTCACAGCGTTTGGAGCGACACTCGCATAAATCAGCCCGTCACTCCAGCCGGTGACAGCACCGGGCATGTTGCCGATCCAAACGATTCCACTACCTTGATTATTTCCGAACCCACTGCCGTTGATAATAATCGGTGTTCCGGCACCGCCAGAAGACTGATTTATCGTTTTGATGTAAGGCGTGTTTGTCGTGAACGAAAGAGAATTGCTCCAGACGCCGTTTTGCAAAACCTGAGCTACGCCCGATGTGGAACCGACGCCCACCGTAGCTTGGATGCTCCCATCGTTCCAAGTTGACACGATTCCGGGAAGCGTGCCGAGTATCAGTATCCCATTGCCCTGCGAATTGCCGAACCCCGATCCAGAAACCGTGACCACACCGTTGTTGATGTTGATGCCACTGATGTTGGGCTGCCCGGTTACCGTAAATGGTAGGGAGTTGGAGGAATATCCTCCCTGCCCAACCTGGACGACCCCCGATGTCGATCCGGTGCTTACCGTTGCATGAATCAGTGAGTCATTCCAGTCCAGGACACCTCCGAGCGTAGTGCCGAGTATCACGTTGCCCGTTGTTTGGCTTCCAAAGCCTGAACCTTGGATCGTCACTGTCGTTCCGGCCCCCCCGCTGGTTGGAGAGATGCTGCTGATGCTTGGAATGGCTGGAGACGCAACCGTTGTGACGGTAAAGCTCGGTCCGCTGGTCGTAACTCCGCCAACCGTTACAGCTATGTTGCCCGTGGTTGCGCCCGCAGGAACCAGCACGGTGATTGACGTCGGACTCCAGCCCAAAACTGGCACAGCCGAGCTATTGAGGGTCACAGTGCTTTGCCCTTGCGATGCTCCGAATCCACTGCCCGTGATCTGGAACTGCGACAGAATAGGACCGCTCGTAGGACTGATCCCGTTGATGACCAAATTTACCGTGAAAACTACATTCTGATTGCTTTGCAGACCATTCACGACAACGCTCACTGGTCCTGTAGCAGCGCCGGTTGGAACGGTCGCCATGATTTGAGTATCGTTCCAGGGCCCGACTGCCGTCGCCTGCACGCCACCGAAACTGACTGTGCTATTCCCTTGAGCGGAGCCGAAGTTCAACCCTGAAATAATGATCGAGTCGCCTTCCGCACCCGATGTCGGCTGCAAACTCCCGACGGTGGGATTCATGAGAGACGAGGTAACAGACACATTATCGAACGTAGCCGTCGCCACCGATGTAGGGCTACCACTTTCCACGGCCAGACCCGCATAGACGTTCTGTGCCATGTTGATGGTTTGGGTTGTTCCAACCTGCGTCCAGGTCGAGCCGTCGGGAGATGAATAGGCGCTGAAGGTACTTCCGCTACGTGTCACTCTGACCCAATATGGAGGCGTCAAACTCGCCCAAGCAATCTGATTTGTATTGCCTCCACTTGCAGTCCTCACGTCGAAACCGAAATATCCAGGCTCCGGATTATCCACCAGCGCGGAATTGTCCGATTCTGTATCCAACGTTTCGCGAATCATCACGCCTGCGGCGGCCCACCAGCCCGAAGCTCCCTGCAAATTCACCACTCGGGCTGTTATGCTTCCGTCTCCCGCAAGCTGCTGGTAAGCGAAATGGAAGGCGTCCGCCGCGCTGTAAATCTGGTACCCGGAACCACTGACCATGAAAGTCCCGTTCGTATAGTTCGCGGCTCCGACGACATTTACCGTGCCCACATCTTGGTCCAGCCATCCCGTCGGCAATGGCTGCGAGGTCACGGTAAACCAAACCGGGTTGCTCTGGTTCATATCCGGCGCTACTAAGACAGCCAAATCTCCGCTTGTGGCTCCCGAAGGAATGGTGATGCTGATAAACGTATTACTCCAGAAGTTGATCGTGACAGGCACTGCGTTCAACGTGACGGCGCCATTTCCTTGCGTATTGCCGAATCCCGAGCCATTGATGAACACCTGAGCGCCCGCTCCGCCCGTAGTGGCTGAAATCGTGTTGATCAAAGGCGCAGAGCTGACTGCCGAACTCACCGATACATTGTCAAAGCTTGCAGTTGCCAACGTTGAGTTGTTCGCGCTTGTTATAGACAGCCCGACGTATACATTCTGAGCCATGTTGATGGTTTGGCTTGTGCCAAGCTGCGTCCAGTTCACCCCGTCGGGAGAAGTAAAGGCGCTGAAACTATTCCCACTGCGCGTCAGCTTCATCCAATACGTCGGTGCAACGCTTGTCCATGCAGCCTGATTCGTCCCGCCGTTTGTCGTTGCCCGTACATTAAACGCGAAATTTCCCGGCGAAGGCTGATCTACGAGCGACACAGTGGCAGCGCCGCTGGATAGTGTCTCCCGGATCATTAAACCAGCCGCCGCCCACCAACCCGAAGCCCCCTGTACGCTTACGAGTCGAGCCACAATAGAGCCATCGCCGGAAAGCTGCTGGTAAGCGAAGTGAGAGCTATCCGCGTTTCCATAAATTTGGACACCAGAACCATTGACGGTAAAGGTTTCATTCGCATAGGTTGTGTATCCGGGAACGATTAGCTGCCCACCACCGCCATCTCCGCCACCGCCTGAACCGCCACTTGCGGAAAACGTTTCCGACCCCAAATCGTGGTCCATCCATCCCCAGACTACGGGCTGGGAAGTAACGGCGAACATGACACTATTGCTGTCGTTGGACGAGGAAGCAGATCCCGGCTCGTGGACCAATAAGGCTCCGCTTGTTGCTCCGTTTGGAATGGTGACACTGATCGTTGTATTGCTCCAGAAATTGACTGTGACCGCATTGCCGTTCAGAAGGACAGAACTGTTGCCCTGAGAAACCCCGAAACCCGTGCCCGTAATCGTCAACTGGCTTCCTGTATTGCCCGACGTACCGGAGAGCGTACTGATGCAGGGCAAAGACGCGCCTGTTGAAGTACTTGACACATGATCAAAAATGGCGGTGGCCGGACTCGAACTGCTGCCTCCGGTCACCGCAAGACCGATAAAGACGTTCTGCATCATATTCACCGTCTGGCTTGTTCCCACCTGAGTCCAGTTCGCGCCATCCGGAGATGAGTAGCTGCTAAATGTGTTGCCCGTTCGTACCACCTTCATCCAGGCAGGCAGAGTGGCGCTGGCGGAACCGGTCCACGTTGTGCTTCCGCCACTGCTTCCTCGAACGTTGAAATATGAAGCTCCACGTGCACTCCAATTTGCGGTCGTGGCATTGGTCGATCCGGCATCCAGGGTCTCGCGGATCATGACTCCGGCAAGTGTCCCTCCTTGGACACTCACCAGTCGTGCCACAATGTTGCCGTCGCCCGAAAGCCGCTGGTAAGCGAAGCCAAAACTATCGGCAGTGCCATCAATCTGCGAGCCGATTCCGCTGACTGTGAAAGTTCCTCCGGAGTAGTTCGTAGCGTTCCATATTCCCGATGATCCCACCGGCACACTCAACCATCCGGGCTGCTGTGAGCAGAACGCACCCGAGGCTACGAGAGGAGCCCACTGGGCATTGAGTAGATCCGAAGAGAAAAACACTAGCGAAAAAAGAAAAAAAAGAATACGGCTTGACAGAGAGAGGCTTCGCAATCGCATGGACAATTCTCCGAATCTTTATTTGCGAATCGCTAGATCATCGAGGAAATGACGCAAGAAGGTGGTGCGGTCCTAGCGTCTTGCTTCCCCACCGTCACAACAGGAATAAAGTCACAACCACAAGTCCTTCATCCCGAAGCAAAAACTCTCACACGCCCGCAACGGACCGCACCGTCGCACTGGCTAAACACAAGGGAAGCGGTGAGATGGACTGCTAGATACAAAAGAACCTCAAGGGACAACCTAGCCAGTCCGCTCACCTTTTGGTTTGGACGATAACGGGAGCACCTTGTGGAAATCAACGAAAAAACGATAACTTGTGTTCGGAGTCACCAAGCAAAGTGATTCTTTTTCACGCCTTCCGCGACCTTCTGGTTTTCAGTCGTGTTTTGGCTTTGCGAGATGTCCTGGGAGTTTTCTCGTCAATATCGGAAAGCTCTAAGGACACCGAAGAAAATACGGAACTTTGTGAGGGGTTTCAACTAAGAACGTGGGAAAGCTGTAAATGGAGTTATCATACACTAGCGAATGTTGAGACTCTGAAGCCTTTACTAAAAAATTAACTGTCGATTCTTTTTCTCTTCTCTACCTTAAGAACATGACGAAAGCGGAAGTGTTAGCGATCTTCGCAAAAAGCGGAAGGTTTCTTAAACCAGATGATCTTCTGAAACAGCTTAAGCCAATACCGGAGCGCCGTTCCCTTTACAGCTATCTTGGCCGACTGCAAAGACAGGGATTGCTGTTTCGGCGTCCGAATTCGGGACGGGGAAATCTCGCCTACATTCTTACCGCGCGTGGAGTCGCAAGACTGGAATACTTCCGAAGGAACTCGGTCCGATAGTCCGTGATTGCAGCACCAGACTACTCACCTTAAGGGGTCCTAACGTTACATATCTACGTAACGTTAAGCGCAGTGCCGACTAATCGCTCTTGGTGTCCCTGTCTAAGGTTCATATCTCCATAAATCGTTCGCATCAACCAATTTCGGCGAACCAGGAACAATGCCGCCGAAGAGCCAGAAATTTCCGAAAGAATCCGTCCACGCCACGGCACCTTCTCTGGCTGAGGGAACGTTACCCGGTGCAGCTGTTCCCTGAGTTCCATGCGTTCCTGTCTGATTGGGAGCATTCGATCCACCTACCCACGTCCACTCCCCGCTGCTGTACTTCCACAGGTCATTCAACAGTCCTGATGCATCCAAGGGATCTAAGCTCCCGCCGAAGAGCCAGAAATTCCCTGACGAATCCGTCCACGCCACGGCACCGTTTCTGGCTGCCGGCACATTTGCTGGCGCGGCTATCCCCTGAGTTCCATACACTCCCGTCTGATTCGCTAAATTCGACCCACTCACCCATGTCCAGTCGCTCCCGTCGAACTTCCACAGGTCGTTTAGCACTCCTGACAAACCGGCGGAATCGTAGCCGCTACCGCCGAAAATCCAGAAATTTCCCGAAGAGTCCGTCCAAGCCACGGCACCATTTCTGGCTCCCGGAACGTTAGCTGGCGCAGCTGTCCCTAGAGTTCCATATATTCCCGCAGAATCAGCGACGTCCGACCCACCCATCCAAGTCCACTCGCTCCCGTTGAACTTCCATAGATCGTTTAATACTCCTGACAAACCAGTGGAATCGTAGCCACTACCGCCGAGGAGCCAGAAGTTTCCCGAAGAATCCGTCCATGCCACGGCACCGTATCTGGCTCCTGGAACGTTACCCGGTGCGGCTGTTCCCCGAGTTCCATACGTTCCCAGTTGGGAGTTGGTGTTCGACCCGCTCATCCAAGTCCACTCACTCCCGTTGTACTTCCATAAATCATTCAGCGTCCACGCTATTCCGCCGGAATCCACACCGTAGCCACCAAACAGCCAGAACTTTCCCGACGAGTCAGTCCAGGTTCCGGCTCCATCTCTCGCGCCAGGAACATTTCCAGGCGCAGTAATGCCTTGGATTCCGTACGTTCCCTTCTCATAGACTAGATTCGATCCGCCCATCCAAGTCCACTCGCTGCCACTGTATTTCCACAGGTCATTTAGCAGTCCTGTCGCACCAGTGGAATCGTAGCCACCGCCACCGAAGAGCCAGAGATTTCCTGATGTGTCGGTCCAAAGAATGGAGTTTGACCGCGCACCGGGAACATTACCCGATGCAGCTGTTCCTTGTGCTCCATACAGTCCCGCTTGTTTGGCAACGTTGGAGCCTCCCACCCAAGTCCATTCGTTGTGCCCGCAGTCTACGGTGACGTTTGTTACGTTTGTTGTTGCTGTTCCAGTACCGGCAGTTACTCCACAAGTCTGTACCGGTCCGGAAGGCTGGGTTGAAACCGTAACACTGTAAGTAGACTCAGAGGGCAATTGAGTCGCAAAGCTGAACGTGCCATTGCCGCTCACCTTGAGTGTGTCGCCACCGTTGTCCTGCAACTGAAGGCCCTTACCAACGAGGTTTACGACGGCTCCCCCAATCGTGTACGAAACCGTTGGAGGAGTTTTGGAACTAGAAGAACTATTAGACGAACCACATCCTGACATCATGACAGCCGACATGAGAAAGGGTACTAGACGTTTCACGAATACTGTTCCTCCACGCAGGGTGGTGTCATTTTCGCTCCATGATAGAGGCTCCGGAAGGTTGTTGTTCGTGATCTCGCCCACATCGACAAAACCTTGGTAATCTCACCCACTGTTGACTTATTGAAAAAAGCTGCTTTTAGGTACCTCGAACCGCTCAGAGGGTTACGCTATTGTTGAACTTGTCTGCGCCCAGCAACTAGTCTTCAACGCCGCGCACTTTCAGTTCCCAAGACAATTCTCCCGTGCCGCAGTCACGGCAAGCACCATCAAGTGCTGGCCCCTCGTACCCGCAGGAGCACCAGGGTCACAGACCGCGCAGGACTCCCGTCGAGCTTGCCATGTCGCTCAACCGGATGTTGCCTTCCGCGTTGTGTCAGGGCGTCGGCGTCCTGAAGTTAGGGGTATTTCGCGGCTCGATTCCCTGGCCCATAGTTGCTCCTGTCTACGCTTCGTATCTGGCCTTACGGCCATGCCCGCAAGACTCGGAGCCGGTGTGGCTGGCTAGGCCTTCACCGTACGACTCTTTCATTCGCTACATCCTGCCGGTTCCGTGCTCGCCAAAAAGCGGCTCGCACGGGGTTGACGCTACGACACGTCACCCCCGGAAGGGTGCTGCGCGCGAACGGCGAGTTAGCGTGCGCGAACTTATTGAAACCAGAGCACCTAGAGAAACAATCCCCGTTAGGTTTGCTGCGCGGCAAACCGCAGGTTAGCGCAGGCGAACTTGTTGATTTTTATAGCCCACCTGATAGTCTCGGCTTCTAATCCCAATAGGAAGCTCAGACCATGGTGAAACCGTCTCTCCGAACGAAATCCATTGGTTTCAAAGTCAGCGAGCAAGAGTACGCGCATCTGGAAACGGCGGCGCAGGCGGGCGGACGGACGCTCGGCGAGTGGTGCCGGGAAGTCACGCTAGCCAGCGCGAACAGGCAGCCGTCGAATGCCGATCCGAGCGGGGCCGACAACGCGCTCATGGCCGAGCTGGTGGCGCTCCGGGCGATCCTGCTCAATGTGCTCTTCAAGCTGGCGAACGGGAAAAAGCCGACGGCGGAGGAGATGCAACGGCTGATCGACCGGGCCGACTCGGACAAGCTGAAGAAGGCGCGGGAACGGCTGGCGCAGGCGGCAAAGTCGGAAGGGCAGCCGGAAGAAAACTCCTGAAAATATTTTGATCCTTTTTGCTGTTCCCGGGTTCCTAGATAAGTAGGGACCAGTCGAGGCGGAGGTGTGTCCATGAGCCGGGTGTGGGGACGAGACGAAACCTATCGCTGGCCGAGCGACAAGCCGGTGTGGACGATCACGGTGCTGCTGCTGACGGTCGTGGCAGTGCTGGCGGCGGCAACCCATGAGTACCTGCGGAAATGGACGTACTTTCAGCAAGCCTATCTGGGGATGTACATCGGCAGCGAAGTGCGGCTGTGGTCGAAGACCACGCCGTCTCTGGTGGCGTATCGAATCGAGGGCAAACAAAAGCGGCTGGCGGTAGACCGGGACCTGAGCGATCCGGCGGTGAGCGTCGGCAAGGAGAGCCGGGGCAAGGCGAAGCTGGAATGGGAGCGCGGGACCTACAACAACGCGGAGCTGCACCAGTGGTTGGAGCGGGCGATCTATGGCGGGCAATCGCCGTGGCTGCTGTTGTGGGCGGCGACGTGGAAGGTTGGAGCAGGCGTGCTGGTCGTAGGTTTAGCGTTGGCGCTTCCGCGCGACCGGCAGCGGCGGCGGATGCGGAAGTACGGGCGCAGGACGAAAGGCCCGGAGCTGGCAACAGCGGCGGCGTTCAATCGCACTCAGCAATCGAATGGCATCGGTTTCCTCACGAAAGAGCGGCGCACGCTGATCGAGTTTTTGTTGCAGCGCGAGGGCAAGATGGTGCGAGTGCCGCGTGAGCGGGAAAGCTCGCACTTCCTAATGATCGGGGACACGGGCGCAGGTAAATCGTCGCTGATCCGGCAGATCCTCATGCAGGTGGAAGACCGCGGAGAAACGGCCATCGTGTACGATCCGGCGCTCGAATACACGCCGCAATTTTACGAGCCGGGGCGCGGCGATGTGATCCTGAATCCGCTGGACGCGCGAATGCCCTACTGGTCGCCGTGCGACGAAGTTCGGCACGAAGCGGAAGCCGAGGGCCTAGCGGCGGCGCTGTTCAAAGACGATCCGCGCACGAATCCATTTTTCGTGATGGTGCCGCGCCAAATCTTCGCGCACCTGCTGATCGAGCAGCCGAAGCGGACGCCGCACGAACTGCTGGCGATCTTGCGCGATGAGCGCGAGCTGACGAAGAGACTGAAGGACACCGGACACGAATCAGCCCTCTATGCCGACGCGGGGCCGCAGCGCGGCGGCATGATCGCAACACTCAACAGCGTATCGAATGCGCTGAAACTGTTGCCGCACCAGGAAGAAGCAAAAAACGCTTGGACGGCAGCCGAGTGGTCACGGCAGCGGCAAGGATGGCTGTTCGTCACCAGTCCGCCCGAGTTCCGCGAGAGGCTGCGGCCCCTCATCAGCATGTGGCTGGACATGCTGGTGCTGCGTTTGATGAACCAGGGCAGGCCGGGAGTGCGCCCGGTGTGGTTCATTCTGGACGAGCTGCAAAGTTTGCACGCGCTGCCGCAGTTGCACACGGCAATCACCGAGAGTCGGAAAGAAGAATCCCGTGGTGCTGGGCTTTCAAGGGCGGAGCCAGCTAGAGGAACTGTACGGACGCAAGGCAGAAGCGATGCTCTCGCAGCCCGCGACGAAAATCTTTTTACGCACGGATGAGGCCAACTCCGCGAAGTGGATCAGCCAGACCATCGGAGAGGTGGAGATCGAGCGATTACGCGAGAGCCGCACAGAAGGCCACTTTCCGCGCAAAGGCCGCAACACGCGCAACTATCAGCTGACCGCCAGACCGAGCCGCTGGTGATGCCGTCAGAAATCGCGGGCCTGCCCGATCTGCATGGTTATCTGAAAAGCGGCAATCTGGTGGTGCCCTTGAGCTTCCCCTACATCGAACTGCCGCAGAAACAGCCGAGCTTCCTTGCGCGCGAAAACCCGGCGCGCGTGATCGAAATCGGGAAACGGCCGTCACAGGAGAGCAGGCCGCGCGAGCCGGAGAAATCAACGCGCATCGCTGCTGGGAAAGAGCCGTACTTCGAGTGAAGAAGGTGCAAATATGAGCGATGAAGACAAGGTATGGTTTCCTAAGTGCGAGAAGGCGCTCTACACGCCGCTCTTCCTCAATCCAGATGGGCGCATGGTTTCGTGGTTGATCGTTGACTACTATGCGGCGGCGCGATCTATCGTCGAGAGAATCCTGCAGCGTGAAAAACTCGATGGCGAAATCCTGGATGATATGGAAGGCAGAGCTGCACTGTTCTTGTTTCGACACTATCTCGAACTCGCGCTGAAAGACATCGTCTTCAACCTACGTAGGTTAAAAACGAAGCAAGAAAATCTCCCGGAAGAGGAACAGGGCGATTGGCCGTCCGGCCACAACCTAAGCGCCCTCTAAATGAAATCGAAGTGCAGTTTCCACAGAAGATGGGTCAGAAGTGGTGGGACTCACAGGACACCGAGTTTGCGGATAAGTGCGTGACCGAGTTCCATGACATCGATCCTTCCAGTGAACGGTTCAGATACCAGAGAGAAAAGTCGAGAGTGCGTGACCAATCGAAGCATCTGGAGGTTTCCTGGGGATCGCTGTTGCTTGTCATCGAACATGCATCGGAAGTGCTCGAAATGATGGGCGGCGATGTGGAGGAAACTTACAACGAAAACGAACAGAGGAAGTCATGTTGACGATATCGAAGCCGCTGAGTGCAGGCCAGGCGCAGGCGTATCACAAAGAGGAGTTCGCCAACGCGCAGGGGAATTACTACTCCGAAGGCGACCGGATACGCGGCGAGTGGCACGGCAAACTCGCCGAGGAGTGGGGCATGCGGGGTGACGTGCAGGAGGAGCACTTCGCGCGACTTGCCAACGGCCAGCATCCGATGACGGGCGAGCAACTGGTGCGCTATCAAGCCGCGCGCGAATACGTGAACGAGCGCGGCGAAACGGTGAGCACGATGGAGCATCGTGCAGGCCTGGGATGCCACGTTCTCCGCGCCCAAGAGCGTATCTCTGACCGCGCTCGTTGGCGGTGACGAGCACGTGCGCGAGGCACACCGCGAGAGCATGAAGGTTGCGCTCGCTGAAATCGAAAAATATGTGCAGGCGCGGATCGGCGGGAACCATCCGGCAACCACGGGCAAATGGGTTGCGGCCGGTTTCGAGCATGACAGCGCGCGGCCTGTGGACGGCTACGCGGCGCCGCAACTAATACGCATGTCGTATTCTTCATACACGGAGACCGAGAACGGAGGACGCGCTCGCTGCAACCGCACGACTATACCGGCGCAGCAGTATGCGACTGCGATCTATCGCTCGGAGCTGGCGCTACGCTTGAAAGTGCACGGTTACGAGGTCGAGACGGGCAAGAGCGGGCAACCGGAATCAAGGGTTACACGCGCGAATATTTGGAGGCATGGAGTCCGCCAGTCGGCAAATCCAGGAACATCTTGCCGGGCAGGGCGTGAGAGGCGCCGGCGCGGCAAAGATCGCCGCGCACCAGATGCGCGACGACAAGCTGCCCTCGATCACGCACGAAGAGATGCAGCGGAAGCATCGGGAAATGGCGGTGCAATTCGGCCAACAGCCGGAGCATCTGATCCACGCCGCGCATGAGCGCCAAGTTGAAGAGCAAAGCCCGGAGCTGAAACACCAGCCGATCGAATCGGCGCTGACTTACTCGCGGGAGAAAAATCTGGAGCGCCACGCGGACGACGAACGCGAACTCATCCGCGATGCTCTGAAACGTTCAATGGGCGACGCCAGCTTCGCCGAAGTACGAAACAAGTTTGAAAATCGCGTGCAATCGGGAGATTTGATCGAAGTAGAAAGCAGATCGCCGAGCCGCGCGTTCACGACGGAAGAAATGGTCAGCTTCAGCGGCGCAACATCGCTGCGATGCGAGCGGGACAGAACCAGCGTGAACCGCTAGTGGGTTCGGAAACATGGCGTGAGGTCCAAGAGAAATACGCACATCTCAGCACCAGCCAACGCGCGGCGGTTGAGCAGATCGTATCGACCCAGGACAAGATCATGGGGCTGAAGGGTGTGGCAGGCGCGGGCAAAACTACTTCGCTAGCTGCTGTCCACGAGGCCGCCGAACAGGAAGGCTACGAAGTTCGTGGGCTTGCGCCTACGTCCCGCGCGGCGCACAAGCTGGCAGAATCGGGCATCGAGGCGGAGACTTTGCAGCGGCATCTTCGCCGCGAGGAGCAGTCCGACGAGGGACAGAAGCGGCTTTACGTGCTCGACGAATCGAGTCTCGCCAGCACAAAACAGATGAACGAGTTCTTGCATCATTTGCACGGCGAGGACCGCGTGCTACTCGTTGGGGACAAGCGCCAGCATGAAGCCGTCGAAGCGGGCAGACCGTACTATCAGCTACAACAGGCAGGGATGCAAACCGCGCGTCTGGATGAAATCGTGCGGCAGAGAGACCCGGCACTCAAGGAAGCCGTGGAACAGCTTGCCCGCGGTGACGTGTTCGGAGCGATTGACAATCTCGACCAACAGGGCCGCGTGCATGAGATCGTCGGACGCGAGGACCGATTTAGCGAAATCGCGCGCGAGTACGCGCGACAGCCGCAAGGCACACTCGTGATCTCGCCGGACAACGAATCACGCCGCGAGCTGAATGGGCTGATCCATCGCGAGATGCAGCAATGCGGCGACGTGAGCCAAGACGAGCACAAGCTGCGCGTGCTCGACTCGCGTCAGGACATGACGGGAGCCGATCGGCAATGGGCCGCGCAGTACGGGGAAGGCGACGTGGTTCGCTATACGCGCGGCAGCAAAGTGCTGGGCATCGAGCCAGGCGAGTACGCGCGTGTGCAGCAGGTAGATTCGAGAGAAAACCGCGTCACCATCGAGCGTGAGAACGGCGAGTGTCAGACCTACGATCCGCGCCGACTGGCAGGTGTGGCGGTGTATCACGACACCGAGCGCGCGTTCTCGGAAGGCGACCGCGTGCAGTTTACAGCCCCATCAAGGGACTTGCACGTTGCGAATCGCGAGCTGGGCACTATCGAGAAAATCAACGGCGCTGGCGACGTGCAACTCCGCATGGACTCAGGCCGTGACGTGGCCTTCAATATCCGCGAGCATCCGCATCTCGATCACGGGTACGCAGTGACCAGCCACAGTAGCCAGGGCCAGACCGCCGAGCGCGTGCTGATCCATGTGGACACGGAGCTAGGCGAGCAACTGGTGAATAGCCGCATGGCTTATGTGTCCGTCTCGCGCGGGCAATATGACGCCCAAATCTATACCAACGACAAAAGCGAACTGGCACGCGATCTCAGCCGCGACGTGTCGCAGCGCACGGCCATTCCAGGCCAGGAGCAGGAGCCAGCGGCGCAGAAGATCGAACCAGTCGCCGCGCAGCAGACAGCCCAAGTGCAAGAGCACGATCAATCCCACAGTATCGGCCACGAGATTGCGATGTAACCCTTAACGTGCAGCCCCGAGGACGCGTCTGTCCGCATCTTGTGGGCCGCACTCGTGTAGAAGGGCACGAACGAAAATGAACCACTTGAGATTCTTCCTTGCATAGCCCTCATGCATCTAATGACCCACGAGAGTGTTTTGCAGCGGAGGACTTTAACATGATCCCGAATGAGCTGATCGAATATTACGAATCGCTGGTTAAAGGACAGGGTCCATCTCCCAGCGAGGATAATCAGCATCTACGAGCTTACGTGGTCGAACTTCAAGACCTTTGGGAAAAACGAGCCATACTGCGGGAGTTACGATACCGTGCCGGTATGGAGGTTTGCAGCGGTGTAGTCGATTGCGTAGAGACGCCAACAACGACCTGTATGAAGGGGAGCCATCCAACGTGTCCGAAGCACACCGACGATTGTTTCCTCTGTGTTCCAATGGGTAGCTTGAATCGAACGACACATTAAACCGATCTTCTGACTCTCGAACCGTCCGCTTCTCGGTGCTTAAAGGCAGCAGAGGAACCCAACATTTGCCGTCCCTTTGACAGATCACGCCCGAACACAGCGAGGGCATCGCTCCTAAGATTTACCGGGCTTTCTAGGTGCGTGTTTTCTTGTCAAATCTCTTCGGCAATTCATCCTAATCTGCTTCGGAACTTGGGTTAATTTTCAATCCACCAGCCACAGAGATTCGGGATTTGTAGCTGCGAATGATACGAGCGTCTCCGGTGCCGACGTGCTGGAACTGCGGACGAATTTGCACCGCTGGGATGATGTCCACATTCATGCTGTGCCCATCCTCAAACTCGACTTCGACCGCGACATATTCTTCGTCGTAGACGACGTTCATCCGTTTGACAGTCCGACCACAAGCTTCTTTCAACTCGATCCAAGGCTTTGGCATTAGTCACCATCTTTCCGTTTATTCGACTTGTCCATATCCTGCGTCAGCTTGAAGATGTAGCTGAGGCGGTAGCGCAAAGCGGCCGCCAGGTTTTCCATCCGACCCAATGAGGGATTACCTTTTCCCTGTTCGATATGTTCCAGCGTCGTCTTGCTGAACTTTGCAAGCCGCGCAAGCTCAGGTCGGGATAGATGTCGCTTCTTCCGAAGCTGACAGACAATGATGCCGAAGTTTTTTTGGAACCGCCGAAATTCGCGCTCGAATTTCCTGCTCTTCCGCAACGGTCTTTTCATCTCTATCCCTCTCTCTCTCGGACGAATGGGTGGCTCCGCAGAACCTTTCCGTCCCCAGTTGTCCAGTCGATATGCTCTGGTTCGAACTGCATGAATGAGCGGATGGTGAAATGGATGGCTGTGTTATCGGTGAACTTAACCGAAATGTTGTGCCAGTCGGACTCGTTCGTCACCGTGACCTTGGCTACGGTTTTGCCGATTACTTCTGGGTATTCATGAATTCGTTGTGGCATTAGCGCTTCCTCCGCTTCCGCAAATCTTTCTCCGGTTTTAGGGAGAACCCCTTCATCTGCGGAATGCGGCTTTTGCGAAAGTCTTTGTCCAGAGTCGTGATGCAGTTCCGCAAGATGTCCTCCACAAATCGGATTCGCTTGGCACTAGCATCCCCTGGGCCAAGAATCTCAATCATCAACGTTGTACAAACAACGGGTTTAGTCATGGTCGCCACCAGGCTTGGGCGCGGTCTGCCTGCTCGACAGCATCCTGATAGTGCGCCATCAGCTCGCGCGGGCGTAGCTTCAGAGCAGCAGCGATCCGGCAGATCTCTGGCACTGAGACAAGGCGACCACCGTGACCGCGCTCAACCTGAATCAGCACTCGCACTGGGATGCCAGCCGAGACGGCGAGCGCCTTCCGCGTCATTTTGCGTTCTTGCCGAAGTTTCTTGACTGCGCGTCCAAACGCCCGCTCATGCACGCCCGCGTTAAGTCCCCTTCGGGCATTTGCCAAGCGCTGCTCAAATTCCTGAATCGCTAGTCCTTTCTCCTTGATGATCTTTTGGATGTTGCGAGCGAAGGCTCGCCGCACTGCGTCATCTCCCGGATACGTCCATTCACTCATGGTTGTCCTCCTGGAGGCTTTCGGGCAGGGACGGGAAGGCGATCTTCATCAATGCCACGAACCAAGGGCGCGGCAGGAGAAGCGAACTCAGACCAAGCAGCATGAGGGAAAGGCCCAAGACACTACAGAATTGTTCGAACTGGTTCGTCGGTGGGAGTTCACCGACGGATGGAAATGGGAGCATAGGTTGCATCCTTCGCGTGGGGGTGTGCGGGACGCGCAGCCTTGCTCTAGAACCGTGTGTTACAGCACAATGCGTCTTAGCCACGGGGCCTCCGCTAGAGGAACCTTGTGGTTAGGGATGCGTTGGTGTTGCAAGCACCAGCGCGTCCCGCTTACAACGACAGTACGCCAACGTCTTTTATCAGTCAATCATAAAGAACACTATATGTTGGCACAGTATATGTTGTAGAACTAGGTCATGCCATCCTATATTGTTCTACTCATGCGCGACGACGTCTTAAAGATGTTCGGGAAGCATTTGCGGGAACTTCGTGAAAAAAACGGCCTCTCACAAGAAAAGCTCGCCGAACTCGCAGATTTGCACAGAAATTATGCGGGGCTGGTCGAACGGGGCGGCGCTAATCCCACGCTGCTTGCCATCATAGCCCTTGCTCGCGCCTTGAAGGTGCGACCCGCCAAGCTGCTTGAAAAGCTCCGGTGAGAAGGTAGAGAATCCAATGCTGCCTCACGACTGGGCCGATGTTCTGAATCGAATTGGGCTCATCCTTGGTTTCGCCTCGTTTTGGTTCGCTGCACCGGAGTTTATCGGGGAACAACGTTTAAAGGAATGGGAGGCGGGCTTAGGATCAGGGTTGCGCAACCTTTCAATCGTGTTGAACACGGCATTTGTGTTGGTCACCTGTGGACTCATAGTCTTTTTCGTTTACTCGGCTGCGCGGGAAGGCCGATTCTTTCCGAAGCAGCGGCCCTCTTTTTTCTGGGTAATTCTTCTCGACGCTCTGCTCTTCGCAAGTTCGTATTTGGACAAGCACCTCAAGTCTCTGTTGGCCTTTCTGAGTAATGATGGCGAACGGCGTAAGCACGCCTTGTTGCTAGGGGCGTTACTTTTCACAATATCGACGATTCTGCAGCTAGCGGCTACGTTTGCTGCGCCTAATTGAAGCTCCCAAGTCAAAAGCTCAACAGTCATATCGGGCGCTGCGGACACGTCCACTATCGACCAATCATGAACAAGGGTGTGCAAAGAACCTTACAGGTCTGCCAAGAATCGCAGCAGAGCCGGATTGTCGCGCCAGCGCCTTTTGCCGCGGCGTGGACTCAATTTATCGAGTTGCTCCCGGAAGCGCTCCGGCGTCAGATTCAAATAGCGATATGTCGAGCCCAGACCAACTTGTCCTATGTACGCCGACAGGGCCGGAATCATCCTGTTTAAGTCCGCGCCGTGTTTGATCCACGCGCTTAATCGATGAACTGCAAATGTGTGCCTGAAATCGTGGAGGCGAGGCTGGTAGACCGCACGGTCGTGGCGGGCGACGCCGGCAATTCGGCGCAGGCGTTGGAATGTCCCCGCCAAGGTGCTCTCGTTTAGACCATTCCCTTCTTTGTTCAGAAAGAACTGCGGAGCACCCATCTCGCCTTTTCGGTGATTGGTGATGTGATATCGTCGCATTACCTTGTACATGTCGGGACCGATTGGAACCTCTCTAGAACGGTCGAACCGATTGCTACGAATCGTCATTACTCTCTTCCTGAAATTCACGTCCTCGCGTCGCAGCCTGCAAGCCTCGCCCACTAGGGCACCCGTCCCATAAAGAAACAGGAGAAAGCCACGAAGAGTCCGTGCATCAAACTGGCAGGCATCTGGCTTCTGAGAGGCTCGAATACTGGACAACAAAAGACGAATCTGAGTCCGCGTATAAATGTATGGAGCAAACGTTGACGTAACTGGTGGACGAGGTAGGGGCATGGGCGCCGCGCGCAAAGCGTCCCGCGCCACCCAGAACAAAAAGAAGTTACGGAGCAGATTGTATTTCCCGTGCCACGTGACCGCTGACGTGCGCGGACCATCGAGGAATGAAGCGACTTTGCGCTTGGTGATTCTGCTCAGCTCCACATTGCCGGCGTGTCTGCAGAATGCCGAAAGCGTCTGAATCCCCTTGGTATAAACGGCTCCGCCGACGCGCTTTCCATCCACATAGACCTGAACTCCCTCGCGTAGTTTCATCGCACACCCGCCAAGCTGAAAGCCGCGACTTTACGCAGCGACCGGATGTCATATCGGGCATAGATCCCAATTGACTTGATGTTGCGGTGACCGAGGAAGTCGGCAATCTCTTGGAGAGATGCTCCTTTCTGAAGCAAGCGAGTTGCACAGCCATGTCGAAGTGAGTGAGGTCCGACGTGTTCCAGTTGGATTCCCAACTGGCGCATTCGCTTGCCGACGATCTGCCACATGGGTCCAGGGAGAATGGGTCCGTAAGGCGGAGTTTTGGATAGAAAAGCGTGACGGCTGGAACACCGTTTCCTTCCTTTCTGGAGATACTGAATGATCGCTTCTCCGACCTCATACTGAATGGGATATTGCTGGACTCCGCCTCGCTTGGCTCGCCTTACGCTGAACACTTCGTTGCGCCAATCGAAATCGCTCAGTTGCAGCCCAGACACTTCGCTGCTACGGAGCCCGTAGATTGCAAATAGCAAGAGAATAGCTTTAGCGCGAAGATCAGTCGGTGAGGACCCATTGGCCGATTCGATCAATCGACGAACCTCGATCCAGGATGGAGCCTTAGGCCGACCGTCATATTTCGGAATTCTGGGGCTGCGAATTCCCAATGCGAGGCCGGGAGCACACCAACGTCGCACTTCTGCATATCTAAAGAAGGATCGCAGTGCCTGGCATTGCGAGGCGATAGTCCGAACTGACCAACCCGCGGCACGTTTGCTCGCGATAAAATCGTCCACGTGGCGCAAGGAAACTTGTTCAAGACCTTCGTACCTTTCCCCGAACCATTTCAGAAATCCAAATGCCCGCGAGCTGTAGCTGCGCACCGTATCCGGAGCCAGTCCACGAACAGATCGCATCGCGTGGATAAACTCCGAGATCACCCGATAAAAGCGATCCGGCGGGGGCGTTTCCAATTGTCCGTGGAACCGCAACCACGCCTGTGCTATATGAACGAACACCCTTGGGGACCCACTAAGCCTCAACATCTTTCGAAGTGGCCCCTCATACGTTGCCCATGATTGCCCGGCGCCTTCGATCTCTCTTTGAGACACGCTGCGCATCGAATTCATGTTCATGACGCGCACGATATGGATTAGGTATGCTGCTCTGGACCTTACGGATTCTCGACAGAATCCCTGCTGCAATAGGTGTGAGAGGTATTCCTCCCGCTCTTTCAGCAACGGAGCAGATGCATGGCGAAGTCGGACACTTGGCCAGGACGTTATTGTTTCGATCACGTGATCCGTCCACCTTTCTTAAGATGTCGCCGAATCTTACGCGATCCTTGATGTCGCCGCCTTCTAACGCGATAATTGATGCACGTCAAGGTAGACCAGACAATGGGCAGCAGAGTAGACGGAAGGAGGCGACCGCCAAATGAGGCCCGGACTTGAAGATATGTTTAAGCGCGAAACGGCTGAGTTTTCTGACAAAAACATTCCCTATGCTGTTCGACGGATGCAATGGAGCAGATTAGTGCAAATCCAAGAGGGAAGCGTTCGCAGTTATGAGGATGGATCATACGCCAGCCCCATTAATCCTGAGGATGTTAAAGACGCAAAAGAGTATTTGGAGCGATTGAAGCAAATCAAAATCACGTTATGATTTCCTTGCGCGGCCTACCGCCACCGTGCGTTTTGCGCTTCGCCGCCATCGACCGGTAGTGTTCGGAGCCATGCCGTTTCGCGGTCGTGGAGCCGCCTTTGCTGCCCATGAGCGCGGGGAGTAGGCGAGTGCTTGAGTAAATCGTCTGTGAGCGATAACGCGACCTTGTAGCAGTTCCGGCAAGTTGGCGTTTGGTTTTCCGTCAAGGCTGGGGAGGTTTCGACGATGCGGTCGTCGGTGTTTTTCGTTCAGATGGCCGGCAAAAGGTCGAAAGAATTCGGCGCGGACGAACTCCAAGCTTGGCCGAGCCGGTTCCTCGTGCCCAAGGGATTTGTAGCAGCGAAATTCGCCAAAAGTTACACAATTTGGCTGCACAGTTCCTACACAGCCACAAATTGCCATGTTATCTGCAATTAAAACAATCAGATACGAGAGTTTTATCACCCGCTCAGAATGACATGACTCTAGTTACAGTTGTTCGGGTTAGGATTGCTGGAATGGACCGCAACGATGAGCAAGAGATCATCCAACTGTTTGAGGATGGCGATCGGGCTCTGATGGGCGCAGACGTGCCAGAGATCGAGCGCATCTACTCCGACGACTACGTGCAAGCGGATGAATCCGGGGTGCTCTCAAGCAGGGCTGATCTCATACAAAACCTTACGGCTCGAAAAATCCGATTTCTTGCGATGAAATCGACCGGACGACAGGTGCGTCTGTTTGGAGACTTCGCGATCGTGCATGGTTCGGAAGAGGACAGGATCGAGCACGAGGGAAAGAGACTTTCCGTGAGCTACGTCTACATGGATGTTGTCGTGCGACGCAGTGGAGCATGGCAGATTATTGCGTCGCAGCTGTCGAAGCCAGTCCGGGCTGACTGAGGCTCCGTCGACTCAAGTCCCTGTTCGGGTCTCAGCTGATTTGTCAGGAACGCTTACTGGCGGCTGATAGCTGATGGCTCAGAGCTCATTCGATTCTGCCAATGGCTCCAGACGAACCAGATCGCGGCGGCGACGATAACGACTCCGATGACCGCGTCGAATTTGTGGAAGTACTTCCCGAGCTCTCGCCAATTCTCGCCCAGTTTCATACCGAGATATGCGAGGGCCAGGCACCACGGCCACGATCCGAGAAAAGTGTAGAGGTGGAAACGGGCGCGGGGCATGCGGGCAACGCCAGCGGGCAACGCGATGAACGTGCGAACTACGGGCAATAAGCGCCCGAAGAAAACGGCCAGATATCCCCAGCGCGCGAAGAAGCGATCAGCCCAATCGAGTTCGCGACGTCCCATCAGGATCCAGCGGCCATAGCGCTCGACCAGTGGACGGCCTCCATAGCATCCAATCTCGTAGGCGATGAGCGATCCGAGATTACATCCCAAAGCTCCAACGGTGGCGACCCAAAGAAGTTTGAACGTGCCCTGGAATACCAGATATCCGGCGAAGGGCATGATCAATTCCGAAGGAAGCGGGATGCAGGCGGACTCGATCGCCATGAGCAGAGCGATGCCGGCATAGCCAGTCGTCGCTACAATTTTGCTGATGAAAATGAACAGGATGGCAAGGATTTTTTCAGTCATCCGCTGTACTCAGTGGCTAGTGGTCAGTTGCCAGTACGAACCTTTCCGTTGTGATTGAAAAAAAGAGCGGGAGCTAATTTAACAGTGTATCGAAATCTAAGCGTGGCCACCGACCACTGGGGCGCTGCTTTAGAACGAGCCTTCCTGGGTGAAAGCGTAGCCGGGCAGGGTTGCGCCTTGAGGTCCTTTCACGACCTTGATGCGGACCGTGGGCGCCTCAGGAGCGGTGATTCCCGCGGGGCGCAGCATGGCGTATTGCGAGAACACTTCGTTGTAGACCTTGGTGACGAGATAATCCTGACCGTCGGCATCGCTGCGCCATACTTGTCCGAGTTGGATAGAGTTCACGGCCACAATCGTTTTCCTGGATGTAGGAGTACTTCAAGACTACCGGGGCTGACTGGAGTCGTCAATTCCCTGCGAGGTTACCGAGGGACAGGAATTGGTTCAGATATCGATGGTTCCGTGGCGGTCTACGCTTACGCTCGCAGTCTTTCTGGAAACGGCCCACTGAAAATCGGGATCGGGGATATCCAGATGATGCACGCCAGCAGGAAAGCGAATCATGAGCTTCTCGTATTCGGCGGTTTGCGCAGCGGTTTTGAGGACGTCCTCTTTAGCGCTGGGCGTCCACTCGTGCAGGTAGTAGACGGAGCGCACCTGCGCCTGCAGCATCTCTTTGGCACATCCGAAGCAGGGACGCATGGTGGTGTACATGGTGCTGCCCGCGGTAGAGATGCCGAAGCGCGCGGCGGCGAGGATTGCGTTTTGTTCGGCGTGAACGCAGATGCAGAGATCGTAGGCTTCTCCGGATTTGTAAGCCTTGTCGCGGTTGGCACAGCGATAGCATCCGCCGTCGAGGCAGTTGGGCATGTTCTCGGGAGTGCCGTTGTATCCGGTAGAGATAATGCGATTGTCGAGTACGACGATGGCACCAACACGATTGCCTTTGCAGTTGGCGCGCAGCCGGACTGCCATGGCGATATTCATGAAATATTTGTGACGGTTCTCGCGGGCATCGCGAGCAGCCTGCGGCTCGTGGAGCGCTGGAGCGCTAGTTTGGGTTTCGGTCGCGGGCGGCGGCGTGACGGGATCGGGTTCGGAGTGTCCGTTGTGCTTGGGCATGGAATTTCTGTGCCTTCTTGATTCGCCGATATTATGCGCCAATGAAGTAAAGGATTGTCGAACGCCGAGCATGAGAATTGGAGATGCGGCGGTATACCCCCCTCCCTTGGGGTGGATTGGAATCATCGAGTTAGCGGGAAATTCGATTTTAATCCTAGGGCTGCTATGAGATGCGGGGAAAATCTTGGGAATAAAGCAGTTAACGCCGAACTCCTCCCACTCAAGCCAAAATCGGGCTTGAATGCGCCACCGGTCACTTGTCCCGTTCAAGCTGTGAACGTTCGGGATGACGCCTTGTTCAGAAACAATTTTCGATTTCAGACAAAGCTTCGCCGGGCCCGCGCCTCGATGTCGGGAGCGAGCCCCTGTTTTCGCATCTGGTTTTCAAAGAACTTGCTTATCGCTTTGAGCGTGAAATATTCCCACTCAAGCCAAAATCGGGCTTGAATGGGCCACCGGTTTTTAAACTTGGCTTTTCGCCCAAAACAAAACCCCCATCGGATGAATCCGTGGAGGCTAGCCACACAAACGGCTGATCTACTCTTTCAAAAATGCTCGATGATGTCGGTGCTGGTCGTCACGCGGCATCGTGATCCGAGACACCACGCAAGCCGTGAAAAGTGGGTCACTCCGTCTTCCCTGGTTTTGGTCAATAGCCAGATTCAGCGACTGTTAATTGGGCGGTATAAGCACGGTAACCGAGGCCACGCATTTCCAAGTGCCGTTCAAATTCACCCAAGTGTCGAGAAAGCGTTCGCGCCGCGTCACCGACTTGCCTTTCTCCTTGCTCTGGGTGCGAAAGACTCCCAGGACCAACGCCGAATTTCCGTAGACGTCCACCTTGCTTTGTTCGGTGACCGCTTGCGAGGGTGCCTGATATCCGGGGCTTTTCAGGCTCACAAGGAATTCCCGCTTGGTTTGTATGCTGCCATCCACGTCGATGGAAACGAAGTTGTCAGCCAAAAGCATGTCGAGCGCTTTCGTGTCATTGGTTTCGAGAGCGCGGTTCCAAGAATTGTCGAGCGCGAGCACGTGGGCGCCCGTATCGGACTGTGCGGAAGCCGGCAGCGCCAGACATAAGCTGAGCCAAAAAGCAGTTACGAATGCGAATGCGAGTACGGGTCTCATGGCTTGCCCCCCAACGAAAGATCCGCATTGTCGCCCATTGTGTCAGACCTACCGACACGTCAACCAACAAAAGCTTCGCCGAGGGTTGACGGAACAGGATACCCTCACGAAGGGAAATCCAGGAGTCGATTTCGGCGATCCCGCGCGCCCCAGTTCCGTAACGGGAATTAAGAACTGAGCTTGAAAACGTACGGCTGCCCGTCCTTGTGCTTGACAATCGGTCGTCTCGCGCTATGATGGCCAGACTTTCCCTGGGACGATCCCGTAGTTGAACCGGCCTGCTACGTTGCAAGACCAATTCATTACAAGAAGGAGGATGCGTTATGGCCACCGATATCAAGGAACTCTCTCGCCGAATTCTGGACGAAGTGTGGAACCATCAGAACCTGGATGCCGTGGACGAGATGATCGCTGCGACATTCGTGCAGCACGATCCGCAATCACCGAGAGTGGTCAGCGGAGTGGAGGGATACAGACAGTTCGTCCAGTATTACCTCACGGCGTTTCCCGATTGTCACTTTACCGTGGAAGATCAGATTGCTGAAGGGCAGACCGTTATGACGCGATGGACGGTCACTAGCACGCACACTGGAAATCTAGGATCGATTCCGGCCACTGGGCGACGAAGTACAGTTACCGGCATCACCTGCAGCCGGGTGGAAAATGGAAAGTTCGTTGAGAGTTGGACCAACTGGGATACGCTTGGGATGATTCAGCAACTAGGAGTGCTGCCCGTCGCAGCCGAGCAAGCAGCTTAAGCACTATGGATGCTCGCACTTGAGACGGCCTCACATTTTGAGGCCGTTTTTCTTTGCGGCGGCGCCCACATCATCGATTCCCCACACAACGAAAACCGGGTTGTGCGGGCCACCCAGCCTTCACGGCATAGAGCACCACGAACGGCACGGAAACGGCACGGGCAGAGCGCACTCCAGCCACGTTACCGCGTGCCGGGCAAAATCTGGAAGAGTGCTAGTGTCTTGCCCGCAACTTCAAACTTCTTTATCAAGATGGCTCTGCGTGCAGCTTTCTTTCCCGGAGCCACAAGTCTCCACCCCCACTTGTCGGAGGTCAGTTTCTTAGCACGGTCCAGGGCCGTCTTGGGTGCGAGTGCCACTCCTACTTTTCTCGGCATGGTGCCCACAGCATAGGCTTATGTGGGGCCGAGTGCAACGGGACCGAGCGGCACTGAAACGGCATGGAATTTGAGCTGATCCGCGCTTTATATTTTCGCCTTTTATTCGCCTCTCGATGAGAGTAGCATTTTCTTATTATGAAGACGCCGCTTCTCGTCCTTCTCGTCCTAGCTTCACAACTATCTGCGCAACAACCGGCTTCGCCCGCTAAGACGGATGCCCCGCATTCACCGGAAATAAATACGGTTCTAATGGAATCAACGTTCTATATCCAAGGCCCTTCTGCTCGACCGGGAGAGGAACGAAAGAACCGTTTCGGTGCGGCCTTTGTGATGTTGCGTAGGGCCAAAGCCGAGTCCGACGCTGGACAGTTTGTGCTCATAACGGCAAAACACGTTTTCGAAGACATCAAGGGCGACACAGCAATTCTCACTGTTCGACGCCGGAGTGCGAGTGGAGATATCGAGCTAGTCCCATGGCCGATTAACATCCGGAGTAACGGCAAGAATATCTACACAGTGCACCCCACGGCGGATGTTGCCGCGATTGATATAGGGCTACCGAAGGATTCAATCGTTGCTCAGCTAGAGAGCATGACTAACATCAATTGGCTTGCGACTGATGAGTTCGTGAATGACATTAACCTCCACCCAGGTGATGAGCTTCTTTGCTTAGGGTTCCCGTTGGGTATTCAGATGAACGGTTATCCGGTCCTCAGAAGCGGCAGGATTGCATCCTACCCGGTGCTGCCACTCAAGAAAGTGGGTCTGCTAGCTTATGACTTCAGGGTTTATCCTGGGAATAGTGGCGGCCCGGTCTATTTTTCGTATTCGGATCGGGCTTACAGGGAAGGCTTAAAGCTCGGCGTGGTATATCAGAAAGTGTTCGGCCTTGTCACGCAGGAGGCAAGTCCAATCGAGAATGTTGATCCATCACTCGGGGTCATCGTGCCTTCAGTTTTCATCAAGGAGACGATTGACATCTTGGCCGGATTCGAGTCGAAGATCAAAGAGGACTTTTAATCCAGTGGAATTTTAAAGGTCGTTAATCGGGCGACGCTGCTATCAGCGTGGGTTTCAATGCCTAAGGGGAATCGGCGTGCAGACACCGGACGTTAACCGCCAAAAAGCAGGGCGGCCTTGGCGGCCACCCTGAACTCAGCCTGGTCGTTATGATCAGCTTCGTATCTTACAAGTAGAGTCTCGCGCTCTCTCGCGTTGACGGCAAGGGCGGGTCCACAGGAAGAAAGACTTCGGTGCGGTCCCGGTACGACGAGTTCGATTTTGGGAATGAGTTCGTCGCCGGGCGGCGAATGCGCGTGCAATCCGCATCACGTTCCCCTTACCCTGATGTGTGGGCCTGTGGTGTAGAGGAAGCACAGCACCCCGTCAAGGTCGCAGGTGCGGGTTCGAATCCCGTCAGGTCCATTCCTCGGGAGGTATCTCGGAGGAATTCAGGACGAAACCGCGCAGACGGGGGCGCGGTCTCATTACCCTAAAGTTTCTTGATTACCAGCCAGAGACAGGCGATAATTGAGTTGACCTTGACGGGGTGCTAAGCACCTGAGACGGCCTGAACTTTTGGGCCGTTTTTCTTTGCCGCGGCGCCCGCAGCATCGATTCCCCACACAACGAAAACCGCGTTGTGTGGGCCACCCGCCAATCCAGGAATCAGCCGCAGAAAAAGAAAAGCCCCGCTCTTGCGAGCGGGGCTTCGCGGGCAAGAGTGCCCGCGCCACACTATCCAGCTAAAAGCTAATAGCTAGAAGCTGTCTTTAGTACATGTCGCCCATGCCGCCGCCACCGTGTCCACCCGGCATCGGAGCTTCCTTCTTTTCAGGAATCTCGGCGATCAGGGCTTCGGTGGTGAGCATCAGGCTGGCGATGGATCCGGCATTCTGCAGGGCGGTGCGCACGACCTTCGTCGGGTCGAGCACGCCTGCCTTGACCAGGTCCTCGTACTCGTTGGAGAAGGCGTTGAAGCCGTAGTTGGTCTCCTTCGAATCGAGCACCTTGCCCAGAACCACAGCGCCTTCTTCGCCGGCGTTCTCGGCGATCATGCGCAGGGGCTCGGTGATGGCGCGCTTCACGATGTTGATACCGATCTGCTCATCGCCTTCGGCCTTCACCTTGTCGAGCGCTGCGGCGCAACGCGCCAGAGCGACTCCGCCGCCCGGGACAATTCCCTCTTCCACGGCTGCGCGCGTTGCATGCATCGCATCTTCCACGCGGGCTTTCTTTTCCTTCATTTCGGTTTCGGTCGCGGCGCCGACTTTAATGACGGCAACGCCACCGACCAGTTTCGCCAACCGCTCCTGCAGCTTCTCGCGGTCGTAGTCGCTGGTGGTCTTGTCGATCTGGCTGCGAATTTCCTTTACGCGGCCTTCGATCTCAGCGTGCTTGCCTTTGCCTTCGACAACCGTCGTGTTGTCCTTGTCGATGGTGATCTTCTTGGCCTGGCCGAGGTCGGAGATCTGAACGTTCTCGAGCTTGATGCCGAGATCTTCAGTGATGGCCTTGCCACCGGTCAGGATCGCGATGTCCTGCAGCATCGCCTTGCGGCGATCGCCGAATCCAGGAGCCTTCACGGCCGCGACTTGCAGCGTGCCACGCAGCTTGTTGACGACGAGGGTAGCGAGCGCTTCGCCTTCCACGTCTTCTGCGATGATGAGCAGCGGCTTGCCGCTCTTTGCGATCTGCTCGAGCAGCGGGAGCAGGTCTTTCATCGAGCTGATCTTCTTTTCGTTGATCAGGATGTAGGCGTTCTCGAGGGCAACTTCCATGCGCTCGGGATCGGTGACGAAGTAGGGTGAGAGATATCCACGATCGAACTGCATGCCCTCAACGACTTCGAGCTGGGTCTCAAGCGTCTTCGACTCTTCTACGGTGATGACGCCGTCTTTGCCAACCTTCTTCATGGCCTCGGCAATGATCTTGCCGATGGTCTCATCGTTGTTGGCCGAGATGGTGCCGACCTGCGCGATCATGCTGTCGTTGTTGACGGGCTTCGACAGCTTGTCGAGTTCGCCGGGGAGGCGGTTGCCTTCCTTGTCGAGCTTGCCGGCGATGACGGTGACAGCCTTCTCGATGCCGCGCTTCAGGGCCATCGGATTGGCTCCAGCAGCAACGGTCTTAACGCCCTCGCGGAAGATAGCCTGGGCGAGAACGGTGGCGGTGGTGGTGCCGTCGCCGGCGACGTCGGAGGTCTTCGAAGCAACTTCGCGGACCATCTGGGCGCCAGTATTCTCGAGGCTGTCTTTCAGTTCGATTTCTTTGGCTACGGTGACGCCGTCTTTAGTGATGGTCGGCGAACCGAATTTCTTTTCGATGACGACGTTGCGGCCCTTGGGGCCGAGTGTGACTTTTACGGCGTCGGCGAGTGCGTTGACGCCGCGGAGGATCGCCTGTCGGGATTCTTCTCCGTGAACGATGTACTTTGCCATTGTTTCAATCTCCTTATAAGTTTCTTCGAGCTATGAGCCGCGAGCCATGAGCAAACGCTCCTAGCTGTTAGCTACTTGCTAAATCTCTTGGTCCATCTTTCGGGAGATCCTTCGCTACGCCTGCAAAACGGCTCCGCTCAGGATGACGCCGATTGGGCGGAACTGGCTTACCTCTTGCTTCCGGCGAGTTCTTTCTTGGCCGGGGCTGCGGCGCCGGTAAGGATGCCGAGGACTTCGTCTTCTTTCATGATGATGAACTCTTCGCCATCAATCTTGATCTCGGTGCCGGAATACTTGCCGAACAGGATGCGGTCGCCTTCTTTAACGGCCAGCGGGAAGGTCTTGCCTTCGTCGTTGGTGCGGCCTTTGCCGGTGGAGATGACTTCTCCCTCCTGCGGCTTGTCTTTGGCTGAGTCGGGGATGATGATGCCGCCGCGCGTGGTAGAGGCTTCCTCGACACGACGGACCAGAATACGGTCGTGAAGCGGTGAAAATTTCGCCATGATTGAAACTCCTTTCAAGGTAGTTGGAAATGTAATGTTGCTTGGACTGAATCTCTGTAACCCTATGAGTTTGATGGGTTAGGTGCTGCTGCTAGCAGTATCGCCTATCGAGTGCTAATTCTATAGAGATGAGTACCCCGTTGTCAAGGGCGGCGGGACGCAGGATTGCGCCTGAGAAAAAACTTGACTTTTTCGCAGTGTTATACTTAACTACATCACTATAGTCGCAAGCGGAACTCGCGCGCGAGAGGGAAGCGGCCGACTAAACATTCAATCTTGAGGAGAAGGAACATGAAATCCGTACGCTCCGCAGTATGGCTGGTTTTGATCGCGCTTTCTACCGTGGCTTTGGCCCAGTCCGATGGGCAGAAGTCTTTTGACAAGATGAAGACTCTCGCTGGCGATTGGGAGGGAGCAGTGACCATCACTCCCCCGATGCCGGAAATGGGTAATAGTGGAGATAAGGTACACATTTCTCTGCGGGTTACCTCGCGGGGAAATGCCATTGTGCATGAGATGCAGGCAGCTGGAACGCCTTTGGACCCTGGGAAATACGACCATCCGGTGACCATGTTCTATCTCGACTCTGACCATCTGACCCTGCTGCATTATTGCGATGCAGGGAATCGTCCGCGGATGATAGCCAAGCCTTTGCAGGATGGAAAGACGGTGGATTTCGACTTTGCGGACGTGACCGGGAACTTGCAGAACGGGCACATGCAACACTCTACGTTCACCGTCATCGATGAAAATCATCACGCCGAGGATTGGACGTTTCTGATGCCGGGGGACAAGCTAATGCGCGCGCACATGGATCTGACGCGCACGAAGTAAATGGGAGCGATCCCACTGGAAGATCCAGGACACGTCGAAGTAGGACACGTCGAAACCAGGACACCCTAATGGACCGTGAGTGGAACGACAGTCAACCGATTTATCGCCAACTGCGCGATCGCGTAGTTGCGATGATTCTCGACGGCGTGCTGAACGAGGGCGATTCCCTGCCCTCGGTGCGCAACGTGGCGGCCGAGTATCGGGTGAATCCGCTTACGGTCCTGAAGGGTTATCAGGAACTGGTGGATGAGGAATTGGTGGAGAAGCGGCGAGGTCTGGGCATGTTCGTGAAGGCAGGTGCGCGGGACTTGTTGCTGCAGGGCGAGCGCAAAAAGTTTCTAGCCGAGGAATGGCCGCGGGTGTATGCCACGATGCAGCGGCTGGGACTGAAGCCGGAAGATCTGCTGAACGGGAAAGGGCAATCGAAGAGCGCAAAGCGGTCGTCGCCAGAAACGGCAAAGGTTAATCCGCAAGAGGAGGAACACTGAAGCCATGGCATGCATTGAAGCACGCGGACTGAGAAAGACGTTTGGAGCGACCGTCGCGCTCGATGGAGTGAATCTGAAGGTGGAAGAGGGGCGCATCCTCGGGCTGATTGGTCCGAATGGCGCAGGCAAGACGACGGCGCTGAATGCGATTCTGGGCCTGACCACGTTTGAAGGCGAGTTGAGAGTGCTGGGGCGCGATCCGTGGAACGAGCGCGATCAGTTGATGCGCGATGTCTGCTTCATCTCCGATGTGGCAGTACTGCCTCGCTGGATGCGGGTCTGGCAGGCACTCGAGTATGTGGCGGGGGTGCATCCACGGTTTCATCGAGCGAAGGCGGAAGGATTTCTAGCGAAGACGGACATTCGGGGGCACAGTAAGGTGCGAGAGTTGTCGAAAGGTATGGTGACGCAACTGCATCTTGCGCTGGTGATGGCGATGGACGTCAGACTGCTGGTGCTCGATGAGCCCACGCTGGGGTTGGACATTCTGTATCGCAAGCAATTCTATGATTCCCTGCTGAACGACTATTTCGACCAGAGCCGGACGATCGTGGTGACCACACACCAGGTGGATGAAATCCAGGATGTCCTGACCGATCTGATGTTCATCGAGCGTGGGCGCATCGTTCTGAATTGCAGCATGGATGAATTCGAGTCGCGCTATGCAGAAGTAAAAGTCCTGCCGGAACAGATTGCAGCGGCACGGGCGCTGAGGCCCATGCAGGAGCGGCAGGTGCTGGGGCGAAGTATCATGCTCTTCGATCGAGGGGATCGTCAGCAACTCGCGGCGCTGGGTGAAGTGCGCACGCCGAGTATCGCTGATTTGTTCGTTGCGGTTATGGGAAACACGAAGGCACAGGCATAAGGAGCAGGTCTCATGAGCACACAGTCAAATGCCATCCCAAAGTCCGTAGTCGATGCGCGCGCGGTTGCGCCCGCCGCTTTGGCGGAGACGCGGCCACTGTACTGGTCGATCCGACGCGAACTGTGGGAGTACCGCGCGGTTTACCTTGCGCCGCTAGCGGCTGCCGGAATATATCTCCTTGGATTTCTAGTCAGTGTCGGACATCAGGTGGCGAGAATGCGCGGGATGGCGGCGATGGACGCGATGCACCGCTATGAAACGCTGGCGAAGCCATACGACATGGCCTCCGGCTTTCTGATGGCGACGGGCATGATCGTCGGGGCATTTTATTGTCTGGGAGCGCTCTATAACGAGCGGCGCGATCGGAGCGTCTTGTTTTGGAAGTCGCTTCCGGTTTCGGACACGACTGCCGTTCTGGCGAAGGCCAGCGTCCCGCTAGTCATTCTTCCGCTGACGGTATGGGTGGTTACGGTGGCTCTGCAATTCGTGATGCTGCTGGTAAACAGTGCAGCCGTGGCGGGCAGCGGACAGAGCGTTGCGATGCTGTGGACACAATTGTCCCCGATCGCGCTGTGGCTGATGCTGCTCTATCACCTGGTGACGGTGCATTCGCTCTGGCACGCACCTTTTTACGGATGGATGCTTCTGGTATCGAGTTGGGCGAAGCGAGCACCGTTTCTGTGGGCAGTGCTGCCCGTAATTGCGGTGGGAGCGCTGGAGAGACTGATCCTGAATAGTTCGCACTTCTTCCAATTGTTAGGATATCGATTGGCGGGAGACGAGTCAGCGGTGGCGGTCACGGATTGGCCGCTCGATCCGATGACGCACGTGACGCCGGGACATTTTTTGATGAGCCTCGGATTGTGGTCCGGGCTGATATTCACGGCGATCTGCCTGGCTTTGGCGGTGCGGTTCCGGCGGTATCGGAGTCCGCAGTAGTCGCACGAAAATCCCCACTTCTGGCAAAACCAGCCAAACATGGCGCACCCGTTTCTTCGCTCTTTTTTTGACCCGGCCCGGATTTATTGCGGAATCTTTGTAAATACTTGCAGGACTTGAAGGGACTCGGCGAAAGTGGAGCATCGTACAAATACTTACGGGGGAGCTACGTGCAACCACTTTGCTGCTTGCGCTGCCGGCGCGAGATTGAGTCAGGCGATAAATCTGTTGCAGTGTACATGTTCGCGCAAACGGTAGGGGTGAGACCGCGGCAGAAGTCCGGGGCGAACCGGATTTGTTTTTGTCCGCAATGCGCGGTCTCGCTGGCGATGGGAATGCCACCCGAAGGCGCGTTGAATATGGTGGCCTGGGACATGATCCGAGAGTTAGTCAGCGCGGAACCGTCCCTCAACGAAGCGGCATGGGAAAGTCTGCGGGGGATGGCGGGACTGCTGACTGCCGGTGACGAGGGAGAAGCGTCGAAGAAATATCGACGCGTCGGGTGATGGAGGGAGGCGCGTTTTTGCCCCGGACTGAATAAGGATATTTACGGTTGAGGACGCAATCGTATAAAACACGAATTCCCGCGGACGGCGCCACCCTGCCCTTCTCGTTTTGCGAATGCTGAGTTAGGCGAACCATACCTCTTGTGACCCTGGTAACTGGCAACCCTTGCTGCCACTTTGTCAAACTAGGCTGGCGCGAGTGTCCGCAAAACTGATCCCGCTGTCTTCTTCAGAAATCTATTTTGCAGCCAATGGATTCAAGCCAGCCCACCAACGAACATTCCCTCGACGTCCCTAAGGAGTTTCCGTCTTCGGATTTCCTGTGGATGACTCTGGCCGCGTGGGCATTTTCATTTCTCCTGCCCGCCGTAGTGTCCCAGGAGTTCATGGAAAACGTAAAACCGATGCCCGGCTGGAAAGCTGCTTTCAATGCGTTGGTTCTGTTTGGCTCACCGGTTGCGATAGTTGAACCGCACGCACTGTCAGGGCTCGCCAATTTGTTCATGCTCTTCGGCCCCGTCGAGATCAAACGCGTGAAACGAGGGACCGGAAAAACCTATGCAGTGCTTTTCTTGATCACCACAATTTTGGCGGTCAGCCTGCCTTACATTCCGCCCTCGATGGATATCGCGGACATACGCTCATTCGAAGCGGGCTATCTCGTCTGGACGCTATCCCTGATCGGCGCCTGCAGCTGGTTCGTGTGGTCGGTATGGAAGAAATCGTTCGCGGTTTTCATTGGCTCTGCTCTCGCCGTAACGATGTTGTTCGGGATGTTCGTGTGGTTCCCCGCCCGCGCGGCGGTTCACCAGAAAGAGCGGGCGAGCCAGGATCAAGCAGCCCAGCAACGATCTCAGGACTCGTTTCAAACTGAACGCGATGACGCGGCCTCGCAAATCGCAGCGCACGGGCTGACGGCGTTCACGCAGCCTCTCACTGGCATACAAGAGCAAGTCTTGATCAAGACCATCGAAACCGCGCGAGACATCTCTTCTGCCGATCTGTTGGCGGCGAGCAAGCACTACACGCAGCACGCGAACATCAACGTGATGGAAGCAGTCGCCGGGAATCCGAAGTGTCCGGCTGAGTCATTGGATCTGCTATACGAATACGCGGTGAGCCAACCGAATCCAACGCGTCGCTATTTTGGGCTCTATGCCCAGATCAGTAAGAACCCAAATGTCAGTCCCCGCCTGCTGGTGAAAATGGTACACAGCGGGATTCCGGAGGCAAGATGCAGCGCCGCTCAGAATTTTAGCTTGCCTCGCGCAGAAAGGATGGCCTATCTGAAACAGGGCTGCAGTTTCGACTATCCAGACGTGTACGTTGTTGCTCGAGACCGCGATACACCAGTGGATATTCTGGAATGCATTTCGACAAAGCTAGGCGCTGCCCAAGGTCTGGCCGACAACCCAAACACTCCGACTTCAGTGCTCGAGTCGATGAGTCAGTCCAATGTAGCCAATATCGCGCAGGAGGGAAAGCGCGGCCTGGCAGCGCGCCGAGAGCAGTTTCGCTGATAAATCTCAGGTTGAGGTCCTCAGATCTAACGGCGCCGTTTCATCGTTAGGAGTCCGTCTCGCAAAAGTTGAAGCCCACCTGGCAAGGGTCGCGAGATGCAAGTGGAGCACCTGTCGCCCTATCGTCCTCAGACTTAAAGCTCGTTCTTAACCTTAAGCCAACTACTATTGCTTTGCTTCCACATCCTTATTCTTGGCAAATGCGCGGACATAGTTCACGAGATCCCAACCTTCTTCGGTCTTGATGCGCGGACCTTCGGCGGGCATGTCGTTGTGTCCGTTTTTGATGATGTAGTAGATCTCGCCATCGCTGCGGTCTTTCATCGTATTCGGATTGGTGAAGTCCACCATATTGAGCTTCATGTCCTTGGCGGTCTCACCCTTGCCGTCACCGTTCGCCCCATGGCACATGGAGCAATCGAGAGCCCACCACTTCTTAGCGCGTGCCAGGGATTCGGGCGACGACTTCACTGGATTCGGCGCCTTAGCCGCCTCCACCGGAATCGCGGCGTAAGAGGTTGCATTCGGAGCCGACGGGCTGGATGGTTGTTGCTGCGCAACGAGTGGGATAGCAAGGAGCGAGAGAGCCGGAAGAAGCAGTGTGAATCGGTTCACAGAAGCCTCCTTTATGGATAGGAGTAGCTTACGGTAAAGAATAGCGCGGGCAGCGGATAGCGCTGTGATTCAAATCACAGACGGCGGTTTGGTGGAGAAGGGCGCGGGACTATCAAGAAGATGAGGATCGCGTGATTTCGGTGCCGCCGCCTCGTTGCATTGGAGCGGCGGCTTCCCGGCTCAGAGTAAAGAAATGGGAGGGCTGCTTCTGAGCATAATCACTCCTCGTGATCGAGCGGTTTGCCGTCGGGCCCGACCTGAATTTCGTTTTTCTTACCATTAGCCTGGACTTTGGCCTCATAGGCGACCACTTTGTCATGCTTGGTAAGGCTTTCGACCTTCACGATCTTTCCCTTCCCTGCCTTGCTTTGCAGGCTTTCTTTCACGGCATCAGGAAGCGAATCGAAAGCGACCTGCTCCTCGACCTCTACGACCGATCCGTCTTTACTCATGGTGACATCTTTACTGTGTCCGCTGACCATCATCTCGGCCTCGTAGTAGATTTGACCGTTCTCTTTCTCCTGCGAGAAACCCTTGATGGTTGCGCCTTCGCTCTGCGCGGCGACTGTTTTTTCAACCGCGGGCGGTAAATCTGCGCGCTTAAGCTTTTTCTCGTTGTCTTCTGCGAATGCCGCCAGTGCGAGACACAGTGCAGCAGTCATTACCAGCTTTGAACTTGGCATTTTATCCTCCTGAGGCGAGGGCCGGATGTTTGCCGGGCGACCGTCCTCATTTAGCATCACTTCAATAACGGGATCATTTAATGCCAGCTCTCTGAAGATTGGATGAAAACGATGAAATTACCCCCGCAGGGCTGCAGAGGCATGATCGAGAGCGGGGGAAACGGACTCGGGCTTTGGCAATCCGCTCTGGGCCATGTCTTTGCTGCCCCCGCCGCGGCCTCCGAATTTCGCAAGAGTTTCTTTCATCAGGATGCCGAGGTCTAACGGCTGGCCGGCGGACTGTGCAAAGACAAGTGATGGCTGCGGTGAAGTGGTGCCCAGCAAAGCGGCAGCGTTAGGAGCGAGACGTGTGAGCTTTTGCGCGAGCAGTTTCAGGAAATTCATATCTCGATCAGAAAACGTGCGGACGACCAGCTTGCGGCCGTTCTCTTCCGGAGTCTGCGCGAGTAGTGAGGCGGCCTGGGCTTCTGCGAGTTCTTCGAGCGATTGTTCGCGCTGTTTGCGAAGAGAGCGGATTTCATCCAGCGACTTGTGAGCTTGTGTAGGAACGTCGTAAATGTGCGCGGAGAAGAGCGAGGCGGTTTCAGTGAGCGTGGTGAAGTCGCGGCGGGCGGTCGAGACGGCGCGCTGTCCGGCGACGAATTCGACGCGCCATCCCTGGCGGACCTTTTCTGTTTTGCGCAGAAGGATGCAGCCGATTTGGCCGGTCTGGTTAACGTGAGTGCCTCCGCAGGCGCTTAGGTCAAAATCGCGGATGTCGATGATACGGAGTTCGTCACGGTCAGCGACGGGAAGTTTACGCAAGCCAAGATTCCCTGCCTCTTCGCGAGTCACGAAGCGGATCTCAACAGGTCGATTTTCGAGGATGATTTCGTTGGCCTGGCGCTCGGCTTGCTCGATTTGGTCTTTCGTCAGGGCGGGAGTGTCGAGGTCGATGGAGCAGTAGTCGTCGCCCATGTGGAAAGAAACAGTGTGTAAGTCGAAGAGGCGAACGAAGGCAGCCGAGAGGACGTGCTGTCCGGTGTGCTGCTGCATGTGATCGCGGCGGCGCATGCGATCGATCTGGCCGTGGATCTTGGTTCCGGGCTGGAGAGATTTGGGCGGGACTTCTAAATAGTGAATCACGCGGCCGTCGTCAGCGTCGGCGACCTCGGTGATTTTGAGAGTTTCGTTCTCTGTTGAGATTGTGCCTGTGTCGAAGATCTGGCCGCCGCTGGTGGGATAGAAAGCGGTGCGATCGAGGATGATGGCAGGCTTGGGAGTATTTTGGACCTCACGGACTTCGGCGTCGAATTCGTAAAGGAAGGAATTGTGGTAGTAGAGGCGGTCGGTCATGGCGAGAGATTTTATTTAACCACAGCGGGCACAGAGGAACACAGGGGGCAAGGCGGCGCCACTCGCAGGAACCCAATCGACTGCAGACGGGCTGCCTAAGGACGTACGGTCCCTCGCGCCGGCTTCGCCGCCGCTCAGGATGACATGCTCTCCAGGATCTGATTCTCAGTAGGGGCCGATGATGCCGCCGATTTGGCGGGCGGCTGGTTTCGCCGCCGCGGGCGGCTTCGCGGGCGAGTCGCCCGCGCCCACATGAGCATCGAGGACATCCAGATACTTCATGCCGTTGCCAGTGTTGAACAGGACGACTGTGTCATCGGGCGTGAAGAAATTACGAGCGAGGAGCTTGCGGTAGGCGACCAGGCAGGCGGCGCCTTCGGGGGCGGCGAATATGCCTTCGACTTTGGCCCAGTGGCGGGTGGCTTCGAGGATTTCGGCGTCGGTGGCGGCGATTGCAGCCCCTTTGCTCTTCTTTAGTATGTCGAGGATCAGATAGTCGCCGTAAGGTTTAGGAACGCGCAATCCGGAGGCTAGAGTCGCGGCGTTGGTCCACATCTCGGAGGACTGCTTCCCTTCTTCCCAGGCCTTCACGATGGGCGCACAGCCTGAGGCTTGCACAGCTGATCATCTTTGGACGCTCAGATCCGATCCAGCCGAGCGCTTGCATTTCTTCGAAAGCTTTCCACATGCCGAGCAGACCTACACCGCCGCCGGTGGGGTAGATGATGCCTTGGGGCATGCGCCATCCCAGTTGTTCGGCGACTTCGTATCCCATTGTCTTTTTGCCTTCGACGCGGTACGGCTCCTTTGTGGTCGAAACGTCGAACCAACCTTCTTTTTTCCAAGCCTCGGAGTCTTTCAGCTCGGCGACTTTCTTGGCGCAGTCGCTGATGAGTCCGTCGACCAGGGTGACGTGTGCTCCGTAGTAATTACACTCGACGCGGTTCGCGACCGGAACATCTTTCGGCATGAAGATATGAGCTTCGAGTTTGGCAGCGGCAGCGTAGGCGGCAAGAGCTCCGGCAGCGTTGCCGGCAGAAGGAATGGCGAGCTTCTTCAGGGAAAAGTGACGAGCCATGGTAACGGCAGCGGAGAGGCCGCGGGCCTTGAAGGATCCGGTGGGATTGAGGCCTTCGTCCTTTATATAGACGTTAGGAAACTCGCGGCTGGGGAGCATAGGAGTGAATCCCTCTCCGAGAGAAACGGGATCGGCTGCGGGAAGAACGGCATCGTAGCGCCACATGGTGGGCGTGCGTCCGGCGAGGCGCGCTGAAGAGAAGGATCGCTTGATCGCGGCGAGATCGTAGCGGGCGTAGAGGATGCCGGCATCTTTAGGACAAACGGTTTGCGGGCGGTCGGCGGGATAGTGTTCTCCGCAGCGAGTGCATTCGAGATGCGTCAGCATGACGAGGCTGAGTTTAGCAGAGAGGTAGTACCCAGTATCGAGTACCGAGTACCGGGTTTGGTGGCGGCCAGTGATCAGTGGTTATTTCTCCGGCTTCGCTTGAGCGGGATTCGAGACCTCTTCCTTTGCGGCCATGGCCGATTTGAAGCCGCGTATGCTTTCTCCGAGGCCTTTGCCTAATTCCGGAAGTTTCTTCGGGCCGAAGACGAGCAGGGCGATCCCGAATAGTACGAGCATGTGCATGGGTTGAAACAAGCCTTCAAACATTTGTGCTCCTTGTCGGCTAAGACTTTTCGATAACACACTCTTGATTAGCGGGCGCCGTGGGACGGTTATCCGCATAGCGCCCGCGTGGGGTCCACGAGGACATAACCAGCTTTTATGCGCCTCGTTGCGCCGCGTCGGCGGCTTCGGCCAGAGCATTCAAAGTTGAGGAGAACTCCTTCGACTGTCCGAGGAAGAGGCCATCGTCAGTGAGAGCTTTGACCGCTCCCATGGCTGCTCCTGTCGTGTTCGTGGGGCGGATGATTGAGCAAGGCGGAAACTTCCGGTTCAGGAATGGACAGGGTTCCGGCATGATCAAGTTTGATTGTAGGGACTCCGGCTGATTGGTGGAGAGCTGACGAAAGACAACTTTCGATCCAGTGACGGGGTCGACGTCAATGACACTGAGAACATTGCCGGCTTTGTCGTGCCAAGTTTGGAAATGCGAAGTTTCGGTGGGCCCGATGCTGAGCAAAATGCGTAGCACATCTACGTTTGTGACGCGTTGCGCAAGCGAGGGATACAAGCTACTACCGCCTTGTTCGATCGTGCAGAAGTGAAATCCGGCGGTGAAGGCGATGGCTTTCAGATGGTCAGGAATGTTGAACGGCGCGATGTGCGCGGGACCGACAAGGTCGTCATCCGTGCGAGGAATCGCAGTGCGATTCGTAATGTTTTCAGCCTGGGCAAAAATGAAATTCGGATCGAGGTCAGGATTGTTCTTGGCGCTGCGATAGCGCGTCCAGAAGCTGGTGTCGACGTTGAGGTTCATGAGATTGGTGAGGCGTCCCATGTCGCGCGCGCCAGTTGCCTTGCTGCTGGGAAGCGTAGCGAAGGGCGTAAGATCCACAGGATCGGCGCCGACGGATTCCAGGAATGAATTGATGAAGGCGAAGTGACTCTTCTCGTCGTCGGTGTTGTCGTGAATGTACTGCGGCATGTCCCCGTCGAGAATCTGCAGAGCCTGCATGTAGAGCGGACTGCCTCCGTTCACGCCAGACTCTTCGTCGTCCTGCGTGCCGCCGAGTTCGGTGTATTGCTCCCAGAGATCGCTCTCAATGATTTCGGCGGCGGCGAGGAATCGGAGGATAGCGATGTCGCCCTTGGTGATAGCCGGGCCTTTGCTCTCCTGGGAAAATGCGGGAACACTCTTGGCTAAAATGCCGGCGCCAATGGTAGCGGCCCCGGCGACCATCGGTGTTCTTAAGGAACGAGCGGCGATTCGGCTGGCCGGGAGCCGCGGTGTCGGTAGAAGGCTGGGTTGTGTCTGCGATTGAGCGAGCTACTTCGTTGCTCATGATTTTCTACACTCCAAATGTGATTCGTTGAATTCCGCGATGTCTGCAGGGATTCGAGTCACGGTGAAGTGAGAGTAAGCGACGTGCGGAGACGGCTTGTCACGCACGCGTCGGAAGTTTGTAAAAGGATGGTCGAATTTAAAACAGGAATCAGTTCTCCGTATGAGGACTGCGCACACTCGTGAGTGGGATCACGGGCGCGGTGATGGCGGGCGTTAAAATTTCTTATCAATTTACACTTCTAGACAATGGAGGTGGGCTGGTTTGCGAGGGTGTAGGTTAGTATCGAGTACTCAGTTGAATCCACCAGGAGAAAGTGCATGGGCAAGTTCGTAGTTGGGCTGATCATTGGGTTGGCGGCGGTTCCGGTGATTGTCTACTTTTATTTTGCGACTGGTATAGCGCCGGTTGCGACCACGGCTCCTCCAATGCCGTTTGAAAAGATGTTTGCGCGGATGGCGTTGCATGCGCGTCTGGACAAAGAAGTACCAAAGACGGTACCGATTGCGGCCGATGAAGCTGCCTATACCGCGGGAGCGCAGGTCTACAAGGAACACTGCGCAGTGTGCCATGGATTGCCAGGATCGCCGCAGTCGGCGATTGCCAACGGAATGTTTCCGAAACCTCCGAAGTTGATGCAGGGTACGGGCGTGACGGACGACCCTCCGGGCGAAACGTATTGGAAAGTGGCTGGAGGAATCCGGATGACGGGAATGCCCGGATTTGAAAAATCTCTTTCGACGACCCAGATGTGGCAGGTGAGCTTGCTGTGCGCGAATGCGGACAAACTGCCTGCATCTGCGAAGCAGATTCTGACTGAAGTGCCGCCGACCCCGCCGGCGGCCATGCCGGAAGCGAAAAAGTAAAAATCACACAAACCACTGGGGCTCAAAGCCCCGAGTAGCAAGCGATCTGGCGCGGCCCTAAAGGGCCGCTCTTCCACGGATCACACCGCTGCTGGCTAAATTCCGATCTCTCTTTCTCACGCATGCTATAGTGCGATTTCCATGGGATCGTTCCTCTTTTTCGCCTTTTCGTGGTGGGCCATTCTGCTGCGGGTGGTGGCCATCGTCCACTTCATCAAGAGACGGCCGGATTTCATATGGCTGTTTGTCATCCTGTTTCATTGGGTCGGAGCATTGATCTACATTGCCGTGGAAGTTGTTCCAGATGCGGGACTGCTGCGGGGTTCGTTTCAGATGTTTCCGCGGAGGCAACGGATCCGAGAATTGGAACGGGAGATCATCGACAATCCATCTGCGGGAAACTTCGAAGAGCTTGGGCTGCTTTATCTGGATGACGGAGATTTTGCGCGGGCACGAGCCGCTTATGACCGGGCTATTGCTGCGCGGACGAATTCAGAGGATGCATTTTATCGACGGGGAGTCGCGGAAGCTGCGTTGGGAGATTTTGCCGCAGCCCTGCCGGATTTGGAGCGCACGGTTAGAACTGATCCGGACTACGATTTCCACCGCGCCAAGGGATTGCTGGCTTGGGCCTACGCCCAAACCGGACAAGCCGAGAAGGCGAATGAGATGTTCCGCGAAGCAACGCGCATTTCAACGCTGTCGGAAACGTACTATCACTACGCATTGTTCCTGGAATCGCAGGGGCGCAATGCCGAGGCGCGCGTGTGGGCGCAGAGAATCCTGGAAAAGAAGCCGACGATGCCCGGATATCTTCGGCGGCAGGAGCGGCCCTGGTTTCGGAAGGCGAACGAGGTACTGGGCCGCGTACGGGCGTAGAGCATTTGTGCAGATCTGTGCACATCGCGGAAGGCGCTAACCAGACATCCACCGGGTGTTACCATTAAGGGTGGTGACGCTTTCGAGAACCTCTATCAGGCTGCTGGCGACCGATATCGACGGCACGCTACTCAATCCACAATTTCAGATTTCCGAGGGCGATATGGCCGCGCTGAGGCGAAGCGCATGCCGCGGGAATCGAAATTGTTCTGGTGACCGGGCGGCGGCATACGTTTGCCCTGCCCATCGCGAAACAACTGGGATTCGATCTTTGGCTGATCAGTTCGAATGGCGCGGTCACGCGCTCGCTAAGCGGCGAGACATTTCATCGGGACATGATGCCTGCGGAGACCTGCCGGCAGCTTTGCGGGGCAATGCAAGAATTCCGTGGAAACACCGTTCTAACATTTGATAAGGAAACGAAGGGCGCGATTGTGCTCGAGCGGATGGACGAGCTTGGGGCGAGCATCCGGCGCTGGCTCGAAAAGAATATGGAGTACATCGAGTTTGTTGTGCCGATTGAGAATGCGCTGGTGAGCGATCCTGTGCAGGCCATGTTTTGCGGAACGATGGAACGGATGAACGCTGCCCTGCTGGCACTCGATAATGCGGGGATCGGTGGGAAGGTGACTGTGTTGCGGACGGAGTATCCGGAGCGGGACCTGTCGATGATTGATGTTCTGAATACGGGATGTTCGAAAGGACATGCTTTGGAGCGGTGGGCTAAATACCGGGGTTACCGACGCGAAGAGGTCATGGCCGTCGGTGACAATCATAATGACGTCGAGATGCTTGAGTTCGCCGGACATCCGGTTATCATGGGGAATGCGTGCGAGGAACTTCGCACCCGAGGCTGGCGGGTTACGGGCGGGAATCATGAATGCGGGCTGGCTGCCGCGGTGGAAGTAGCGTTGGAAAATCAGGGAGCAGGGGCTAGGGGTCAGGGAACAGTGTTCAGTAGTGGTCAGTGAATCAGAATGAGGCTCCTCAGACAAGTTAGAAATTGCGATTGGGATGATGCTTGCGCTATCTGTGGGTGCAATTCCCTGCCTCGCCAGTGAGGTGGCGGTACTGAAGAATGGCTTCGCGATCAAGCACGAGCGGAGGGAAGTGGTGGGCGATGTAACCCGTTTGTATGTGAGCGTGGATGGATCGAGTTTTGTGGATGTGCCGACGGCGAATATCGAGCACTACGAGGCGGCTCCGGAGGAACCAGGGACGAGATCACGCGTTCCGGCTTCGCCGATTTCGGGGCAGCAGTTCTCTGCTCGTCCACAGACGGATATCGGCCAGGTTGTAAATGAAGTAAGCGGACGGTATCGGCTGGATCCAGATCTGGTCAGCAGTGTGATCAAAGCGGAAAGCGACTTCAAGGTGCACGCCATTTCGCCCAAAGGCGCGCGAGGGCTCATGCAGCTCATGCCGGGCACGGCTTCGCAGCTTGGCGTTTCAGACGCGTTCGATCCACAGGCGAATGTTGAAGGTGGAACGAGGTATCTGCGAGAGCTCATGGAGAAATACAACTTCGATATGGTGCGGGCTCTAGCGGCGTACAACGCTGGCCCGCAGCGCGTTGAGCAGTTTCGCGGAGTGCCTCCTTATTACGAGACGCGGGCTTACGTGGCCAGGGTCGTAAAGGACTTCAATAGAAAGAAGGCGGCGCAGGAAAAAGCGGCCGGCAATAAGATCGCCGAAAATAAGACTTCAGAGAAGAAGAGCGGGAACACCTCCGGTGCCAGCGTTTCACGGGTCAGTCAGAGTGCAGGTAACTAGCTTGGGTGGACGCAGCGGCAGCAATTAGTCGCTTAATTCTTATTCCTCCTTCCCGTCGCTCACAGATTCCTTGGAACCCAGTACACCCTCATCAGTCGGATGCCGCACTTGCGATTCCGTGTGTTTGACCCTCGCGGCTGACTCATTTACCTTGAGTGGTGCCGTTTCCCTCTGCGTATTTCGGGACCTCGGCGCAGAGAGACTTTCCCCCTCCATGGATAGAAAACGCATTCTGGCCAGTGTGGTTGTATTCCTCATTCTGGCAATTCTTGTTTATCTGCAGTATCGGCATTGGCGAACGTTTGACTGGGGGACGTTCTGGAGCCAGACCCATCGCATTAAAAAGATTCATGTTCTGCACGGAATCCTCTTGATTTACCTGGGGTATGTGCTGCGGGCAATCCGGTGGAAGATATTTCTTCGACCGGTACGACCAAAAACTTCCGTGGCGGAATTGGTTTCGCCAACGCTGGTGGGATTTACCGGGATAGCTCTTCTGGGCCGAGCGGGAGAATTCATTCGTCCATATTTAATTGCAAGGCGAACAGACCTGCCCTTTTCGTCACAACTGGCAGTGTGGGCGGTGGAACGGATTTTCGATATCGGAGCGTTCGCGGTGTTGATGGCACTGGCGATTTTCTTGCCGAGTGCCTTGCAGTCGATTCCGCATCCGGAGTACTACCAGCGTTTTCGCGATGCTGGATTCATTCTGATCGGGATTGTGGCAGCGACCACTGTGGCAGCGATAATTATCGGACGCAATGGCGAGGGCGCGGCAAAATGGGTGGAATCGCGGTTCTCGCATCTTCCGTCGCATCTGGGACACAAGCTGGCGCAGAAGGTTCGCGAATTCGGCCTGGGGTCTGAATACGATTCACGGGCCGGCGTCGTTAATCGCGCTGAGCGTGGTGTCGGTGGGGATGTGGTACATGATCGCGCTGGCTTACCACGAAGTGACGCACTCTTATGGAGACGCTGCGCTGGAGATCCCGGTTTCACAGCTCCTGATATTGATTTTCGCCAGCATGCTGGGATCGATGCTGCAATTGCCAGCGGTCGGTGGTGGATCGCAAATGGCCACCATCGCGACGCTGTCGAGCGTGTTCGACGTGCCTCCGGAGATGGCCGCGAGCTGTGGAATTCTGCTGTGGCTGGTAACATTCGCAGCCGTGATTCCGAGTGGTTTGTTGCTGGCACATCGAGAAAGGCTGTCACTGCGAAAGCTATCAGTGGAGAGCCATCGGGCCGAGGATTCCGCGGATGGCTCTTGAATTCTTCTAACACTACAACTGCAAAGAGTCGGCACTCTCGTCCGTGTGCGAAATACCCTGCTCTTTCGGACTGTGAAAAAATCTGCATCTTGACAATGCTTTGAAGAGGGCACAGAATCTCACGGCGTTCTGTGGTAACTACTAGTAGATGCTTTCTGTGGCGCGATGCAACCCCCAAGCGTCAACGTCGCGGAAGCAAAGTTAAAACAAGAAGAAGTTCGAACCAGAAAGTACCCCGTACGCATTCCAGTTTTTCGTTCCATCCAAAAGAAGTCCAGGGCTGAAGAAGTCTAAGCCCCGCAGGAATATGTTTGTATTCCTCGCCGAGGAAGCCGCGCCAAAGCGCGGCGTCGGCTCGGTGTAGGCGCCTTTGTCCGAATATCAAGGAGGAATATCTATGAAGTCTCAGCGCGAATCGCGAGCATGGCTGGTATGCACTCTGCTCACCGCAGTTCTGCTGGCCACTGGAACCGCCAATGCAAGTAGCGGGCGAGAGTTTTCCGGCTATTTCGATGTAAGCCACGTGCAGGAACAAGGGGACGTGGTGCAAGTCACCGTTCATTTGAAATTGTTCAACCACAGCGACTCCGACGCGAAGAGCGTGATTGTTGCGCTTTTCGACTCATCGCCGGCGATGACCTTGCGCGGTAACTTCTCTCCGGTGAAGGTGTGGAAGAGTCATCAATTTATCGAGATGAGCCAGGAATTCACGGTGACGAAGCGCGAGTTTAAGGAATGGATGGCCGCGCCGGCCCAACCGAATCTGGTGATCCTGTTTCAGGACAGCACAGGGGCAAGCTGGCAGAAGGGCGCACAAATCAGCCGTCGCCCGCTGGTTCGAACCCAAGACTAAGCCGGCGCGCAAGGGGCGTGCCCGAACAAGAAAGAGCTAAATAGGAGAACATTCATGCGTCGCTTGACGATATTTGCTGCAGTACTGCTGACGTTGTTGCTGGTGAGTCTCCCGGCACTGTCGCAGGATATTATTACGACCGCAATCGGCGGTGGGCCAAACGGAATCCCCGCCATAGACGCCAATCTTTACAACCCATACGGTGTGGCCGTGGATAGCACCGGCAGTGTGTACATTGCGTCGTACAACCAGAACCGCGTGTTTAAAGTGAACACGAGCGGAGTCATCAGCGTAGTTGCAGGTAGCGGCGCGGCAGGCTTCTATGGTGACGGCGCAACGGGTGGAGCGGGCAACGCGTCCCTCTATCATCCTTATGCGGTAGCGGTCGACACCACGGGCAACGTGTACATCGCAGACCAATACAACTGCGTAGTGCGCAAAGTAGACACCACGAAATACGATCACGACCATTGCTGGAACGCCGAATTCCTGCGGGTACTCGGGCGACGGCGGAAAAGGCACATCGGCACAGCTGTACTATCCGGACGGAATTGGGTTGGACAGCGCGGGCAATCTGTATATCGGAGATAACAATAACTGTGTAGTCCGCAGACTCATCCTTTCGACCGACATCATCAGCACAGTTGCCGGGAATCACACTTGCGGCTACAGCGGAGACGGAGGCGTAGCCACCAGCGCTGAACTGAGTTCGGTGGCGGGAGTGGCAGCGGACAGCACCGGCAATCTGTTTATCGCTGATTATGGAAACTGTGTAATCCGCGAGGTGACCAAGTCTACGCAGAAGATCAGCACCGTGGCCGGAAATCATACCTGCGGCTTCGCGGGCGACGGCAACCTTGCGACCAGCGCTGAGATCAACCAGGTTTTTGGAATCGCGGTGAACGGAACGGCTGTGACCATTGCCGATTATTACAACCAGCGGGTGCGGCAATTCACTGTGGGCGGAAATATCAACACGGTGGCAGGAAACGGTACGGCCTGTGCAGGAACCTGCGGTACAGGCGGTGCGGCAACAAGCGCAGAACTCTATTACCCGGTAGGTGTGGCCAGTACGAGTGGAGGCACGATTTACGTTGCCGATAACGACAATTACGTGATCGATAGTTTCACGGTAGGTGGAAACCTGAACCTTGAAGCGGGCAATTACTCGGCAACGGTGGAGACGCTCATCAACGGCGCTCCCGGGACCGGCGTAGTTCTGAACTATCCGTATGGCCTTGGGGAAGACGCCTCTGGAGACGTCTACATCAATGACAGTCACAACTTCATGGTGCGGGAATATGTAAAGACCACGGGACTGGTCAACTTCTTCGCCGGGGATGGCACTTACGGCTACAGCGGGGACGGCGGGCCTGCAATCAGCGCGGAACTGACCTACAACTATGGCGTAGCGAAGGATAGCCTGGGAAATGTCTACATTGCCGACTCGAACAATTGTCTGATTCGAAAGGTAAATACGGGCGGAACGATCAGCACATTCGCGGGATTCGTTTACGGCGGCACCAGCCCGCGTTGCGGCTATAACGGAGACGGGGGGGCTGCGACGAATGCGGAGTTGAACCAGCCATATGGCGTGGCTGTGGACAGCAAGAATAACGTGTATATCGCAGACTATGCCAACTATGTGGTTCGCAAGGTAACGACTACCGGGATCATCAGCACCATAGCTGGTATCGGTGGACTTGCCGGTTACTCCGGCGATGGCGGTCCGGCGGTCAATGCACTGCTTTATGGCCCCACTGCCCTGGCGGTCGATGCTGCGGGCAATCTCTTCATCGCTGACTATAACAATTGCCGCGTTCGCGTGATCGATGCGGTAACAGGGATCATCACCACCGTTGCCGGCAATGGCAACTGCGGCTTCACGGGAGATGGTCCGGGAGTCGATGAAGGCGTTGGATATCCGCAGGGACTCGCGGTCGATGCCAACGATAACCTGTTCATTAGCGACTACAACGAACGGGTACGCTGGCTCAGTCCGAGTGGGATGCTCACTACGATTGCGGGCAACGGCTCCGGCGGGTACAGCGGCGATGGTGGTCCTGCCACATCGGCCGAATTGTATGAACCGACAGGAGTGGCACTGGATGCCGCAGGCGACATTCTGGTTTCGGACTACAACAACCTGAGGGTGCGGAGCGTTTCCGCATTCCCGGCAGTGAACTCAAGTCCGTCTAGCCTCGTCTTCCCGATTACACCCGTGGGTTCGACGAGCACTCCACAGACGGTAATCATCAGCGCGCTGGGACCCGTCCAGATCAACAATATCTCGACAAGCGGGGCTTTCAGCGAGGCGGACGACTGTCCGGCGACTCTGGCTAACGGAAAGACTTGCGGAATGTACGTTTACTTTTCGCCAACCGGGTCTGGAAACACAACTGGAGCGGTAACGATCAACTCGAACGGGTATTTCAATGCCCTGAATACGATCTACCTGAGCGGTTCGGGAAGCGCGATCAAGCTGACCGGAAGTCCGCTGGCGTTCGGCACCCAACTGGTGAAGACTACGAGTGCCGCGCAAACGGCAACCGTGACCAACACCGGCACAACGGCAATCACGATGGGAACCATCAGCCTGACGGATGCAACGAACTACACGATCACAGCCAACACATGCCCGGCCTCGGGCAGTACGCTGGCTGCGAAAGCGAGTTGCACGATCAGTGTGACCTTCAATCCCACAAGCACAGGGTTCAAGCGGGCGGCGGTGGTGATCGTTGACAGCGATCCGTCATCCCCGCAATTGATCGGATTGACCGGAACAGGCGCCAGCAAAGTGGTGCTGACGCCGAGTACGATTCTGTTCGCGACTACGCCTGTGGGAGTAACCAGCGCGCTCACGAAAGTGACGCTCACGAATAGCACGGGCGTGTCGATTACGATGGGGACGCCAGTCACTACGGTGACGGGACCGTTTGTAGTTGCCACCAGTTCGACCTGCACGGCTGGACTTGTAGTTGCGGCGGGCGGCAACTGCGTTTTGAACGTCGGATTCAAACCCACGAAAGTAGGGTTCGTGTCCGGCTCCATCAGCGTGAACGACAGTGATGTGACGAGCCCGCAGACGATCGCAGTTTCGGGCAACGGAACGGCCGTCAAGTTCACGCCGAACGCGATCAACTTCGGCACGGTGACGAAAGGAATTCAGGTTAGTTCGACGGTAACCATCACTAACGTTGGAACGGCGAACGTAATCTTCACCGGGTCGGAAATGTCGGGACCGAACAGCAACGATTTCACCGACAACTACAACGACAATCCTCCGTGCAACAACAATGCCAATAACCCGCTGAAGCCGGGAACAACCTGCACTCTCACGGTTTACTTCACACCCAGCACAACGGGCACGGAGAGCGCCGTCTACAAAGTGTTCGACAACACCGTCGGCAGTCCGCAAAGTCTGCCGCTGACCGGTAAAGGACAGTAAAGCAAAGTCAAGAAATGTTTTATTTGGCCGCCAGTCTTCGGACTGGCGGCCTTTTTTCTTTTGCAAAACAATGCGCCGGGTCTGTTCTTCCAGTTCCGCAAGAGCTACCCACACTTCTTCACTATGCTGCCAGGACTCACCTCGGTGAATTACTTAATGGGAAATGCGCTCGCTTTCGAGCGAGGTTGGCTTCGATAAAACCCTGCGCTCTGCGAGAGAATGCTGTTAGTGGGATAGGAAGCTCCGTGACTTCCGGCACAGCGATTTCAGAATCCTGAATGGAGGAATTTCAGATGAGTAAAGGTCGGCTCGAAGCATTCAGCGACGGGGTGTTCGCCGTAATCATCACGATCATGGTGCTCAACATGAATGTGCCTCGGGGAACGGATCTGCAGGCTCTCAAGTCGGTGCTTCCCGTTTTTCTCTGCTACGTTCTGAGCTACATCTACATCGGCATCTACTGGAATAATCACCACCACCTGCTGCATGCTTCCGAACACGTGAGCGGAGGAATTCTGTGGGCCAATCTTGTCCTGTTGTTTTGTCTTTCGCTTGCTCCGTTCACAACGGCGTGGATGGGGGAAAATCACTATGCGCCCCTCCCGGTTGCCATATACGGATTTATGCTGCTCTTCGCCGGGATTGCGTATTTCATCCTCACCAGGACCTTGATTGCACACCACGGGAAAAATTCAGTTCTTGCGAGGTCCATCGGGAACGATTGGAAGGGCACGGTCAGTGTGCTGGTTTATCTGTTCGCGATCCCTTTAGCCTTCGTTAGGCCATGGATTTCCTGCGCTTGCTATGCGTTTGTTATTTCTCCAGACCGGCGCATTGAGAAACACTTGCATGCCTAGTCGGGAAGCAGGTTGGATCTTAAAAGTGCGTAGGCCTTGCAGCCCCGGCGGCAATTCTCGATTCCGGCACCTGGGGAAGCAACGCGATGGTCAAAGTCGGCGTAAATGGGGGCCCCGGGCAGAGTCGAACTGCCGACCAACGGTTTAGGAAACCGCTGCTCTATCCATCTGAGCTACGGGGCCAAGGTGAGCTACCGGCGGCCCAAACATTATCTCACGATGATTTCCGGAGGCTTCGCAGATGGGGGAGAGGTTCTATCTGATCCCGTTGGTATGGACGGCGGGTTTCAGGCTGGAAATCAGCCTAGAACCCGAAAAATCGCAAACACACGAGCGAACACGAGTGCGGCGGCCAAGGCTGGGGTGAGTGCTTAATGCTTTCCGCTCTGCTCGTCTAAGTCGAGGTTCAACTCCAGTACATTCACGCGGGGCTCGCCCAGCAATCCCAGGTCGCGCTGGTAGGTGTGCTTCTGAACCAGGTCACGAATAACATGCTCAGGCATGCCGCGCTCGCGCGCCACGCGGGGAATTTGAAAATCGGCAGCGGCGGGAGAGATCTCCGGGTCCAGACCGGAAGCGGAAGTCGTGAGAAGGTCGACGGGGATTGGCTGATTCGGATTCTCCTGATGAAGTGACGCCGCATCAGCGCGGACTCTTTCGATCAGTTTCTGATTCGTAGGGCCGTAATTCGTACCACCCGAATTTGCAGCGTCATATCCATTGCCCGCATTCGAAGGCCGGGGATGGAAATACTTTGGCGAAGTGAAGGGCTGGGCGATGATGCGAGACCCAATCGCTTCGCCATCGCGATAACGAATCTGCCCATTCGCTTTGTCTTTGAACAGAACTTGCGCAATCGCCGTCACAACCAGCGGATAAATCACTCCCAGCAGAATCGTGGTCGCGATCGTCATCAGAAATGCGGTAATTAAATTCTTCTTCATTGCAGTCCTCAGGCCAATCCAACCGCGGTAATGATCATGTCGATGGCTTTGATACCCACGAATGGGGCGATGAGCCCTCCGACGCCATAGATAAACAGATTTCGGCGAAGCAGCGCTTCGGCGTTCAGAGCACGATACGTCACTCCTCGAAGAGCCAGGGGTATCAGCGCAATGATGATTAATGCGTTGAAGATGACCGCGGATAGCACGGCCGATTGCGGCGTCTTCAGGTGCATGATGTTCAGGGCGTTGAGCACGGGAAAAGTGGCGGCGAACATGGCGGGGATGATGGCGAAGTATTTCGCGACATCGTTCGCGATGGAAAAGGTAGTGAGCGCTCCGCGAGTCATAAGCAACTGCTTCCCGATTTCCACGACCTCAATCAGCTTCGTCGGATTCGAGTCGAGGTCGACCATGTTGCCGGCTTCTTTCGCAGCCTGGGTGCCGGTGTTCATGGCAACTCCAACATCCGCTTGAGCCAAGGCTGGGGCGTCGTTTGTACCATCACCGGTCATCGCGACCAGTTTGCCTCCGGCCTGCTCGCTGCGAATGAGCTTGAGTTTGTCTTCTGGCGTGGCTTGGGCAAGAAAATCGTCGACCCCTGCCTCGCGCGCGATGGCCGCGGCAGTCAGCGGATTATCGCCGGTGATCATGACCGTTCGGATTCCCATGGAGCGCAATTGTGCAAAGCGGTCGCGAATTCCCCCTTTCACGACGTCTTTGAGGTGAATCACTCCCATGGCATGTTTGTTCTGTGCGACGACTAGCGGTGTTCCGCCGGATGAGGCGATACGCTCGACGATGGCACGAACCTCCTGCGGCATCGAGCCGCTGCCGTTCTGCTCGATGTAGCGCGAGATGGACTCGGCGGCGCCTTTGAGGATTTCACGGCCATCCAGATTGACTCCTGACATGCGAGTCTGGGCGGTAAAGGGAATAAATTCGGCTTCGTGAGTCGCGAATTCGCGGCCACGCAAGTGATATTTTTCTTTCGCAAGGACGACGATGGAGCGTCCCTCAGGGGTTTCGTCGGCCAGCGAAGAGAGTTGCGCGGCATCAGCCATGTCGGATTCGGAGACTCCCGGAGCGGGCAGAAATTCCGTGGCCTGGCGATTGCCAAATGTGATCGTGCCAGTCTTGTCGAGCAGAAGTGTGTTGACATCGCCCGCGGCCTCGACGGCACGTCCCGACATGGCAAGCACGTTGTGCTGGACGAGGCGATCCATGCCCGCAATGCCGATGGCAGAGAGCAGGCCACCGATCGTCGTCGGAATCAGGCATACGAGAAGCGAGACGAGGACGAAGACGGTCTGGGGCGATCCCGAATAAATGGCGAATGGCTGCAACGTCACTACGGCTAAGAGGAAGATGATCGTCAGGCCTGCCAAAAGGATGTTCAAGGCAATCTCGTTCGGAGTCTTCTGTCGTGCCGCGCCTTCAACGAGAGCGATCATGCGATCCAGGAAAGTCTCGCCTGGGTTCGAGGTGATCTTTATTTTGATCTGATCACTGAGAACTCGCGTGCCGCCCGTGACGGCAGAACGATCGCCGCCAGCCTCGCGAATGACAGGGGCGGACTCACCGGTGATTGCCGACTCGTCGACGGAAGCGACACCCTCAGTAATCTCACCATCCCCTGGGATCAATTCTCCGGCGGAGACGACAACCATGTCGCCCGCCCGGAGTTTCGCGCTCGCCACTTGTTCTGTCTTGCCGCTCGATAGCAGCCGGTTTGCCATGGTTTCAGAGCGCGCCTTGCGAAGGGTTTCTGCTTGAGCCTTGCCGCGCCCCTCGGCCATGGCCTCGGCGAAATTGGCAAAGAGAACCGTGAACCACAGCCACAAAGTGATCTGTAGGTTGAAGCGAAATGCCTCGTGCGGGTGAAGGATCAGAAGCGCAGTTGTGATTACGCTGCCGATCTCTACGACGAACATGACGGGATTGCCCATCATGTTCCGTGGGTTCAGCTTCAAAATCGAACTCCACGAGGCACCGCGTACCAGCTTTAAATTCCAGATTGATTGTCGACGAGTAGCCATAGTGATCTCTAGAACGTTTTTCCAACATGCAAGAGCAAGTGCTCGAGAATCGGTCCGAGACTGAGCGCCGGGAAGAATGTCAGGGCGCCAAGAATCAGAATTACGCTGATCAGTAGAAACGTGAACAGCGGCGTAGTGACTGGGAATGTACCCAGCGAAGGCGGAACGTATTTCTTCTGTGCAAGATTGCCCGCAATGGCCAGCATCGGAATGATCATGAAGAAGCGCCCGATCAGCATAGTCATGCCGGTGGCCGTGTCGTACCACATCGTATTGACGGTGAGTCCTCCGAACGCTGAGCCGTTATTTCCGGCGGAGGAGGTGAAGGCATAAAGAATCTCGCTGAGGCCGTGCGGACCTGGGTTGATGATGCTGGAGGTACCGAAGCCTTTCACAATAGAGATTCCGGTCAGCGAAAGAATCACGAGTGGGAACACTAGCGACACCAGCATCGCCATTTTGACGTCATAGGCTTCGATCTTCTTGCCCAGGTATTCGGGAGTGCGGCCGACCATAAGTCCTGCAATGAAAACAGCCAGAACGATGTAAATCAGCATGCCGTACATCCCGGCGCCGACGCCGCCAAAAATGACTTCACTCAGCATGATGTTGACGAGTGGAACCATCCCGCCTAGTGGAGTGAAGGAGTCGTGCCAACCGTTGATGGCGCCGCAACTGGCATCGGTCGTGACGGTAGCGAATAGGGCCGAATTGGCGATCCCGAACCGAGTCTCCTTGCCTTCCATGTTTCCGCCGGGTTGCGCGTGGGTTGCGTTTTGCGAGACAGTCGCCGGATAGAGTGGGTTGCCCTTCGATTCTGCCCAGTAAGCAACCGTAACTCCGCACAAAAACAGAATTGCCATGGCGGACCACACGGCCCAGCCGTGGGCCCGCGAGCCCGTCATGCGGCCCAGTGCGTAAGTGAGTCCAGCGGAAACGGCGAAGATGCTGAAAAGCTCGATGAGATTCGATAGCGGAGTCGGATTCTCAAATGGATGGGAACTGTTTGCATTGAAAAAGCCGCCGCCATTCGTGCCCCATTCCTTAATGATCTCCTGCGAAGCAACCGGCCCCTGCGCGATCGTCTGGGTCGCGACGGTGTCCATTACCGGCTTACCGTTTGCGTCCACAACTGGTTTGCTGTCTGCGCCGACACGTTGTACTTGTTGCGGTTCGATCAGTTTCACGGTGTCGTAGGGCTTCAGATTCTGCACGACACCCTGCGATACGAGTAGCAAAGCGCCGACAACACAAAATGGAAGCAGTACCCAGAGGCTGGCGCGCACCATGTCGACCCAGAAGTTGCCAATGGTCTGCATCTGGCGGCGCGCAATGCCGCGAATAAAGGCAATGGCGAGTGCGATTCCAACCGCCGCGGAAATGAAGTTGTGATAGGCGAGGCCGGCCATCTGGGTGAAGTAGCTCATCGTCGTCTCGCCGGAATATGCCTGCCAGTTCGTATTCGTGGTAAACGACGCAGCGGTATTGAATGCCACATGCTCGGGCGTGACTGCCGTCAGATGCTGCGGATTGAAGGGCAGCATGCCTTGCACGCGCTGGAGGAGATACAGAAGCAGCATGGAAACCGCACTGAACAGCAGCATGGAGGACGCATATTCCGTCCAGCGCATTTCGTGCTGTTCATCGACGCCGGTGAGTCGATAGAGCAGGCGTTCGATCGGCCGCAGCACAGGATCCAGAAACGTGCGCTCGCCGGAAAAGACCCGAGCCATAAAAATCCCCATCGGCTTGGTAACGGCGAAGATCAGCGCCAGGAACACGAAGATTTGAAGCCAACCGTTGATCGTCATATAAGGTCCATCAAAACTTCTCCGGACGCAGCAGCGCATAGAACAGGTAAATCGTGGTCAGCGCGCTGATGATGAGCATGACAAGAGACTGCGTGTCCATAGATCCTTCTTTCACTTCACTCGATCGCAGAAGTGCACATAGGCGATCGATACTGCGAAGAATGCGATAGTGACTGCGATCCAAAGCGCGTCTTGCATAGTGAATCTCCTAAAGACAGTGGTTACCAGGAGCCTTCTTTTCGCCCCCACCACCAGACCAATCCGAGCGTTGCAGTGTTCTGATCCTGCTTGAGAATTCCCTGCACGTCAGAAAGAAACGACGGCTGGTTCGAGAAATCACGCCGCCACTCGTAGCGCATCAGAAAACCATTGGCGAGTTTGTAGTCGAACGTTACCGTGTTCTCTTTCAGCGCTTGAGGAACGCCGCTGAAGAGTCCTTGGCGGTCTGACATGTATTCCGCCCGGGTGGCCAAAGCGATCTTCGGAGTCAACTGATACTGAGCGTAAGCTGCGCCACCATCAGCATGCGCCGGAGCCGAGGATTCGCCGGGCGCCGCATTTTTCCAGAGACGCTGAATGACATAGTCCCCCTCCAGCGCAAAGGTCAGCTTGGGTGTCGCCTGCCATGTGACGTAGCTGTCGAAGATGTGGGTACGTCCATTCGGCGCGGGAGAAATGGCGACGAAACACAAGCCCGGCTGCACAGGAATCGGACCGCAACTCGACGCGGGAGCGCGGTCAGGATGTTCCTGGCCGAGATAATAGTTCATCGTCCAGTTGATGCTTTTGCTGGGTTTCGCCGTGAATCCAAACAACTCGTCTTTGAACCCATTTGTCGCCTCAACCTGGTTCGTGCCGTTCACTACCCAATAGTTCAAGCTGAATCGATCGTTCACGGGAAGGCTTGCCCGCCCGCCCATGTGATAAAACGGCAGGAAGCCGAACCAGAACGAACGCGAGTAGTTCATCTGATCCTTGGTGTAGTTCCCCTCAATTCCCAACGAACTTCCCCATTTTCCGAAATCTAACGTAAGGCCTTTGCCCAGCGGAGCGACATAGGTGCCGTAGGCCTGGAAGATATTTCGATAGATTTGCGGCCGAGGCTCATTCGAAGGATTCCCTTGCAGAGTGTCGGTGGCCTGACCGAACTGCAGGTCGAGACGCCCACCCCAACGGCGTCCCGCGCTGACATCCGGCGCATGCTCAACGATCAAGCTGGCCTGATTCAAGCTGAATTCGTTGCTCAGGACGTCGTAGGCTCGCAGCAGGTTCACGCGTCCGATTGGATTGTTGAAGTTGTATCCGTAGTATGTGTCGAGCCCGAGATTGATCGTGGTATCGTGCAGGAAATCGAGGTTCTTGCGGTCGTCTGCGGTAACGACCGGCGCTGGCTCACTCGTTGGAGGCAATGGCGCAACGCGTTCCGACACTTCGACCAGGTGCGGCATAGCGCCAATACCGTTGCCAGTGGCACCCACGCCCTGCTGTAGTTGCGTGACGATTTGTTTCAGTTCTGTCACTTCCGATTCCAGTTGCCGCACGCGGCGGTCGAGATCCTCAGGCGATTTCGCTTTTCCTGTTGTTTCTTGACCGAATGCCGCCGCTACACAAAGAACCACAATCAACGCGTATGCCAGATGGGACTTCATAAGCCGTTGCTACCTTTCTCTTGTCTCCACAGCTTTCAAGAGCGTGATAAATGGGCGGCTCCAGCATACGCATTCTCCCGCGGTTAGAACTTCACCAAAATTGCCATGGTGGCCCGGTCTTCCGTCTTGCGAAGATCGGGAGACCAGCCGGGAATTATGGCTCCAGGATTGCCATTGTTGCCGCCAGGAGGTGTCATGCCTCCAGGGCCGTTCCAGTAGGGCACGTTGGCGTGGCGATGATTGAATTCCCAGCGGAATGTGATGTACTGGCTAGGCATGTAGTCATACGTCGCCGACATGTCCCAGGCTTTAAACGGATCGCCGGGATTCTCCGTGAAATAGGGAGTGCCCGTAGTCGCGGTCGCACCGTCGATCGGGGGCAAGAGAACGAGATAACGGCCGGGGTTGTTGATCTCACCGCCGCCCAGTGTGAATCCGTATCGGTCCTTGTGGAACCACCAGCGGTTATAGATCATGTATCCCAGAAAGCTTTGCTTATAAGAGACGATCTTGCCTGCGGCATTCTTCTTGTTGGTGGTGCAATTCACGCCGCCGCCACTCTCGCATCCCATATCTCCAGTGAGCGAAAATGCCATTTTGTCGAGAAAGCGTTCGGGATGATCGTAGTACTTCACCTCGATGCTGTTGTCGGTGTGATAACGGGTGCGGTTCGGAAGGCCAAGCGCGTCAGCACCAGCACCATAGTTGTTGCTCAGAATCGACAGCCAACCCCTGGGGCGATACAGCACCTGTCCACCAAATCCCAGTCGCCCGTTATAGCGCCCGTATGACTGCCAGCCATTGATGATCCACGGTTCAATCTTCAGCTTGTCGGTAGGGAACATCTGAATCCGCATGCCCGTAAAGAACCAAGGCGTGTTCGAAGAAACGTACGACGGTTGATAAGCCCAGTTGTCGAAGTTGTAAAAGCTGAAGAGACCGACGTATGAGAGGAAGATGCCAGCGTCGACATTGATGCCATGCAGCGCATCGAAATGGTAGCCACCGTACGCCTCGTTTATGTATCGGTACGCATTGTCCAACTGCCATTGCCCGCGCGAATAGCTGGCGTCATTGCGCGGCGTAGCGGTCGCGTAGAGACCTATCTGGCTCAAGACGCGCGCGCGAACGTGGTCGTAGTGAAAGTCTCCGCCCACGCCCAGATGCGTCAGGCCAACTTCATTCGAACGAAATACTTCGCTCGAGCCGCTGATCGTATCGTCCTTCGGATGGTTGAAATCGTAGTGGTAGGCCACGTCAGCGCGGACCTCAGGAGTGAAGAATTTGGAATCGAATGCAGCTTCTTTGGTGCGCGGATTGCCATTCAACCACGTCCAGTCAGCGAAGGCGAAGGGTTCGGCTTTCTGTGGTTGAGCGGGAGCAGCCGACTCCTGAGGGGTCAGAGCCTGGGAAATCGGCGCGGCGCTGGATGGCGATTCATTTTTCACGACAGCCACAGGTGCGGCCGTCTCAGGTGATGGCGGAGACTGTGGCGCCGCGTCCTTTTGCCGAAGCTGCGCCTCCAGTTGCTCGATACGTTTCTTCATCGCGTCGAGTTCCTGGAGCACTTCCTGCGATACTTGTGAATCGCTTTTGGTCGACGATGCGGCAGACGTCTCCGGAGAATTGGTAATTTGCGGACCTTTGCTTGTTTGTTGGCCACGCACAGGAATCGCTATTCCGACGGCAACCAGTGCAACCAATGCGATACGCTCGGCCGACTTTGTGCGAATTGTTTGTATAAGCACGTCGTGGTGCATTTGTATAAGTTCTCCTCGTTTGCGGACAGGCAGAAACTTTGCCCAATAAGCCTTCCGACTTTTTGCGGATGAAGACATGGATTCCTGCACCAGAGCTACCAAGACGCGGAGTAGAAAGCACGTGGCTCCAAGGCTCAGGACTACGATGGCAAATCGCATGAATCTCCACCGAAAACTTCTGCCAAGGGAATTTAGTCACAATTTGACTATCGAGTTCGTAAAACAGGGATTAAGAATTCATAAAGATTTCGTAAAGAGAAACCGACACGTCAATCGTTGCTTGCAGTGGCACCGTCGGTCCGATCAGCAGCCCCAGTCTGCTTCTCCAGGCTTGGCGTAATACTTTCGACTGGGCTTGGGAGGTTCAGGCGTAGTGGAAAGCTCGAGTAATGCCAGCCGGGCGGCGGCAATCATCAATTTGCGCTGGTTGTGAGGAGCGCGGTCCCACGAAGAAGACGCATCCGTCTGCGAATCACAATCGTGCTGCAAGGCTTCATGATAATGGTGGAAAAGCTTCGCCAGTTGTTCCGCGTTCACTTCCTGAATCGTCTGCATGTCCCTTGAACCCCTTTCCAATCGCGTGCTGTAGCCGACAGGTCGTGCTGCCTTCCGTGTCGTCTCACCATATTGGATAGCTAGCGGCGTAAAGATTGAATAAAGAGTTCGTAGAATGTTCGTAATTGCAGGATGAGCCGAAAAGATTTTATTCGCCCGGTTCGAAACGATATCCCACCCAGGGTTCTGTGACGACGTAGCGTGGCGAAGCAGCGTCGGGCTCCAGCTTTTTGCGGAGCTGGCCGACAAAGACGCGGAGATATTCGACTTGCTCGGTGCTCTGTCCTCCCCAGATTGCGCCTAATAACGTGCGATGGTTAATTACCTTGCCGGGACGCCGCGCCATGTACACGAGAAGCTCGAACTCCTTCGGGGTAAGACGAACTTCGCGGTGTCGAACCGTAACCCGGCGAGCGGCGGTGTCGATGCGAAAATCTCCTATCTCGATGACCGGATCCTCCTCAGTACCCGTGGGGACACGCCGAAGATTGGCGCGCACCCGCGCCAAAAGTTCATTCATGCCGAAGGGCTTAGTCACATAATCATCAGCGCCGGCGTCGAGCGCTTCGACCTTTTGTTGCTCTTTATCGCGGACGGAGAGAACGACGATCGGAACTTGTGACGTGGCTCGCACGGTACGGCATAATTGGATGCCGTCAATGGACGGCATCGACAAATCGGTGATGATAAGGCTCGGCTGCCAGTCTTTCATGATCTCGAGAGCCATTTCGCCCGAGTTTGCGACGCGAATGTCGTAGCCTTGTGCGGAAAGGCTGGTGCGCAGCACGCGCGTGATCTGCGCCTCGTCGTCCACCACGAGAATGTGAGGCGGATCCGGCATCAGCGGGCCTCCTGGGTAACGATGTGCACATCCACCGAGGGCGAATCGCGAAGAAAGCGCTGGATCGCCGACAAGTAAAGATATCGCTGCCAGCCTGTGCGCGCGGATCGGCCGAAGATCACCTGAGTAATGTGATTTTCACGCACGAGATGGGCAAGACCGTCGGCAATGCTGGTCCCCGAAGTTCGAATGACCCGACCGCCAAGGTTCTCGGCAAAGCGGATATTCTCAGCCAGCGTCTTCTGATCTTCGGGTCGCGTATCGCGGCCGACATCGATGTAAAAAACAAAAAACTCACCGCCCATCGCCTGGGCCATACGGGAGCCGCGCGCAATGATGTACTGGGCGGCGGGATTGGAGCTCACGCATACCGCGATGCGCTCCCGCACGGTATGTGCAGGCTGCGTTCCATCTTTTTCAAGAAAGGCGTCCAGGCTGCGGTCGACGACGCCCGTGACTTGCCGGAGGGCCAACTCACGCAATGCAATCAGATTGCCGGGGCGAAAAAAGTGTGACAAGGCACGCTGGGCGCGATCCACCGGATAGATGTCCCCGCGTTGCATGCGTTTTTGGAGCGCCTGCGGAGTGAGGTCTGCGAGCACGATTTCATCGACGCGTTGCATCACCCAGTCCGGAACTGTTTCACGCACCTGCACTCCAGTGATCTGCTGCACTGTCGGACCGACGCTCTCCACGTGCTGCACATTCATCGTCGATAGAACGTCAATTCTTGCGTCCAGTAGCTCAATTACGTCTTCATAGCGCTTGGGATGCTTGCTTCCTTCGATATTCGTGTGAGCAAGCTCATCGATTACTGCGACCGCTGGCTTGCGAGCGAGAATTGCATCAACATCCATCTCCTCGAACACCGTACCCTTATATTCGAGTTTACGTGGAGGGACACGATCGAGTTTGCCTGCCAGTTCTGCGGTGGCTTTCCGTCCATGACTTTCGACAACTCCCACGACTACATCTTCGCCCCGACTGGCGCGGCGGATGGCCTCGCTGAGCATGCTATAGGTCTTGCCTACTCCAGGAGCGTAGCCGAGGAACAGCTTGAAGATGCCGCGCGGCTTCTCTGGAGAAACCTCCTGCAGCCAGTCCTCTGGAGTCTTGACCATCGCAGCTATTGTGCTTGCGCGACTGGCAAATTGTCACGTGCGTCGTACAATGCGTGTGTGAAAACGGGAGGCAAGACCCAAGCCCTACGCTACGTCGTCGTAGTGGGAGCGATCGCAAGCGTGACCGCCGTGGCGTTTCGCCTACACATCAATCAGACCACCGTTGCGCTCATGTTTCTGGTGATGGTGCTCCTGACTTCGGCATATTGGGGATTGCGTTATGCCCTAGCGATGGCGGTGATCGCCACGGCCGCCTTCAACTTTTTCTTTCTGCCACCGGTTGGAACATTTACGATCGCCGACCCGCAAAATTGGGTTGCGCTATTTGCTTTCCTTGTGACCGCGCTGGTGGCGAGCAATTTGGCAGAGCGTGCCCGTCGTGAGGCGGAAGGAGCAAAACAGCGGCGGCGCGAAGTCGAACGACTTTATGGGCTCAGCCAACGATTGCTGGCTTCGGATAATGCGCTGGAACTTTTGAACGCCTTGCCGAAGTATGTGCAGGACACATTCTCCGTAGGTAGCGTGGTCGCCATGGCCGCAGACCACCCGACCGTCTATCGATCCTCTCTCGATGCGGTCTTCGAAGAAAGTGTGCTGCGCTCAACACTGTTGCGTGGAGAGCCGATTACCCAGGGCGGCGTATCGTATGTCCCATTGCGCCTTGGCATGAGAACCGTAGGAGCTGTGGGCGTAACCGGCGCTGAGCTGTCGCGGGAAACCCTGGACGCTCTCGGAAGCCTTGCAGGACTGGCCATTGAACGGGCTCGCGCCCTTGAAGCATTGAGTAAGAACCGGGCCGAGCAGGAACACGAGCGCCTGCGTACAGCATTGTTGGACTCGGTAACGCATGAATTCCGCACTCCGTTGACCTCGATCAAAGCCAGTGTGACGACGCTGTTGTCTGGGGCCTCGCTTGACGATTCTGGACGGCGGGATCTTCTTTCGGTGATCGACGAAGAAACGGATCGATTAAATCGGCTGGTGGGCGAAGCGGCGGAGATGGCCCAACTCGATTCGGGCATGTTTAAGCTCGACATGCAGCTACACTCGATCGAAGAAGCGTTGAAACCAGCTCTCTCGGATGCTGCCGCCGCTCTGGCCGGGCATCCAGTGGAAGTCAGCATCGGCCCCGACCTGCCCAAAGCCCGTATGGACTTGCAGCGCATTCGAGAAGTGCTCATGCACTTGCTTGAGAATGCAGGAAAGTACTCGCCTCCAGGCGCTCCAGTGCGCGTCACCAGCGAAGTGGAAGGCGAGAAGCTGGTAACCAGCGTTGCCGATCACGGGCCGGGCATTGACTCGTTCGAGCAGTCGTTGATTTTCGAAAAGTTTTATCGCGGACAGAATCAACGCTATACCGCGCCTGGGACGGGAATGGGACTGGCAATTGCAAAGGTGATCGTGGAAGCACACGGGGGAGCTATCGGGGTGGTGAGCCAGACGGGAAGTGGCTCGGTTTTCTCCTTCAGCCTGCCCGTCCAGAGGTAAGAAATTTTCCGGTCAACAGGATCGCGGCGAAATAGGCTCGACATTTTTCCGCGGAGTGTATAGCACTTTGACCGTGATTCGGGCCTCTCTGGGCTACAATGCAGGGTGCAATTTCATCAACAAATACGCGCTGGGGCGGATCATGATCTGCTCCGCAGCGGACGAGTTTGGACTCAACAACCCTTATGACATCTCAGATGACAACCAGTGCTCCATCGGTTCTCGACGACAAGAAAGTCTTCTATAACCGCTTTCTTCTGATTGTTGCCGGCCTCGGAGGACTGCTTTACGGGATAGATGTGGGCATTGTGGCCGGGGCCCTGCCCTATCTTGAGGCGACCTCGGGATTCAACGGTGGCCAGCTCTCCCTCGTAGTTGCGGCTGTGCTGCTGGGCAGTGTGATTTCCACACTTTTCGCCGGGTTGTTAGCGGACTTGATGGGACGCAAATCCCTGATGGCATTGAGCGGCACGATGTTCGTGATCAGCATTCCGATGATTGCGCTATCACACAGTTTTGGTTCACTCGTTTTCGGACGGCTGTTGCAGGGTGTCAGCGGCGGACTTATCGGCGTGGTGGTCCCTCTGTATCTTGCCGAGTGCCTAACCGCGACGGATCGTGGAAAAGGAACGGGAATTTTTCAGTGGTTGTTGACGTTAGGGTTGGTGACCGCCGCCGGACTGGGCCTTTATTTCAGTTTCAGAGTGGATCAGGTGGCAAAGCTTGGCGACGTTGCCAAACTCTTTGCTTTTAAGGACACGGCATGGCGCAGCATCTTTTGGGTCTCACTGCCACCTGGAATACTGTTCGTCATCGGCAGCCTGATGGTGGCTGAGTCACCACGCTGGTTGTTGCGTCGCGGAAAAAAGGAAGCCGCGCATGCCGCCCTTCTCCGTTCCCGAACGAGCGACCAGGCGAATCTCGAACTGCGGGAGATGGAAGAGATCATACTTGCAGAGAAAAACAAAGGTGGCTCTTCGACTCGAGAATCACTGCTCCGGCGCAAATACGTAATTCCCTTTATCCTCGCGTGTGTCATTCTTGCTTGCAATCAGGCAACGGGCATCAATTCGATTATTGGTTACAACGCGGACATTCTGCTGCAAAGCGGCCTATCGGATTTCGCCTCACACTGGGGATATTTCTTCTTTCAGATCATAAATTTTGTTGTGACCTTCGGTGGCGTGATGCTGGTCGACCGCAAGGGCCGGAAGTTTCTGCTGGCTGTGGGAACGGGTGGAATTATTATCTCGCTCGCTTGTACTGCCATGCTGTTTCGCGGAAACGAAAAACAGCGTGTGGATGCGAGTTTGGCGGTGCAGTCCAAAGTTACACCCGATCAGAAACTCAATTTGACTTATGACCCGCAACTTGCGGATCAACTTTTGCGGACGAGTGGGGCGCCGGCGATCAGCGATCGCGTCACGTCCCTTGTGGTCATTTATTCCTATGGAGCTTTCCGGGCCACCAGCCAGGTTGTCCGTTCGAACGATCCGGCTACCAAGCCGATTGAAATTACCCGCGACAGTCTGCCTGCGAACAAGGTGGTAGCGTTTTTCTCCGATCCCTTCGGCGATCTCGATGCGGCGCGCAAGGCACCTTTGAGGATTGACAATGCTCTGATCACGCCCGTACCAGGCGCAAGGAATGGATGGATCGTAGCCATCACCTTGTTCGTGTTCATGGCATTCTACGCGGTCGGGCCCGGAGTCTGCGTGTGGCTGGCGCTCTCTGAGTTGATGCCGACGCGCATTCGCTCCAATGGGATGAGCATCGCTCTTCTGCTCAATCAGGGCGTTGCGACCATCATCGCCGCAGTGTTTCTACCTACCGTCGGAAAGTACGGCTACTCGACGATGTTCTTCGGCTTTGCCGCCTGCACCGTGATTTATTTCATCACGGCAACCTTTTTCCTACCCGAGACGAAGGGAAAGACATTGGAAGAGATTGAGGCACACTTCGAAGGAGCGACGGCACACTCCTAGAACTATTCGGTCGGAATTGATCTGCGAGACGCACGACTATCCATTGATCGTAAGACGAAATATCATTTAATCTCACTTCAGTCAATCATGACCCCTGCTAAAAACAAGAAGAACTCGCCGACCGACAAGTTCGCTCACGCCATGCGGCGGGAGATCTATGAACAACCTGCAGCGATCGCACGGACGATCGAGATACATCTGAAGAATGACCTGATCTTCCCGGGAGAGCTGCAACCGATTGAGAGCGCGTTGCGGACTTTCGAGAAGCTGATCGTCGCCGCCAGCGGCTCCAGCCGACACGCAGGCTTGGCGGGCGAGATCATGATCGAGGATCTTTCGGGCGTCGCGGTGGATGTGGAATATGCGAGCGAATACTGTTACCGCTCGACACACGCGGCGGTCGATCCGATTGTGATGGTGATTACGCAATCGGGCGAAACCGCTGATACGATTGCTGCCCAGCGCGAAGCTCTCACACGCGGCGTGAAGACCATTGCCATCTCGAACGTACCCGATACAACGATTGTCCGTGAAGCGGGCGCTGCGTTGATTTCTGGAGCAGGACCGGAAAAATCGATTCCCGCGACAAAGAGCTTTACTACCCAGCTTACGATCCTCTACCTGATGGCGCTGTTCCTCGCGCGCAAACGTGGACGCATGACCTCCGAAGTAACTCGTACCGACTTGCAGTGCCTGCTGCGCCTTCCCCAGCAGATTGAAAACGAACTGGGGCGTTGGGATGAGTCGGCGGAGGAGTTCGGTCGTGTGCACTTCAAGGCGGAAAAGTTCCTCTACCTGGGCCGTGGCGTGCATTACGCGATTGCCCGGGAAGGGGCACTGAAGCTAAAGGAAATTTCTTACGCACATGCGGAAGGCTATCCCGCAGGAGAACTCAAGCACGGGCCCAATGCGCTTGTCGACGAGACACTGCCTGTAGTCGTACTGGCAACTTTTGACCGTCATGACCCTGACTCCGTGCTGCGTTATCGCCGAACTCTCGAGGTCATGAAGGAAGTCAGATCGCGTCGAGGAGCACTCGTGGCCGTCGCCACAGAAGGCGATGAAGAAGTGGGCTCGATCGCGGAACACGTCTTCTACGTACCACCCGCTCCCGAATTACTTCTTCCGATTCTGGAGGTAGTTCCCTTGCAGTTGTTCGCGTACCATATCGCTACAAAAAAGGGCTATGACGTGGACCATCCGAGGAATCTAGTGAAGGCGGTGGTCACGGAATAGCCGTCCGCTTGAGGTTTGCGCCCGGCTACTGGGGCTTCGCTGGACTAATCGGATCGTCATTGTGGCAGAGACCCAGGCAGGCGATAGCGGCTATGCCGGCAGCAGCTCCGACGAGAGCATAAGGCGAGTTTAGAGGGCCACCGGTTGCTGCGGCGTTAGGTGAGTATCCTCCTCCGCATTTTTCTTCGCGCGACTTTAGCTCCCCTTCATGCACGATACCGCGGTTTCTCTCCCGCTCTTTGATCGATTGCGTATTTCTCGAGTGAGCCTCGATATAGACGTCATCTTTCAGAGCTGAGACGGTCACCTTCCCATTGACGTCGAGGACCTGATAGTTCGTTCTTTGATTGTCGTGAACTGGAGTGACGGTGATGCAGCCGACGCGGACTCGCATTCCTCGAACGGTGTTCACTGCAACGCTGCCATGATCGAGGGCCAGTTCATCGGACTGGAACTGGACAACGGTCTCCGAATTGATGTCGGCCGATGAGCCCGTGATCTCAATCCGGGCAGCAGCATCTTTTTGTGTCTTAATCAGGTCGTTGGGAAAGACAGCAATGGATGCAGGTGCAGCACTCTCATTTACGTAGACCCCAAAACCTGTGCCGCGTAACATCGCACCAGCGGTTTCCTGGGCCACGAGCGACACCGGGAGCAGCACAGTCAAAGAGATGCAGACGAGATTGCTCCAGCTAAACAAACATGTACCTCAATCGCCTCCGCACTAACGCCCGTTACGAGCTTAGCGTGCGAATTCTCCGGCCACTATTGTCTTATTGGATGACCACATGCAAGTTGGCATCAAACGTGATACCGCTAGGCGCGGGCAAAATCGATGTAGCCCTGCTGCGGATCCGTACGGATGAGCTTGGCGCGAATCTTGTCGCCGACGTCCAGTCCGTGGCCGCCCTGTGCGAGCAAGCCTTCGATATACAGTTGAAGCACACGGACGAATGTGCCGTGCTCGGTCACGCCGGTCACGATGGCGTCGAAAACCTGTCCGATGGATTTCTGCATGGCGATTGCGGCGAGGCGTTTCGACATTTCCCGCTCCACCTTGCGGGCGGCGTCTTCTTTCAAGGTGCAGTTGGAGGCGATGGCGGTGAGTTCGTCATCGGAATACGGATTCTTCTGTCCCGTGAGCGTGGCTTTGATCAGGCGTTGCGTGACCACATCGGCAAAGCGGCGATTGGGAGCCGTCGAATGGGTGTAGTCTCGCACCGCCAGTCCGAAGTGTCCGGGCGCAGTGTCGCCGGCTTTCTCCAGGACATATTCTCCGGGACCGATTAGCTTGATGACCGAAAGCGAGAGATCGGAAAAGTGATCGGGATCGGCGGCTTTGCGACGCAGCAGAAAGTCGTTTAGAGCTTTGGAATCGGGCTGCGCGGGAAGAGTTTCGCCTTGCCTCGCGGCAAGTTCCACGATTCGATCCCAGCGCTTGGGTGTGCGTACAATACGTCGTAAGGAAGAGACGTTTTCCAGGAAGCGCGCGATTACGCCATTCGCCGCGATCATGTAGTCTTCGATCAGTTCGGTGGCGCGGTTCTTCTGCTGGTCCACCACATCGACGACCTGATCGTTCACAACGAGCGGATGCACTTCATCGGTTTGCAGGTTGAGCGCACCGTGTTGGAATCGCTGATCCTTGAGTTTCTGAGCGACTGAGTCCTGGAGCTTGAGCTGGTTCTGCAGATCTGCAGAAGCGCCAATCTTGGTCGGAGCGGCGGCCTTTCCTTCCAGCCAAGTTCCAACAGAGTTGTACTGGAGTTGCGCCTTGTTGCGAACCAGCGCACGATACACATCGGATGACTTCACAGTTCCGTCGGAGACGACTACAAACTCCGTGACAACCGCGGGCCGATCCTGATTTTCCAGCAACGAACTAACTCCCGTTGAGAGCTGTTCGGGCAGCATGGGAAAGTTGCGGACACCGGCGTAAACCGTGGTGGTTTCGCGCGCAGCGTGCTGATCGATGGGAGTTTGCTTGGCTACATAAGCGTCGACATCGGCGATACCAATCAGAATCTTTACGTCACCATTCGAGACGCGTTCTGCGACTTCGATCTGGTCGAGATCGCGAGATGTGTCATTGTCGATCGAAGACCAAAGCAAGCTACGAAGATCGCGGAAATCTTTGCCCGAAACGACCTGCGAAGGATCGCTAAGACGGGCAAGCTGCGCTGATACCTCAACCGGAAAATCCGGATCAAATCCGTGTTCCTGCATAATCCGCTTCGCCGTGGCCTGCAGGTCGAGATGGATAGGATTCGCGTGCATGAAGTTCGTCCTGATAAAGGCATCTCAGGCTAACACGTGGGAAGTGGTCGGAGGTTGTGGCGAAGTTCGGTGACGAAGTTCTCTGTGGAAAACTGCAAAGGATTGAGGTCCATTCGACGGAGGATTCGAGCAGACCGTCGTAAGCGGTGTTCGTCACTCCCCCAGGTCGAGGCACCACTCGCCATCAAGGCGCGATAGAGATACATTGGCGCTCCGGAGGATGTCCATGATTTCGGCACGGCGTGTGAAGGCGAGCGTCCATCCGCCGCGGCACGTAAAGAAGCATCCTTGATCCGAGAGGTCGGCGAGGCGACGGAAATCGGCACGGCCATGAAGTGCGATGACGCCTTGCTCTCGCGCATCCTCCACAAGGTGGCCAAAGATGTCTTTGAATAAATCGAGTGGGCCTGCGGTTTGGACCACCTCACCAATGCCACCACGTTTTGCGTAGTAGAGATACCAGCCTACGGTCTTGTGACGGCCATCGTGGAGCAGACACGCTGCGGAGAGTTCCGCGCTTTCTATTCCGCCCCATAAAGCGGAGAAGCCACCGAAGTTCTTCAACGTCGTATCGCGCTCGAAGGGTGCAGCCTTTGCGAAATTCGGTGAGGCAATCAAGAAGCGACTCAACTGTCAGCTCCGACGCGTAAAGCGGCTCCTTGGCTTTAGGGGAATGCGCAAAGATTCGCTCAGCCAAGCGGTTCGTAACCGCCCAAAGCGGCCTTGTGGCGAAGCCGGAGAGCCGTAGAGGCACTTGGACTCATTCCGCGTGCCAGGCCATGAATCAGGTATTGCGATGTTCGAAGAGGCCGAGCCCAATGGACGTTGAGTTCCGGAATCGTCTGAAATCGAAGACGCTGCATCAGGTGACGAGAAATGTTATTTGCAGTATCCGTGATCAACAGATCCTGATCTCCTCCAATGTAGGCGTCCAGCAGGCTAGGCGCAGCAACGCCGGAGCGAGCATTGGGATGGACCACAAAATTGCCGGCAAAACCTGCTCGAACCGTGTGGCCGGAGAGCAACATGGTTCGCGTGGTTACCCCCATGAACCCAAGGACCTCGCCAGAGACATTCTGATAGACGAAGGAAGGGCTTCCATCGGATAAAGGGTTGGAGAAGTAGAGTTCCGTGAAAGAGGCGCAAAGGTCTGCTGGAACCGGCCCGGTGCGCTCCGCCAAATAGTTCCAATAGAGAGTCACGACTTGCGCGACATCGCTCTTAACGAACTCTCGTACTGGCATGTGGTTTGAGAGCAGGCATTTCCCAAGCGGCAGCCTACATAGTCCACCTGAAGAACAGATGAAATCCCAATTCGACAAAAACGAAGAAGAGCAAGGCTAAATACGGCCGCACAGAGGTATATCGTCGCGCCAAGGACATAAGGAATTCGAAAAGATTTCTTGTTTTACACCTTGAAGCCGCGTCTCTTTCCGACGCAAGGAGGTCTTGATCAGCCGATTTGCTGAGGAAAACACCTACGGGATGCTCGTAGCAAAAATATCTCAGCGGGTCGTTCTACTTGCGATGGAGGTCTTCGTTGGTAAAGACGTGCGCAGAAGGGCGTTTGTGCGATTTCCAATACCTCGCGAGATCTCCGAGGGACATTCCGTATCCTCGATTGAGGAGCGATACCGCATCTGCGGTTCCGGTTACGCCAGGATCGAAGATGCTGGCAGGCAAGTTGGCGGGCATCCGGGCGGAGGTGATCTCGATGACACTGGATTCTGCGGGAACCGCTGTCGGTACATACTCGGCGGGCAAAGGCTGGTTCGCGGTCGCGTAGGTATATATCGCGGTTTCCTCTGGAGTCACGCTGGGCGTAGTGACACGAGGGCTTACGGGTTTGTCCTGTCCCCAAAAGACGCCGGACCAAAACGCATCGGGAACCCTCGGATAAGGATCCGAAATGACTGCGGCCGCTAATTGGGTTTGGTCGATATACGGATCCGGCATCGGTGCACTCAGTGACAGCGATGGTGTCGCAATCGACTGTAGGAACATTGGTGAACCGCTGGTGACCAGGTACTGCGGTCCGGCGGGGAAATTGGTGTCCTGGGCGAAGGAAAGTCCGGCTAGGGACACAACGAGAAGAGACAGGAGAAGGCGCATCTCAACCTCCGAGAACGGCAATCACGCTGAGGCGAATTATGGACCTGAGAAGAAAGAAATGCCAGCACTTTTGCGCCCCGAATCTGGCTATGGGCGCTGGTTTTGGCTCGGGAGCGGATATAGTGCGCCTCTGCGCTCGCGCCGGTTGGCGAAAATGATGTAAACCATGTAGAGAACGATCGCTATATTGCCAATCAGCAGGGCACAACGAAAAAATGTGACGCCGCGGAACAACTCGCGAACCTCCAGAGGGAGCAGCAGGGTTCCAGAGACGCTGGCCATCCATTCGGCCCAAGTGCGTTGCCTCCAAAGACCATAAGCTTCGGTAAAACGCAACGCGGCATAGGCGAAAGCGATGCGGGCAGCGGCCCAGAGCCGGGCGTCGCTAATGCTATCCGCAAAATCCAAAAAACTCTGAGCAAAACGATGGTCGGTGCTGATGTGCAGGAGTGCCAGAAGACTTTCAGCGATCAGCCATGTGTCCTTGTGTACGAGGGCCAGCGCACACACCCCCATCAGAACTACGAAGATACCTTTGAAGAATTCGAAGCTGGCAACGGCCCGTAGCACTCGCCTTTGGCGGCGGTGGAGGTCAGGCTTTTTTCCGGACGTTTGCATGAATAGCGAGAAATCACTTCAGGGTATCACGCACATTCTGCGCCACCCATACGAGAAGCTATGGAATTGGGGGGGCGGTCTTACCTCAGTAACTGGATGATGGACCGGGAATATGCCACGCTCAGCCGCGAGGAATCCATGAGGCGAAGAGTCTTCCTTTCGATTGTCTTCACGGCGATGTACGCGAGCGGAGCAGCTGCGCAGCAGAGTCCAGCGGCCCAAACGGCGCGTCAGGCGCTACTTGAGATGTTTTTCAGCAAGACTTCAGGCACATTTGTGAAGCACCTGCCTGAGGCGACACGTGCGGCTCTGGAGAGCTCCGGAGCCATGGCCGGCCTGCAGCAGTATTCACTGATGGCGAGCCAGTTCCAAACACAAGGAAACACCGTGAAAACATTCGAGTCGGGCTCGGTGCTGCTCTCAGGGGAAGATTCAAAGACAGGGCAGAAGGTTGAAATCACGGTCGAGAAGGATGTCTTGCGCGGAGATCAGGACGACATCGAATTGTCATTTCAGACCTACAAAGACGGGCAGGCGCAGCGGACGCCTTTCATGCCGCGCGTCACGTTTTCGATGAAGCAGGAGACAAAGATCTGGAAGCTGAATGAGCTGGCAGTGACGATCCGCCTGCCCCTGGCTGATCCAGATCTGCTTAAGGCGCTTACCGAAAAGATGAAGCCGCAGGTGACTGTGACGAGCACGGGCATGCAGCAGAGTGGCGGCGTCAGCACGTTTACGCCACAACCACAGAGTTCCGTGCCGCCTGCAGGCAGCGACGCGACGGTGACGGCGGCGATGCGAACGATTCTCACGGCAGAGACCACTTATGCTGCGACGTATCCGAACGTGGGTTATACCTGCACACTGTCGGACCTGGATGGCTTCGGTAGCGGAGAACCGAATGAGCATCAAGCGATGCTGATCAATAGTGGCTTGGCCAGCGGGAAGCGCTATGGATTCGTATTCACACTTTCGGGATGCAGTGGAGCTCCGGCGAGCAGCTTCCATCTTTCGGCGGCGCCTAATGCAAATACATTTGGACGGAAGGCGTTCTGCGCGGACCAGTCAGGACTGATCCGGACGGCGCAGGATGGAAACCCTGCCAATTGCTTGGCTGGCGAGAGGCCCATGGAGACATCGGTACGGTAGCATCTTTTCGATTCACCATCCTGTGGCCGATTTCACCTCAGATAACATAGAGGCACGGCGTTTAGCGCATCAGTGACCAGGCCAAGCCATCGGGCTCCGGGCCGACGTCGATTTTCCCCGTTACTTCCAGAGTCTTCAAATCAATCACGGAAACATAATTGTCAGGAGTGCACGCCACGAATGCGCGGGCGCCATCCGGCTGCATCTGGATTCCCGCGGCGCCGTGTCCAACCTTGATCTGCTTGATCGGTTTGCGGGTGTGCGCATCAAGAACGACCACATTTTCCATGCGAAGACCGGAGATCAGTACGTGGGCGCCATCCGGCGTGAACTTCAGTCGATTGGCGCTTGCAACGTTGGCTTTCAGCGTGTCCACGACTTTCTTGCTGGTTGCATCGATGACTGAAACGGTGCCGTCTTGCGCATTGGCGACCCATATTTCTTTGCCGTCTGGGGATACGTCAAATCCTTCCGAACCGTTGCCGACTTTCACCACAGTTTCGTCCCAGTCGCCGCCGGGAGGTCCAGGAGGACCTCCTCCGGTACGAGGTGGTGTCTTTTCGATCATACTCACCGTACCGGAACTGACATTCGTGGTCACGATGTGCTTTAGATCATCGAAGACGTAGACCATGTGCGTACGATTCTGGCCGGTACCGAGGACCCAATCGACTTTCTGCGTGGCAGGATCGTAGCTGCCTATGGCCTTGGATCCTTCAACGGTGAACCAGAGCTTGCCGCCTTTGAACTCGAGCCCATGCGGTCCCTTCAGGGGACCGAGATCGATCGATGGGAGGGCCTTCTGGCCGACCAGATCGATGACGGCAAGCGTGTTAAAACTTCCTCCACCGTAGTTCGAGACGTAGGCGGTCTTGCCATCGGCGGAGGCGATGACTTCGTGCGGATCGTTGCCGACCGGAGCCTTCGCCAGAACGTTCAGACTCACCGGGTCGACGATAGCCACGGTGTGGTCGTGCTTGCTGAGGGCCAGGAGAGTCTCTTTAGGCGATTGTGCGGTCATCGGTGCGGGAGCGAGAAGCACCGTGAGAGCAAGTGGCATTAGCAAGTTTTTCTTCATTTGCGGTTGCCTCCATCGGCTCTAATTCATTCTCGCCGTCATCTTTGGTCATGCTCCACGCGAGCCTTCGCGCCTTCTGAAAACAACTCTACTCAAGATGGACGTCTCATTCTTCAGTCGCGCCTTTCTTCACTATATTTCGGCCGTTCTTCTGGCGAATGGCTGCGCGGAGTTCGGTGACAATCTCTTGCGACGCTTTGACCGCGACGGCATGCTGGTCCACCGGGAACGAGATTGCGCCGACGCGAGCGTGGCCACCTCCGCCATATCGTTCGCAGATGCGCGCCAGATTGACTTCTGGAGCTTGCGGAGCCCACGGATTTGATCCGACCGACACCTTCACGCGGAAACTGCTTTTGCTCAACCCGACGCTATAAACCGACTCCGGATGCAGGTAGTAAGGAATGAATTTGTTGTAGCCCTCAAGATCTTGATCAGTAACGTCGAAGAAGATCGTGGCGTCCTCACATTCGGTGCGCTCTTTGAGGATACCGATTGAGAGTTCGTGACGCTTGAGGAGCGGAGGCAAAAGTGGAGCGACAAAGGACTCCTGAAGAATTTCGCCGAGCGACTTTGTCGCCAGTAGCGGGATCAAATTGGGGACGAAACCGTGGTCGGGAGCCGATTCGATCACCATGGTCAGCTTCATGGCGGGAGCTTCCATTTCGACCGCAGTTTTGGCATCGGGATAAAGAGCGCCGTCGATGATGTCGGTCCAGTGGACGAGATCCGCAACCGGTGTGGGATCAAAACCAAAGCGCTGCTGCGCGATCATCGCAATGAAACTGGTGCAAGACTTGAAATCCGGGTCGTAGAACTTGCGATTGCTTTGGTCCTGCTCGAAGTGTTCGGCATCGGCTGGGGAGAGGAATGCGCTCTCGTGGTGATCGAACCACCAGGTGATGTTCGGCGAGCTCGAATATTTGAAGTCGACGATGGCGTTCTCGTCGCCGTCGAACTGCTTTTCATCGAAGAGAGCACCAGCGCGATGAACGAGTCCGGTGAATTCGAAGTGAACGTCACTGCGAATGCGCTCACGGTAGAAGCGCGAGAACAATGCGGCAGAAGAAGCTCCATCAAAACACTTGTCGTGGTAGAAAACGCGAACTCGCAATCAGTTCCCCGATCATTCCACAAAATTCCTGCGGCTGAGGGATCCCTTGACGGGCCGACTCAGGGTCGCTGGTAAAAGCTAATAGGATTGACAGCTTAAGGGAAGAAAGTCAAGCGCGAGAAGTTTGGAAGAGTCCGTGCCTCGGGGGTTGTGCACGAAAATCCTTGTTGCGCCCCGCTCTTCCGCACCCCAAGTCAAAGGTGGTGTTGACAAACCGGCTCCGCAAAGAGCGGCGAGACGGCTCTTTCGAGGCGACGACTTACCTGACATTCGCCTGTTGCTCGGCCAGGTTACCGATGATGGGCAGTTTGTACATCTGTCCCTGATTCGCTTTGATCAACAAGATGATCCACAGAATGAATGCACCAAGGTTGATCACCATGTGGAGCGGGAAAGTGAGCAGGGCGATTCCCGGGATGATAGCCAAGATGCCGAGTCCGAAATGTAGGATGAGCAAGGCCGCCGCGAAAAACAAGCATTGAAACGAATGAAAGCGAATAAACCGGTTCCGGTTATATGGTTCGACGACGAGGAAGATGATCGCCGGAATGATGGTGATGTAGGCGAGCATACCGGCGACGTTGTCCGTCATGCCTTGCGTGGCAGCCGGGGTTGGAGTTGACGCAGCGGGAATACGGCCTGCGCATGCGGCACAGGTAGTGGCACCCTCGGGTATTTGTGTCCCGCACATGTTGCAGAAAGCCATGATTGCCCTCCGCGTCGAATGGAGCGCTGCCGATACCGGCAGTCGCTATCAAGCGACGACGGCGCGAAAGTACCAGAAAGGAATCGGGAAAGCAATCCACAATTTGGGTACAGGGCTAGTCTGAAATATCGGCGTACTGCTCGGCGACGTCCCCGACCACGGGGAGTGCGAGGATCTCGCCTTGAAGCGCTTTGATGATGAGTACAAACCAGAGGAGGATCGCAGCCAGAATAAAGGCCACATCAACGATCACGACGAGCAGTGGTCCGAGAACAGGAATCAGGAACACGAGCATCCCGAGAAGTCGAAGTGCGAGAGCCAGCACGATTCCGATGAGCCATAGCACCAGGCACTGCACCGAGTGGAAGCGAATAAACCGATTCCCTCGGTAGGGATCCCGTAAGAGAAAAATGATCGCGGGTACGAAAGTAAGATAAGAGATCGCGCCGGCGACATTCTCTCGAAGATGGCTGATTCTCCCCTGAGCCAGCGATCGGGGCTCCATCCTTTCGCCACAGCCCGGACAAAAAGCCGCCGTTTGCGGCATCTGAAAGGCGCAGTGCGAGCACGACTTCGACCCAGGCTCGGTCAACTCCATTGCGGGCACCATAACAGAAGCGGCCGCGGGCTTCCAAGTGAGAACCAAGTTAGAGCATTGACGCACGCCGGAGTAGAGAGTATGTTCGTGCAAATTTTAACGATAAAAATATCTGGACTTCTCTGATGGAGGGATCAATGTTCTGTCCTCAGTGTGGTGCCAGTAACGCGGACACCGCGGTAGTATGCGTGCAATGTGGAAGGAACTTTCAGGCTGGTGTTCCCGCCACTTCGCTCCCTGTCACGGGGGTGGTGATGCCGCCGCCGGGCACGACGGTGCCAAATTACCTGGTCTTCGCGATTCTGACGACGGTGTTTTGCTGCCTTCCCGCTGGAATTCCTGGCATCATTTATGCGGCTCAGGTGAACGGTAAATTGCAGGCGGGCGATCTTGCAGGCGCGAAAGCTGCATCGAACAACGCCAAAATGTGGTGCTGGGTGTCGTTTGGAATCGGACTCGTAGCCAGTCTCTTCTGGCTGTTGATCTTCGGGGCGGGGCTGATCCGGCAAATGGGTCGCCATTAAGCAATGTGGGTTACATCCAAAATACGAGCGTTGGTGGGACTGTTCATCGCTGCCCTTGGAGTTGTTTTGTTACGTACTTTCGATCCAGCGACTTCAGGAGTATTTCCGCCGTGTCCGCTGCACTATCTGACCGGATGGTACTGTCCGGGCTGTGGATCGCTACGGGCCATGCATGCGCTGCTGCATGGGAATCTGCAGCAGGCGTGGGCGATGAATCCTTTGACGATCGTGCTGCTCCCCTTTGTTGCGTACGGCCTAGCCTCTGAATTGACCGCCGCACTGCGCGGGCGCGGCCTGCCCCAGCCAATGCTACCTGCCTCGTATATCCGCGCGTTGTACGCCGTAATCGTTTTATTCGGAATTATCAGAAACCTTCCGCTACATCCGTTCAATTTGTTGGCGCCGGGAGCTATGCTTCGACTGAACTGATGAATCAGAGTGGGCGGCTGGTCTCATTCTTCTTGCGGCAATCTTCGCAGATTCCATAAATCTGGAAGGTATGACGGGTGGTAAGGTAATGGTATTTGCGGCCGATCTCCTGCTCTAACTCCCCGACTTCCTGAGAAAAGAACTCCACGGAACTTCCGCAACTGGTGCACACCATGTGATGGTGGCTGCGGCGGTTGTATTGATGCTCATAACGAGCGATGCCATCGTGAAAAGCAACTTCGCTGGCCAGGCCACATTCAGCAAGAAGCTTCAAAGTGCGATAGACGGTGGTGTAGCCAATTCCGGCGTCTTTTTTTTGAACCAGGCGGTGCAGTTCGTCGGTTGAGAGATGATCGCGGGTTTCCAGAAAAGTGCGCAGAATCGTATCGCGCTGGGCGGTCTGTTTCAGGCCTACATCCTTAAGATGTCGATGAAGTATCTCCTGAGCCTCGCGGACCATTTGCCGGGACAGGGTGGGTTGATCGTCGATACGCTTTTGCAGCATGGCCGGTAGCGAGTCAGAATACCACCCGCATGTTGAAAATGAAATTCGTTTTCAGACGCTCAGCGGGTGCTCTGGAATACAATCAGAGATTCGCTTATGAGTACGCTGGCCGAGATCGGAGCGCCCGCCAAGCGGCGCTTCCCTGTTTTCCGCATTCTTTTGTGGTTGTTACTGCTGATCGTCATCCTGGTGGGAGCAGCCGCAAGCTACGCTTACTACATCACAAAGGCTGCCCTGCCCCAGCTTGACGGGCAGGTCACGGCTCCTGGCCTGTCGAGTCGAGTTACAGTCGCGCGTGATAGTCACGGCGTGCCTACGATCGAGGCCGCTTCCCTGGAAGATCTCTTCTTCGCGCAGGGTTATGTCACCGCGCAAGATCGCCTTTGGCAGATGGACGTGATGCGCCGTTTCGGTAGTGGCGAACTCTCGGAGATACTTGGCGAACCGACGCTCAAGATCGATCGCGAGCAGCGGATTTTGGGCTTGCGGGCTGCAGCGCGTAAATCTCTCGGCATGGCAACTGCGCGTGACCGCAGTTTCTTTGAAGCATACGCGCGAGGAGTAAACGCATACATCAGCGCTCGTAGCAAGCAACTCCCCATCGAATTCCGAATCCTCGGTTATGCGCCCAAACCATGGCTTGCTGAAGATTCTGTGGTGATTGCAAATTCGATGGTGAAGGACCTGAACTATCACTACTTCTACGACGCGCTGGCCCGCGAGAAGATTTTGGCCAAGCTCGGTCCCGAATTGACGGCTGACCTCTACGTAAACCGCTCGTGGCACGACAGGCCGCCCACAGTTATGCGGCTAGACGTGAACGAACCGGACAAGGCTCCCAGCGATTCCGACGACGATGACGACGACGCTCCGGATAATGCTGTGACAAAAAGCGATGTTCCGGCGCCACAGGATTTCCATGCGGTCGATGGTTCGAATGACTGGGTAGTTTCGGGGGCTCATACGGTCACGGGAAAGCCACTGCTCTCGAACGATATGCATCTCGGGCATCAGATGCCAAATCTGTGGTACGAAGCACATCTGCATTCGGGAGCACTTGACGTGGCTGGCGTAACGTTACCGGGCATGCCGTACGTGATCGTCGGGCACAATCAGCGGATCGCGTGGGGATTCACGAATGTGGGTCCGACCGTCACCGATGTCTATATCGAGAATTTCAATTCCGAAGGAGCTTATCAAACTCCGAAAGGGTGGGTGCAGCCCGAGCACCGCGTCGAAGTCATTCACGTTAAAGGCAAGCCGGATGTTGAAGTCGATGTGAAGATCACCCGTCACGGGCCGATCATTACGGAACTTGTGCCCGGCGAGACACGGCAATTGGCCCTTCGCTGGACCCTCTATGACGGGCTGCAAATTCCCTTTTTCGACGTAAATGCGTCGCAGAATTGGGATGAGTTCACCAAGGCCTTTTCACATCTCGATGCGCCGGGACAGAACGTGGTCTATGCCGATATTGACGGAAACATCGGATATCACACGACCGGAAAAGTGCCGATTCGTGTGACTGGAGACGGTAGCCTGCCGGTCAGCGGCGCGGACGATGCGCATGAATGGAATTCGTACATCCCGTTCGAGAAACTGCCAAACATCTACAATCCGCCGTCAGGAATCATTGCAACGGCGAATGGCCGAATAACCCCCGATGCGTATCCATATTCGATAAGCATGGAATGGGAGGCTCCCTGGCGCACGGAGCGCATCTATCACGTGCTGGAATCGGGCAGGAAGTTTTCCGCAGCTGACATGCTCGCGCTACAAACCGACATTGAATCCGAAGGTACGCTGTTTGCCGCAGAACGCCTCGTTTACGCTGTGGATCACGCTTCAAAACCTTCGGCGAGAGCCAAGCAAGCCGCAGACCTGCTGCGCAGTTGGGATGGGCGCATGCTGGCGTCGTCGGCAGCCCCCACTATTGCAGAGACTGCAACCCGTGAACTGCGGCGGCTGCTTCTCGAGCCAAAGTTGGGAGCAGCTCTCTCGAAATCCGACAAGGATGCCGATTCCGAACTCTACAAAGACAGCGAAAAACAGGCGCTGGACTGGAAGACATACACATGGCTGCAGCGGTCGATCTGGCTGGAGAACATCTTGCTCCATCGGCCGAAGCGGTGGCTGCCGGAGAAGTATCCCAATTACGATGAACTGCTGACGGCGGCGGTTGAGGCAGCCGTCAACGATCCGCAGGCGCCGAAAGATCTCGCCTCGTGGCGATGGGGAGCGTTCAACGCCCTGAATATCCAACATCCGATTCTGGGCAAGATTCCAATCGTTTCGCATTGGTCCGGACCCGGACTGCGGGAACAATCCGGTAGCGGATACACCGTAAAGGCTGTGACGCCGTATCACGGGCCGTCGGAGCGCTTCACGGCGAATCTCGCGGATCTCGATCAGTCCACTCTGAATACGGTGACTGGACAAGGCGGAAATTTTCTCAGCCCCTATTACATGGATCAATGGAAGGCGTGGTACGAGGGGACAACGTTCACGCTTCCCTTCAGCGCCAAAGCAGTGGCGTCCGCCAAAACTCATCAGCTAACGATTGAACCGGCAAAGCCATGAGCGAATTCAACCTGGAAAATACGATCACGCTTCTCGCCCGCACTCCTGCGACTCTTAATGCGCTGCTACGCGACCTGCCAGAAATCTGGACCCAGCGCAATGAAGGTGAAAACACTTGGAACGCGTTCGACGTCATTGGACACCTCATTCATGGCGAACGTACCGATTGGATGCCGCGTGCCAGAATGATCCTCGATTTTGGTGAGACGAAGACTTTTGAGAAGTTCGATCGCAGCGGCCACCAGTCGGAGATACAGGGTAAAACAATGAGCCAGTTGCTGGACGAATTTGCCCGCGACCGATCCGAAAATCTGGCCCGGCTGCGGGCAATGAACTTGCAGAAGCAGGATCTCGAGCGGATGGGACGGCATCCTGCGCTCGGGCTCGTTACGTTATCCCAATTATTAGCAACGTGGGCGGTCCACGATCTAACTCATCTGCACCAGATCTCGAGAATCATGGCTAACCAATATCGTGAAGCTGTAGGCCCGTGGAGCGCATATCTGGGAGTGCTGCAGTGTAACGGTCACAGCTCGTAAATTGGAATCCGAGTATACGCACTCAGAAGAAATCGATCGCCTTCACGTCCCCGACATAGCCGACGATGTTGATTGACCCCGTTTGCAGAAACTCTTCACTGATGTAGAGGGTATCGGTTAGCAAGTTATAGACGCGTAGGTTTCCGCCCTCTGCGACGTACTCAATGGGACGCGTGGTGAATCCCTGCAGCCCATTGACGTTGCCGTTGTCTGGCGGAATCACGATTGATCCATCCGCGATTCTGAAGATCGTGAGGCATCCGCGCACCTCGCCGACCGGGTTATTCGCGTCCCCAATGTTCGTACAGTCGTACGAGCCGATGAAGAGCTGATTGTAAACATTCAGATCCATGCGGATGTGATACCCGTCAGTAATAACGACACGTCCGACAACTTTTCCGGCATTAAGATCCAGAATGTCAAGCCTGCCGCAACTGGTCGACGCCGTTGTCTGGCCGGTGCAGGCATGGTTTGTCGGAGAAGTGCCAGCCACATAAAGCGTCGATTTGTTCAGCACAGCCATCGTCGCAGCATCCACTGGAATGGTCTTCGTAATGGTGAGACTCGGGAGATCGAAGACCGTGACGCTGGCGGTAGTTCCGCCACACTGGGGGCCGCAGTTGAGCACGTACGCCGTATTATTGCTGATCACAGCGTAAACCGGGCGGTCGAATCCCGGAACGATGGTGCAAACTGCATTTGGCGGATTCGTATAGCAACTGGTGTCAACAGGTGGTACTGCCGCGAGTGGATTCAGCACCGTCATCGAATCGGAATCCGTACTGAAAACCAGAAGCTGGGTCCCAGTAGAGTTCGAGACTACGGTCTGGGCGTTGTTGACGGCAATGGTCGAGAGCGATCCGGATGAGAAGTTCAGCAGTTCTACCCCCCCAACGAACGCGAACCCGGTGACCGTCGCGGAGGGAACGGCCGCATATCCTATCTGATTTGCCGTAGGAACAATAAAGCTCGAAGTCGGACCTGGCATCCTGACACCGGTGCCGATGTCTTGCTCCTTGGTTGTGTCCACGGCGTAGACCGTATTGCTGGAGGAGTCAAAAGCAGCAACGATGTTGCGACTGGGCGAAATTGCCATCATTCCCGGTGAGCTTCCAGCACTGATCGGCGCGATTCGGGGCAGGGTGTCGTCTTCGCCGTTGACTATCACAAGTCCAGGAAAAGAGCTCAAGGTAGAGACTCCCTGGGAGGCCAAAACGCGTTGCGGCAAGCCGCTTGCTTTCGCGGTCGTCTTACTACTGCTGCCACACGAGAGGAAGCAGGCTGCGGCGCATAATCCAATCACCAGAGCGAGAACGCGGTTCTTCAAACGGCAAGCTCCTAACGACATGAAAAAGAGAGATTTAGTTGCGAAATGCTGGATTATAACAGACTGTGTGCTGTGCCAGCCTGATCGAAGGATGCGCGAATCGGCCCTCATCCTGTATTCTCAGCATTCATATGGCAGACAACTTTCTTGCCCGGCTGAAGCAGTCTCCCGTGCTCTGCGATGGCGCTATGGGAACCCTGCTCTACGCAAAAGGCGTTTTCATCAATCGTTCTTATGATGAGCTGAATCTCTCGCAACCTGAACTGATTCGCGGCATTCACCACGACTACCTGCAAGCGGGAGCCGAAATCATTGAAACCAATACGTTCGGCGCCAACTCTTTTCGCTTAGCTCGACACAGCATGGCCGACAAGGTGAAAGACATCAATCGCGCCGGCGCACGCCTGGCGCGAGAGGCTGCCAAAAGCTTCGATGTTTGGGTAGCTGGATCGGTTGGCCCGCTGGGAACACGCATTGAACCTCTGGGGAAAACTTCGTTCCAGGAAGCTCGGGATTCGTTTCGCGAGCAGATTGAGGCCCTCGTCGAATGCGGTGTCGATCTTCTGATTTTGGAGACCTTCGGATATCTGGAAGAGATTCACCAAGCCATGCTGGCAGCGCGCGATGTTTCGGCGTCGATCCCAATCGTGGCTCAGGTGACCATCGATGAGGACGGCAATTGTCTGGATGGTTCTGATCCGGAGACGTTCGCTCCGAAGTTGGCCGAGTGGGGAGCCGACGTAATCGGCTGTAATTGCAGCGTCGGTCCGGTCGCAATGCTGGACGCGGTGGAGCGCGTGCGAGCCGCGAGTTCCCTGCCGTTGGCTGCGCAACCGAACGCCGGCATTCCACGATCGGTGGATGGCCGGAATATCTATTTGTGCTCGCCCGAGTACATGGCAAGTTATGCCCGCAAGTTCGTGGCTACGGGGGTTCGGCTGGTGGGCGGCTGCTGTGGAACCACCCCGGATCACATCCGAGTAATGAAGTCCGCGCTCAGGGTCGGCGAAGCTCGAGGGAAGACAGCTTCTGCTCATGTCGTTGGAGGTCACGCGACGCCCAAGACGGTTCCCGCCGTACTTCTCGAGAGTCGATCTCCGCTGGGCGCAAAACTGGCGCACGGCGAGTTTGTGACCATGGTAGAAATCGTTCCGCCCAAAGGCATCGACATTCGCAAGGAAGTTGAAGGCGCTCGGTTTCTGAAATCGGTGGGCGTGGATGCGGTCAATATCCCCGACAGTCCGAGAGCTTCAGCTCGCATGAGCAACCAGGCGCTGTCGCTGCTGATCCAGCGCGAAGTGGGGATTGATGCGATCTTGCATTACACCTGCCGCGACCGTAACGTGCTATGCATCCAGAGCGATTTGCTGGGAGCGGCGGCGGTGGGAATCAGAAATCTGATTTGCATTACTGGTGATCCGCCGAAGATGGGGAATTATCCGGACGCCACGGCCGTTTTTGACGTGGATGCCATTGGACTCGTAAACATTGTGCGGAGCCTGAATCATGGGCTTGATCTGGGCGGAAACCCGATTGGTACCGGTACTGGCTTCGTGATTGGTGTAGGAGCAAATCCCGGGCTGACCGATCTGGATGAAGAGATTCGCCGCTTCGAGTACAAAGTACAAGCGGGAGCTGAGTATGCCGTCACCCAGCCAGTCTTCGATCTGCGGCTGCTGGAGAATTTCCTGCGCCGCATTGAGCACTGCCGCATTCCGGTGATCGCCGGGATTTGGCCGCTGGTGAGTGTGCGCAATGCCGAATTCATGAAGAATGAACTGCGTGTTTCGGTACCTGACTCGATTCTGGAGCGCATGGCGCGTGCGCAGACACCGGAAGCTGCCCGGGCGGAAGGCGTGGCCATTGCGAGAGAGATGCTCATTGCCGCGCGGCAGACCGTACAGGGCGCACAGATCAGCGCCCCGATGGGACGTTACAGCTCTGCCGTAGATGTTTTGGAAGCCTTGGGCAGCGACACTCAACCCAAAGTCACGGCCTAACCCTCGCCAACTCCGTAACATCACTACATCGGTCAAGGCGAAGCGCTCAAGGCACCGTCCGGGAGGCAACTTGACGATGTTCGGCGTCCCGGTGCAGGAACTGTTTCCTGCAATGGGAAGTCTGGTGCTATTTTTTTGATTACTCCTACAAAAAAGACTGGACACCCGACCCAAATAGTTGGCATACAATAAAAGACGGAGCGAAAAACCCCGTTGGCCAAGTTTGAAGAGTGCCTCCAGCGACTGGAGCAAATTGTTCAGGAACTGGAAAAGGGAGAGGTCCCTTTGGAGAAGTCTCTGACACTCTTTGAAGAGGGCATGCAGCTTTCTTCCGCCTGCCGGAAGGAACTGGAGCATGCGGAAGGCAAAGTGGAGATTCTGCTGAAGAAGAACGGGAAGCTCCAAGCGGAACCATTCGAGCCGCTGAACGAAAAGGCGCCCATTCGCCGGTAGTTCTCTCGGCTTGAGAGTTTAACCAGCTGTCTGTGGAGTCGTGGTTTTCCAGCCACCCCGCAGCCTTTGTCGAATGTTGACGCAGGCCGTTGACGACGTAAAAGATCGGGGGCTTTATGGCTCACAGTGTTGTTCTTCTCGAAAAAGACCCGGGCGTAGCGCGGTCCCTTGCTGGCGGATTGCGCTCTCACTTCTCCGTGCATGTGACTGGATCCCGCGAAGAATTGCGGGCTAAGGTTGAGCGAAACCATCCGGAAGCCGTGGTTCTCAACATCGAATACTGGCGTTTGACCGACGTTGAGAGCTTGCACCGCGATTTTCCGAAACTGCCTATTGTCTGTACGCACCGCATTCCTGACGAAGAAATGTGGATGGCCGCGCTTGAGGCGGGCGCGTCGGACGTTTGCCCTGCCGATGATGTGGGAAACGTCTTGACCTCAGTGCTTCGCAGCACCGCGCTATCGCGGAGCGCCGCCGCATAATCTTTTTCCTGTTCCAAAGGACGCCTGCCGGCGTCCTTTTTTCTTTCGATTGAGTTCTATTTTTGTAAAGCATCGGTGGCCACAGTGTGCTGGTGGCCTGGCTTGTTATACTTCCTCGCATGTTGAAGGAGACCCTCGAACACGGCCAACAGGTGACCGATGCCGCGCTTGATCGATTGATTCCTCTGGAGACGCAGCAACCAATTTCAATTCATAAGGCCATGCGGCATAGCGTGTTTGCCGGCGGGAAGAGGCTGCGCCCTGTGCTCTGCATGGAAGCCGGACGTATGGTCGCGGGCTCTCTGCCCGAAGGAATTGAGGAGCTCGGCGCAGCGCTGGAGATGCTACATACGTATTCACTGATCCATGACGACCTGCCGGCGCTCGATAACGATGACTTGCGCCGCGGAAGGCCGACCTGCCACAAAGCATTCGGTGAGGCCATCGCTATCCTCGCCGGGGATGCGCTGCAGACTCAAGCATATGAAGTTTTGGCGCGACTCAAATGTCCGGCAGAAGCAAGGGTGAGGATCATCGAGGAGATTGCCCGCGGTACCGGAACTGTCGACGGCATGATCGGGGGCCAGGTCGTGGATCTCGAGGCCGAACACACCAAACCCACTGCGGAGATGTTGGAGTATATCCATCGATCCAAGACTGCCGCGCTGATTACCGCGAGCCTGGTAAGCGGAGGATGGTATGGCGGGGCGAACGAAAGTGAAGTCGCTAAGCTTCGCGCTTTCGGATTGGGCATCGGGCTTGCCTTTCAGATTGTGGACGACGTACTCGATGTGACGCAGACTTCGGAGCAACTGGGCAAGACTGCGGGGAAAGATACGGCTTCAGAGAAGGCAACGTATCCGGCGCTGTTCGGGATTGACGCTTCGGTGAAAAAGGCGGATACGCTGGTGAATAATGCGTTTGCCGAATTGAAGAGCTTCGGAGAGCGTGCCGAAACGTTGAAGGAACTGGCGCGATTTCTGGTGGAAAGAAAGAAATAGTTCCGCGACACCCTCCGTCAAATCATAAGGCCCTAAGTAACACGAAGAACCGATAAGTCCTTCGTGATCCATTGCTCTTTGTGTTTAAATAGTTTTTACGGCGATGGAGTTCGCCATAACCGCCTGCCGTGATGCCGGCTGATAACTCCTACAGAAGTGCAATTTATTTTGTAGGAGAAACTCCGTTTGAAAGACTTCCTCGCGATCTCTGTCGCTGCAGTTCTGGGCGCGAACCTTCGGTACGTTCTGAGCCGTTTGGCTGCCCGGGAATTCGGCCCCGTTTTTCCTTACGGAACCCTCATCATCAACATTCTCGGCAGCTTCATTGTTGGCTTGTTTATCATGTGGACTACGGAACGAGTGCTGGTCGATCCACGCTGGCGGCTGCTCGTAGTGGTCGGCTTCTGCGGATCGTTCACGACATTCTCCAGTTATGCCTTCGAATCAATGTCGTTCTTTGAGCAGGGTCAGTACGGTCTGATGTTCGCCAACATCTTCAGCAACAATCTTCTCTGCCTCGGCGGCGCGCTAGCTGGCGTTGCGTTGGCGCGAGCACTGTGAACATGGCTTCCCTTCCTACGCTTGTGACCAAGAGACTGAGGATTCGTCCTTACAGCGAGGCCGACATTCCGGAACTGTTGCCCCTGATCGGGACGCGTGAGGTTGCGGCGACAACTCTGCGAATTGCACATCCGTATACCGAGCAGGATGCTCGCGCATTCCTGGAGCTAGCCAAAGAGCCAGGGAAGATGTGGCTGGCGATTACACTTCTTGCGGATCACCGCCAAATTGGCGGAATCGGATTGCGTATTGATGACCAGCATCAGCATGCGGAACTGGGCTACTGGCTGGGCGTTCCGTACTGGGGACAGGGTTATGCAACCGAGGCGGCACAGGCGATGCTGCGCTATGGATTCGAAGATCTAGCACTGCACCGTATTTTCGCCACACATTTCAAACATAATCCAGCGTCGGGAACTATTTTGAAGAAGCTGGGCATGCGCTATGAAGGCTGCCAGCGCGAGCATCTTCTGAAGTGGGGACAGTTCGTCGATTCCGAGATGTACGGCCTGTTACGGCAGGAATGGGAGGTACGCGAGTAAAATGCCAGATGCCATGGCCGTCCAGGTCACCATTTATCTAAATGAAGCCGATCAGTGGCATCATCGCCCGCTGCACATGGAGATCCTCAACTATCTCCGCAAGGAAAACGTCTATGCGGCTACGGCCGTGCATTGTGTAGCCGGATTTCTTGGCCGGCATCGAGTCGAGAACGCTCATCTGGTCGAGGTCGGCGGCAAGCTGCCGGTGATCATTATCTTCGTCGATACGGATGAGCATGTGAGTCGCGTCTTGCCGACCCTCAAGGAAATGGCAGCACACCGGCTGATTGTGCGGGAGAACGTGGTGCTGGAACAGGGAAACCTGGACTAGCGTAAGCTCCTCCGCCCAGGCATCGGCCTCGGTTTCTGTCTCTGCCTGCGGATGCGTGCACTCGACTGCTTGAACTTCCCACCTAACCGCACGCCTAAATGGACTGGACCGCTATCTCGCTTACGTCGTCTACCAAGCCCACTTCCTTCTGTATGAACGGCTCCGCATACTGGACGCCCGCAAGCATGCCGTAGAAAGACGCCATCGTCTCGACCCGCTTGCGGATCTCTGCATTCGGGACGAATAGTCCACTCCCGGGTTCCTGATCACTGTACTGGGATCGGTAAGCCATCAGTGATTGAAAACGCGATTCGAACTGGTCGGTGATATCAACAACAAAAGTTGGGCGTACATCGAAATACAGCGAGGCGTAGATTATCTTGAACGGGCGGTGTGGCGGCAGATCGGACAATCCGCCTGCTTCCTTCGGCGAACCGTTCTTTCCCAGCTTAGCCAGTCCGGCAAGGAAGCATGCTTCGTAGGCGACTGTCGAAGTCGTGTAATGGTCCGGATGGCGACCAGCCCAGTACGGAATAATCAGCACGCGCGGGCGAAGTTCGCGGATGACGCGGGCAATCTTTAGGCGGTTTTCCCACGTATTCTCAACCCGTCCGTCAGGAATATCGAGAGCTCTCCGCCAACTCACCTTGAGTATGCGAGCGGCATCTTCCGCTTCGCGAGCGCGCTCTTCCACTGATCCTCGCGTGCCCATTTCGCCCTGGGTCAGATCGAGGATTGCGGTCCGATGGCCACGTTCTGCCATTCGCAGCAGAGTTCCACCACAGGTTTGCTCCACGTCGTCTCGGTGTGCGGCGACTGCAAGAATATCGGCGCTTGTCATTGATCGGCTCTGTGATCCGGGGACTAGAATAGCATCGTGCGATTCTCACGATCTGATGTGAGGCAGAGGCGAACATCATATGAGCGAACCGGGCACGGGGTCGGAGAGCAAAATCCAGCAGCTTATCGAGCACTTTCTCGACCAAGTGCGAGAGAAGATCTACGTTCACTACGCCCAGAGCTACACCAGCAATCCCGATCGTCATCCGGGTATATTCGTGTGCCTAGTGTCGTGTAGCGACGACATGGCCCGACGGCTGAAGGCTCGGATCGACGAAATTATTCAAGAGGAGTTCGCCGAAGAGGGGTACTCCGTGAACAATCCGAGAATTCACTGAATCGTGGCCACACGCTTGGCGATTCTCGTCAGATCCATTTAGCATAACTGAATTCTGTTTGCCAAGGAGTGGATCCAGTTATGCCTCGTTTCGTTCTCGCAATTGTTATCGTCCTTACAATGACGGCTGGAGCATTTGCTCAGGCTGGCGCATGGCAGATTGATCCCAATCATTCGTCGGCGCAGTTTGCCGTGAAGCACCTGGGAGTCTCGACGGTGCGCGGGGCTTTCATGAAGGTAAGTGGCTCAGCGATGTACGATTCTGCGGACCCAAGCAAAGATTCTGTAGATGTGTCTATCGATGCGAGCTCAGTGGACACGCGCGTCCAGATGCGCGACAACGATCTGCGCAGCCCGAACTTCCTCGATGTGCAGAAGTATCCGACAATCACCTTCAAATCCAAGCAGGCGAAATCGGCGGAAAGCGGAAAACTGCAGATCGTCGGCGATCTTACGATTCACGGTGTGACCAAGGAAGTCGTACTTGATGTGGACGGCCCATCGGCTCCAATCAAAGATCCGTGGGGTAACCAACGAATTGGGGCCTCGGCATCCACGAAGATCAACCGTAAGGATTTTGGCGTGAATGGATTGCCGGCTGTGGTGGGCGATGATATCAACATCACGATTGACGCGGAATTAATCCAGCCACAGCCAAAATAGGGTACACTTAGCGACGCTGAAATCGGAGTTCTCGCGTTCTGAATACCGTCTGGGGGGCAGTATGAGGAGCCGTTCGGGAGTAACTTCCCTTCTCTTCGCTTTTTGCACCATTCTAATTTTCACTTCGTCTCTGGCGAGTGCCGTAATAACTGTCTCTCCGGCGCGAGCTGCGGTGGTGACGACCACCCAGACTCAGCAATTTACCGCTTCTGTGGGCGGAGTTACCTGGAGCGTCGATAACATCGTCGGCGGAAATTCGACGGTCGGAACGATCAGTTCTAGTGGCCTATACACTCCACCAGCAAAGGCAGGAATCTATACAGTTACGGCGAGCAGCAGTGGATCCTCAGGATCGGCACGCATCGCAGTCACAGACCTGGCGAGCGTTCTGACCTACCACAACGATCTGGCACGCGATGGAGTGAATTCCAGAGAATTTGCTTTGTTCGCCTCGACGCTCACCACAGCTACATTCGGCAAGCTCTTCTCCTGTCCCGTAGATGGTGCCATTTACACGCAGCCACTATGGCTCAAAGGCGTCAGCATCGCCGGACGGAACTCACAACCTAATCCTAGTAGCGACGCAGCACGACAGCGCTTATCTTTTTGATGCCGACGCAAACCCCTGCGTGACCTATTGGCACGTCAATCTGCTCGACACTCTGCATGGCGGAACCTCCGGCGAGACACCGGTGAGCTGGAATGATGTTGGGTACTGCTATGGCGATATCTATCCTGAAGTGGGGGTGACGGGAACTCCAGTGGTCGACGCTTCAACGAAAACCATCTACCTGGTTAGCGCCTCAGAGAGCGATCCAACGAATCCGGGCAACTGCGTGGGCACGTCGGGAAACTTCTTTCATCGACTGCACGCACTCGATCTCGGCACGGGAAGCGAGAAGTTCAACGCGCCAGTCACGATCGCCGCATCGGTTCCGGGAACTGGTGACGGCTCAGTCAATGGAGTGGTCTATTTCAATTCCCAACTGCAGCACAACCGATCTGGATTGGCGGAATCTGGCGGGAGAATTTACGTCGCCTTCTCTGCCCATGAGGATGCCACGCCGTATCACGGGTGGGTGCTCGCGTACAAAGCATCGAATGTGCAGCAGCAGGTTGCTGTCTTCAACACCACCCCGAATGGCGTAAACGGAGCCGATGGCGGAATCTGGGCCGGAGGCGGAGCACCAGCAATCGATAGTGGGGGAGATGTTTATGTCTCGACAGGAAACGGCGTATTCGACGAACTGCCTCCACCGCCCAACGACGACTACGGCGATACGATTCTGCGGCTACATTACAAGGCCGGAAGTACGTTGAATGGAGTGAATCTAGACATCGCCGGATACTTCACGCCATATGATCAGCAGACGCTCGCACAGTACGACACGGACCTGGGATCGGGCGGCGTAGTGCTGTTTCCTAACCAAACCGGTTCTGGTCCACAGCACCTGTTGACCGAGGTTGGTAAGGAGGGCACGGTTTACCTGGTTAATCGCGACAACATGGGGCAATACAATTCCAACAACAATAATCAGATCGTCCAAAGCTTCAGTGGACCGGCTTACGGCCAGTGGGGCGTGCCTGCTCTGTGGCACAACAATCTGTATACCGGCGGACAATACGACACAGTCCGGCAGTTCTCGTTTAACCCAAGTACCGAACTATTCAACACCAACGTAGCCTCCCAATCTAATGAGTCGTTCGGATATCCAGGCACGACTCCATCTGTTTCTGCACAGAGTGGAGCGCATCCAATCCTCTGGGCCATCGATGCAAGTATGTATGGTTACGCGAACCCGAACGTTTCCGGAGTGAACTGCTCAGCAGTGCCGGTGCCTCCTGCTTGCACTGGCCCGGCCATCCTCCACGCCTACAACGCCAATAATCTCTCGCAAGAATATTGGAATAGCTCACAGGCGGGAAACAATCGAGACCAGGCGGGGAATGCCGTCAAGTTTGTTCCGCCGACAATCGCCAACGGAAAGGTGTATGTGAGCACGCGGACCGAAGTGACCGTTTATGGCCTGCTGCCCTGATGGAGTGCTTCCTTACTTTTTCAGTGCCACTGCCAATCCGTCACGAATCGGCAGAATGGTCGTGTAGAACTCTTTCGAGTCATAAAGTTTGCGGTTGAACTCGAGAATGGCTTTAGTTCGGGCATCCGTGGGATTCTTGTCGGCCACCCGGCCGCTCCACAGTACGTTGTCGGTGATGAAAAGCCCGCCCTTCCGCAGACGAGGGGCCACCAGACGCAAAACCCGTGGGTAATCGTCTTTGTCCACGTCATTGAAGATGATGTCGAATTCCTGCTTCTGCTCGGAGAGAACTTCCAGAGCGTCGCCAGTATGTAGCGTAATCCGGTTTGCGACCCCGGCTCGTGCGAAATAACCGCGGGCGCGTTCAGCGTTTTCTGAATCTCCGTCGGTGTAGATAACTTGGCCCCCATCGCCCACAGCCTGGGCCCACCAGATGGTGGAATACCCGATCGCGGAGCCGAGTTCAAAAACTGTTCGAGCGTTGATCATCAGCGCCAACTGCTGCAGCACGCTCGCAACCGCGGGACCAACGATCGGCACATCATGCTCGGAGGCATATTTTTCCATCTCGACCAGCACGGCGTCGCGCTTGGGAAGCATGGAATAGAGGTAATCATCGACCGGTCCGGCTGTCGTGAAGTTGTAATGCCGCCAATTCGGACGCGCAGCTTTTTTCTTGTTTGCAGTCACACGCTTTCCTTTCGAAGAACTATTATCCAGCCCGAATTATCCGGCGATCGTTTGTCCCGGCTTCATCTCCACCACTTCCACTCCGGGAACTAGCTTCTGTAGCTGGTTTGGACGCCCGACCAACACAGGGAACGTCCCGAAATGCATGGGAATAACGGCCTTCGGTTTGAGCAGATTACAGGCATAAGCGGCCTCGCGCGGTCCCATCGTATAGTGATCCCCAATCGGCAGCATAACCACTTCAGGCGCATACAAATCCCGAATGATCGCCATGTCACCGAATACGTTCGTATCGCCCGCGTGATAAATCTTTTGCCCAGAGGAAAACTCGATCACGTATCCGCAAGCTTCGCCACCGTAGATCGTCTCGTCCCCGTCCTGAATTCCGCAGGAGTGATCAGCATGCACCATGGTGACTTTGATATCGCCGACGGTCTGGGTCCCACCCTTGTTCATCTCCGCGATCTGCTTCGCGCCCTTCTTCCCCAACCAACGCGCCAATTCCGGAATGCCCACAACAACCGGATTGTGCTTCTTGCAAATCTCCACCGCGTCCCCGATGTGATCGCCGTGACCATGAGTGCACAGAAGAACGTCCACTTTCTTCACGTTCTTTTCGGATTCCGGACACATGGGGTTACCCATGATCCACGGATCGATAATGACGGTCTTAACTGCGGGCGTCTCGATGCGAAATGTCGCATGGCCCAGCCAGGTCAGTTTGATGCCCTTCAAGTTCATATTCATCCAGCTCCTAAGCTCTCAGCTACGAACCCGTAGCGATTGGTGTCTTCGGCTCACCGCCCGACGTTCCGGCTCGGAATGCGGAGCGCTGAGTACTCGCAGCTTTTTTAGTTTAATATGAAACCGCCATGCCGGAACTTAAGGTGCTGATTTCACGTCAGGACATTGCAAAACGTGTCAGCGAACTGGGCTCGCAGATTACAAATGACTTTAGAGGCCAGTCCGTCAACCTCGTCGGAGTTCTGAAAGGTGCAGCGATTTTCCTTTCGGACCTGGCAAGGCAGGTCGATCTTGATGCCACCTTTGATTTCATAGGTGTTTCGAGCTACGGCAATCGTCCGACTCCCACGCAGGAACTCAAGAGCGGCTGGGATTCCACCGGAGAAGTCAAACTCACCAAAGACGTCGATCAGACGCTGAAAGACAAGAACATCATTCTGGTGGAAGACATCCTCGACACGGGATTGACCATGACCTACCTCAAGAGATTGCTGCTGGCACGTCAACCGCGATCGTTGAAGGTCGCCGCTCTGCTTGATAAGCCCACGCGACGCAAACTGCCATTGGAGGGCGATTATGTTGGGTTTAAAATTCCTGACGAGTTTGTTGTTGGCTACGGTCTTGATTACGCGGAAAAGTATCGAAACCTTGCAGACATTTGCATCGTGCCTCGAGAGTAAGCTCGAGCTTTTTTAGATCTGCATTTTAAGCTGCACAACTTGAGCTGAATTGAGAGCCGCAAAGCGGCTGCTATCATACTTGCGATGGGTTCTGTCGTTTCCAAACCAGATCGGCTTCCCGCCGAGTCGTTGCTCCTCGACGTCGCAGATGTGTTGGCGACGTCGCTCGACCTCGACACGACCTTGCGACGTGTGGCCGAAGTTGTCCGCAAGGTTATTGACTACGAGATTTTCGCCATTCTCCTGTTGAACGAAAAGACGCAGGAATTGCGCTTCCGGTTTCAGATTGGATACCCGCCAGAATTTGCCGAACGCAGCCGGATCAAAGTTGGCGAGGGTGTGACTGGGATAGCTGCGCAGTCGCGACAAGCCATACTGATCAACGACGTCCGCGAAGACCCACGATATATCGAAGCGGTCCCGAATGTGTGCTCCGAACTTGCGATTCCGTTGATCACGAAAAATCGTGTGATCGGGGTGATCGATATTGAGGCTCGCGAGCCCGGCGCGTTCACCGACGAACACGTCAACATTTTGACGCTGGTCGCGTCGCGCATGGCGGCTGGCATCGAGAATGCACAACTCTACACACGCACAACAAAGCAGGCCCGCATTCTGCTGTTGTTGAATGAAATTGCGCGTGAGTTAACTTCGATTCTGAACTTCGACGAGTTGCTGGGCCGCATCGCCGAATTAGTGCGACGATTGATTGACTACCAGATGTTTAGCATCCTGCTCCTCGACCCTGCAGGAGAGAAGCTCCAGCACAGGTTTTCGCTGCGCTTCAACGAGAACATCCATCTCAAACATGAGATTCCTCTGGGACGCGGTTTGGTCGGCTACGCCGCGGCGCAAAAGCAGGCAGTGCTGGTTCCGGACGTCAGCAAGGACATCCGCTACATTGCGACGAACCCCGAGACCCGCTCGGAACTTGCCGTGCCGCTGATTTACAAGAGCAAAGTTGTTGGCGTGCTTGACCTTGAGCATACGCGGCGCGGATTTTTCACCGAAGAGCATCAGCGGACGATGACGACGTTGGCCGCGCAGATCGCCATCGCTCTCGAGAATGCCCGCCTCTACGAAGAAATCGAGCGCCAGGAACGGCGTCTTGAACGCGATCTTTCGTTGGCGCGCGAGTTGCAGTCGCGGCTTCTGCCGCAGACTCCTCCAAAGCTCTCTCATCTCGATGTGGCAGCCAAATTCGTCCCGGCGAGAACGATCGGCGGCGATCTTTATGACTTTATTCCGTATTCGATGTCACGCCTCGGTATCGCCATCGGAGATGTCAGCGGGAAAGGCGCTCCGGCAGCCATTTATGCGGCGCTGGTCAGCGGCATCTTGCGGTCCCACGCTCCAATTGAACCGTCGCCGTCGGAGATGCTCTCAGCGGTAAATCTATCGTTAGCGGAGCGCCGGGTTGAAGCGCAGTTTGTCTCAATCATTTACGCGGTATGGGACGATGCGCACCGCACTCTTACCGTCTCAAATTCTGGACTGCCGCGACCCATTCATGTACATGCCGGCAAGAATGAAGTCATCGAAGCTACTGGGCTGCCTCTCGGTCTGTTCGACGAGGCGGAATACGACGAATTCCAGTTCCGCATGAAGCCCGGCGACATGTTCGTTTTTTTTAGCGACGGTATTCTTGACGCGCGCAGCCGCAAAGGAGATTTGTTTGGACGTGGTCGAGTCGAGAGAATCATCGAGGAAAATGCCGGCAACAGCGCCGCCCAGGTTGTCGACGTCCTCTTTAAAGCAGTGGCCGACCACTCCGCCGGCGTTGAGACTTTCGACGACCAAACTGTGGTGGCCATCCGGGTGCGCGGCGGAACGCATGCTCCCGCAAAGAAAAAATGACCTCTAGCCGTCAGACTGTCACCTCCCTACGGCCGCCAGGATTTTCTTATCGCGATAGCGGACCGCTGGGGCCGAGCCCCCAACTCGTTCTGCACAGCGGTGAAATCCCGCTTGCCAAAACTGGCCGCGAAATACGGCACGCCGCTCTATGTCTATTCGGCCGAGATGATCGCGGAACGCTATCGAGAATTTGACCATGCGTTCCACGACGTGCCCCATACCGTCTGTTACTCCGTCAAGGCGAATTCCAACTTGAGCATTCTTCGCATGCTGGCGCGGAAAGGGGCTGGATTCGACATCGTCTCCGGAGGAGAGTTGGAACGTGTGCTGGCCGCAGACAAGAAGGCAGCCAAGCGTGTTGTCTTCTCCGGCGTTGGCAAGACACGGGAAGAACTTACTGCCGCATTGAAAGCCGGAATTCTTCTATTCAATGTCGAGAGCGAATCAGAGTTATGGGCTTTGGCGGAGTGCGCCCACAAACTACGCACCATTGCTCAAATCGCTTTACGTGTGAACCCAGATGTGGCTGCCGAGACTCATCCATACATTTCAACGGGGCTGCACAAGCACAAATTTGGGGTTCCGATTCGCGAAGCTCGAGCTCTCTATGCGAAAGCGTCTAGCGCGAGTTCCTTAAGGGTGCGAGGTATCAGCGTTCACATAGGCTCGCAGATTACCGACGCCACGCCATTCGGCGAAGCAATGGCCCGCGTAGCCGATTTCGTTCGCGACCTGCGTACCGATGGACATCATATCGACTACGTTGATGCGGGTGGGGGGTTGGGCATCTCGTACGACAAGCCAGCCACCGACTTTCCCGGACAAGTGGCCAAGTACGCCAGGGCGCTCGTTACCCCTCTTCGCCAACTGAAAGTACATTTATTGCTGGAGCCGGGCCGATCGATTATTGCCCCCGCAGGTATTTTGCTCACCTCGGTAGTTTACAAAAAAGCGAATGATAGCAAACGCTTCCTTGTGGTGGATGCGGCCATGAACGATCTGATTCGGCCCGCGCTTTATGGCGCCTATCACGAGATTGTTCCCGTGACTCGCCCGCGCGTAGAGTCGGCCAAAAAAGAGAATGTGGATATCGTTGGTCCGGTCTGTGAGACTGGCGACTTCTTTGCCCGCGATCGTGAAACTGTCGCCGGTCGCGGAGGGCGACCTGCTGGCGATCCTGGATGCCGGCGCCTATGGCATGGCCTTATCTTCGAACTACAACACGCGTCCGCGTCCGACGGAGGTTTTGGTGTCGGGCAAGTCGGCGAAAGTAATTCGTCGGAGAGAGAAGATTTCTGACCTGATGAGGGCGGAAATCTAAATCTGTCGTTCCCCCCACTTTAACTTACTGCGTAAGACCTGGAAGAAATCCGATCCGGTTCGAAAAAGGTTCACCTGATGCTGCGAGCGGCGGCAGCGAACGCGGTCACCATCGCTTAGATCCAGCCCTGGCTGGCCATCCAGACTGAGATAGGCGACTTCTTCTTCGCTTCGCAAAAGAATCTCGATCTCTGCGGAATCCGGAACCACCAACGGGCGATGCGTCAGGGAGTGCGGCGCAACTGGCGTGACCACGAGGGCGTTGACGGTTGGCATCAGCACTGGGCCACCGGCAGACAGCGAATATGCCGTCGATCCGGTCGGAGTCGCGACGATCATACCGTCGGCGCGATAGCTCGAAACAAATGCCTTGTCGATGTAGAGATCGTACGTATTCAATCGCGCCAGTGTCGTCTTATTCACAACCGCATCGTTGAACACAAGGGAGCTGCCGCGAACTTCGTCGCCGCGCAACAGGTCGCATTGCATCAGGAAACGGCTCTCGACCGTGGCGCGGCCCTTTGCAATTGCTTCGAGCACCGTAAAGAGCGACTGTGGAGAAATTTCGGTGAGAAAGCCTAGTGTCCCCAGGTTTACGCCCAGCAAGGGAACGTCAATAGCTGCCGTGACGCGCGCAGCTGAGAGCAGCGTTCCGTCTCCTCCCAGGACGATCATCAAGTCAAGAGGCCGCGCCCCCATTTCCGAGCGTGGAACCACGTCGAGTCCGCTCACGTACTCTGCGGTTTGTGTGTCGATAACGACCCTGTATCCGTGTTCGCTGAGCCACTCAAGAAGCCCGGGTAATATCTGGGCCACTTCCGGACGATCGGGACGCGAGATGATAGCTGCTGTTTTCTGCAACGAATGCGGGTTGGCGGTTCCCATGATGAAAGCGTGCAATGGCACAAGAACGAAACAGTGATTGTATCGGAAGTCGGCGGATTCACCACAGAGGGTTCAATGAAGCCACTGGGATCAGAAAATCCCGTAGAGAAGGAACTCGCGATTTCCTTCGGCACCGAGGATGGGCGAATCGATCACGTCAGCATGCCTGACCCCAAGCTCGACAAGGGCAGATCTTACCTTTTCTACCGCTGAATTCTGAGCCTCTTCGTCCCGCACTATTCCGCCCTTTCCTACCAGTTCCCTGCCCACTTCGAACTGGGGCTTCACCAAGCACGACAATCTGACGCCCACTGCGATCTTGCGGGAATACAGCTTCCAGAACCGCAGGCAGAACCAGTGTCGCCGAGATGAAGGAAACATCCATAGCGATCATCTCGGCGAACTCCCCCACGGCCTCGTGTGTGAGATACCGCGCGTTCGTCTTCTCAAACAGGCGTACGCGAGGGTCCTGTCGCAACTTGAAATCCATCTGGCCATAGCCCGTGTCGACGGCAATGACACGTGCCGCTCCACGCTGCAGCAAACAGTCGGTAAATCCTCCGGTGGACGCACCGACATCCATGCAGACTTTCCCGCTCACATCAATCTTCCAGTGTGCGAGAGCGTGTTCGAGCTTCAGTCCTCCACGACTCACATACTTCAAATCGTGTTCAAGCAGACGAATAATGCTGTCGGCTTCAACTTGAGCTCCTGCCTTTTCGATTTTCTGGTCGTTCACCAGAACTTTTCCGGCGAGAATCAGGGCTTGCGCGCGCTCACGCGAAGCGACGAGCGCCCGGTCCACGAGCAATCGATCGAGTCGAAGTTTCACAGGGAATTTCGTCCGGGATGCTCCACAAAAGTGCCAGCACTTGCTCTAGTGCAAACTGCTGAAGCGATTCTTGCAGAGCGACTTACATAGGTAGTGTGCCGCTTTTCCACAGAATTTTCCACGAACGTGTTGAAAACTCTGGTTCGCAAAATGCCCACAGAAAAATAAAGCCGCCCGATGATTGGGCGGCTCAAACCGTAGTGCGAACTGCTAGCCTGCTACTTCTTCCAGCAACTTCTGATCGATGTCGAAGTTCGCGTGGACATTCTGCACGTCGTCGTGCTCTTCCAGTGCTTCCATCAAGCGGATCATGGTGCCGGCCTGCTGTCCTTCCAGTTTGATGTAGTTCTGCGGAATGAACGAGACACTGGACGCCGCCGGCGTAATGCCTGCCTTCTTCACCGCTTCAAGCACGGCTTCGTAGGCTGAAGGCTCTGTCAAGATCTCCCAGTTGTCGCCGTCATCGTTCAGGTCTTCGCCGCCGGCTTCGAGAACGATATTCATCAGATCGTCCTCTTTGGCCGCAGTCTTCGGAACAACGATGTCGCCCTTTTTATGAAATAGGTATGCGACGGCACCCGCCGAGGCCATGTTGCCGCCGTTCTTGCTGAACACGTGTCGTATCTCGCTTACTGTGCGGTTGCGGTTATCGGTGTTGATGTCGAGCAAGACGGCAACGCCGCCCGGCCCGTAGCCCTCCAGCGCAAACTCTTCATACGTGGCCCCAGGTAATTCGCCGGTACCGCGTTGGATGGCCCTTTTTATGTTGTCGGCGGGCATGTTTTCCGACTTGGCCGCAAGAATAGCGGTTCGCAGCCGGGGGTTGGAATCCGGATCGCCGCCACCGTTCTTGGCTGCGATGCTGATTTCCTTGATAAGACGGGTGAATATCTTGCCGCGCTTCGCGTCGAGCGCGCCCTTTTTGTGCTTAATTGTGGCCCATTTAGAATGGCCGGACATGGTTCGACCTCGTATTCATTAAAAGATCTTGGATGGCGCAGGATTCGCCTTTAGAGGAGATCACAGGATAGCCTCGCTATATATATGCAGGCGAATGAGTAGTATACCACGGAGGAGCCAATGGATCGGTATTGACGGCTTTCCTGTTCACCCCTAACATGCGAGAGCTAAGATTTTCGGTACTCTTATGGTCGGGCGGTTGGTGGGCCACTACCGGGTCCTCGAGAAGATCGGTGCGGGAGGGATGGGAGAAGTCTTCCGCGCGCGCGACGAAAGACTTGGAAGAGATGTCGCTCTGAAACTAATCCGCCCCGCCTCGAGCGACAATCCCGATCACCTTCGCCGTTTCGAGCAGGAAGCCCGTGCTGCCGCAGCCCTGAACCATCCCAACATTCTTGCGATCTATGACGTCGGCCTTGACGGCACCACTCCCTACATTGTTTCGGAGCTGCTGGAGGGCACTACTCTGCGGCACCGGCTGAGTGAAGGACGAATTCCGCCGCGCCAAGCCGCCGGTTACGCACTTCAAATCGTGCAGGGCCTCACGGCAGCACACGATCGCCACATCGTCCACCGCGACCTAAAACCGGAAAACCTGTTCATCACCAACGATGATCGGGTAAAGATTCTCGATTTTGGTGTCGCCAAGCTGCAACTCGATCCCGAAGAAAGTCGCTCGATCGAAAGCCTGACCACGGTCACGAAGCTTGGTGCCGTGATTGGCACGGTGGCTTATATGTCTCCCGAGCAGCTTCGGGGAAAGCCAGTGGATCATCGCGCCGATATTTTCAGCTTCGGGGCAATCTTCTACGAAATGATGGCTGGGTGCCGGGCCTTCCGCGGTGAAACCGAAGTCGACACCATGACAGCGGTGCTGCGGGAAGAGCCTGCCAGCGCCAATCTGGAGCAGGCCGACATTCCTGCGGCCTACCAGGAGATCGTCAGACACTGCCTGGAAAAAGAGCCGGAAGAACGGTTTCAGTCGGCGAAGGATCTGGGGTTTGCGCTGCAAACAGTTTCTGGGTCGTCTCCTGTGAGAATCGCGCGTGGCAACTCAAAGCGCCTCAGGAATCCGCGCCTCGCTTGGGCGGTTATAGCGGTTTTAGCGGTAGCGACCGCGGTTCTGACAATTAGTCAATTGATCCACGTTCCGGTCGCACTCCCCATCTTATAGGCGCCTCACCTCCGAGGCAGGTACGATTTACGCCGCGCGCTTCTCGCCCGACGCGCAGAACGTCGTTTATACGCGCGGCATGGAATAACAAGCCGTATACAGCTGTTCTCTACGGTGGGAAATGCCCTGCTCTCACAGCCGCTGCAGTTTACTGATGCGAACCTGCTGAGTATCTCGCGCACAAACGAGCTGGCTTTGGTGGTGCACGGAACTCACTCAGGGCAGCTAGAGACCGTGAACGGCATGCTGGCAAGCGCTCCGTTAGCGGGTGGTTCTCCGCGTGAATTGCTGCCAGACGTGCGCTGGGCGGATTGGGACGCGAACGGCAAACTCGCCGTCGTGCATTACGTGCAAGGTCATAGCCGGCTGGAATATCCCGTTGGCAATGTCCTCTATCAGAGCAGTGGCTGGATCAGCAACATTCGCTTTTCTCCCACGCACGAAACCATTGCTTTCATGGATCATCCCGTGCTGTGGGACAGCCGTGGTGTGGTTCGCAAGGTGGATCTCTCCGGCCACCTTCAGACCCTCACCAAGGAATGGGAATCCGAAAGCGGGCTTGCCTGGCGGCCCGATGGTAAGGAAATCTGGTTTGCCGGCGTGGATAAGGGGAACAATCTGAATTTGATGGCCGTCGACGGGGCGGGTAAGTTGCGAACTTTGCTGGATTTGCCCGTCGCGCTGAAAATCGAAGACATTGCATCCGACGGCCGAGTTCTGGTTTCCCTGAATTCTGTGCGGCTCGCAATGGAATACACGACGTTGGGAAGCAAGGAAGGAGTGGATCTTGCCTGGCATGATTGGAACTCCCCGCGTGACATCTCTCCTGATGGGCAATTCGTATTGTTTGAGGATGCGAGCGAAGCTGCCGGCCCAAATTACGCTGTGGTCACTCGGAAGGTAGATGGCGCGTTGCCGGTTCGGTTGGGTGATGGGAGTTCCGGAGGGCTGTCCCCAGATGGCAAATGGGCGATTTCGATCTCGCCATTACTGGCACCGCGGATTACACTGCTGCCGATCGGGGCGGGACAGCCGCGCGTCATTGATGTAAGCGGAATCGATCATGTCCACACGGGATGGGCACGCTTTCTGCCAGATGGACAACGACTCGCCGTCAATGGTGACGTGAGTGGCCATGGAGTTCGGTGTTATACCGTTGACGTGTCTAATGGCACGGCAAAACCTGTAACTCCCGAAGGTGTACTGTGCGGACCTTCGGCCCCGGATAGCCGCTCCATGATTGGAACTTCGGCGGACCGGTCCATCGCGATCTATTCGCTTGAGGGTGGTCCTACTCGGACCATTCCCAACTTCGACAATACCTTTGTGGCAGTACAGTGGGCCGAAGATGGTACCGCTCTTTACTGCTATCACTCCGGAGAATTTCCCAGCAAGGTCTACCGTGTTGATATCGCGACGGGAAAATCGGCTGTCATTCAACAGTTAAAGCCGGGAGTTTCGGCGGGCGTGGTTCTGCTCGCCCCGATCGTTGTCAGCCGTGATGGAAAGCGGTTTGCCTATGCCTACAACCAGATGCTATCGGCGCTGTATCTGATCTCTGGCCTGCGCTGATCGAAAACTTACGTCAACGGCCCCAGTGAAATTCTCCGACACGTAATGAAAGAAGATAGAAGTCGAGGTCTGCCCTGGCCCCAGTTTGTCTCGGTAATGCGGTAATCTCGTGCCTCGATAGGCCAATCCGTCTCCGAGCGCCTGAAAGACGGTGACTTTGCCATACGTCGTATCGAGGTGGATCGGCCACGGTGTCGCCAGTTCTGGCTCGGGTGAGAAGTCGAGAGCAAGTGTGATGCTGAATTCGCACTGCTCGCGGTCGACGTGCTTTTTAAGTTCCGCCCCGCTCTGGTATGAAGCAAGATAAACGTAGGAAGGTTTTACCGCTTCGCCGGCAACAGCACTGAGCGTGCGCGCAATCTCCCGGTGAAAGAATTGCGCGACGGGTTCGTTGTGAACCACATACCGAAGTGAACTTTGCTCATCTCCCAGCTTCATCCATCCCTTTCGGATCAGGCGGCGATAATAGCGGCGCAGCGCAGCAACGTGAAATGGATGGATCAGCCCCGGTAAGGTGGCATAGCCTTTTTCCCGAAAAGATAATTTCGCATTTGCGATGAAATACTCACGCTGCGGCCGTACGTTGTTCATTGAATCTCTGAGGAATCAGAATCCCCGCGCCGGCCAGCACCGTGCGAATATGATCCGGCACAGTTTCTGGAACCGGCTGGTCAGCTCCGAGTCCTCGTACAACCTCTTCAAGATGCAGGGCCCAGCCAGAACGGAAGTCGTGAATCGGTTCTCGGGATCCCAAACCCAGGCGATAGTCCCTTGCAAGGCAAAAGCAGAACTTAACTCTTCCTGCGGGTCGAGTTTTTTGGGAAGGTCCTTTGCCGAACGCAGCTTACAATCGGGATTCAGATACAACTCAGCCTCACGCGCCTCCCGAGATGGCTTCCAGGAAAACGTGTGCCGTGGAACTAAATGCAACGGCAATTCGTCGAGAAGGCAATAGAAACGGTCCGGGGGAAATGTCGCAGCGAGCGTCCGCCGCGACATTCCCCCGAGCAGATTTGTCATCCACTCCAACCACGCCGGGTTGTTTACTGTCGAAGCCATCCGTTCAAGGTAAAGCGGCTGTCAGCAAAGAGAGCACTCGGGCATTGCACCGCAGTCACTTCATGCATCAGTTCACACGGAAAGAAGACGATCTGATTCTGCTGCGGAATAACTGTCTGATAGCTGCCCGCACTGACGTATTCGCCTCCCTCCAGGGTCGAGTCGTGGATGCGCAGCTCCCCTCCCTCGAACTGTTTCGGTTCCCCATGGAAGAAATATACGAAGGTCAGGTGCCGTGAAGAGACGTGATCGGCGCCATTATCGCTGTGGAAGTGGAAGAAATCTCCATCGTTGCTGGCAGTGATCTGAGCCTCGACTGCGCTGATGTTAAATTCCCTCATGCCCAGCTTCTCGAGTACGCTCGGCAAGACTGCTTTGATTCTCGCCAGCATGACGTCCTGATGATGTCCCAGCTCTGTCAGCACACGGGAACGGCGATGATCGTAGTTGACCACTCCCTTCTCCGCTGTTGGAGAAAGCACTTCGCTGGCCTGAAACTCCGCTTCATGCTCCAAAGTGAAGCGAGTCAACTCGAACAATTCTTGGGGAGCAAGAAACTCGTCCAGTACCACGCAACGGGCGGGGAGGCTAGAAGGTTTTTCCGCAACCGCCGCTGCCGCCTGCGATACTACGGTTCTAGTGACGCCGTGCCCCGGTGTCTGCGGCCCTGGCGACGGTGGCATGGGAGTTTCGGGCAACGGGGTTCCCGGTGTCTGCGGTCCTGGCGCAGGATGCATGGGAGCGTCGCGCCGTACTCCCGGCGTCTGCGGTCCCGGCGCAGGATGCATGGGAGCATCGCGCCGTATCGGGGTTCCTGGCGTCTGCGGTCCTCTAGGGCTCGCCAGAACTTCAGTCGCGCGGCTTGCTGCCTCCTCGGGCAACGAACTGTTCTCGATAATCCGCTCCACAACGCTGCTTCCTAACACGGCGAATGCGCGCTGCGCGACTACTTCACCGACGGCGGACGCGATAACCTTTTTTACGGCTTCTTGCGTCTCTGGGCTGCCTCCGGCTGCAGCTTTGGCATGCTGCAGCAGGGTCGTAATCAGCGCTCTTTCTGGCACGCTGAGAATACGTTCGTCTTTCATGAACGTCTCGGAAAAGGAATCGAGAATCTGTTTCGCTGTCATCAGAGACACGCCTCCCTGCGTGTATCTACCAAACAAAAATAGATTTGGATAACCGCACTACAGGGGAAGAAGGGATGACGATATAACGAAACCGCCCTACTCGCCAAGATTTTTTTGAGCGGGAGGAGAAAATGCTAGCGGGACGCCAATGCTCCGACCATCGATTGGAAAATCTTGACACCGTCCGTACAACCCAGTTCCGGTTCGGCGGAGCGTTCCGGATGCGGCATCATGCCCACCACATTCCCGCCCGGGCTGCATATTCCGGCAATATTCTCCAGGGAGCCGTTGGGATTGGCGTCACCAGTGATTTCGCCCGCTGGCGAACAATAGCGGAACACGATTCGGTTGTCTCGCTTTAGCTCTGCCAATGTTTCCTCATCGCAGAAATAGTTTCCTTCCATGTGACCGATAGGGATGGTCAGCACCTCTCCCGTTGAACACGCATTGGTGAACGGAGTGCCTGCATTCTCTACTCGCACTTCGACCGGCTTGCAGACATATTTCAGGCCGACATTTCGCATCAACGCACCCGGCAGCAAACCGGATTCACACAGGATCTGAAAACCGTTGCAGATACCTAGCACTAATCCGCCGCCAGCAGCAAATCTGCGCACCGAGTCCATTACGGGCGAGAACTTCGCGATCGCTCCGGTCCGCAGATAATCGCCATACGCGAATCCGCCCGGCACAATGATGGCATCACAGTTCTCCAGATCGTGCGATTCGTGCCACAAAAACGTCACCGGTTGCTTGGCAACATGCTGGATCGTCCAAAAAGCGTCGTGATCGCAGTTCGAACCGGGAAAAATGATGACTCCGAATTTCATGAATACCTCATGTTTGCGGAATTATTTCAAGTTTAGCATGCTGTCAAAGCCTCAATAACGACCGCACAACAGTACCTAGTCGTGTTCTTGATATAACTCTCTATCGACCTTCATGGTGCAAAGCGAATGCGATTCTTGCTGACTCTCATACTCACAAATGCACTCGCTGCCGCGTTAGCGTCAGCGCAAACACTTCAGCAACTCGCCTTGGATCGCGATGCTTGGTCGCTTCTCGAAAAAGACTTCGTCGCCTTCAATTCGCACTCCAAAGAAGAACGCGAGGCCCGAGTGGCTCGCACCAAGGAACTGGCGAAGCAGATGTTCGCTGAAGAAGCCAAAGGAGCAAAGACTACCTGCGGTCATCAGATTCTCTTCGAACTCGGATCGCTTCTGCTCAGCTCCGCAGATTTCAAATTGATCGATTCATCGCCTATGACCTCGAAGCAAGCATTGGGCATCCTTCGTCTGACAAAGCAGACAACGAGGGCATGTGGGGTTTCTGCTATCAAGAATGGTATTTGAAACTTTACGCTACCTACGATCACCTCGAAGCCAACGCTCCTGATGAACCGTCCCCGCATCCGCTACCGGATTTCTTAGCCCACGTCTCCACTCCTCAGAAACTGACCTCGTATCTCGATTCCTTATCCGTTTCTGACGTGCGCCACACCGGCGTCGATCACGAACGCGTGCGGTGAGGCTAGCTTTTATGGATGTTGCGGGGTTACGGCCAGCGGGTTCCCCGGGTCCGTCAGGCTGACCGGCACGGGTGCTGTCTCTTGCCTTGTCTCCGTGACCCGAGGTTGGGGCGCAGCATAGCTCTCGGGCGGATATCCTTTGGCTTGCACAATTGCCCAGTGCCATTCCTCACCTGGCGCCAATTCCAGATTCAGAGGCGCGCTGAACACGGCTCTTTCCCACGGTGGCGCTGCAGTTCTCATTTTGTAGATGACCGTCAGATCAGATTTCTTCTCAGACCTCACCTGCTCCAGCGGATCGGCCTCCGCCGATGCCCCCGGATCGATTTCCACTCCAGCGCCTGGAGCTGAATAGATAGCCCCCAGAAAACCATTCGGTGCGTTCTTGCGCACCACCGTCAGCGCCACAGCCAGCTCACTAACATGCCAGTTCGTGCCATTGAAAACCGGGATAATCAGCGAATCACCTTCAATCGTCGCCTTCCCTTGAAGCTTGCCCATCTCTTCCGCAGGAAGGTCCGCCTGCGCATACTGTCCCGATAGCAACGACTTCACATTTGCAGTAAACGCCAGGCTGCAAGTGACATCTGGAGCGGCTACCTCGAAGCCCTTGCTCTCTCCGGCCATCAGATAGCGTAGGCCCGATCCGAATCCCTGCCTGTTTTCGCCCCGTTCCATCACCTGCGGCAGGTTGTCGTCATCAATCACTGGCTTGGAAACAACCGGCTTTGCGGGCACACTCTTCTTTCGCAGATTCCGCGCCAAGTCTCCCAACGGCATGTCGTTCGGATCATCCTGCGCCAGCGCGAATGGCGGCAACAGCACCATCAGCATCGCGGACACGATGAGCAATCCGATTCCTGGAATACGCGGCATAAGCTCAGGTCAAAGATAGGGACACGCAGTAGCATCTTCTGCGAAAGAGTCTCCTGAGCCAATTGTATTGAGAGAAGGAAAAAACAGGGATGAGACGGGCAAACCTTAGTAACGGTACCTAGGGCGAAAGGAAAGGGCGCGCGTTGACGAAATGGAGGCGCAACGGGTGCGCGCGCCCAAGCCCACACGAATTCTTACAACAGTCCTTGCGAGCGAAAACGTGAAACCGGGTCTACTACTGGAACTGCTTGCCGCCGGAATATCCAGCGGGCCACCGCAAAGCCGATCACCGCATAGCAAACGTGCATCACTCGCATAGATACCCCCTGCACGGCTCGATCACCTTCAGGGGAGGAACTACACTGAAGCTCTATCGGCACAATAGCAACAGGCCGTAGGCCGGACAAGGCACATCGGTGCTATAGCTCTGGCACAGAAGTAATAGAAGTAATTAGAGGAGTAAACCCTGCTTCCAGAAAGGCCTTTCTGAGGTTCTTTAGAACCGTGGCTGCGGTAGGTGTTAAGTAATCAGCGGCCAGTGACGCGGCGGTTTGACTGACCACTAGTCACTGACCACTGACCACTTGTTTTCAGTGCGATGCGACCGGCTCTTCCTCCGCCCGACCTGCTGGTGGAACGACCACGGTCGAGAGGCTGCCCTCAGCAGTAAGCTTCTGGAATGCCGCCAGATCGCGCCGCTGCAAGTCCTCCCAGCGGGAGATCAGCTCCCCGCTCTGCCGCTTCAGTTTTTCAAGCTGGCGCTGTTCGGCCTCAGTTGGCGCAGAATCCGCCGATCCCGCATCCATAGCCAGAAACGCCAGCTTCGCATCCAATTGCGGAGGATAGGCCAGCGAGTCTTCGTTCGCGCTGATATCCAGGTTCACGATGTCATCGCGAACAGCAACCAGTTTTTTTTCCAGATCATCCGCGGCGGTAACGATCACTTTCGAGCTGGCATTCTCCGGCAAACGCCGTTTCAGTCCGGAAAGCTGCGCCCGCACATCCTGTATCTGATTCACTGTGTCGACAACTTTGTTTAGTTCGTCCCGGGTCTGGATCAGGAGATTGAACTGCGCCTCCAGATCCGCCTGGCTCACTTTCACCCGCGGATCCATTTTCAAATCCAGATCTGCTGTCTGGCTCTGTCCGCCTACGGTAAGTCGTACCTGATAGTGTACGGGAACGGCGACTGGCCCATGCGCGCCGCCGTTGTATTCCCACAGATAATAGCCCGGGATACGTCGCGCTTCTTCATATCGCAAATCCCACACAAACTTGTTCAACCCCGCCTCCGCCTTGAGCTGCTTTTCCGGCTTCTTGTCGTCTGGATCGGCTGGCTCTTCCAGCGTGTTGTACTCGGCGCTGGAGTATTTGCGAATCACTTTCCCCGCCCCATCCAGGATCTCGACCTTCGCTTCGGTGTCCGCCTTGGGAGCATCCTTCAAGTAGTAATAGATCACCGCGCCCGCCGGCGGGTTTTCCCCCGTCCGCTTCGATGGATGTCGGTCTCCTGCAGCTCCGGCCTGAATCCGATACGCAGTTGCGGGGGTGTATAGGTGCAGATCTTTCTGCGCGATATCGTCCGAATACTGCCGCAGCGGTGTCAGGTCATCGAGAATCCAGAAGGCCCGGCCGTGCGTCGCCACGACCAGATCATTGTCTTTGATCAACAGATCGTGAACCGGCACCGTCGGCAGATTCAGTTTTAACGGACGCCAGTTCGCTCCGTCGTTAAACGAAACGTAAACTCCTTCTTCGGTCCCGGCATACAGCAGTCCCCGCTTCTTCGGATCTTCCCGGACCACGCGCACAAACGTACGATCCGGAATACCAGCACCCAGCTTGCTCCAAGTCTTGCCGTAATCGCTGGTCTTGTAGATATACGGTTTCAGATCATCAAACTGATGACGATCGACGGCGACGTAAGCCGTTCCCGCATCGAATGGCGAAGCGTCGATCTGGCTGATGCGGCTCCATTCCGGCATGTCTTTGGGCGTGACGTTCGACCACGACTTCCCTTCGTCCTTTGTGAGCTGGATCAGACCATCATCCGTGCCCACCCACAGCAGGCCCTTTGTAATAGGCGACTCGGCCAGGGCAAAAATCGTGTCGTAGTATTCGGTTCCCGAATCGTCGAGTGTAATGTCCCCGCCCGAGACCTTCTGCTTGCTCTTGTCGTTGCGCGTCAGATCCGGACTGATCGCCTGCCAGCGCACGCCGCCGTCTGTCGTCTTAAACAGCTCTTCGCCGCCGTGATACAGCGTGTTCGGGTCATGCGGAGAGATCATGACCGGAGCTGTCCACTGGAAGCGATGTTCCAGATTCGCCGCTCCGTGCGCATCCGAAAGTTCGGGCTGTTCGGTAATTGACTTCACTTGCCCGATGTGCCGGTCATAGCGCGTGATGTTTCCCTGATAGTCGGCCGCATAAACAATATTCGGATCCGGAGGATACGGCGCGATGTATCCGGCCTCGCCGCCGCCCACATCGTACCAATCGCTGCGGCTGATCGAACCATCATCGCTGCGGCTGACGATGGCAACGGTGCCGCTATCCTGCTGCGCTCCATACACCCGGTAGGGCGTCTCGGTATCGGTAGTCACGTGATAGAACTGCGCCGTCGGCTGATTGTCCTGCAATGACCAGCTTTTCCCGCCATCGAGCGTCACCGTCACGCCGCCGTCGTTCGAAGCGATCATGCGCTGCGTGTCCATCGGATCAATCCACAACCCGTGATTGTCGCCGTGAGGTACATGGACCTTGTTGAACAGATGCCCGCCGTCAGTCGACTTGTAGGCATCGACATCCATGATGTAAAGCACGTTCTCATCGCGCGGATCGGCAATGACATGCATGTAATACCACGGACGCTGCCAGAGACTGTGGCTCGGATTTACCAGTTGCCACGATTCGCCGCCGTCATCGGAGCGATACAGTCCGCCATCCGGATTGTGCGCCTCAATGAGTGCATAAACACGATCTGAATTTGCAGCAACTGCTACACCAATCTTTCCGTACGGAGCTTTCGGTAATCCATGCTCCTGTAAATGCTTCCAGGTTGTGCCGCCATCGGTCGAGCGATACAGTCCGCTGCCCGGACCGCCGCTCGTCATGCTCCAGGAAGTCCGCCGCGCCTGCCACAGAGCCGCAAAAAGAATATTAGGATTATGTGGGTCTAAGGCGACATCGATGCCGCCTGTGTTCTCGTCTTTGTAGAGAACCTTTTCCCACGTTTTTCCGCCGTCCGTTGTGCGGAAGATTCCGCGCTCCGCATTTGGGCCATAGGGATGCCCGAGCGCCGCGACAAACGCGATATCCGGATTCGTCGGATTAATGATCACCTTGCCGATCGCCCGCGAATCCCGCAGGCCCGGTGTTTTTCCAGGTCTTGCCGCCGTCGAGTGTCTTGTACACGCCATCGCCGTGCGAGATATTCCCACGGATGCAGGCCTCGCCCGTCCCTACATAGAGCACATTGGGATTCGAGGCAGACACCGCGATACTGCCGATCGCCGACGTGCCTTCTTTGTCGAAAACCGGCGACCACGTCATCGCACCATCGGTCGACTTCCACACACCACCACCCGTGGCTCCGAAGTAATACGTTGTCGGATCGCCCGGAATGCCAGCCGCGGTCAGCGAACGGCCTCCACGGAATGGCCCGATCATCCGGTACTTCATGCCTTTGAAAACCTTCTCCTCGGGCTTGGCGGTTTCCTCGGAATCTTCTTCGTTTTTGCTTCCTGTGGTCGCCGCAGCTTTTGCCGCTTGGGTTGACTGGGGAGCCTCCGCTGCTTTGGCGGCTTTCGATTGCCGCTCCGGTTTGGCTTGCGCTGCAGCAGCAATAGAAAAGAGTGTGAAAAGTGTCAGGAAGATCGCGATTGAAATCGAGCGTGCGGCATTGCTCGCACTTCTGCGAAGGAAATCTTGGCCCATTTTGTAAGTTATCTCCGTGGTTCTGCGGACGGCGTGAACAATGTCCCCTATGGTAACCCTGACGGCGCTTGCTGCAAAGAGCCGGCATGGCTCCTGCAACTCTGCCGCGCAACCTATTCATTTCTTCAGCAAAGCTTTCTTCGCCGCCTCGAGTTCTTTCCGCTTCGCGTCATCCACCTTCGGATAGCTCAGACCGAGCGAATCGAGCGTATCCATGATCACCGTTGAAACCACCAGACGGGTGAACCACTTGTTGTCCGCCGGCACGACATACCATGGGGAGTGCTCGGATGCAGTATTGCGGATCATGTCTTCGTACGCAGCCTGATAATCGTCCCAGTACTTGCGCTCGTGAATATCGCTTGCGGAAAACTTCCAATTTTTCTCCGGCTCATCCAGGCGCTCCAGAAAACGCTTTTTCTGCTCTTTCTTCGAGACGTTCAGAAAAAATTTCCTGATGACCGTTCCATTGCGCGCCATGTGCCGCTCGAAGCAGCGGATGTCTTCAAAACGTTCTCCCCAGATTTTCTTTCCCACCAGCGACGGCGGCATCTTCTCATTCTTCAAGATCTCGGGATGCACCCGAACCACCAGCACCTCTTCGTAATACGACCGGTTGAAAATTCCGATGTGCCCGCGCTCTGGCAGATCACGAGTCGTACGCCATAGAAAATCATGCTGCAGTTCCAGGTCAGAAGGCGTCTTGAACGAATACACCTGGCATCCTTGCGGATTCACGCCCGACATCACATGCTTAATAGCGCCGTCTTTTCCCGCTGCGTCCATTGCCTGAAAGATCAGCAGCAACGCCCATCGATCCTGCGCGTACAGCTTGTCTTGCAGCTCAGCGGTGCGGGCGATTCCTTCCATCAAAGCCTGCTCCGCATGCTCCTTCGACTTCCAGTGACCGGTGTCTGCCGGGTCAAAATCTTTCAGCCGAAAGTGCTTGCCGCTCTCCACTCGAAAGGTGTGCGCGATCTTGCCTGTCTTCATGATGATTTTCCTTCCCGAAACGCGTTTATGTATGCATTAGCTTCCAGCAGTTTATACCTCCCATTGGCCACATCTTGTAGACAGAGCTTGCCCGAGTGCGGATGTGGGAAGATAGTCACGACTTACGTGGAAGTCCACTCTTCCGGTAGGAAGCTTCTCGAGGGGATCGATTGTTCGAAACAGATTTCTTAGGCCAAAGCACAGAGAGCAAGGAAGCTTATCAAAAGCTGATAGTCGAAGCTGCGCAGATTGTTTGCCAGTCGCTGCCCAGCGCCGCCTCTCCCGGCGGAACCGCGGCGGAGTTGGCCAAACTGATCCCTTCAGACTTTCTGCCGCAAACCGGACTCTCGTCAGAAGAAATCTCTGAGACCTTGCGAACGGTCGTGACGAATTCAGTCAACGTTTCTCATCCCAGAACTGCTGCCCATCTCCACTGCCCACCACTTCTGGCCGCGCTCGCGGCCGAGGTCGTAATCAGCGCTCTGAACCAATCGATGGATTCGTTCGATCAGGCTCCAATCGCAACCATAGTTGAGCAGAAGTTAATCCGCTGGTTGTGCGGCGAGGCTGGTTTTCCCGCCACCGCCGATGGAACCTTCACGACCGGAGGTTCGCAGTCCAATTACATGGGGCTTCTCCTCGTGCGCGATGCTTTCTTGAAGAAACGTTGGAACTGGTCAGCCCAGAAGTCCGGCCTTCCACCCGAAGCCGACCGTCTGCGCATCCTGTGTTCGGAAGTTGCCCATTTCACGGTGGAGAAATCGGCATCGCAGTTAGGGACTCGGAACAGATTCCGTCATTCGAGTGGACGTCGACGAACACTTCCGCATGAAACCGGCAGCCTTGCGAAGTGCTCTGCAGGGCCTCGACGGGGAAGGCCTGCTTCCCATGGCCGTGGTCGCCACGGCAGGTACAACTGATTTCGGCTCGATCGATCCTTTGCCCGAGATCGCGACCATCGCTCGCGAAACGAACACTTGGCTGCATGTCGATGCAGCGTACGGCGGAGCATTGCTGTTCTCCTCCATGCATCGAGACAAACTCGACAGCCATCGAGACGGCCGATTCCGTCACCATCGATTTTCATAAGTTATTCTGGCAGCCGATTCCATGCAGTGCGTTTCTATTGCGGGACGCTGTCCACTTCGATGTGATCAAGTTCTATGCCGACTACCTCAATCCCGAGTCGCACGAAGACGAAGGCGTCCCGGACCTTGTGACTACTTCTCTCCTCACCAGCCGCCGCTTCGATTCTCTCAAACTTTGGATCTTGTTCCAATCCCTCGGCCGCGAAAAGCTGGGTAAAATGATCGACCGGACCATCGCCTTGGCGGCGCATGCGGCACAGATAATCCGCAACACGCCGCAACTCGAACTCATGGCCGAACCTCAGCTCAGCACCGTTATCTTCCGATACGTTCCCTCCGCGGCGAACGTCGATGCCGACTTGCTCAACAACCGCATCCGGAGACAGCTTTTTGAGCTGGGACAGGCCGTTATTGGACACACACGCGTCCGCAATCGCCAGTGCCTGAAATTCACCTGCATGAACCCGGCCGTAAGCGATGTGGAAATGGAAGACCTGCTAAAAACGATCCTTGAGCTTGGCAGGCAATTCGAGGCAGAAAAAGACAGGGTCTAAGCTGTTGCAGATGCCAAGACTTACGTCCACCGTTACTGCTGTATGTACATTCCTGTATGACAAATGTTCCTTCAGGAACACTTTTTCCACAGGGCCACCTTAGACTTTGACTGTGACGGGCGCCACAACCGGGAGATTCGCCGCCTGCCACGCATCAAACCCTCCGACCACGTTGAACACGTTTCCAAAGCCTGCCCGCTCCAGCAGGCTACTTGCAATCATGCTGCGGTATCCACCCTTGCAATGCACCGCCAGCGGCGCCTCGCGATCGATTTCGGGCGGCGCCACTTTGAAATTATCGAGCGGCCACCAGATCGCTTGCTCGATGTGGCCCGCATCCCACTCCGGTTCACGACGCACGTCCAGCACCTGAACATCACTCGTCTGAAGTCTCTTCTGCAGTTCTTCCGGTGAAATCTGAGCAGTACAGGCCACTGGTAACCCGGCATCGCGCCAAGCCACAACGCCTCCCTGCAGATACCCATCGAGCGCTTCCATACCCACGCGTGCCAGTCGTAATCGCGCTTCTTCAATCTGTTCGCCACTCGCAGCAATGAGCACGGGATGCGATGCCAACCCGAGCATCGTCCCCGCCCACGATGCGAATTGCCCCGAGAGCGCGATGTTCACCGAACCAGGCACGTGCCCGGCGGCAAATTCGTCGCCCGCACGCACGTCGAGCGCGATCTCGCCAGCCCTTAACATTCGGTCCAACTCTTGCGGATCAATCGCGCGCAGCGGCCCTAACTCCGACAACGCTGCGGCACCGGTGCGGTTGATCTCGGCGTCCTTCAAGAAGTACTCGGGACGTGCGGGAAGATTGCTTGTCAACTGCGCAATGAATTCTTCCCTGCTCTTGATCTGCAACGCGTAATTCGTCAACCGTTCTGTGCCGATCGTCGACGAACGCTCCGCCCGCATGTTCTTGCCGCAGAGAGAACCTGCGCCGTGCGCGGGATATACCAGGACCTTATCCGGCAGCGTCAGCAATTTCTGATGCAGGCTGTCATAGAGCAGGCCGGCAAGCTGCGCAGGCGTGTGCTTCGGCGAGAGATCCGGACGTCCTACGTCGCCGATAAAAAGCGTATCGCCAGTCAATACCGCCCAGGGCTCCGCAGATTTTTCTTTATCAGTCACGACCACGCAGATACTCTCGGCGGTGTGCCCCGGGGTCTCCAGCACGCGAAGCGAGACCTTACCCATTCTCAACTCGAAGCCGTCCCCGACCGCGACATGCGGAAACATCGCCTCGGCCTGAGCGCCGATGTAGATCTTCGCGTCCGTACGCGCCGCGAGTTCTCTGTGACCCGAGACGAAATCTGCGTGCAAGTGCGTTTCGAAAATGTGGCGGATTGCGACGCCCTGTTCGGCTGCGGCCTTCAAATACAATTCCACGTCTCGCTGCGGATCGACGACAACCGCTTCGCCTTCGGAAGCCAGCAGGTAGGAAGCATGCGCCAAGGCAGCCCAGATAGAACTGTTCGAAGTACATAGAGAGATCACCCCCACCGGCTGGTGGTCAGATGCTAGAACAATTCCAGGCCAAAATCTATGCAGATGGGATTACGGGGCTAGGAAGGCAATGGAGTAATGAACTCGAGACCGAAACAGAAGCCGTTTCGCGAGCGAACGATCGCCGGCATGCGCGAAGGAGTTGGCGTATCGAACTCAATCTCGAGCAGATCGCCCGGGTTCAGCAGGATTCCAGCATACAAGGTCATGCCGCCCTGGCTCATTTCAGTGCCGCGTCCTTCGACCACAGTCGTCGCGAAGCCCTTCGACGTCACCACACGGACCGGCAGGTCGACGGGCATTCGATCCCAACGTCGGGTTTTCTCTGGGTCTGATGCCATTTTTGCCCATCATCTTCGAACCGCAACGTCGTTGCAAATTACCAAGGTGACTCGTACATCCGGCCTACGATGACAAAAACAGAAGGCGAAGGCAGCTCGATTGCATCCGATCACAGTTCGTCGCGTGGAATGTCTTGTACAATCTGCCTGTGAACGCGCGCGTAAGAATATGCCTGGCAATATGGCTGTTGCTGCCGGGCATCGTAGCCAGGGCTGAATCTGTATCGCAGTTACAACCTACCGGATACGTCAATGACTTCGCCCATGTGCTCGATCCTCAAACTAAAGCGCAAATCGAGGACATTTGCACCCAGGTTGATCAAAAGGCTCACGCGCAGATCGCTTTGGTGACGATCAACACTCTCGATGGGTCCGATATTGAGAGCTACGCCGTCGATCTGTTCCACAAATGGGGTATCGGCGCCAAGTCAACCGACCGCGGCGTTTTGATCCTCTATGCAATACAGGATCATCGCGCCCGCATCGAGGTCGGCTATGGCCTTGAACCGATCTTGCCTGATGGAAAAGTGGGGGGCTTTCAGCGCGAAGCAATCCCCCTGATGCGGAGTGGAGATTATAGCCAGGCCCTGCTACTGGTGACCAGCCGCGTCGCGGACGTCATTGCCTCCGATGCTGGAGTTCAACTCACGAATGCACAGCCTCGCGCGCCCACGCGACCCGCGAGGCAGCCTGGCTCAGGCATTTCGTTTGGCGGGATTATCCTCCTGATCGTCATCTTCCTGATCATTCTCGCCACTCCCTTGCGCAGCATCTTGTTCTGGATTCTTTTCTCCAACATATTCGGGGGCCGGGGCGGAGGCGGAGGTTTTGGAGGTGGCGGCGGTGGATTCGGTGGCGGCGGCGGGTTCGGAGGCTTTGGCGGGGGCAGTTCGGGCGGAGGCGGCGCGAGCAGCAGTTGGTAGCTTCGAGCACGGCATGTGAGGATGCAATGATTCCTACAGATACCATCGACGAATTTGTGAAACGCGCCCGCGAGGCAGCAGGAGCGAACATCGAAAGCATTATCCTGTTCGGGTCCGCGGTGGCTGGCGATTATCACCCCGGATTGTCGAACCTAAACCTGCTTTGTGTCTTGCGGGACAGCTCCTTCAGTGCATTACAGGCTCTTTCGCCCGCGGGCAAGTGGTGGGATGGAAAGAAACAGCCTCCGCCACTCTGCATGACGAAGCAGGAACTTCTGCGCTCCACAGACGTATTTACTATTGAGCTGCTCGACATGCAGCAGCATCATCGGGTTCTGTTTGGCGACGATGTTCTAAAAGACTTGCAAATTCCCATGGATCTGCATCGCGTGCAGGTGGAATATGAATTGAGAGAGAAGTTGATCCTGTTGCGCCAGCATGTATTGCTGGCCTCGAACAACGAATCGCGATTGTGGGATTTATTGTTGCGGTCTGCCCCGTCGTTCAGTACCCTCTTTCGGCACGCTTTGGTTGCGATGGGCGATGGCAAGCAGGTCACCCGGCGCGAAGCGGTGACTTCTTTGGCCGGGCGAGTGGGATTCGATGCGTCAGCCATATTGCAGGTTTTGGATGTGCGGGAGCGCAAGGCTGATCGCAAAAGCATCAACGTTGTTGACCTCGCCGCTCGTTATCTGGCGGCAGTGGAAAAGGTAACCGCAGCCGTTGATATGGCTGCGGGCGAGGCGTAAAACGTTTCCAGGCTAGAGGAGGAATTTCATGGGTAAGGGTCTGATTGCAGTAGTCGTCGTAATCGTCATCATCGGCCTGATCGCCGTATCCGTGTTCGGCTCCTACGTGAGCACGCGGAATACGCTGGTACAAAAGAATGAGGCGGTGAAATCTGCATGGTCGCAGGTGGATATCGTGCTGCAACGACGTGCCGACCTGATCCCGAATCTCGTTGAGACGGTGAAGGGCTACGCGCAGCAGGAGCAAACTGTCTTTGGGGATATCGCTAAGGCGCGTTCCGCCCTGCTTTCCGCAGGAACGCCGCAGCAAAAGATCGCGGCCAATGGACAATTGGACGGAGCGTTGGGGCGCCTGCTTTTGATCGTGGAGAACTATCCGCAACTAAAGTCGAACGAAAACTTCCTACGCCTGCAGGATGAACTGGCCGGCACTGAGAACCGCATTGCGGTCGAGCGCAAGCGCTACAACGACACCTTGCAGGACTACAATACCTACGTCCAACAGTTCCCTAATAATATTTTTGCCGGATGGGCGGGATTCAAACCGAATGACGCCTACTTCCAGGCCTCCGAAGGATCACGCGTGGTGCCCAAGGTGAACTTCTCCAGCCCAACCACGTCTGCGCCCCAGTCGAATCCACAGCCTGCACCTGCACGCTAACGCAAGATTACTGGAAGGTATGAAGCCGCCTGAAGCTAGGCGGCTTTCTTATCCGTGGCCGGTTGATCCGGTTTGCCCTTCGGTTGATGCTTGGGCCGATACCATTTGAAATAGAGCAAAGCACCGATGCCTCCCATCACTCCAAGCGCGATAAATGTGTAAAGCAGCGGTTTGTAGTAATGGCTGAACCAGTCGACGATGGCAATCCCATACAACTTTCCGAGGAAGGCGACGGCAAAAAAGCGGATACCGCGACCGAGAGCAAGCGCTGCCAGGAATTTCTTGGCCGGGTACTGCATCACTCCTGCTGCCATCAATACGGGAACAAGAGGAAAGGGCGGGGGCAAGATTGAACCGATAACAACGGTCGAGAATCCGCCTTTTTCGAATCTCTGATATACCTTAGCCGCCCGTTTTTTGCCGATTTTCTTCTCCAGACCCTCTTTGCCGCCTTTTTTCGCGAGGCGAAAAGTAACATAGCCTCCAATAACTGCGCCAGCTGTCGCAAACGCACCGTAATAAGGCCACCAATCGCGATGATGGGCGGTAAGGAGAATGACGAACACGTCCATGCCACCCGGAAGTGGAATAACGGAGTTATCGATGAGGCCTACGACGATCAGACCGGGACCGCCGAGGCGGAACACCCATCGCCAGAGGCTACCTCTGGATAAAATGAACGCGATCGTATGCAAATGTTCTCCCCCGCACCTTAGAGGCGAGTTTGTGCCATTGCGCTGCTGAGAAATTATCGCGGGCGAGATGATTTGCATTTATTAAGGCAGAAATCCCTACATCGCAGGGTGCGTGAGCGATTCCGAGGCGAAACAGCTTTGAAAATGGGCATAGGAACGACTGACCAAAAAACGCAGCGGACTCTCTGCCGCCTTTCTCGGGACTGCCGGGCGGGTGCTCAGCCTTGATTCCCGCCGCCTTCGAGCCTCTTGCCATCTGTCTCGTTGTTTTGGTCAGCATCGGCTTGATGCTGATTCGGCCCCGGAATGTTCCTGAGGTGTATTGGGTCAGTGCAGGCGTGGTGCTGCTGCTCGGCCTGCGACTTATAACCCTGAAACTGGCAGAAAACGCTCTGGTAAAGGCACTGGACGTTTGCCTATTTCTGATTGGAATGATGTTACTTTCCGAGTTGGCTCGCGAACATGGCGTGTTCGACTGGTTGTCATCCATCGCGATTCGCAGGGCGAAGGGTTCATGCCTGAAACTGTTCGCCTTGGTATACGGGATCGGAACCATCGTCACTATCCTCATGTCGAATGATGCGACGGCGGTTGTGCTGACCCCAGCGATCCTGACGGCGGTCCGCAAGGCGCGGGTTCAACCGCTGCCATACCTTTTTGTCTGTGCCTTCATTGCTAACGCTGCGTCGTTCGTACTCCCCATCTCCAATCCGGCCAACCTGGTCGTCTTCCAGGGTGCAATGCCCCCGCTCGACCAGATGGCTCCTCGCCTTCGGAGTACCCAGCCTGTTGTCGATCGTGACCACGTTTTACGTTCTGCGATGGCTCTTCCAAAACGAACTGCAGGCTCGGATTGACAGTGAAGCGGAAGATCACAGCCTGAACAGCAACGGCAAGCTTGTCGTCGCCAGCGTCGGATTGCTGGTTACCGTGTTGCTGATAGCGTCCTTCTTCGGAAAGGATCTGGGTCTGCCAACGTGCCTGGCCGCTCTCTTCGTTACAGCCGTGGTCTGTATCAAAGAAAAAAGCAGTCCACTGACGCTAGCTCGCGAGATCAGTTGGGAGACCTTGGCCCTGGTCGTTGGACTATTCGTGCTGGTCGATGCCATGGAGTCGATTGGCGCCATGGAATACACAAAACACTGGCTGGTAGTGGCTGAAAGTCTTGGGGTTGCGGCCGCCCCACTGGCCACAGGATTTGTGGTTGGTGTCGCTAACAATCTGGTGAACAACCTTCCGCTTGGTCTCATCGCCGGTGGCACTTTGCAGGCTGCACACGTCAGTGGTTCGCTGTCCGACGCAGTGTTGATCGGAGTCGATCTGGGACCGAATCTTTCCGTCACAGGATCCCTAGCCACCATTCTCTGGCTGATTGCTTTAAGAAGAGAAAAGCTATATGTGAGTTTTTGGGATTTCTTCCGGATCGGCGTGGTCGCGATGCCGGTAGCATTGCTGGCTGCGTTGGCTGGATCGATCCTGATGCACTTCTGGTTTCACCTTTCGTGATTCTGGCAATGGCCCTCCCGTGATTGCAGAGGTTATTTAGCATGAGTTTGCCGCTAAGCGACAGGCGTAGCACGTTCGGTTTCGAAAAACTCACTAGAGATCAACATGACCCATGGTCGCTCCGCGGACAACAACCACCGCAAATGCCGCGATTGGCGTACTATTGCGACGGCGCACTGACTTTTGCTGTCGGAGTGAGTAGCAGTCGGACCCAGGAGAACCTATGAAAAACAAGTTAGGCTTGATTGCGGCACTGATGTGTCTCATATTTGCGCAGGCAGCGTGGGGACAATGGTCCGCGAATCCCTCGCTGAATCTTCCGCTCGCCGATAACAATAACGGCAGCGATCAGGTCCAGCCCAAACTGGCTCCCTTCGGCAGCCAGGGAGGCTACGTCAGCTGGTTTGACGCGAACCCGGCGACTCCACCACCGGTTGGCTACGATGTCTTCTACCAGCGCATGAACGAGAAGGGCTTCGAGCAGTTTCCCCACGGCGGTGTGATGGTCGCGGATCTTAGCAATAGCTCCACCGAAGATTACGGCCTCGACGTCGACAGCCACGGTAACGCCCTCATCGCCTTCCTCGATACGCGAGAGGGCTCAAACCAGCAAGTCACCGCGGCGAAAATGAGTCCCCTCGGAAAAAGTCTGTGGGGAAAACTGGGCGTTCAGCTCACTAGCGGCTCTGACTCGAACGCCGCTCCCAAGATTACCGCTACCAGCGACGGCGGAATTGTCGTCGCCTGGACCAGCAACAACAATGTGGTTGCGCAGAAACTTAATGCACAAGGTCAACCGCAGTGGGGCTCTGGCGTAGTCTTTACCGAATCCGGATACGACTTTCTACTCGCCGACCTGCACGCGGCCGATAACGGCAGCGTCATCATCTCGTGGGTGCGTGATAAAGGTTTCGGCAGCAACGCCATCCTGGTCGCGAATAAAATCTCCACCTCCGGCACGCTGCTCTGGGCCTCGAAATATGTTCCGATCTTTACCTCTGGCTCGCTGCAGTTCGGCAATTTTCCCTATTTCGTGCCGGATGGCAGCGGCGGCGCTGTCTTCGCCTGGTACACGAGCAGTCCCTCTTTGCAGGTTTTCGCGCAGCACATTCTGGCGAACGGCAAGCCTGCCTTCGCTCCCGGCGGCGTAGCCGTCTCGACTGACACCATCGACGTGCGCGTGTCCCCCTCGGCGGCCTATCGCGCTTCGACCGGCGAAGTCTTCGTCTTCTGGACGGAGGAAGACTCGAATCAGTTTCTGAACGGCGTCTACGGTCAGAAGTTCAATTCCACCGGAGCCACGCAGTGGGGATCCACAGGACTCGTGCTGGTTCCCCTCGGCAGCGACACGCAGGACTTTGTCACCACGGTCCAGGTCGGCACTGGCGCACTTGTCTTCTGGGTGGACTCTGCCGGCTACGGGAACGATACCGTTCAAGCCACGCGCCTCGACGACTCTGGCTCGGTCGTTTGTTCGCAATTCGTGGTGTCTTCTACGCCCTCGAATAAATATGCGCTCGTCGCGAAAACCAATCCTGCGGGATCTGCGGCCCTGGCTTGGGTCGATGACCGCATTGGCAACAATGGCATCTACGCCCAGAACGTGAATCAGAATTGCTCGTTGGGACCGCTGCAATGAGGACAGAGCAGAGCGGGATCGCCGCAGACGGTTGAGAATGCTAATTGTACAGCCGTGAGGGACAGTGGGTGTACGATGCCAAACCGTGGGAGGCGCCATTCTCGTTTCAGAATGCTTGAAAGAATGGCGGGGACGACGGGACTCGAACCCGCGGCCTCTGAAGTGACAGGGCAACAACGAGATGTAACTGATTGATATCAAACGGTGTCGGCGGATGTCGTTTGGTACAAGATGATACCGGACAGCATTTGTTATCGTCCCCTTAACGTCCCCACAATTAAGGCGCCAAAAAAAATTCGATCAAAAACAAGCCGCGTTTCAGAGGATCGCCAGCGGTAAGCCTCGCCCCGGCCGTCTCAACTTGCCTGATTTATAGGTCGCGGTTGGGCTTCGCTGCTCGGACGTTCACCTCTTGGCGACACGGCTGGCCAGTCAGCTCTCCACGCATCAGGACCTGTAGCGTTCAGGTATCTGATGCGTATGGGCATCGCCCCAAGTCGGTCAGAAAGTCGAGCTTCACTGCGAATCGGCCACCAGTCGTACAAGAAAATCTCGAGAGGGCGCCACATAGAAACCCAGCCCCCGATCGTAAGGCTTTCACGAACGATCTCACCAATGCGGTTGCCCTTCATCAAAGCAGCAAGAAAATCGCCCAGTGCAATCGCCGACGTTAGAGCAACGAGGCCGATCACAAGGCTGGTCCGCCCCACACGAAACAATTCGCGCAGACGCCGTCGGTATGCTTCAGCGCGCTGGCTGAAGAACTCGTGAATCGCGTCGCGTAGCACAGCTGCCTCGTCCGGGAATCCGGCCTCGCGGTCGAGATCAACCACCAAAGCAAGGGTTGCGTCACGCGGCAACTCCTTGGCCCAACCTACAATGAACTCCTCAGCCTTGGGGTCCAGGTCCTTGTCGCGAAACGGAGAAGGATCGATGGCGTTGAATAACTGCTTCAATTCGCCTACATGCACCTCGATGACCGAGCACTTGGGAGGAATCGGGTCCCCGGCAGAGGTTTTGTCCGTAATCCGAGAGGTATTTGTCACCGCAGATCTCCTTCATCGAAGGCTTCCAAGCCTTACTTTTGCGTTCCTGCGCGCCCAACGTGATCCTTGCTCTGTGAAGACGATGGTGCCTTTATGCGCGCAACCGGCAAGTGCCAGCCGAAATGGATCGCCATAACACGAAGAGCGATGCAGAGCGCCGCTCCTGCTGGTGCCGCCACATGAGACGACAGACCTAACATCCTTCCACCAACGAGAACAGCGGCACCCAACAATGCAGCAACTGCGTAAAGTTCGGTGCGCAGCACTGTGGGAACTTCCATGACGAGCACGTCCCGTACGATTCCGCCACCGATGCCTGTCACCATGCCGAGCAGCATCGCCGCTAGCGGCCCCGCATGAAAGGCGAGCGCTTTGTCCGCGCCGGCCACGCAAAACAATCCAAGTCCAGCTGCATCAAACAGTAGTACGGGGCTGCTCAGCCGGTCGATAATTGGATACCAAAAGAAGGTGATTAGTCCTGCCAAGATTGATACGGCCAGATAACGCGAGTCACTGATTGCGGCCGGTGGAACAGCCCCAATCATCACGTCACGCGTGATTCCGCCCGCGTTGCCAGCAGCGAAGCATAAGACCAGGACTCCAAAAACATCGAGCCTGTGCTTAACTGCAGCTGTTGCGCCGCTAAGAGCGAACACGAATGTGCCGCCGATATCAAATGATGCAAGTAATGTAGTTACGACATCGTGAGCTCCAACTCCAACTTGATTCATGCAGCTAGCCAGGCATGAGCCGCGACCACCAGCGTCTCGACGCCTGCCTCTAAAGTGGGATGAATCACCGGTGCGAAGCGCGGGTTGTGGTTGGTCGGGAGATCGGCAATTGTGCCGGACCTCTTGGCCGTAGCATACGTCTCAGGGTCGGTGCCGCCCACAAACCAGAAGACCGACGGCACCTGCCACTCAATTCCAAAAGAGCCAAAATCTTCGCTCGCAGTAGTTGGTTGAGTGTCTTTCACTCGATCCGCTGGGAAGTAGCTTCGAAACGCGTCAACCGCACGTCTTGTTGCCTCTGGATCATTCTTCACGAGTGCGTAACGGTCGAGCGGAGTGATCTCCGGCTTCTTAGGCGCTCTGGAGGCGTCGGCTTCGGCATTGACGATGCGTTCGATTGCAGCAAGCACACGCTTTCGGACATCTTCATCGAAAGTACGCACATTCAGCTTTATGACTGCCTCATCGGGGATCACATTCTCCTTTGTACCGGCCTGAAGCGAGCCGACGGTTACAACCACCGCATCGGTTGGAGCGACTTCGCGAGAAACAATTGTCTGCAGGCGAAGCACGGTTGCAGCGGCCATAACAACCGGATCGATGCTCGATTGAGGCATCGAACCGTGAGCTCCTCGACCGAACATTCGGATTTGCAGGCTGTCTCCCGCAGAGGTGATCACGCCCGAGCGAGTGCTAACTACGCCTGAGGATCCGACCATGACGTGCTGTCCCAGTATCGTGCTCGGTTTCGGAAAGCGCTTAAACAAGCCATCGTCAATCATTGCTTGCGCGCCAACACCTGTTTCCTCCGCAGGTTGAAAAAGAGGCATCAGTGTACCTCGCCATGCGTTTCGACTTTGCGCCAGCAATGCGGCCGCTCCGATCAGCCATGTTACGTGCATGTCATGGCCGCAGGCATGCATCACCGGTACAGATTTCCCGTCATGATCGGTGCTAGTTACGTTGCTCGCGTAGGACAAACCTGTGGCCTCACGAACCGGTAGGGCGTCCATGTCGGCTCGGAGCATGATCGTTGGACCGTCGCCATTGCGCAGTACACCTACTACTCCCGTCTTGCCAACGCCAGTCGTTACCTCGTAACCAGCCGCCCGGAGACGGTCCGCGGCAATACCTGCCGTCCGGTTTTCTTCCATCGACAGCTCGGGGTGAGCGTGGATATCTTTGTAAACGGATTCCAGATCGGGAATTAGCGTTCCCAGATTGGCAAGTACGTTCTGCGCTGGTTGTGTTTTTTCGGTCATACTTCAATACCTCTCTCGATAGCTACTGACAGTTCGCGTTGCCAGCATTTGCAATCGTCAAATACGTGATGCTGGTAGGCGCAAAGCTCACGCGGCCAGCGTTGACCGGTTCTCCCTCTAATTGCGGCAAATCGCCGGTGCTCGTCAGCCGAAGCCGTTGTCCATTCAGCTCAACTGTGGCGTCTTCGAGTTGTTTTGCAGTTAGCGTATAGCGTTCGCTGGCTGTGGGCAAATTCAGATCGAAGCTACGCTGCCGGTCAGCGTTAATAACGAGGAGGGTCACGCCCCTCGCCTTCCCTTCGAGGCATTGGGCATATACATAGGTATTGGGCGCGATTGAAACTTGTGGATCGAGCACAGCCGTGCCCATGAGCTTGTGCCAAATAAGGCTCGCCCAGTAATTTGGCTTCGGCTCGAAAGTATTCTGATCGAGCAAACCATAGTCGCTCGCCGCCAGCGTGTTGTGCATGATGACCTTCACGCCTCGACGTGCCAAACTGGCATGCTCGATCAGATAACGGAAGGTATCGAGGAACGTTGAAGCCCACGGATTCCCTCCACAAGCTGCATCGGCTGTTTCGGTGACCCACAGGGGCTTCTCAGGTTCAAAGCGGTCGCGAAGACTCGCATAGTATTCATCAATCTTCTCAGGGCGAGAAAGCCATTCCTGTGAAAGTGCGGCTGCCACTGTGGTCTGGCTCTTGTCGCCCATGCTTCCGCATCGTTGTGATGCAGCCGCATACAAATGGTAGGAAAAAGTGCCAAATACTGGGCCGGTTACTTTTAACAGATCTTCACTATGCAGCATTCCGCCCATTTCGATCGCGAACGGTCCTTCGCCCACGGACCCCGGACCGAGCAAGATTGTGTCGGGAGAATGTTGTTTCAACCACGGTCCGAACACAGCGATGTCGCGAGCGTAATCAGCAGAGTTGTACCCTTTCGGCGCTCCGCCCATGGCAGCATAAGTCGGCTCGTTCATGAACTCCGCTGCGGCGGTCTGCCCTCCAACAGATTGCGTGTATGCAAGCCAGTTGCTGGCTTGTTTTGAAGTCCATTTGCCTCGCGCGTCACGAGTGCCGACGCTCGTAGCGAATGACGTTACGAGTTTCCCATTCACTGCGTGCACGAAATCGATGACACCTTTCCATTCCTTTCGCGTCAGCACACCGCTGAACCCCGCGGGTGCCTTCTCCTGTGAATTGTCTGAATTCGCGAAATAGATCGAGTTCGCCCACGTTCCGCTCACTCGCACATAGGTAGGCCCAAGCGCTGAGGCGAGTTTACGCAGACGGGGATTCGAGAGATCGATCGGCGGGCGATACTGATACATGTTCGGATCCATGCCGGCCGGCGTCGAAGCAGACTGCGCAGGCTCTGTCGCTCCTGCCGTTGCCGCGCTCTTGCTGGGGTACGGCTTCCAAAAATTCCCGCCGGTCACCTCCGCCATTTCGATGTTGTACGAAGCAAATCGCTGATCTACGGTCCCAATGCGGGGCATCTTCGCTGGATCGAGTGACACAGCTTGCGCTCGAACCTGGGGCGGCACAACAGAGGCGAGAACAAGCACGACTGCAACTATGGCAGAGCGGAACTCTACGGCAACAAACTTACAGGGCATTTGACACCTCTGTGCGAAAGAGCGAGGCAGGAGGGCGGAATGAAAGGTTTGACGCCCTTAGACAACTCACAGTTGGCTTCGTGCCTTATCCGCGCTGCGCTCTATCTTAATGAATGGTGCTCGGGTTTGGTACGCATATCACGTTTTAGGCTGGCAAGCCGAATAGACCAGCACGTTTTGTTGTCGGTCGGCGCAACTACTGCAGCGTATGCACGTCGGAAACTCGGAGCGACGAAGCGTCTCATTTCTTTGGCCGAGTAGAGCGTGTGCACAGAGCACGCTTGAGGAACTTTGGAACCAGATTTGGAGCGTATACTTCGACGAGAAGGTACACGAGGTGCATTATGGATGCTGCCACAAATCTGCAAAATATGAAGATGTTGGATGATTCGTGGAACGCACAGAACTTGCAAACATTTCGGAAATATCACGCGAAGGATTGCATCGTGCGCTGGCCGAATCAGCCGCCCACACACGGCATAGACGCCCACGAACAGGAGGCGATTGCATTCTTCAAGACGTTCCCTGACCAGCATCTCATCAACAATCCATACAAGATCATGCTGGCCCAAGGCGAGTGGACGTGCACTGTGGCCGATTTCAGGGGAACGATGACAGGTCCGATGACGATGCCAGGCGGAACGGTGATCCAGCCCACGAACAAGAGGTTCCAAGTGGATTTCTGTACCGTTGCGCGCTGGAACGAACAGGGCCAGATCGTGGAAGAGAATCTTTTTTACGATCTCATGGGCATGATGAAACAAATAGGCTTGATGCCGAGCCAAGCGCAAAAGGCGGCGTAAAGACGAGCGATCCAACGATGGCCGAGCGGATGCCAGCGTTGTTCATTGGGCACGGGAATCCGATGAATGCGCTGCTGGTGAACCCTTACACGCAGCGGTGGGCAGCGATCGGCGCGACCCTACCGAAGCCGAAGGCAATACTTTCAGTGTCGGCCCACTGGTACATCGAAGACGCAGCCGTCACCGTGAGCACCGCGCCGAGGACGATCCACGATTTCGGGGGCTTTCCGCGCGAGCTATATCAGGTGCAATATCCGGCGCCCGGTGATCCCGACCTCGCCGCGCGCGTCCAGAGATTGCTTGCACCTGTGCCGGTGCGTCGCGACGACCGCTGGGGTCTCGACCACGGAACTTGGTCGGTTCTGAGCCACGTCTATCCACAGGCCGATATTCCAGTGGTTCAACTCAGCATTGATGAAACGCGACCACCCTCGTTTCACTACGAAGTTGGCAAGCGCCTGGCGGCCCTACGAGAAGAAAACATTCTCATTCTTGGTAGCGGCAATGTCGTGCACAACCTGCATGCCTATGCATGGGGACGGCATGCCCCAGAGCCGTATGACTGGGCAATTTTGTTTGAGAACAGAATCCGCGAACTGCTCTTCGCCGAGGATCACACCCCGCTGATCAATTACGAGAATCAACTCGGCACGGAAGCCGATCTGGCGGTACCTACGCCAGACCACTACCTGCCGCTCCTGTATGTGATCGGCACGCGCACGCCTTCGGAGCGTGTTGCATTTCCAGTAGAAGGGGTGGATGGCGGATCGGTTTCGATGCTTGCACTGCAAGTGGGGTAGGAATGCAGGGAGCGACGTCGAACCTGCGGCGTCTGTCGTGAGCCAACAGTTTGTCGAATCGGTTTTTCTGAACTCCAGACGATCTCAAATTGCCCTCGCGAAGAAGATGAATCTGGCGGTTGAGCAGGCCCATGCGTCCACTGTCCTGAGTTGACGGTGCAATATCGGAGACAAGATCTTCGATGAGAAGATTGCGAAAGGTCGGGACACGAAGTGCCCGCCCCAAGCCCGAGTTTCGCAGCGCCAACTCTTTTTCCGTATTCGTCGCCAATCGGGGTGCCTCGAAAAATAAAATAGGGCTTAGGCGATCTTTGCTTCCTCGTCACTAAGAGGTGTAATTTCAGTTTCCGCTTTTCCCGCGTCCGCTTTGGTCGGTGGTTGGAGCGCAAACTGACAGGAACCTCTGGCTACTTCTCTCCCCAATGCATGCAGTTGCTCGGTCAATTGAGCGTCTTGAGCGACGCCCTGTTCATCGAACGCCTTCCAGGCTTGCGCAATCGGCATCACCAGAGGAACCGCCCAGCCCCTGAGCGCTCGAACTACAAACTCCATCGTGTTTACGGCTTGCAACCCTTGCATACCTCCAGCAGTGCTGATGAGGCCAACTACCTTGTCCGTCAGGTAAGGAGGATTTCGGCCGCCCAGCAGCTTTAGCCAGTCCAGCGCGTTCTTGAAAGAGCCACTTATCGTTCCGTTGTACATCGGGCTGCTCCATATAAGACCGTCCGCCTTGTGGATTGAGTCGCACATCCCACGCACGGACTCGGGTGGATTGTTTTCAGTCCCAGGGTCATACATCGGCAGAGACAGTTGTCGAATATCAAGAAGATCCGTTTTCGCACCGGCCTCAGCCGCGCCTTCTAATGCGATTTTGAGGGCAGCCAAACTGTTGGAGTGCTCTGCCAGTGATCCTCCCAGACCAACTACTGTCAGTTGAGATTTCATAACCGCGTTCTCCTTAAATATGCGCATTGTTTCCGGCTGGAAATGCTAGCACGAGTTACGCCGCCACGCGCACCGCGCCTCCTAGCGTATGGGCGACTCAACAAACATCGTTTGGCCAATTCAGCAAGTCCCAGCGAGTCTCTGTGCATGTCCGTAGCAAGTTAAAATGTCCGCTTTTCTTAGCACACGATATGTCCGGTTCTAAAGTTAACCAGCAGCAGTCGGGGCTGTGGGAAAGTGGGAATCCCGCGGGGTTTGCGGGATTTCCAAGCGAGGTGGGAAAGTCGGCTTTATGACTTTTCCGCCTCGCGTCTTTTCCACAGCCCGTTGCGCCGGCATTTCCGTCGTCGCCAGTGCCGTGCCCTGCGCCGTGTACCGTCCCAGACAATGTGGTCCGTGCGTGAGGCTCAGGGTTCCATCTAAATGCTGATACACCACCGCCTGGCAGCCCGCCAAGGACGCTCTCCAGCGTACCCGCTCAATCTGCAAACTGAGATTCTGAAAGCTCACCGTGTTGTCGCGATTCACCGTGCGCTCGAACTGCAGCGAGAAGATCAAGTTCAGATCCCGTCTTCGGCAAGGCAAAAATGCGCTTCCCCGCTGTGCCGCTGCCCTCTGAAATCGCTGGTTAAACTCGGCGATGTAGTGCTCCCGCAGAAATTCATTGGCGGCTTCCAGACTCGCGATCTTGTGCAATCTTAGTTCCTGCGGCAAGCGCCCCTGCCAAGTGCCGAAGTTGCGCTCGCTGCGTCCCCGCGCTTGCGGCGAGTAGGCCGGAATCATCTGCACCCCCAACTCGCGCAACCCCCGTCCCACCTGGGTCAGACGATGCGCATCCACCTTGCCGCCCACCTTCGGCGTCAGCCAGAAATGGCTGCCGCGATCGCTGTACAGCGCACAGAACACGCCCTTGCGCTCGATCCCTTCCCGCAGCCCCGCCATCACTGTCGCCGTCGATTCCTCTTCCACCAGTTGCGCGTAGTAAATCTCGCTGGTGGCATCGTCCAGAATCACGATCAGGTCGTACCAGCGTTCGTCCTGAAACCACTGGTGCCGGCTCCCCTCGATGTGCAACAGCATCCCCGGCAGGGGCCGACGCTCGCGCCGTTTGCGATGCGCTCCACGCTTTCGCCCCCGCGCAACCAGACCTGCTCCCTGCAGCGCCTGCTTCACCCAGGTGTAACTCAGCTCAATCCCGTGCTCGGCCTGCAACTTCTCGTGAAAGTGCTGCACGTTCAGATCGAAATACTTTTCCCGGTACAAAGCGAACACCCTCTCCACCGTCGCCACCGGCACCCGCCGTCTCGACGCCTTCCCCCGCCGCCGGTCGAACAACCCGTTGTACCCCTCTTCGACGTAGCGCTCCCGCCAACGCCGCATGTGCCGGTCGCTGATCCCAAGGATCTCCGCCGCCTGCCACCAGGTGATCTTCTTTGCCATCGCTTGCAACATCACATCCTGTACTTTCATCGCCCGCTCCATCGCGGCCTTCGGGTAACAATCCATGCTTCGCATGGTCTCCTACCCTCACCGCCCGCAAAGCGGACATATCACCTGCTATCTCAACCGGACATATCATGTGCTACCGACAAGCGAGTCTCTGTGCATTGCTAAATCATTCCCCTCGCGGTATCCTCATCCACCCCACGGAGGATCTATGCTTAGGTCTTTTGCCGGTACCTTTGCTTCGTCCGGGATCTTTCTACTATTCCCAATGTTCGTTCAGGCACAGGCTTTGTCTTTTTCTGTCGGCACTGCCACTGCCGCTCCGGGCCAAAAATCAACGGGCTATTTGGAAGTCCCCTCTGGGGTCGACGCTGCTACCAATATTCCCGTCACCGTCATTAACGGCGAAAAGCGTGGTCCTGTCCTAGCTCTTGTCTCTGGCGCACACGGTACTGAATACACCTCCATCATTGCGCTTGAAAAACTCATCAACCTACTTGATCCCTCTCAAATCGCCGGCACCGTTATCCTTGTCCCACTCGTCAACATTCAATCCTTCGAACAAAAGGTCCCCCATGTTAACCCCGTCGATAACAAGAGCATGAACCGCTTCTACCCTGGGACAGCCCATGGGACGCAAACTGAACGTGCGTCGTTTCTTATCACCCAACAAGTTGTCGATCGATGTGATTATCTTATCGACTACCACGGTGGTGATCTCGACGAGAGCCTCCGCCCTTACGCGTACTGGGCACCTACTGGCAAGGAGAACCAAGACCGTATATCCAAAGAGATGGTCCTCGCCTTTGGACTCGACCACATCATCATCTGGCGCGACCGGCCGACCGACATAGGTGCCACTCGCTATCTCGACAACACCTCAACTGCTCGCGGCAAACCTTCCATCGTCGTCGAAGCTGGTTATGCCGGGATCGTCGAAGCGGATGACGTTGCCCTCCTCGTCGACGGAACGATCAGCACAATGCGCGCTCTCAAAATGCTTCCAGGCGTCCCTCGGTCCATCGAGAATCCCGTCTGGCTCGACAGAGTCGTGGATGTCTTGTCCGACGGCCCTGGCATTTGGTACCCGCTTGTGAAGCGTGGTACCTATGTTCAAGAGGGCATGAAAATCGGCTTCGTCACCGACTATTTCGGCAAGCTCATACTCGAAGCTCGCGCTCCCGTCTCCGGTGTCATCTTGCACATCAACGCGGTCCCATCCCTCAAAAAAGGCGACAACATTGCAGACGTCGGTGCCATTGCGACCCACGCCCCCTAAATTTAGTCTCATTTTGGCTAGAGACACTCGATGATTCTCTTCGTGGCCAGATAGACCAACTTCGTTTCGCGATTGGACCATGCAGTGGAGGCCCTTTACTTCACGCCGTTGTATTCCTCGTCGGTAACAGGTTTCAACCAAACAGTTTTTCCTTTTTGAGTCGGTGTAACCGCGATGTAGGCAAAGCTGCTATTCGGTGTTGCTCCGTGCCAGTGCTCCACACGGGAGGCATTTTGATCACATCTCCCTTATGGACGATCTGTATACGACAAAGCCAGTTCTTGAGTAGTCGGCAACTCTTACCTTGCCGGATTAGTCATTATGGTGTGACCGGCTCGATGCGCTGGTCGTGGGTTAGGCTGAGTTTGTTTGAAGAACTTTAGTCCAGAGCCACAAGCGGAGGGAACCGGTCATGATAGAGAAGTTACGATTTTTGGGTTTGGATGTCCATGCCGAAACGATAACCGTGGCAGTAGCAGGGGCGGATGGAGAGGTTCGCAGCCTGGGAACGATTGCCAACCGCGAAGAGTCGATCCGCAAGTTGATCAGGAAACTTGGACCGGTCGAGCATCTGCGGGCCTGCTATGAAGCCGGCCCGACGGGGTTCGTACTTTACTGGCAGCTGATGCAGTTGGGAGTCAAGTGCGATGTGGTGGCGCCGTCGCTGGTTCCGAAAAAGCCCGGGGACAAGGTAAAGACCGACCGGCGGGACGCTTTGAAGCTGGCACGGAGTCACCGCTCCGGCGATTTGACCGCAGTGTGGGTGCCGGATGAGGCATCGGAAGCCTTACGCGATCTTGTCCGGCAACGGGAGGCAGCCAAGCAGGATCAGCTGCGCGCGAAGCATCGGCTGACCAAGTTCCTGCTCCGTACGGGCCAGCGTCCTCTGTTGGGAGTGAAGGCGTGGACGGAACGTTACGTGGAGTGGGTCCAGCAGGTGCGCTACACACATCCGGCGCAGGAGGCCACGTTGCTCGATTGTCTGAACGAAGTTCAGCACATGGAAGAACGAGTCAAACGGTTGGAGCAGTCGATTGTGGAAGTGATTCAGCTGGCTCCCGTGCCGATGCAGGATGTGGTTCGCGGTTTACAGGCATTGCGCGGCATTGCGCATATCTCGGCAGTCACGATTGCTGTCGAGCTGGGCAACATCACCTCCCGCTTCGAGCGCGCGCGGGATCTGATGGGGTATAGCGGAGCCTTTCCCAGCGAAGACTCCAGCGGCGAGCGTATTCGAAGAGGCGGCATTACCAAGTCAGGTAACGCGCACCTCAGACGCATCGTGGTCGAATCCGCCTGGAGCTATCGACACCGGCCTGCAATCGGAGCCCGGTTGCGCAAGCGACAGGAAGGACTTCCGGCAGAAATTACCGAGATTGCATGGAAAGCACAGAACCGCCTGCACAAGCGCTACATGACGCTGATGGCTCGAGGCAAGGAGCAGAGAAAGACCATGACGGCAGTCGCACGCGAGCTGTTGGGCTTCATCTGGGCCATCGGGATCAAGGCCGAAGCGTCCTGCAAACAACAACTGGCGGCATGAGGGGAACCGAAAGAACAAAGCAAAGACTTTCCAAATAAGGAAAAAGCAAAAACGATTCAACCAATGAACAACGCTCTCCAATTCGAGGACAGGGTCAGCCGCAGCCGGAGCAAGCACGAAGGAGAATCCTCGGCTTCCCTATGCGACAGGCCTAGCCGGATTCGCGCACTTAGTCAGAGGCAGCTCCCGACGGATCATGATTATGCGGTTCCGACCCGCGAATATCAGCTTGATCAATCGTCGCCATTACCTGCCTCGGCTGCTGCTGATCCTGTCCTCGAAAAGACACATGCAAAAACTACCCCAACGATTCGAAGATGTTGACAGGGTCACACCATATCAGGGAAGGGTTGCTCGTTATTTATTCACAATCCGCAGTGAACAACCGTTCTTGCTTTAGTGCTAGGGAGGGCGCGGAAAACACCAGTTCGGAGACGTCCTTCAATGTCGACATAGAATTCAGATCTGTCGTGAGTCGTGCGTGATGTGGCCCCTTGCTAGACTGATACCTGAAGTTCATGTGATGTCGAACCGCCACTCGAAAGATGTGAAGGACGAACGCTTGCCGACCTGTTTTTTCGCCACGGACCTGCACGGGCATACCGACCGATACGACAAACTCCTGGCGTTGATCATCAGGCATCGTCCCACTGCAGTGTTCCTTGGTGGAGACTTGCTTCCTCGTTCGGCATTCTCAGCAATCCAATTGGGACAGGCAGACTTTGTTCGTGACTATCTCCTCCCGGCTTTCACGAGAACCCGCGACGCCTTAGGGGCGCGCTATCCCGACATCTTCCTCATCCTCGGTAACGACGACCCCTCGCTATGAGGAGAAGACTTTCGTCGCGGCGTCAGGCGATGGCCTCTGGCACTACATCCAGGCACAGAAGAGTCTTCTTCGGGGATTTCGCGGTCTATGGCCTTGCCTATGTTCCGCCGACCCCTTTCTGCTGAAGGACTGGGAACGTTACGACGTTTCCCGGTATGTCCCGCCTGGCTGCGTCTCTCCGGAGGAGGGCAGTAGAACCGTGCCAACGGAAGAAAGCGAGACCAAATGGGCCACGATCCAGAAAGATCTCGCTTCCCTTGTGGGAGAAGACCCTCTCGATCGCGCGGTACTTCTCCTCCACACGCCACCGTGCGATACGCCCTTAGACCGAGCGGCACTCGATGGGAAGATTTACGAGCACGTTCCGCTGGATTTGCACGTGGGCAGCATCGCAGTGAAGCGGTTTATCGAGGAGCGGCAACCGCTGCTAACGTTGCACGGTCATATACATGAAGCTGCGCGTTTAAGCGGAGAATGGAAAATCCAGATCGGTCGATCCGTCTGCATAAACGGTGCGCACGATGGCCCAGAGTTGGCGCTGGTGCGTTTTGATCTGGAGTCACCCGAGGCTGCTACTCGGGATCTGCTCTAGGTTGAGGTCTGCGAATCTTTCATGGGCAGCTTACGCGCGGGATCTGTGACTGCATCGATCTTGACGGCGAAGCTCGAACGTTCCTTGATGTCATTGTCCGAAACGAGGTGCACGTCCAGTAGACCATCGGTACGATAGCCAGTCCGTAGGAAGTTGATTTCGGCGAGGCAGCGGCTCCAACCTTCGAGCCAGAGAATCAGTTCTTTCCTCTGTTCTTCGTTCCCTTGAACATGCAAAAGGATATCGATATCGCTGGCCGGCCCTGCGGTGGCGTTCTTCGTACTACCAATTAGGTAAAAGGCATTCACGCCGAATTTTAGCGGATCGAGATCCGCTGCGATCCTCTGTGCCATACGAAAACGCCAGCGCCAGTGTTCATTGGTTCCCCGATCAATGGACTCAGCCTCGGGTTCGACCGACCCGATCTTCTGCTGCGGGGATGCCAGGAACCCAACTGCTTGGTCCAAATCGGCATTCATCAGCACCCGCAGGATGAGTCCTCCCGTTTCGAGCGGTACGTCAGTCACCCGAAGCGTCTCCGCAAGGCGCGAGAATTCCGGGAGCACCTCCTCAAGTACATTGCGGGATCGTCGAAAGAACAGTTCGTTAAACACTGTCGTTGGATCGTCCGGGTAGAGCGGCAAGTAACGGATCGACGCCTCTACGAGGTCCTGAAAAAAGTGGGTTCCGAATGACAGCTCTGGCAGGTAATTTCCTCTCTGGCGTGCTACTTCGATCAACATTGCCGCGTTGTTGATATCGGAGTAGGTCACTGGAACTCCCAATTTGATGTCTCCGCGGCTGCCCCAGCGTCCGGGTCCGACAAGGATGAACTGGCGTTTTGGCAGCAGCTTATTGAGTCTGCCAACTGCGCGCCCTACATCGCGCATGGCCGACTGATCAGGGAGTTGGCTATAGCCCTCGAGATCTACATAGACGATGTGCGTGATTTCCGGCACTTTGCCGTTTGAAACAAAATGGGCGGCCGAAAAGATGACCTTGTCGGACGGCAGGTTCTGCGGGATTGCGACCGGAACCGCGTCAGCGCCATAGCTCTGCGGTCGGCACTGTAGCAAGTAGAAATCCTTCCCGTCGTAGGCGAACTCCATGTCTACTGGGGTTCCGAGCTTGGATTGCAGCAGGTGCAGCAATTCGCGGATGCAGCTTACGAAGGGAGTCTTCCGAATCAGTCCTTCAAAAGTGAAGACCGCATCCTGAGAACTGAAATCAGGCATTGGTCCGATGATGGGCTCGATCCGGTCATGGCTCACGACCGACACCAGATTGCGAATCTGGGGATATGTGGCGCCAGAATTACGCAGGAGTTCCGCGACGTCGACCGTTTCGAAAGCATTGGTTTCCAGATTGATGAGGTCGATGCGCTTCGGCGAATACCGGAACACTTCGTCAGCCGTGACATTGACACGCAAACTCGGCTGGCCCGGAGCGATTAGCACCGGGTAGTCGTCGGCGACGCGATCCACAGCACGCGTTCCCAGCCCCGGCACCAGCCTTATGAGGCCATCCTCACGCTTGATGCGAGCAGACCACCGGAACTCATTGTTGCTGAAAGCAACTCCAGAGCACGCCGGCAAAAAGTACCTGCCGACGGTCTGTCCGACGACCTCCTGAATCATGATGCCCATCTCTTCATGGACATCCAGAAGACCTCGCTCGGCACGGTATTCGGTGGGATCCGGCCCGAAAATCGAGGCGTACACCTCGGCAATCGCATCCATCAATGCGGCCAGCCGCTCTTCTTTGCTCCCGCAATTTCCCAAGAACAAGCTCTTGTACTTTCCGGAGAAAGCCGATCCGGGACGGTCTTCCAGCAGACTCGAGCTGCGGACGATCACCGGAACATCGCCAAGATCATCCAGTGCGAGTGCGAGCCCCTTGGCAAATTCTGATGGGAAAGACGATCTCTTAAACAAGGCCACAAGGTGCGGGTACTCCTGCCGAACCTGGTCGATCTCCATGTATTTCCGGTTGAGAACGTCCTCCAGATCGTTATGGTGCACGAAGTCCTGAATCCAATCGGAGGTCAGGTACCAAGTTCTGGGCACTTTCACTTCGCGCAGAAGTGCGCTCGCTTCAGGAGCCTTGTCTATGATCTTCTTGGCCAGGAACAAACCGGCACTCTTACCGCCCAGCTTCCCATGGCAGGCGGGCGGGTAGATGACCTTACCCAACAGATCATAGAAATCCTCAACGTCGATAAACTTCTTAGCGACGTTGATGAAGTCGAGACTTTCAGAAAAGAAGCGGCGAATGAGCGATACCCGCAGACCCTTCTGGGTATAGAGCGAAAGTTCGCCCTCCTCAACACCGATGTGCCGATAACGCTCGACACACTCCATGACCTCCCCCAGAGAAGTGTCCTGGTTTTCCAGCGCTCGCACCAGAAAGCTGGCCTTATCCTCCTTGATCCATCGAGTCACACAATTAAGGATCTCGGCCTCGCTCAAATGCTCGCCGGCGATCCGGAGTGCCTGGGTTGTCAAGTCCGAGGAATGGCCGGCAGCGTCAGGAGGAAGAGGGCGGTTTTCATCGGTGGCAACGCCCGGTTCGCGAGGCGAGATCGCCTCTCCGCTGCGAAGTAGTTCCCTAGCCTCCTCGACTCCGCTCCAACTCAGGTGATTGATCAGTTTGCGCGAAATCCGCTTCAACAGGGCGGGGTCCGTTTCGCGCAGGAACTCCAGCACAACACGCCACTCCCCTTGAGCCGATACGGCATCGGCTGCCGACCAGCCCTCGAATGCGGCTCTTAGCCGTCGTTGCGTGACCGCGCTTGCGATTCGCTCTGCGATCGTCCCAATCAGCTTGCGTTCCTCCTTCAGAAACGGGCCTTCGTCGGATCGCGGCAGCTCCCTTCGGTAAGAAACCTCGACCGCTCCAACCGTCTCACCCTGCACGATGATGTCGGCCTTTTGAACCCATCGCGTTTCTTGGAAGTCCGGCGGCTGGATTGCCAGGTTCTCAAAGAGGATTCGAGCCTGACAGTCATGTGGATATTGCCACCCTGGCGGCAGGACTCCGATAATGTCATGAAAAATCTCCTCAAGAGTTCGGCCTGACTGGCTCAGGAGTTCGCCCACCTGATACAGACAGTTCAATTCCTTGGCACGCTCTTGCAAAGCATGCAGCATGGTCCCGAATTGCTTATCGTCCGGTTTCACTTTTTCTCTTGGCTTGTATTGTTTCGAGAGTGCGACAAGATCACTCCCCGCGCTGTCCGCCCGTCGACGAGCACCGAGAGCCGATCCGACGGCCGCACGTGGCGGATAAGCTCCGTCTCGTGCACAACGGGCTGCCGGTTTAGCCAATCCCAGTTGATCCCGAAGGGGCGCCCGTGTTGCACCATGAAGTAGCTTGCCCGAAAGCTCGACAAGTTGTGAAAGAAATGCGAACCCTGGCTCAATTCCACATTCATCTCTGGCAGCGTCGCCTCGACGATCGCCCTCGCCCCTGAGATTTGGCTCCAGTCAACCGGTATCCCCAGCGACGAATGAGAACTACCCCAGCGGCCGAAACCAATCAGCAGGAAAGGCCTCTTCTGATCCCGGAGTTCACGGTTGATCGATCCCAACTCTTCTGCGATAGCACGCGTGTGCATTGGGGAAAAGTTGTCGGGCCGCACGAAGACAATATCCTGAATGTCATCCGCCGCGCCGTTGCCCATCACCATGTCCGACGCAACAATGGCACGCGGATCTGAAAGATCCTCGGCCGTGACATCGACCACCTGATCAGAAACCACCATGGAACGAACCTGCAGGAAGCCCAGACACACCCGAGGCCGTTCCCCGAGCCGTCCCTGCAACGTGATAGCGAACTCGATCTCGACTTTAGCGTTGACGGCCTGCTCCGCTGCGCTGAGCAGAGTCTTCACCAGGTCGTTTAGGGGGAACTGGTCCTGCACGAGAATCGGAGCAAAATCTAAGACGCGCGGTCCGCGAGATCCAATTCCCGGGATGACGCGGTTGCGTTCTGGATCGTAGGTTGAGGCGAGCAAATACAAAGCATCGTCAGCTTCGGCATCGGCTAGACTCGCGCGCATCATGTATTCAGTTTCGCTGATTGGATCGTAAGCGGGGGGCTTGCCCATGTTGACTGCCCAAAACTCGGTTTGGGTGCCCTTCAGCAGTTCCCCCAGGGAATCGAAAGGTGGTGGCTTCTTCGGATAGGCAGGTGAAAACGTCCAGCCTATGCCGCCGTCCACGATCGTCTTTCCCAACCCCAGAGCCAACGTAACCACTCCTTCTTCAGGTCGGGCTGGTTCAAAAGCGTAGAAGTTATAGGAACGCGCTACGCCCGAAATGTCAGGATAGTAGCGGTCCCCTCGGCGCTGGCCGACCACTTCCTGGATGATCACTGCCATCTTCTCTCCGCCTGGATTTGTCCCAGTTGTACGAAGGTAGTCTCGCGCCTCGCGAAAGTAGGTCGACGCGTATACAAATTTGATGGCCTCCACCAGCCGACGAAATCGTGCATCCGGATCGGGCTGGTTGTTGGGGATCATTTTGGTGGCGTAGACGCCAGCAAAGGGACGCTCCAACGCGTCCTCCAGTAAGCTCGACGACCGAATCGCGAGAGGGCTCTTGACCTGAACAATCAGCGCGCGGAGATCGCCGAGCAATTCAAACGGAAGATCACCCTTCTGAAAGGCATGGGCGATGCGGTCGTCGGACATTTCGTCGAAGCGCAGCTCGCCAAGATTGTTTTGCGCTATGAACTCATCGAAACAGTCCGTCGCGATGACGGCCATGGTTGGAACATTGATCTCAACGTCAGGGAAAGACGTGGGGTCGACTTGCTTTGCCAGCAGATCCTTGATAAATACCAATCCACTGGCTTTGCCGCCGATTGATCCGGAGCCGATCTGGGTACAGCGGAATGTTCCATCCCAGAACTTGCGGTCAAAAACGGGCAACTCAGCAACGAGAGGCTTCGGACTGCTCATCGACACCCCCACCGCATCGCAGCGGTTGCTGACGTTTTAGCGCGCGGGCTACAGACAGCCCGTCTCTCATGAAGCTGGCGACGTCCGGTTACACCCAACCGCGTTCGTGACACGCTTTGGCCACGCGACCGATCGCGATGGCGTAAGCGGCGTCTCTCATGTACAACTTCTCTCGGCGAGCCAGATCGGAGACTGCAAAGTACGCAGACGTCATCTTAACGTCGAGCTTTCCCAGGACCTCATCTTTCTCCCAGAAGTAGTTCATATTGCTCTGCACCTGTTCAAAATAGCTGCAGGTCACGCCACCGGCGTTCGCGAGAAAGTCGGGGATCAGCAAGATCCCGCGTTTCTGAATCTGAGCGTCGGCTTCCGGTGTCGTCGGACCGTTGGCGCCTTCAGCGATGATGCGCACGCGGGGGCTAATCCGGCCCACGTTGTCGCCGGTGATCTGGTTTTCCATCGCCGCGGGAATGAGAATGTCGACATCTTGCTCTATCCATGCTTCTCCCTGTAGCACTTCGTAGCCAAGTTCCTTCGCTTTCGCTTTATTGATCCCACCGAAGTGGTCCGTGATCGACAATAGTTGACTGAGATTGATTCCCTCACTCTTCCGGTAAGTGTAGGCACACTGGTCCGCTTGATCCCAGCAGCAGACAGAGATCACTTTTCCTCCCAACCGCTGGTAGAGTTCGATGGCGTAGTGGGCCACGTTGCCAAAGCCTTGCACGCTCGCCTGGGTATTCTCGGGGCGCATGCCCAATCCTTTGAGCGCCTCGCGCAGCGTAATCACGACACCATAGCCCGTAGCCTCGGTTCGGCCAAGCGAGCCACCCATGCCGACGGGCTTCCCGGTGATGAAGCCGGGGAACCGGCCACCGTGGATCTTCTCAAACTCATCGAGCATCCAGAGCATGTGTTGCGCATCTGTCATCACATCCGGGGCCGGTACGTCGCTCACCGGTCCGACATCCTTTGCCACTTGGCGCACCCATCCACGGCAAATCTGCTCCTGTTCCCGGGCGCTTAGATTATGCGGATCACAGATCACCCCACCTTTCGCCCCGCCGAGCGGAATATCCACCACCGCACATTTCCACGTCATCCACATTGATAGGGCACGTACCGTATCGATCGTCTCCTGCGGATGGAAGCGGATGCCACCCTTGCCCGGTCCGCGGGCGTCATTGTGCTGCACTCGGAAACCGCGGAAGACCTTCACCATGCCGTCGTCCATGCGCACTGGAATAGCAAACTGGTACTCCCGTAGCGGATAGCGCAGAAGATCTCTTGTAGCCGAGTCAAGCCCAAGGTATTCGGCTACTTTATCGAACTGCGCTTGTGCGATCTGAAATGAATTGAACGCCTTGGAGGACCTTCTGGCAGGCGAGCCAGGAGCCACTTTCGAAGCTTGCTTTTCGACGCTGATCGGTTCCGTCAGTACGCTCTCCGACATGGTTTTTCTCCTTGTTCTCTTACAGCCTACTCTCATTATCGCCCTCGTAATGGGAGGGTCCATTGTGATCGTGCGCACGTCATCTGGTGATCCATACACTGCGCATTAAATCTATTCAGTCGAGAAGCAGTTGGGTGCGGGAGAAGGTGGAAAGAATGAGGATGATGAATAATTCGATCTGCTGCTTAACATCTGAAGTTCCACCCTATCCAGCAGTTTCTCTACTGCCGGTGCAGGATCGAATGAGCCCGCTGAATCGCAGTACTAGGGAACAGCGAAAGTGCTGGACGCGAGCTCACGCAGCTTTGGTAGCGTAGCAATTTTTCCAGCCGCCGTGGAACCGGCCATTCTAAACGTGGACGGCGAGAACGGGGCACGGTCCCAACTGCATCTGTAGATGCTCCAAAATAATGTCACCCCCTAACTGCAACGATAAAGTGTCACCCTCCAAGGATGGTGACGTTGAGTCAGAAAGAACTGCAAAGAATGCGAGTCATTGAAAAAGCAGTAGACGGGCGGCTGAGCGTACGCGAAGCCGCTCGTCTACTGCAGCGCAGTGAACGTCAGGTGCAGCGCCTCAAGCGCCGCTTCCAGCCCAACTCCGCCGCCTGGGTGCGGCATGGCAACTGGGGTCGAACCAAACCCTGGGCCTTGTCCCCCGCCCTTCGTCAGCGTGTTCTGGAACTGGCACGCGGCAAGTACGCCGGCTTCAACGACTCCCATCTCCAACAAAAACTTGTGGCCGACGAGAGCCTCACCCTCAGCCGCGAGAGCGTGCGCCGCATTCTTCGCCACGCCAAACGGCCTTCCCCGCAGAAACGTAGGCCACGCCACTATCGCGCGCGCCGCCCCCGTCGTCCACGCTTCGGCATGATGCTGCAAGGCGATGCCAGCCGTCATGACTGGCTCCAAGGTCGCGGCCCGCTCCTCACCTTGCTCGGCCTGCTCGACGACGCCACCAGCCGCGTCAGCGCCGCGCACTTCCAACTCGAACCCGAAAACGCCACCGGCTACTTCCGCTGTTTGCACACCCTCCTCACCACCCACGGCATTCCCCTCAGCCTCTATCGCGATCGCCACAGCCTGTTCCAGCGCAACGATCCGTACTGGACCGTCGCCGAAGAACTCGCCGGTCATCAGTTTCCTACCCACGTCGGACGCGCCCTGGAAGAACTCGGCATCCAGCAGATCCCCGCCTACTCCCCGCAAGCCAAAGGCCGCATCGAGCGTCTCTGGCGCACGTTCCAGGACCGCCTCATCAGTGAACTCCGATTGGCTCACGCCTGCACTCTGGAGCACGCCAATCATGTGCTCGCAACGTTCTTGCCCAACTTCGAGCGCCGCTTCGCCGTTCTCCCGGCGGAATCGGTCTCTGACTTTCGCCCTCTGCCACACCGCTTCGATCTGGCCCGTTGCCTCAGCTTTCGCTACCAGCGCGTCGTGGCTCTGGACCACACCGTTTCCTGGGCCGGGGAAATCTTTCAACTTCCCCCACTCTCGTCCGCGCACAGCTTCGCGGGAAAAATCGTGGAACTCTCTCATCAGCTCGACGGTTCTCTCCGCTTTTATCTGGGAACGGCCCTCCTGCTCACCGTCCAGCGTCCGCTCCGTGAACTCGTCGAACCCAAACCGGCCCTGCTTACCTCGGCTCTTAAACGCAAACCCAAGATGCCCCGCATCTACAACCTCGGCGGCCGTCCCGCTCTAGCCGCCACCACATAAGCCTTTAAACAGGGGGGTGACATTTTATCGTTGCAGTTAATACGACATTTTATGGTTGCAACAACACGGTCCCAACTGCATCACGCGATAGGTTGTCGAACCAAATACCGCTAGATCCAGGGCGCCACGTCCTCGCACTCCCATAGCCACCATGTCGGCCTGCGTTTCCAGTGCGACTTGAATGATTTGTTGGTACGGCTTTCCGATGCGCACTGCTGTCTTAATCTTGAGCGTCTTGCCTATCTCCGGTGGAATCATTCTTTCGAGTTGTTCCTTTGTCGTTTTGATGGCGTCGTCCGTCTTAGCCCGGCTCTGGGCCTCCTCCAAAACGTGCAGCAGGGTGAGCGCGGCGTCGTACTCCTCCGTTGCAGAGATCGCATATTTCAAAGCCGTCTCGGATTTCTTGGAGAAATCCGTACAAAAGAGAATCCGCGTCAAGCGGTGAACCTGGCGATGCTCCTGACCTTCGAGCATCGAATCGCGCGGGGCGTTACACACTGCCAGTACGGGACAGGGAGCCGTGCGCATCACTCGGTTGGTCACCGACCCCAGCGTCAGTCGGTCATACCCTCGACCGCCGTGCGTTCCCATGACGATCACGTCTGCTTTCTGAGCTTGCGCAAATGACAGAATAGAGTCCGGGGCGGACCCCATTTGTACGATGAGTTCCGGCCGAATTTCGCCGTCGGTGTGGTTCTTTACGAATTTCTGCAACTCCTCCGCGCCGTTCTCTCGAAGCGCAGAGCAGAACTCATCGTAGAGTTGCGCAGAGGCAGCAAAGCCGGCAGAAGGATATCGCCATAACTCTACGATATGCTGAGCCACCAACTTCGCTCGATAGTGCTCCGCCACCGACAGTGCATAGCGATATGCCCGTACCGAGAACTCTGAGAAATCAACGGGGCAAAGGATGAGTTTAATCTCCATCATGGTTCCTCCTTAAGCGCGTCGATTTAGATCCAATGCGCTGCCCAATTCGTCCCCAGCTTGGTCAGCGATGTTTGATGAAAGACCCGCCTTGCAGTTCTTCGATCGCTTCGCGTAGCTGTTCTTGCGTGTTCATCACAATCGGGCCATACCATGCAACCGGCTCCTCGTCCGGCTTGCCCGATACTAGCAGGAAGCGGATACCCTCATTGCCGGCACGAACAGTGATCTCGTCGCCTCGATCGAAAAGCACCAGCGAGTGGTTACCGACGTCGTAGAGGTGCGGCGGATCGGGCTTCTCGACCCTCTCAGTAAGAACGGCACGAGGGGAGGAGGAGTCACGGAACGTGACCGAGGCTCTATTGTATATCGTGTCACGATATACTGCTGATTGGAGGGTCGAGTGCGTTCTGGAGCAGGAGCAAACCTCGGGATTCAGTCATGATTCCCTTCGATACGGCACACGCCGCAGTGCATTATCCAAAGGATCGCCGCTTCCGGATTTGGGTTCGCCCCTCCATTCTCATCGGAATCGGAGCCGTAGTTCTGGCCGCCGTCATCGCTGCCTGGATTGAAGTCGCGGTCGCTGGCCTACCTACCGTTCCTGCGGTTCCTCAGATCTATCCCAATAATTTCGGCGGGCCGCACGGGTTTCCGGTTTGGGTACGCTACTGCCACTTCCTCAATTTCTTTTTCGTGATGCTACTGATCCGAAGCGGCCTCTCCATTCTTTTTGATCATCCTCGTCTCTACTTCAATGATGACTGTACGCCCGGGAGCGAATGGATCCGGTTCACGCCGTTGAAGGTACCTCGCGACCGCATCTGGACGGCGAAGGATGATTCCCGTTACCTGTCACCGATCATCGGCACGCCGGGTTACAGGCACACCATCGGCATCGCGAGAGTCTGGCACTTCATTGACGTTCACGGTTTCATCTTCACCGGCATTTTCTTCATCGGCATGCTGTTCGATAGAGAGCAGTGGCGAAGGATCGTTCCGACGTCGGCGACAGTTCTTCTACAGGCCTGGAATACCTGGGTGCATTACGCGACCTTCCATCTGCCTCCGGAGCCAAACGGGTTTTACGGCTACAACGCCCTGCAGCAGATTGCCTATTTCACTGTCGTGTTTGTCTTCGGGCCCTTGGCCATTGCAACGGGCATCGCTATGTCACCGGCTGTCGTGAACCACGTCCCCTGGTACGCCAAGATTTTCGGTGGCAGGCAATCCGCTCGCTCCATCCACTTCCTGACTATGCTTAGCTTTCTTGCATTTCTCGTGGTTCACGTCACGCTGGTTGTGATGACAGGATTTGTAAGGAACATGAACCACATCGTGATGGGGACGGATGATCAGGGACATATGGGGATGTATCTGGGATTCGTGGGAATTGGTGTGGTTGTCCTCTCATGGATTGCGGCGCACTACATTTCTTGGAATCATCCGCGCGGTCTGCAGCACGCGCTGAAGTCAGTGACGTACCCTATGCAACTGCTCACGTTGAACCGGCTCGTTCCAAACCAGAACTATTCGGAGCAGGATATCTCGCCGTACTTCTGGCCTAACGGCAAGATGCCGGTGCGAGAGGACTGGAAACGTCTTGCCGAGCGCGGCTTTCAGGATTTTAAGCTGCGGGTAGGCGGGTTGGTTGACAATCCAGTTGTGCTTTCGATGGCAGATATCGAGAAGCTGGGCCCCGTCGAACACATCACAATGCATCACTGCATTCAGGGCTGGAGTGGTATTGCCAAATGGGGCGGCATTCCCATGCAGAGGCTGATTGACCTCGTGCGCCCGAAACCGGAAGCAAAGGTGGTGGCTTTCTTCTCCTTCGGCGAAGCGCTCTACGGTGGCCCATACTACGACACACAGACCCTGGACAATGTGCTGAAGGCCGAGTGCCTGCTTGCGTTTCGGATGAATGACCAACGCCTTCCGGACGTGTATGGAGCGCCACTACGGCTGCGTGTCGAGAATCAACTCGGCTACAAGATGGTCAAGTGGATTGAACGCATTGAATTTATCCAATCAGAGAAACAGTTGGGCGCGGGAGAAGGGGGAAAGAACGAGGATGATGAGTACTTTGACCTGCTCCCTAACATCTGAAACGATCTTCGTAGCGTAATTACCCTGGTTCGCCAAGAGGTTACGCTGCGGTAGCGGGAGCGTCGCGGGCAAACGTAATGAGGAGATTGAATGCAAAGACGGTGACGGCAGCCATCTCGCAAATTGCCGACGTCGGAAGCAAGGACCATGCAGAACGAACCATATCTTGACAAGCCAACACCTCTGAACTGACTCGCAAGAGACAGCCGACTGCAAGCAGCAAGAGAGAGCAGAACATCAGTTTGGTACTGAACAGCAGGCGCATTCCGGAAAATGCCGGAAGCACGCGCTGGCCGATGGCAAACACCATCATAGCCAGGAAGCCGACTGTAAGCGCGTGACGCGAGGCCCCCCAGATCCCGGACGAATCTCGGCTCAACGCCGCCCAAAGACTCAGAAAGGCTGCAATCAACGCCCAGATGTAGGCTAATCGCACGAAGGATGGAAAGCTCACGTGAACTCCCTTCACCTTGGCAGGACGCTCCGCGGGTTCGAACAACCGTAACGCGGCTATGGCAGTGACTAACCCTGCAAGGATTAACACGGTAGCAGGCAAAATCGCGCCGGCAAGCGCGAGCAAGACCCCACCTGAATTTAAGGCAATCGCTAGGAGTAGAATCCGTCCACGGACGGGCCGCAAACCAAGAAAGACTGGTAGCCACTTGGCGCTGAATCCCCAGACAAAGGGCACCAAACATCCCCAGGTCTCAAGCACGAGAAACCGCTGATCAAAGTTGGCAGGCACTTCAGGTGACGTACTTTGAAACGACAGATAAAACGTGAGGCCAACATTGACCAACAATGTCAGCAACAGCCCGAGTGAGCCTGCAATCACGACAAAGACCCATTCGTCTAACGTGGCTTTTCCCGAATGTTCGGCGCGATGGCCCGAGACAATACGGAAAAAGACGAGGAAGGCGGTCAACTCGCAAACCGAAGAGAGTGGAACAAGCACGCGCCAATGCCAAGGATAGACGCTCCCGAGCCAGCGCAGGGCAACACCTGAAGTCCACAGTCCCCAGGCGCACCACACCGGCGCGAGAGCGAACGAACCCATGCGCCGCAGTTTCGGAATTGAGTAAAACCCGATTCCAAGAATGAAGCTACCGATCCAGCCGAAAATCTGTGCGTGGCCGTGTGCCTGAATCCATGCCGGCGAAACCGAATTTGCCGCGCGATGGCTGCTGATCGTCAACAAGTTCCAGACTCCGAGGAAGGTCCCCGGAAGTAGCATGAACACCACGCCTGTGCTGATGTACAGCATCAGCATGCGGGACAGCGCCCGCTCACGCGCGGCAGTGATGTCAACGATCTCGCTAGCCGCCGGCCTGCTTCCCTTTCGATGCGCGTTGGAAGGGTGGACATGGGAGTTCAATTCGCCTTGAGTTATGCTCTTCGTTCAGGCTCACCGCCCTGAGGGTCCAATTCCCATTCGATCCAGTCTTCACCGAACAGCTCAACTGGGTGCTGAGTTCTAATAGTTCCGTTTCCGCAGCGAAGGTCATTAGCTGCGCACAACTTCTCGCACCCCCAGCAGATTCGCTCCGGGTGTTTCGGATTCAGCGCTATCTTGGGCTTAGCCATGGACATAAATTCCGATGAATCGCTCACATCTGCACATGTCTCCCTGTTCTACGACCGGATCATGGTCAGCACCATTTTGAAGCGTGTGGTCGCCTTCACCGCATGCGGCTTTTCAGCCGGCAACAGGACGACGTCGCCTGCTTTCAATCTGATTGGTTTGCCAGCAACGGTAATCTCTGCCTCGCCTTCAACAGCCTGCACGAGTGCGTCGAATGGCGATGTGTGTTCGCTTAACCCTTGCCCTTCATCAAAGGCAAAGATTGTGACATTCCCTTTTTCCCGCTTCAGAACGACCCGGCTTACCACCGAACCCTCCTGGTAGTTGACCAAACCCAGCAGCGGTAAAGCTTCTGCTCCAGCAATCTCTGAGCGTGCGATTGTAGTTGAACTCATGTTCTGTTTCCTGCCTTTCTTCATTCTTAGATGCGCCAAAAAGCTCCCGGGACTAACGCCAACGCGCGAAGCGACTCACCGTGCCGCCAGGGGAAACGGAGCCCTCACCATTGTCGTACGATTCGTGCTGGCGACGTTCATGGTTCGCCACAACTCGATTCCCCACCACAGCAAGGCGCTTAATTCGATGAACCCGGTGAAGCCGATCAGCGGGTAAGCCACTTTGGGCACGAAATCCGTCAAAATCTGCAAAAGCACTCGTGCGGTACAGCCCACGTTGAACAGCAAGAACGGCGCCCACAGTGAGTTCATTCGCTTCGCATCGATTCCCGCCAGGATGGGCACAACGCGCGAAGAGACTCCCATGATCATCATGCTGATGAAACCCACGGTGAAGGCATGCCGATGAGAGCCCATGTACGTGTGCGCGAAAACTTGATGGGTAAGAACTCCGTAGAGTGGAAAGAACGGCATCATGCCGCAAGCGATCACCAACCAAACATAAGCGGCACGAACGAACTTGAAAGTGCGATCCGGCTGCGTCGGCCTCCGGAACACCCCGATCTGCACGGCCAGCAATACGGCCCACAGCGGCATGAGCAGATAGGCCAATTCGAGGCCAACTGCGAAATAAAGCTTGTGTGTGGCGAGCAGCAGCACATAGTTGATGATGTTTAGCAGCAGGCTGCCGTTGATCAACCAGAAGATCAGCCTCTGGCGATCATGCACGGGTTTCCCGAGACCATAGACGTGGGGCACGAAGCGCTGGCTCACGCCAGCGATGATCAATGCCGCGAAGCCGAGCAACTGGATGTCTCGTAGCGGACCATCGATCAGCGCGATGCGCATAATCAGGCCGTGCTCGGAATGCGCTGTAGCCTTGGCAAAGAAGAACACGGCTTCCAAGATCGTGCCCAGCAGGAACCAAACGAAAGAACTGGCAATGAACTTTTCGTAGGGGTTGTGCGGTTCGATTGACTGCCGTGCCGTGCGGTACAGCACCGACATGAAGAGCGCAACGGCCGCAATTTCAACTGCACCGGAAAACGCACCAAGCACGAATGAAACTGGAGTCGGCATCAGCATCTCAGCAGCCATTCCTGCTACGATCCCCGTTCCCAGAAGATAGAAGCTCAGATTCGCCAGGCCCGGGCGCCACAGCGTGGTGTTCTTAAAGCGTGGGAATGACTGATAAGCGAAGCCCATGACAAACATCCCGACCCAGCCGAAGATCATGGCATGGGCGTGGGCATGGATCGAGGACAGGAGATGTAACTGCAGGAAGTTCTTCCCCAATCCGATCTGCAGAAGGTTGATCGCACCCCATAGGCAACCGACTGTCAGCACGATCACTACACCAGCTTTGAAGAAGCGGCGATAAATGTAGTCCTGCAAGCTTGCCTTGTAAACATAGGGCTGCGCGGACGGGTTCCCCATCTCGGCGTTGATCTCGCGCAGGAGTTCATCCAGATTGGCCTGATGGACTGCAGCAAAGAACCCCAGTGGTTCGCTTGGACCATGCTCGCCGCCACAGCCCTTCAATCCATGCTCATCGAAAATGCGTCGCGCGCCTGGGCAGAGCTTTACAATCTCTGCCACGCTGGTATTGGCCGTAATCTGACTCATGACGCTATCCCCTTTTCTCCCTCACAACACCATAAAACCGGAGCTGCGAGTCAGCCATGACTTTTGTCACGCTGGAAAATGGCAGCTTCAGCGAATCTATCGCTTCGCCGCCAGCAGTGATGACGGTCTGACAATAACTACTCCTTTCATGCCGGATCCCTCGTGCAACGTGCAAACGTAGCGGTAAATGCCTGGCTCTGTAAAAACGCGGGCGTAGGATTGTCCGGGCTGCAGCAAACCAGAGTCGAATGGACTTGCTCCTGAAGGCAGTTTCACGTCTATTCTGGAAAGAGCCTTGCTCTCATCGTCCACTACGTTGTGGATTACCTGCGAGGAGTTCTTCCAAACCACCTTGGTGCCAACATTCACCGTTATGGCCGGTGGCACAAATCCCATGTCAGTCATGCCTACCGTTCCCTGCGCGACTGGCGCTGTAAGCTTGGCCAATGTCTTTCGGATCGCCGCCGCGGACAGCTTGACCGAGCAGTTGGGGGCAAGTGGGTCCAGCGTGTCCACCACAAAACTCGGGACACGCGGATCCTCGACCTCCACCACGCTGCCAAAATACCCGGTCACATGGACGAGACGGTTGGCGTTCTGCGAGAACAACAACGGTCTTGCTTCCACGCGATAGATCTTCAAGGACCCGAGTAATTGCAACATCGCCTTGCCGTCATTGGATAATGTGAGGCACCCGTTCAGTTCCTTGGAGCTTGCTTCGGCTTGCATAGGTGCTAGTTCTGGCGTGTGGCTTGCGCGAGTTAACTGCGCGGGCTTGCTCATATGCGCCATTTCGCTGTGCATGTTCATGTCCGCAGCTCGCGCGTCCGTAGTTGCCACGATTGGGTTGCTGTCCGTGGCTGCTCTGGAATTCGTCTGGGGCTCAGTCAGACTTGCTGCGGTGTCAGCCTGAGTCATACCTGATAGGCGAGGCATGCCGGAAGCGGTCGAGTCGAGCGCGTGTCCCGGGTGCATCAGGGTCGCGTTCTCGGCGCCAGAAATCTCAAAGGTCGCCATTAACCCTTTCGCCATCCGCGCCATCGCATGGTCCATCATGGGGAACTGTCCCGGAATACTGGCTTTGAATTCCAGAATCGCGGCTGCGCCGGGCGGCACACTGGCGGTTTGGATGCTCGTCAAGGGAGGAGATGTCAGAGACCCCAACAGGTAATCGCGAGTAAAGATCTCACCTACGACATGCAATGATGATGTGTCATTGGGCCCCGCATCACCAAAAAAGACGCGAACCGTTTCTCCAACCTTTGCCTGCATCGGGTGCGTTTTCGTCAGAGCATCAACTGCTCCGTTGAACACGAAGTACTCGGGGCTTTCCTCCATCAGCTTCGCATCGCTGAATAACTGCATGCCTGCCTTACCTTTGGCGGCAGTGGTGTAAATTTCTCCCTGCATCACGTAGTACTCGCGATCTACAGTCGCAAGTCCACCTTCGGGTTCGACCAAGATCAATCCGTACATGCCGTTGGCGATGTGTTCGGCAATCATGGGAGTGCCGCAGTGGTAGACAAAAAGACCGGGGGCAGTCGCCTGGAACGTGAATGTTTTGGACTGCCCCGGCACAGTTTGGGTAAATGCCGCGCCTCCACCTGGACCGAGAGCTGCGTGAAAATCGACTGAGTGCGCCATGTGACTGCTCGCATCGTTTCGCAGGGTGACTTCGACAGTGTCTCCCTGTCGCGCGCGAATCATCGGGCCGGGCACTTTGCCGTTGAATGTCCAGTAGCGGTAGGTCGTGCCGGCCGACGGATCGAGAGTTCCAACCACCTCCTCAGCTATGAGCGTAACGCGAACCACAGCTGGCCTTCTCTCACCAACAACCGGAGGGACATCGGCCGGGTCGCGCACTATGTCGACGATCTTGGTCTGGGTCTTTGCTTGATGTTCGCTGTGTGTGATTTCCTGTGCGCTCAGAGCAACCGTCATCGGAAAGAGGAACAGCAGCATGCCGAAGCTGGCTTTCACGAATGAAATCTGGTAATGAAGGCTGATTTTCATATTTCGTCTTTTCCAGCCGGCCTATCGTTGTCCACTTTCGGTGTCCGATTGCCGGCTGACCTATACTTGTATCGGGAGGCGATAGACCTCAATGGAGCATCCGTACTATCGGCATAGTCAGTTGTCACAGGAGCAGTTAAATGCTTGAGAGTGAGCTGTTTGCACTGCTCCAAGGAACCACCGATGCGGCATTCTCGGTGACTGAAGAAGGCGAGATCCTGTCTTGGAACAAGGCTGCGGAGAAATTGTTGGGCTACTCCGCAGCGGAAGCGATCCACAAGACTTGCTATGACATTCTCGAAGGCATGGGGGCATTGGGTACTCGGGTATGCCACCAGCACTGCAGCGTGGCCGAGTGCACAGCTGGCAATACGGAAATTCCCAACTTCGACATGAGTGTCAAGACGCGCGCAGGGGAGCGGTTGTGGATCAATATGTCTACCATCGTGTTCGATAATCAGCGCACGGGCCGCCGACTGATGGTGCACATGGCGCACGACATCACGAAGCAGAAGAAAAACGAAGAGTTGACGCAGAAGATGCTGGAATTGTCGAAGCAAGTCAGCTCGCTCGCCGAAGCTTCTGTGCGCGCGGAACCGGCTCCTGCGCTATCCGAGCAAGAGAAGCATGTCTTGCGCCTGTTCGCCGAAGGCAAAGATAGCGATGAGGTAGGCAGCACTCTGGGTATCAGCCCGCAGACCCTCCGCAATCACCTTCACCACATCAACCAGAAACTCCGCACCCACAACCGCCTGGAAGCAGTCATGAATGCGATCCAGCGGAAGCTCATCTGACAGTCCCCGTACAACTGTCCCGGATTTCGGTACGAACGCTTCATTGTGCGTTTTCCCCACCTGCGGCACATTGGTTTCAGCCGGTCGTAACGGCGGGAGTTGCCAATGATTTCCCAATGCTCCAACCCACAGTGCGGAAAACCCTTTCACTACCTCCGCGGAGGAAGGCTGTACCGGTTCGATGTACGGCGGCCCGTGGAGCCGTGCAGAGATATTCCCAATGCGATCTGCGCGAGCAAACCCTCACAAGCTAGCGTTTTCTTCTGGCTTTGTGGTGAATGCGCAAGCCGATCCTCGCTCCGATTCTCCTTACGGGAAGGAATTTCTCTAGTTCCCCTGGAGCAGTTTCCTGAGGGTAGCAATCCCGTGGTAACCCGCCCCGTCGCGGCCGAGTGACTTTGCCGGAAGGAGTAAAGATTATGGCTACGCAGTGCGTAACTCCCCACATTGAGGGATCACCTTATGGCCTGAACCGGCTTCCGCACCTCGGAAACTCGCTGCTGCAGGTATTGATTCCAAACGAAGTACAGAGCATGTGGAAGGAAGAAGCTTGGCAGACCGATGCCGGTCGCAGTGCCCGAACCCTCGTCAAGTACCCTGATCTCCGTATTGTTCTGGTCTCGATGAAAGCCGGAGCGCGTTTCAAGCAGCACAAGACGAGTGCACGCTTTGCCATCCTGATGCTCGCTGGTCATGTGCGCCTGCACCTTCCCAACGCGACCGTGGAAGTACCTAGAGGAGAGTTGCTCGCGCTCGACCGCGGCGTATCTCACGACGTCGAGGCAATTCGCCAGAGCACGTTCCTGTTGATCCTTGCCCGACCTGACCGGGAACCGGAGAAATGCCATGAGTGACTTCATACAAGAACTGAAAAATGATCACCGCGTGATTCAGCAAGTCGTGGCCGGCATGAGTGCGGTCGCCGAACTGCTCGATTCCGGCAAGCAGGTTGATCCCAGCGTGCTTGCCGATCTCGTGCAGTTCTTGCGTGTCTTTGCCGATCAGTGCCATCACGAAAAGGAAGAGCAGCACCTGTTTCCTCTGCTGGCTACCAAAGCGAACGTAAGTACCAGGCGCGAGTTGGAATCTTTGGAACGAGAACATCGCTCAGCCAAGCAACTGGTTGGTCAATTGGCGGAACTGGCAGCAATTTACGTTCACAACCCGGCAGCGGTGCGGTACCGCATTATCGATCTGCTCCAGCAGCTCGCCGAACTGTACCCTGCGCATATCTGGAAGGAGGACTTCCTGCTGTTTCCGCTAGCGCAGCAGACTCTCTCGACCACTGAGCAGCAAGGTCTGCAGGAGAAGTTCGAGGATGTTGAACGCGAAGTCGGAGAAGACGTGCATGCCGGGTTTGAGATGCTGGCTAAGAAATTGGAGGTCGTTGTTGAATATCGCAACTCAGGCGCGTGCCCGCTCTGCTCTTCGGCGGCTTAAGAAAGCGTCTGGCACTTTTTCAAGAATAGACGGAGCCCCTTCTGTGCACGTTAGAGCGACAACAGAAGTGGATCCGTCTATACAGGTTCAGAGTCAGAAAGGCGAACTACGCCGCCGACTTCCCACGCTTTGATTCGCGGTTGGCCCCCAGCTTCCCTTCCATGTATTCCCGGAGGACAACTGCGTTGTTGTGCTCAGTGTCGTGAGAGCTGTAAAGCAGGGTTACAGTGCCGTGTCGAGCGGCCTGCAGAATAGGTTCGAGTGCTTCTTCGTGCTGCTTCAGCTCGGCCTGATAACGACGCTGGAACTCTGTCCACTTCTTGGGATCGTGACTGAACCACTTTCGAAGCTCGGTACTGGGCGCAACATCTTTCAGCCAGACAGCATCGGCAAGGGCCGTCTTCTTCACGCCGCGCGGCCACAATCTCTCAACGAGGAACTTCTTGCCATCATTGTCTCCCGTCGATTCATATACGCGCTTCAGCTTGATCATCTTTTGCCTCGATTCAGTCGTCTGTTGGCCACTCGATCTGCGTGCATTCAGGGCACTGACTGTCCAGTTAGTTAAGCCAGGAGAGAACTTCTGAGATGTCGGGGAGCGGGTCCAGGAGCGGGTCCCCGGTGCCAGTGCGCACGCAGCAAACACCTCCAGAAACCGGTCGGTAATGTAGAGCGCGGAAGCTGGGACCGCCTGTGCACCAACTGCTCCGACCGACTTGTGAACCCGCATAGCCTCAACTTCCGCGGACTGTCTCAGTAGCCCGCAAATTCTTCGCTTCGAATATCGTCTTCATCGACGCCGGCACTTACGAGCATCTGGCGCATGGCCGCGACCATGGGTGGAGGTCCGGCAATGTAGTAGATCGGCCCCTGCAGCGCTCCCAAGTATCTGGCCAACATCTCTCCGTCAATGAAACCAGTTTCACCTGTCCATTCGCGACCGGAGTGAGCCATTTCGGTCATCGTGGCGCTGAGCCGGAAATTTGGATTTGTCTTTTCCAGGCCTTGGAGAATATCGAGAAACGCTGCGTCTTCTGGTCGCCGGTTGGAATAGAACAGGTACAGCTCGTGCGGCAACTGATCATGATCGGCTTGGCGAACGATGCTCAAGAACGGCGTAATCCCAATTCCCCCAGCGAGAAAAACCGCCTGCTTGTTTGCATTTTTGTGGAGCGTAAAGGAACCACTAGCCGAAGCGATGTTGATCTCGGTACCGACCGGCGCGGTCTTCAACGACCGTTTGAATGCCGTGTGCCGCATCCGGGTTGCAAACGTGAGTTGATCTTCAAACGGAGGACTCGCGATTGAGAAGGTTCGGATATTTCCTTCTGAGTCGGTTTCGGGCGGATTAAGCAGTGTAAGATCCGCCGCCTGTCCAGCTTTGAAGCTGAACCCTGAGGGTTTGGCGAAGTGAAAGGCCATGGTGCCTTCGGCGACGATGCCGCGGCTCAACAATTTAGTTCGCAAACCTGCTAAAGGAATCTCTTGAGCAGCCATGAACACCTCCTTTGTCTTATCAAGCATCGATGATGCGCCGATTAGCTCATCGCGTGCCTCTCCTCCGCACTTCCTCCCGGCCAAGAGACTGTTATGAGAAACGCACTTTCCTCAATTGCTTTCACGTCGTGAGCGATGCCCGATTCCAGGCACATTAATTCGCCGCTGCCGAGTTCGAGAGCTTGGTCCGCAAGCTGGAGACGAATTCTGCCTTGGATGGTTTGAATCGAGATCCTCGCGTCCGCGTGATGTTCCTTCATCTCAGAATCAGGCTTCATCAGGACGAGCACGATTCGGAAATCCGGATACTTCGCAAGTGTCTTGGAACTGCGTCCGCTTCCGCGGGTCCAAGAGTCCTCTTCTCGCAAGCGGCGGAGTTCGTCAGAGAGATTGAAGTGCAACAAACTGTCCGCCAAATGAGGGAGCCGGTTCAGGCTCGAAGTCGATTCGAGAGCCTTGTGCACTGCCGCATCCTTCGTCATTGCGCCTCCTCGGCATGTCGAGAAGTAAACATCGTCTTACGATATAAATAGATGCGGGTCCTACCTCCGCGGTGGCAATGAATGTCGAGAGTGAAGTATTGCACTAATCGTGAGTAGAGCCTCAGCACCGAGACCGTCTTCGCATTCGGGGTGGTTGTCGGATACGGATTTGGAGCGGGGTGTCTCAAGTTGCTGAGGCTGAAATCGGGGCAAACTGAAACTCTCGTTCCGCTTGAGGCAGGGCTTGCCTCTCCAAAAACCACGACTATGAACTATGGAGCGCTTTCCAACGTCGAAGGTGCTTGGGTGGTGATCGTCAACCACGACGCGACAGGTAATTCGGCGGAATTTGCAGAAACCGTGTTTCGACGCAATACGCAAAGATTGCGAACTCGGAACCATGCAACCGCAGCTTTAAAAGATAAACTGTAACTTATTGATGGCACTGGCGCCCCCGGCTGGATTCTAACCCGCGTTTGCGCCGCATAGAGGGCGAGATCAAAATGGCGGGAGCGACGGGACTCGAACCCGCGGCCTCCTGCGTGACAGGCAGGCGTTCTAATCTGAGTGAAGCAGCCCGTGCCGAATGTAAGGGAGAATTGGCGGGCTAAAGGTGTGCTCTGCGCGGAAGCAGCGAATACCCGATCGCTGTGTATCGGAAGTCGGTGACAGGGCAGCGTTCTAACAGACTCGCCTGCCGGCCAAGCCGGAGGCTCGGCCAGCGAGCGTTTCGCATTTCTTAGGTGATCCACTTGATTCCCTTTGAGCCATACCACGCAGATAAATCCCGGTCTCACCGAGCGGCCAGAAGCCAAGCCGAGCCCAGTACGCCCTCAGCTTGCGCACCGCCTCATCCCGTCCAACGTTGGGGGCTTCCAACTTTTTCAACGCCTTCCGATCACGGGCGAAGGCAGGAGTAAACTGCAGTGGCCAAGGTCTGCACGCTACCAGCCCACAACCAGGACCGAAGATGTCGATCGTCCTGTCGACGGCAATTGGGCCGATTCCCGTTCCTCGAAATTTCGGACTGATCTCCATGCAGTCGATGATCAACAGGTCGCATGCGGAAGCCTCATATTCATCTTGTACTTCTTCTCTCCAGCAACCGGTATCCATGTCGAACATGAGTTCCCAATATTCGGCAATATTCCCGTCGATGCCATCTCCTAGCCTCTCGGTGCTGATGCCATGGTCCATGGCCTCACCGAATTGCACCAACGACGCTTTTATGTAACCAACGTCCTCTTCGTCTCCGCGATCCTCAGACTTAGCGGAAATCTTCCCGAGAATGCAGTGGACGAAGTCTGCGTCGACGTATTCTTGGTGCAACGAGGCCCGGACTGCGAACTCGATCCTCGCAAGTATGTTTCTCTTGGCCTCATTTGTCGCCCCCAAACCGGCGGTTGCTTTTTCGATCTTCATGTCGCACCTCATGCCGCTATTTACCGTAGTGTTCGGAATTTGTCAAACGGGCAGGAACTGCCTTTTCCCTTTCTAGAATTGTCAGCCGGCGCCGGGCAGTCAATCGCGTTCTAGTTGATGGAACTATTCAACTGAGATCGCTACGGGTGGTGACTCAATCAGCTAGACTCGAATCCCTTCCAGTTGGACATGCGGTTACCTGGCGCAACCAGCGTAGTTAAAAGCGGTTACGAGTAGTACGCTGTGGCCGCGTGAGCCTCCCCTCGCACCTCGGGCCACCCAATCACCGTGCCATCCGGGGGGTCTTCGATAAAACGCGCTAAATAATTGAGCGGCAAACGGTTACTTAAAACGCATCACTCGACCTGTTAAATACGCGAAAAACGCCGCGGAAACCCGTTTGACCAATATCTGTTTCCAGTTTAGAACCCGATGATTGGCTGGGAGATCAACTGGACTTTAACCCAGCGCAGCGGTGTGAAGGCGGTGCTCCAATGCTAGAGAACGCGAATGAAACTATCGACCTAGCAACCGAGGACAGTAAAGAGCGAAAACAGGTTCAGAGTCAAAGAGATTTTGAGCCACTGCTAGACACCGAAGAAGCCGCGAGGCTTCTCAGAATGCACCCTCGAACTCTTCGCACGAAAGCACGGTGTGGATCAATTCCCGCTGTCCAGGTTGGAAAACGTTGGCGCTTTCGTGCCTCTACGCTGGATCGTTGGCTCGGCAAGCTCGCCAGCTGACCGTCGGCATAGTGAGACCAAAAAACATCTCGACCGAAACGAATCGCCGATCTATTCTGACGGTGTCCGCCGACACCGTTTAAGCAAAGGAGAAACTTTGTTTAGACGGACACGTTACCAACACGGAAGCGTCGAACGAGAAGAGCGGAAGAAGGGACCGGCAGTCTGGGTCTACCGATGGTGGGAAGAAGACATCAACGGGAAACTGATGCACCGCAAAGCCCAGGTTGGGGATGTGAAGAAATACCCGACCGAATCTGCGGCACACTCAGCAGCAGACGCTCTTCGGCTAACCATCAACAATCGCTGCGAACACAGGAACCTGCGGCGAACCACTATCAACACGCTCTGGGAGCACTACTCTCAAGAGGAGTTGCCTCTCAAAGCACTATCCACACAGGACGCGTACATAATCTACGCGAAAAACTGGATTGTTCCACGCTGGGGCAATCTATCATTAGAACAAGTCAAAACTGTCGAGGTAGAGCGGTGGCTACGGGCGACCGGAATTGCGGATGGAACCAAAGCCAAAATCAAATGTGTGATGTCGGCTTTGTTTTCGCACGCTGTTCGGTGGGAATTTTGTGGCCACAATCCCATCTCTTCAGGGATACCGGTAGGGAGTGGAGGCAAGCGAGGCCCGAGCACTGGCGTACGGATCAGCGCCAAACGTCAGAAATCCCCCTTGGTTTTGTCACCGGAGCAGGTCAAGCTCGGATTGGCAGAGTTAGAGTTTCGGGATCAGTTGCTCGTGTTTCTAGAAGGGGCCTTGGGTATACGTCAAGGCGAACTCGGGGCGTTACGATGGCTGTCGTGCGATTTCGACAACATGAGCATCAGCGTCCAACATTCGTATTACTGGCGTCGAGGTGGAAACCTGAAGAGCACAAAAACGGAAGCGTCTGCAAAACAGTTGCCGATGCATCCAAGCCTAAAATATTCCTTGCAGGAGTGGAGATCGCAAAGCCTCTACAACAAACCGAAAGATTTTGTATTCCCTTCCGAAAGACTACAAGGCATCAAGCCGTTAGATCTAGCTTCAGTGTTAAAGAAGAAGATTCAGCCTGCATTCAGACGGATCGGAATCACGGGTGTCGGCTGGCACACGTTTCGACATTCGGTCGGAACAATGCTGGCGGAGATGGGCGAACATCAACTCACTATCCGCGACTACTTGCGGCACAGCAACCTTCATGTCACGAACAAGTACCTGCAGGCAACATCGAAGACCAAACGCCTGGCACAGGACAAATTGGTCGACGCGATTTTGCCGACGGGTATTTTGCCGAAGACAAACCTAATCCAATGAGCGCTGTTTGGAACCGTTTTCGGATGGGACCATTCTCGTCCGGCGCTTATCGTCCCCTAACATCCCCTGATTTGCTGGACGCTAGGGTTGCAAGTGCTTGAAAAGAATGGCGGGGACGACGGGACTCGAACCCGCGGCCTCTGCCGTGACAGGGCAGCGTTCTAACCAACTGAACTACGTCCCCGGTTTCTGTACGGAATGCCAGATGGTGGGCAGTGCAGGACTCGAACCTGCGACCTCCTGCTTGTAAGGCAGGCGCTCTAACCAGCTGAGCTAACCGCCCCTCGTACCTTCGCGCGACCAGACTGTCACGCCGGTCATAACTCGATGGAGGGGCATCCGCGCGAACCGCGCCTCAATGAGTATACGTGACGGCGGAAAAATCGGTCAAACGTAGCTCGCTTGCCACGTTTTCCCGCCGCAATGCTGAGTCGCGAAAATCTATCGCCAACGGCAAGCCGACTCGCTTCTGATCCCGTCCTTACTGCTAAACTCGCTTCGTGAAGCGACTCATCATCAACGCCGACGACCTCGGCTTTACCTCGGGAGTAAACCGAGCGATCGTACAGGCGCACACGCGTGGAGTCGTGACGTCGTCCACACTAATGGCTCACGGAGCCGCTTTCGCCGAGGCCGTCGAATTTTCGAAGACCGTTCCGCGATTGAGCATCGGATGTCATGTGGTCCTGATCGATGGTGAGCCGGTGCTCGAACCCGGACGACTCCCTACCCTCACCGATGCCGGCCGATTCCGCGACGGACTCAAAGCCTTTGCGGCTCGCGCACTCACTTCGCGCATCGATCCTGCCGAGATCGAAGCCGAGGCTTCGGCACAGATCCACAAGATCCAGTCGGCCGGAATCACACTCTCCCACTTCGATACGCACAAGCACACGCATCTATTTCCGCAGGTGCTGCGGCCTCTTCTGCGAGCTGCCGCCGCATGCGGAGTCAAAGCCGTGCGCAATCCCTTCGGTCCCCGCTTTCCCTTGCGCTCCAGCCGTCTTCTGGCTCGGCCCAATCTGTGGACGCGTTATGCGGAAGTCAAAGTTCTTTCACGGTTCGCTGGAAAGTTTCGTGAAGCAGTGGACCGCGAGGGCTTCATGACACCTGACGGAACGCTGGGCATTGAGGTGACCGGAACGCTCGATGAGACTCTCTTTCGCGCGCTTGCGGAGAGCATGCCTGAGGGCACTTGGGAGTTCGTTTGCCATCCCGGATATAACGACGCCGACTTGCAGACGGCCAAGACTCGTCTGCGCGAATCGCGTGAGACCGAATTGCGAGTTTTGACCCTCCCTGCAGCTCGCGAAGTGCTCGCAAAAGCAGGAGTGGAGCTGATTTCTTATCGCGATCTGATCGCTCGTTGACCTGTTCGCAACGTTTTTGGCCGGCTTTCGGCCCAGTAGACTGAGGACGGCTAAGTACTCTCGTAACCTTTCCGGTTAACTACAGGTAGTAAGATAAGTTACAATTCAGCGTTTTCTAGGCTGGAGGGGATGCGCTCATGTCGGCCCAAGGGTCAGCGCCACGTGCGACTCTGGACTTGAAGGTAAAGGTGTGGGGAATGGGGAGCAACAACCAGCCATTCTTCCAAAATGCCATTGCCCAGAACATCAGCGCTACTGGTGCGTGCATATACGGCATCGAGGCAGAGTTGAAGGTCGGCGACGTTATCGGCGTGCAATATGAAGGGAAGAAGGCACGCTGCAAAGTAATGTGGGTCGTGGATGCGGGCGCGCTCAAGAAGACCCAAGTCGGCGTTCAGTTGGTAATGGATCAGGATTGTCCATGGCTGCCGGCTTTACCAGCCGAAATGAAGGTTGAGGAACGCACGGTCATTCGTCAGGACAACCGCCGGAAATTCGCACGACACAAAATCTCATTCCCGTTGGAACTGCGCGATGAAAGAGTGAACACTCCGTTGCGCGTCAATGCTACCGACATCAGCGGGAATGGTTGTTATGTTGAGACTGTGATGCCGTTGTCCGTCGGCACCGCTCTTCGAGTGGATCTGTGGTTTGCCGACGAGAAAGTCTCGCCCAGCGCGGTGGTTCGCACCCGCGATCCTGGCGTTGGGATGGGCATCGAATTTACCGGCCTTCCCGAAGAATCCAAAAAGCGGTTTCAGGCGCATCTCGACAAATTGGATCCCGGCATCAGTCTGAGCCCGAACGCTCGCTGAGCCATCCACTGCCACCTGCTGTTTGCTGGCACTCGTGTAAAATCTGCATCCACCGCTCATTGCAGCCATCGAATCACCAAACAATGGCGCAGGCGAACGTACGCACATGAAAATTGGCATCACTTGTTATCCGACCTATGGCGGCAGCGGAGTAGTCGCGACCGAACTGGGAATGGAACTGGCTCAGCGCGATCACGAAATCCACTTCATCTCTTATGCACAACCGATCCGGCTGCGGGGCGAAGAACGGAATATCCACTACCACGAAGTCGAAGTCTCTCGATATCCACTGTTTGATTATCCGCCTTACGATTTGGCGCTCGCGACTCGCATGGCGGAAGTGGCACAGCTCTACGATCTCGACCTGCTGCATGTGCACTATGCCATCCCGCACTCTGTCAGCGCAATGTTGGCGCGGCAAATGTTGGCGTCAGGCCCGCGCGGCCGCCGCTTGCCTTTCGTCACTACGTTGCACGGGACTGATATCACGCTAGTAGGACTTGATCGTTCTTATCTGGGAATCACCCGCTATTCCATTGAACAGAGCGATGGCGTGACCGCGATTTCGAATTATTTAAAAGATCGCACCCAACGCGTTTTTGATGTCAAGAAAAGCATCGAGGTGATCTACAACTCGGTAAATTGCGACGTCTATTTTCGCGATACAAAACTTGCCGAGGAAGTACGCCGCGAATACGCCCCTGATGGGCAGCGCGTGCTAGTTCATCTGTCGAATTTCCGGCCTGTAAAACGCGTGACCGATGTGATCGAGATCTTTGACCGGGTACGCAAACAAATCCCATCGAGGCTACTTCTGATCGGCGATGGACCAGATCGCTCGGTGGCAGAGTGGCTAGCCGTACAAAAAGGGATTCACGATGATGTACTGTTCCTGGGCAAGCAGGATCAGATTTACGAAAAACTTTCGATTGCCGACATCATGCTGCTTCCCAGCGAGCTGGAATCCTTCGGACTCGCGGCCCTCGAGGCCATGGCGTGCGAGGTAGTCCCGATCTCCACGCGTGCCGGCGGAGTGCCCGAGGTTATCGATCACGGCACCAGCGGCTTTTTGGCTGACGTCGGTGACGTGGAGACCATGGCACGCTACGCCATCGAATTGCTGAGCGACGACAATCGATTGCGCGAGATGGGGAAGCGCGCCCGGGCCGTCGCCATGGAGAGATTCTGCTCGACGAAGATCGTCAAGCAGTACGAGGATTTCTACCGGCGCGTGCTGGAACGCTCGGCGTAAAAGCCTTCCGGCACCGAACTGCTAGATTCGATCAGCGGCAGCCGAATGCGAATCAGCGTTCCCTTCCCCTCGTGACTGTCAATCGTCATGCGCGCGGTATCCCCGTAAAGCACCTGCAGTCGTTCCGAGATATTGGCCATTCCGATGCCCATACCCGTCCAACTACTGCTTTCTTCCAGTTGAGCCCCGCCCATCCCTACACCATCGTCTTCGACCTCAATTATTAAGCGGCTGCTCGTAACCCGGCTTCGCAGAAAAATACTACCGCCTTCAACTTTCGGCGCGAGACCATGCTTGATCGAGTTTTCCACGAGTGGCTGCAGGAGCATGCTGGGCACCACGACATCGAGCGACGCCGGATCGAGTTCCTTCACGACGCGCAGCTTCTCCCGGCCAAACCGGATCACCTCAATGTCGAGATAGTTGTCTATGAATTCGAATTCGTCGCGCAGAGGTGCAAATGCTTCACCGCTACTCAACAAGCGGCGAAGAATGATCGCGAGCTTCGAGATCATGTCGCGAGCCATATCCGGGTCGAAGCGCACCAGCGACGAAATCGAATTCAGCGTATTGAACAGGAAATGCGGATTGATCTGGTTCTGCAGCGCCTCCATGCGGGCGTGAAGGAGTAAACGCTCCTGTTCTTCCAGCTTGATCTGTATGCGAACACTATTGAAGATTTTGATCTCGATTCCGATCGCGGCCACGCTGGCAGCATAGATCAATCCAAAGACCCACAAATTGTCGGGGCTCTCAATGCTGAAGATGGAGTTCGGAAAGTATCTCCACAGTTCGGTTTGCACGAACCGCAGTCCGACAATCGTCAGGAAGAAGATGACCTGCCAGTCGAACAAACGGGGCCGTGGCAGATTGCGCCGGATGAGGCGAAAGATGCTCTGATCGGCAAACGGAGAAAAGGACCAGATATCGTCCTTGTCTCGAGCCATAGTACGAAGCTGCCCGGCAAGAAAGCCCGACAGCACGTGAAACGGCATGGCTGCCCATTCACCATGGATGAGCGCTGGGAGGCTAATCAGCACGCCGCCTAGCGAACCAGCCCAACGGCCCCCGAGCACTCCCAGCACCATTGCTGTCTCAAAACTGACATCGCTCGCCTGGAACGTGTTTTGCGAAATGCGGATCAGGACTCCGACCACGATCGGCAAGGCAAACCAGAGAACCAGGTAAACCTTCTGGCGAAACGTACGCTCTTCCCGGAATAATAATTTCTTGAACTCTTTCGACCGCACCAGGCTGCTCGACACAGCGGCGGCCACCCCCAACTTAATCAACAGGTTAATCAGGATTAGACGTGGTTCCATGGGGGCCGAGACTACGGCCGAAAGAATCGGCTCTTCCAAGACTGTAGCATGCGACGCCTTCAATAACCTTTGCGTTTACCGACTACGTATTGCAATGGCTGGTGTTCAAAATAGCGGCGCAGGTTCGATGAAAAGTGCTCGTAATGACGGTGCCAGAGCTTCTCGGTCAATCCTGCGGTGTGTGGAGTGATCAGGAGATTGTCGAGACTCCATAGCGGCGAATCAGCGGGTAAAGGTTCGGGATCGAAGACATCCAGCGCTGCGCCTCCAATTCGACGCGCGCGTAGAGCGTCGAGCAGAGCCGATTCGTCGACCTGTGGACCACGTCCCACATTGATCAGACAGGCTTCCGGTTTCATCACCGCCAACCGCTCTGCGTTGATCAACTTCTCAGTGGCCGCGATCAGCGGAGCAGCCAAGACCACGTAGTCTGATTGACGCAGCAGATCATCGAGCTGCGATGTAGGAAAGACTTTCTCCACGCCTTCAGGACATCCCTTCTCTACGTGTTCGCGCACGGCGATGACGCGCATCCCCAGCGCAGAGGCCATCCGCGCAACGCGGCGTCCGATGCTGCCAACCCCGATCAGTCCGAGGGTTGCGCCCGCGATCTCCCTCATAGGCGGCCGCTGATTCCACATCGCCTCCTGTCCCCAAACATGTTTTTCTTGCAGGATGGCAGCCTGCGGAATCTTCTTTGCCAGCGCGAAGATCAACGCAATGACATGTTCGGCGACCACCGGGCCGTGCACTTCGGTGGAATTCGTCAATACGACTTCACTCTCGATGAATTGTGGAAACTGGAATTGATGCACGGCGGCGGTGGGAGTGTGAATCCAGCGCAGCTTCTGGCACAGTGCAAATTGTTCCGGGCGCAGGGAAAGTGTAAAGATGACTTCGGAGTCGCGCAGATATTGTTCCACGCCCTCGTAGGAATTGCGCTCAACGATATTAAGTTGTGGGAATTCCGCTGCCAAACGCTGTCCGAACCATGCGGGTACGTTCCAAAGGTCGAGATGGTGATGAACAACGATCAGAAGCTTCATGACATCAGTAAGATTTCGAGTTAGCTGAAGGCAAGCTCTTTCGCACGCTGAGCCGCTTTCACCACTGCTTTGATAAGCGTCACGCGCAACTTTCCTTCCTCAAGCTCCATGATGGCATCGATCGTGCAGCCGGCCGGAGTGGTAACAGCATCCTTGAGCAGCGCTGGATGATCTCCAGTTTCGAGGACAACCTTGGCTGCGCCCAGCGTCGTCTGAGCCGCTAGCAATGTCGCGATATCGCGAGGCAACCCGACTTTTACTCCAGCCTCGGCCAACGATTCAAGAATGATGTAGATGTAAGCCGGGCCGCTCGCCGAGAGCGCAGTCACGGCATCCATGTGCTTTTCATCTACGACGACGGTTCGTCCGACCACATCGAACATTCGGCTGGTCAGCGCCACATCAGAATTGCTGGCGTATTTCCCTTTGCAGATCGCGGTCATCCCCGCTTCCATGATGCACGGGGTATTCGGCATCGCGCGGATCACTGGCACTTGAGCGGACAAATTCTTCTCGATCATGGCCGTCGGCACAGAAGCTGCTACGGAAATAATGAGTTGTCTCGGTCCCACTGAGCTGGCGATTTCGCGCACGACGTCCTCAACAACTTGCGGTTTGACCGCGATGACGATGATGTCGGCGCCTTTTGCCGCTTCGACATTGCTCGTCCCCACCTTCACCTTCAACTTTGCCGATAGCGCCTTGGCCCGTTCTGGATGAGCCACGGTCGCGACCGTCGATTTGGCTGAAAGCAGGCCGTTCTTCAGCAAAGCCTGCAGTATGATTCCACCCATCTTTCCTGCGCCGAGGAACGCCACGCTCTTTCCTCTAAGGTCATTTTTCATAGATTCCGTTCTTGCTCCAATTGCAGATGCCAGCTGCACAGCCCTCGCGGCGATGCATTTCTACCGCCTCGCAGTTTGCGGTTGTTTCTGCATCCAGTTCCACGCCGTATTTACAATTTCGTGCAATCCACGAGTCGCCTTCCAACCGAGTAAACTCTCCGCCTTGGCGGGATTCGCAACCAAAGCTGGAGGATCACCCGGACGCCGAGGTGCAGTGTTGTGTGGCACCGGCTTTCCGGTTATTTTCTCCACCGTCGAAAGCACCTCCCGCACCGAAGCCCCGGTGCCAGTCCCCACATTGACCGCCAAGCTGGGCTTACCTGCCGCCAAATGTTCCAGCGCCTTCACATGTGCGCTGGCAAGATCGTTGACATGAATGTAGTCGCGAATACACGTACCATCCGATGTGGGATAGTCCGTCCCGAAGATTTGCAGGGCAGGACCAGTTCCCGCGGCAGCGCTAAGCGCCAGGGGAATCAGATGCGTCTCCGGATCATGTAGCTCGCCGATTTCGCCGCTCTCGTCGGCCCCGGCTGCGTTGAAGTAGCGCAGGGCGACATAACGGAAGCCATACGCCCGGTCATACGCCTCCAGCGCCTGCTCGAAGAACAACTTCGACACGCCGTACGGGTTAACCGGCTGTCGAGGGATGTTCTCCTCTATCGGAACTTTCACGACTTCTCCGTAAACCGCGCACGTCGAAGAGAAGATGATCTTCTTCACTCCTGACTCGAGAGCGGTGTTGAGCAAGGAAAGCCCGCCTTCTACGTTATTGCGGAAATACTTCCGCGGATTCGTGACTGATTCGCCGACGTACGCGTGCGCGGCGAAGTGCATGATGGCATCGACTCGCTTCAGTGTCCTTCCCAACTCCACCGCATCCAGCACATCGCCTCTTACCAACTCGAACCCAGATGCCAGCAACTCGTAGCCCGTACTAAGATTGTCGAAAATGATGACGTCGTGACCCGCCCGTCTCAAGGCTCTCGCGGTGTGACTTCCTATGTATCCTGCGCCGCCAATGACCAGAACCACCAAGGTAGTTCCCCTTTCCGTGTGACTGAGCGTGTAGACGAGAGAAGCTCACATTGTACACACTGGCTGCTGCGAAGTTCCCATGTCTACCGGTCCGGGATGCGATCGATTGAGGCGTTAAGATAAGTGCTAGTGGTGATCGACTTGATTGGAGTTCAAGTTTTGCGGAGAGCCTTATGACCGAACAACTTGCTGACAAGAAGTGCGTGCCATGCCGCGGAGGCATCCCGGCTCTGCAGGGCCCCGAATTAAATGCGCTGCATAGAAACGTCCCGATGTGGACGATTGAGCAAGAACACCATCTCCAGCGCGAGTTTCGCTTTCCTGATTTCAGGCAGGCACTGGCGTTCGTGAATCGCGTCGGCGAAGTTGCCGAGCAGGAAGGCCATCATCCCGATATTTTGCTGGCCTGGGGTAAAGTGGAGATCACTCTCTGGACTCACAAAATCGACGGCTTGACCGAAAGTGATTTCATTATGGCAGCTAAGATTGACAGACTGAACTAAACTCCGGCAAAGAAGCCCGAGTGCGCCGATGCGATCTCAACTTTTTTCTTCCGCTGGACTTCTTTTTTCGCATTCTTTCTTCAGATCTTCGTAGAATTTTCGCGCTCCCTTTTCGATCGCCGACCCGACGGCTAGACCCGCCATCCGTGAAAATGTCCCAACAAACTCCAGGCGAGTGTAGATCTCCGTCTCGTTCTCCGACACTGCCCTGAAATGAACCTCAGTAAGCAGCGTGATCCCACCAAAATGGCTGATGAAATCGACCCGCCGGTAGGCTTCGAAATGAGTGATGACTTGATCCACGGTCGCACCGTAAGATTGAGTGGGCTCAAACTGCATTCGGCTATCAACCTCCCACGGTTTCCCTTGCGTCCAGGCGAGCGTCCGGATGTCGGACCAACTCCAGGTATCCGGTTGCGTGTACACGTCAAAGACAGCTTTCACAGGGCGGTTGATGGCCACGCTAATCTCGGAGCGTCCCATTTCGCTTGCTCCATTTCGTAACCGCTGTATTGTCGGGAGAGGCGGACTTCGGCCAAAGGAGTTTAGGCGAATCAGACGCACCAATCAACTGGGTTGGGGGCGTGGATCGGAATAGCCCGTCTAAGCACCCATGCCAGCAGCGCCGCCGGAATCAACATAAAGACCCCTGTGCCAGTAGCAAAGGAGGAGTTCCTACTGAAATAGCCGGGCAGACTAAACGTGCAGCTTGCGCTTGAGATCGTCAGCGATCTGCTTGCCGTGGAAGCGGCCGTTCTCGATGAAAATCTCGTTGGTGCGCGATCCGGCGACGATCACGCCTGCCACGTAAACCCCGCGCACATTGCTCTCGAGCGAAACCGGATCACAAACCGGACGACACTGCTGCTCCGACAGTTCGATTCCCATGCTGCGCAGAAAATCGTAGTCGGGATGGTATCCGATCAGAGCCAGAACGAAGTCGTTCTTCAGTCGGATCGGCCCTCGCGGCGTGATGACGACCGCGTGATCGATGCCTATCTCCTGCACCCAGCTATTGAAGTGCGCGTCGATCTCACCGGCCTTGATGCGGTTTTCGAGATCGGGCTTGATCCAATACTTCACATGATGGTGCACCTGAGACTCGCGGTGCACCAGCGTCACGCGGGCTCCATGGCGCCATAGATCCAGCGCAGCGATTGCCGCAGAATTCTTCCCTCCGATCACCAGCACATCGGTGTCGAAATACGGATGCGGCTCTCCGTAATAGTGCGAGACTTTCGGCAGATCCTCGCCCGGGATATTCAGCTGATTCGCCAAATCATAATACCCGGTGGAAACAATTACTTTTTTCGTCGTGTAGTCATGGGGACGGCCGGCGCGATCGGTCGCCGTGATCACAAAATTCCCGTCTTCGCCCATGACCGTCTTAACCCACTCGTACTGCCGTACGTCGAGTTGGTAGTGCTCCGTGACCTTGCGGTAGTACTCGAGCGCCTCTTCGCGATTCGGCTTCTGCTGCGCCGTGGTAAAGGGTATATTGCCGATCTCCAGCAATTCCGGCGTGGTGAAAAACACCATGTTGGCCGGATAGTGAAACAACGAGTTCACCAGGCATCCCTTGTCAACGATGATGACCTTCAGACCGACTTTCTGCGCCTCGATGGCGCAAGCCAGCCCTGTCGGTCCCGCGCCGATGACCAGAACATCCGTGCGCATCTCCGGATGCCCCATCATCTTGGCCTTCGGGAGAGTGTCGATATATTCGGCAGCGAGGAATTCAGGCATGCAGTGGAGTGCGGATCATCCGAGGTAGCGGAGGCTCAGGCGCTACCCGAAACCGATGATTTTAGCATGGTGCCCATACCGAACACGCTGCCGATCAAGAAAGCGAACTCGCAGCCGCCCCCACTCCGGAAGGACGAACTTCTTTTTCTATAGTGCGCGACAATTTGTCCGCCGCGACCTCCAGGTCGTATGTCGTTTGTAGATTCATCCAGAAACCAGCGCTGGTATTGAAATATCTCGCCAGGCGCAGAGCAGTGTCGGGCGTAATACCACGACGCTCATGGACAATCTCTGCGATGCGCGTAACCGGCACACGAAGATCAAGCGCCAATCGATTCATGCTGAGGCCAAGAGGCTCCATGAAATCGGCGCGCAGAATCTCGCCTGGGTGAATTGGTGTTAGAAGAGATTGAGATTTAGTCACTGCGGTTACCCCTATCTCGGTCCTTCCGGACCACGTTTTCAGTCGCACCGTTAATGCAACTTCCTAGTGATAGTCCACTATCTCCACGTCGTAGGCGTCCCCGCCACGCCACACGAAGCAAATCCGCCATTGATCATTGATCCGAATGCTGTGTTCGCCTTTCCGATCGCCTCGTAACGCCTCCAAATAATTTCCCGGAGGTGCCGCGAGATCGCGCAATTCTGTGGCGCTTTCAATCTGGCGGAGTTTTCGCCGGGCTACACGTTCGATTGCGCGAAACCGACGACTGGGTAATCGACGGTGAAGACGTTCGGTCTCAGAGCAACGGAACGACTTGATCACGTCTTCTATTGTATTACGTACAACGTTTAACGTCAAACGGTAAGCCGGAATTCATTGGTAACGGGGCTATAATTTCGGGTTGCCTTCATAACGCCGTTCTCCCAGGAGCACCTCATGTCCACTCTCACCGAACCCGCCACCCGGACCCGCATTGAATCCGACAGCATGGGCAAAATCGAAGTCCCCTCCAACGTTTATTGGGGAGCCCAGACGCAGCGTTCCCTTCTACACTTCAATATCGGACGAGACACCATGCCTCCGGAACTGATCAGCGCATTTGGCACGCTCAAGAAAGCCTGCGCCTTAGTCAATCAGGATCTCGGGAAATTGCCTGCCGACAAAGCGAAGCTGATCGTGCAGGCCGCCGACGAAGTGATCGCGGGCAAGTTGAATGATCAGTTCCCCCTGCGGATCTGGCAGACGGGCAGCGGCACGCAAACCAATATGAACGTGAACGAGGTAATCTCGAATCGCGCTATCGAGATCGCCGGCGGGGAAATGGGATCGAAAAAGCCGATCCATCCCAACGATCACGTGAATATGTCGCAGTCTTCGAATGACACGTTTCCGGCGGCGATGCATATCGCAGCCGCCGATCGCGTCAAGAATGCTCTCATCCCTGCCGTGAAGAGCGTGCGCGACGCCATTGCGGCGAAGGCCAAGGAATTCCATGACATCGTGAAGATCGGCCGCACCCACCTCCAGGACGCCGTGCCCCTGACAGTCGGCCAGGAATTCGGTGGCTGGGCGAGTCTGCTGGAGAGAGATATCCATCGTCTGGAACACGTCCTCGACGGTCTTTACGACCTTGCCATTGGTGGCACGGCAGTGGGCACAGGGTTAAACACGCATCCTGAGTTCGCCGAGCGGGCCGCGAAAAAAGTAGCCGAATTAACAGGCCTTCCCTTCCGCTCGCATGGCAATAAGTTCGCCGCGCTCTCGGCTCACGATGAGATCGTGTTCGCACAGGGTGCCATGGAGACCTTGGCCGCATCCTTCATGAAGATTTCCAACGATATTCGGTGGCTGGCTTCCGGCCCGCGCTGCGGGCTGGGCGAGCTGTCGATCCCTGAGAATGAGCCCGGATCCTCCATCATGCCGGGAAAAGTGAATCCCACTCAATGCGAAGCCATGACCATGGTGTGCGTCCAGGTACACGGTGCGACCGCCGCCGTCGGCTTTGCGGGATCGCAGGGCAACTTCGAGCTCAACGTCTTCAAGCCGGTCATCATTTACAACTTCCTGCATTCCGTCACGCTGATTACCGATGCGTGCCACGGCTATGTGGAATACATGGTCAATGGCATCAAGGTTGAGCGTGAAAAAATTGACTGGTACGTCAAGAACTCGCTGATGCTGGTGACGGCGCTGGCTCCCAAGGTCGGATATGACAAGGCCGCGCAAATCGCGCACACAGCGCACGTGGAACATTCAAGCCTGCGCGAAGCAGCGTTGAAACTGGGGTATCTCACGGGCGAAGAATTCGATCAACTGGTCAAGCCGGAGAAGATGACGCATCCATAGGTAAGACTGAAATCTAGGACTGAGCGATTCCCAGCAACAGGGCTATCCGTTCGTGGATTGCCTCTAGAACTTCTTTCGGAGCAATCTCAACGAACTTCGCACGCCGCGCACGCCAGTCGAGGTTCTTGATTTGGTCTGCCAGGACGACTCCACTGGTTTTCATCTGATTTGGAAGCCGAACCTCGAACGGGTAACCTTTCACCTGATTGGTAACAGGGACCGCGACAAGTAAGTTGGTTTTGCCGTTGTACTTGCCGGGAGACAAGACAACCGCAGGACGCCAGCCACCCTGTTCGTGTCCGATCGAAGGATCCATATCAATCTTGATAACGTGGCTTGCTTCCGGCGTGTAGCGCACTGTCACCAGACCTCGCCGCCGGCGGGTTTGCCCCAATCGATCTCTTTATGGCGATTTTCGGGCGTGATGCCCTCCACCAGGGATTCCAGCGTCAGCTTCGTGTTGACAGGCTTTACAGTCAGTTGCCCGTCCTGCACTATCATCTCGACCTCGTCGCCTTCCCGAATCTGCAATTCATCAAGCATCGCCTTGGGCACCCGAAGCGCATGGCTGTTACCCCAACTGACCAGTTGGGTCCGTGCGGGAGTAAGACTGGTGGCCTCTTCTACCATTCCCAGTCCCTTCAGAGCCCTAAGGTGATAGCGGATACTACCTTTGATCCCGCCGTTTTCCATTGCCCAAGTGTTTAAGAGGGCGCTGTACCTGCCGTTCTTGTCCACCAAAGGCAGGAGATCTTCCAAGGCAACAGGCGTCGAGCTCTGCGATAGGGCTTCGACGACGAAGGCTCTTTGCCCTCTGAACCTGGCGCTCGTCAGTTTCGGCGTCCTCGAATAAACCTTTTTCATAAGCATTCTCTTGTATTATTATACATCTATGGATATCTATGTCAATATATCCCTGTTTGGACCTTGCTATTGGGGATCTCTCTCAGTCTGGCCTGAGGTATCTCCACTTTCGGCTCTGGCGTCATCGTGATCACGACGATCGCCCACCAGCACCAACACCGTTCCGGCGACGGTACGCACGCCCATTGCTTCGCCGCCCCATAAGTACCCCACCAGCACTGCTACCACGGGGTTCACATACGCATACGTTCCGACCTTCGTCGGCGATTCATGGTGGATCAGCCAGACGTAAGCGGTAAAACCGATGATCGATCCCGCGATGATGAGATATGCCAAACATAGCCACGCTTTCGCCGACACTGCTTCGACGTGGAATCCGCGAAACTCACCCAGCAGCCCTGCCGTTATGGTCAGCAACACGCCTCCAGCCAACATCTGCGCACCAGAACTCATGCCTTTCGCCGATGGCAGGTCCAGCTTTCTGCTTATCACGGACGCAACCGACCAACTCACCGCGCCTACCAGAAGCGCAATCGCACCAAGCGGATTAACGGCCGAATCCCTGAAATTCACCGACGGATTTACCAGAACAATCACCCCGCTCACTCCAAGCACCGATGCAATAACCAGTCGAGCGGTCAGCCGTCGCGTCTTCATGATCAGGATTTCTGAGAGCGCCATAAATACTGGGATTGTGGCCATCATGACGGCGGCGATCCCGGAAGGCACGCGCTGCTCGGCCCAGAAGAGCAGTCCGTAGTCAAAAACAAAAATCATGACCGCAAGCAGAGTCGCAGAGCGCCATTGCCCGCCCGTCGGCGCCGGCGTCCCTTTGAGCCGCATCCAGCCGTAGAGAACTCCTCCCGCCACTGCGAACCGGATTCCCGCCAGAAGAAATGGCGGTACCTCCCTCACCCCAACTCGAATGGCAAGGAAAGTCGAGCCCCAGACGAAATAAATAATGGCGAATGCCAGCAGGACTTTCCACTTCGGTCGATGAGCAGTGGCTTCCATATTCTGGGTTTGAAATCTCGCGCGCAAATCTGATCAGAAAATGGAATTAGATCACGCCCGCGCTGTAGCGACTCGCGGCGACGGCATAAAAAGAATTTATGCAGCTATAAAAACACGCAGGAAACGGATCGGAATGGTTTCGACTACTTCTTCAGAAGGCTGGTGTGGCTTGCGACGCACTGCCACTTGCCGAGATCGAGGACCCATGTATCGGTAAAACGTCCGACATGGTCGTAGGACTTGCCTAGGTACGTTCCTTGCGTGTGATAAACGCCAGTGACGACTGCCGCGTCTCCGAAAAAGTTCATCTTCACGTCTTGGATATTCGCTACGGTCGGCTTGAAACGCGGATCTTTGATGTCCGCAAGAAACTTTTGCTTGTCGCTAATTTCCCCATCCCATTCCGTATTTACAAAACGGCTTGAAACCAGCGCGTCGAGCGCAGATGCATCACGGTTCACCTGAGCTTCGTTCCACAAACGCTCAAGAACAAGGATCTTGCTCTCGCGAGGATCGGCTTGCTGAGCCGCCAGCACGATTGAACCGAACGCCATTAGAAGACAGAAAGAGATGTTGCGGATCATGCGCTTACACGTTCGCCGGCCTTCTACCTGATGCGAACGTTCGATGAAGATAGCAGCCAGGATGCCGCTATGCTATTGAATATGCACGAAAGGTAGTTACGAACGTCATGGCGGGACACACGTCGAAGGCTCGGCGCAACTCATGGGAAATCCTTAGCTTAGCCGGAAAATAATCCTCCAACGACCCGTTCTAGAACGCCCATCGCATCAAGGCCGCTCCCACCGTGAAGCCCGCTCCTACCGAAGCCACAAGCACCAGGCTTCCCTTCTTGAGCTTGCCTTCCTCAATGGCGGTGTTCATCGCCAAAGGGATCGTCCCGGCCGTGGTATTCCCATAGCGATCGATGTTCACGACCACGCTATTCGGGCGCAACCCCAGCCTCTCGGCAGTTGCGTTGATGATACGAAGGTTGGCCTGATGAGGAACAAAAACGTCGATGTCGGAACCCTTCAGTCCGTTTCGCTCGAGCAATCTTAGGCAGAGTTCGGTCTGCTTGCGCACTGCGAATTTGAAGACTTGCTGTCCATCCTGGTGGACGTAGTGCATTTTCTTTTCGAGCGTCTCTTTACTCGACGGATGAAGACTTCCCCCTCCAGGCATATAGAGAAACTGCCCGCCAGAGCCGTCCACTTCATGGATAAAGTCGATCATGCCTTCGGAGTCGTCGGTCGCAGGTTCCAGGATCGCCGCCCCTGCTCCGTCGCCAAAAATTACGCAGGTCGCCCGATCCGTGTAGTCGATGATGGACGACATAACGTCTGACCCGATCGCCAATACTCGTTGGTGCGCGCCGCTAGCAATAAACTGAGCTCCGACCTGTATCGAGTAAAGAAAAGCAGAGCACGCAGCGGAAAGATCAAATCCCCATGCGCCCTTCGCGCCAAGTTTGTCTTGCACAACGCACGCGGTCGAGGGAAAGAACATGTCAGGCGTTACCGTGCCTACGATGATTGCTTCAATTTGGCTGGCATCGAGTCCACGCTGGGCCAATGCCTTTTTCGAGGCCTGCACTGCCAGGTCGCTGGTGGCAACGCCTTTCTCGGCGATATGACGCTCCCGAATGCCAACCCGCGACATGATCCATTCATTATTGGTGTCGACCATCTGCTCCAGGTCGGCGTTGGTGAGAAGGCGAGGAGGCACATAGGTGCCTAACGCACTAATCTTGGCACGGATCGGTTTGTTCAATGAGAACCCCTGAGGACGATTATTTATTTTGAAGGATTAGGGAAAGAATGTCTAACCGCAGGCTTTGACAATCGGCGTCGGATCCCACGAACTCACGTTGCCTCCGAAATCCAATCCTGTGTTCAAAACCTGAAAACCAATTCTCAATTCCTTACTCAGAATGCCCAGCGCATCAGCGTGGCACCGGAGGTGAAGCCCGCTCCGACGGAAGCAATCAGCAGCATGTCGCCTTTCTTCAGTTTTTTTTCTTCGATCGCTGTCTGCATCGCGATAGGAATAGTTCCGGAAGTGGTGTTTCCAAACCGGTCGATATTGATCACCACTTTTTCCATCGGCATACCCAACCGATCTGCCGTTGCCGTAATGATCCGCCGGTTCGCCTGATGGGCAATAAAGCAATCGATGTCTTTGCCCGCCAGCTTGTTGCGCTCCAGGATCCGCTCAGTCATCTCTGCCATTTTCTTCACAGCGTACTTGAAGACATTCTTTCCATCTTGGTGGATGTAGTGCATCTTCTGGTCGACCGTGTCGTGCGAAGCTGGATTTAGACTGCCTCCGCCCGGCATAAACAGAAACTGACCGCCCATTCCTTCAACCTGCGCCACGTGGTCGATTATGCCCTCTCCATCCGCGCACGGTTCGAGCAAAACTGCTCCCGCACCATCGCCAAAAATAATACAAACGGCACGGTCGGTATAGTCCGTCATCGCCGAGTTCACATCCGATCCGATCACCAGCACCTTCTTGTATTGTCCCGACTCGACAAACTTTACGCCGGCGTTTAGAGCATAGACGAACCCGGAACAACCAGCCGACACATCGAAGCCCCAGGTGTTCTCGATGCCGAGTTTGTGCTGCACCAGGCACGCGGTCGAGGGATACATCATGTCGGGCGTGACAGTGCCCACAATGATGAGATCAACCTGCTGAAGGTCAAAGGGATGGCTTTCGAGCAGATTCTTCACCGCCGCCACCGCCAGATCGCTGGCAGCCACTCCTTTTTCTACAATGTGGCGTTCGCGAATACCTACCCGTTCGAGGATCCATTCATCCGTAGTCTCCACCATCTTCTCAAGGTCGGCATTGGTCAGAACGCGCGGCGGGACGTAGGTTCCAAGGGCAGTGATTTTCGCACGAACGGGTGTCGTCAATTGTGGGGCTCCCTGAATGTAGGAAACCGAGTATTTTGAAGGATTCCGCGAAGAATGTCTAACCCGATGGATCGCATTTAGGCGTTGGCTCTTTGATCAAAACGGGCGTAGCTACCCTTCCCGCGCAAACACTTCCCGCACGATGCCCGATAACGTGAGGTATCGACGGAGATGTTTGCGATGATCGCCCTGTTTGCCATCCCGCCTATTTCGCCCGTTCCACCACGATATGTTTCACAGTGTGGCTCACACGGGCCAGGCCCCCCTGTAATTGCCCTCCTCTGCCCGAGCGGGCAGGACCGGGTCCTCACGCCGCTTTCCGTTCCCTTTCATGTTCCATCCACTCGCGGATGAAATTGGGACACGACTCAATTCCGAATTCCCGGCCTTCGCCATTCATCAAGTAAGACAATGCATGCCGATCAAGCTCTTCGAGCGACGATAGACTCAGTAGCGGCCACAAGCGGCACTCGGCCGCTGATTGCACCAGTTGATCGAGATAGGCTAGATGCCCTTGAAACAACTTTCCTGAGACTCGAATGGTGACGTGCGGAGCAAGCTGTGGGGCGGAACCGCGAGCGCTCATGTTTCTCCTTCGGGGCGCGAGAGAATTTGCACTGCATCTGACTTCTATAGATGATCCGGAAGGAGGTTTCCTGCGCAAAAAGTAGTAAAGAAAATGTAAAACTAGGTAATCAGAAGTTGAGGAACTTCGCGAGGTTGCTGTGGAAAAAAATAAGTCAGGTACCGGGGACTTACTGCACACGCAAGAGCCCGTTACCGTTGCTTCCTTCCGGACCTGGCGGGGTTGGCGAGAGTACGTCGCGTAAGACCGATACCTGACCTGAAACATTCTAGCATTTGGCTCGCAAACCAAAATCATGCGTCGCAACAAGCAAATCCTGCGACTCTGAATGCACAAGTTGCGATATCCTAAGCCGCTGCGCAATCTCTGGGAGACCTTTGGCCGTGAAACTCGTGAAACTATCGTGCGTCGTAACTCTCTTTCTCAGCCTATTTCCAACTCTACTTGCAGCCGTCCCACAAACCTCGACTCAATCTGCGCCTCCGTCGCCCGAAGTGCAAACTCCTGCGCCACGCGCGAAGTCTGGAGAGCAAGCTTCCGCAGACACTCAACAGCCCGATTCCATGCCCCGCCGCTACGTGGAACTTTGGAATACGGGCAACTTCGATCAGATGGAGTCGCTCTTTTCTCCTCCCGTCGCTATGGTCTCGCGGGGGAATCGTGTTCTGCTCAGCTACGAGATGCTCAGGAGAGTGATCACGTCGTGGCGAAAATCCATGCCCGACTTGAACTTCAAAATCGAGGATACGATTGTGCAAGGCGATAAGGTCGCCATGCGCCTCAGTTTCACGGGTTCCTACAAGGAGCGCCTTTTCGCTGGCACGGCGACGCCCACTCCCGAAAATCCGAGGACCGTGCGCGCAACCGAGATGCTGATGTTTCATCTGAAGGATGGAAAAATTAATCAAATATGGGAGGAGTACGACGAAACCAGAATGCACTATGAAATGGGCGGATCCTGGCATACGAATCAGGAACTGGAGGCAGCAAGCGGGCAATCGTCGAAGCCCGCCCCGGTCGTCTCACCTGCTGCGCCGCCGCCGTCAAAGCCCTGATTTGCACTCCATGCATGCTGCGACTATCCATCTCCACGTTCTGCGCATGACTCCTACTCATCTCTCTCAGCTCTAGCGCTGCGCAATAATCTGTCTGATGTTTTCCGGCTTTTTCGGGCGCCGGTATGTGACCCTCTACACACGAAATACCGCGCCCCAAGGGCGATTCGCAGGATGGGGTCTTTCGTCTCTCGCTCTTCTTCTCTCTTGCGTTTATAAATTTTTGACGATAGGATTGCGCGCGGTTTTGGACGTGGGGTCCCGAATCAATCTCTGATCATTCAGTCTTGCCCCCAAAGGAACTGAGATCAATTTCACAACGATTACGAACAACTAAGGAGAATCCAGCTGATGAGAAAAATCATCGCGCTTTTTGCCGTCGTCGCTTTGTTCGCCACAGTCAGTTTTGCCCAGAACAGCGGCCACCTCTTGATCAACAACGACAACGTTTCCGCCAACACTGCTGACATCGATACCGTCAGCGCTGCCGGCGTAGTCAAGAGAATTGCAACGGTCTCCACCGGTGGGACCGGACTTGGCGGGGGCTACTTCGCAGCTCCGCGTAATGCTGTCGCACAGAACTTCAAATGCTTCTGGGTGTCGGATGCTGCCACCAGCGACATCGCTTCCTTCGAGATCCCCAGCCTGAAAAAGACTGGTAACTTCACCAACGGCTCCCTCAACGGCGACTACCTCGGTATTGGTCTGACCCAGGCCGGTAACTACCTGGTCACAGCATGGTCCGGCAGCGCCAACCTCGCGGTTCTGAAGATCAATGCAGACTGCACCCTGACTCTGGTTGGATCTCCGCTGAGCCAGCCGGACAACGTCGCGGATGTCACTTCGGCTGCAGGCGGCAAAGTAGTCGTCGTTTCCTATCCCAACGCCGGTGGAGCGCAGGCTTATGCGGTTAGCTCAGCCGGAGCCTTGACCGCCGTCGGTCCTGAGTTGGTATTCGGAAATGCTATTGCCGGCTGCTCGTCCGAAGGCTGCTACCCAACCGCTCAAGATGTCACCTCTAGCGGTCAGTACTGGGTTTGGGGCAATGCAACTCTCGCCGGTGCCTCGACCCTTTCCGCTACATTGACCACCTCGGGCTTCACCAACGCTGCACTGCAGACGTACCCCAACAGTGGTCTGGCGAACGTGGAAACTCCTTGGTTCAGCCCGGCTGGTCGGGCGGGCAACGGTAATCTCTACCTCGGCGCCTCCGGCTTCGGCACGGGCTACCCGGCTGGGATCGTCGTCACCACCTTCAAGAACGGAACCATCACCTACGTCAATGCAACCGTGAACAGCGCCGCCTATTATGCCGGCAACGTCCAGACCATCGGAAACTCCGGCGTCGGCAGCCCGCTCACTCAGATCTGGAGTGACTCGAGCGCTAACAACTATGTGCAAGCCTACACGGTCAGCGGCACAACTCTGACGCCAGCCGGTAGCCTGCAGACCAGTTCGACTGGTTCCTTCGCATTTTCGACCAACGGAGCCGGTAAGTAATCACTCATTCCGGATCGCGTGCAGATCTTCGATCTGACTCTCGCGACACCGGAGCAAATTATGGAAGGTGGGAATTGCATCATGGATTCCCCCTTCCATTTTTTCTTCTTCCCTTCGGGCCATCGCACTCAAACCTGGGGCTCGGCAACTTCGCCGACCTTCCCTGGTTCGTTCAACACCAGCGCTCAGGAGAAATCCACAGCCTCCTGTGACATCTGACCTTGTGCCCAAAATCAAAAGAGCGGATCATAGCCACAGCGGGCGGTGTAAGCGCGGTATAAGCAATGATCAGCCGGACCTAACTAAGTCGCAGCGGCTCAAGATTTTACCCCTAACCGCTTGAATGCTATGGATTAAATTGAGATTTCCCGCTAAGCCAATGATTCTGAAGAAGCGGGGGGAGGGGGGGTATATACCCCGCTCTCGTCACGTTCCAAAATGGGAATGAAGATCGAGGCTTCAAGAAGGCTAATCCCATTCTGCCCGCAAAATAAAAACGCTCAAGCCTGCGACGTGACTTTCGGTGCAAGAATTTCCTCGCTCGCCCTTCCATTCTTTGCGGCAATGTCGAACAATAATCAGAGTCTGTTGAAACCTTCCGCTTCGCTTCTTTGATGGCTGATGAGTCCAGACAATCCGGCGCAATCCCCCTGCAACGGGCCATCGATCAATACTTTGAAATTGCTCTATATCTGCTTGTCGTAACAGGTTTTGGGACACTTGCCGGAACTGGCGGCGTCGACCTGCCGGCGATCATCCTCGTGGGAAGCGCATTGGCTGTCCGGGGATATCTGCTCGCCACGCGCCGGACGTTTGTGATCTCGGAACGATGGACCACGCCACTATCCATCGCTTACTTCATTTTCTTCGCCATTGACTATTTCGCGTTCTCGCGCAGTTTCCTTCCTGCAACGATTCATCTCGCTCTTTTCGGCGTAGTCATCCGCATGTTTTCGCTGCGCCGTGAGCGGGACCACATCACGTTGGCGATCCTCGCGTTCTTGATGGTCCTGGCCTCGGCGGTTCTCACGGTTGACAGTGTGTTTTTGTTTTCGTTCGCCGCATTCATGCTCATGGCAGTGGCGGCATTTCTGCTGATGGAAATGCGGCGGTCCGGGATGGCCGCTACCATCCATGCGCGGCATTCCAGCAACCCTGATGAGCATCGCCGCCTGGTATTTGCTTTGGCGCGAACGGCGCCCGCGCTCATGTTGATGATCCTGATCGGCGGAGCGGCGCTGTTCTTTGTCATGCCCCGCATTTCTGCCGGATACCTTGGTGGATATACCTTCGGTACGGACTTCTCCTCCGGCTTCAGCGACCACGTGCAGTTAGGCCGAATCGGTCAGATTCAACAATCGAACGCAGTAGTCATGCACATACAAATCGAGGGTGATTCGATCGGCCGCTATGATCTGCGCTGGCGCGGGGTGTCGCTGGCGGAATTCGATGGGCAAAGTTGGTCGAATCGAAGAGGCGAATACATCCTCTCTCGGCGTCCGGATACCAGCTTCGATCCGCCCCACAACGATGTGCCAATCCAGTTGTACGATGCCGCCAGTCTTGCTCGGGAGAAGATCATCCATTACCGCGTATTGATGGAGCCGATCGGAACCAATGTTTTCTTCCTCGCTCCATGGGCGCGCAGCCTGCGCGGAGACTACCGCATGCTCGCGGGTGATTCCGGAGGCGCAGTCTACGACTTCGATTCACAGCATGCGATTAGCCGCTACGAGGCTACGTCGGACATCGCGACGCCGAAGCCCGCAGAGCTTCGCAAAGCTGGAAATAATTATCCGGAGCGCATTTCGGCGATTTATCTGCGCTTGCCCGAACTTGATCCGCGGATCAGGAAACTGGCCGTCGACGTTACGAAGTCGGCCCGCAATGAATACGACCAGGCTAGCGCCATCGAAAATTATCTCCGCACGAGGTTTGGATACACGCTGCAGTTGCCGCAAACGGCGGTCAAAGATCCCCTCGCCAACTTTTTATTTGTGCGCAAGCAAGGCCACTGCGAGTACTTTGCATCCTCGATGGCAGTGATGCTGCGAACGATCGGAATTCCTTCTCGCGTGGTGAATGGGTTCCGCAGCGACGAATTCAATGACATTACCGGCAGCTACGTCGTTCGCGCGAAAGACGCCCACGCCTGGGTCGAAGCTTACTTCCCCGGTTACGGATGGCAGACCTTCGATCCGACGCCCGCGGGAACTATAGGAACGCCCCAAGGATGGAATCGGCTGGCACTCTACGTAGACGCGATGGCATCCTTCTGGCGCGACTGGATCGTCAGCTACGACGCCTCGAACCAGTATGTTTTGAGCAAAGCCGCCATCTCGAGTTCGCGCAATATGTGGGAAGGCGCGCGCGGCTGGGCACGACATTACTACGCGTCCATGCTGAGGTGGGCGAGGCGCAGCCAGGATCGCGTTCAGAACTCACCGCGTCGTTGGACGTTCATCGGAATCGGAATTGTGCTGGCGCTTTTGCTGATGGCAAACCTGGGGCGCATTGCGCGGCTGCTGCAGCAAGCGTGGCTGAGCGCTCATCCCGAACGTTCGCCTGAGCAGGCTGCTTCGATGTGGTACGAGCGAATGACGCGAGTACTCGCGAAGCATGGGATGCGGAAGCCGAAGTCGGAAACGCCGGAGGAATTCGCGAACAGAATTGAGAACGCGCGTTGGCGCGAACCAGTCACGCGCTTCACGCGAGTTTATGAGGCCGCGCGCTTCGGCAATTCCGTCGAAGATGCACAGCGACTCCCAGAGCTATACGAGGAAGTCGAGACCGTTACGCGATCTGAGTAGCTCCAGGATAGGCCTGCAGCGGTTCCACTCGGGGCTGCGCGCTGAGCTGTTTCAGGTAGGCGTCAACACCAGCAGCTGCCTTGCGGCCCTCAGAAATCGCCCAAACCACTAGCGATTGGCCGCGCCGCATGTCTCCGGCCGCGAACACGCCGGGAATTGACGTCATGAAATTATCGTCGGTGGCGACATTCCCACGATTGTCGAGTTGAACCCCTAGTTGCTCGATCATTCCCCCGCGAACCGGGCCGAGGAACCCCATCGCAATCAGAACCAGATCGACATCCATTGTGAAGTCGGTTCCCGCGATCGGTTCAAACTTCGGAGGAGCGCCGACCCGCACTGCGTGCAACTGTTTGACGTTACCGCTGGCATCGCCAGTGAAACTGGTTGTGGCGATACTCCAGTCGCGGATGCCGCCTTCTTCGTGCGCGCCCTCGACACGAAGTTGCATGGGCCACATCGGCCAGGGCGTTTGTGGGGAACGCTCGTCCGGCGGCTTGGGCATAATTTCAAACTGGTGCACCGAGAGCGGCTTTTGACGATGGCAGGTGCCGAGGCAGTCCGCACCCGTGTCGCCGCCACCAATGATAACCACGCGTTTGCCGGTGGCAAGAATCTCGATTGCCGGATCGATTACATCGCCGTGGCAGCGCTTGTTTTGCTGCGGCAGAAACTCCATCGCAAAATGGATGCCCTTCAGTTCCCTGCCCGGAACCTTCAGATCGCGTGGATGCTCCGAACCTCCGGCTAGAACGATAGCGTCGAAATCCCGACGCAAGTTTTCTACCGGGAGACTCCGCCCGATATCCGTATTGGTTACAAACTTGACGCCTTCGGCCGACATCTGTTCGAGCCGGCGATCGACAATGTGCTTCTCGAGCTTGAATTCGGGGATGCCATAGCGAAGCAATCCGCCAATGCGGTCGGCCTTTTCGTACACCGTGACGTCATGACCCGCGCGACAGAGTTGCTGTGCCGCGGCCAAACCCGCTGGTCCAGACCCCACGATGGCTGCCGTTTTACCGCTTCGAAATTTCGACGGAGCAGGCGGGATCCAGCCTTCGAGGAATCCACGCTCGACGATATTCTTCTCATTCTGCTTGATCGTAACGGCTGGCTGGGTAATGCCCAGGACGCACGACGCTTCGCAGGGCGCAGGGCAGATGCGGCCAGTAAACTCCGGAAAATTGTTGGTGGCGTGCAGCTGCCGCACTGCATCTTTCCATCGTCCATGGTAGACAAGATCGTTCCAATCGGGAATGAGGTTGTGCACGGGACATCCGGTCTGACAGAACGGTACGCCGCAATCCATGCAACGGGCGCCCTGCTTGCGAAGCTGCTCTTCGGGAAAGTCCTGGTAGATCTCGAACCAGTCATTCACGCGCTCAAGAACCGGCCGACGCGGCGCAAGCTCGCGCGGGTAATCCATGAAGCCCGTGGTTTTACCCATGCTGCACCTGCTCTTCTGCCACTGCCCCAGCTAAGGGCTCACCCGGAACGTATGCCTGTTCAGTTCGGCTTATACCGAGCACTCGTTTGAATTCGTGCGGGAAGACCTTGATGAAGCGTGTGACCGCTTCATTCCAGTTATCGACAATCCATTTCGCACGTGGACTGCCGGTCAATTCCAAATGACGTGCGACTAGGTCGCGTACTTGTTGCAAATCCTCAGACTCGATCAGAGGGTCAAGATCGACAGAATCCCGATTGCAGCGTTTTTCAGGGAAATCTCCGCGCTCATCGAACACGTAGGCGATTCCGCCGCTCATCCCGGCGCCGAAGTTTCTTCCACACGATCCGAGCACCAAGACAAGGCCGTTTGTCATGTACTCACAGCCGTGATCGCCCACGCCCTCGACCACAGCCGTGGCGCCCGAGTTGCGAACGGCGAAGCGCTCACCGGCTACACCATTGAAGAATACCTCTCCACTGGTCGCACCATACAGAGCGACATTGCCGATGATGATGTTCTCTTCCGGAGCGAAGGTTGAATCTTTGGGCGGATACACGATGATGCGGCCCCCGGAAAGTCCTTTGCCGACGTAGTCGTTGGCTTCGCCCTCGAGCGTGATGGTAATTCCTTTGGCGAGAAACGCTCCCAGGCTTTGTCCGGCCGAACCATTCAGATGGATTCTCAGCGTGTCGTCCGGCAGGCCACTCGAACCGTAGCGCCGTGCCACCTCACCGCTCAGCATGGTCCCGACCGAGCGATGCACGTTACGCACGGGCAAACTTATTTCCTGCGGGCTCAGGCTCAACAAAGCGTCCAGCGAGTGCTCGACGAGTTGATGATCAAGTGCGCCATGCAGCCCGTGATCCTGCTTGTGAATGCAGCGTCTCGCAACCCGCGATGGTGTCGGCGGATTATAGAGAATGGCCGAGAAATCGAGGCCCTGTGCCTTCCAGTGCGCGACCGCCGGTTCCATGTCCAGCATATCAACGCGCCCAACCATTTCGTCGACCGTCCGGAAGCCTAGCTCTGCCATATACTGGCGAACCTGCTCGGCGAGATAGAAAAAGAAATTGATGACATGCTCGGGCTGCCCTTGAAATTGTTTCCGCAATTCCGGGTCTTGCGTTGCAATGCCGACGGAGCAGGTATTGAGATGACACTTGCGCATCATGATGCAGCCCATGGCGATGAGCGGAGTCGTGGCGAAACCGAATTCTTCTGCGCCGAGCAGTGCTGCAATGACCACGTCGCGACCCGTTTGAAGTTTGCCATCCGTCTGCACGCGGATACGGCTGCGCAGATCATTCAGCAGCAGCACCTGTTGCGTCTCCGCCAGACCGAGTTCCCAAGGAATACCAGCATGCTTGATCGAGCTCAGCGGTGAAGCGCCGGTGCCGCCTGAATCGCCGCTGATGAGCACTACGTCGGCATGGGCCTTTGCGACGCCGGCAGCGACCGTCCCCACTCCGACCTCCGCGACCAACTTCACCGCAATGCGCGCCTGTGGGTTGACGTTCTTCAGGTCGTAGATGAGTTGCGCGAGATCTTCGATCGAATAGATGTCGTGATGCGGCGGAGGTGAAATCAGTCCTACGCCGGGGATCGAATGTCGAAGCCTGGCAATGACTTCGTCCACCTTATGCCCCGGAAGTTGCCCGCCTTCCCCTGGCTTCGCGCCTTGCGCCATCTTGATCTGGAGTTCGTCGGCGTTTACCAAGGTAGTTCGCGGTCACCCCGAAACGGGCCGAGGCCACCTGCTTCACGGCGCTGCGGCGCAGGTCACCATTCGGATCAGGCCGGAAGCGCTCTTCATCTTCGCCACCCTCGCCGGTGTTCGATTTGCCCCCGATGCGATTCATTGCGATGGCAAGCGTCTCGTGTGCCTCTTTACTGATCGATCCGAACGACATGGCGCCCGTCGTGAATCGTTTGACGATCTCTTTCGCAGGTTCGACTTCCTCGATCGGGGACAGGCGAATCGCTCTTCTTGAACTTCATCAGAGCCACGCAACGTGCACAGATTCGCACTCTGACGATCGATGAGCTCCGTGTATTCCTGAAAACTCTTCGCGCTTTCCTGGCGTACGGCGTGCTGGAGTTTGCTGATGGTTTGCGGATTCAGCAGGTGATATTCGCCGTTCACACGCTGGTGATAGGCGCCTCCGACCGAAAGCTCCGTCTCAAACTCCATCAGCGGACGGAATGCGTATTCGTGTTTGACCTGCGCCTCGGCAGCGAGAACGGAAAGTCCAACTCCCTCCAGACTGCGAACTGGTCCCGGTGAAGTACGTATCAACCAGTTCTTTATTGAGACCGATCGCCTCGAAGACCTGCGCTCCTTGATAGCTCTGCAGGGTTGATATCCCCATCTTCGAGAACGTCTTCAGTAATCCCTTCTTGATCGCCTTGAGAAAGTGTTCGACCGCAATGTCGAGGCGTGATGTTGTCACCGAATTCGCCACGCCACGCAAGATTCTCAACGCTCTCGATCGCGAGATAGGGATTGATTGCACTCGCTCCATAGCCGCTTAGCAGTGCGAAATGCATGACCTCGCGGGGTTCCCCGGACTCCGTAATGAGCGCGACCTGGGTGCGTGTCTCTTCGCGGACAAGCAGATTGTGCACGGCAGCTAGCGCTAACAGGCACGGAATCGGAGCGTAATCCTTGTCGACGCCGCGATCGGAGAGAATCAGCAGAGAATATCCGGCGCGCACCGCCAACGAGGCGCGTTGACACAACTCGTCGAGGGCGCGCTTCAGTCCGGCTTCGCCTTCGCTGGCACGAAACAGTGTGGACAACGTTGTTGCCAGCAGATCGCGGTGAGAAACCCGGCGCAATTTTTCCAGTTCGCGATTGGTGAGTAACGGATGCGCCAGCTTCAGCATGTGACAATTTTCCGGCGCCTCTTCCAGGATGTTCCCTTCGCTGCCGATGTAGCTGATCAGCGACATCACCATTTCTTCGCGAATGGGATCAATCGGCGGGTTTGTGACCTGCGCGAATAGCTGCTTGAAATAGTTGAAAAGCGATTGCGGCTTGTCGGACAGACATGCCAGCGGAGTATCGGTACCCATTGACCCGATTGGCTCTTCGCCCTTGATTGCGATGGGGCCGAGGATCATCCGCAAATCCTCATCGCTGTAGCCGAACGCACGCTGTCGCCGCAGAAGCGTCTCGGCGTCGGGATGATGCATGCGCGAAGGCTCAGGCAAGTGATCGATCGTTATCTGATACTCTCGCAACCACTCGGCGTACGGCTGGCGTGAAGCCAGCGTCTGCTTGATCTCTTTGTCAGAAACGATACGGCCCTCGACTGTGTCGACAAGGAACATTTTGCCTGGCTGCAGACGTCCTTTTGTTTTCACCTGATCGGCGGGCACATCCAGCACTCCGGCTTCTGACGCCATCACGACCAAACCGTCGTGGGTCACGACATATCTTCCCGGACGAAGGCCGTTGCGATCTAAAGTTGCGCCGATGACGCGTCCGTCTGTGAAAGCGATGGCCGCCGGACCATCCCACGGCTCCATGATGCAGGCGTGATATTCGTAAAAGGCGCGTTTTTCCGGCTTCATGTGCGGATTTCCCGACCAAGCCTCGGGAATCATCATCGCCATGACGTGAGGCAAACTGCGACCGGCCTGAAGGAGCAACTCCACCGCATTGTCGAAGTTGGCAGAATCGCTGCCATCGGGCGCAATGATCGGATGCACCTTCTTCAGATCGTCGCCGAAGAGCGGCGAACTGAGCAGAGACTGGCGAGCGTGCATCCAGTTCACATTGCCGCGAAGGGTATTGATCTCTCCGTTGTGCGCGATGTAGCGATAGGGATGGGCACGCTGCCAACTGGGAAACGTATTCGTGGAAAACCGCTGATGAACCAGGCACAAGGCGCTGGCTACGTCTGGATCGGCGAGCTCACGGTAAAAATTCGCAATCTGATGTGCGAGCAGCAAGCCTTTGTAAACGATCGTTCGGCAGGAGAACGACGGGATATAAAACATCTCGGCATTCTCGACGCCGGACTCGCGCACTTCGTTTTCCGCGCGCTTACGGACGACGTAAAGCTTGCGCTCGAAGGCATCTTCATCCAGGCCTGTCGGGCAGCGAACAAAGACCTGTTGAATGTAAGGCTGCGAGGCGCGGGCCACTCGTCCAATGGCCGAGGCATAGACTGGCGTATCGCGCCAGCCCAGAAGGGTCAAACCCTCTTCTTTAATGATCCGTTCGAGAATTCCTTCGGACTGCAGGCGCTCGTGCTTCTCTACCGGCAGGAAAGTCATTCCGACGGCGTAGGCGCCTGGCTTCGGCAGGGTGAATCCGAGTTTTTCGCATTCACGCGCAAAAAACTTGTGTGGAATCTGAATCAGGACTCCGGCGCCGTCACCGGTTTCCGGGTCGCATCCGCACGCTCCACGGTGCGCAAGGTTGAGAAGAACCTGGATTCCCTTCTCAATAATGCCGTGACTCTTTTCGCCGGCGATACTGGCCACGAACCCGATCCCGCATGCGTCGTGCTCGTGCGCAGGATTATAAAGACCTTGCGCAGGCGGCAGACCATTCGGATTCAGAGGCGTCATCATGGACTCCGTTGAGATTTCTCAAGCTGTCGACGTCCGGGTATACCGATTGACTCATGGTCGATGGCACACTCGTCCTGTGAGGGAGAAAACGCGATCTCTTAAGTTAATAGCGCCTCAGAGACAGCAAGTACAATGCAGAATTTCGATGCAATCCATGCAAAAATCAGGGCGGCCGCAGTGCCAAGGAAATCGCGTAATTAACAAGAGATTGATGAGGAGTTCGCTATAATCTCGTTCAATCCCATGGACTTTGATCAGCTCATCACGTTTTTGGAAGTTGCCCGTCAAGGCAGTTTCTCGCGTGCGGGCGAGAAGGTTTTTCGATCGCAGTCTGCGGTCAGCGCCCAGATTCGTCAACTGGAACAGGAGTACGGAGACCGCCTGCTCGACCGCTCCGGGAAGACGGTCAAGCTGACTCCAGCCGGGCAGATTTTCTATGAATACGCGGAACGGCTGAAGAATCTGCGCGACGAATCGCTGACGGCGGTGGCCGATCACAGCGGTACTCCGCGGGGAACCCTGCGCGTCGGCGCCAACGAAGCAACTTGTCTGTACGTTTTGCCTGAGGTCTTCGCCGAGTACTGCCGGCGATATCCCCCCGTACAGATCAGCATCTATCGCAATTTCAGCTACAAAATCGTCGAGAAGCTGGAAAATGGAGCCGTGGAAGTCGGCATTCTGACGCTGCCGATCCAGTCTCCTAGCCTGAAGATCCAGCCGATTTTCCGGGATAAGCTGATGCTGATGGTCAGCCCGAAGAATCCCCTGGCCAAGTTCAAGGTAGTGCCGGTCAGCGAGATCGCCAAACATCCGTTGCTGTTTCCAAAAACCGGCCACACGCGAAGGTTGCTCGACAAGCTGTTCCGGCCATACGGCGCAGAAATCCAAGTAAGAATGGAACTTCCCAGCATCGGTATGATCAAGAGCTTCGTGGCGGCCGACCTGGGCGTCTCGCTGATTAGCGCCTCTTTTGCCCGCGACGAAGTGGATTCGGGGCGAGTGAAGCTGATTGACCTGGAGGACGCGGAACTCTATCGCGAGCTTGGGCTTGCCTACCGCCGCGATCGGACGCTGTCCGTGGCTTCGACGGCTTTTGTGGGACTTCTCCGGCAGTTTGCGACGAACATGAAAAAGGCTGACTCATAGCGTTAAGCCGAAATTTCGATACATCCCATCACTATTATTAATTTTGCGGCGCCACGGCCGCCGAGTATGCTTTTCTTGGATTCATTCATGAGTACCTCCATCCAGAAGGCGAAGCGAATTACATCGACAGGCACAGGCATGTCGACACGAATTACGTGTCTTCTGGAGGAAGGGAACGGATGAAGTAAAGCAATCTTAAGAGACTCACCCGAACCCACCGCCAGAAGCGATCTGGCGGTGGGTTTTTCTTTGGCCCAGCAAATTCTCAGCAATGGAGCGACACCGATGAGCAGCGATAAGACGAGCGAAGCCCAGCAATCCAGCCGATTCGAACAAGATGATCAGGTAGTGGTGATGAAGTTCGGTGGTACTTCGGTCGAGGACGCGGCGGCGATCAAGCGCCTGATCGCCATCGTGCAAAGGCAGGACGATATCCAGCCGGTTGTCGTCGTCAGCGCCCTAGCGCGGGTCACGGATCAACTACTCGAAGCTGGAAAAGCGGCAGCGGCTGGCCATCTGGGATCTGCGCTTGCTACTGTCCGCAACATCTATGTCCGGCACGAAGAACTTGCGGACGCACTGGCGACGGATAAGGCGTATGCCGACCTTGATCGCGGCCTGCGCGCCGAGTTCCAGATGCTGGAAGCGCTACTCCAGCGTGCCGAAAACTCGCGCGAGCTGGATGCCAAAGCTCAGGATCAGTTGCTCGGATTCGGTGAGTGCTTCTCCAGCCAGCTCGTAAACGCGGCGCTGCGCGAAGCAGGGCTGCACGCTGCGCACGTGGATGCACGATCGTGCATTGTGACTGACGCGCGCCACGGACAAGCAAGTCCCGTGTGGGAGATTACCAATCAACGGCTCCAGGATACCCTTGGACCACTCTTGCAAGCCGGGAGAGTGCCGGTTCTGGGTGGTTTTATCGCATCCAGCAGTGAAGGCGTTCCAACGACGCTGGGACGTGGCGGATCGGATTTCAGCGCTGCCATCGTGGGAGCGGCGCTGGGCGCATCGCGGATCGAGATATGGACGGACGTCGACGGCGTCATGACGACGGATCCGAAGCTCTGCTCCGAGGCGCGCGTCATCCGGAAGATGAGTTTCGACGAAGCGGCAGAGTTGGCGCACTTTGGAGCGAAGGTCTTGCATCCGGCGACGCTCGTACCGGCAATTCGCGAGAACATTCCGGTGCATGTCCTGAATTCGCGACGTCCGGAGGGCGAAGGCACGGTCATCGTGGCGAGGGCGGTAACCTCGCACCGAGTCAGCGCGATTACGGCAAAACGCAATGTGGCTGCGGTTGAGATCTCATCACCGCACGGAATCGATGCGTCCAAACTCGGAAAAGTGTTTGCGGCATTCGATGAACATTCTTGTCCAATCGACGTAGTGGGAGCATCGCTGGGTCGTATCTCGCTGCTGGTAAGTTCCAGCTCTGCGCTTCCGAATATTGCGGCGCAGCTTCGCGACCAAGCCGATGTACGTTGGGAGAACCACCGTGCGTTGGTCTGCCTCGTTGGAGAGAACATTCGCCGCGATCCAGCGGTTGCCGGACGCGTTTTCGCAACTGTTTCTGATCTGGACGTGCGGGTTCTTTGTCAGGGCGCATCAGACCGATCGATTTCCTTCTTGGTCGAGGAATCGAAGGTGGAGGAGTCCGTGCAGCGATTGCACCGTGTGTTTTTCCCGAGGGCGGAAGCCGTTCGAGATTGGGGAGTGACCTCTACGGCTTTCTGTCAGGCAGGTTAAGGTGTTTCAGACTCCGCAATCGGCGCTTTCTGCGACCGACAACCCTGGCATCGCAGGAGCCGGCTCGATAATGTGCAGTCCGCATTCGGTTTTGGCGAAGCCCGGCCATCTGCCGGCCCGCGGATCTTCTCCCGGACGGATGGCGCGCGTGCAATGCGTGCAACCGATGCTGGGATAATCCTGGTTGTGCAATTCGTTGTAAGGCACATCGTGATCGTGGATGTAGCGCCAGACCTGCTTTGAGGTCCAGTCGACGATCGGATTGATCTTGACTAGATTGAACTTCGCATCCCACTCCACTCTTCGCGCAACCGAGCGCACTGAGGTTTGATCCCGACGGATGCTGGTGATCCACGCCTTCAAGTCGCCGAGTTTCCTGCGCAGCGGTTCGACCTTCCGCAACTGGCAGCAGAGATCGGGATCGCGGCCCCATAACGCTACGCCTTGGGTCCGCTCCTGCTCCTCGGGTGAGAGAAGCGAATAAACTCTTTCGATTGTGGTCCCGTAGCGCTCTTCAATCTTATCCATCAGCTTGTAGGTCTCAGGAAACAGAAACTCGGTATCGACGGTAAAGAGCCGGAAATCTGGGCGCACGCGCGATGCCATGTCGATAATGACCATCCCTTCGGCTCCGAATGCTGAAGAAATGGCGACCGTATTTCCGAAGGTCTCAAACGCCCAAGCCAGCGTCCGCTGCGGCGTCCAACTCTCCGCTGCGCGATAGAGCTCTTCACCCTGAAAATCCTTCAGATGCTGAAGAGAAGTGTGTTTCGGATCTTTCATGCGACCGGCTCCTGCACAATTACGTTTGGCTGAGAATGAGAATCTGCGAACAAGGAGGATGAAAATGAAGCGTCGTCTGAGGCCGGCTGTACAAACTCCGAGATTGCAGCGTTGGACAGCCGTACAACTTCGCCGACAACCAGAAGCGTCGGCGGCGCAAGCTCTGGCGCGTCGGATAAAGCGCTGACCGTTGTCCGGTACACCGTTTGCTGTTTGGTTGTTGCCCGCGAAATGATGGCGCACGGAGTGTCGCCGGCGAGTCCGGCATCCCGCAGACTTGCCCAGATCCTGGCATGATTCTGACCGGGCATGTAGATCACGAGCGTCGCACCGCTCCCAGCCAGCTTTGCCCAGTTCGCCGCTTCGCTGCCGCTAGCCTGATGCGCTGTGATAAAGACCACCGCTGAGGACAATCGCCGGTGAGTCAGCGGAATCTCTGCGGAAGCCGCTGCACCCAACGCTGACGTAACCCCAGGCACGATCTCATACGGAACTTCGGCCTTGCGCAAGGCCTCAATCTCTTCGCCCGCGCGGCCAAAAATCATAGGATCACCAGACTTAAGGCGAACGACTTGTAGTCCAGAGTCGGCCATCGCAATCATCAGGAAATTGATTTCTTCCTGCTGAATCCTCTTGTGGCCGCAGCGCTTCCCTACGTTGTGAAACTGCGCCGTGGGTCGGACGTAGCGTAGAATTTCCGGCGCGACGAGATCGTCATACAGAACGGCATCGGCCGCCTGTAGAAGACGTGCGGCTTTCAGCGTCAGCAAATCGGGATCTCCCGGCCCTGCGCCCACCAGATAGACTTTGCCGCTCATGCGCCTTCCCCTTTCGCAACGAGCTCGAATTCTTCGGCCAGTGCTGCTTCGACCGCTCCCCTGCTGGCTAGTGAGTGCAACAACTCGAGCTTGCGGTCCTTGTCGAGATCGCTGGCCAGGATGAGTTTTCTGGTTGCGCCGAGTTCTGCCACCCACGATTCGTATCCAGGGCCAAACTGTTTTTCGAGTTGCTGTCGGATTTTCTGAGCGAGCGAGGGACTCTGCCCAGCTGTTGAGATCGCGATCTGCAAATCTCCTCTTCGTACCACGGAGGGGTAGAAGAAGTCGCAAAGATCGGGCACATCCACTACGTTGCAGAGCACTCCGCGTTTCTGAGCCTCGTGATAGATCCGCTCGTTAAGCGCGCGTGAGGCAGTTGCGACAACGACGAGGAAAACTCCATCCAAATCTTCGTCAGTAAACAAACGGAGGCTGAGGTCGATTTTTCCGAGACGCGCCCACTCGCGCACCGTCGGAGTGGCTTCCGGTGCGATCACGTGAATATTGGCGCCGGTTTCGAGCAGTCCGGCGACCTTCGGCTCGCCAACCTTGCCCGCGCCCACAACCAGGCAATTCCGGCCGCTGAGTTTCATAAACATAGGAAGAAGGCTAGTCACCTGCACCTCCTGCGAGTTGTGTGAGAGTGTGTGCACTCGGTAAATCGCGCGCAACCGCCGGAACCATGTCGCCGGCAAGAAAGTGTCTCAACTGATCGTCGCTGTGGCGCGCAAAGAAGCGTCGTAGATTTTCACCCGCCTCACGATCTTCGAGATAGCGCGAGAGCAGCCGTTCCAGTGCCTCTGGTACATCGGTTGCGAGGCAGCGGTATCCGACGGGATGGGCCGTCGACTGATGCAGTCCGAGCGCCCCTCCTACGCAGAAGTAGTAAGCGTCGAGCAAGCGATCATCGACTTTGATCTTTTTTCCCTCGATGCCGACATCGGCAATCCAATGCTGGCCGCAGCTGTTAGGGCATCCCGTGACGTGCAACTTCAGGTGCTGGTCGAATCCAGGCAAACGTTCTTCCAGTTCCTCGACGAGCCACCGCGAAAAGCTCTTGGTCTCCGTGATGGCAAGCTTGCAAAACTCGGTCCCGCTGCAGGCGACAGTTCCTCGCGCGAATGGAGAGCCATTGACGGGAAAGCCAATCGCATCCAACTCTTTCCCGAGTTCGTCGGCGTTGATGGCGGGGACGTTGACGACCAGCAAATTCTGCATGCCCGTGGCGCGAAGCTCTCCATCGGCAAAGCGTTCGGCGAGATTCGCCGCTGCGTGCATCTGGTCGGCGGTGAGCCGTCCACGGAGGACGACAGCTCCAACATAGGAAAGGCCGGGTTGCTTCTGCGGATGAATACCAACGTGATCCCGGTAGACATCGTTGGGCGCGTGCTCTTCCGCAGCCGGATCCAGTTGAAATCCAATTCGATCCTGCAACTTCGCTAAGAAAACGCTCGGCGGTCCATCCATGTTTGAGAAAAAGGAACTTAAGGCGGGCACGTTCCCGATGTTCTCGCAAGACGTCTGAGTCGCGGAACAGTTCGGCAATCCCTTTTACGACTGGGATAACCTGATTCCAACGGACAAACGCATTCAAGCGGGCGCCGAGATAGGGCTCGGTCGACAAGCCACCCGCGACGCGCAGTGAGAACCCGACTTCCGGCTTGCCATTGATGGTTCGGGTGATCGCAGTCAGACCGATGTCGTTGATCTCGGGATAGGAGCACCAGGAATGGCAGCCCGCGATTGAAATTTTAAATTTCCTGGGCAGATTGTAGAAATCCGCATTGCCTGCGAGTAGCCGTGAAATCTCGAACGCTAGCGGAGAGGCATCGACAATTTCATCGGCATCTACGCCAGCGAGCGGGCATCCGGTGACGTTGCGCGCTACATCTCCGCAGGCTCCCGTGGTGTTCAGGCCAACTTGCCATAGACCTTCCAGGACTCTCGGCAAGGATTCGATCGTCACCCAATGGAGTTGGATATTCTGACGAACGGTGAGGTCGGCGATTCCGTTGGCATAACGATGTGTGAGATCTGCAATGGCACGCAATTGGCGGGAGGTGAGAATTCCGTTTGGAATTCGAATCCGAACCATGAATCGCTGCAAGGCACGGCCTTCGCCGTTCTTGCCACCGGTGACTCCGGCGCCGTCTCCCTGCGTGTAAACGCCCCACCAGCGAAAGTAGGTTCCGATCCATTCGGGAGGAATCGAATCGAACCCCTCGCGAGCGAAGCGGCGGATCTCATCCAGGCCGTCCCAGGGATTCTTCGCGCGTTTCAGGCGCTCGGCTCGCTGGGCCTTGGTCTCTTTGACTTGTATTGAACTGGTCATTGTGATTTCTCGCGCAAATAAAAAACCCACCGCCAGAATCGTCTGGCGATGGGTTGATGAGTGCCTATCTTAAGAAAAAACTCTTAGGTCAGCAGCCTCCCCGCGCCAGAGCACACGCATGCACAACAACAACAGGTGCAGCAGCACGTCGCGCGAAGATTGGAGCTATCTGACATTCGAGGCTAGATTCTATCGGGCCATACCTTGCCCGTCAACAATCTGTCGTAAGCTTTGGATTCAAACTTTGCATGAAAAGGATCAGATTTTTTGCAAGGTGCGCATACTCCCCGGAGACCACTACGTAGAATCAGCAACTTAGACTCGGAAACAAATGTTGAGCGATAATCTCTGGTTGCCAAAAATCAACCCAGCTGTCGAAGGCTCTTGAGAAAGGTTCGTCCTTATCTATGAAGCATGTTTCGTCTTCCCTGATATTCGCCCTCCTCTTTTGTAGCGTTTCCTTTGCTCAGACCACGCCAAGCAATTCGTACAAACAAACGTTAGATCGGCTGGACACACTGACGCATGAGGCCGAACCAGATTGGCGCTTTCACGCCGACATTCCGCATCCTGAAGATCCGGCGGTGAGCGATGCGGATTGGGGCTCTTTCACCGTGAAGAACACTCCAAACGGACAGGCTGATAATCCCGAGCACTGGACGGGGACACGAGTCTTTCGTCGCTGGATCCAGATTCCCGACAAGATCAACGGATATGCGACCCAAGGATCGCGCGTGGATCTCAACTTAAGATTTACCAGCCCTGACAAGTTGATGATCACCGTATTTTCGAACGGCTCCGTTCTGTACCGCGGAGACGATGACAACATACTTCCGGTGCTGCTCACCGAAAATGCTCAACCTGGCCAGAAATTTCTGATAGCGGCCCGTGTCGTTGCCGAAGACACGACAAACGCAAATTTCGCGCAGAGTGAGATCACGATTGAGCCGCCTAAGTCGCGACCCAGTCCTGCCTTGCTTCGTTTGCAGTTATTGGCCGCGCGTCCGATCATCTCGGCTTATGAAGAAGGCAAGGCTGAGCGAGAGAAACAGTTGGAGGCCGCAGCAGCGGCGATCGATTTTGCCCCGCTCGACAAAAACGATCAGGCGGGCTTTGACGCATCTCTCAGGACAGCTCAAACCAAGCTCGAAGTGCTGAAGCCATGGCTGCAGCAATTCACGATTCGTCTGGTCGGAAACTCACATATCGACATGGCATGGCTCTGGCCCTGGACCGAAACCGTGGAAGTCGTGCGCAACACGTTTCAAAGCGTGCTCGACCTCATGCGCGAGTATCCCGATTTCAAGTTCACCATGTCGTCGGCGCGCGCTTACGAATGGATGCAGGAGAAATATCCCGATCTTTTCAGCCAAATCGAGCAGCGCGTGAAGGAAGGCCGATGGGAAATTATTGGCGGCATGTGGGTGGAACCGGATCTAAACATGCCGGACGGTGAGTCCCTGGTGCGGCAGATTCTGGTCGGCAAGCGTTATTTCCAGAAGAATTTTGGTGTCGATGTGAAGATCGGCTGGAATCCCGATTCCTTCGGATATAACTGGCAGCTGCCACAGATTTACGCAAAATCGGGCATAGGCTACTTTGTGACCCAGAAGCTTTTATGGGCGCACGAATTCACGACATTCCCCTACAAACTTTTCTGGTGGCAGGCACCGGATGGCAGCCGCCTGCTTACTTACTTTCCGCACGACTATGCGGGAGGAATCGACGCGGAGCCGCTCGCCACTGATCTCTCGATTTGGATGCCGTCTATCTACGGGAGCAGACTTACCGACAGCCCCGAGATGATGCATCTGTATGGCGTCGGCGATCACGGGGGTGGACCAACCCGCGTCATGCTCGATCACGCGGACCAGCTCAGAGCTCCTGAAACCGTTTACCCCAAGCTGCAATTCAGCTTTGCGCGTGATTTTTTCAACGACCTCGAAAAGAAGATGCCCACGATGCAAGTCCCAACATGGAATGGCGAACTCTATTTCCAATATCACCGTGGGGTCTTCACTACACAGGCGGAGACGAAACGCAGGATTCGGCGGTCCGAAGAAAACGTATTGAATGCCGAGAAGTTTGCATCCCTTGCCTCGTTATACGGCAAGCCCTATCCGGACAACATGGAGCAGATCTGGAAGAATCTTCTCTTCGACCATTTTCACGACATCATGCCGGGATCAGGAATCGCGGTGAATTATCTCGATGCCAAGCGGAATCTGGAAAACGTCGACCGGGCCGCGAACGATATTACTCGATCCTCGCTGAAAGAAATCGCTGCTCACATCAACACAAGCAGCGAAGGCACACCGCTGATACTATTCAACTCCCTTTCCTGGTCGCGAATCGGCGTTACCGAGCTTGAGGCGCAATTGCCCGCTCCCGCGAAGCAGATCGAGGTCGTCGATTCGAGCGGAAGGAAGGCTGAATCGCAATTGCTCGCCATGGACGCGGACACGCACCGTGCTCGCTTTCTACTACTTGCGAGCACGCCTTCTCTCGGCTATCGGACATATTTCGTTCGGGTCGCGGCCAGCGCACCGCTCGGTGCATTCGCTTTTAAAGGCTTCCGGCGATACGCTGGAAAACGAATTCATTCGCGTGAAAGTCGACCCGCAAACAGGATGCATGACCAGCCTCTTCGATAAGCGCAGCGGCACGGAGTCTCTCGCCCCTGCGGAAACCGATACTGGGGGACCGAAGAACGCGATTTGCGGAAATCTTTTGCAGACCTTCGTCGATAAACCCAAGCAGTGGGACGCGTGGAATATTGACGCGGACTTCGAGAAGCAGCACTGGGATCTCGATAAAGCGGACGAGGTGAAACTCGTCGAGTCCGGCCCGCTGCGGGCAGTAATCCGAGTCAAGAATCACTTCCAGAATTCAACTTTTATTCGCGATATCACCCTCTACGCTGGCGTTCCTCGCGTTGATGTGAAGATGCAGACTGAGTGGCATGAAAAGCACATCCTGCTGAAGGTCGCATTTCCGGTCAGCGCTCACAGCGATCAGGCGACCTACGAAATTCCTTTCGGATCCGTAGAGCGTCCCACCACTCGTAACACGCCCGCAGAGCAGGCTCAATTCGAAGTTCCAGCCCAGCGCTGGGCCGACCTGTCCGATGCAAAGCACGGGCTCAGCCTGCTTAATGATTCAAAATACGGATATGACGCCAAAGGCAACGTTCTGCGACTGTCGCTATTACGCTCTCCCGAATACCCCGATCCGCATGCCGATGAAGGTCATCATGAGTTCACCTATTCCGTCTACCCGCATGGAGGCGGATGGAAAGATGCGCTGACGATCCGGCAGGGATACGAATTGAATTACAAGCTGATCCCGCTTGCGGTTGGCAATCACCAGGGAACCCTGCCTCCGGAGCATTCGTTTTTGCAAGCGAAGTCCGACAACGTGATCGTGACCGCAGTGAAGAAAGCGGAAGACGAAAACTCGCTGATCCTGCGTTTCTATGAGTGGGCTGGCAAGACAGGAGACGCCGTTTTCCAACTTCCTGCTGGCGCACAGTCCGCGTCCGAAACCGATCTGATGGAGAGGCCGACAGGCAACGCTGCCCTCAATAACTCCGAGCTGAAGGTTGCGACGAAGCCCTATGAGATCAAGACCGTGAAAATTAAGTTCTCCGAACGGGCGGCAGTATGGGCACAACAATGAACCAAGGCAGGTTCTGGGACCTTACCTTGGAGTCGATATCGGGGGAACCAAGATTGCCGTCGGAGTGGTAGACAATGAGGGCAAGATTCTGGCGCAATCTCGATCTCCGATGGTGGCGAACGGGACGGGAGAAGCCGGCTTTGACGCGGTCGACCATGCGATTCGTTCCATGATCGAGACCGACGCGGCGCGGAAAGTCCAGGGAATCGGAATCTGCGCGCCGGGTCCCCTCGATCCGCACAGCGGGGTTGTCCTCAATCCGCCGAACGTTCCCTGCTGGCGGAACTTTCCTCTCGCGGCGAGAGTCGATGCGAAATACCGCGTGCCGGTAAAAGTCGACAACGACGCCAATGCTGCGGCGCTCGCCGAGACGCGCTGGGGCGCAGCTCGTGGCTACAAGTATGTCTTTTACGCAACCATCGGCACCGGGATTGGGACGGGTATCGTCCTGGATGGGTCCATTTATCACGGCAGCACCGGATCAGCCGGTGAAGGCGGCCACGTGAGCATCGATTATCAGGGACCGCTCTGTGGCTGTGGCAAGCGCGGATGCATTGAGATTCTCGCGGCAGGACCGGCGATTGCGAAACGAGCACGCGCGAAACTGGCCGCAGATCCTTCGCGACACTCCGAGATCCTCGATCTTGCCAACGGCGATCTCGGTTCCGTCACGACTGAGAAGGTAGCGCAAGCGTACGCCACCGGAGATCTCACCGCTGGCGAAGTTCTCACAGAGACAGCCGATTTTCTGACTGCCTGGCTCGGCAACATCGTTGACCTATTCGATCCCGATGTGATTGTCATCGGCGGAGGCGTCGCCGCCGTGCTTCGGCCATTCTTCGAAGGCATCAAACAGCATCTTCCCAAATGGTGTGTGAATCCAAAAGCCAATGAGATCCCGCTGTTGATGGCTCACTACGGAGCGGATGCGGGTATTGCCGGAGGCGCTGCCCTTTGCGCAAGCTGAACATGCTTGCTCTCTTCGTATCAACTCTCCAGAGGAAATGATATGCAATCATTCAAAGCTGTAATGTTAGCGACCGCTGTCGCCCTTTTTGGATTCGTGTCGCTTCCGCTTTGCGGACAGGACTTGCCGAAAGCACCTCAGTCCGAGGTTTTCGCCCTGACTCCAGAGCCGGGACCATTCACCGAGCCGTCGGTTGCGGTGAACGCGTCCGATCCGAAACAGGTGGTTGCAGTTTTTCAAGACAACGTTCACGCATCGTACTCCGAAGATGCTGGGCATACTTGGCATGCGGCAGAAGGAGTCGCTCCCAAGAATTACAGAGTCTCCGGTGATGTTTCGACCGTTTTCGACAACCATGGTCACGCATTCGTTTGCTACATTGCATTCGACAAGTTGGGAACATTCAATTACTGGGCACATGGCGCAACTCGCAATGGCATCTTCGTGCGCCGGTCTCTCGATGGGGGCAGGACCTGGGAAGCCGCAGACATCCCGGTTGCGGAGCAGCCGACGGCTCCGGGCGTTCCTTTTGAAGACAAGCCGTATATCGTCGCTGACACCAGCAACAGCAAATTTTCCGGCAATCTCTACATCGGATGGACGCGCTGGCGCCTGACTAATTCGCAGATGGTGATTTCCCGGTCGACCGACGACGGTAAAACCTGGTCGCCGCCGATCGAAATCGACGCTCATCCCGGATTGCCTCGCGATGATAACGGCGCTGCCGAAGGATTTGACGGGGCGGTCGCGCCAGACGGCACGCTCTATGCCATCTGGAGTCAGGGTGACGACATCATGATGACAACTTCGCGAGATGGCGGCAAAAGCTTTTCTCACGCGCGCGCGGTCATCCATACGGCGCCCATCATGTTCGCGATCGACACGCTGGAGCGCGCCAACGGATTCCCTCAAATTGCGATTGATCCGAAGAGTAACCGCTTGTACGTAACCTGGAGCGACTACCGCAACGGCGACATCGACGTTTTTCTCTCCAGTTCCAACGACCGGGGCAAACATTGGACAGCTCCGGTGCGGGTCAATAACGATTCCGTCCACAATGGCGCCGAGCAATTTTTTCAGTGGCTTGCCGTCGATCCCACCGACGGGTCCGTCAACGTGATTTTCTACGATCGCCGGCGTGATCCTCAGAACCACAAGCAGATTGTTGTGCTGGCGCGCTCCTCGGACGACGGGCATTCTTTCAACAATTACGCCTGGACCGAGACTCCATTCGAAGCCGGAGGCGTGTTTTTCGGCGACTACAGCGGACTGGCGGCTTATGGCGGGCGCGTCTATGGCGTGTGGACTGAGAAGCCCGGTGCCACACCCGCACCTGAGACGAAAGCAGACACAAAAGAGAAATCCGCGGACGCCAAGGACGCGAAGCCGCCAGTTCGAGGAACGGTGGTCAAGGTCGGAACCGCAGATTTCAGCAGCGTACGTCCCTGAGAGTCTCGAACCTGCATGCCCACGGCTGCCAGGTTAAAGAGTTGCCAACTCTCGAGGACTCGTGAGCACCTAATTCCAGGTCGCGTTGGAATCGACCGCGCGGCATAGGAGCTATCATCCGCGGCCCGGAGAAACCATGAATCGACGCACATCCAAGAATCGCATTCGCTATGCCGTTGTAGGTCTGGGTCACATCGCGCAGGTCGCAGTTTTGCCTGCATTCAAGACTGCTCGTAACTCGGAGTTGTTCGCCCTGGTCTCAGACGATGCCGTTAAGCTTCACTCCTTGGGCAAGAAATATAAGATCGATCACCTTTATTCCTACGACGACTACAGCCGTGCACTTTCTAACGTGGATGCTGTCTACATCGCCCTGCCGAATCATCTACATCGGGAATACGCGGTTCGCGCAGCCGCGGCCGGCGTCCATGTTCTCTGTGAAAAGCCCATGGCGCCCAGTTCGGAAGATTGCCACGCCATGATCAATGCCGCGCACCAAAATCGTGTCAAGCTGATGATTGCTTATCGCCTTCATTTCGAGGCCGGCAATCTGGAGGCAATCAAGGTCACCAACAGCGGCCAGATTGGTGAACCACGGTTTTTCAGCTCAGAATTTGCGCAGCAGGTCGCCGACAACAATACGCGTGTCAACGAAACACCACATCGTGGAGGAGGCCCGCTCTACGACATGGGCGTCTACTGCATCAATGCCGCCCGCTATCTGTTCCGCTCCGAACCCATCGAAGTCACAGCCCTATCTGAAAGCCAACGCGAAAGACGATTTGCAAAGGTTGAGGAGATGGTCTCGGTTGCCATGCGCTTTCCCGAAGGGCGGCTGGCCGTATTTACCTGCAGCTTCGGAGCCTCCGATGTGAGCCGCTACACGGTGGTGGGCACCAAGGGGAGCCTTTGTGCCGACCCTGCCTACGAATATGCGGAAGGCATACGCCTTGAAGTCATCACCGGTGAGAAGCCGAGAGTCAAAACCTTCCCCAAACGGGATCAATTCGCCGCGGAACTAATATATTTTTCAGATTGCATTCTCAAGAACAAAGAGCCGGAACCTTCCGGATTTGAGGGACTCGCCGATATCCGGATCATCGAAGCCATCTACGAGTCCATCCGCACGCGAAGAACCGTACCAATTCGCGGAGTTCCGGTGAAAGAAAGACCGAGCCATGATCAGGAAATACACCGTCCCGCACACGAGAAGCCAGAGGTGATCCACGCGCATCCCGCTTCCCGCGAAGCCGCCTGACGCAATGACCGCCTGCTCGCCCGATCACTCCGTAGGAATCGAAGGATTTGATACGGCCGCCGATGCGAGCTGCGGCGAGAGCGTAAACGGGCGATTTAACGTGATGCTCATCTCCGTATGGCTCGGGAGAACCACGTCCTGGCCTTTTCTCGTCAGCAGAAAGACTCCGGAGACGGCGGTGCTGACGATGCGGGCGGTACCCGCCGTCGAGGCATCAGTAGCGGTTGAGACGATGGTCTCAATCACCAATTGAGTTGTGTCGTCCGCCACTTTGGCAAGGCCAGCGGTGGCGCCACCATTGATCAACATCCAAGCCACACCCGGGCGAGAGCCATGGAGCCGACCCTCGCGATCAATTTTCGTCGGTGACCCGGAACTGACGTCCAGCGAGGTAAGCGAGGCCGAAACGGGTATGCGGTTCCCTCCTGGCAGCGTGATGGACTCAAATGAAATGGTGAGAGAACCGGCGCGGCTCATGATGCGCGGACGAGTTGCCTGCAACACGCGTCCTTCGAAAAGGCTGCCAGCGGGAAGAACGATGTGGGAATCCGAAAGCACAGGCTCCAGCAGACGAGCCTGGATCGCGTCACCAGGATGACTCTTCGACCCGCTGATGTCCTTGAGCAGCAAAACTCTGCAGGCTGTTCCTGCGGCCAAGACGGCAGAGTTTGCTGCACTGGGGAGAGCCCAGTCCGAAGGGCGCGAATGCTGGTCCCCGCTTTGATAGGCCTCGAGGAAAAGAACGGGACCGCGCGTCACCTCGGGTCGCCCATGCGCAGAGTTCTGAGCAGGACTGTCGTTTCCAATGGAAACTGACTTGGCCGAGGGATCCTTTTTCCTGCTTCTACCAGAAACGGCACTCACCTCTTTCATGCGATTGGCCGAAAGCAGCGAAGCCTGCACCAGACTTTGGCTTCCGTCAGGCATGGAGATGGAAGCGTCTTTGAACATCGGAAAATTCTGGTGACGGGGCATGAAGAGCTTGGCCACCCATGGCCACCGCGCACTTGGGATTCTGCGCTTGCGCTCCACTTGATTGACTGTCAGGCGAACTTCGCTGCCCGCCGCGAAGACCTTGCTTGCCGGGGAATAGACGTCGCGAGCCAGCTTGCCTTCGACGGAGTCACCGGGCTTCAGAGCCGACAACTTCACGGAATTGTCTAACTGGACCTTAACGAATAAAGGAGATTCGCCCGGCCTACCTGCAGTGGGAGCTTGCGCGCATAGTGCGAGTGGGAGCGCGACGCCAAGAACAAGTGCGATCCGAATTGACGTCTTCATAATAAAATCGGGGCTTCTGTGAACCGGCTACCCCTGAGCACTCTAAGTTTAACCGACGCGAAGGCGCCGAGCAGGATATTGCCGGTTGTCGCCTCGTAATACAAGAGTTGAAGTGCAAAAGGGCCTAACCATAGGCGCTCGCCACCGCGCGCAACTACTCGATGGCGTGGGCTGCTATGAGGGCAATGCCGACAATCCATTGGAATGGGTGGCGACGACAGAGGGCAAGACGGACCGTGGCGGTCGCCCCAAAAATGGACTCACGACCAAAGCAGAAATAGCTGGCCTGCGCCATCACGGTTTCGAATGCCGAGCTGCAGCCTACGATTCCTGCGATGCTCGCCACACATTTTCTGCGGATAAAGCGCGCTAAGCCACGACAGCACCAAGATGGATCGTTGGAAGATTATGTGCAAGAACTGCTCAGTCTTTGACACTCTGGTGTTCGCACATTCCGACGCAATCTTGACCGGACATGACCCGACCTCTTCGCGACTTCGCGCGCGCTCTGACGCTCTCCATCGGTGAAACATGGCGTTTTTCCGGCACGCGTCTTATTTGAGGTTTGGCGTACCTCTCGGAGCAATTTTGAACCAAATTGCTAGGGCTAGGGCGGTGATCCTGAGGCTTGGGTGCACACTATACACTTCTACTACCTGAACCGCGTCGCTTAGCCGCTAGGGCTGGTGCGTGGGTTCTTGACGGTGCGAGAGGGGTACGAGGGGGTACGAATCGGAGTCTCGTCGGACCCCGAGACCGGGAAAGGTCAGCGCGGGCAAAACTCCCGTACTAACCGCATTCTAAATGACTTAGCTCACATGAGGCTTTGAGTCGGCCCGTGGCTCCTCGGACCCAAAATGTCCGCTTTTCGGGGTCATGCCCGAGACAATTCTTTTGCAAATCGTTGTCTACAGGTTGCCGTACTCAGAGGTCAATGAGTGCTTCTCTGGCGATCCTTCACCAGCTATGGGTTGCCAGCTTGGTCGCGGCGACGAGCGAACCACAACATGACAGTCACCATTACCCACATCACTGCGATCCAAGCAGCGGCAATCTCGGCAGCAGCAAGATATTGAGATGTCGACCTCTGGTGCCGATTCACCTGTTCAATCAGATACGAGACGGCTCCGATCAGGTTCGCCGCAAAAAAAAGTCTGAACAGGATGATGGTCAGTGGCTTGTTTGGTGGCTTCAACCAAAAGCGCATGAATCGCTTTGGCTGTAAATTCCACCACGCTGTCAGGAACACTGCTGCCGCTGCGAAGCCCAAAGTCATACGGTCTAAGACGGGGTCTCTTTCTTCTCTCTGCTGCCACTCTCTCTCTGCTGCTTTTGCCGACTCAGTTCGTTCCGCTGCACTAGGCAGAGCATCGCTGCTCACTTCCAAGCGGACTATCGTGTTCCCGATATACGATACCCGAACCGGAAGGCCCTCGCGGATTGGACCTCCATGCGATGTGGCGTTGTTAAATCCACCAGTGACCACGTAATCTGAGTAACAAAACGTCTGCGACTGCACCGAAAAGCATTCTTCCTGATGGCCCTCATATGGCATCGGACGAAAATTCGTGACTGGTCCTTCTACTACCGAGAACTGCCCCTTCCGATACACCGAACGCAAGTTCAAATACTCGGGGAACATCGTCGTGAACGCCAGCCCGGACCATAGGCAAGCAAAACCGACCATGAAGTAACCGACAAATCTCCGCGATAGAGGCCACCGATTCCGTCGTCCTAGCCAAATAATCACTCCTCCTACTGCAACGAAAATCAATCCAAATGCAGGAAACCACCACTGAAAACTCTTTTGGGACAAATCGAAGACGAGACGATACTGGTCTTGTGAAATCACGGTTTCCTATACTACTGCACAACCAGTGGCGCAATCCATTTCAACTCATTGACCTAGGATCATTGCGCCACGCAGTGCCTAATGAGCGTGTCCTTCGGCACACGAACCTCTGCTGAGATGTCGCGCCAGCTTAGCCCTTGCTTGCGGAGTTTCAGAGCGCGTTCGGTATCGACTTCCACGGTTGGCCGCCCAAAGCGAACACCGCGCCGTTTGGCGGCTTTCTGCCCCGCTATGACTCGCTCGCGGATCGTGCTGCGTTCAAGTTCTGCGACCGCTCCCAGAACTGTGAAGATCATTTTCCCGGTCGGAGTGCTGGTGTCGATACTCTCCTTCAGGCTTACAAAGTCGATGCCTAGCGCCGCGAAGTCTTCCAAGGCTCGGAGCAAATGAGAAGTAGATCGCGCGAATCTATCAAAGCGCCAGACTGCAACTACATCGAACTTCCCGCGTCTTGCATCCCCCATAAGCCGATCCAACGCGGGACGCTTGTCCTTGGCTCCGCTCATCTTGTCGGAGTAGGTTTCAACTGTCTCCCACTTGCGGAACTGAGCATATTCAGTAAGTTCATTCACCTGCATGTCTGCATTCTGCTCACCTGTGCTAACTCTGACGTACAGCGCCACTCGTTTTGGTTTCATGGATGATTGCCCTCTGGCGCAAACGTAGCACCTGTTCTTGAAATGCTGCACAGAATGGCGTTCAAGTGAGCCAAACAACTGGAAATAGAGTTCTTGACATGTCTCATATGTTATAACATGTGCGACACTCAAAACGTAAAAAGCGAACTAACGGAATCAATCACTTGCCGAGCAGCTTCCGAGGGGACTTTTGCGACACTGATAAACATCATCGAGAGGCACCTCGGGCCGGGCTGGGTGGGTGGGTATCCTGTCACTGGGGCTGTTTTCTGCCGGACGGGGAAACCGATGGTATGGTGCACCCGATGCTGCGGACTGTGGGTTGGGCGTGTGCAAGTTTTGTAGGGGCGAAACAGAGTCTACAGGGAGGTGGGAGGATGTACACAATACACTTGCCCGAGTGAGGCTCTTGCCCCGAGAGACCGTTCTAACCCCAAGTGGCATTTGAACCAGTAACGCCATTGCTTGGGAAGCGTCAGCAGTAGCTAGGGCTAGCCCGCTGAGCCCTCCTTGCTCACACAGGCAGCCAATTGATGCGTCCCCTAAGAAGATCCCGCTGTAAGATAACCAGTCCCCGCGATCAGATCGGCCAGAGGAGGATCAATGGCAGGAGCGGTTCTTTACATTCGCGTTTCTACGGCGGAACAGGCATCGACCAACAATAGTCTGCCTGTTCAGGAGAAGAAGCTCCGGCAGTACTGTGAGCGCCAGGACCTTGAGGTGCACAAAACCTTCGTTGATGCAGGCGAGAGTGCTAGGACTATGGATAGGCCCCAGTTTCAGCTGATGCTGAAGTATTGTCGGGAGCACCGTCGCCAAGTGTCGCACGTCCTAGTTGCCGACCTATCCCGTTTGTCTCGCAACGTCACAGATCAGGGGTTCATCTTCGCCGCATTCCACCGACTCGGCATAAAGCTCGAATCCGTTGATGAGCCGATGGTAGGAGAAGCGGGGGCATTCGCACAGTATGCGCGAACCATGATCGGAGCACACAACGCGTTTTTCAGCGACTCCCTATCAGAGCGCACCCGTGAAAAAATGAAGGCAACCGTCCTCCGAGGTCGCTTCCCATGGCCCGCGCCTATTGGGTACTTGAATGTGGACAAGAAACTTTGTGCTGATCCTGAGCGGGCATCACTAGTGCGGCAAGCGTTTGAGCTGATGGCCTCGGGCCGCTTCTCGACCGGGGACGCAGTTCTAAAACTCGTCACAAGTCTTGGCTTGACCACGAAGAGGGGCCAGCAACTTTCAAAGCAAAGTTTCGCTCGGATGTTGTCCAATCCGCTCTATACCGGCTGGATTGTGTCAGGGGAGAACCGGGTGCTTGGCAATCACGATCCTCTTGTCTCAGAAGATCTGTTCCGCAGCGTGCAGGAACGTCTGAACGGGAAGGCTCGCCCACACAAGAAACTCAACGAAGACTTCCCACTGCGGGGAGTGGTTCGGTGTGCCAAGTGCGGGAGGCCGCTCACGGCTGGATGGGCTAGAGGTCGAAAAACTTCATATCCACGGTACTGGTGCTGGGAGAAAAGATGCGGGGCCGTCGGTGTGAGTCGTGAAGAGCTAGAGGGTCAATTTGTGAGCTTGTTATCCCGGCTGCAGCCGACTGCCGAACTGTTAGCGGAGCTGCCCGAGCGCGTTGCTGCACACTGGCAGGTTCGTAAAGCTCAGATCGCCGTCGATGCACGAACCTTGAGCAATAGTCTGGCGGCTGAAAAGACTTTGAACCAGAGAGCAGTCATGGCGAAGCTAACCGGAAAGCTGTCAGATGAAGATTTTGATGCCGTGAAGGGATCGATCACAGAAAAGATTTCGCTGATCGAATCGGAGATAAAGGCTTTAGATTGTGAGCGTTCCACGATGGAGGAATTGTTCAGACAAACACAGGCTCAGGTCGTCGATCTTGTCGGAGCATGGCGGAAGGGCAACGTAAACCAACAACAGGAGCTAGCAACTGCACTCTTTCCCGAGGGACTCATGTTCAGCCACGAAAGGGTGTTCTTTGAACCGGCTAACGTAGTGATTCAGCAGATGGTTTGGCGCTTTCTGGAAGACCCGAGTAACATTGGCGTCCCCGACGGGATTTGAACCCGTGTTACCGCCGTGAAAGGGCGCTCATATGCTGTATCACGTTGTAATTACAAGGCACCGGTCGCACCGTAATGCCCTGTAAATAGCGGCAAGGAGTACGAAGGAACCGACAGACTGTGTATCGTCTGTGTATTGCGAGTTCTGAAGCAAAACTTTGGAAAAAGGTGATCTGGCGGTCTTGGGAACGAAGCACAAAGACCATTTCGAGCCGTTCTGGCAAGATGAGAAGGACTGGCTCTGCATCGTCGAATTCTTGCCCACCGATAATCCAGAGGCCCGGCTCTTTACTGCCGAGATCATTGGGTACCTGGTTGGCTATGCAAATCTCACGAACACACGCTCGCTGGTACTCCTCGGTGATCCTGACGCCAGCGCTTATGAGCTTCTATTTTCCTTTTCGTCTCCTGAGGAGAAAAACGAGTTCCTGAACTTGGTCCGTTCAAATGAGGAAATGGGCAAGGACTACATCATTGAGTTTACGCCGCCCACTACCGAAGAAATTAGGAATGCTCGTCCACTCGCAACGGTCCTACCCCAGGATGGCCTCACCCATGCCATGCTGATTGCAGCCACCGTTTGTGCGGCTAGAGAAGATAATCGCGCTGTGTCGTAAGGCCGGCGCACAATCCGTCTGCGGACGTTTTGGAAATGGATGGAGTCGGCTGACCGGTGCGGACCTACTGATTAAGCGTATTGCTCTCAATGCACCTGCAGCATTGCCAACTGCCGTCGCTACCACAACGTAACAATCAAAGACCCGACCGATCATGCCGAGTTGCATCGCTAATCTCCTTCATCACTTCTTCGATTTACGGTCTTGCTATGAAATTACGCGCACCGCCTCCACAATATGTCTTGCCGAAATGCCGAAGGCGTCAAGGAGTTCGTCCGGCCTGCCGGAGTGCGGCATTTGCCGCACCGCAATGAGTTGCGACTTGGCAGGGGCGACACCGGCCTGCGCGAGGGCGGACAGGACCGCCTCGCCTATTCCCCCCTTCCGCCCAGTGATCTTCCACAGTGACGAGACGACCGCCTGTGGCGGCAATCTCCTTGGCGAGCTCTTTTCCGTCGATCGGTTTGACGCAATAAAGGTCGATCACCCGCACGGCTGTGCCTTCTGCCTTCAACTGATCAGCGGCCTTTAGCGCCTCGTGTAGGGTGACTCCCGCGCCGATCACTGTCACTTTATCTTGCGGGCTCTGTCGGAGCACCTTGAATCCGGGGATCGGGAACTTCTCGTCATTCGAGTAGAGGATCGGAGATTTCGGCCGGGTCGTTCGCAGATAGTTGATGCCTGCACGCCCCGCCATGCTTTCCGTAAGCCTCTCCGTGGAGATGGCATCGCTTGGGTAAAGAACGGTCGAGGAATGAACGGCGCGAAACATCGCGATATCTTCCAGCGCCATCTGCGATGGACCGTCCTCGCCAATCGAAACGCCGCAATGCGATCCGCACAGGTTGATGTTGCTCCGGCTGATGTCTGCCATGCGCACCTGGTCATAGGCGCGGGTCAGGAAGCACGCGAAAGTATCAAGGAAAGGCACCTTGCCGCGCGCGGCGAGTCCGACACCCGCGCTCACGATATTCTGCTCGGCGATGTAGCCCTGATAGAAGTGATCCGGGAAGGCGTCTTCGAATATTTCCGAGAAAGTCGAGTTCTTCACGTCGCCCGAAATAGCCACGATGTGCGGATTCACCGCGCCCAGTCGCTTGAGGGCAAATCCGTAGGCCTCGCGCGTCGCAACAGGCTTTGAAGGATCGTAGTCCGGCGGCGCAGGAGCCGGGAAATTCGGAGGCTTAGGTAATGACGTCCTGGCATAGGACTTGCCGGGGTCAGGGGGCAAATCGATTGCCGGTCCGATCTCCTTTATTGCGGCAGCGAGTTGATCCTTCGGAATCGGCTTGCCATGCCAATGCTCCTTGCCGGCGAGGAAGCTTACTCCGTTACCTTTAATCGTCCGCGCGAGGATCGCCTGCGGTTGGCCACTCGTCGCCTTGGCGCGATCGAGCGCGGCAAGCACGGCGGCGACATCGTGGCCATCGATGATTTCTGTCGCCCAGCCCTCTGAGTCGAATTTCTTGCGGTAAATCTCCATGTCATGCTGGTACATTGTCGGCTCGCTTTGGCCCAACGCATTCACGTCAGCCAGAACCGTGAGGTTATCCAGTTTGTAATGTGCAGCGAACGCCGCCGCCTCCCACACTTGGCCCTCAGCCATTTCGCCGTCGCCCATCAGCACGTAAACACGCGTTGGACTCTTATCCATACGTGCGCCGATCGCGAGCCCCGAACCGACAGATAGTCCCTGGCCCAGCGAACCTGTCGCGGCGTCCACACCGGGAATGCGCGGTGTCGGATGGCCCTCCAGTTCGCTTGAAAACTCGCGCAAAGTCATCAGACGCGACTCCGGGAAAACGCCTGCCCCAGCCAACGCGGCGTAAAGGACCGGCGCGGCGTGGCCTTTGGAGAGAACGAAACGATCGCCATCCGGCGAGTTAGGGTCTTTCGGATCAAACTTCATCGCGTAGAAAAACGTCCCGGCCACCAGCTCTGCCGCGGACATGCAGGATGTCGGATGTCCGGAACCAGCTGCGGTTGTCGACATCATCGAAAGAATGCTCAATCGCTTTGCTTTTTGCTTGATGGCCTCGATAGTTGCTGCGGACGGCGCGGTAGGGCTAGTGGCAGTCATAAGACCTCTCCTTTGCTTTCTGGAGTGTCGAATTCATTCTGTTTGACAGCCAGCTCAGATCGAAGTCGGTGCGCAATGTGATAATCCCGCTTTCTGTTTGCGCGCGGCGTCCTACATGCGAATTAGCATGCAATAGTTCAGAGCATCGCACCATTGGACCTTGGTATCGCCAATACCTTCGTCCAATGGACTCGATCCCTCGCTTCTGGCCTAATTGTCAAAGAAGAACTTCGATCAGGCCTATTTTGCAGAGGGTTGGAAGCAATACTCCGTGTTAATGGTTGCGAGAGAACCTAGCGGGATAGTTGCTCCATGATCGTAGCGCCGATTTTTCAGCGCTTCTTCGCCTGTACCGTCGCCAGAGCTCGTTTCAAGGTGTCGACTTTGTTCATTCACACGGAGTCTGGACCTCAACTAATGCGGATCAAATCGTGTCGCACAGATTAATTCTGAAGTAAGAACTAAGAATTAGGAGACGAACAATGAATAACATGCCAAGACAGGACCAAAACTCGGTCGTTGCAGTTTTCAGCCAACACCCCGCAGCAGAAAATGCCATCAAGGAATTGAAGGGTGGTGGTTTTGACATCAAGAAGTTGGCCGTCGTCGGCCGCGACTATCAGACGGAAGAGGATGTCGTCGGTTTCTATAACACAGGCGACAGGATGAAATACTGGGGCAAATGGGGCGCATTTTGGGGCGGGCTCTGGGGTATGCTCTTCGGTTCGGCGTTCTTAATCGTTCCCGGAATCGGGCCTGTTGTTGCTGCCGGCTCCATTGTCGCCTGGATCGTCGCGGCCCTGGAAGGAGCAGTCGTCGTGGGAGGAGTCAGCGCCCTCGGTGCGGGGCTCTTCAGCCTCGGCATTCCCAAAAACAGCGTCGTAAAATACGAGACGTCGATCAAAGCCGGCAAGTTCGTTCTTGTCGCGCATGGAACTGCCGAGGAAGTGGGGAAAGCCCGCGATATGTTGAAGACCTCAGGCGCCGAGCAAATCGACAGCTACGAGCCCTCGACCGGAGCAACGCGCGCTGCGTGAGCCGGCTGGGGTCATTCAGGAGTTGGTGCAATTCACCCCCCCACACCACCGCAGTGGCCTTATCACAGAGGCCACTGTGGTTTATCGCCCGCAGCTTAGGGAAAGCGGATGGCACTCGTGGGGACCCTCACTGATCGCGACGACTATGACCTTGGACCGGCGCTTCCGCCGGGTTTTAGAGAGCTTTACGATGGGGATCTGCGTTTCCGTGAATCACCCGCCGAGCGACCCTTTGTCATCGCGAAT
>CAWGKF010000028.1:0-39113 GCA_963823085.1 Terriglobia bacterium | reverse complement strand
GTTGCGGGGGGTGGACTTGAACCACCGACCTTTGGGTTATGAGCCCACGAGCTACCAGACTGCTCCACCCCGCAGTTCGATGATAGCAACCGTAGACAGGGGCGTCAAACCGGGTCCGGTTGTTCGCTTCCGCAACCTACAGAACCCCCCTCGCAAATTCACATGACTTGGCGAGTGACCTTCTGGATATCCCACTATTGATATTCGGCGACTTCCTGCGTCCCGACCTTGCGCACCTCTTTTCTCTGACCCACACAAAACTCTCGCACCCCAAACAAGCACCGCGGCATCAAACCCGTTGTTGCCGACCGCCCAATTCTCAGAGGAGGGTTTTATGCCGAAGAAAGAGGTTCAAACTCCCAACATCAACGCGCAGCCCCGCATTCATCAACGAGCCGCGGAAATCCAGCGTTATGGCACGGTTTCACATGCCCTACCGCTCGAACTGGACGAACCTGTGCGTCTCGAGATGACCGAGCAATTGAACCAATTGCTTGCGGATACTATGACTTTGCGGGATCTCTATAAGAAGTCGCATTGGCAAGTCGCCGGACCTACGTTTTATCAGTTGCATCTTCTATTCGATAAGCATTACGGCGAGCAAGCCGAATTGGTCGATACCATTGCCGAGCGGATTCAGTTGCTCGGGGGGATATCCTTGGCGATGGCCGCAGATATCGCTGAGACGACGCGTATCGAGCGTCCGCCTCGCGGCCGCGAGGAGGTTCCAGTCCAGATTTCGCGCTTACTCGATGCTCATCAAGTGATCATCGCGCTCTGCCGTGAGTTGGCGGAACGAGCCACCAAAGTCGGCGATGCTGGCACGAACGACGTGGTCGTGAGCGATGTGCTTCGGACAAACGAACTGCAAGTGTGGTTCATCAGTGAGCACCTGGTAGAAATGCCGCTGGTGCACGCTGTGCAACCTGCAATGCGCAAAGTTGGATAGCTGCTCTCACAAACGGCGGGCCCATATTCGGGCCCGCCGTCTCTTACACACGGAACTACTTGCTGACCTTCAATTTGTCGTGATCGTAATATTCGTATGCTGACATCGGCTTCTCGCCACCCTTCTTCCAGATACGTGAATCCTCGGGCAGCTTGTTGAGGACTCGCGCCATTTCCCGGATGTGCATCGCTACCGTGCCGCAGCACGCGCCGATAAAGTTGATGCCCATATCACGTGCCTGAACCGCATAGTCTCCCATTTCCTTACGCGTCAGTTGCAGCGGATCCAAAGCGTAGGGGAACTCCGGGAGGCTCGTGAAATCCGGCTTATCTTTGGGAGTGCGATAGGCAACCGGCTGGCAAGCCAGATATCCGGAAACTGCTTTTCGCATCTCCTCCATCGGGCCCAGAATATGCTCAGGTGGACGCAGGCAGTTCATGCCGACGATGTCCGCTCCGGCGTCAAACAGAGCCTTCGCAGCATCAGCGGCGCTCTTGCCCTCCGCCGTTTCATCCTTATTCTCGAAGCAGATGGTAACCATAGCCGGTAGCCCCGTCTTCTTGGCCCGCTCGACCGCAATGAGAGCCTCGCCCAACCATGAAAACGTCTCGCCGATAATGAAATCAACTCCTTCGTCAATCTGCACCGCAAGCTGCTCGTCGAAGGTTTTTCGGACGCGATCTGCGGCCGACGGACTGTCTGGCTCATACATCCACGTGAGGCTCAGATTCCCCGCGACCAGGCATTGATCTCCCGCGACCTCGCGCGCCACTCGCACGGCTGAGCGGTTCAGCTCTTCCAGGTGATCTTCTAAGCCGACCGTCGCTAACTTGTCGCGGCTGGCATAAAACGTCAGCGCTTGCAGCACCTCTGCGCCGGCTTCGCGAAACTCGACATGCAATTCACGAAGCGCATTCGGATATGTCAGCGCTACCTCGGGGGTAAACGGACCCGCGCGCACCCATCCGCGTTTTTCCAGTTCTAGTAAATACCCGCCATCGCCCAGGACCGGGCCGTCCTTTAACCTCTCGAGAATTCCTTTTTTCTTCATGCTCGCTCCTGACATTTAGTCATCGACATACTCGTATTCCGCTTTGATCGGCTTGTTCTCCGCGAACCGGTTCGTCCGAAACGGGCTGATGTCTACGGATTTCGCGGAGCCGTCGAGTAGAAGTTCACTCATCACCAGCCCAATCGCCGGAGAGATTTTGAATCCCATTCCTGAGAATCCAGCGCATAGATACAGACCACCAATTCCCGGCACTTCACCCAAGAGTGGTCGAGAATCCGGCGTCACGTCGTAAACGCCGGTGACTCCGCGCATCACCTCGGCGCCTTCGAGCTTGGGAACTCGCCGGCAGGTCCGCTCAATGATGTCTTCCAGCGAATTGTCAGAGGCGCGTTGCGGAAAATTGTCTGGGTCGACTTGCCTCGTTCCATAGAAATCGCCGACCAGGAATTTGTCATGGGCATCGCTTCGGAAATAGGTCGCCGTCACCGAATCGATGCACCCGCAGCCTCCACCCTTCATGTCCGGCGCATTTCGCAGGATTGCGACCTGGTGGTATTCGCATTCAATCGGCAGGTCGTATCCAGTTTGCTGCAACAACGGCCTGGTCCACGGCCCTGTCGCCACGACCACAACCGGGGACGCAATCGTTCCGCGATCTGTGACCACTCCCTCAGTCCTTCCCGATTCCACGTTCAACGCGGTTGCTTGCGTACGTGGGAAATATGTCGCTCCAAGATCGCGTGCCGCCTGCAAGAAGTCAGTCGCGACGCCCGCACCATCGCCATATCCGGAGTCCGGTTCGTAGGCAGCAAGTTCCACATCATCCACGTTCCAGTCGGGCTCAAGCTCCGACAGTTGCTTTTTATCGACCAGTTTAACCACGGCGCCCAATTCGCGCTGCATCTCGACATTGAGTGTGAGTCGCTCGGTCTCGTTCGGATGCACGATGCGAACGAAGCCTGTTTTTCGGAAATCCCCGGGAGCGCCGACTATCTCCTGCCAGTTCTGAAACATCTTCAGACTAATGAGCGCCAATTGCACCTCAGGAGGAAAGCTGTAGTGCATGCGAATCAGCGCCGACGAGCGCCCGCTGCCGCCCCGCCCGACATGATCTTTGTCGAGCACGACGACCCTGCCCGCTTTTGCGAGATGGAACGCAATGGAGGCTCCCATTACGCCCGCTCCAAGGATCACGACGTCGGCAGTTTTCGGTAGCGCATTGGATTCGCCGGTGCTGTTCATGCCGCTGCCTCTCGGAAACGTCCCTTTTTCCAGTCGCGCAAGGCTTGGTGAGCCGCATTGCGCCCTGGCGCTCCAGTGACGCCTCCCCCGGGATGCGCGCCCGCGCCGCAAAGATAGAGTCCATCAACCGGAGTGCGATACTGTGACCAGCCCGGGACCGGTCGCATAAAAAAGAGTTGCTCTAATCGCAGATCGCCGTGAAAAATGTTGCCTTCTGTCAGGCCGTAGGTTCGCTCCAGATCGAGCGGTGTCAGAACCTGCCGCGCCACGATCGCACCCGGCACATTGGGCGCATACTCGGCAATCTTCCGGACCACCCGATCGCCCAACAAATCACGCTTGTCATCCCAGTTGCCGCGCAGATGGTAGGGCACATACTGCACAAAGCATGTGAGGATGTGCTTTCCCGGCGGAGCCAATGATGCATCGGCATTCGACGAGACTACGCAATCGACCCAGAGTTCTTCAGGAATGTTGCCGAACTTCGCGATGTCGTAGCAACGTTCCGCGAATTCCAGCGATGGGACAAGCGTATAGAAGGTTCTCTCAAGCGGTGTCGCCCGCGGAGATGTCCCGGTAAATCTCGGTTCCTCGGCGAGAACCAAATTCACCTTGGCGCATGGTCCCTGCATCTTGATGCCGCGCACCGCAAATATGAAATCTTCCGGCAGATCTTTCGCATCCACCATTCCCAGGAATGTCCGCTTCGGATCCGCGTTCGAAAGCACGATCCTCGCCCGGATTTCAGTGCCATCCTCCAGAACTACGCTGCGCGCGCGTCCATTCCTGACATCAATATGCGCGACAGACGCGTTCGTGCGAATCTCCACGCCGAGTTCTTTTCCTGCAGCGGCTAGGGCCTGCGTGATCGAACCCATGCCGCCCATTACATGTCCATAGAAACCTTGCAATTCGTGTTCTCCACCGCTTAAAAGATGGAAGAGCAAGCCGATTGCCGTTCCGGGTTGGAAGGGTCCGCCATGCTTGCCATAAACATTGTTGGCAAGGAACATGGTTTTCATCTTTTCGGACTCGTAATTCTGATCGAGAAATTCGCCCAAACTACCGGTCAGGAAAGAGACAAGCTGGGAAATCTCGCGGTTCGAAATCCCGCGAAAGCGTTTGCCCAGCCGAAACAGATCACCCCACCCCTTCACACTCGAGGTGTCGAACTCCGGCGGAGGTTCCATAAAAAACGGCTGCAGGTATCGCGCCAGCTTCTTTAGCTGATCATCCACTTGCACGAAGCGTGCCGCATCCTTCGCCGAAATCTTCGAGAATTCCTGCCGAGCCCGCTCCCGATCGGCCCACCACGGCACTACATGGCTATCAGGGAAGGGAACCTGGATTGCCGGATCGCAAGGGATCATGCGCAGGCCGTGATTCGCGAGCCCGAGTTCCGAGATTACTTCGGGCCGCAACATGCTCGCAATATACGAGGTGGTCGAAACCCGGCATCCGGGCGCAATTTCCTCCGTCACGCAGCAGCCACCAACGATATCGCGACGCTCCAGAACTAGCGGGGAAAGCCCAGCCCGCGCCAGATAGGCGGCTGCTGTCAACCCGTTGTGCCCGCCGCCGATTACAATCGCATCGTAAACTCTTCGATTGCCTTGTGATTGACTTGTGGTCACGATATTGATCTAAAATCGAACAACACTACCGTATTCCTAAGTAGAAATGAAGTTGAAAACTAAAGCCTTCTGAATTATGCTGTCATGACTTTCAGTCATTTCTTATGCCAGGGATCGCCAGCAATCGCGTCGCACCGCCGCTTTATCAGCGTCAAAGCAAGTTGCGGCCTCGCTCTGAGGCAAAGCGCAGCCGTATTGTCGAAGCCGCGACCCAACATTTCGCCGAGCACGGCTACCACGCGGCGCGGGTAGGCGATATCGCCATTGCCCTCGGCATCGCTAAAGGTTCCATCTTCCAGCACTTTGGCAGCAAAGACGGACTGTTTTTCGAAGTCTACAAACGGGCCGTCCGGTCGTTCGCCAAGTATCTCGACGCTCCACCAGAGGTGCGCCTAGCGGGGTTTTTCGAGGTGCTGCGCTATTGGCTCATCCGCACCGAGCACTTGGTTCATGAAGACTGGATCCCTTACCGCATCTCTCTGTTGGGAAACTACGGAACGGACCTGGTTCTCAAGCGCGAGATCAATCGCTTTCTCATTAGCGAGGATCCCTACGGCACCGTCAACTTCGTGCGCTTCGGCATGGAACGTGGCGAACTTCGCGATGACCTCGATATCGAGATGATGGTCTCCATCATCGACTGGATGGTCGAGCGGTTGCAGGACGCTCTACTCACCGCGGAACTCGATCCCGGATTGTTTCGCCGGCAGGGTGAACTCTCCGAAAAGAAGGAAGCCAGAATTCAGCAGTTCATCGATGTTTTGAGACGGGCCATCGGAGCGGTACCTGAAAAGGCTCCGGCATCAAAGCTCCGCGCACGTCAGGCCCAGCGCCGTTAGTTGCGATGCGATAAAGTCGAAGATCGCAGGGGTTCATTCGGAAACTTAATTGAGGGCGGAATGATGCAAGCATCCATCGAACAGATTCTTTCCAGCTATGACGATCGTGCGCCTCTTGAAAAGGCTTTCACTATTCCCGCCTCGTGGTATGTCGATCCGCGTGTCGCGGAACTAGAGCGCCTGAATGTATTCAGCAAAACGTGGCAACTCGTTGCTCGCACAGATCAACTCCACAATCCCGGCGACTTCATCTCCACACGCATCGCCGGTGAACCGATTGTCGTCGTACGCGGCACTGACGGTGTTCTGCGGGGCTTCTTCAACGTGTGTCGCCATCACGCCGCCGCTGTGGTCACGCAGTCTTGCGGACACGCTTCCATCCTGCAGTGTCCTTATCACGGATGGAAATATGGGCTCGACGGATCGCTGAAGGGCATGCCGGAGTTCGAGGGCGTGGAGGGTTTCGAGCGGGCTGAAAACGGCTTGCTACCCATTCGCGTGGAATCTTGGGAGTGCTTCGTATTCATCAACCTCGATCCGCACGCTGGTTCTTTACTCGAGTTTCTAGGCGGCATCGTGAAACGCGTCGCACCTCTCGGCATCAGCAAGCTTCATTACTTCGACCATCGCAGCTACGACATCCATTGCAACTGGAAGGTGTACGTCGATAACTACCTCGATGGCGGATATCATGTCCCTCATCTGCACAAGGGATTGAGTTCTGTACTCGATTACAAGCAGTACACCATCGAAAACGAAGACCGCTATTGCCTGCAGTCGAGTCCTATGGTCGCCTCTGATGAAGACGCTGCTACGGGAGCCACGCGCAAGGGCGATCGCGCCTGGTATTTCTGGCAATATCCCAACCTCATGATCAACTGCTACGAAGGATACATGGATACCAACTATGTAGTCCCGGTGGACGCGGATCACTGCAGGGTAAATTTCGATTTCTATTTCAGTGATGTCAGCGAGGCTCGGCGCGAGTACAACATTGAATCGGTAGACGTCGGAAACCGCGTGCAGGATGAAGACCTAGGTATTTGCGAAGATGTGCAGCGTGGCTTGAAATCTCGCGCCTACGGTGCCGGACGCCTCTCGGTCCGCCGCGAAGCCGGCGAACAGTTGTTCCATCGGCTACTCGCAGCCGATCTGAAGGGAATTCCTCCCCATTCGTAGAGACGTAGCTTGCATCTCTACTGCAGGGGCGTAGCTGGTTGCCGCGCCGGCAACTCATCAAAAAGATTTCTCTGTGGATCACTGGTGATCCCGTGCAATCGTCTCCTTCCACGTCTTCGACTTGATCATCTGCCCATCTTTCGTTAACTCCCGCGTGTACTCGTAATAAAAATTCTTCTGATCCGTTGTAACCGTTAGATGCCCCCGCCACGCCAGCGTCCGTCCTTTTAGTGCAAAAACGCTTTCGGCCTCGCCGCGCACCGATGTGGTTTCCGGATGAGCATCATCCCCCTCATACGTCAGATTCTCGAAATCATTCTGCGTTCCCCACGGATACTCATAGCCATCTTTACCCTTCCAGTGCACGGTCGTCTTCTGCCGCGCCTCGTCGCGCTCGACGGTCCATTCCCCCGGCCAGGGAAATCCCTGGTTCTTGATGTCCGTTCGCTCTTCCATGGGCTGCGGAGAAGAAAACTCCGGAGCCGGGTTTCCGTGAAGCGGCACAACTGGAAGCACGAGTCGCGATCCATTCTCACCGCCAAGTTCCAGCGATGTAGTCATGGCATACGGAGTCGGCAAAATCATCGGCCACAACGCGTTCGAAAGCGCCACTCGAATCCGGTGACCCTTGGGAAAGACCCACGATGTCAAATGCATTTCGATATCGAGCGGATAAACCTTACCCGGTTCCAGATCGCGCGGTTCGCTCATCGACTCGCGCTGCGCACCGTTGATTCCAGCGCCTGTGATCTGCGTAACGGTCCCATCACGAGCGATATCCGAGAGTCGCGCGAACCAGTCAGCCTGCTTCGCCGTCGCCGACGCGTGCAGCAGCACCTGCGGACGTCCCAAAATCGCCACATCCTTTTCCAGCGGCGCCGAATCATAGACCAGGCTGAACGCGTCTACCGGCCGCGGATCGCTCAACAACTCTCCCCACCAGAAGCCTGCCTCCACGCCAACCGTCGGAACATACTTCAAATGGTGCGTAACCTGCTGCCCGGCCGACTTCGACAATGCGTGATTGTTCTGGAAAAATAGAGTCATCCTCTTCGCATTAGCCGGAGGCCATACATCTTCCCGGCGCCACTCGCCCGGCACGCTCTCCAGACCCGGATCGGGCGGATGCCAGTGCTGCATATAAATCACCAGCCGCGGATCGCTTACCACGCCCGTGTCCCGCCCCTTTAGCCAGTAATCGAACCAGCGAACCGCCTGATTCCGCCACTCTACCCGCGGTCCGAAATCCGCATCATTCGGAAACGAATGGTTCCACGGACCGACGATCGCTTTGATCGGAGCCTTCGATTTCATGAGCATATCCGTAACGTTATCGCGATAGCCGTCCTGTAATCCGCCGATCAGAAAACTCGGAATCGTGATCTCGCTCAGCGGTCTTACGCGATCCCGCCAGAAAGGCCCGTCATGCTGATGCTTCAAATACAGCAGCGACCAGGGCGGGGAATCGAAGCGCGGACCGAGCGTTTGTTCGTCCAGCGAATAATCCGGAGCTCCCACCCAGCCTTCCGCCATATCCATGTTCAATTCGAATTCATCTACGTGCGCCATCCCATCTACGTAATGGACGTCATCGTGAAATAGTTCGCCCGTTGCGTGAACCGCGACAATCGCTTTCAGTCCGGGTGCGTGCCGCATTGCCATTTGCAGTGCGGTGAATCCGCCCCATGAGATGCCAAACATCCCCACATTTCCATTCGACCAGGCCTGATGCGCCAGCCACGCGATCACTTGTTCCCCGTCATGTTGCTCCTGCTCCGAGTACTCCCGTTCGGGCGGAACGCCTTCGCTCGCGCCAAATCCTCGAATATCCACGCGCACGCTGACGTATCCTCGCCGCGCAAAATACGTGTGCTTCGGATAATCACCTGCCGCTGTTCCGTCATCTTTCCGATACGGCAGGTATTCCAGCAACGCCGGAAACTTCTCACCGGCTTTCGCTCCGTCGGGCATGTAAAGAGTTGCAGCGAGACGCACTCCATCGTCCATCGGAATCCATGTATTCACCATGCGAACTCCATACGTTGGGGGCGACGGGGGTTCAGCAGCAGAGAGGAAAGCCGCTGAGAGGAAAACGACGAGGATAAGAACGAAGCAGATATTCGCGAATATCTTGCCCAACGTAGCCTCCGGGAGAGCGATCAATGCCCCGGAGTCAGTCTGATGCGCCTTGCTCCCGGCGGATTGCGCGCAGATCGATCCCGAGTTGCTCCGCCTTCTTATACAGGTGGCTGCGCTCCAGGCCAAGCGATTTTGCGGCCAAACTCATATTGTGATGACTGCGCTTCAATTCGGCTAGAATGACTTCCCGCTCAAAGGATTGCACTCGATCTGCCAGCGGTCCCGAATTCGGCGCCACAATTCCGGACGCCACAAGCGCCCCCGATTTAGGCAGCGCCATCTGCACGGTCTCTGCATCAACCTGACCGTCGGTCGCAAGCAGCATCAGTCGCTCGACCATGTTGCGCAGTTCGCGCACATTCCCCGGCCATGAGTAAGACTGCAATGCCTCCATCGCCTCTTTTGTGAATGGGACAGGCTTCCATCCATTCTGTTCGCATACCTGCCCTGCGAAGTGCTCGACCAACGTCGGAATGTCCTCGCGCCGCTCGCGCAGCGGAGGAAGTACTAACGGGAAAACATAAATACGGTGAAACAGATCCTGCCGGAACTTTTCTTCACGCACCCGCGTCTCCAGATCGCGATGGGTTGCAACCACAACCCGAACATTCACCGCAATCGGCTTGTCGCCGCCAATCCTTTCCACTTCGCCCTCCTCCAGCACGCGCAGGAGTTTGGCTTGCATATTCAGAGGCATGTCGCCGATCTCATCGAGGAAAATCGTCCCCTGATCAGATTGCTCAAATTTCCCAACATGACGTCCGGACGCGCCCGTGAACGATCCCTTCTCATGTCCAAAAAGTTCCGACTCGATCAGTTCCGCAGGGACAGCCGCACAGTTCAAAGTCACAAATGGGCCATCGGCGCGGCCGCTGCGCTCATGAATCGTGCGCGCTACCAATTCCTTGCCGGTCCCGGTCTCTCCCAGGATGCAAACGCGCGACTCGCTTGCCGCGACGCGTTCCAGTTGCGTCATCACTCGCCGCATGGTCTCGCCTTGCCACACGATTTCGTGCTTGCCCAATCGCTGGCGGAGTTGTCGGTTTTCACTTTCCAGTCGCTGCAGTTTGAGGGCATTTTCAACGGTGAGTAGCAGCTTGTCAGTCGAGATCGGCTTTTCCAGGAAGTCCATCGCTCCCAAGCGCGTTGCGCGTACCGCCATCTCGATATGTGCTTGCCCCGACATCATCACAACTGGTGCGGTTACGCCCTGCTTCTTCAGATCCTCCAGCAAGCTGAGTCCGTCTTTCCCAGGCATGACCACGTCCGACAGGATCAGGTCAAACGTCTGCGACTTCGCCAACTCCAAAGCTTTGGCCGCGCTGTCGCACACGGTTGCTTCGTGTCCCGCCAACCGAAAGGCGCGAGACAGCGACGCCAATGTGTTCGCCTCATCATCCACAATCAAGAGGTGCGCTTTCGCTGGCATGATCTCCTTTGCTCAGACCGTCACTTGCTTGGCTTCATTTATACCTATCTCCATCGCGTCGAGACTGTCCGGCAACTCGATCACAAATGTCGTTCCTTTGTGCGGTTCGCTCTGTACGCTGATCCTTCCGTGATGATCGCTGATTACCGATTGCACGATCGCGAGGCCCAGCCCCGTCCCATGCTGCTTGCTGGTGTAATAAGGAGTGAAGACGCGCTCGCATTCTTCCGGTGTCAGGCCGGACCCCGTGTCCGCCACCTCGATCACCACTTTTCCGTTGTCCCGTCGCGTTCGCAATGTGAGCTCGCCGCCGTTCGGCATCGCATCCATCGCATTCAGGACCAGATTCGATAGCGCACGATGCAGCAATTCTGGATCGGCAGCGATCGCTCCGACGTGCTCGCCCAACTCGACGCGGCAGACTATCGGCGCTCGCCCCGGCGCTTGCAACTGTGCCTGGAACAATTGCATCACTCCGCGCACCACTTCATTGACATCGACTCGCTGCAGTTGCGGCTGCGGCATCTTCGAAAAGTCACTGAAGCGCCCGATAATTCCTTTCAGATTGGAAATCTCTGCAAGCAGAGTTTGCGAACTTTCGTGGAAGATCTCGTCGAACTGTTCCGGTCCTAACGACCGCGCCCGCAGCAGATTCTCGACCGTGATTTGCAAAGGGAATAGCGGATTTTTCAGCTCATGCGCCAAGCGCCGCGCCAGTTCCCGCCATGCCGCCACCCGTTCGGCCTGCATGAGTCTTTCTTTTTGCGCTAACAACTCGCCGGTCATCCGATTGAAAGACTCTGCCAATTGCGCGATTTCGTCGTTCCCCGCAACTTCCACCTGTGTGTTCCAATTGCCCGCCGCCACATCCTGCGCTGCGGCCGCCAGTTGTTCCACCGGTCGCGTGACCCGTCCAGCCGCCCAGGTGCTCAGCAGAATCGCCAGCACGATTCCGCCACCTCCGACCAGCAGCGCCGAGTCCCGAATACGCCGCTTCAGCTCGACATACGATCGTCGCGAATTCCCAACTAGCAGAATGCCCAGCAAAGGTGAACCTTTCCCTAAGCCTCGCAGCGGGATCGCGCGGAACACTTCGTCATCTGCAGCATTTGACGACCACTTTACGATTCCGCTGATCTCTTGGTTGTACTTGCTCGCGGCTTCAATCAGCGGCGCCAACTTGTCCGCTGGGTGCGCGGCATCAGCAGCGTTCGCCGGTGAAGGTGCAATCAAAAGGTCTGCCGAGAAATGATCGCCGCGATTCTGATATAGCAGCACGCGCATATCCGGCGGTAGATCGAGCGCCGAAAGAAAATCCTTATCCAGACGCCGTCCGCCCACCACATACACGGGATGCTCTCCGACTCGAACTGTCCGCACGGCAAAGAGGCCGAATGCCGTCGAATCCTCTAAATCTTCAAGCTGCAGAAATGGCCCGGCTTCGCCCCATGCCGATAGCGCATCGATGCGGTTATCGACATATCCAAACTTCGCTGGCCACTGCGCTGAAGAAATGATCTTCCCCTGCCAGTCAAGGAACTCCAGAAAATCGAGTTGATGAGCGTCCGCCATCACTCGCGCCAGATCGAAGTATTCTGCCGAATCCGCCGCCGTTCCGTTCAGTGCGGTCGCCATGCGAGTTAACGAGTCCGAGGCGGCAATGCTCTGGACTCTCTTCGCCACCTCCTCGCCGCGGCGGCTGAATTCGCGCTGAAACTGCGACACCAATGCGGCCGTCCGATCATTTTCCGTTTTCTCAAACGCACCACGCGTGAGATATTGCACGAGCAGCGCCACGCTCGCCACGGACAAAAACACCGTGAGTGCGAATACCGTCAGAAGTTTTCGACGAAAACTCATTATTTCGAATTTTCCAGCCAGGCGCTGCTCAGGTCCCAGCTTCCATCCAGTCGCAGCTTCCAGTCTTTCAAGTTCGACGAAGAAGCATACGACACTGGCAAATGAAACAGCGGGATCGCGCTTTCACTGGCCAGAGCCGCTTGTTCCACCGAATACAAGTCTTCCATCGATCCGCCCTTCTTCACTGCCGGCAACCCGAATTGTCTGAAGATCTCGTTGAGTGAGATCCACGGATCGCTCGATGCAAGCGGAATCCGCATCACCCGCAAATCCGTCGTACTCCCGGTTGTCGGCTGCAGGGCTAGGCCGGCGTCTTTCGCATTCAACGCGACACGCTCCGCCACCAGACGAGAGAGCGGATCATTGCCGTCGTAGCCGATCATCCACGTCGGGACAGATCGGACTTCGGCGCGCAATTCCCGCGCTTTCTGCAAATCAGTCTCGGTCGAAAACACGAAGCCATATCCGCTGATCCACGTCGGAAGGAGGCTGCCCGTTGGCTCTCCTGTGCCTTGCAGCAATACGCTTCGAATCGATCCCCGCTCGATGCTCAGGGCCATCGCCTGACGCAGCGCTTTCTCCTGAGCCGACGAAGCATCTCGCGTGAATACGAGCGCTAATAATTCCACTCGCGCCGAGCTTGTCAGGCTGTGCCCATCCTGAACAAAACGGTGGGACTGCTCCGGAGCAACCTCCACCAGATCTGCTTTTCGAAGCTCAAACTCCGTCATCTGATCCCGGAAGCCTCTGCCCATCTCGATCTCAATCGCATCGACGAATGGCCGCCCGCGCCAGTACTCCTCGTTAGCCGCGACGCTAAGCTTTCTCCCAGGCTGCCACTCGGTGACGTGAAATGGACCTGTCCCAACAACCCTGCCCACATCCCTCTTCGCAATCGCATTTCTCGGGAGCGCGAGTTCGGCGAGCATTTCAGGATCGGCAACCTCTTGCTCGATGATGACACTATTTCCGCTGATACTCACGTTCCAAGACGGATTCGCTTCCCGCAGCGAAGCTGCCGCGATCTCGGCCATAAGCGGGGTTCCGTCTTCGAACTTTAAACCTTGGCGCAACCGAACCTCCCATCTTTGATCCCCCCGCGAAGACTGCCAGGATTCCGCCAGCCCAGGTTTCGGACGCCCCGAGTCGTCCATCATTACGAGCGTGTCGAACAGCAAGAAAGTGATGCTGCGTCGGCCGAAAGAATCCTGCGCGTCGTCCGCCGGATCAAGCGTCGTCGGCGCGGCGCGCATCGCAACATGCAGCGTGCCACCATACTGCGGACGCGTCTCCGCTTGCGCCAGCGCTAACAACAGAACACTACTGGCCGCAAGCCACTGCCAACCGATACGCCTCATAGCTCCCTATCTCTCTATTGTTCACAATCGCCACTGCCGAGTCGCCTTTCTGTTCCGTCCACAACGCAGAAATCTGACCAGGAAAATCGGCTGCCGGACTCACCGCAACTGGGTCGCGGTCGGGAAATTCGTACGCGCGCACACTATCGCCCGACTGTCCTCCAGAACCTTCCGCCAAGACCTGCCATCCCGCGCCGCACGCCGTTCGTACAGTCGCAATGTCGCTCTCCCAGTCCAGCCTTGACGTCTGATCGCTCATCCCATCCACCATATGCACCTTTCCGTCCGTTGCGGCAAAGAGCCAGAGCATGTAACGATCGCGGGGCACAAACGCAGCTGAATAGAACTTAGGTACTGTGCTGAACTTCCCGACCGGAGGCGTCAGAACGCCGTTAAAAAAATTGCGCGTCGGAGCGAAGAACGCCGCTACCTGCGAAACTGGCACCGACGGTCCGCTCAACGATCCCGCACTTGGGAAGACGGTAGCGCTTCCGATCATCGCTGCCGGAACCATCGGCCACGGATCGTCGTTCTCACGGCAGTTCATCGCCAGAGTTCCGCTCACGCTAGTTCTGCACATCACTCCAGGGAGATAGACATCCAGAAGATGGTCTTTCGCCAAGGCCAGTCTTCCGCGCAGGTCCAGCGGCCATGGCCTCGCATGATGGATTGGCAGTATTTGCTCTGCTTGCCACTTTCCGCTTTGCATCCGATACAACGAAACGCTTTCGGCACTAAGCACGGCGATGCGCGAAACGCTCCCATCCTCATCCAGGATCGCCACATCCAGAATCGGATCACTTTGCGACCATAGCATCGTCTTGCGCAGACTGATCGGCATGGAGTCATGCGCCGCGCTCGCCCCTCCCGATCGGGGAAGCGAAACCATCACCACTGACGATTCCGCCGCGCTTTGACGAATCTGTGCGACCCACACGTACGAGGTTACATTTTCGGAGAGCGTGATCGCGACAGAAGCGACGGCTTGGTCCGGCTTTACGAAGTGGATGCCCACCTGTTCCAGCGCCGTTCGTAGCCCGTTCTGCACAATGTCGTTATCGCGAGCACCGAGCGACGACCGATTGTCGATGCTCAGCGCCACCGTTCCCGAGCCCATAACCGTGGCGACTTTTCGCGCAAGTTGCTGTTCCGCTCCGCTCCAATCCGTGGCTTGGGCCGTTATCGCGGTCAGCAGAATTAAAAAGAAGATCGCAAACCGGAGGCCACGCACATTGAGCGTGGTACGGTTCACCGATTTCAGACGATTGTCGGGAATGGCCGAATTATAAACCGCTCGCCGCATGTGCCCGTCCTGAGCCTCTGTACTCTTTGGACACCGCAAATAGTCCCTCGTACTTCGGAGGGTTGCCCACCCCTGTCGTTGTTCTCGTGGCAGGGGTGGGGATTTTGCTTTTCGAGGATAGAACTATCTCTGCTGTTCTTCCGGTTGTTCAGTTGGACTCGCCGGGGCTGCCCCCATGTTCATGCTGCGCAATACGTCATTCATGAAGAATTTGCCATCGGCCGGCACCATCATGATCTGCAATTTGTCTGATAGACGCTCGGCAACAATCTTGTTAATCAACAGAGGATTTTGCTTCAGCACCGCAGCTTCGCCCCGCATCCGTTCGGCGTCGGCCGCCGCTGTCACCCGAATTCGGTCTGCTTCCGCATCGGCCAGCATCTTGCGCCGCTCCGTTTCAGCCTTGCTATCGATTACCTTCGCCTGTGCTGCGGCTTCCGCATTCTGAATCGTCGCTTCCTTCCGCGCCTCAGCTTCGAGTTTGCTCTGCTGAATCTGCTTTTCCTTCAAGGGAAGTGTGTACTGCATGGCGTCCGCTTCGCCCTTTGCCTGCAGCACATGCACCTGGGCTTCGCCCTCGGCCTGCTTCACCTGCTGTACTTTGGTGGCTTCGGCCTCCAGTTCTGCGATCTTCACCTGCTTCTGCTTCAGTTCCGTCTCTACGCCCATGCGGTCATTCTCTTGTTCCTTCAGAAGCAACGTTTCCAGCCCCTTTGCATACTCTTCCGGAAGTTGAATGTCCCGCAGCATGACTTCTTTCACCACAATTCCATCGGCCGCCAGTTTGTGCGTAATCATCGTCGTCGCGCGCTCGCGCACCTCCTCGCGCTTGGCCGAGAACACATCGCGCACCGTGTAATTCGGAATTAGCTCTCGCCATACGCTAGCCACGATCGGAGGGACAATCTCTTTCTCCACCGGGTGCGGCAGGTTGCTTTGAACGTAGTCCAGGTGCGTGGGATCAAGCCGGTAACGCACCGTAATCGCCAACCCCAGCGTCAATCCTTCCTTCGCCTGCACATCGAGCAATTGCGGCCGGCTGCCAACTTTCACCGTCGTTTCTTTCCCGTCTTCCGAACCGCCCGTCGTGAACACTTGGTCGCGAATGTCATAAAGCGCGACATCTTCGACGAGTGGTTCGACGAAATGCACGCCCGGATACAACGTTCCCGGCAGCGTTCCGCTTGTCTGGCTCACCCGCACGCCCGCCATGCCGCTCGGCACCACCACAATGCTGAATGCCAGCAGGATCGGTCCCCACGCCAGAAGGCCCAGCGCGAGCGTCGTGCGCCAACGCCATTCCGGTTGCGCCGGAATTGGCGTCACTCCCGGCATCGCCATCGCGCGCCGATACAACCACTCGCGGTAAGAGTCGTAACCCAGAATGCCTACAGCCACGAGAATCATCCCGAGGCCACCGCACATCAGCAAGTACCTCAACGCCAGCATGGTCGTTCTCCTTTACGAGTTCTTACGCGCGAACTCAGTGCTTTTGCTCTTGTTTCTCCGCTGCCGTTTGCGTGGCCAGCTTGCGAGGCGCAAAGAACAGGCGGAACACCTGCCCGAAAATCAACTCCTCAGCCAGCAGCGCCACCGCCAACGAGAAAACCATTCCTGCGATGACTGCCATGAATGTCATTACCATTTGCATAATTGCCTCCTCTGATGCCCAGTTGACCGCTTTAAGAAAGAACTCTTCACTGTCCGACCGTCCCCGCGCTGCCCGACGCCTCGGCCACCAGCGCGTCGTCCGCCTCGTCGCCGAAAATCCGTGCAACCTCTTCGTCCCGCTCACCGCGGATCTTTACTGTGTCCCCAACCCGCACCAGCGTGAACAGCTTCTCCATGTCGCGATTGCGCAGCCGGATGCACCCGTGCGACGCCGCCCTCCCGATCGACCTGGGAGCGTTCGTCCCGTGAATGCCGTAACCTTCTTCGCTGAGCCCCAGCCAGCGTGTGCCCAGAGGATTGTTCTTTCCTGCGGGGATCACATTTCCGGGGTGATAGTAGGTGGGGTTCTGAACTCGGCTGACAATCTTGAACTCGCCCGTTGGACTCGGCGTGACCTCAGTTCCGACCGCGACCTGAAACGTGGCGATTACCACCCCGTCTTGGATCACCGCCAGCTTGCGATCGACGAGACTGACTAACACCACTCGGCTGCCGTCATCGTCATTGTTGTCGGGAGTCGTGTCAGGCGCGGAGTCCTGAGCGCAAAGCGGCATGACGAACGCCAGCGCAAGTAGTGCGAGAGCCAGTGTTTTCGCTGCGTCGTTTCGGACTCTGCGGGAAAGTCGGTTCATCTTCGCCCCCTTAAAAGCATTCAGCGCTATGACAGAAAGCAGTAGGACGGCCAGTCCAAAACTCATTGAGAACAGGCTGGTTACAAGGGGGTCGAGGGCTTCAGGGCGTGGTTGGAAATCCACGCCTGTGTCCATGAGCACACATCGTGAAGGGGACGTTAAACGTTCCAGAAGGGCTAGGAGCTAAGGGCTAAAGGCTAAGAGCTAGGGGCTAGGAGCTAGGAGCTGATAGCTAAGGACTAAGGAAGGCTGCTTGAGCCTTCAAGCGCCCGGCTCCCGCCGTCTGGGGTAACGGCTTGTGGGGTTCTGTGGGTGGAGCCGGGCGATCCTATGACTAGAAGGCCTAGTTCAATTGTGCTTATTTAAGCCCTCTCACACCCTTATTTCTGTGACTGCTGTCACACATCTTCGTGATTGAGCGCATTCGACATCTTCTCCCCAAAAATTGGCCCTTCCCGTTGTTCCTTCCAGAAGCTTGAGCACAATTGCGTGTGATTGGAATCACCGCCCGCAGCGAAGCTCCCCTCTTAGACTCTTTTGTGAGCGAGCCGGAAGTGCTCATTCCAGGAGACTGATCCATCATGGCCTATGTAATTACTGATACCTGCATCAAAGACTCTCTCTGCGTCGATGTCTGCCCCACGGATTGTATCCATCCCAAACAGGACGAGCCGGCCTTCGAGGCCGCGACCCAGATGTACGTTGACCCTGATGGCTGCATCGACTGTGGTGCCTGCGTTCCCGCCTGCACCTCGGACTCGATTCACGCGCTCGAAGACGTGCCGGAAGACAAGAAGGAATCTATCGAGAAAAACGCAGCCTTCTACCAGCACTGACCGTTCCGGGCTACTTGATCGAATGATTGCGATCGTCGGGCGCCGACATAAGGTGGACAAGCCCCTCGTCGAAGCCCGGCGATTGCCTTTCGAGCTTGATCGTCTACCTCTCGTCGCCACGCGCGAGGTCCTTCGCTCTGACGGAAACGCGACTTTTTTCAGGACGACTTCGTTAGTCGGTAGCGCAGTCGCATTCGACTCATCGGGTCTTGAGCGCCAACGCATCCATTACAGTGATCGTTTGTGTGACGCTCGTCATATCGGGCCGAGCAGATCGCGGCTATCATGTCAGATCAGATGAAAGCTGCTATCTACAGTAAAGGCAGGCTCGGAAAGGTTCTCGAGATAACAGACCTCGAACAGCCCATTCCCAAAGACAACGAAGTTCTTTTACGAGTTCTTGCCGCTTCCGTCAATCCATTGGACTGGCGAATGAAGAGTCCTCGCCCCGGCGTGGATGTCGCGGGCGAGGTGGTAGCCGTGGGACGAGCGGTGACTCACTTCAATACAGGCGATGCTGTGTTCGGCGCCGGTAGAGGCACGTTTGCCGAATATGCGTGTGCTGCTGAAACCAAGTTAGCTACGAAACCGGAAAACGTGACCTTCGAGCAAGCGGCGGCTATGCCGATTGCTGGGCTTACTGCCTTGCAGGGGCTTCGCGACAAAGGAGGCATCCAGCCAGGGCAGAAGGTCTTGATTAACGGCGCGGCTGGAGGGATCGGCACCTTTGCCGTGCAGATCGCGAAGTCATTTGGCGCTGACGTTACCGGCGTTTGCAGCACGAAGAATGTTGAATTAGTGCATTCTCTCGGTGCCGACCGGGTCAAGGACTATACGCGTGAGGATTTCACTGAGGACAGCCAGGTTTACGACCTGCTTCTCGATAACGTGGGAAATCGCACCTTGTCGGCTATGAGCCGCGTTCTGAAGGCGAACGGAAAGTGCATCATGGCCGGGGCGCCTAAGACACTCTCGGCGACGTTTGCACGAATTTTCGAAGCATTTGCCCGATCCCTGTTCTTGAGGCAGCAGAACTTCAAATTCTTCATTGCGAAGATCAAGAAAGACGATTTGACGACTCTTTGTGAACTTATGAAGGCCGAGAGATTAACCCCGGTGATCGACCGACGGTATCCGCTGGCCGAAAGCTCCGCTGCGATCGCTTACGTCGAAGAAGGACACGCCCGGGCGAAAGTCATCATCACTCCCTGAGAATAGAAGCCCTGCTGTCCTTCTCTCTAATGTGCAACGCGGCCTGTCCGCCCAACTAGCAAAAATCTCAATAGCACTTATTGACCCTCCGACCAGGGCTTTGAGCGTACTCTTCATTGACTTCCCCGCATCGTCCCGCTATCTTCCGCCCTATGAACGTCGTCAAGGCAACTCGTCACTTTGAGGATTGGCTGTCGCACCGCACGCCCATCGTCAAGAAGGATCTTCGCCTCAAACACGCGAACATGAAGGCCGATGTCTTTCCCTTTCTGCGCGCCACTTACTATCGCTGGGCACAAATATGGCCTGAGGTCTGTCCGGATCTCGCTAAGGCTCCGCAGGTTCTGGCAGTAGGCGACCTTCACGTGGAAAATTTCGGTACGTGGCGAGACATCGAGGGGCGCCTGATCTGGGGAGTCAATGACTTCGACGAAGCCCATCCCATGTCCTACGCCAACGATCTTGTGCGTCTAGCCGTCAGCGCGCACTTGGCTTGCGCGGCGGGACACCTGCCAATCAACCCAAAAGACATTTGCGATTCAATCCTCGAAGGCTATCGTGATGGACTCCGCCAGGGAGGCATGCCCTTCGTTTTGGGCGAGGAGCATGTCTGGCTTCGCAACATCGCTGAAAGCGATCTGCGCGATCCCGTCCGCTTCTGGAAAAAAATGGAGTCGCTTCCCACAGTAAAAGAGCAAGTTCCGGTGAGTGCGATCGACGCGATCGAGCACTTGATGCCCGCTCGTGATATCCCGTATCGACTGGCCTATCGTGTCGCTGGTCTGGGCAGTCTTGGCCATGCGCGCTATGTCGCCATCGCCAACTGGTGTGGCGCCAAGATCGCGCGCGAAGCGAAAGCTCTGGCCGCGTCTTGCTGTTTCTGGGCGCAAGGCCAGGAAGGTCCCGCCGAGATTCTGTATCAGGCCATCATCAGCCGGGCTGTCCGTTGTCCCGATCCTTTTGTGCAGCTCCGCGGACGCTGGGTTGTTCGCCGTCTCAGCCCGCACTGTTCCCGCATCGAACTCGCGCAGATTAAAGCGCAAGGCGTCGAAATGCGTTTGCTCTACGCCATGGGATGGGAAACGGCGAACGTCCATCTCGGAACGAAGACCGCGCGCAAGCTGATCCTCCAGCACATAAAGAAGCAGAAAGAGAAGTGGCTGCACAATGCGACCGAACAAATGGTGCAGGCTGTTAGCAAAGACTGGAAGGCCTGGAAAAAGGATGGTTTTAAATGAGGAGCCTGTAGTCTCAGGCAACTCCGCTGTGAGCAGCCCGAGTAGTCTCTATCGCCGCCGCCGCAGGCCGCCGGATGGGAACCAGCGCTATGCCACGTTCGCGGTCGTAAGCTAGCGTCCACTGAGTGGCACAATCATCGCAGAGCCAATAATGCTCCACGTTTCGCTGATGCTTTCGCGCCCGTACAAACGGAGGGGAAACCGATTCTCCAGGTTTTCTCACGCGTTCCGTTTCCACCAGGAACAATTTGCCATCTCGCAGTCTCAGAAATGGTTTGCCGCATTGATTGTTGGCGCATCGACTCAGCATGTTGAGCTACCCTTCGGTCGCGATCACCGCTCTACTGCTCAGGTTATGAGCATGCGGCGTGCCAAAAATGATCAATTCGTTCTAAGGTTTTTACCTGTTACCCGGTTCTCACTTCGCTGACCGGTTCATCATGCTTGCCGAATGTTCGGCACCTCTGCCGCCTCCATGTCCAGCGCGCCCGCCCGCACGCATCACCGCCGCTCGGCCTTCTATAGGATGCCCAACGCTTTGGTATCTCCTCCAAATTATTTCGATTTCCTGGAGCAGAAAAATCCATACTGCTCTCCGGACCGGCCAATCGATCGCGCAACAGCGCCCACCCAATGCGAATAACTCTATAGCGTTTTGCAACAGAACGGATGCGACCTTCACACCCAGATCCCGTCGGAGGCTTTCGAGTACATGGTCTTCGCCTTCCGCCATTGCCCTCGGAGTCTCCGAATCAATAAGATGTCTCAGTCCTCGGAGATGACATTGCCCAACTTCGCCCCCGCCCGTCGCCCGCTTGCCGCGGCTGAGGGCGCTTTCTTGGAATTGCGACTGGCTCTACGCCTCTCGCGGATATCAACTGCTCCGCGCCCGGGTGCAAAATCCTGCCCATTTGAATTGGGAGCACGTTGCCGACTATCTACCAACCTGGAAGCGACGACTCTCCGTGACCAATCGTCTTACCGCGCGCCTGTTTCGCGATGGTTTTCACGCCCTCGCAGTTCTCCCCTCAGGTGCGCTCGTCGCTGCCGTTCCCGGAGCAATCCTCACGCTCGCTCCCGGCGAAACGCATTTTCGCCGGACTCATGCGATTACTCGTGGCACCCGCCCGCTCCACGTCGCCGCAGTTCCATCGGGCACCGTGTACTGGGGAGAGTACTTCGATAACGCTGCGCGTGACGAAGTGCACATCTACGCCTCCGCCGATCAAGGTCAAACTTGGAGCGTCGCCCACACGTTCCCCAAAGGAGCCATCCGCCATATTCACAACATCGTTCACGATTCCTGGGGAGATTGCCTCTGGATTTTCACCGGCGATTACGGCGATGAATGCCGCGTCCTGCGTGCCACCTGCGATCTCAGCCGTATCGAAGTCGTATTGCAGGGCAGACAGCAGGCCCGTGCCGTGGCTGCCATTCCAACCGAAAATGCCGTCTACTTCTCTACCGATACTCCACTTGAGCCGAACTACATCTACCGCCTCGATCGACAGGGAACGCTGTCGCAAATCGGAACGATCAGCAGTTCTTCGATCTACGGATGCGGCGTAGGCAGCCATGTTTTTTTCTCCACCATGGTCGAGCCCAGCGAAGTGAATCGCGACCGCAACGTCCGGATCTATGGCGCGGATGTCGCAAACGGTCGGCCTTGGCAACCACTGTTGGCATGGCAAAAAGATCGTTGGCCGATGGGCCTCTTCCAGTATGGCAACGCATTCCTGCCGGATGGACAAAACACCACCTCGTACCTCGCGCTTACCACAATTGCAGTTCATTATGACGACATTGTTCTGTCCATCTATCGCATCGATTCTTAGCCAACCACCCATAAGCCGGGCGTCGACCAGGGAATTCGATGCCGTAATATGAATTGACTTAACCGTAAACCCGCGTGCCAACTCTGAACTACTACCGGCGCATCTTCAGTGCCTACCTCCTCGGAGGTAAGAGTCACCTTACCTTCTGGCACGAAATTCCCGCGGAAAATCCAAACGCCAGCACCACCGAACTCGGCGAGTACTACATGCTCTTCGCCGAAAAGGCCGACTATCAAGGCGCCTACGATCCTTCCGGCATCCCCCAACTCGACTATCGCGGACACATCGGCCTGCAATACAACCCGATCGCCATCGCCCAATATGGCCTCGGCAACTACAATCTCTGGCGCCAAACCGGAGATCCCGCCCGTAAGCAAAAATTCCTCTTAATCGCTGACTGGCTCTACTCGCACCTCGAGCCGAACGCTCACGGACTCGCCGTCTGGAATCACCACTTCAATTGGGAATATCGCGACACACTCAGAGCACCTTGGTATTCAGCACTCGCGCAAGGGCAGGGAATCTCGCTTCTCGTCCGCGCACACAAAGAAACCGGCGATCCCAGATATCTTGACGCAGCCCGTCGCGCCTTTATCACCTTTCAACGTCCGATCTCCGAGGGTGGCGGTGCCTTCACCGACGAGTCCGGCGACCTCTGGTTCGAGGAATACATCGTCTCCCCGCCTACGCATATCCTAAACGGATTTATTTGGGCGCTCTGGGGAATCTACGATTACTTTCTCGCCACCAAAGTCATCTCCGCGCAGGATCTCTTCTCCCGCGGAATTCTCACCCTCCTTCACAATCTCGACCGCTTCGATCTCGGATTCTGGTCGCTTTACGAGCAGTCCGGAACGCGCCTGCCGATGGTCGCGAGTACCTTTTATCACCGGCTGCACATCGTGCAGTTGCGCATCATGCATCGCCTGACGGGGGAAGATACTTTCGTCCACATCGCCGACCGTTGGGAGGCCTATACCCGCAGCCGTTCGAACCGCGCCCGCGCCCTGGCTTACAAAACGGCATTCAAGCTCCTTTACTACTGATACTACTGAGCCTCCGATGTTACTGAGCCCCTGAGCCCACCTTGGCGCGGCGAAGTCTCCTCTATTCGCAAGTGACTCTCGTACCTTGGCAGGACCTCCTCCCGCATTTCTAATAGCTTGGGGACCGATCGCCGTACATGAGCACGAACCTTGCATCTGCCTTCTACAACAATGCCCAAAGCGCGCCTGAGCGCTTGGCACTCTCGGTAAACCAGCGCGAGTTCACCTATGGGGAACTTGCTGAACTGTCAGAGAGGATTGCTCGCTGGCTTCAGTCCCGTCCGGATGGGCAACCGAAACTCGTCGGAATTCTGGCGTCTCGTAGTTGGCCCGCTTATGCTGGACTCTTGGGCACTTGCTGGGCTGGTGCCGCGTATGTTCCTCTCAACCCTGACTGGCCCGAGAGCAGGCTTCTGAGGATATTGGAAGCCACCGCACTCGATGCGTTGGTCGTTGATGATAGAGGCTTGAAACTTCTCTCGCCGCAAATTCTGCGGCAGAGTCCTAAGCACATCCTGGCTCCCGAGTGTAAATCGTATTTGCTCGGCACCCCGCCCACCTGCTTGATCGCAGGTTTTGACGCGCTGCCACTACATGATCCTCGCCACTTCCCAACAACGATGAGTGCGGACGATGCCGCATACATCATATTCACATCGGGAACCACTGGATCGCCCAAAGGAGTCATGGTTTCCACCGGAAATGTGGCCTCATTCCTTTCCGCCATGCAAGACCTCTACCCGTTCAGTTCAGAAGACCGCGTTTCCCATCGTCACGAGATTTCGTTTGATTTCTCCGTTTTGGATCTCTTCATTACCTGGCTCTCGGGGGCCTCTCTGCATGTGATTCCATCTGGCCAGTTGATGGGACCCTCCCGGTTCATTCGCGAGCGACAGCTGACCGTATGGTTCTCTGTCCCATCAGTCATTGCTTTTATGCGCGATCTGAAGATGCTCACAACCGGAGCTTTCCCGTCCATACGCTATTCCGCGTTCTGCGGCGAGCCGCTGGCCGCAGCTTCCGTGAGGGCATGGCAAGAGGCATGCAAAAACAGTGTGATTGATAACATCTACGGTCCCACGGAAGCGACCGTCGCGTGTCTAAGTCAACGGTGTTCTGAGCCGTTCGTCGTCACTAAAGAGCGTGGGACGATCGCCATCGGAACTCCCTTCTCTGGCATGGAAGCTGCCATCCTCGACCCTTCTCACAAAATCCTGCCGCGCGGAGAGAAAGGCGAACTTGCTCTTACCGGTGAGCAAGTCGCTCAGGGATATTTCAAAGATCCCCATAAAACTGCGCAGCGCTTTCCCTCCATCGACGGAAAGACATGGTATCTCACCGGTGACCTCGCCTATCAAAGCGCGGACGGCCGATTCCACCACCTCGGCCGCATCGACAATCAGATCAAGGTTCTTGGCAATCGCGTGGAAATGGAAGATGTCGAAGCCCACCTTCGTGAGGTATGCGGTGTCGATGCCGTCTGCGCCATTCCCTGGCCGATCGCGAATGGCTCTGCCGCAGGAATCGTCGCCTTCGTTTCGGGTGCCTCCTCCATCGCAGCCACCGAAATTCGCGAGAAGATGCAGAGTCGCGTTCCGAAATATATGGTTCCGACGGAAATCCGTTTCCTCGCAAGCCTGCCTTTAAGTACTGCGGGAAAGACCGACCGCCAGACTCTGGCGGCGATGCTTTCGGAGAACCGGGCGTGAGCGTTGCCGTTCAATCCGAGATCGCCGCCCCGCCGCGGCCACGATTCAGTTCACTGCGCGACTTCCGCCTGATCCCGCGACTCGAGACTTACCCCATCGTGGTTTCTTTTTCCCAGACACTCGCCGGAAAAGCCATTCTGCTCGCGCTGTTCGGCCTCGGCCTCTACTACGCGTCCTATCTTCACTATCTCTGGAATCCGCGTTGGAAAGTGCAAATCTGCTTTCTCATCGCCTCCACGGCTCTCCCTAAATACCGCAGAATCGTCCTGACTCTCGGCACAATCGTGTGGGCCCTCGGGATATGGTGGCAGTGGGACGATCATCCGCAAATCGTGCAGGCCGGAGCATCTCTCCTGCTCGCCGGATTCATCTTCTGGGCCGCAACTCGCTTACCCGATTCATGGCTGCGCCGCCGTCCAGTCCTCACTCTTTTGAGCGGATTCGCGTTCGCCGTTCTTCTCGCCAGCTATCTGCCCCGCGGAGGAACTCTGCGCGTCTCCGCCTTCAGCTTCCTGCCGGTCTTCGGCGCCTACATCTGGTTTCTCGCCTATTCGCTCATGGACATCAGCTCGAAAAACCGCGAGCCGTTCGCGCTCCAGACCGGCGCCTACCAGCCTGTCTGGGGATCGAGCAATACTCCCTTTCCCAAAGGATGGGCCTATCTGCGCCGCATCGAAGCGAAAACTCCCGAGCAACTCGCCCTCTCGCAAATCAAAGGACTCAAGCTCCTGGCCTGGTCCATCGTCCTCGATCTCTTCCTCAACTTCGTCTACATTCCATTCGTTCACGGATATCTCAATGTCCCGCTCTACGAGTTCGCTTTTCACCTCAGCCTAATTCGTGCCCCGTTCAAGTGGTACATGGGATGGGCCAGCCTGATCTCAGAGTTCTTGGGAAAGATGATCGAGTTCTCGATCTTCGGTCATCGTGTAATCGCAGTCTGCCGCATGGCAGGGTTCAACGCGCTCAGAAATACGTACCGGCCTCTGTCGTCGCGCTCCGTGGCCGAGTTCTGGAACCGCTACTACTACTATTTCAAGGAGTTGCTAGTCGACTGCTTCTTCTATCCCGCATTCATGCGGTACTTCAAGAAATGGGGACGGTGGCGTCTTTTCGCCGCCACCATCGCAGCCGCCGGATTCGGTAACGCTTTCTTCCACTTCTTCCGCGATCTTGGTTACGTCGACGATCTCGGCTTCTGGCGTGCTCTCGCCGGATTTCATTCTTACATCTTCTACACGTTGGTTCTTTCCGTTGGCATCGGCATCTCGCAGATGCGTCAACGTAACCATGAACCGCGTGGCTGGATCCGCGAGCGCCTCATTCCACCCGTCTGCGTAAGCTTCTTCTTTTGCGTGCTGCGGGTCTTCGATTACACCTACAAGAGATATCCAATTCAGGAGAGTTTTCGATTCCTGGCGCATCTCTTTAACCTGGTTTCGTGAGGGACGAAATGGACAATAAACCAGCACTTCGCGAATTCGTTCGAAAACTGCTTGCCAGAAAGGGCGACACTCATCCTTTTGATGATGAGGCCTCCCTCATTTTCTCGGGACGCCTTCAGTCGATCGACGCCATCGACCTTGCCGTCTTTCTCGAAGAGACATTCGGAGTCGACTTTGCTGAAATGGGTTTCGACCAGCAGAACCTCGACACCGTCAACGCCATCATCAGCTTGGTCGACGAATCTTCAAAGGCAAGAAGATAGCTCCTTTTTCCTCGACAAAGGGTCAGCGCACTCTCTACCAGCGCGGCGTCATCCTGAGCAGAGCCGGTTCTCAGGCGGAGCGAAGGATCTTGCGTGCATGGTATGGCTCTCAGCTGGAACGTGCTGGTGCAATCCCTCGGCGATCCTGCCCATCTATCCTGAAATCGCCGGATGCGATAGCCTCTAGTTTCGCGTGAAGATCCTCTACGTCTCCCAATATTTCCCGCCGGAAATGGGCGCGCCCTCGGCTCGCGCCTCGGAACTGGCCTATTACTGGTCGCGTGCCGGACATCAGGTCTCGATCCTGACCGGCTTTCCCAATCATCCCACCGGAGTCGTTCCCGCCGAATGGCGCGACCGCTTCCGCCATCTCGTCGACCATGAAAAAGTCGGTGAAGTCGATGTCTTTCGCACTTGGCTTTGGCCCCTTCCGAACCGCAAATCGCACGAACGAATGCGCAATTACGCCTCTTTCTGCGTCTCGGCAGCATTGCGAGGATTAACTGTTCCACGGCCTGACGTCATCATTGCGACTTCGCCGCAACTCCTCGTTGGGCTCTCCGGATGGTGGCTCGGCTTCGCCCGGCAGATACCGTTTGTCTTTGAAGTCCGCGACCTTTGGCCGGAATCGTTGGCCGCCGTAGGGATCGGCAGGGAAGATTCGGTGCTGCACCACTCGTTGTCCGCCATCGCCAAATTCCTTTATGAGCGCGCCGACAGTATCGTCGTCGTCAGCCCAGCTTTCAAAGATCGCTTGATTGAAGACTGGCGCGTTGCTGCTGAGAAAATTGCCGTCGTCGAGAACGGTGTCGAGACCGACAAGTTTTCACCTTCGGCCGTGGTCGATGAGAACCTCCGCAAGCAACTTGGCTTGGAAGGAAAGTTTGTGGCGAGCTATATCGGCACGATGGGCAATGCGCATGGCCTCGATACGCTGCTCGACGCCGCCTCTCAGTTACAGCAGCAGAACCCTAATGTGATGTTTCTTCTTGTCGGCGAAGGCGCAGAAAAAGCACGCATCAAAGCCGCCGCTCAATCCCGTGCTCTGTCGAACGTTCGATTCCTCGACCAACAGCCTCGCGAGAAAATTCCGGCATTCATTCTGTCTTCCGACGCTTGTCTCGTGCTGCTCAAAAAAAACGACGTATTCAAAACCGTGATTCCCACGAAGATGCTGGAATTCATGTCTTGTGCCCGCCCAGTCATTCTCGGTGTCGAGGGACAGGCTCGTCAGATCATTGAAGAAGCCGGCGCGGGCCTCGTTATCGAGCCGGAAAACCACTTTGCCCTCGCCCAGGCAATCAACTTCCTGCAAGAAAATCGTGAACAGGCTCGGGTACTAGGTCACCAGGGAAGGGAATACATCCTCGAAAAATTGTCGCGTGTCCGCACTGCCGAAAAATACATCGACGTGCTCCATGCGCTCGTAAGAAAGACCTGCAGCTTAGGCCGCAGGCTCGTGAAAACGAGAAAATCCATGTTTTTACGGATGGACGGCATAGATCGTGACCGCAGTTGCAGCCGCCATGGCCATGTCTAAAGTTCTACCAGCCAATACTTTGCCACCACTCACCGGCACAAATAAAATATCGTCAGCCTGCAATGGTCATGTCTGGAGCCTTGGCCTCCAGCATTTTCTTGATCTCAACCTTGGTTTCGAACATTCCATTAGGACCTTTGCGAATGATGCGCGCTCCACCCAGCTTCGCTGTGTGATTGGTCCCGCCCGCCAACGCCAGCGCCTGCAACACCGTGAGGTGGCCATTATCGACCAATAACCCACTCGGACGTCCTACATCGCCGACGACATAAATAATCGGTGCCCGTGGAATCGTGATTGTGTCGCCAGGGAGTATCTCGACGTTCGCCTTCAGGTCATCAGCAAGATCTCTGGGCAGGTCCAAACGAATCGGTTCGTTCTCGCCCTTCCTCAGGATGGCAATTTTCCGTGATGCGTTTTGCGTGAAGCCGCCAGCCTGAGAAATCATTTCGTAGAGCTTGTGATCGGTCGTATCCGGATAAATTCCCGGCTTGGTCACTTCTCCAATGACGACCACACCTTGCGAACTGGCGTCATCGACGAAAATCGTGACGTGCGGATTCCGCACAAATCCACCGTCGGCCAGCCTCTTCTCAATTACGCCCTGCGCTTCTTCCTGCGACAGTCCCTCTAAATGAACATAGTCGATGAGCGGCAGATACACGTCCCCAGAGTTGCTCACCCGCACTTTGCTGGTCAGTTCGGGAACGTTGTAAACGTTGATCTCAATAAGATCTCCCGGGCCCAATTTCACCATCGCCGATTGATCCGGTTGATCCGCTGGTTTGATCGGCGCGTCAGCTTTCGGACTCGGTGTTGCGGCACCGGACGCGCTCTGAGCTGCTTGCGATACCGGCTGCGCCGCAGGTAGCTCCGCGGCTGGGACGCTCTGTTCCTGGGGAGGGTTCGTGGTTTGTTGTGCGGCAGACGTTCCAACGAGAAATGCCGCCACCACAAACAAAGCAAAGCCACCGCGTGCGGTCGAACCCGAGGTACTCGACTTCATCCAAGGTCCTCTAAATTTTTCTGCTGAAATTTGAACAGAAGTTTAGCACAGCAAAACCCGCTTGCATCCGGCAATTCGTGCACCAACAGCTTAGTTTTCCACAGCTTTTTTGCCGCTGAGTGATTGAATCTCCCATTCCCGGACTGCTACATTCAGGGCACTCTCAACAACATAGGAATCTGCTCTCTAACTATTAACCGCGTGGCGTCGCTGCGATACTTGCCGTAAGAATGCAGAGATTGCGTGTCGAGCCCGCTGGCGTGTATGTCGAGGTGCGATAGTTGACTGTCATTTGCCTCGCGCTGTTCTTTTCGGGATTGGTGACCGCGTTCGTATTGACCCGCTACGTGCGGGACCTCGCCATTGTCCGCGGATGGGTAACTCTTCCTACCCAAGAACGCCACATGCATTCCAGCCCACTGCCACGACTTGGCGGAGTGGCGATCTTCGTTAGCTTCTGTGCTTGCATGGCCGTCGCGACCCTTTGGTCCATGCGCCATGCCCCGTCGCATTCGCCGCAGTTTCTGCGGACGATGGCTAGAATCCTCCTCCCTGCCGGTCTTGTGTTTCTGCTCGGCGTCTACGACGACCTTCGCGGCGTCGGCCCCTACTTCAAATTTACGGTGCAAGGAATTGCCGCCACCATGCTCTACCTTGGCGGTCTGCGCATCATTAACATCCCCGTGATTTTCGGGGACCGCGTCCTGCCCTGGTACGTGGGATGGGCCTTCACCGTTATCTGGGTCCTCGCCATTACTAACGCTTTCAATTTGATCGATGGCCTCGATGGCCTGGCGGCCGGATCGGCTCTCTTCTCCACCATGGTCGTATTCGTCGTGGCGTTGCTCAATGGCCCCACCCTCGTCGAAGTCATGACCATCGCTCTTGCCGGTGCGATCCTCGGATTCCTCCGCTTCAACTTCAATCCTGCAACGATCTTCCTCGGGGATTCCGGCAGCCTGTTCATTGGATTCCTTCTCAGCGCACTGGCTCTTTTCGGAGCGCAGAAGGCTCCGACCATCGTCGCCGTCGCGATTCCGATCGTCTCGTTCGGCCTGCCGATTCTCGAAACCGTGCTCTCGGTTGCCCGCCGCCTCATCAGCGGACGGCCAGTCTTTACCGCCGATCGCGAACACATCCACCACAAACTCCTGCAGCACGGGCTGACGCATCGCCAGGTCGTCATTCTTCTGTACGGCGTCTCTGCGATCTTCGCCATGTTGAGCCTGTTCCTGCTGTGGCCGACCGGAAGCTCTCTCGGCCTGGTGCTCGCTGTCATGGGCATCGGCATTTGGATCGGCGTGCAGCACCTCGGCTATCTGGAATTCGGAGAACTCGCCCGCGTCGCCCACCGCACCCTCAATCAGCCACAGATCTTTGTGAATAATCTCGCCATTCGCCGCGCGACCGAAGAACTCAAAGTAGCCCGCGATTACGATCAGGTCCGGCGTATTCTGCTGGCGGCTTTCGGCAGCAATGATTTCGATGGGTTCGAGCTCCATTTGAAATTGCTGCCGGGCGAAGTCGTCGCCTACAGTCCCGCCGACTCCACTACCCGTAGCGGGTCAAGCTCATTCCGCTGGAGCAAGCCCGGAACCGCCAAGACTCTCGACGGGTCGGCGGCATGGACCATGGCACTCGATCTGTTCAGCTCTTCGAACCGTCGTCGCGGAACGCTCATCATCCTGCGCAACTATTCGACGCGTGATTTGCAACTCGACGTTAATCTGTTGACGGCCGCTTTCCCCACCGCTCTCGCTGACGCTCTCGATCGCGCGCTTGTTCACTCAGCCGCCGTCATCTCGCTCCCCGACCAGGAATCTACGCTGCTCACGGCCCAAGCCGGCTAATCGCCGGCCACTCATCCCTGGACCCTGACAACTTCTAGCGATTCGATACAATCACTACTCCGAACCCATGCACATTCTTCACGTCGTAGGAGCGCGTCCCAATTTCATGAAGGCCGCCCCGGTGCTCCGCGCCCTGAGCGCCCGGCCTGATGTCCGCCAGACTCTGATCCATACCGGACAGCACTACGATGCCTCCATGTCCGAAGTATTTTTCCGCCAACTGGAAATGCCGCAGCCCGACTGCAATCTCGGAGTCGGATCCGGCACTCACGGGCAGCAGACCGCTGCCGTGATACAGGCATTCGAACCCGTTGTGCTCGAACGCAAGCCGGATCTCATCCTCGTCTACGGCGACGTCAACTCAACTCTCGCCGCCGCTCTGGTCTGTTCGAAACTCGGCGTCCGCATCGGTCACGTCGAGGCCGGACTCCGCTCCCACGACCGTTCCATGCCCGAGGAGATCAATCGCCTCGTCACCGATCAGCTTTCTGACTTGCTCTTCACTCCTTCTTCGGACGGCGGCGAGAATCTGCTCAGCGAAGGCATCCATCGTTCGAAGATTCACCTTGTGGGCAACGTCATGATCGACACTCTCGTGCGTCTTCTTCCTCAAGCCAACGCTAACCTTCCCGAGAGTGTCTCCACACCCTATGCCCTGGTAACTCTCCATCGTCCTTCGAACGTCGACGATCTCCCCTGGCTGCGCGATCTGCTCGATACCCTTTCCCATCTCGGCAGCCAACTTTCCGTGATCTTTCCCGTCCATCCCCGCACGCGCCAGCGCCTCAACGATCTTGGCCGCGATCATGCGAACGCGCGACTTCGTCTACTCGAGCCGCTACCTTATCTGGAGTTCATCGGACTGCAGCGCCGCGCGGCAATGGTGATCACCGACTCCGGAGGCATACAAGAAGAGACCACCTTCCTCGGAGTACCATGTCTCACGGTCCGCGAAAATACCGAGCGCCCGATCACGATTTCTCTAGGAACGAATCAATTGGTGGGAAGAGACGTCAAGAGGTTGTGCGCTGCCGCGGAGGAAATCCTCCGAAGGAATGCATTGCCTGAGCGTCAGCCAAAACCCGTGCCCCTTTGGGACGGGCACGCAGCCGAACGCATCGCAGGCATCATCGTGCGAGGCTCGACCGACTGAGCTTAAAGGAGGCTTACTGTGGTTGTTTAGAGCTTCGCGCTGGCGTACGAGTTGATCTCGCAGTTGAGGCAGACTTCTTCAAAAACCGGTGCTGTCCATTCCATGATTCCCCCAGCGGTCCTGCTTAGGACCGAAAGTGTAAGTAGGTTATCCCAGCTCCAACGGGAAGGCAACAACAAGTCAGCACATCTCCATCGCTGTGGAGCGGATCATTCGATGACGGCTGCAGCACCTTGGGTTGCAAGCTTTTGCACATTCCGTAGAAATCCAGACTACGGTGGTTTGGCCGCGGGTATTAAGCCCTCTTTTCCACACCGGGAACCACTCGCGTTACTTTTGCCCTCTTCGCTCTCCCGATACTTTCATCTGCACCGTGATAGAAGCGAGGATTCAGCAATCATGTTTGGTAATACTGTGTATGGCACGACTTTTAAGGACGTCCCTTTTGTCCCTTTGCGGTCCGCCACATTCTGCGTTCAGTGTGAACTGATCAGCGCCAGTGCCCAATCGTTTTGCCTCGCCTGCGGCAGCCATGCCCTTATCGGGCTTTCCCGCGTCCTTGGAGGATCGCTTCTCCGTCAGCAGACCGCGCACCTCATCACTGATTCCGAACTTGACAGCCTGGTTCGCGACTTGCTCCGCACCGTCCCCGTGCCAGACGCCTTCTATGCCGACGAGCACTCCCGCGTCCCCTTGCTCGCACAGCGTAGCCAGCTTCGTGTCGCGAATGCCGCTCATCCGGCTTCCGGATTCAAGGCGGTCTCGGTTTCCGAAGACGTCGAAATCCATGCCGCAGAACTGGATCTCGAGCCCGCGATTAGCGCCATCACCGAGCGCGCCCAGCATCTCACCGGCGCTACCGGAGCCGCCATCGCTCTCCGCGCCGGCGATGAAATCGTCTGCCGTGCTCGTGCCGGACGCACCGCCCCTGACCTTGGCGTCCGCTTGCAAACCGACGCCGGCATCTCCGCCGAAGCCGTCCGCTCTGGCGAAATCATGCTTTGTCACGATGCCGAGCGCAATCCGCGCGTCGATCTTGCCAGCTGCCGCCGCCTCGGTGTTCGTTCCATTCTCGTATCTCCCCTGCGCCATTTCCGCCGCACCTTGGGCGTCTTCGAGGTTCTGTCGTCATCCCCAGGAGCTTTCGACGATCGCGACGTTGCTACTATGCAACTGCTCTCCAGCATGATGGTCGCCGCCATCTCCCGCATCTCTACCCTGCATCGCGCCGAGACCCTGCGCCGCGCCGGCTAAACGCCTGTGTAGGGGACGGACGCATTCGTCCGTCACGCTCGGCGAAGCCGAGCGTGACACAGCCGAGGTCGAAGTTCCGGTTGCAACCGACCCGCCTCAACAACCACTGATCACTGACCTCTGGGCTCTGGCCACTGGCCACTGAAATCCTGACCCCTAGTCCCTAGCCTCCGTCTTCGTCCTTTTGATTTTCTTCCCTGCTTACTTTTCCACAATCCCGCGTTAATATAGTCCAGCAAAGATTTCGGGCTCTCTCCATGGCGGCTAATCCAGCGGTTTCGCGACCGAATGTTTCCAACCGTCGCCGGCGTGTGCGACACAAAATTCAAACTCCTGCGTACGCCAGTTTCGCTGCCGAATCCAAGGGCTCTATGCTCGATCTCCATGAGATCGTGGACATCAGTGAAGACGGAGTTGCCATCCAGTGCCATTCACCTCTGGATCGTGATAAGCCCGTCAACTTGTGCCTCGATCTCGCCGATTTTCCCACGCAGATTTACACCACTGGACACGTCGTCTGGACGAACAACTTCGGACGCGCCGGTCTTCGCTTCGAGGAACTTCCTTCTGAATCGCTGGCCCGGTTGCGAGAGTGGCTCTTCATTAATGTGATGGCCGGCGTCGCGAACGGTGAAATGGACCTCAGCGCCCCCTTGACGCAGCCCGCTCCCCAACCGAACTTCACCGATACGCTGGCCGCCGTGAGCGCGGTTCAGAGCCAGGTCGAAGCGCTGGGCTCCGATTTCGCTGCGGCCCTGCAGCTTGTTGCCGAGCGCTCGCAATCGCTGCTGCACGCCTCCGGTGTCGCCGTTGCTCTCTCCGACGCAGATCCCAATTTCATGGTTTGCCGAGCTCGCGCCGGCGATGACGCGCCTCCGGTGGGCGCGCGCCTGCAGATCGGTTCCGGATTTTCTGGCGAATGCGTTAAAACCGGAACGTTGCTGCGCTGTGATGACACCGAAAACGATGCCCGTGTCGATCGCGAACGCTCCCGCAATCTCGGGATTCGCTCAATTCTTGCTGCCCCGGTTCGCGTCGGCGATAAATCTATCGGCCTCGTCGAAGCTTTTTCCCCGCAGCCTAACGCGTTCTCTGATGACCACGCACGTGTGTTGCAGAGGCTTGCCGACACCGTGCTTGCGGCGCTCAACCGCTCGGCCCGTGCCGAAAATCTTCCGCCGCTCACTCCGGCTGCGCCCGCGCCTTTTGCCTCGCCGCAAGGCAGTGTTTTGTTTGCCGCCGAGCCAGAACCCGATGCCGAAAAGTCCAATGTGAACGAAAAGCTCATGGCCAGCCTGAGCCTGCCTCGTTCTCATCTATTCCTGCTGACCTGCGCCTTCGCCGCAGTGTCACTTGCTCTCGGATTCGTTTCCGCTCCCTGGATACAGAGCGAGGTTGCGCCTTGGGTGCAGCACAAGCTCCACAATCATGCGCAGCCCCAATTGCAAACTGTTCTCGCTTCCTCCCGGCCACCCAGGTCGGACGTCGCGGCGGTCGAAACCGCTACTCTCGACCAACTCCGCCAAATGGCCGAAAACGGCGATCCCATTGCCCAGAATGCCTTGGGACTTCGTTACGCCACCGGCGACGGAATTGCGCTGAACGAAGAAGAAGCCGTCGCCTGGTTCACCAAATCAGCCGAGCAGGGCAACGTCGCCGCCCAATCCAAGTTGGGCTCCCTTTATTACAGCGGACGTGGCGTGGCCCAGGATTCGAATCGCGCCTACTTCTGGATGGTCGTCGCTCGCATGGGCGGTGACGACGCCAGCAAGGCTCTGGCCCCATTCGTCCGGGCACGGCTCACGCGCGCGCAAGTTGCGTCCATCGAGCAGGACGCCAGTCGCTGGCTGCAACAACATTCCGGCAACCCAAAACCCGCCCCCGGTCAGATGAAATCCAGTTTGTAGCGCGACAGTCCCAGATCCTACTGACCACTAGTCCCCGATCCATAGCCCCTGACCCACAGTCGAAGTGCTGGGCTTGCTGTCTACGATGGCTGCCAAGGAACCGTGACATGTCCGAGTGGCGGGCGCTATGAGTGTGTGTAATGATTCGACTTTCGTTATCTGATGGTGCTGTTGGGTTGGGACGTTGGCGGGTATCTATCGCGTTTTTTGGCGCGCTGGTTTCCTGCCGATGATAGACTTTGCGACGCGTGAAGTCGGGCTGACAAAGAGAGGTCAGGATTATGAAACGCTTAGCGCTTTGGTCGACGTACTCTGTACTTGTTGTGGGCCTTATGATTGTTCCGCAAGCAAATGCCCAGGGGCTTCTCTACGTTCTTAGGGATTCGGCTTGGGCTAACACCGGCGTCCAACCGACGCCGCCTGCCGCAGTCGTGGTGACCGCTGGCGCGTGCAATCAGGGTATAGGGAGTTGCGGTGGTTTCGGCAATGGACAGAATTATCTGAATCCGCTTACATTCTATCCGTCCAAAAACATTCAAAAGGTAACCATAACCTCGGCTTGGGGCTCTGCCTTTACAACCGTCGCGAACGTATTTGCGCAGGGAGGCACGGTGCCCTTCTGGGTGCCGCAGGTTTTAAGCAATGATGGGTTGATTCCAGCGGGGTTCCCGCAAAATTCACAAGGGGACGGTGGAAACGCGAATGTTAATCCAGCCACGGTCACGTCTATTGAAATCATCCTATATCCCTTCACTTTTCAACAGACAGCTGGCGGATTTTGGGTCGCGGTTGGAAGTGACGGAAATGCGCCCCAAATGATTTTCCGAGTGTACGGTGCGACCTAGCCCACAACCCTAAACCAAAGCTAAAATGAACCCAGAGGTTCCCTTGCCCACCCTGCGCGACATTCTCGATCAGAGAGTCCGCGAAGCTGATCCTGCCCTCGTCGAGCATCTCGACAACAATCGGGTTCGCTGCTTCTCTTGCGGTCATTGCTGCCCGATTCCCGAAGGTCAGCCCGGCGTCTGCAAAGTCCGCTTCAATCGCGGCGGAAAGCTCTACGTTCCCTGGGGATACACCGCCGGCATGCAATGCGATCCCATCGAAAAAAAGCCGTTCTTCCACGCATATCCCGGAGCGCTTGCCTACAGCTTCGGTATGCTCGGCTGCGACCTTCATTGCGGATACTGTCAGAATTGGGTGACCTCGCAGGCTCTGCGCAATCCGAATGCCGTCTCTCCTCCGATTGAGGTCACTCCCGAGACGATGGTCCGCGAAGCCTTGGATCAGGGTGCCAAGGTTATGGTCAGTACTTACAACGAACCTCTCATCACCAGCGAATGGGCCGTCGCGGTTTTCAAAGAAGCCCGAGCCGCCGGACTCGTCACCGGATTCGTCTCCAACGGCAACGGCACGCCGCAGGTGCTCGACTATCTGCGTCCCTGGATCGATCTCTACAAAGTCGATCTCAAGAGTTTCGACGATCGCCACTATCACGAACTCGGCGGACGCATCGGCCCCATCCTCGACAGCATTCGCCGAATCTACGCCATGGGATTGTGGCTCGAAATTGTGACGTTGCTGATTCCAAATTTCAACGACTCCGACGACGAACTTCGCCGCCTCACAGAATTTATCGCCAGTGTGTCACCCGATATTCCGTGGCACGTCACCGCATTTCATACCGACTACAAAATGCAGGGCGAGAACGAGCGCGACACCACGGTCGAGGACTTGCTGCGCGCGGTCGAGATCGGTCGAGATGCTGGATTGCACTACATTTACGCCGGCAATCTTCCCGGCATGGTCGAAGAATGGGAAGACACGCGCTGTCCTCGATGTCAGCAGACTCTGATCCGCCGCTACGGATACCACATCGCCGATTATCGCCTCACGCCGGAAGGCCGTTGCCCCGGTTGTTCCATGCAAATTCCCGGACGCTGGGCCGCCGAATTCGACGGCCAGATTGCCTCTCGTCCTTTCCTTCCGCACAGGCGCTCTCGTTTGTTTACAATCACAGGTCGTTAGCGAATTGTGTAGGGACGGACGCATTCGTCCGTCCGGCCAGCGCGAAGCGCGGCTGAACCCAAAATGCACTCAATTTCTAAACAGCAAGAACGCAACCGGCTGCCCCACGCTTCGCGATTTTCGAAGCGTGGGAATCCTTGCTGCATGGCCACTAAGACGATTTTGCTTTTTGTCGTCCTGATATTTCTGACAGCTTGCTCTCCGCGGGACTTTCTCACGCGCCGTCTCGCTACCGACCTCATCTCGGCTTCCGCCGAATTCCAGACTCCGCAGCGCTTCACCTTGCAAACCGGCATCGTTTCCAACAAGGACTACGTCTCGCCCGAATACCTCGTCCTTCAGCATCACGGATGGATCTCCGCCACCTCCGCCGCGTGTACACCTGGGCTGACACCGCCGCCTTGCTGGGACGTTCTCTTCACCCCGTCGGGAGTGGACACGATTCGCACCGTGGTGTCGGCCGGAGAAACCTCCAAGCCGTCCATCACAATCCCCGCCGCCCGACGCGAACTCGTCGCCATCAGCGGCATCGCGAAGCAGGGACGCGCTGCCGACGTTGAATTTACCTGGAAATGGATTCCCTTGAACGAAATCGGCGCCGCCCTCTACTCGGGTGACTTGCATAACAAATCGATCGTCGGATTCCGTCAGTACGACGACGGATGGCGGGTAATTGACGGAAGCCCTCGCTCCGGACAATCTATCGACGACGCGTTGAAGAACGCTGAGCCAGCCACCCCGTGAGCATGCCCAATGGTAATGCCGCCGCTACACGCGAGCCCACTGCGGCGTCATCCCGACGGAGCCGTTCTTCCGGCGGAGGAGGGATCTCCCACAGCACGGACCCGCACTGGAAGTCCAACACTTTTAATGAATAACTGGCTCAATCGCATCGCCGCTCTCCTCACTCTGCGCCGCCTTCGCGCCCACGCGATCATCCTCGCGCTCTGCCTGTGGTGTGTTTGCGCCGTCGATTTCGCCAGGCCGGGTCCTTTCGACTTGTGGGGCAATATTAAGTTTCAGGACTTCCTCTCGTTCTACATTTCTGGAAAATTCATCGCGCAGGGTCGCACTTCATCGCTTTACGACGAATCCGTGCGGCATTCAGAGATGATGAAGATCGCTCAACCGGTTGGCTTCGGCCGGGAACGCGTATTCTTTTTGACCGCACCCGACAGCATCCGCATTCCCAACCTCTACGGGCCTCAAGTCTGCCTGCTTTTTGTTCCATTCGCGAGAATCCCATTTCCCGCAGCCGCGGCTGTGTGGGTCGTGCTCAATTCACTTATCTATTTCGTTTGCATTGATCTCTTTTTGCGACATGTCCGATCCTCCAACTGAACCGCGGAATCGTTGCTCTCTGTGCCCTCGCCCACCCGCCCCTCTTTCACGTCTTCGTCCGCGGACAGCTCTCCGCTCTGATCCTTCTTCTGCTTCACCGCGGCATTCCTGGCGCTGCGAGCTGATCGCCGATTCCTGCCAGGCATCGCCTTGGGCTGTCTGGTTCTGAAGCCGCAGTTCCTGGTAGCCATACCGTTCATCCT
>CAWGKF010000027.1:0-286203 GCA_963823085.1 Terriglobia bacterium | reverse complement strand
TGGTCGGGGAGAGAGGATTTGAACCTCCGACCCCCTGGTCCCGAACCAGGTGCTCTACCAGGCTGAGCCACTCCCCGACATGCGACGGCGCAATGAAGGACTCACGCGCCTCAAGAAAACTGCCGAACTCAAGAATTATAGCATTCAGTGTGGACGGACTACGCGTCCGATTCGCATCATCGTCGATAACGGACACGTCACGCTGGTTGGTGCGGTGAACAGCGCGATGGAAAAGCAGATTGCAGGAATGCGCGCCGGTCAACTGTTCGGCGCCTTCAGTGTCGAAAACAAGCTGGAAGTGGTAAAGGGCTAAGCCGATATAGAGGCGGACGAACCTGGTCTAAAGCGATGTCATCGTGAGCGCCGGCCAACGCCGGCGCGAGCGACCTTACGACAGGTTCTGCTTCGATACCATTTTCAGAAATTACGGCAAGCGGTTGATCAACGACGCAACGTATCCCGCCCCAAATCCGTTATCGATATTCACCACGCTGACGTTCGACGCGCAGGAGTTCAGCATCCCAAGCAGCGCTGCCATTCCCTTAAATGACGCGCCATAGCCAATGCTGGTCGGCACGGCAATCACCGGAACACCGACCAGTCCTCCGACTACGCTGGGCAGCGCCCCTTCCATCCCTGCACAAACGATGACCACCCGCGCCCTCGTCAACGCTTCGCGATTTGCGAGCAAGCGATGGATTCCTGCAACGCCCACATCGTAGAAATGCTCGACTTCATTCCCCATCATCTCGGCGGTGACGACCGCCTCTTCGGCCACCGGAATATCGCTGGTCCCGGCCGAGACCACCGCGACAATGCCCTTACCATATTTCGTCGAGTCTTTCTGCAGAACAATGGCGCGGGCGAGTTCGCGATATTCCACGCCTCGAACCTTCTTCTTTACCGCCGCGAATTGTTTCTCGCTCGCGCGCGTCGCCAGGACGTTTCCGCCGTGTTTTGCGAGCCGGGCAAAGATTCCGGCAACCTGCGCCGGAGTCTTCCCTTCTCCCAGGATCACTTCCGGCATGCCATTGCGCAGCGCGCGGTGATGATCGACTTTCGCGAAGCCCAGGTCTTCAAACGGCAGGTGGCGCAAGCGGGTTACGGCGTCATCGGGAGTGATCTTGCCTTTGCGCACGTCTTCAAACAATTTGCGGATGGATTCGGCGTTCAAAGAGACTCTCAGCAGTTCGCTTTCGGCATTCAGGTATGCCGAAGAACCTAGCTTAGCATCTGTGCGAGTGGAATTTGAGCGAACCGACAGAAGAATCGAAGGAAGAGGTTGACTCGAAGCTCGCGGCTCGGAGCTCGAAGCTGCTTCTCAAGCGTGCGCCGCGTTTGCCGCCGGACGCGCGATCGCACTCAATTTGCTGATCACTGCCCCGCATACTTTGCGGGCCGTCCCAGGTTCGTGCAGGTGCGTGAGGAACAGCCGGCGCAATCCGCTGGGCGCGATCTTTCCCGCAAGATATGCGTCATAGATCTGGCTGCCGATCCGCTGGCCGAGTTCGAGGACAGTAGCTTCGAAATCGCCGTTCTCGCTGCGCACGGCCGCCTGCGCAACTTTTTCGATCGCCACTCGGCTCGACAAGACGTCGTCCGAAGCCGGAGTCGGACGCGACGGGTACAGCACGCGCGATCCGAAATATGCAATCGCGTGCTCCATTACGCGCGCGTAAAAGCGGTCGACCGCCCGCTCGCCCTCGGTCAGATCAGACGCCACTGCATGCCCATTCAACCGATGCGGCAAGCCCTGACACGCCTGGTGCAGAAAGCGAGTGGCATCCTCGGCGGCGTGCATCATCTGAAATTCGCGGACATAGAATGCATTCACCCCGGGCAAATACGCGCTGCCGCACTCTTCAACCCTGGCAATCAGCGCCTTCAGATCCATTTCGCTCACGCCCTTGCGCAGCAGCATCCGCCCCAGCATCTCGCCCGACGATCGGCCATAAACCTCCGGCAGCATATCGACGAGGAACTTTGGCTGCGTCCCGTTATGTGACGAGTAGCGATTGATCTCGAGAAAACTCGCGAGGCTGTCGATAAGGTTGTAGATCGTCGGAGCAAAATCCGGACTCTCGTCGCAGCGGCTCCACTGATCCAGAAACAACCGGTAGCTCTCGTACTTCTCCAGCGGGGTCGAGTTGAACACGCAAAGCACGTCGTCTTTGACGCGGACGGCTTCCACTTTGTCGGCCTGCTCTCCCGCAGCGCGCCAGTAAAGCGAATCCACGTTCTGCAGCACAGTCACAACTTTGGCTTCCGGATTTTCTTTCCGTACCGCTCGCGGCAGATGTCCGGGCGCCATATGTGACTCCCCAAACAGAACGAAAATCGCCGCATTCGGATGGCGCTGCCGAATTTCAGTAACCTTCAGCGCCGCGTGCCGGTCGCGTGCCCCGATCTTTCGCAGGTCCTCGCGTGGCATGCAATCGAGTCCATACAACGCCTCTGCGTTGTCGCGCGCGCTGACCAGCAATTCGTAAAACGGAGCCCAGTCGTATCCCCAATCCAAGTCGAAGCGAATGCGCTGCCGAAGTTCCGACTCTTCAATCTCCCGCCGCCACCACTCATCAAGAATGTGCTGATCGCGCGCGAAAATCGTCTCGACTCCCAACACTACCGGACGATCTCCCGCGAGCGCCCTCTGCTCCAGCAGCGATGCCGCCGAACGTTGCGATGCCGCGAGCGCATGATAATCGCCGATCAGGACGACATCCGCAGCCCGCAATGCGCTCTGCATTTCCTCCGTAGTTAGCACGGACTCGTACGACCGGAACGCCTGGTTAAACTCCCGAAGATATTTCCGCCGTCCATTGGAGTCCTGCGCGCGGATCTCGCGCTCCACCTCGGCGAGCGCGTGCAACTGCGCCGCGCTGCGACGGGACCGGAGATTCGCCATGGATGCCATATTCGACTCTTACCTGTTAACGTCCAGTTCTTAAGCCCAAAACCTCACAACTTCTGAAACCTCACTATTTTCCGAGACCTAGATTCGACTTCAGTCCGCCGCCTTGACTTCTGCCGCGCGGCCTACCTATGCTCCTCAGTCGAGGCAAACTTGCCCAACTATCCACCGCAAAACCTCACAGTTGCGACTAGCGGCGCGAGTGGCGCTATCTTCCTTCGCCATTTCCTTCTCGCCGTCGAACGCGAAGACCGCATTCAGACCGTGAACTTCATCGCCTCCGACAGCGCTTTGCGCGTGATGGCCGAAGAACTCGACATCAAAGGCCGCTCCGACCTCATTCCCCAGATTCTGGGTTCCTCCGCGAAAGCTTCAAAAAAGAGCAAAATTCAACTTCAATCCAACGCCGACATCGGAGCCAACGTGGCCAGCGGTTCTTATCCCGCCGATGCCATGGTCGTCATCCCGTGCAGCGTGGGCACCCTGGCCCGCATCGCCAACGGAGTCGCCGCTCAGCTCATCGAGCGTGCCGCCGACGTTTCCCTGAAAGAGAAACGCCCGTTAGTGCTCTGTGTCCGCGAAACTCCACTCAACAAGATCCACATCCGCAACATGTACCGTGCAGCCGACGCCGGGGCCACCATCTTCCCGTTGATCCCGGCCTTCTACTACCACCCAGCTTCATTAGATGAGATGGCGCGCGAATTCGCCTATCGTGTTCTAGCTCATCTGGGTCTGCCGCAAGCCCAAGCCTTCCAGTGGAAAAGCTGAAAGATCAATCGCTTAGCTGCCTCAGGAAAAAACTGGGCCTACATACGTAGATCGGCCACACCCAGGCAGGATTTCAGTGTAGATACCCAAAAGTGCAGGGGGCAGATACCCGCCGGACATGTCCGCGCGGGGCTATGTGGGGACAACCGCCCTCGGCTGTCGGGAGAGGTTTAATGTGGGGACAGCCGCCCTCGGCTGTCCAGCCGTGTGCTGGACTATTCCACGAAATAGATTTCCAACGCTGTAAAATTCCTCCCTTAGCGTAGAATGCGGCAAATTCTACAAGGGGATTCCATGTCGAGACATTCGTGGATAGTCGCCTTCGTGTTTCTCGCCGCGTTCTGTGTCGCGGACGATCAAAATCCGCTGGCCAGAGATCCGAAGGCGGCGAAGGCCGGAGAGTACGAGTTCCGCATCAACTGCGCGCTCTGCCACGGTCTTGGCGCTCGCGGCGGAGGCCGCGGCCCCGATCTGACTCGCGCTCAGAAGAAGCACACTCACTCCGACGCCGACATGTTCCAGGTCATCACCAACGGAATTCCAGGCACCGCTATGCCCGCCAACGGCACGAACGGCCAAGGCGTCGGCATGACCGACACGGAAATTTGGCAGATCATCACCTACATTCGCAGTCAGGAAGTGAAGGCCGCCGGCAAGGCTGTGGGCGACGCTGCGCACGGCAAACAGCTTTTCTATGGCGACGCGAACTGTTCCATGTGCCACATGGTCGAAGGCAAAGGTGGCAGGCTCGGTCCCGATCTGACTGGTGTTGGCGGATCGCGTACACGCGCGTCCATTATTGATTCCATTCGAAACCCCAGCCGCCGTCTGGCCTGGGGATTAACCGAATCGACCAAAGAATTCCCGCAGGAATACGAGAGCGTCACCGCCGTAACTGCCGCCGGAAAAACGATCACGGGCGTCACCCTCAATGAAGACAGCTTCACCGTGCAGATCATGGACTCCGGAGAGCACATCCATCTGCTCGAGAAAGACAAGCTGAAGTCGTTTCAAAAGAGCCGCGAATCAGCCATGCCGAAATACGATCCGGACGTGCTGAGCGACAAAGAAGTCGACGACATCGTCGCCTTCCTGGCAAGCGTGGGGGCGAAATGACGATACGACTCTGGTCCGTACCATCATCCGCAACGGAAGGGTGGAGGAGCCGGCTGCCACCTACGTTGGCTGGCGCACTGGTGCAAACACGACCGTGGAAGAGCGGCGCTTCAGCGCCGCGTCTGCGCGCACACAAGATTAGGGGCTTTGACCCCCCGGCGTCTCACTGTGAGCATTCCATCGGAATCTCCAGGTTACCCCCGCTGCCGGCACAACCGTGGAAGAGCGGCCCTTTAAGGGCCGCGTTACGAGCCACAAAAACAATCCGGGCCTTCAGGCCCTGTGCGCTAGCTTTCCTCCTCCTCACTGCCGCCCACGCCCAACTCACCTCCGACCGTCTCCTCAACTCCGCCAAAGAGCCTCAGAACTGGATGACGTACTCCGGCGACTACTCCGGAAAGCGCTTCAGCGCGCTCGATCAAATCAATGTCGCCAACGCGCACAACATCGTCGCCAAGTGGGTTTACCAAACCGCCGCCACCGGAAAGCTCGAAACCACTCCGCTGGTCGTTGACGGAATCCTCTACGCCACCGCGCAAGACAATCGCGCCTTCGCCCTCGACGCCCGCTCCGGACGCCCCATCTGGATGTATCAGCGCCAGATTCCCGGCGACATTCGGCCCTGCTGCGGACACGTCAATCGCGGCGTGGCCATCCTCGGCGACAAGGTCTTCTTCGGCACGCTCGACGCTCACGTCATCGCGCTCGATGCCAAGACCGGGGCCGTCCGCTGGGACGTCACCTCCGCCGACTACCGAACCGGCCACAGCTTCACCGTCGCGCCACTCGCCGTGAAGAACCTGATCATCATCGGCATTTCCGGCGGAGAGTATGGCGTCCGCGGATTCATCGATGCCTACGACGCCGATACCGGCGAGCGCAAATGGCGTTTCTACACCGTTCCCGGTCCCGGAGAGCCCGGCCACGACACCTGGGAAGGCGATTCGTGGAAGGTCGGTGGCGCACCGGCATGGAATACGGGGACCTACGATCCCGCCACGAATCAAATTTTCTGGCCCACCGGAAATCCCGCGCCGTCGAATCGCGGCGAAGGACGCGCCGGCGACAACCTCTACTCCAATTCCCTGCTCGCGCTCAACGCCGACACCGGCAAGCTGAACTGGTACTTCCAGTTCACCAAGCACGACGAGCATGATTGGGACGCGACCCAAATCCCAATCCTGATCGATGCCAATGAAAAGAAGTTGATCGCCCAGGCCGACCGCAACGGATACTTCTACGTAATCGATCGCGCCAGCGGCAAGCTCATCTCGGCGACTCCCTACGGAAAGACGACCTGGAGCGACTCGAAAGATACTGATGGCCGGCCGGTCGCTAATAAGAACGCAGAACCCACGCTCGAAGGACACACGGTCTGTCCCGGAGCGCTTGGCACCACGAACTTCATGCCACCCACCTATGATCCGCAGACCGGATTGGTCTACGTCACGGCCCGCGACCAGTGCGACATTTTCAGCACCGCCCCACAACCTTACGAGCCCGGTCACGCCTTCTACGGCAGCGCGTACTTCCCTTCGGAAGAAGCCGAACCGTATTTCGGATTTCTGAAAGCCATCGATCCCGCGACCGGAGAGATCAAGCAGAAGTTTCAGCACACCTCGCCAACCTGGTCAGGAGTGCTCTCCACAGCCGGAGGCCTGGTCTTCAGCGGCGATGCCGAAGGAAACTTCATCGCCTTCGACGCCGAGTCGCTCAAGCCGCTGTGGCACTTCCAGATGGGCGGTGCGGTCTATGCAGCGCCAATGGCCTTCGCCGTCGACGGAAGAGAATACGTCGCCATTGCCGCCGGCAGCGCCATCTACGTCTTCGGCCTCCCCTGATCGTTTTAATGACAGACGCACCCTGCCCTTAGCCAAGTCGAAGGCCCCAGAACCGAAGCGACCAGCTCCACCAGCCGGATCCGGGCGTTAATGCGTCTAAAACCCCTGATTACTACAGTTTGGGGAACGATGCGCTGATCGATTGGAAGAGCCGGCCCACCCTCTACAATCGACGCAGGTGTCACGTTCGAGGTAGAGCGCTTGGGGTAGAGCGCTTGGGGTAGAGCGCTTGGAGAAGACCGCTTGCTGAAGACCAGCGACCAGCAAACCCGCACCGGATCCAAAACGCCGCTCGTTGAGCAAATCAACACCTGGCTGCGTTCGGGCGACTATTCTCGTGCCCTGGATTTATTGCGAGGCAAAGCCGCTGAATTCCCCAATGACGCGGAGCTGTCCGAACTCGAAAAGGTCGCGCAGGATGGCCTCATGCGCAAGGCCGAAGCCGACCGTCTGATTACAGAAAGCCAGGAACTGTTCGCGCAGCGAAAGTCCGCTGAAGCCATTCAGTTGTTGCGCAAAGCCTATGAGCTGGATAAGAACAATTCTCTCGCACGCGCCATACTCGCCAACGCCCTGGTCGAGCACGCGCAATCCATTGTAGAAACCGATTGGCTGCAGGCCGAGACGCTGACGAATCAGTCGCTCGGTTTGAACCCCGCGCACCCCACGGCCAAAACGATCCTAAGCCTCATCGTTACCCGGAAAGAAACAAGCTCCGTGGAGGATTGGGTTGCGCAAGCGCGCAAGCGGCAGTCCTCCGGCGATCTATTCGCAGCCTTGGCTTGGGTTGCCGAGGGATTGGCCGTTCATCCCGACGATTCCAAGTTGATTCAGATTCAGGATGAAATCCAGCGCGACCAGAGCGCTCGACGTCGCCAAGCTCGCCGCGGCGATGTCGAAGACCTGCGGCGTCTGCAGCGCGAAATCGATCGAGCCACCGACGTAGCTGCTAAACAAACTTTAGCCGTTCGGATACAAACCATAGCCGCCAAGCATTGGACGGATGGCGAAATCTTATCGATCGCCAATGCCCTGCTCCTCCGCTTGGGATTGGTCACCCAGGAGAGTTCAACCACGTCGCCGCGCAGCAAAGGCGCGACCGTAATTCTTCACGTCCCACGGCCAAACGCCCTGGAGGCCTCGCACGGCCGCTGCCAGCCCGCTTCCACCAAGCCCGGTTGTGCCAGCACCGGTCGCCCCAAGCCCAATCCCGCACGACCCGGCTCGAACAAGCCCGGTTCCGGCCGGAAGTGTTCCGGCCGCCATTATTCCTCCGAAAGTTCCGCCCAGCAATGTTCCGCCCAGCAATGTCGCACCGGTCAAGATTCTACCGGCTAAAGCTCCGAACACTACGCCCGAGCCGCCACTCGCCCAGCCACAGGCCGCGACCGTTCCCGCCGCCGAGCCTTCTGCACTCGCGGCCACAGCCACGTCCCCATCGTCCCAGCCGAAACAGTCCACGCGGTCAAACTCCGCCACCCTGATCCTTGTCTCCGCGGCAGCAATGATCCTGATCGCAGCGGTGTTTTTCTTCGCCCGAAAACATCCCACTACAGTGGCGAAGGCCCCGGTGGCCGCGCCTGCCGTTTTAGGGCCGAATGCCTCGGATCTGACCGCCCCAGCCCCAACTGCCTCTACCCCAACTGCCTCTGCTCCTACCGTCTCCACTCCCGCAGCTCCGACTCCCGAACCCTCACTGCCGGCGTTGCCCCCTTCCTCCGACACCACCGCCGGAAAAGTCACGGCTGAAGTCACACGCAATGATCAGCCGCCCGCCGCTGCCACGGTCGGCACGTTGCTTATTGTTGCCGGCCAAGACGACGCAAGTGTTTTTCTCAACGGAAAACTTCAACGCCAACTCACTCATGCCGGCCAGTTGCAGCTGCCAAATCTCGAACTCAAGGACTACGTTGTCCAAGTCTCGAAGAGCGGTTTTCAGGATCCTCCGCAGCAGAAGATCCGCATTCGCAAAGGCGAACAAGCTCTCATTTTCAACCTCCAGCCCCGGCCTAGCCTGGCTACACTGACGATCCAGGGCGGCGCTCCCGGAACCACCGTTCTCGTCGATCAAGCTTCCGTCGGTTCGATTCAGTCCGACGGCACCCTCTCCGTCGCCACCGTCAAGCCCGGAGACCACACCGTCGAACTCCGCAAAGATCGATTCAAGCCCCGGCAGTTGAAGAAGCACTTCGTTGCCGGCGAGGTCATCTCTCTGGCTGCCGCCGATGCCGCGCTGGAACCCGCTCCCGGCGAATTGAAAATTACCTTCACGCCTGCCGACGCCAAAGTCGCACTCGTGAAAGGCGACCGTCTAACACTCGTTAGCAGTGGTGTCCCGCTCAATCTTGTCCCCGGGACCTACACTCTGACCGCGCGAACCGCCGACAGCTTTACGCGCTCGTCCACGCTCGAAGTCATCGCCGGCCAATCCAAGACTGTGGATTTACCCCTGGCTCCGAACGACATGTCGAAGTGGGATGATCCCGCTGCCTGGAAGCAGGAGGGGGACTCGTTCATTCGCAAGGGAGGAGAATTCGTCCTCTACAAAGTCGTCCCTGCTTCGGGGACGTTTATTTTTTCCGCGATGCCCGCCAAGGGTCACGTCTTGCAATGGGTGCTCAATTACACCGATCCCAGGAATTACGTCCTCTTCCAAATGGACGAAAATAACTTCTACCGCACTGTCATTCGCAACGGGCAGAAAACCGACCAGATCATCGTCCCCGACAAAGGCGACAAGAAAAGTTTCCGTACGCTCCACATTCGCGTGAGTCCAACAGATATCGTCCACCAGATTAAGCAAGGGTACAGTTGGAAGGTCCTGGATCAGTGGACCCAGCCCGGCACGAATCTCAGCCAGGGAAAGTTTGGCTTCTACATACCCGGCAACGACGAAGTAGCGCTCTCCAGCTTCGCCCAGTATGTTGACCTGAACACCCGCTAGCCGCTCGCGGCCTCGGTCGCAATTCGAACCTTGCAAATTGCCTTAAGCTTGCCCCGAACTTCTAACCAAAACAAACGGCCCACAGCTTTCGCTGTGAGCCGTCCGGTGGACTGGTTGGGATTGACCAAGAGGTGGTCACTCTACGTGGCCTCTTCGGCAACTCCGGGCTCCTGACCGACCTGCGTCAGGCGGACTCCATCCTTACTCACCGATAGTTTGCGGGCTGTAGCCTTAAGCGCAGTGCGTACGAATTCCGCGCCCAAAGCCCCGCTTAGAGCGACCGCTCTAAGTCTCAGCCACCTCACCTGGTCTTTGAGTGCTTCTACAACTGCCTTCAGAACTTGTCATCCGACCACCTCCTTTCCGGTGTTAAACGCAGATTATCCGCTCTCGAATTCAGTGTCAATACGGTGTGATCCTCTATGAATACTCCGACAATAGACGAGCACTTGGTTTACCCCATAGCTTGCCGCGACGAGGTGCAACTGCAGGCGCCAAAGGGATGATTCCATGCAGGGACTGTAGCGCCAGATCTAGCCTGACCCGGCTCAATGATTTAAATCGGAATTTTCGCCCTTCGACCTCCCCGCAACGAAGAGCTCGACACTACATCCAGTCGGCGCTACAATATGTAGCGCTACAATGTTTAGCGCAACCAAACCTCCCAAGCGGTTATCTGAACTGGAACATCTGGTCATGGACGTACTGTGGGCGCGTGCTGAAAGCACCGCTGAGGATGTGCGCGAAGCTCTGGCCAAGCGTCACCCCATGAAAGACTCTACCTCCCGAACCATTCTCAAGCGACTGGAGGAGAAGGGCTACGTCAAGCGTCATGTCGACGGCCGCACCAACGTGTATCGAGTTTCGGAACCCCCGCGACACCTGGCGGTGAGAACTGTTCAACAAATCATCGATAGGCTCTTGGGCGGCTCCGTAGAGCAACTGATTGTGGGAATGGTTGATCGCAATCTCTTGGATGAGCAGGAGCTGCGCCGTCTAGCGGAAAAACTGGCTCGGCGGAAGAATCGCACCCGAAGGAGGCAGGATGGCGACTGATATTGTGTCGCAACTTATAAGCGCTACGATTCGTATTTGCGGCCTGGCTTTCGTCGCCTTCGTGAGCTTATCTGTATTTCGTATCCGCTCTTCTGCCGCCCGGCATGCGATGTGGACAGTCGTACTCATTGGCATGCTCCTTCAAATCCCTTTGGAAATGGTGGCTCCGCCCATTCTGCTGAAGACACTCCCAATGTTGTCGGCTCCCACCCAACCGCGAGTGATGTCGGCGCGACCTTCCATGTCTGCAGCACCCGCAACCGCCGCCGCAAGTCACGCCCGAGAGCCAGTGAAGTTCAGCGGGACGTCATGGCGCACAATTGTGACGCGTACATATCTTGCCATCTCACTTCTATTGTTCCTTCGGTTGGCTTTCGGATGCTGGGGTCTGCACAAAATCGTCCGACGTTCCGCACCCATCCCAAGCTTGGGTCCCGATGTCTTCGAATCGACCGCGAGTGGTAGTGCCGGGTTCGGTCGGTGGCCTGCGAGCCAAAATTCTGTTGCCACGAGCGTGGAGAGATTGGGATGCCGCGAAACTTGGAGCCGTTCTCGCTCACGAGAGAGCCCACATCCAGCGATATGACTGGCTTACCCGTCTCGCGTCACGCATCAACATTTGCATTTTTTGGTTTCATCCGCTCGCTTGGTGGATTGATCGTGAACTCGCACGGCTGGCAGAGGAAGCGTGTGACGACGTTGCTGTCTCCGAAACGAAGGATAAGGAAGAGTACGCTGCAACCCTGGTGGATATCGCTCGCACGGCAGCCGCTAATGGCGGTTTCCTGAGTTGGCCGGTCATCTCAATGGCCACCGGTTCAGATGTAACGCGAAGAGTGAATCGGATTCTCAAAAGGGCGTTTAAGGTCCCGAAGCCGCTCGGCCGTTCCGCCTGGGCTGCGCTTTTTGTATCCAGCGTGCCTGTTATCTACCTGTCCGCCGCGGTGAGTCTTGCCCCAGCAAGACGAGATTTGATTACGCTGCAGCATGCTCTAATTCCGAACCGGCGCGCCGAAGAACTGCTCCCGCCAGTCTTGCAGGAATACAAAGCCCGGACGGGCCTTCTCTCGGACGTGGCTTCGAATCAGAATCCGAAGTCCCCGATGTCGCCTGTACAGTCTCAACCTGAGGAGAGGCCCCTAGCTATGTGCATTCTGATCGACACTAGCGGCAGCATGGACCAGAAGCGAGCTGAGGCTGTGACTGCAGCACTTGCCTTTGTGAAAGGGTCAAAGTCACACGGTGAGATCTGCATTTTTGACTTTGACGACGAGGTCTTCAACGGCCTGCCCAATGAAGAGGATTTCACCAGCAATATCAAGGAAATGGAGGAGGCGATCTCGAGGATTGATGCGCGGGGTGGCAAGGCTATGAGGGATGCTGTTCAGACGGGACTCGACCACCTCGCATTGACGGCCCACAATGAGAGAAGGGTCCTCCTATTGATCACCGAGGGCTACGATACTTCGAGCAAGGTAAGTCAGGAAGAATTGCTGCACAAAGTCAACGGCAGCGGCGTGCCGATCTACTGTATCGGTTTGCTGAGCGAGAAAGATTCTCAACGCCAAAACGCCGCTAGACTCGCGCTGAATGAACTTGCGGATGCGTCTGGCGGGTTAGCTCTCTACCCCAAGAATGTGGCAGAAGTCGAGACTATTTATCGTCAGATTGCGAGCGAGGCAGGTAAACGCTAGTCCGGTGGGCTCACGCCCGTCATTTGACCCCATTTGTCCCAACAAACCTCCCACTCTTTTCCGAGGTTCGTTGGGAATTCGGGGAACCCATCGTGCATAATCATCCGCGTGGCTCAGCTGGAAAACTTCCGCCTCAAAGTGTTTCGCGCAGTCGCCGAGCATCTTAATTTCCGCATCGCCGCCGAACATCTTTTCCTGACCCAGCCCGCCGTCACGCTCCAGATCCAAGCGCTCGAAAACGATCTCGGACTTCGCCTCTTCGACCGCACCGCGGGGCGAATCTCCCTCACCCGGCAGGGCGGGATCTTGCTCGATTATTCGAAGAGAATCGCCGCGCTCGCTTCCGAGGCCGAACACAAGCTGGGTGCCGAAGACGGCTCCGCGTCTGGCGAGCTGTCGCTCGGAGTCTCCACCACCATCGCCCAATACGTCCTTCCCCGCCTGCTTGGGGCTTTTCTCGACGAGCATCCCCGCGTCCAGTTCTCGCTGCATAGCGGCAACACGGCCGAGATCGTGCATCTTCTTCTGAACGATCGAGTGTCGGTTGGTCTCATCGAAGGCCCGGCACGCGAGCGCGGAGTGCGCACCGAACCGTTCATGGACGATGAACTCGTACTGATCACGCCTTCGCACCTTGAATCCGGTCGCCTGTCGCGTGCGAAATTTCAGGCCCTGACGCTTCTGATGCGCGAGCGAGGCTCGGGCTCACGCCACGTCGTCGAAACCGCACTAGAAAAAGCTGGTATTAAATTGAAGGCTTTCAAAAGAGTGATGGACCTCGATTCCACCGAATCTATCAAATCCGCAGTCGAGGCCGGACTCGGTGTCGGTTTCGTTTCGCGCTGGGCCATCTCCAAGGAACTCGAACTAGGAACGCTGAAAGTAGCCCAACTCAGCGGACCCCGAGTCACGCGACAGTTCACGCTCATCTCACGTACGGGTCCGGAACTCCAGGGACCCGCCGGGGCCCTTCGCGTTTTCGCACTTGCACGCGCCCGGCTTCTCTCGAAAAGCCGCGAGAAGCCGCTTTCTGCAGGCGTTTCCAGGCGATAAGCGAAACTAATCGCCAATCACAATTACTGCTTGGACGCCACTCCGTCTCGCTGCGCCACACTCTCTTCGTGCGCAAGAGCCTGTTCTTCATCCTGCTGATCGTAGCCGCCAGCGGCCTCATCTCGCCACCGCATCGCGCTTCTCTGCGGACTGATCTTCGGACTCACCCTCGACCATCCCTACCACGTCGAGAGCAAGCGCTGGGCGAAATTTCTGCTGCAGGCCTCGGTGGTCGCGCTCGGCTTCGGCATGAACCTGCACGATATTGTTCGTGTCGGCCGCTCCGGATTTGTCTACACCGCGGCCAGCATCACTCTTGCGATGCTCTTGGGACTCGGCCTCGGCTACGTCATCCAGGTCAGCAAGAAGGCCGCCTTTCTCATTAGCGCAGGCACCGCCATCTGCGGAGGCAGTGCCATCGCCGCCGTCGGCCCCATCACGGATGCGAATGACGAGGAAATGGCCGTCGCCCTTGGCACTATCTTCATTCTCAATTCCATCGCGCTATTCCTGTTCCCCATGATTGGGAACGCGCTCCACCTGAATCAGTCCCAGTTCGGATTGTGGTCGGCACTCGCCATCCACGACACCAGTTCCGTCGTCGGCGCCACCGCCAAATACGGAGCGACCGCCTTGGCCGTCGGCACCACCGTGAAACTTGCCCGCGCCCTCTGGATCGTTCCTCTATCGTTCGTCACGGCGCTCACGTTGAAATCCAAGGCGCGCGTTCGCTGGCCGTGGTTCATCCTCTTCTTCTGCCTGGCAGCGCTCGTCAGCACCTTGTTGCCCGCATTCAGCGGCCCGTTCATGGCCCTTAACCATCTCGGCAAGCTGGGACTCACCGTGACGCTGTTTCTGATCGGCACCGGACTCAGCAAGAAAACGCTGACCCAAGTGGGCCCGCGCCCCTTGCTGCAGGGCGTCACTCTGTGGCTGATCGTCGCCAGCACCACGCTGACACTGATCCTCTTTAACTGGATTCATCTCTAGGACGGTGCAGACGTCCTCGGAAATATCATCGCGCATTTTGCGACAGGGTGGGATAGTTCCCACCATGAACGTCGGAATTTAAACTACACCAATCGCACTCGGCTAATCTTCATGCGGAGCTCCGCATCCCAACTGCCGAGTTCTTAAGCAGTCCCAACCGCTGCAAGCTCTCCGCCGTAGCGACGATTGCATCTTCTCTCGAACGCGGAGTCCAGCCCAGCACTCGCTGTGCCTTCTCGCTTGTCGCATTCTTCACGATCCCCAGCTCCGGCAGAATCTGTTTGATCGCCGGATCAAACAGCGCCGCAATACGCACCACAAAATTCGGTAACTCCCGCGTCGGAACCCTTCGTGCCGCCGCGCCCATGCGCTGCTTGAGTACTCGCGCAATCTCGACCACCGACATGAAGTCTCCCGCCAACGCGAGGAACCTCTCGCCCCTCGCCGCCGGATTCGTCATCGCCCGCAAATGCAGGTCGACCACATCGCGCACATCCACCGCACCGAAATACACTCGCGGACATCCCGGCACCGCCCCATCCATCATCTTCTGCACGATCAATATCGACGTCGCGTAATCCGGTCCCAGCACCGGGCCAAACACGCCCACCGGATTCACCACAGCAAGCTCCAGACCGTTTCCTTCTTTCGCGATGAAATCCCAGGCAGCGCGTTCTGCCAGCGTTTTCGATTTCACATACGGCGTAACGCCCTCGCCATTCGGATCAGTCCAGTTCGTTTCGTTAAAAGGCGCGGCCTGCGGTTTGCGACCGTATCCGATCGCTGCGAACGACGATGTCATCACAACTCGCTTCACTCTGGCGTTTCGCGCCGCCCGCAGCACCCGCAACGACCCTTCGCGCGCCGGTACAATCAACTCGTTTTCATCTTTCGGTACAGTTGTTGGAAACGGTGAGGCGACATGCAGCACGTATTCGCATCCCGAGACGGCGTCCGCCCAGCCTGCATCTTTTTCCAGATCGGCCGCGAAGAACTTGAGTCGCTCGCCCGCATCCGCACCGCCTGCCTTCAGCATCGCGCGGACATCATTCTCGCGCCGCAAGCTTCTCACCGTCGTGCGCACCTGATGTCCCGCCGCCAGCAGCTGCAAAATGCTGTGGCTCCCGATAAATCCCGAACCGCCCGTCACGAGAACTGTGCTCATGTCTCTCCCGCCGTTTCTGTCGATCTCAGCTTACCGCGCCGCTTCCGCATATTCGATTCACGGCTGGTGGCCCATTCTAACGTCGCGTCCTTTGCGACGTTAGAGTGGGACTTTGATCTCCTCCGCCCTCCGTCTGATCTAGGGTAAAATGGCTCTCCCCACGGCCTGCCACGCCGGTATAAAATCGTCGCAGTCGTACGGTTTTCTCCCCACTTCATCCATGCCAGCACCTATCCATCGCCCGCTTTTGAGCGCCTTATTCGTTCGAGTGAGCGCTGACCCTCATTCTGTCCGCAGTCGCCATGTCCGCAGCCGCCGTCGCACAATGTCCTCACGCCGGAAATAATGTCGGATCAATTCCCTACCCACCCGGAGGACCGTATCAAGGCGTCTCATTCCGTGTCTGGGCGCCGCATGCCAGCTCTGTTCTGGTGAAGGACCCGCTCTCCGGCCGCTCTGCATCTTTGATCTCGCAGGGGACGACCGGTTACTGGTGCCTCGATGTCCCCGGAGTCACTGTCAACCAAAAGTATGACTACGTAATTACGACGCCGGGCTTCGCCACGGTCACACGCCGCGATCCGAATGCGCGCATCGTCACTGCTGCCTACAATGGCCATTCCATTACCTACGATCCCGCGGCCTACGTCTGGCACGACCAGAACTTCACGCCTCCAACGTTAAACAAGCTGGTCATCTATGAAATGGATATCGGCCAGTTCAATGCCGGTCCGTCCGGATGGGGAACCTTTCAAGCTGCGATCACCGAACTCAGCCACATCACCGGCATGGGATTCAATGCCGTTGAACTGCTGCCTGTCACGCAGTTCGGAGGTGTGCAGGGCAATCCCTATGGACCTACCGATCAATACGCGATCGACCACGATGCCGATGGCGGTGCCGACAACCTCAAAGCGTTCGTCAATGCGTGCCACCAGCAAGGCTTGGCGGTGATTTTCGATGTGGTACACAACCACTGGGGTCCCTACCAGCTTACCGATTTCGATTTCGACGGCTGGCACACAACATCGTTTCCCGGCGGGATTTATTTCTACGATAACGTCGCCGTGACGGGGGATCGGTATGACACTCCGTACGGACCGCGGCCCGATTATTCGCTCCCGATCGTGAAGAACTATATCCTCGGGCAGATCACGATGTGGTTCAACGAGTATCATGCCGACGGTCTGCGCTGGGATTCCGTCTCGAACATCTACAACACATGGGGCGGCGGAGTCGGCAAGAACCCGAATACCGGCAAACCCGGCGTGCCTCTACCTGACGGCGTCAGCATTCTGCAAACCGCGAACACGACCTGGCCCAAGTCGTTCAAGTTTGCCGAGGACTTGTCGTTCAGCAAAAAGCAGGCGTCCGACACGTTGCCGGTGTCGAGCGGCGGCCTCGGTTTCGATTCGCAGTGGAATGCGACCCTGGGCTATTTCGTGCGAAAAGATTTTCCTTCTGCGAATCCGATCAATCTTCCGGACGTCGTCTCCGGAATGACCTCGACCTTCAACAACGTCTATCTGCAAAGCGTCGCCTACATCGAATCGCACAATGAACTGACCGCGAAAAATTTGCGCCTGTATCAGCTTGTCGATCCGCAGGATCCGACTAGCCGCATCGCCCGCAAGAAATCTACCTTGGCGGCGGCCATTCTGCTCACCTCTCCCGAGGTTCCGCTGATCTATCAAGGCGACGAATTCCTCGACCCCAGCTGGCTCGACAACAAAACCACCCTTACCTGGACGAACGCCACCACTTGGGCAGGAATCGTCCAACTCTACGGAGCGCTCGTCGGCCTGCGCACCAATGCGTCCGCGGTCTCGCCGGGTCTGACTGATCCTGACCTGAACATTTATCAGCAGGACAAAACCAACGACGTCCTCGTCTACGATCGCTACAACAAAGCGTCCCTGGGCGCCGACGATGTGATCGTGATCGCGAACTTGAGCGGAACCGTCTTCAACGGTACGGGCTATCAGATCGGATTGCCCAATACCGGAACGTGGCAGGTCCTGTTCGATAGCGACAGCACGGCATACAGCAGCGACTTCGGCAACGTGGGACCCTCCGGCCCCGTCACCGCGGTCAACATCCCGCATGCCGGACAGCCCTACAGCGCCTTTGTTCCCATTGGAGATTACTCCGTCCTGATCCTGTCGCAGCGGTAGTCACTGTTCGAGGCGACCGACCTTTTCAACTCGCCATCTCGGCCGCGCGGCGGTGAATTTCTTTCGAAATTAAATTTCGCCGTGCCGTTCCCGGAACGGGATTGGAGGCCAGTGGTAGGGATACCCCCCTCCCCCCTGAATCCCTGAAATCATCGAGTTAGAGGGAAATCGCAAAGTAATCTATGGCGCTCAATCACTTGCGGGCAAAATCTTGATGTCAAAGAACTTAGGAGCCGGTCCCCGGAAGGCGCGCCTCGGGGTGGCCGGGATGTGCTCTCTGGGCACCGTTGCGGCCTCGACCATGGTTGCAGATTGGAAATGGCGGCCGCAAGGTCAGATGTCACAAGAGAATGCGAGGAGGTTGTGCAAAACTTAGCTCGAACCTTCTGCTCTCTACTCGCAGCGCAGCGCGATGATCGGGTCGGCGGTTATGGCGCGACGGGCAGGGATGTAGCACGCGGCGGCAGCCACGAACATGATGGTTGCAGTCACTGAGACGAAAGTCAGTGGGTCGAGCGAACTGACGCCAAAGACCAGGCTCTGGAGGAGCCTACCACCAAGCATTGCGGTGACGATTCCGACGGCGAGGCCGAGCACAACCGGCCGGAGCCCCTGGTGCATGACCATGGCGAGCATCTGCGACCGCTGTGCTCCCAGCGCTGTGCGGATGGCAAACTCGCGTCGCCGCTGCTCGACGGAGTAAGCCAGCACTCCGAAAATGCCGAGCGACGCGAGCATCAAGGCCGAGAAGGCAAACGACGACGTCAGCGACGCCTGGAAGCGACGCCCTTCCAGGTTAAGCGCCACGACTTGTGACATGGGTCGCAGCGCGACGATGGGCACATCCGGGCCGGAGTGATGAATCACGTCGCGGACCAGGCCCGCAATGCTTGCGGGATCCTGCGCGGACTTCACCACGATCGAAGCTGACCCTGGAGCGCCAGGTACTGTTTGGGCCCAGGAGTCGGCGACATAGACCATATAGAGTGGAGGTTGGTCGAGTTGATTGTGGACGTCACCGGCGACTCCGATCACTTCGCTCAGTTGCAGATCCGCCCATTCCGCAACGCATTGCTGTCCCATAGCATTCTTGCCGGGCCACAGCCGGCGCGCCAGGCTCTGCGACACAATGACTTGTCGTTTGCCGCGATCGTGATTGTCGAAAGCACGTCCGGCAAGAATCGGAATACTCATTGCCTGGAAATAGTCTGCGCTGACTGCTCGATAGTTGACCATCGGCGCTTCCTGCGGCGGAAGCTGGTTGCCCGGCAGATTTATGCCGCTGACGGAACCCTCTCCGTCCAGCGGCAGAATGCTGATCCATGCTGTCGAGCGAACACCCGGCAGACTGCGGATCCCTTCAAGAGCATTGCTGTAAAACGCCTCGCGCTTGGCGGCTTCCACATAAGCTACCGGCGGCAGGTCTACACTGGCGGCGAGCACGTGTTCGGTGGCGAAGCCCGGATCGAGGTGGAGGAGGTGGAGCAGGCTGCGGCCGAGCAATCCAGCGACGATCAGCAGCACCGTGCACATCGCGACTTCGGCGCCCACCAGCGATGTTCGTAGTTTGCGGGTGCGGCGATTCTCGGAAACGCTGCGTCCGCCGGAGCCGAGAGTGGCGTGCAAATCCGCGCGTGAGACAAGCCATGCTGGAAGTGCTCCAAATAATGCGGCGGTCGTCACCGACGCGAGCAGAGCGAATGCGAGAACGCGTGCATCGAGGCTCACCTCGCTCAAGCGTGGAATGTCGGCTGGTCCGAAGCGCGCCAGCCAATGTACGCCGAAGTACGCCAGCAGAATGCCCAGAGATCCGCCGATCATCGCGAGAAGAAGGCTTTCGACCAGCATGTGCTGCACCAGCCGCAGTTCGCTGGCGCCCAGCGCCTTGCGAATGCCGGCCTCACGCAGGCGGCTCGGAACACGCGCGAAGAGCAAGTTGGCGACATTCACACAGATCATGAGCAGAACGGCGCCGACTGCGGCGAGCAACAGGATCAGTCCACGGCGCACCGATCCGACGGTTTCAGACTGTAGGGGCGCAACCATGGCGCGCAGATCGAGATTCGCGTGCGCCTCCTTCGCGATTCTCGCCTGAATCAGATCCAGTTCGGCGAGAGCTTGAGTGGCTGAGACATTGGACTTGAGACGGCCAATCGCGGCAAAGTCAAATTCGCCGATGAGATCCTGCTCGTAAGACCTTAGCCCGTTCAGCGGTGTCAGGAATTGCGTGCCCGCCGAGAACCCGTTCACCGCTCCGGGGAAGTGGAACGATGATGGCAGGACTCCCACGACTGTGTGGGGAACGCCGTCGAGCGTGATGGCGCGGCCTACGACAGAGCCGTCAGCGTTGAAGCGGGTTCGCCAGAAGGAATCCGTCAGAATCACCGCATGGCCATGATCGGTCTGATCCTCCTCTGGAAGGAACGCACGACCGAGCGCCGGATGCACTCCTAGCACTTCCAAAAAGTTTGCGGAAGCGCGTGTGGCGCGAATCTGCTCAGGGTCGCCGATACCGCTGAGAATCATCGAGGTGGACTCGGCGACAGCAATGCCATCAAAGGAGCGGGACTCCTTCTGCCAAATCTCGTAGTCCGGCAAGTTGGCATCGAGCAGTGGGTAGGAATTCTTCCACTGCGGAATGACCTCATGGATCACATATAGCTGTTTTGAATCGCGAAAGCTGAGCGGCCTCAGCAAAACGGAGTCGATCAAGGAAAAGATGGCTGTATTCGCGCCAATCCCGAGCCCCAGAGTCAGCACCGCCGCCAGTGTGAAGGCAGGCGACTTTCGCAGCGTGCGCAGACCGTACCGTAAGTCGTACAGGAGGGTATTCAAATGTGGCTCCTCATGCGGACAGTTCCGCCCTTGTTGTCGCACGTAGGTGACCGAAGGAACTATGACGCAACTTGTTGAATGCGTAAAGAGAACATGGGGGATCGTGACGGCACGGCGTCCGCTTGTGCGACCAGCCGTCCGGAAGCGGACAGGTGGCCGGCGAACCAGCGGCCACCGTATCCTCGCGACTTTTCGAGGTGTAAACTAATCAAAGACGTCATACCGCTTTGATTCATTTCTGAAAGGATTCTCCCATGGCAATACTTGAGCCCCCCGTCCGGCCAGCGCGCACGAGCCTGCACTCCGGACCATTTGTAACTGAGCCTTTTTTTGATTTTCGCAATGAAGAGAACGCCCGCCGGATGCGCGCCGCCGTCTCCAAAGTTCGCGGCCAGCTTGGCCATGAGTACGACCTGATCATCGGCGGCAAGCACGTCAAGACCACCGACAAAATCAAGTCGCTGAACCCGGCCAAGCCGTCGGAGATCGTCGGCATCCATCAGAAGGCCGGCAAAGAGCACGTTGAGCCCGCGATGACCGCGGCGCTCAAGGCATTCGAATCGTGGAGCCGCACCACGGTCGAAGAGCGCGCCAGCCTGCTCTTCCGCGTGGCCGACACGATGCGCCAGCGCAAGATGGAATACATGGCGTGGCTGGTTTTCGAAGTCAGCAAGAACTGGGCTGAGGCCGACGCCGACATCTCCGAAACCCTCGACTTCTGCGAGTTCTATGCGCGCGAAGCGCTGCGGCTCGCCAAGGCGCAAGCGCCGATTCAACTTCCCGGCGAGCACGACACGTTGCTCTACATTCCGCTCGGCGTGGGCGCCGTCATTCCGCCGTGGAACTTTCCCTGCGCCATCATGGCCGGGATGACGCTGGCCTCGATCGTCAGCGGGAACACCGTGATCCTGAAACCATCGAGCGACTCGCCGACGATTGCTGCGAAGTTTGTCGAACTGCTCGAAGAGTGCGGCATGCCTGAGGGTGTGGTGAACTTCTGTCCGGGCGCGGGAGCGAGTTTTGGCGATGCGGTGGTCGCGCATCCGAAAACACGCTACATCGCTTTCACCGGGTCGCGCGAAGTCGGACTGCACATCAATAAAGCTGCGGCGACGCAGGCTCCCGGCCAGATCTGGATCAAGCGCACCATCCTGGAAATGGGCGGCAAAGACGCCATCATCGTTGATGCCGATGCCGACATCGATTCGGCGGTCGAAGGGGTCGCGCAAGCGGCATTCGGGTTTCAAGGGCAGAAGTGCTCAGCTTGCTCGCGAGCGATCGTCGACGAGCGCGTCTATGACAAGTTCCTGCAGATGCTGAAGGCGCGCGTCGAGAAGATTCAGGTCGGCGATCCGGCGGAGAACGCGAACATGGGTGCCGTTATCAACGAAGGATCGATGAAGACGATCCTCGGCTACATCGAGCAGGGCAAAAAAGATGGACGCCTGATCACGGGCGGCGAGCGCGTGAAGGAAGCGGGCGAAGGATACTTCATTCAGCCCACGGTCATCGCCGACATTCCGGCGAAGTCGAAGCTGGAGCAGGAAGAAATCTTCGGACCTGTGCTTGCGGTGATCAAGGCGCGCGGCTTCGATCACGCTCTGGAAATCGCGAACGACACGGAGTTCGGATTGACGGGCGCGGTCTATACCAGTTCACGGGACAAGATTGAGCGGTCGATTCGCGAGTTCCACGTCGGCAACCTGTACATCAACCGCAAGTGCACGGGAGCGATGGTCGGAGCGCATCCATTCGGCGGATTCAATATGTCAGGCACCGACTCGAAGTCCGGCGGCCCTGATTATCTTTATCTGTTTACGCAGGCGAAGTCGGTGGGCGAGAAGATTGTCTAACGTTTGTTTGGCGTGAGAAGAAGAGGCGCGGCTTAGGCTGCGCCTTTTTCTCTGGATCAAGTAGCGAAGCATGATGGCGTTCCGGCATGAACATCGCAAACTGACGACTGACAATTGAGAACGGTTTTCAAATGCAACGCGAGTTCCCCGAAGTCCCGCTGGTTGGTGTCGGCTCGATCATTATCGAGAACGATCGCGTCGTGCTCGTCAAACGCGCTCATCCGCCGATTCAAGGACAGTGGTCCATTCCCGGAGGCGTTCTCGAAGTTGGCGAACTGGTGCGCGAGGCCGCGATTCGTGAAGCTCGCGAAGAAACAGGATTGATTGTCGAGCCCGGAGAACTTCTCGGCGTCTTCGACCGCATCCTGCGCGATGCCGAGAAGCGCGTGCAGTACCACTATGTGCTCATCGATTTTCTCTGCCGCCGCGTCGCCGGAGAGCTGCTCGCCGCCAGCGATGCCGCCGAAGTTCGCTGGTTCACGCGCGCAGAACTGCCCACGCTGAAACTCGCAGAAGACACTCTGGAAGTCATTCAGAAGGGATTTGAAAAACTGCGCGGTTAAAGCAACCTCTTAATCACGGAAAAGGACCGATGTGCTTGAGATGTCTGAGTCCCCACCCTGTCGGAAAGTGGACCAGGGTGGGGACTCCCGCCCTATTCAATCTGCCGATGGCTGTTCAACATGATCGATGACAAGGACTTGCATGGGTTCGGTGCGCGGCACGAGCTTCAGGCCGAGCTGCTCTTGCACAGCGGTGGCCAGTGGAGGGCCAGACACTGGCGACGAAGCTGGCGGGATAGGCATGCCATCCCCACTCATCCGAGCTTGTTCGTCCGGATCCGGCGTCCAGTGCAAGTTAAACGCATAATCGCCGGTGAGGCCCGTTTTATCCACGACGGCGCGGCCGAGGCGGATCGACAACTGATCGGACAAGAAGGCCATGTGAGTTCCTTGCGAAGTGAGTTGCCCATTCTCCATGCGCATCATGTGCAGACCGTTCGACGACTCCTGAAATTTAGGGCCGTTCGTATCCACGACCAAGTCGTACACGGGAAGATTGCGAACTTCCGAGTGCACCGCCAGCTTGAAACGATCGCGTAACAGCGCCTGGATACTTTGATCGCCTCCGCGCTGCTCCATCATCGGGGTTTCGCGAAGTGCCTTTGCGTCGGCGCTGCTTAACTTTGCGTCGACATCATATCGCTGACTGAGCAAGTCCGAGGGGCCGGCCATCTGAGAATCTTGAACGTGGTAAGCCAATTTCACCAGGAGTTTCAGCGGAACACCTTGCGCGGTGAAGCTGCCATTATTCAGATCGTAGAAAACTTTGGAGCGATTCACCCAGTTCTCAGTGGAGGTGTCGGGCTTGATCGAAACCGTTTCGAATGAGCGGGCCGGGGACGCCGTGGTTGCATCGTTCGACTGGGCATGGCCGGGAGTTGCGTGGAACACACCAAACGTAATGGGAAGGGCGATGGCAAGGAATGCTGCCGCTCCCAGCAGGAGTTTGCGGGCGAAATCGAGTTTGCGAAAGATTCGGTTGTTCATAATGCGGACCATCCTTTTCTTTAGATCTGCGCCGGTGACACCCGACACACAGGGCAACGGCGACCCCAGACAGAACTCACAGACTTTCAAAATGCTTTCGGCGTAGACCTGACGATCGCTGCCCAAAGCCAGAACCTCTTCGTCGCAGGCTCGTTCGCGCTCTTCGATGAGACGCGCTCCCAGCCACCAGACCAGGGGATAGAACCAGAAGGCGGCTTCCACGAACATGTGGAATGCGGCCGCCAGATTGTCGCGGCGGCGAACGTGCCACACTTCATGCGCGAGGATGGCTTCGAGATGCGGGTCTTGTAACTGTTGCGAAATTCCTTCAGGCCAGATCAAGACGGGCCGCATGATGCCGAAAACTCCGGGCTCGAGCGAGGATCGAGACAGCAGCAAGGACATCGGTCTGCGGAGTCCTCCTGCACGTTCCATGCGGCGGAGAGTTCCGACCTCGCGGCCTTCGTGCAAGGGAGTCGCGAGCTTCAGGGCTTTCGAAATGCTGCGCCAGCGGACGACCCATACGAGCAGCACGGCAATGAATCCGGCAAACCAGACGGCGACCAGCCACGGAAGCAGATACGTCAAAGTTGGCAACGCAACGGATGGAGTTTGGGGAGAGGCGACGTGTACTGCAGCCTTGGTGAAGGGCTGGCTGATTTCCTCCACGGCGAAGTACAAAGCGGGCCTGACGCCTTCCGCGGATTGGCGCCGCCACGCCAGGCTGCTGCCGATTCCTACCAGGAAGGAAAAAGGGATCAGGAATTTCAGGGACGCGGCCAGCCAGATCCAGTAGCGGGCGCGGGCGTGGTGCTTACGCAAAAGCAATGTCAGCAGAGCGGCAGCAGCGGCCACCAGAGTTGACTGCCACAGGTGGTTGCCAAGGCCGGGAGCGATAGCTGCCCAGATCGCGGAAAAATATTTATCAGCCATTGGGATCTGTCCTTTTCTCCAGCTTGCGGAGAGTTCTCTCGGCTTCCTTCACGTCGGCAAGGGTGAGCCTGCCGGATTCGATCAGATGGGCCATGACGGGCTGGGTACGTCCGCCAAACAGGGCGAGGAGTTCGTCGATGAGCTTGCGCTGTGCGGCGTCGCGGGAGACGGCGGCTTCGAAAATATGGAAGTTTCCCACCTTTTTAGTGCGGCGAACAGCCTTCTTGGTTTCCATGCGATAGACGGTCGTCTGGATGGTGGTGTAGGCGGGCCTGTCTTTCTCGGGAAAGTCTTCCTGGATTTCGCGGATCGAGGCGCTGCCGCGGGTCCACAGCGTTTCCATAATCTGCAGTTCCAACTTGCTTAGCTTGGGCTGAGCCATCTCGTCTCCTACCAACGTATGCATTATTACTACGTGTGTAGTAGATGTGTCAAGCGAATTTTGGGGAAAAATTATCCGCCGGCAGTTCGAGAATCGCCATTGACCGGTCGCAGCGCGCGGGAAGGCGAGGTTTCGCTTGCCTCATATTTTAGCAGTACATCTTCCCAGTTTTACTTGCCAGTCCAGCTTGCCAGTTTACCTGCTCATCCTGTATTCTATGAACACGATGGCTCAGAAGAACGTCGAAAATGAAGTTGCTGATTTTATTCAAGCCATGGGACTCCTGGTACGACGCGTACGGGCGGCGGGAGCGTCGCATGAGCTTTCATTGACCGAGTCTGCGGTCATGGCACGACTGGCGCGAGAAGGTCCGGCTACGACGGCTGACCTGGCGCGCGCGGAGAGTATGAAGCCGCAGTCGATGGGAGCCGCGATCGCTACGCTGGAGCAAATGGGCATGGTCGAACGGAAGCCGCATCCGTCCGACGGACGCCAAATCAACATTGCGCTGACCGCAAAAGGTCTCGCCGTGCGGAAGAGTACGAAGGACGCGAAGCGGACATGGCTGGCCCAGGCTGTCGCACAACTCGACGAAGAGGAGCGAGAAACACTGTTCGCTGCCGGTGAGATCATGTCGCGGCTGGCTAAAACCGCAACTACATCGTCATTCCACTGACATCATCTTTCCGTTGAAAGGAACTACTGTGCCTCTTACAAAACTCGATACCACGGCGGCTCTGGTTGTGATCGATCTACAAAAAGGCATCGTCAGTATGCCGACGGTGCATCCGGTCGACGAAGTCGTCGGCCGAAGCGCGCAGCTCGAACGCGCCTTCCGCAAACGGAGTTGGCCGGTCGTTCTTGTGAACGTGACGGCGCGGGCTCCGGGGCGCACAGACGCAGGAATGCCCAAGGGCTCTTTCGCTCCGGACTGGGCCGAGCTTGTTCCTGAACTGGAGCAGCAACCCAGCGATCATCTGGTTGCAAAGCAAAGCTGGGGCGCGTTCCTCGGAACAGGCCTGGACGACTATCTGCGACAACGTAAGGTGACGCAAGTCTTCCTGGCAGGAGTTGCGACGAGTGCAGGCGTCGAATCGACAGCGCGCAGCGCCTACGATCTCGGTTACAACGTGGTGCTTGTCGTGGATGCGATGACGGACCGGAACGCCGACGCGCATCGTCACAGCGTGGAGAGTATCTTTCCCCGGCTCGGTGAAACAGATACCACGGAAAATGTGTTGAAAGCGATGAAGCAGTGAGCTCTCCGGACACGGGAGCGGTGTCGCCGTTTTCGATTTCACATGCGTGGCGGGCGCTGCGGCACCGCAATTTCAAGCTGTTCTTCTTCGGCCAGGGCATCTCGGTCATCGGCACATGGATGACCCGGCTGGCGACAAGCTGGCTCGTCTATCGCCTCACACACTCGGCACTGCTGCTGGGAGTCGTGGGATTCTCGGGGCAGATTGTTTCCTTTCTGCTGGGTCCGTTTGCAGGGGTGTGGGTTGAGCGACTGAATCGCCGCAAGCTGCTGCTGTGGACACAGGCACTCGCTGCCGTGCAGTCCCTCGCATTGGCTGCGCTTACGCTGGCGCATGTGATCAACCTGTGGGAGATCATTGCTCTCTCCGCGTTCCAGGGATTGATCAACGCCTTCGACATGCCGGGACGGCAATCGTTTCTGGTGCAGATGGTCGAAGACCGGAGCGATCTGAGCAACGCGATCGCGATCAACTCGTCGATGGCAAACGGCGCGCGGCTCATTGGACCAGCGATTGCGGGAGTGGTGATTGGAGCCCTGGGCGAAGGCTGGTGTTTCCTGATCGATGGGGTCAGCTACTTCGCGGTGATCGCATCTCTGCTGCTGATGCGCATTAAGCCATTGGATATCCGGCGCAACGCGAACAGGATGGTGGAGCAGATGCGCGAAGGCTGGGATTATGTTCGGACGTTTCGTCCGATCCGGACGATCCTGCTGCTGTTTGCGCTGACCAGCCTGATGGGTTGGCCGTATGCAGTACTGCTGCCGATTTTTGCCGGCCAGGTGCTGCACGGCAGCGCCTACACGTTGGGCTGGCTGACGGGAGCGTCCGGAGTGGGAGCGCTGGTGTCGGGACTGTCGCTGGCGATCCGGAAGTCCGTCGCCGGACTGACGCGAATGGTGCAGGTTTCCGCGGCCATGCTGGGAACGGCGCTGATTCTGTTTGGACTGTCGCATGTATTATGGACGTCGCTGGTGTTGATGCTCTTTGTCGGATTTGGGCTGATGCAGTGTGCGGCGGCCAGTAACACGATCATCCAGTCGCTGGTGACGGAAGATAAACGCGCGCGCGTGATGAGCTATTACACGATGGCTTTTTTCGGGGCGGCACCATTCGGCAGTCTGCTGGCGGGCGCGCTCGCTCATCGGATCGGGGCGCCGCATACAGTAATCGTGACCGGCGCGTGCTGTGTTGCCGGATCAATATGGTTCACGCTGGAACGGCCGAAGATTCGCGCTGTGATGCGGCCAATTTATCGGGAGATGGGGTTGACGCGCGGTCCAGCTGTGGAGTAAGAGAAAGTTCAAGATCCCAACTTCTCGCCAACAACGCGAGAGTATGGGATATCCAAATTTATTGGTTGTGGTTGCAGTGTGAAACCTCGCGCGTGATAGCATGCTGGCCAGATTCCATAGTTAAGGCAAAGACATGAGCAAGCATGTGATTCAAAGCGACCGGGGTGCGCCGCCACAAGGCGCTTACTCCCAAGGATGGCGAGCCGGAGATTTCATCTTTGTGACTGGGACTGGACCGATCGATCCGGTGACCGGAAAACTCGTCGGCGAAGATATTGAGCGGCAGACGGAGCAGACCATCGACAACATCGCTGCGATTCTGGCAGCCGATGGCGCTTCGCTGGGTGATGTGGTCAAGGTGACGGTGCATCTCAGTGATACGAGCCTCTTTGCGCGCTACAACGCGATGTATGCGAAGCGTTTCACGAGGCCTTATCCGGTACGCACGACCGTGGGCAGCGATCTGGGACACTCGCCCGGAATGCTAGTTGAGATCGATTGCATTGCGTACATGGAAGAGAAGAGGCCGGCGCGAAAGCCGCGGACTGCAGAGAAGAAGACGAAGAAGACTCGCCGCCGCAGATAGATCGTCGCATCGCAGCAGCGGCTCGCCGTCTCTCTGCGTGATCTCCCGTTATTTATGCTGTTATTTATGGTGATGGTGTCGTTAGCTCTTGAGGGATCGGGACGACACGACTTCAGTTTCGTGCTTCGCGGGATCCGCTTCCTCAGAGAGCGGGCCTTCATGTCCGCGAGCGGATACTCGTTCAACAGATTCGATCTTTCCAGTCCGCACGATCAGGGCTGCGTCGAAGTTGTTCACCGTCGGACAGACGTGGCGCGGGAGAAGATAAAGCAGATCTCCCACTTTCGGAGCCGTAGATCCCTCGCGGACGGCGAATGGAAGATGTTCTTCGCTGGGCGAAAGCGAGGTCAGTTCCGGATGTCCGAGAGCGATGCAGGTGGGCACTCCGGCATCGGCGGAAACTGCCTTGTGGCCTGCGTCGCACGTAATAATTCCGCGATGTGGATGGCTCACCACACGCGCCAGAACTAAAGCGGCCGGAGCATAACCGAGCGATGGAAGTTGCGCCAGGCTGGAAGCGTCGTTGTAGACAACGGTTCCGGGCGAGACGCGGTGAACGAATCCGGCGTTTTGAAATCCCGTATAGGCGATGGAGCACGGTAGAGTCGGCGTTCCGGCGGTGATGACCTCAGGCACGTTCACACCCGCACGCTCGAGATTGCGGACGAGTTGTATGAGCTTGTCGTAGCCCTGGTGTGCGGCGATGGTGCGCTCTGGCTCGGCGACGGCGCCAAACTGTCCGTCATAGTAGTGCAGGCCACGGAAGTCGAGTCCGGCTTGCCTCACGGATTGGGCGACTGCGACAACCTGGTCGATGCATCCCTGCTCGATGCCGGTGCGATTCATCCCGGGATTGATGTCGAGGAAAATTCCGATGTCGGTGCCGCGCCACTGCCGCACTTGTTCTTCGTTCTCGGCCAGCACGGAAATCCGCACACGAGGGAATTGATTCGCGACGTCGCGCACGCGGCGCGCATTCGCACCCATGACGGGATAGGCGAGAAGAACGTCCAGAGCGCCACTACGGCAAGCCTGGAGAAGCTCGAGGCTGGTAGCGCATTTCAAGTTGCGCACACCGCGATCGATCAGCATACGTAACGTGTAGTTCAGCTTGGCGGTCTTAACGTGGGCACGCCAGCGATCGGCGTTTCCGGCGAGCACATTCAAGGTGCAAGCGATATTGGCCGCAATGTTCTCGGGATAAATGGCGAGAGCGGGAGTCAGGAGATTGTCACTGTCCGCAATGCGATACCGTTCGTCCCAGGACAGTTCTTGCAGCATGAATGTTTGGGTTGCCATAGCGTATTGATCATAGCGCGGTATTCTTCCAAATGCAGATTCGACGTACTGCACGCCGGGTCTGCTGCTGATGGCGAAACTGAGTTCGTTGACCAAGCAGAGCACCGATAGTAGGCTCTCTGAATCGCAATGGCCACGAATCCTACCGTTCAGTCCGAAAAGGCGAGCCTGGCTGGATCTCATTTGGTGCGAGGTCTGGGTCTATGGTCTGCAACGGCCATTGTCATAGGCGACACGATTGGTACGGGAGTTTTCCTGGTATCGAGCGACATGGCGCGGGCTGTGGGATCGGCCGGGCTGGTGATGTTGGCCTGGATTCTCGGCGGACTGATCGTGCTTCTGGGCGCATTCTGCTACGCCGAACTGGGCGCGGCCTTTCCGAAAGCGGGGGGCCCTTACGTTTACCTTGGCCGAGGCCTAGGACCGCTGTGGGGATTTCTTTTCGGCTGGATGAGTTCGTTTCTGGATCGGCCGGTTGCGATGGCCGCATTGGCGGCAGGATTCATACGATTCATGGGATTCTTTTTCCCCGCAGTGATGACTCCGATTTTCACGGGACGCATCTTGCATCAGGAGTTTACATTGACCGTGGCGCAGCCCCTAGCCGCGCTGGTGGTCGTGCTCGTGACGGCGATCAACTACTTCAGCGTGAAGATGAGTGGGGCGATCCAGATACTGATAACGTCGCTCAAAGTGGGAACGATTGTGATTATCGCTCTGGGCGGATTGCTGCTTGGCCACCGGCAGATCACTGCTGCCGCCGCCGTGATTCCCAGTGGGATGGGGGCAACGATAGGAGCCTTGCTGACGGCTCTGGTTCCGGCGATGTGGGCCTACAACGGATTCAATGATCTGGGCGATCTGGGCGAAGAGATTTCGTGTCCCGAGAAGAATATTCCTCGAGCAATCTTGCTGGGGCTGTTCACGGTAGGTGGCCTTTATCTGCTGGCGAACGTTGTGTACTTCCACGTGCTGCCGTTTGCAGCGATTGCGAGTTCACAGCATGTTGCGTCGGATGTAGTGCAAGCTTTTGCCGGGAGCCGCGGAGCTGCGTGGCTCACCTTGGCCATGGCGCTTTCGGCGTTTGGGGCGCTGCACGTGGTTGTTCTGACGGGGGCGCGCATCCCTTACGCGATGGCGCGGGACGGAGTCTTCTTTCAGTTTGCGAGACGAGTGCACCCTGCGTTCAGCACTCCGACGGGGGCGCTGCTCTTTCTGGGGACGGTGGCCGTGCTGCTCGCGCTGACCGGAACTTTTGAAGAGCTCTATTCGCTGTTTGTTTTCGCAGTGTGGATCTTCTTCGCGTTGACGGGAGTTGCGCTGCTTCGGCTTCGGCGGGTTGAGCCAGAATTGGTGCGGCCTTACAGGGCATGGGGCTATCCGTGGACTCCCGTCATCTTCACAGCGGTGGCCATCGCGTTGACGGTAAATTTGTGGATGGTGCGGCCGGTGCGATCGTCATTGGGGCTTGCGGTGATTCTGCTGGGGATACCGTTCTTTTATCGATGGCGAAAAACGAGTGGAGAGATTTCGTCCGTGGAATGAAATTGTTCCCACCGCTTGCACCGTCGGCGGCATTCTTTCGCCGGTTCGTGGCTGGTTCTCGCTTACAGCGGCGCCAGCACCTTCACTGGTTCCAGATGCGCGGTGAAGTGGCGGAGGAATGGGGCTTCGTAGGTAAGATGCATGCCCGGGATACGATCGCGATTCTTCCAGACTTCCAGAATGATTTCGACCACGTAATCGATGTGGCTCTGCGTATAGACGCGGCGTGGGATAGCAAGGCGGACGAGGTCCATTTTGGCCGTGGCGGCGAACATCAGCGTGCCGATTTCTACGGACCGAATCCCCCCTTCCAGATAAAGTTCCGCGGCGAGTGCTACGCCGGGAAACTGATCTGGTGGAATATGGGGAAGAAAAGCACGAGCATCGAGGTAGATGGCGTGTCCGCCGGGCGGCTGGACGATGGGCACTCCCTGAGAGGCGATGTGATTGCCAAGGTAAGCGGTCGAGGCGATGCGGTAGCGCAGGTAGTCTTCTTCGAGAGCCTCCTGCACACCGACGGCGATGGCTTCGAGGTCGCGTCCGGCGAGGCCGCCGTAGGTGGGATAGCCCTCGGTCAAGATGAGCAGATCTTTTTCCTGCTGCGCCAATAAGTCGTCGTTGGTGCAGAGGAATCCGCCGATGTTGGCCATGCCATCTTTCTTGGCGGACATGGTGCAGCCATCGCCGTAGCGGAACATTTCCTGGGCAATTTCCTTCGGAGTTTTCGAGTCGTATCCCTTTTCGCGGAGCTTGATGAACCAGGCATTCTCGGCGAAGCGGCAGGCGTCGAAGTAGAGCGGAATCCTGTGACGCTTGCAAACAGCGCTGACCTGACGGACGTTTTGCATAGAGACGGGCTGTCCGCCCCCGGAATTATTGGTAACCGTGAGCATGACGAGCGGGATGCGTTCGCGGCCGACCCGAGCGATGAGGGCTTCGAGCGCGGTGACATCCATATTGCCTTTGAAAGGATGTGTCGATGCGGGATGTTTCCCTTCCTCGATCACAAGGTCGATGGCCTCGGCTCCGACGAATTCAACGTTGGCGCGCGTGGTATCGAAGTGCGTGTTGTTGGGAACGACGTCGCCTTTCTTGCAGGCCACGCCGAAAAGGATGCGCTCGGCGGCGCGTCCCTGATGCGTAGGGATGACGTGACGGTATCCGAAGATGTCTTGGATCGAACGCTTGAAGTGGTCGAAGCTGCGGCTGCCCGCGTAGCTCTCGTCACCTTCCATGACGGCGGCCCACTGGTGCGTGGACATAGCTCCGGTACCGGAGTCGGTGAGGAGATCGATCAGAACGTCATCCGCAGGAAGCAGGAAATAAGTTGTAGTGCGCGGCTTCGAGCAAGGCCTCGCGTTCGCTGCGCGTAGTCCAGCGAATGGGTTCGACGCTCTTGATGCGGAAAGGTTCGATGATAGTTTTGACGGGCATAGGCGGTTTCTTCGGGAAGTCTCCCGAGCACACGAAAGCTCATGCTATGCCGCTGGGCGACGCTGGCTGTGATTTGTGGCACGTCGGGGCGTGCGTGGAGTCGCAGCGCCTGAAGGCGCTTTCGTTGTTTGCATTTTTTTTACGATGCCTGAAGGCATCGCCTGATACGAATCTCTTCCGTGATACGAAGCTTTTCCGTGCGTGGCTCAGCTTGGGGTCAATACTAAGAATTCCCAGGCAGTGGTAGACTCGAACGTTTTGAGTGAGGCAAAGGATATGGCCGTTCAACGAGTGGGCGTGGTGGGCGCGGGGACGATGGGAAACGGTATCGCGCACGTGTTTGCGCGAGGCAGGTTCGATGTCGTGCTGTGCGATGTGGAGCAGCGATTTCTGGATCGAGCGCTGGCAACGATTGGGAAGAACCTGGACCGCGAAGTGGCGAAGGACAAGATTACGGCCGCGGACAAAGAATCGGCGCTGAGACGGATTCAGGCCGTCACCGAGCGGACGAAGCTGGCGGATTGCGATTTCGTGATTGAGGCGGCGACGGAGCGTTTTGAAATCAAGACGGAAATCTTTCGTGATCTCGATCGATTGACGCGTCCGGAAATTATTCTCGCGTCGAATACGTCGTCGATTTCGATCACGAAGCTGGCGGCGTTGACGAAGCGTCCGGAGAAAGTAATCGGCATGCACTTCTTCAATCCCGTGCCAGTGATGAAGTTGGTGGAGGTAATCCGTGGGCTGGCGACTTCGCAGGAGACGTTTGAGGCTGTGCGTGATTTGTCAGTAAAGCTGGAGAAGACGCCGGTGGAAGTAAACGACGCGCCGGGATTTGTATCGAATCGCGTGCTGATGCCGCTGCTGAATGAAGCGATGTTCGCAGTCATGGAGGGCGTGGCGACGCCGGAAGCTGTGGATGAAGTATTCAAGCTGGGGATGGCGCATCCGATGGGCCCGCTGACGCTGGCGGATTTTATCGGGCTAGATGTTTGTCTGGACATCATGCGCGTGATGCATGCGGGACTGGGCGATCCGAAATACCGGCCTTGTCCGCTGTTGATCAAGATGGTGGATGCAGGGTGGCTGGGCAGGAAGAGTGGGAGAGGATTTTATAAGTACTGAGCATTGATGATTGATGATTGTTGATTGATGAATGTTGATTGCAAATTGGAGATTACTGATTTTTGGATGACAAACGACAACGCGACATTTGGTATTACCTGCTGGGGGCCGCGTGCGGGATCGGGACGGGATGGGCGGACGTGATTGTCGATGACTTGCTGTTTACGGCTCTGCTTGTGGTGTCATCGTGCATGCTGCTGGGGATATTGCGTCCGCGATGGCCGTGGCGCTGGGTCCTCGCTGTGGGCGCTTTTATTCCGCTGACTGAGTTCGCGGCATTCATGATCCGGACGGTGAAGCCCACGCGCGCGCAGGTGTATGGATCGTTTCTCGCGTTTCTTCCTGGGTTTGCCGGCGCGTATGGCGGCGCAGTCATGCGGCGAGTAGCCGACAATTTGCGGCAAGGAAAGTAATCCGGTGCCAGTGATTGGTGCGTTTCTTTCGCCCCTCCGGGGCTTACTTACCTCTCGGTTTACTACCCACCGCTGGCGCGGTGGGCTGCATTCTTTCGCCGCTTCGCGGCTGGGTACCAAGCGACGCACTCCGGGACTGAGTTTGAAAGAATAAGCCTAAACGAAAACTGCTCGATCCCGCGGAAAGGTCTTTATCATTGCTGCAATCGCGATGGTCCATGTGGAGAATTCGACTGTCTATTTCCTGCTGCTGAAGCAGGCGAAGGTTCCGGCGGAGATGCATCTTTACGCGCAAGGCGGGCACGGGTATGGATTACCGCGAACCGAGCTTCCGGACAGCGTGGCCGCAACTGGTCGAGAAGTGGCTGAGAAACGATTCACATACTGGGGCCAGTCTCTTAATCCGGGCTTCGGGCTTCCGGCTTCGGGCCTTTGATTCCAGGCTTCACCGAGTGCCGACGCACTTAGGTAGCGGCTAACCAAAAAGTAACTCCCGTATCCACAGGATGGACGAGTATGCTGGCGAGCATGGGTGTCAGTGTCTCCATGCTGGCTTCGGGGAGTCGCGGCAACTGTGCGATCGTGGCCAGCGCGAGCACGAAGATCCTGGTCGACGCGGGAATTTCCTGCCGCGAGACTTTCAAGCGCATGAAGGCGCTGGGAGACGATCCGCAGACACTTTCCGCAGTCCTGATTACGCACGAACACTGCGATCATATTTACGGGCTGGCAACGTTAGCCAAGAAGTTACACATCCCTGTGTTCATGACCGGAGCGACGCATCAAGCGTGGGTGCGTGCAATGCGCGATAAGAATGGCGAGAAGCCTCGTTTAGAAAAATTCGAGCGCTTTGAATCGGGACACAGTTTCCAGGTGGGTGACATTGCGGTGAAGCCGTTCACCATTCCGCATGATGCCGCCGATCCGGTGGGATTCACGTTTCGCGCCGAAGGCATCAAGGTGGGAGTTGCGACGGATCTGGGATACATTCCGCTCAGCGTGCGCGATCATCTTCGTGGATGCGACGTACTGGTGATGGAATCGAATCACGATCTGGAAATGCTGCGAGTTGGGCCTTATCCGTGGTCGGTAAAGCAGCGGGTGATGAGCCGCGTCGGGCATCTGTCGAACGTGGCGCTCGCGGATTTCTTTGCCAACGACTATGATAATAGTGCAACGTTTGTGGTGCTGGCGCATCTCTCTGAGCATAACAATCATCCGGAAATAGCCCGGAGAGAGGCCGAGAAGGCGCTGGCCACACGCGGTGGGTTATTTTGCAACCGGGTCTTACTGGCGCCCCAGACCGAAGCATTGGAACCGATTCGCTTGTAGTTGGGCTTTGTGTTTGGCTGATTTGTACCCCCAAATGAGTCAGCAGTGCATTGATCCAATCGTGGGCAAGATATTGGCGGGCTGGCGTTACGATATATCCGGCCTCGCGCCCGAGATGCGCGGCGACTACGAAGACCATTTTTCCAGCTGCGAATGCTGCCGCAGCCGCCAGAGAATCCATCGCATGATTGATGTTGGGCTCATCGCGCTGGCCTCGGCGTCAGGGGCAGTGTTTCTGCTGGCGTTTGTTGTCATCCGTTATCTGGGACCACGGCATGCCTTGTGGTTCGAGATTGGGGCGCTCGTCGGGTTCGCGCTCTCAGCGTTGATTTGGCTGGGCGTTGCGGTGGCCACACCGGCTCCTGTGACCATGCTCGATGCGGCCAAGCATGGCGCTCGACGCGTCCATGACCGGCTACCGCAGGAAATTCGACAGAGACTGCCCGAAGAGCTACGCATCAAAATTACCGGGACATAGCTTCCATGCACCGAAACTCACGCCTGATTGCGGTCTTGCTGCTGGTCGCGTTTGTGGCCGCGATGTCCGGCATGCAGGCGTTTTCCTCGGAGCCAATGAGACATCCGGCTCGATGTCACGGGCCGATGCCAAGTGCTCCTTCTCCGGCACCCGTAAGCTATCAATGCTGCGTGAACGGTCATGATTGGGCGATGCCGAACGTGCAGTTTTCTTATGACAGGCCCCTTACTCAGATTGTTCCGGCGTATGTTTGCGACGAAAGTAGTCTGAGTTTCGGCGAACTCCGGCATTTTTCGGAATCCGTGTCCCAACCTGTAAGCCCGCCCCGATCTTCTCCTTTGCGAATCTAAAATCCAAAAATCTCTTGCCTTCTGCTCATTCGAGGTACACGTGCGCCTCGACCCTTAGAGTGCTTTCAAGATTCCAACGAGGAGTCGTGTGAGAAGAATTCTGTTTTCCATTTTGTTATTGGTGGAGCTGTCGTCAGCGCAAGACGCCGCCCGTCCCGCAGCGCCGGCTGGCGCCACAGCTCCCTCGCAACAGGAAACATCCATGACAGGGATGCATATGGACATGCAGATGACATCGCAGATCCCTTCCCCGCATGAAGGATCGGGGACGGCGTGGCAACCGGCTTCGGTGACCGGGCATGAATGGATGTGGATGCACGGCGGATGGGACCTGATGGCGCACGGCGTCATATTCATCGATTACAACCAGCAAGGCGGGCCGCGCGGCGAAGGCAAAGCGGAATCGGTGAACTGGGGCATGTTGATGGAGCAGCACAAGTTGGGGAGCGGCACGATTCTGTTTCGAGAAATGTTTTCGGCGGAATCGCTGACCTCGCCGCATCCGGGATTTCCGGAATTGTTTCAGACTGGAGAGACGTATCACGGGCAGCCGCTGGTGGATCACCAGCATCCGCACAATGTCTTTGCAGAATTGGCTGCGTTCTACACTCTGCCGATCACTGAGAAGATTTCCTGGGAGTTGTATGGTGGGCCATCGGCGGAGCCGGCATTGGGCCCGGTTACGTATCTTCATCGAGCTTCGGCAGCGGAGTTGCCAATGGCTCCGCTTAGCCATCATCTGCAGGATTCGACGCACACCAGTTTTGGAGTGGTGACGACTGGATTCGTTATCGATCGAGTGAAGCTGGAGGCATCGGCCTTCAACGGGCGCGAGCCGAATGAAGAGCGATGGAGCATCCAATTGGCGGCGTTGGATTCCTGGTCGGGAAGGGCATGGGTGGCCCCGTCGCGGAACTGGGCGGCGCAGTACAGCATCGGGAGGCTGGAACATCCCGAGGCGCTGGAACCGGGCAGTCAGTGGAGGCAGACGGCATCGGTGGAGTACAACCGTCCCATCAGAGGTGGTGGATGGGCGTCGACCTTTGTGTGGGGACGAGTACACAAGATCGCGACCGACAGGACTCTGAACAGCTATCTACTGGAATCGACACTGAATTTCAAACAGCGGAATTACGCATTCTCGCGGCTGGAGCTGGTGGATAAAGACGAACTGTTTCCGCAGGCGGCCGTTTATCCGGTCTATCGAATTGGGGGCTACACGTTGGGCGGAGTTCGTAATCTGGTGCAAAACAGGGCCTGGCAATTGGGGCTGGGTGCGGATGTGACGTTCTATTCGAAACCGGGCACACTGAATACGGCTTATGGCGAGCGGCCGGTCTCGTTTCAGATCTTTCTGAGGATACGACCGGGGAAACCTGCGGGGCATCATTCAAATTAAGAGTCAAGGAAGGGTTTAGTTACTAACGATTCCGCCGTAAAATGATTCGGTAACACTCCCCCCGAATTTCGCGCGAGAATATCTTGTGTTATGACGCGGGCTTTGAGCATGTTGCGCGTGGTGCAGTGGGCGATGCTAGCCAGCATCGTGCTATACGTTGCGGTAGGACAGCTGGTATCCCCGATGACTCGGGCGCTGGATCCAGCGATGAGTTATCTGTTTGCCACGCTGGGCGTCGCGACTGTAGGGATCATTTTCGTGGTGCGGCGCACTCTGGTCTTTAGAGCCGAGTCCAGTTTGGCAACGCAACCCGAGGATTCTCTAAGCCTGAACCAGTGGAGAACGGGTTTCATCGCAACGTACGCGCTATGTGAGGCACTCGCCCTGTTTGGACTCATCCTCAAGTTCATGGGCGGGGGACTGCAGGCCAGCGTTCCCTACTATCTGAGCGGATTTATCCTACTGTTCTTCTTCCGGCCGCACCAGCCAGAGACGGAAGCTAATACTTGACGTGGCAGCTGGCAACGCCGCGCTTCTCCAGATACTGCTGGTGATACTCCTCTGCCGGGTAAAAGGTTACGGCGGGGATGATTTGGGTTGCGATCGGCTTGGAATACCGGTGCGCTTTTTCGAGCGACTCTTTCGAGGCTAATGCCTGCGCCTGCTGTTCGGGTGAATGAAAGAAAATTGCCGAACGATACTGGGTGCCCCAGTCCGGGCCCTGACGGTTGACTTGAGTCGGGTCGTGGTTCTCCCAGAACACCTTCAAAAGGTCGGTATAGGGGATCTTCGCGGCATCGAACTCAACCTCGACGGCTTCGGCGTGTCCCGTAGCATCGGTACAGACTTCTTTATAGGTTGGGCTGTCCGTATGACCGCCGATATATCCCACCCGTGTGGATGTCACACCGGGCAGCTGGCGGAAGGTGGCTTCAACTCCCCAGAAACATCCGGCTGCAAACGTAGCTTTTTCCATGCGATTAGCACCCCAGAAATATCTTCACCACAGAGGCTAAAACGGAACACGGGCTAAACCCCGTCCGTGCTGACCTCTTTACTGTTTATAACGCTTTCTAGGAGTTAGATAGAAAAGTCAGGAGAAAGTCTCAGGATTGTAAATATAGGGTGAAATCACCCAACGGGCAATTGACGGCCTCTGGAAATCAGGGTAAAGTCCGGTCAGGATCTTTGAGCAGGACACCTCTGTGGATTCGCCAATCAGCCAAAAGAAGCTTGAGTTTCGGCCCCCCGTAAGAATCGGTCTCCCGATCCTACTGGTCTTTCTATTGGGGTTGGCAGAGGTCCCAGCGGCTTTGGCGGTTGGAGAATTCATTCCGCAGGTACGGCTAGGGTATCGCAACGGGGACCAGTGGGAGCCTTCGATCGCGGCTGATGGTCACGGCCACGTGTATGTCTTATATCCGCAGTATGGAGCCGTTGCCGGTTGCCCGGCCTGCACCGCGCCGAGCATGACGCTGCAGGTCAGTGACAACAATGGCTTGTCGTGGCATACATCGAAGCCGATGCTTCCCTTTCCGACGGGACAATTTGATCCGCAGATCGTGGTGGATCCGGACGACCGGCAGACGCTGTATGCGTCGTGGCTGCAAAACGATAAGCGAGACATCATTGTGGCGCGTTCGCTCGACTTCGGCCGGACATGGTCATTTTCATGGGCGGAGCGAGGGCGGGAGGACACCGATAAGCCGGTACTCGCGGCCCGCGGGGCGAACGTGTATGTCGGGTTCAATCATGACGAGAGATTTCTGGTTTCTGCTTCGCATGATGCGGGACAGACTTTCAATGTAGTGAACGTGAATCCGAATGCGGCCCCCGGATCGTCATTGGCAGGCGGAGCCACGGTTGATCCGTCGGGCAACGTGTTTTTTGGCTGGACGGCTTATGCGCAGAATCAGCAGCAGTTGAATCCGGTGACCGTGAATCTGAGCCGGTCGAGTGATGGCGGAAGGACCTGGACAACGATGGTCCTCGATCAATCGGCAGCGCCTCAGGATTGCGCGGCGCAAGGCTGCGGAACTGGGTTTCTGGGAGCACAGATCGCGCTAGCCTCGGATGCTGCGGGAGCACTCTACGCGTTGTGGAATGCCGGCCCGGAAAATGGCGGGCCGGAGCGAATCTACTTTGCGTCGTCGACCACGGGCGGCCTGACGTGGTCCGCGCGGATGAATGTGTCTGGAGCTGCGGCAGGCGTGGAGCATGCGTTTCCGGCGATCGTGGCCGGAGCGTCAGGCGACGTGCGCATCGCATGGATGGATACCCGGGCCTATGAGCCGGGACGTCCGAATCGTCCGCTGTGGAACACGTTTTACCGCGCTTCGACGAACGGCGGCGCGAGCTGGGGCGGCGAGCAACAACTCTCGGGTCCAGCACGGGGTTATGACTACATTCTTCCCGGGGGATTCCGATTCCCCTTCGGAGATTTCTTTAGTCTGGCCATCGACGCGGACGGCGCGACCCACGCTGTCTGGGGTGAAGGCAGGAACTACAAGTCCCCTGGGTCGATCTGGTACACCCGCGGACGATAAAGGCCGGGCTTGAGGCGTTTAGCTTCGGCCAAAGTCACTTAGCCGCAATCGTAGAGACGTTAAGTCTCCCAAAACCTATTCCATCTGCATGCCACCAATCAAATCCGCGATGCGAGTAATGTGATGGTCCTTGCACCATTGTTCCAGGCCGTCGACCATCTTTTCGGTGGCGCAGGGATCCCAATAGCTGGCGGTGCCGATCTGCACGGCGGTCGCGCCCGCGAGCATGAACTCAATCACATCTTCGGGAGTGGAGATTCCTCCCATGCCGATCACAGGAATTTTCACCGCGTGCGCCGCATCGTAGACCATGCGCACGGCGATTGGTTTGATCGCCGGGCCCGAGAGACCAGCCGTCACATTCGCGATGCGCGGCTTGCGTGTTTCCGGATCGATCGCCATGGCCACAAAGGTGTTGATCAGAGACAAAGCGTCGGCGCCGGCTTCTTGCGCCACATAGGCCATCTGCGCGATGCTGGTCACATTGGGCGAAAGCTTCACAATCAGCGGACGGCGTGCGACACGTTTTGCCGTGGTCACGACCTCGTCGAGCGACCGGGGATCGCTGCCGAATTGCAGTCCTCCGTGGGCGGTGTTGGGGCAGGAGACGTTCAGTTCGTAAGCGGCAATCCCCTCGCCCTGGTTCAGGATTTCGATGGTGCGCTCGTAATCTTCGCGAGTGTAGCCAAAGATGTTGGTCATCACCACGATCTTGTTGATCTTCCGCAGGTGAGGCATTTTTTCTTCCAGAAATGCCTGCGCGCCGATGTTCTGCAATCCGATGGCATTGAGCATGCCGGCGGCGGTTTCCCACAATCGCGGCGGTGGATTGCCGATCATGGACTCCCGAGAAAGACCTTTGACAACGAATCCGCCGAGCCGGCTAAGGTTGACGACATCTTCGAACTCGACGCCGTAACCGAAAGTGCCGCTAGCCGCAATGACCGGGTTCTTCAGTTCAATGCCCGCTACGTTGATACTCAGGTCGAGAGGCGTGCTCATGGTTGGCCTTCTCCCTCGTGGCGCGCGGGCGCAAGCGCCTCCGTCAACACACGGCCGACCGCATGTGTGGGTGCATTGATGCCCAACAGCGAAGCCAGCGTGGACGCAAGGTCCACCGGTTCGACGCTGGTGCGGTAAGTTCCGGCGCGGAAGGGCAAGCCATAAAACGCCAGAGGGACATGCGTGTCGTAGTTGTATGGCGAAGCATGATCTGTGCCCTTCAGGCCCCCGACGGTATAGATGTCGGGTACGCCCAGCACATACCAGCTGCCTTCCGGTGAATAGCTGTTGAGGTATTTATGTCCAAGCGGCGTAATCGGAGCTTCGCCCACGGCGAGCTGGGATTTGGTGAAATAGTCGCGCAGGCCGGCTTGTTTCATGGCCTCTCCAACGGCGTTCTCGGCGTCGCTTTCGCGGACGCGAGCGGTAGCAAAGGCATTTTGGTCGAGCCAGGCGTCAGGATAGTCGAGCTTTATATATGCAGCGGGATGGCCGGGAGAAAACCTGACCGTCAGAGCGTTATTGATCTGCTCTTCGATCTTCGCTGCTCCAAGATTGGCACCCGGAATGTGCAGCTTCTTGACTGCATCGGGCAGCGTTGAAACGCCGTGGTCGGCGGAAAGCGCGATCCAGACATTGGCGAGTCCGACCTGGTGTCCGAGGAAGTTGAAAAAATCGGCGAGTTCGTGATCGAGGTCGAGAGCCATCTGCGCCATGGCAGGCGAATCGGGACCCACGGCGTGGCCGAGAATGTCATTGGCCGAGAGGCTGATCGAAAGAAAGTCGGTGGCGGGGCCGCGGCCCACGTTCTCGTAGACCATCAACTCGCGGGCAAACTCGAACTCGTATTCGTTGGCGAATGCGGTCGAGCCAACAACCTCGTAGAAGCCGGCTTCGGAGCCGTCTCTACTCTTGCGGTGGGCCGTGGTGGCGAGGACGGTGCCTTGCGAATCTTTCCATTCACGGTCCCAGTATTTTGCGGGACGAGTGGCGTTGAAATCCTGCACCCACTTAGGGAGGTCGTCACGATAGTAGGTCGAGGTAATCCACGAACCGGATTTTTGTTCGATCCAGTAAGCGCCATTGGCGGCGAAGCCCGCGGGCAGGATGGCGGCACGGTCTTTTAGCGAAATTCCGAAGACACGGGCGTTACCCTGCGTGGCGAGGCGGAGTTCGTCGCCGACGGTATCAGCCATCAAATTATGAGGAGAAGCCCCGGTTTTAGAGTCGGTAACGCCGACGAGTTTGGTGCCTTCGTCTTCGACCGAAGTGACCATGCGCTTTTGTTTCGGGTCCAACCATTCATTGCCGATGATGCCGTGCCCGTTGCTGTAGGCGCCGGTGAAGAGGGTAGCGTGTCCAGGGGCGGTGCGGGTGTTGGCGTAGTTGTAGTTGCAGTTGGGAAAGTAAGCTCCATGATCCATCAGCAGGCGAAAACCGGAGTCGCCAAATTGATCGTGGTAGCGCTCGAGATAATCCCCGCGAAACTGGTCGATCACAATGACAACGATCAGCTTGGGATGCCCGTTATAGGCGGATGCCCAGGTGCGGAGCGGGAGGCCGATGGCGGCTACCGAGATCAGGACGAGACATAGGACCGTCCATCTGAGCGTCGATTTCATGCGAGGGTAGTTTACACAGTCCCTCTCAACTGCCCAAATCGAGAGGGCAGGGATGAATCCGTTTCGTATGAAGTGTCGGGCTGAACGTAACCGCTACCTGCCTTGAAGGGGCACCTTGCGTTGCAGTTCGTCGATGAAGTTCTCAAGAAAGATGACATGACCCGTATCCTGCTGGGTTGAGCTTCCTGCGTAGGTTGCTACGGCGATGCGCTTCCCATTGGGGGCTATGTCGTACTGGGCCCCGACCGCACCGCTCAATGTCAGAGCTACGCTGTGACTCGACCACACGCGCGGCTTTTCGCCCACGAACGAGTCGCCTTTTGCCGAGTAGCTGGCCACCATGATCCGGTCGTCCGGGATGTCGAAAAAAAACAACTCCTTACTGTTTCGAGAAAAGATGGGCGCTGTCCCGCCGTTGTTGGAGATCTGCCAGTGACCGCCTGTGCCGGGAAACGCGCGCACGTAGACCTGGGAACTTCCCGACTCGTTGGAGCTGTATGCCAACCAGCGTCCGTCGGCGGAAAAGGACGCTCCCCGGTTCCCGAAGTTCGTGCGCTGGAACAGTTCGGGTTTGCCTGCCTTCGGAGTATCTCCCTCGCGCTCTACGGGTACGGTCCAGAGTTCGAACCCTTCCGGACCCGATTGATAGAAAGCCAGAGTTTTTCCGTCGGGCGTGAAGCTAGCCGGGTATTGGAATTCCTTGCTCTCGGTCAAAGGCTGAGGCCTGCTGCCACCGTCGGAGCGCGCGAAGGAAATCCCATTCGGCGCCTGATACACAATGTAGCGGCCGTCGGGCGTCCACACGGGATGAGTTCCATTCCGTTCGCCGGTCAGCGGCGACAACGTGTCGCGCCGAATATCATAGATCCATACTCCGGATTTTGAGTCATCGTTGGCGACGGCGAGGCGGTCGCCGTCGGGAGAAAAGTGGGGATTTACGAAGAGGCCCGGCTTGTCGAGCAGAGGTTCGGTCTTACCCTCCGCATCCACCCATTGGATCACAACGCGAGAGGCGTCGATGTCGCGGCTCCGGTACACCAACGTCCCGGTGCGCGAAAAACTCAATTTGGCGGAGCCAAACATCGCAGAATAAGAAACCTGCTGCAGAACAGGCCTGGGGGAATCAGAAGTTTCCAGCTTCTCCGGATCAAAAGGAACCGCGAACAGTGTTCCCCGGTTCACATAAATGAGGTAGCCTTTGCCGCCGGGCGCGACCAGATAACGGCCGTAGGTTCCTCCGCGTTGCAGAGTTTTTCGCCGGTGATCCGCGAGCGTCACGACTTCAACGTTGGCGTCATCGAAGCCGATCGTGGAATTTTCCGCGGTGAAAAGGACTGCTTTGCCACCGGGCAGGACCTGCGGCCAGCGATGCGTCCGTTCTTCTCCCTGAAGATCGGTGACCGGAGTTGGAGTGCCTCCAGTAGAGGGAACTTGGGACAATCCGCCAGAGACACGCAAACTCGCGATGATATTGCCGTCGTCGCCCCAATCGGCCCCTGTATAAGACGACGCCGCGTCGCACAACACGATCTCTGCGCCACCTTCCACCGAGATTTTTCTTAGCTTTCCTCCCGCAACAAAACCGATCCATTGACCATCGGGAGAAAAGAAAGGGCTGGTCGCGCCTGGCGTGATCACCAGTTCGGCGGCAGCCGACTGATCGAGCTTGCGCGTGAAAAGGTGGCTCTGGGAAAGGTAGGCGATTCGCGTGCCATCGGACGAAAGAATGATGTCGGAGCCGCCCAACGCGTTTAAGTAGACGTCGCGACCAAGGTCCACGTCTAGACGCACCAACGGCTTCAGTTCTGTTGGGCGCGTAGCGCGATATGCAAGCCATGATGCTATTGCCGCTATGAGGGCCAGCGCTCCAACGGCAATCCAGAGCAGTGGCTGGCGACTTGCGGGAAAAGACGAAGTCTTGACTGGATCAGCCGCCCCCTGGGCAATCCATTCCAACTCGGCTTTCAGATCGCTAGCGCACTGCCAACGGTTTTCCGGATCTTTTTCCAGACATCGCTTAACAGGCTGCGGAAAAACGGGGCAGGGATCGAGATTGGGGCTGACGCTGCACAGGGCAAACTGATAGAAGCAGACATGCGAGGAAATGACAAGCAGCAGACAGTGGTGTTCAGCTACGTGAACGCGGAGCAGCGGATCGCGGGGGATCATCCTCTGCGGCGGATTCGGGCGATGACGGATGCAGCGCTGCACGAAGTTTCCGGGGAGTTCGACCGTTTGTATGCGGCGGGCGGGCGGCCGTCGATCGCGCCGGAGAGACTGCTGCGAGCCTTGCTGCTGCAGGTATTGTACGGGCGGCGGAGCGAGCGTTTGCTGATGGAAGAGATGAACTACAACCTGCTGTTCCGCTGGTTCGTAGGGTTGGAGATGGATGATGAGGTGTGGGATGTAACCGTATTTACCAAGAACCGGGAGCGACTGCTTGGGGGAGAAGTGGCGCAGAAGTTTCTGGCAGCTGTGATACAGCAGGCACGGCAGGCGGGGCTGTTGAGTGACGAACACTTCACGGTGGATGGAACGCTGATCGAGGCTTGGGCCAACCGGCGAAGCTTTGTGGCCAAGACGGAGCCTCCTCGACGGGGGAGTGGAGTGCGGGGACGGAAGTTGCTGCGGGACACGCATGAGTCCAAGACGGATGGCGAAGCCCGACTGTATAAGCGCAGTGCGGCCGCCGAAGCGCGGCCGAGTTATCTGGGGCATGTGATTACCGAGAATCGGAACGGACTGGTGGTGGCAGCCTGCGTGACGCTATCGAGCACAGGGGCAGAGCGGGAAGCAGCGCTGGCCATGCTGGCGCAAGTGAATCGAGCGAAACGCATCACGTTGGGAGCAGACAAGGCCTACCAGGAAGGAAGCTTCATTGCCGGGTTGCGGTCGCGACAGGTGGTCCCGCACGTTGCCGAGCATGCGATGCAATCCCGGCAATGGCCGAACTGGTTGCGAGCGGAAGAGCGAGACGATCCGGGATTTGCGCAGAGCCAGCAGAAGCGGAAACGGGTGGAGCAGGTATTTGGCTGGCTGAAACAAGCCGCAGGTTTGCGGCAAACGAAGTTTCGGGGACGACGGCGGGTTGATTGGATGTTCCGCCTGGCCGTGGCCGCCCTCAATCTGCAACGCATGCAGCGTTTGCTGGCGCCGGCAGGATAAAACGAAGTAAATGACCGCGGGATCTCGCCACACGGAACAATAACAACTGAAACCCAAGGACGAGAAAGTTCAGTTGGCAAGTCGTCGCCCAGAAAACCGCTCGTTTTTCCGCAGCCTGTTAAGCACTCGGTCGAGCGAGGGCGGAGCAACATCGCCGATCGATGGCGCGGGGCGTTCCATGATCGCCGCGATTACGGTCGCCGGAGAGTTTCCATCGAAGGCACGCTTCCCGGTGATCATTTCGTAGAGCACCAGACCGAAGGAGAAAATGTCGCTACGCCCGTCGATCTCATGTCCGGTCGCCTGTGCCTGCAATTGCTCCGGCGACATGTAGTAGAGAGTGCCGACGATCTCGTTCTTGCCGGTCAGAGCGCGGGTCAGTGTGGCGTCGTCCGATGTCTCAACAGTTTTGGCCGTCTTTGCCAGGCCGAAGTCGAGAAGCTTGATGCCAGTCTTCGTGACCAGGATATTTGCCGGCTTCAGATCGCGATGCGTGATTCCTTTTTTATGGGCTGCATCGAGGGCGTTGCAAATCTGAGCTCCATATTTCAATGCCTGGGCCAGCGGCAACGGACCTTTGAGAGGAGTACCGTCGATGTACTCCATCACAAGGTAATTTGGCCCGACGTCGTGGAGAGTACAGATGTGAGAATGGTTTAACGCAGCGACGGCATGCGCTTCCGTTTCGAAGCGCTCAGAGAAATGCTCCTTGGAAACTTTGACGGCAACGATACGATCGAGGCGAGTGTCGCGGGCCTTGTAGACCTCACCCATACCGCCGGCGCCGAGAGGCGATAGTATTTCATACGGCCCGAGTTTCGTTCCTGCTGCTAGCACAGCGTCCTTCGCTTTACCCAAGGATTTCGGACGATCGGGGGGCCCCAAAGAAACGCGGTTCGACCGATTGTACCTTGCGAAGGGGGAAAAGGAACGATTATGGTCCAGCGGCTACACGCCTGATGCGCTGGGCAATGTCTGGAAGATCCTGTGCCACCTTTGGCGTCGCGCTTTGTGGTCACTCTGCATTTTTTCAGTCCTCAGGATCGAGAGGGGTTTGCTGCGATCCGACAGACGATGGCTGGCTATCTTCAACACAACTGCAATGGCTATTCCGAAGGCGAAAGCAAGGGCAACGAAGTACCAAAGGGTGGGAAAACCAATGATGAAGATTACAGCGCTGCCGAGGGCAAAGAGAATCCCTATGAAACCTCCGCCGACCGGGAGCTTGTGCATGTTGATGCCGGGATGGCGACCTTCTGGCATAACCCCACCTCTTGTTAGCCCTATCATCCCACTAATTGGAGTGAGGCTCAAGCTTACGCGCGATATCCGATGCACCCGGGATCCTTCGCTCCGACTGAAGTGCGGCTCCGCTCAGGATGACAGTCGCTGCGCGTGCATTTTTCGCTGGTTTTCCGATACAGTATTCATTCCCATGCTCGACCTGAATTTTGTTCGCGAAAACCTGCCGTTGGTGGAAGAGAAGCTGCGCCAGCGCGGCATGGATCCAGCCGCCGTGCTGAAAGACTTCCGCGAAGTGGACACCAAGCGGCGGCATGCCATCACTGAAGCCGAGACGACGAAGGCTGAGCGCAACAAGGCTTCGGAAGAAATTGGAAAGCTCAAGAAGGCAGGGCAGGATGCGAGCGCCGCGATGGCGCAGACGAAGGAACTGCGCGAGAAGATCTCAGATTTAGAAAAAACTGCGTCCGATCTCGACACACTTCTGCGCGATATCTTGTTGGGGATTCCGAACCTGCCGCACGCGAGCGTTCCCATCGGGCATAGCGCGGATGACAATGTCGAAATACGGGGCTGGGGAACGCCGCCCAAGTTTGATTTCACCCCGAAGCCACACTGGGATCTCGGGACCGATCTTGGCATTCTCGATCTGGAGCGTGCGGTAAAGTTGACGGGGGCGCGCTTTGCAGTCTACTGGGATCTGGGCGCGAAGCTCGAGCGAGCGCTGGCGAACTTCATGCTCGATCTTCACACGCGGGAACATGGATATACCGAAGTTCTGCCGCCGTATCTGGTGAACTCCGAGTCGATGTATGGCACGGGGCAGTTGCCGAAATTTGCTGAAGACCTGTTTCGTGTGCCGCATGGCGACAAAGATTTATGGTTGATTTCGACTGCCGAAGTTCCCGTCACCAACCTGTATCGCGATGAGGTGCTGGATCAGGCGCGGCTGCCAGTCTCGCTAACAGCGTACACCCCATGTTTTCGCAGCGAGGCAGGATCGTACGGGAAAGATGTGCGCGGGATTATCCGGCAGCATCAGTTTCAGAAAGTGGAACTGGTGAAGTTCGCGCATCCGGAGACTTCGTACGAACGAGCACGAAAAGCTCACGCACGATGCCGAAGAAGTCTTGCAGAAACTGGGACTGCATTATCGCGTGATGGCGCTGTGCACGGGCGACATGGGTGCGTCGTCGGCGAAGACGTATGACATTGAAGTGTGGCTGCCGGGGCAGCAATTGTATCGCGAGATTTCTTCCTGCTCGAATTTTGAGGCGTATCAGGCGCGGCGAGCGAACATCCGCTTCCGTCCCGAAGGCAAGAACAAGACCGAGTTCGTACACACGCTGAACGGCAGCGGCCTGGCCGTGGGCCGAACATGGGTTGCGATTGTGGAGAACTATCAGCAGGCGGACGGGAGTGTCGTGATTCCCGAAGTGCTGCGGCCGTACATTGGGGCGGAGCGGATTACGCCGAAGAGGTTCTGAGCTTCGAGCTATTAGCTTAGAGTCAGCCAAGAGGCCTAAGATCTTAGCTCGAAGCTCCTGGCTCAAGCTCAGGGCCGCGGGCTAAGAAGCCATATTGCCAGAAGAACGGGGGGTCACTAGACTTGCAGAGAGCAGAATTCACGACCGTTGCGCCCGGCGCGCCCCTGCCGATGAACGCCTTCTGGCGAACAATTCGCGGATATGTTCTGTGGCAGTATGAGCGGGGAACGCTCCATTACGACATCATGGTCACGCTGATTCTGATCTTCATCTTCTTCTCGCCGCGCGTGATCAACTTCAACGACAAACCCATCGCGCGCAACCCGCATCCGACGGATGTAGTTGTGAGCCCGGATGCGGAGGGCCACCTGCTTTATCAGGTCGCGGCCAGCGCCGTTTCTGCCGGGGATGAGCAGTCGGTGCGCGATCAGTTGTTGCAGATCATTGAGCCAATTTCGGGTGCGGTTTCGATTGTGAGTTATGAACCTGTCTCTGACGGAAAGGCAAAGTGCAGAGCTACAAAGTTCTGGCCAAGCGCGAATAGACGCAGCTCGCAAGGGACGACTTTAGCAAGAATGAAAGTACGACGCCATATTCGTGACGTGGCGGCCGGCGGTTTCGGCTCCTCTCCGGTTGCGGTATCTTTCGCGGCTGGCATTCTCGGCTTCAGTGCCGCGCCGCAGCCGAGGCCCGCCAACTCGGTGACCTAGAATCGGTGTTGCAGAATCTGGATGCGGCCGCAGCCAATTTCCGCACCGCTCAGGCGGACTTTGAGTGGGACTACTACGAAAAAGTGATCGACGAGATCGTGGACGTTGAGACCGGAACCATCTACTACCGCCGATCCGGAAAAGACATCGAGATGATGGCCAACGTAAGAAAATCCGGCGCCAGCGCTGACACCCTGAAGCCGGAACCGAAATATGTGCTGTTCAGCAAGGGAAAATCCAGATGTACATACCCAAAACGACCAAGTCACCGTGTACGTCCCCGGCAAAAATAACGGCGATCTTGAGAGCTATGTCGTCCTCGGATTTGGTGGGAGCGGACAGGATCTAGCGAAGTCGTTCGACGTCACTTATGCGGGCACAGAAAAAGTCGATGGAATGCAGCGGCGAAGCTGGAGCTGGTTCCCAAATCGGAGAAGGTTCGCAACTCCTACAACGAGATTTTTCTCTGGATCGATCCTGATAAAGGGATCTCCGTGCAGCAGCAGTTTTTTAAGCCGGGGGAGACTACCGGCTGGCGAAGTATCCCCTTCGATTCGGGTGAATGAGAAGATCGCGGACGATACTTCATGCTGAAGACCACGAGCAAGACGCAAACCATATCACCGACGGGCTAAGCTGTTGAATGTAAAGGACAAGAAGGTAGTGCTGAGAACCGCACAGCGGGCGCTATACTGACCAGACATTTTTAGGGTTCATTCATGGCCAAGGTTTTTACGATTACAGTCCCTCCTAAGCTGGGCAATAAACGCAGGGAGCGCACCTCGATCCGCGTTACGTGGATGGCCAACGCCTGCTGGTTGAGCCATGAAGTATCTGGCCCAGGCCGATCCGGTGAAGAACCGTACAGCCATCGAACTCATCTCCGAGCACGTCCGCACGCGGTTCCGCATGAGCGACTCGCCGCTGGCGTAGGCCGCAGAATCGAGAGTTGAAGCAAAAGGGACGGCTTTCGCCGTCCCTTTTGTTGGTTCTTACGGTTCGTTTCTAGAAGGCGAACCGCAGCGAATACTGCATGACGCGGGGTTGAGTCAATTCGGTGTTGAATACACCGAAGCCGGTGATGTGGACCAGAGTTTGGCCGATCAGGGAACCCGCGCATCAAAGCGCACCGAGTTCGTGACGTTGAATACTTCCCAGGAAAACTAAGAGTCTTATCTCCGTCAGTTCCACGTTTTGGTCAGGCCAGGATCGATTCCGAAGAAGCCCGGGCCGCGGAAATTGTTGCGCTGTCCTGCTTCTCCCGGCAGTGTAGCGCGGAACGTCGTGTTCCCGGCAGTTGCCGGCCGACAGGCACATGCGATGCTCTGCGGATTCTGAAATACACTAGGATCGCTGTTCGAATAAATACACCAGTCTTTGGTTTCGGTCCGATCAGCACCGAGGAACCTTCCAATTCGAAATTGGTGGACCATCCGTTACCGGCCTCAACAGTGAAAGGGAAGCCGCTGGTCCAACGAATCAAGCCGTTCAAGCCCCATCCGCCGAAGACCCCATTGAGATGCTTTTGGATCCGCTTCCGAAATGGCGGCCAGCCATAAGGCAGGTCCCACACCCAGTTCGCATTGAACTGGTGAGTGGTGTCGAAGTCCGATGCTGCGCGCCACAGATTGGGGGAAAAGGCGTTGATGACCTGGCTATTGAAAGCGAGGCCGCTGGACTCGAAGCCATTCACGCGTTCGGCGTTCGACCCGACGTCGATGGATTTCGAATAGGTATAGTTCAAATCGAACTGAAAGCCCGCGGCCATGACGTGCCGCAACGTCACCTGCAGGCCGTTGTAGTTGCTGTTGCCGCGGGTCTGCCAGCCATACAGCGAGGAAAACTGCGGCTGGTAGTACTGGAATGGGGTACCGGCGGTCCTACGAAGCCGCCGAGATTGTTGGAACCGGTGCCGGCACACGCCGGGAAACAAAATGCGTCCAGGACCTCCAGAGAGAGGGTCTCGTTGCCCAGGTTGGAGTAGTACATGTCATAAATATTTTGGGTGGCCGTGGGATCGGCTGGCGTGCCGGGAGCAGCGCCAATAGTTGCCCGCCCCCGCCGCCTGCGGAAAGATGTTCCCAGTAGGGAATCGGCGCCATGGAGCTTTCGGGCTTTCCGGCATAGGCCGCCTTCGAGAGCATCTGAGCCGCCGCGAAATAATCTGTTTTGCTGGCCGGATCGACCAGGTCGAGAGGCTGAGAGAGATCGATTTCCTGCAGCAAGTGATGGGCGAAGCGTCCCGTGTAGGTGGCTTCCAGGACGAAATTGTGCGGCAGTTCGCGAGTGATCGAAAAGTCCACCACGTGGAATACGGCGTTTTCAGATTGTCATCGATGCCCCAGGCGATCGCCAGTCCATAGGTGTTCGGGTCGATGGAAGGCTGGTAGGGGAATCCGTGGGGGGGTGGAACTCCCGGACTAGGGGGAAGATTCGATGCGCCCAGCAAGCCAGTATAGCGCGGTGAAGTATCCACCGAGAGAACTCCGGCGGGATTGCTGATCGTCGTTGTCAGTCCCCAGGACCCTTGCCGATCGAACGTATTCACAACCCCTTCGCCGAAGTGATCGAAATAAAGGCCATATCCAGCCCGGATCGAACTCTTGCCGGTATCGCCAAACAGCGTGTGCAGAAATCCGCTGGAGGCATGTGGTGAATAGGCTACGGCGAAGCGTGGAGCAAGGTTCCGGTAGTCCCAAGCCCAATAAGGCTTCTTGCCGTTCGCCTGGCCAGAAAGATCGAAGGTCAGTAGGGGTTGGTTCACCTTTCCCTGATACATCTCTGCCAGCGATTGGTGAACCACTGGTGCATGTTCACCGTCGGGAGACCTCGTTTCCATTGGCCTCGTAGGGAGGCTGCAAGAGCGAATAGCGCAGCCCGTACGTGAAAGCCAGATTTGGCGTCGCATTCCATTTGTCCTGCACGTACATTTCGCCTTCGAAATTCCGAAAGTGGCGCGGCACCAACTCGCCGTTGGGGATGACATTTGCGTTCTTGTCCTGGTTCGCGACGGTGTACACCTGACTCATGATGCCGGTCACTTGCACGGCAGCGAAATCGTACGAGGTACCAAAGGAAGGATCGACGAGCGGGAAACTCGGGTCGAGGCCGGGGTCAAGGCTTACTCCATTATCGGAGATGAACGAGGGGCTCATCCAGTAGAAGTTGGCATAACCTTCGGAAATGTTCTGGGCGTTCGACTGCCGGTTGTTATGGATCAGACGCCAGTTGGTGCCGAACTGAAGGGTGTGGTGGCCTTTGATCCAGGAGACATCATCGATGAAGTTGTTCACCGGCACGTTGGTAAGAATCGTGTGGGTGATCCCGACGGTGTTGTCCAGGCCACGCAGTCGGTTGAAGTCCTGATTGTTGAGTCCGACGTCTCCCAGGCCCTGGCGGATGAAAGCATAGCGAAAATTGTTGATCAGGTTGTTGCGAATGATCCAGGTATAGCCTCCGGCGATCCCTTTGCTGTTGTTGGTAAGGACCTCGTTGGGAGGCAGGCCGGGAAATTGTGGCGGCTGTTTCTATTGTCGTTCTGCAGGTTTCCGCGAATGAACAGAGAATGGTTCCCGTCAGCGGTGATTTTGTAATCCAGTTTGAAGATGTACGTGTTGAGGTGGTGGGATCGTTTCCGGGGAAGGTGTATCCGGCGGAGTTGAGAAGGTCTCCGCTACCGTTGGTGCGTCGCCACAGCTGGGCATTCGGCCGGATATCCATGAACAACGCATTGGGATTGGCGCCACCGATGTTAGCGATGAGCCCGTTCGGACCCGGCCCCAGTGTTTCCGGGCGTGGCGGGCAGGTGCCGTTGCGGCACACCCGGTCTAAGCATTGCCTGGTCCAGCGAAGTGATCTGCCCCGGCGTGAGCGTCACGACGTTAAAACCGGGGAAGGCGTTGCCACCCGCATCGACCGTAACGCCGTTGCCATTCGGGTCTCCAGAGCGCAGTTCGCGTCGCTGACCGGATTGCAGAGTATTTCAGTTCTCCCGCGGCCAGGCTCGGAGTTGGAATGCGCGTCGTCTGCGTCTGGTCCGCGGTGCGCTGGCCTTCGTATGCCGCGAAGAAGAAGAGACGATCTTTCTTGATGGGCCCGCCGATCGTTCCGCCGAAGGTGTTGCGGAGAATGTGCTGCGGACGTTGGGAAGTCCCTGGTGAGTTCGGCGCTTTTTGAACTAGTCGTTGGCCACGGTGAAGTTCGGGCGGTGGTATTCGTAGAGCGATCCGTGAAAGTAGTTCGTCCCGCTCTTGGTGACGAGATTGACCTGCGCGCCGAGACCGGCCCGAAGCCGCGTCGTAGTTGCTGGTGGTCACGCGGAATTCCTGCAGGGAGTCCAGCGTCGCGCGCATCGCGCCCTCGAACGCATATCCTTTGAGCTGGTCGTTGTCGTCGAGGCCGTCGAGTGTGATGTTGGTCTGGTCGCTGCGGGCACCGTTGACTGCGCCGCCGCGGCTGTCATGTCTTGCTGGTCGGTTGTCTTGCCGATGTAGACGACTCCGGGCTGGAGGCTCAGAATCGAAGCGGGATCGCGACCTTCCGAGGGCAGATCGGTCAGTTGGCGCGCATTGAAGTTGTTGCCCAGGGTTGCGTCCTGGGTGTTGACCATGGGCGCTTCACCGACACGTCGACGATCTCGGACCGCCCTGCACCTGCAAGGCGAGATTAACAGTGGCCGGGCTGCTCACCTGCAGCACGACATTCTCCCGCTTGGTGGTGGCGAAGCCCTGCGAGGTCACCGTTATCAAATAGGTAGCCGGAGGCAGTTCGAGGAACTGATAGACGCCTTGGTCGTCGCTTTTGACCGTTCTGGAAAATCCCGTAGCGCTATTGTTCAGCGTGACGGAGGCGCCGGTGACGACCGCACCCTTGGATCGGTGATCGTTCCGCGCAGAGAACTCGTGGCCGATTGTGTAAAGGTCATGACTGCAAGAGCCAACAGAATGAAAATCAGTACGACGAAGTGCCGTGAGCTAAAACGCATGGGAAACTCTCCTCGCCCCGCGTGGGGCGTCCATTTTCCGTTTACGTTTGCCCAGGATTTACGAACGCGGCCTGGGGACCCCTGTTGGGCCGCTATTGTGCTACTGCGGTATAGGAATGTTCAAGCTGAATTTGCGCGGATGATCTCGATAAACTATTTGTCACGTTCTACTTGAATGCTTAGCGACATGACTGCGGGACAGGTTTTGGCGCGGAAAGACAGATGTTCAAGCGGAAAATGCGGTTTTCACTAGATGAATACTTATGCAAGGCGCTGAAACAGAGCCGACGCCAGCACGATGATTGCCGGGTAACATTCCAGAGTGTAACGGGGTTCAGGATTCTCGAGGGTTCCGAGAAAAGCGGAGCGAAGCACCAGAAATAAAACGAATAGCCCGATGCCAAAAAATTCGCGGCCCCGAACCAGCCCAGCGAGCCCCATCCCGACATAAACGAGATTGATGAAGCCAAAACCGAGGCTGAGAGCCACCATCCGGCGATCGTCATTGAACTCCCACCAGCGCGGATCGGCCGACGTAAGCTCGGTTCGAGGTCGCAACCACATATCGGCGATACGCAGGACAGGTAACCAGACGTAGTAGCGAAGTGGGGAGGCGCGGATCCGATCGGCAGCCAGACTGGCAAGTTGGGCATCGAGCTCCGGTGTCAAATCATGATCGCGGTTATAGTCGGCAAATATTCGGGCCGTCAGTTCGCGCTGCTGTGGAGAATCGAAAGCGCGGAGGGGGAGGCGACCAACGTCAATTTCTTCGCCCGGAACGTTCCAGTAAATTTCCTGAACCGAGACATAATCGGCGGTCCATGTTTTTACCCAGCGATTGAAGCCGGGCATGAGCGGCTCGTCGGAGTCATTGGCATAGCGGGGAGCCAGCGGTTCGAACTTATGCAGCGTGTGAAGATTCCGTAGCGTCCACGGAATGAGGGGTGCCAGAGCTCCAACGGCGACAACGACGCCGGCCAGGAACAGAGCTCGAGGCGACAGCGCGCTGGGGATTCCTGTTGCAGTAGGTCGCAGGTTCCGCAGGATCTGCCAGAGCAGGTATGCGCCGATCGCGGCCAGCAGGATACCGCCATCCGGCCGCAGCAGGATGGCACCGCCGATGGATATTCCGCAACCCAGCCACGGTAAGATTGTCCGTTCTGTAGAGCCTCCAATCCCGAGCGCGTCCAACGCGAAGTCGAAGGCCAATGCGGTGAAAAAAATCTCCAAGGTTTCGGTAAGAGCGGCAGCAGCATAATTGGCGAGGAAAGGACATATGGCAGTCAATAGGAACGCGGCCTTGGCAGCGCGGTCGGAAAAGAGTCGGCGGGCTGAATCGGCGATGAGGAAGCAAGTAATAAGATCAAACACGACTTGGATAATCAGGACTGCGCGAAAATTGTCGATTCCGAAGATGGCGAAAATGGCAGCCAGGAAAGCTGGGTATCCGGGAAGGCGCGATAGGGTGGGCATAATCGCGCCGGAATTGGTGATTCCGTAAACGCCATGATGCAACCAATTTTTGGCGATATCGGCGTAAAGGCGGGAATCGTCGACCACCGCCGGAAAACGGAAAACAAGCGCCAACCGAATGGCAAGGGCTGCTAGACTGCAACCCAGGAAGAACCGCACATTTCGTCGCAGCAGTTCCCGCACGGTGCGAATGATAACGCGTTTGCGGCTATCCTGTAGATAAGAAAGTGCATCTAATCAAAGAGCGCCACTCACCCTGGACTTACCGATAATTGACCCTGTGCTCTCCGCAGCTTACGATGAACATCGCCTCCCATGGCTGAACCCGTCTTTTATGATCCAAGGCGCGCTCGCTGGAAACGGCTGCGACGGTTGCTTGACGTCACGGCAGTGGTGGTTTCTGTCCTTATAGTTTTCTTCGTATACACGGCGCTGCGCGACGAACCGCTGCCAGAACTTTTGTTTTTCCCGCAAAAACGGGCCTTCAAAGCTCTGAGGGAAAATGAGAAAGAACGGGCGAAGGACCGGGCGAAAAAGGCGGTAGCGCGCTCCCACCGCAGGACCAAGTTAAGAGCTTCGCAGGTCACGCTAAACCAGGAAGAAGGAATCCGCGCCGCGTTCTACGTCCCGTCGGATGCGGCCAGTTTCTCGTCTCTGCGTTCCTATGCTCGCCAGATCGACATGCTCTATCCCGACTGGCTGCATGTTCTCACTCCCGACGGTCGCATTCAGGGAGTTGACGACCAGACCAACAAATATTTCGACGTAGTGCAGGGCAACTCGGTGCTTTCCGTCGATGACCAAGTCATGCCCTTTCTGAAGAATGAAGATCCGGGGATGGAAGTCTTCCCGATGGTGAATAACTATGAAGACGGGGCGAACTGGGTCGACGTATCTCCGTTTTTGAATAATGCTGACGCTCGCGCGCTCTTCCGGCATCAAGCCTTGCAATTCCTGTCGTCGGGACGGTTCCGCGGATTGATCATCGACTTTGAGGCTTTCCCTGCCAGCGGCCAGCCGGGTTACGTCTCCCTGTTGCGGGAAGTATCAGAGGACCTGCACGCGCATGGCATGAAGCTTTACGCCGCGGTACCTCCCCATAACGACGAATACGACTATCCGTCCATTGCGGCTGCGGCGGACGGTGTGGTGCTCATGAACTACGACGAGCACTATCCCGGCGCGGCTTCGGGCCCGGTGGCCTCACAGGATTGGTTTGAGCAAAACCTGAAGTACGCTTCAACCGTCATTCCCAAGAACAAGATCATCTGCGCCATCGCAAATTATGGCTATGACTGGGTGCTTAAACCCAAGAAAGGGAAACTACCGCCAGGAGAACACGACCACACTGTGAGCGTGCAGGACGCCTGGTTAGCTGCACGGGATTCCGACGAGGACATCAACTTCGACGACGACGCGATGAATCCTCATTTCAGTTATCTCGACGAACGAAATCTTCGGCACGATATATGGTTCGTTGACGGCGTGACGGCTCTGAACCAGATGCGGTCAGCGCAGGCTTTGGGCATTAAGACATTTGCTCTTTGGCGCTTGGGCAGTGAAGATCGCTCGCTCTGGCGCGTATGGGACGTGCCGGGTGATCCGGGTGCTCCTGACAAATTGCGTGATGTTCCGCCGGGCGCCGACGTGGACATGGAGGGCCAGGGCGAGATTCTTCGCATTGAAGACAAGCCTACCCATGGCACGCGGGATTTGACCATCGACGCCAACAGCAAAATGATCGACGATGAGGTCTTTCAGAACCTGCCGGAGCCTTATCGCGTGGGGCGCTATGGATACAGCCCGAACAAAGTTGCGATTACATTTGACGACGGTCCGGACCCTGAGTGGACGCCGAAAATACTCGATGTGCTGAAAGAAAAAAATGCCACGGCTACGTTTTTCCTGATCGGCATTCAGACCGACAAGTTCTCGGGCATTGCGAAACGGATCTATAGAGAAGGAAACGTCATCGGGAATCACACGTTCACGCATCCGGATGTGAGCAACATCTCCACTGCTTATATGAAGGTGGAGCTAAACCTGACCGAGCGATTGTTCGGCAGTTTGTTTGGAGTGCGAACAACTTTGATGCGCCCGCCGTATGCGATCGACGAAGAACCGGATACCGCCGATCAGGTTCGACCGCTGGAGATTCCGCAGGAGATGGGGTACATCACCGTGGGCAACCGGATCGATCCGAACGACTGGAGCGAGAACCCGCGGCATGCGGCCGAGCAGATTACATCGTATGTGCTGGCGCACTTGCCACCCTGCCGTCCGGACGACCTGCGCTGCGGCAATATCGTGCTGCTGCATGATGGCGGCGGCAATCGCGCGGAGACAGTTCGCGCGCTGCCGATGATTATTGATGGCATCCGCGCGCGGGGATATGAGGTCGCTCCCGTCTACGATTTGCTGGGTATGCAGAAGGCTGATGTCATGGCTCCGCTGCCGCGAGGGGAGTTGTGGGCGGCGCGACTGGACCGGCTCGGATTCTGGGTATTCGATGCCGGAATTGTGGCCATTACATGGATCTTCCTGATTGGCGACTTGCTTATGACCGGGCGCCTGCTGTTTATCGGCGCAGCCGCAGTTTACGATCGCATGCACGAAAAGATTTTCGGCAAGCCTGCCGAAGTCGCCTCTTACAAGCCTAAGGTTGCAGTGCTGATTCCAGCGTACAACGAAGAAAAAGTCATAGAGCGCACAGTACGAGCCGCGCTGAACTCGAATTATCCCAACCTGCGCGTAATCGTCATCGATGACGGATCGAAGGATCGAACGCTGGAAGTTGCGCGCAACGCGTTTGCAGAAGAGTCTGCGTCGGGCAAGGTTCTCATTCTTGGGAAGAAAAATTCCGGCAAGGCCGAGGCCCTGAATTACGGCATCGAGCATATCGGAGACGCTGAGCTTTTCGTAGGTATTGACGCCGATACGATCATTGCTCCTGACGCGATTTCGCGGCTGGTACCACACTTCATCAATCCGAAAGTTGGCGCGATCGCAGGCAATGCGAAGGTTGGCAATCGCGTAAATCTCTGGACTCGCTGGCAGGCACTGGAATACATCACCAGCCAGAATTTCGAACGCCGCGCTCTCGACGTTTTGGGAGCTGTAAGCGTTGTGCCCGGCGCGATTGGCGCGTGGCGTGTTTCGGCCGTGCGTGAGGCCGGAGGCTATCACATCGACACGGTCGCGGAAGATGCCGATCTGACGATGGCGCTGCTGCGGCTCGGCTACCGCGTCGAGTACGAAGACATGGCACTCGCCTACACCGAAGCGCCTACCAATGCGAATGGGCTGATGCGCCAGCGTTTTCGCTGGTCATTCGGAATTCTGCAGGCAGTGTACAAGCATCGCGGAGTGATGGCACGCAAAGGACCGCTCGGCTTTGTCGCGTTGCCGAATATCTGGATCTTCCAGATTTTGCTGCCGCTGGTGTCACCCCTCATCGACATCATGTTCGTCGTGGGAACGATCTGGTATTACATTCAGAAGCACTTCCATCCGGACTCGACCGATCCGGCCAGCTTCCACAAACTGGTGCTGTTCTTCTTCGCATTCCTGGTGATTGATTTCATTGCGTCGGCCATCGCATTTGCGCTGGAGCGGCGCAGTCCGGATGATAAGGAAGATCCGTGGCTGCTCAGCCAGGTCTGGCTGCAGCGATTCGCTTACCGGCAACTGTTCTCGATCGTGCTCTTCAAAACCCTGAAGCGTGCGATCGAAGGCCGCAAGTTCGCCTGGGACAAACTAGAGCGGACAGCGGCGGTAAGTTATGTGCCGGCGGAGAACCGGGAGCACGTCAACGTACCGTAGGCAGCCGGTACGTGTTCCACAGCTGTATATAAGAAAAGGGGCCTCCCCCTAATGAAGACGCTCATCACGTTCCTTATCTGCGGGTTGGCGACCGGCGGGTCTGCTCAACAATCTCTGAAAACCTTCACTAGCACCGATGGCCTCTTCCGCTTTCAATACTCAGACATGCTTGTCAACTGCATGCCTCAACAAACTCCATCTAGTGCGATAAAGTCCGACATTTCGACGGGTAGCCAACCAGCAGCTTCATCTAGCGCCGATTCCTGTATGAGTCAGGGTTCGATCTGCGGCGGAATGGGAAACGATGAAAGCACCGCAGCCTGTTTCGCTTATCCGAAGGCGAGATTTAAAGACAAGCCCGCTTTTGTTGCCGCGACATTTTACGTTTCAGAGATTCTGTCAGTGAAGACCGAGGAGGTATGCCTAAAAGGGTCGCCGGATTGGTATGTGATCAAGTCCGAAGCTGAAACGACTACGATCAATCACATTACCTTTAAGCTTTTGAATTGGCGACAACTGGACAAGTGGGGGGCAATCCGGGCCTGCATATCGAACTTTTCACCGTGGAAAATGCAATCAGTTAGGCATCCAAAATGTTTTTTCTCGTGCAGAGTATGATCCGGGAACCGTCAAGGAGTTCACCAAGAAAGATTGGTCAGAAGTAGAGGCCCGCTTAAGACAAGCTCTCAACTCTTTTGTGTTCCTCAAGTAGAAATTCCAGACACAAATGGCGAAAAATCCCCATTTCACTCATCTACCGTGACGCACAATCATTATCCCTTGGCTTCGTGTTCTACATTCACACCGTGAAAACGGTTAACCCACTCGGTGCAATCATTATCGGGATACTCTGTGCTTGGGCTTCGTTCACCTTCCTCCGAGGTAGCCTGACAGGTGCTCCGCCGATGTACTCGCATGGTTGGTTTCAACGCGGGCTGCACTTCATAGCCGGGATCATTTTCGCATCCCTAGCTGTCGGCGCAGTCCTGATGCTGACCGGGAAATGGCACCCTCGGTAGTGCATTCAGACGCTAGCTGTTGAAATATCTCGATTACCCTCAGAATGGCCGGGCATGGTGGTTCAATCGTATGCATACGACATGCAGTTGAGACGTTCACCGTTTGACAGATGCGCCTCAGCGCCTGGCTCGACACCTTCTCGACCAACAACGTAGAGTTCGCACGATTGCTTAGGAGCTTTTCTTACGCTCACCGCATGGCTACCAACGGTAGTTTCGGCGTCACAGTACGCATTGTTCTTCTCGGGGTTTGCCGGAATGGAGCAACCGAACTGGCTATCCACATAGAAGTTGGCGGTTTTCGCTGAATCATTGAAGAACCGAACGTGACCTTTCGGCACGTTCTGCGCTGATGAAAGGGAGTTGAGGATTAGGCAGAGGACGAATGTTGCGGCCAGTAAGAAGGCAGGGATGACTCTCATGAGATTTTGACTCTACTCTGCTTTAGACACCTGCGTCTGAGACTCCGGTCAGGTTAATTGACGAAAAATCGCGATTACACTCATGATCGGGCCACGAGTCCTAATCGCTACCGGAACAGCAGCGGCGCAAACTCCGCCAGATTCCTTCGCCAGACCATCCACGCGTGCATGCCGGGAGTTTCGATGTCCATGTGATTGATTCCCTTCTGCTTTAACCATTCACGGAAATTACGGTTCGCCGTGATGAGACCGATCTTCTGTGCCGCAACCGATCCACAACAGCTTCAATTGCTGATTTGCCTTCGCGTCGAGGCCGGGGAAGTCTTTATCAAAGGGATCGGGCAATCCTCCCGCACTGAAGGACCCGACCCACGCGAATTTATCAAGATTGTTCAGCCCGGTGCGAAGAGATTCTGAGCCGCCCATGGATAGCCCGGCGATGGCGGTAGCATTGCGAGATTTGCCGATGCGGTATTCGGTCTCAACCTTGGGCATGACCTCGGTCAATAACGCTTCGCTAAACTTCGTAACATTCTGTTCCCGCACCTCAGGATGGTTCGAAAGCCCACCCCAGCCAACGCGAACCATCTCCATGGTGCCGTAGCCAAGCGGCATGACCACGATCATCGGCTTGGCTTTACCCTGCGCAATGAGGTTGTCGAGGATGACATTGGCGCGACCGACGGCCGTCCATCCGCTCGCGTCGTCGCTGTAGCCGTGCAGCAGGTAGAGAACGGGATACGTCTGCTTCTTCGTTGGATCGTAGTCCTGGCGGCGTGTAGACGTAATAATCGCGATCGTCGTTGGCGACGGTGGAGCGGTAGAAATGGTGATGCACTTCTCCATGCGGCACATCGTTCAGTTCCCAAGGCAGCGAGGGCGGTCCCTGCACGTGAACCATGTTTTCGGTGGAGAGCAGGTTCGGCTTGAACAGAGAATTGTAAGGATCGAGCGAGCGCTGACCATCCACGATGATGGAGTATCCGTAATAATCGGGTGGAAGCGGGGCGGTGTTCACGGTCCAGACTCCGGTCTCGTCCTTCTGCATGGGCAGAGGGTCAACGACACCCTCGCGTCGGACGGACACCTCTTGCGCGTTGGGAGCGCGGAAGCGGAAAGTCACGCTGCCATCGGAATGAACCTCTGGCGTGATCAATGCAGGCAGCATTTGCGGAGCAGGACTTTGAGGAGGCCTGGCCTGCTGGCCGAGTGTGGCTAGGGAGAAGAGTGAAACGCAGAGAACAAAGAGAACAATGAGGGCGGAGGGAAGCTTCATGGCCGTCTCCTTCGATACAGACGGGCATCATTGTATCGCGCTAGTCCAGTTCTCGCAGGCACAGTGCGAAAGCGAGACGTTATCGCGATCGCCAGCGGGATGCCGGTGCTAGGGGTTATTTATTGGAGGCGACGTCTAGCCGAGCTTCGGCGCGGTGTAAGGCATCGAGTGCACGGTCGACGTCAACCGAAGTATCGCCGCTGGTCAGGCGTTGCTCGGCACGTTCTTTGGCCTTACGAGCGCGGGCAACGTCAATCTCGGACGGGCGCTCAGCACTCTCCGCCAAAATTGTTACCTTGTTCGGCAGTACTTCTGCGAATCCCCAGGCGACGGCGAGGCGCTGCTCGCCACCATGTTCGCGGAAGGTGATCTCGCCTACGGAAAGCTCGGTGATAAGCGGAGCATGTCCGGGAAGAATCCCCAAATAACCATTCTTACCGGGGATCTGGACTTCCTCGGCCGCCGTTTCTACGACCTTCTTTTCCGGCGTGACGATCTCGAGTTGGAAAGTGTCTGCCATTGCAAATCGGCTTTGGGCTTTCGGCTCTCAGGCTTCCGCAGACTCAGTTTCAGCGGAAGCCGGCCGCCCGAAGCCGGGAGCCCTGTATTTATGCTGCTGCCTTCATCTTCTCTGCGGCTTCGAGCACTTCCTCGATCGGGCCCTTCATATAGAAGGCCTGCTCGGGGATGTCATCGTACTTGCCTTCAACAATAGCTTTGAAGCCCTTCACTGTATCGGCAATTTTGACGTAGCGTCCCTGTGCGCCGGTAAACTGCTCGGCCACGTGGAACGGTTGCGACAGGAATCGTTGAATCTTGCGAGCGCGGGCGACAGTCAGCTTCTGGTCTTCGCTTAACTCGTCGATACCCAGAATCGCGATGATGTCCTGCAGGTCTTTGTAGGTCTGCAGAGTCTTCTTGACCATCTGCGCCACATCATAATGCTCCTGACCCACGATGCGCGGATCGAGAATGCGCGAAGTCGAAGCCAGCGGATCGACTGCGGGATAAATTCCGATTTCGGTCAACGCACGCGAAAGCACTGTGGTCGCGTCGAGGTGAGCGAACGTGGTGGCTGGAGCAGGATCGGTCAAATCGTCGGCGGGCACGTAAATAGCCTGTACCGAAGTGACGGAACCTTTCTTCGTCGACGTAATGCGCTCCTGCAATTCGCCCATCTCGGTCGCAAGGTTGGGCTGATAACCTACGGCGCTGGGCATGCGGCCCAATAGCGCGGACACTTCCGAACCGGCCTGCGTGAAACGGAAAATGTTGTCGATGAAGAGCAGTGTGTCGGCGCCCTCGGCGTCGCGGAAATATTCGGCGACGGTGAGTCCGGTCAGAGCCACGCGAAGACGCGCACCTGGAGGTTCGGTCATCTGTCCATAGATCAGAGCGGCTTTAGATTCGGCGGGCTTGCCGGGCTTGATGACGCCCGACTCGGACATTTCGAGCCACAAATCGTTGCCTTCACGGGTACGCTCGCCAACACCGGCAAACACGGAAAAGCCGCCGTGATTCTTGGCGACGTTATTGATGAGTTCCATGATGACGACGGTCTTGCCGACGCCTGCGCCGCCGAACAATCCGATCTTGCCGCCCTTCAAAAATGGCTGGATGAGATCGATGACCTTCACGCCGGTCTCGAACATTTCAGCAGTCGTGGCCTGCTCGTCGAAGGCAGGAGCGAGACGGTGAATCGGCATCCTCTCCTTGTACTCGATCGGACCCAGTTGGTCGACAGGCTCGCCGATGACGTTCATGACGCGACCAAGCGTGCCCCGTCCCACGGGCACGGAGATCGGACCGCCCTGATCGATTGCCTTCATCCCGCGCACCATGCCTTCCGTGGCTTCCATGGCGATGCACCGCACGCGGCCTTCGCCGAGGTGCTGCTGCACTTCAAGAATGACCTTGATGGGAGTGGGAACATTGAAGCCGTCGCTGACGACTTGCAGGGCCTCATAGATTGGAGGCAGGTGTCCTTCGGCGAATTGCACGTCGACCGCTGGTCCTGCGATTTGGATTACGTGTCCTACGTTTGGCATAGGTAGCTTCGAGCCTCGAGCTATGAGCTGCGAGCTAAATGTTTGTACATCTCGCCCGCGGCAATCAGAGTCTTGGCTCTTAACCTCTTTCCTCAATCTTGGTATTGCACCGCTTGCTCCAAGCTCGCTGCTCAAAGCTCGCAGCTTTTGTCACATTGCCGCGGCGCCACTGACGATTTCGATGATCTCTTTCGTGATCTTCGCCTGGCGGGCCCGGTTCATCACCAGCGTCAGTGAATCGACCATATCCGTCGCGTTGTTGGTAGCCGAATCCATTGCGGTCATACGAGCCGCATGCTCGGCGGCCACCGACTCCAGCAGCGCTCGAAAAATCTGAATGCTCACGTACTTCGGCAGCAGCGAACGGAACAATTCTTCTGGAGGCTGCTCGTAAATGTAATCCACCTGCGAGGTGCCGAACTGGGTCCCGGCTCCCTCGGCGCCTTCAGTCGCGCGCATGCCTACGCCAGCACTCACCGCGGCTTCTTTGGCTTTCTTCTTTTCCTCTTCCGTCGGCTCTTCAGCCAGTCGGACCGCCTGTTCACCGATTTGCTCGATTGGCAGGATCTGTTCGACGATAAGCCGCTGTGCGATCACCGACTTGAACTCGTTGAAGACCACATAGACGGAATCGATTTCCTCACGGCAGTAACGCCGAATTACACTTTCGGCCAGCGCGGAAGCCTGCCCGAATTCCACTTTGCCAAGAATGCCAATATGCTCACCAGCAATCTGGATGGGTCCAGACCGCTCAGGTGTCGCGGACTCGGCTTCGACGGATTCCATCAATTCGGCCAGGCTCTTCGTTTGCACTTTCGCAGCAGGATAACGGCGCCGCAAGAAATCGCGCCCTTTGCGCCCAACAGCCTCGATGTCGATATTCTTTCCCTCTTTTGAATCGAGGAACCGTATGGCAGCTTTCGTAATATTCGCGTTGAACGCACCCGCGAGCCCCTTGTCACCCGTCACGACGATCAGCAAAATGTTTTTCTCTTCCCGCTGCGCCAACAGAGGATGCTTCGGCACGCCGGTCTCCGGATCGTAAATCTCGGCTCGCGCGACGAGAGACTTCAACACATTCGTCAACATCTGCGCATACGGACGCGCTGCCAAAGCACGCTCCTGCGCGCGGCGCAACTTGGCCGCCGAGACCATTTTCATGGCTTTGGTGATCTGCCGCGTGTTGATCACGCTGCGAATACGGCGTCGAATGTCGAGAATGTTTGGCATGTTCGAGTTGCGGGTACCGAGTTGCGAGTACCGAGCGAACCCGTTGTTCCCGGTGCTCGGTACAAGGTACTCGGTACTATTTTGTTACCGCTTGCCTCTGCGAAACGAACTGCTGCTTCGCCTCTTTAATGATGTTCTGCATTTGCGATTTCAACTGATCGTCGAGAATCTTCTTTTCCATGATCGTACGCAGCAGATGCCGGGATTGGTCGACTCGACGTACTTGTAAAGCTCCTCCTCGAAGGCGCGCACTTGATCGACCGGCATGTCGTCAAGGAATCCACCCGTGCCCGCCATGATGATCAAAATCTGTTTCGAGAATGGCAGCGGCGAAAACTGATTCTGCTTGAGCAACTCGACCAACCGCTGACCACGATTCAACTGGGCTTGCGTGGCTTTATCGAGATCGCTACCGAACTGTGCGAATGCTGCCAGCTCGCGATACTGCGCGAGCTCAAGTTTCAGCGTGCCGGCGACCTGCCGCATGGCTTTAATCTGTGCGCTGCCACCGACGCGGCTCACGGAGAGTCCGACGTTGACGGCTGGACGCACGCCCTGGTTGAACAAGTCTGTTTCAAGATAGATCTGGCCGTCGGTAATCGAAATAACGTTCGTCGGGATATACGCCGAAACGTCGCCAGCCTGCGTCTCGATCACGGGCAACGCGGTCAGGGATCCTCCGCCGTTTTTGTCGCTCAGCTTGGCCGAACGTTCCAGCAGCCGTGAGTGAAGATAGAAAACGTCTCCCGGGTAAGCTTCGCGTCCGGGCGGGCGGCGCAGCAGCAACGAAATCTCGCGGTAGGAGGCGGCATGCTTCGAAAGGTCGTCATAGATCACGAGCGCGTGCCGCTTGGTATCGCGAAAGTATTCGCCCATGGCCGTCGCCGCATAGGGCGAAATGTATTGCATTGGCGCGGGCTCGGAAGCGGACGCCGCGACGACGATGGTGTACTCCATGGCGCCAGCGTCTTCTAGAATCTTCACCACCTGGGCAATCGACGACCGCTTTTGGCCGATCGCGTTGTAAATGCAAACAAGATCGTTGCCCTTGCTGTTGATGATCGTGTCCAGCGCCACGGCGGTCTTGCCAGTCTGACGGTCGCCAATGATCAATTCGCGCTGGCCACGGCCGATCGGGATCATGCTGTCGATGGCCTTCAGTCCGGTGGCCATGGGCTCACGCACAGGCTGGCGGTCAATGACGCCGGGAGCAAGACGCTCCAACGCGATGAACTTGTCGCTCGAGATCGGCCCTTTGTCGTCAATGGGCTGACCGAGCGAGTTGACCACGCGTCCGATCAGGGCATCGCCGACCGGCACGCTCATGATGCGACCGGTGCGCTTCACCTCGTCGCCTTCTTTGATCTCGGTGTATTCGCCGAGCAGCACTACGCCGACCTGGTCTTCTTCCAGGTTCATCGCAATTCCGGCGACGCCGTGGGGGAACTGAAGCAGTTCACCGGCCATGACCTTGTCGAGTCCGTAGACGCGCGCGATGCCGTCGCCGAGGGTGATGACGGTGCCCGTCTCGTCCACGGAGATCGAAGACTCGTAGTTCTCGATCTGCTCGCGGATCAGTTTTGTAATTTCGTCTGCTTTGATTTGTGCCATAGAATCGTTTCTCAGCTCTTTGGGTTCGTCCGTCAGCTTCGAGTTGCGAGCCGGGAGCTACGAGCGAGCATTCCGGCTCGAACTCGGAGCTCACAGCTCATGGCTCGCGGCTAAGAGCTTATTGCTTCTTTAATTCTTTCCAACTGCCCTTTTACCGAACCGTCGTAAATCGTGCTGCCGACGCGGACAACAGCGCCGCCCAACAACGACGAATCTAACCCATAACTTGCGCGAACTTTTTTGCCCGTCGCTTTGGCAATCTGCGCTTCGAGAGATTGCTTCTCCGCATCGCCCAGTTCGCGGGCGCTGGAAACCTGCGCTTCGGCGAATCCCATGCGTGCGTCGATTTCTTTCTCAAGTTGCTCAACAATCCGCGGAAGAAACGGCAGACGGCGATGGTCGATCAACACTGCAACCAGGTTACGCACGGTCTTCTCGATCCCGTCGCGCTGCACAATTGCGTCCAGCAACTTGCGCTTTTGATCCGCAGGGACGGCTGGATTTTCCCAAACTCGCCGAAGGTCGATGCTCTCGCTGAACAGCGCGGCGATTTGCCGTAGTCCGTCGATCGCACGAGCGGCATCGAGATGCGCATTAAACACAACATCGGCGAAGGCCCGGGCGTAGGTGCTGGCGACGGATGCCATGGTCTAGTTTCCGTCCTTTCCCGGATTCTTTGCGCCGCCCAATTCGTCCGCGAAATTCCTCACCAACACCTGATCGGTCGCGGCATCCACGTGAATTTGTTTTTGCGCGAGGCCAACTGCCAGGTCGGCGGCGTGTGCGGTGAGTTGCCGGCGAGCCGCCTTTGCAGCGGCGGAAATTTCCTGTTCCGCCGATGCAACGATCTTCCTCGCATCTTCCTCCGCGGCTGCCTTGATGCGCGCCTCCTCCGAAGCGCCTTCCTTCTCGGCCGCATCGCGCATCATACCGATTTCGACGTCGAGCTTCTGCAATCGCGATTCGATTTCCGCCAGCTTGCGTCGGGCCTCTTCGCTGGCCTTCTGGGCTTCCTGCATCGCCTTCTGGATCGCGGCAGTGCGATCGCGGAAGATGCCAGGAAGAAACTTGCGCCCCGCCCAGATGATGAGCGCAGCGATCACCAGCGAAATTCAGACGAATGCTGAGCCAGTAAGATTCCTGGAGGCTCAGTCCGGTCAAGCGCGAGATCAGTTGCACCGGAGGCGGAGTGCTTGAATTCCTCCATCTCATCTTTTTCTTCGCCAGCAGCTTCCCGGCTCTCGTGGGCCAACTGGCGGCCCGGAGTCATGCGTGCGGAATCGGTGCTTGCCTGGTCTTCTTTGGGTGTAGCGGGTGCCTGCTGTGCGCGCAATGAAATCAGACCGGCGCTGCCAATCAGCAGTAGCGTCAAGATTGCGACCCGCGATGCTCGAGCGAGTTTCATCAGCGCCCCGCCCCCGCCGGCTGCAATACGCGACGCATGATCTCTTGTGCCAATGCGGCTGCCTCGGCGTGCAGTCCTTTTTCGGCTACGGCGCGATCACGCTCGATATCGGCCTTGGCGGCCTGCACCTGAAGCTGCGCTTTGTTGCGGGCTTTGGTCACGGCGTTGGTGCGAGCCTGCAGGGCAGCTTGGCGTTTCGCTTCCTGCGCACGAAACACGGCTGCACGAGCTTCGCGCAGGTTCTGTTCATACTCGCTGGTACGGGCATCGGCAGCTGCAATGTCGGCCTTTGACTTTTCAACTGCTCCCTCGGTCTTGCTGTGCCGCTCTTCAAGCACACGCTTCAGTGGCTTGTGCACGATCACGGTATAGAGAGCGTAAAGAATCGCCAGCAGAATCACTGTCGGCACCGATCCGAGCAGTAATTCCCCTAGTTGTTTCAGCGTTTGATCCATGTGTTGATAAACAAGACGTGCTGATCCGTAGACCGGAAAATGAGGGCTATAAAAACTGTTAAGTGTATCGTCCGCGAGAGTTTGATGTCAACGCAAGAAGATGAGCAACGACTAGGGTTAATGGCAGGGAAGGCACGGGAACACTTGGGAGTTTTGGAGTGCACCCAAAGAGCGTTCAAAGTAATGAAAATATTGTATTTACAGGCTCTTTGGTCGAAATGGCGGGTCCACGCAGATTCCTTCACATATATCTTGACTTCACCATAAAGAGGTTTAGCATGTAGATATCACCTCCGATCCAATTCAGGATCGAATGGGCCGATAGCCAAGGAATGTCACCGCTTCTTGGTTGCCGGCCCATTTAAATTTTTACCTATCACTCTGGATCATCAGCGCGATACGAATTCCTTGACTCTCCGTACCACCGACTCGGGTGCATCCACTTCCAGTTCCACCGCGCCGTCTTTGTACTCCCGCGAATAGATGCGAGCGCGGGCCTCGAGGAGCGCCAACGTCTTCCCTTCTGACTGCGGCACTCGCAGATGGACGCGGCTGACTTGATCCTCTTCGATCATCTTGTCGATGCGCTCGAGCAGGACATCAAGACCAGTACGCTCTACAGCCGAGACATAGACGGTCTTCGACCCCGGGCGAGCGGAGTCTGCGATCAGATTCTTAGCGACTTCTTCGTCCAGCAGATCGACTTTATTCATCACCCGCAGCCGTGGCCTCTTCTCGGCCTCGAGTTCTTTGAGAACGATCTCCACCTGCGCGTCCTGCTCGGCAGAAAGGCGGCTGCTCGCGTCGGACACATGCAGAATCAGCGATGCTCGTTGCACTTCTTCCAATGTTGCGCGAAAGGCGGAAACGAGCGTGTGCGGCAGGTTGCGGATGAATCCGACGGTATCGGAAAGCAGAACCTTTCGTTTCGATGGCAGCTCGACGGCACGAATCGTGGGATCGAGTGTGGCGAACATCTTGGGCGAAGACAAGACGCCGGCGCGGGTCAGAGCGTTGAACAGCGTTGACTTGCCCGCGTTGGTGTAGCCGACCAGAGCCACAGTGGCGACCGGCGCGGATTCGCGACGCTGGCGCTGTTGGGCGCGAATGCGTCGCACGTTTTCCAGTTGCTGCTCAACGTGACGCACGCGGCGTGCAATCTTACGACGATCGGTTTCCAGCTGCGTTTCACCCGGACCGCGTGTGCCAATGCCACCGCCCAGTTGCGACATCTCCACACCGTGCCCAGCAAGCCGTGGCATCATGTAATGTAATTGCGCGAGTTCCACTTGCAACTGGCCTTCACGGGTACGCGCGTGTCGCGCAAAGATATCGAGAATCAGCTGTGTCCGATCGATGACTCGTCGCTGAATGATCTTTTCGATGTTGCGCTGCTGCGAAGGACTGAGATCGTGATCGAAGAGAAGGACGTCGGCATCGACCGAGGCGGCCGCACCCGCGATCTCCTCCAATTTCCCAGCCCCGACTAACGTCGCGGGATCCGGCCGATCGCGCCGCTGGAGAATTTCTCCTACGACCTTCGCACCGGCACTCTCTGCCAGGGTACGCAATTCAGCGAGCGACTCATCTGCGTCGAACTCAGGAATACTGGGGCGCGCGTCCGGCTTCGTCGGGGAAGAAGAGGCGAGAGACGCGTCGCGAGCAGCGCCGGCTTGTGCCGTAACCGCGCCCTTTGCGCCGGATCGTCCACGCGTGCGGGCATCAAGGCCGACGAGAAAGGCGCGTTCGTGCTCGGGCTCATCGGTGGCGACTGTACCACGAGAAACACGAGTAGCGGCGCGCGCGGTCTCGCGAGATTTTTTGCGAAGAGAACTTCCCAATCCGAGAACGCCTATCCTTCAGTGCCCGAAGCGCTCGCCGCCGAGACCACCGTAGGTGCGCCGGCGACCGCCTTTTCCGGATGCGCCGCGTGAGGCACATGCGTCGAGGCCACTCGTCCCATAACCACGGTCGAGATGGCATGCTTGAAGATGAGTTGCTCCTGACCGTTCGCCTCCAGCACGACGGAGTACTTGTCGAAGGAGCGGATGCGGCCCGTTAACTTCACCCCACTGAGCAGATAGATCGTGATGCTCGCTCGTTCTTTGCGGGCCGTGTTAAGGAAGGAATCCTGAATGTTTTGCGCCGGCTTATTGTTGTCCATAGCCGATCTCCTTGATAGGTAGACTTCCGACCTTCCAACTGCCGGTCTATGACACGTAGACCGACGAAAACCTGCAGCATGCCCCCGGAAGCTTTCCCGCTGCTCCGAGAACAAGGAGGGACACTCCGCCGGACCGCAAACCCGATTCCGCAGAACCGGCCCTTACCGGCGGACAGATGTGATCACAATACGGCGATCTGCTACGCTTTTCAACCGCGAAGTTAGGGGGCTGGGGAAGTGAATATGGTCGACCGGTGCGTATATCCGTTTTTCGCACGCCAGTGTTGACAGCATCGAAGGACCGAGCGCAGACTTGCGTCGCACTGACAACTAGCTGTTATGACCGATCGCCATTCGTTTTTCGGCGTTTGGCGGCAGTACACCGATATAACGTCTCTCGGAGGAGATCCATGCACCGTTTCGTCACAGAGGCAGCTCCCCAAGTATGGCCTGCGATGGTATTGCCAACTATCACCGGCTCGGAAGCCACCATGCTCATCCTGCGCTGGTTCCACTTTATGGCCGGGATTCTGTGGGTTGGACTGCTGTATTTCTTCAACCTGATCAATGTTCCGTTCATGAAGCAGGTGGACGCCTCGGCCAAACCCAAGATTTTTCAAACCCTGACTCTGCCCGCGCTGAACTGGTTTCGCTGGAGTTCGCTGGTCACGGTATTCGTTGGCTTCTGGTATTGGGGGCAGTTCTTGGTCGATCCCGACGCACGCCGTGATGGCGGGAGCACAGGTGCTACCCAAGGCATGTTCTTCCTCATCTGGTTCGTGGCGTTTTGGATTCTCTACTTCGTGATCAAGCTGATGAAGCCAAATGGATACGTACTAGGGCTCATCACGACAATCGTGGTCTATGCCGCAGGATGGCTGTTTGTGCACCACACTCCGGTCGGCGGAGAAGACAATCACGTGCTGTGCATTGGAATTGGTGGCGGAATGGGCATCCTGATGATGTTTAACGTCTGGGGGATCATCTGGCCGAATAATAAGAAGATCATTCGCGGAACGCTGGCCGGGACACCTCCGGAGAACGCAGCTGCGCTGGCGCGGCAAGCGTTTTTGGCGTCGCGGACGAATTTCATCTTGTCTGTGCCGCTACTCTTCTACATGGCCGCAGCTGCGCATTTTTCGAGCACCGTGATATTCGGGAAATAGTTGGGCGGCGGTACTTACGGCGCGGCTTGAAGCCGCGCCCTTTCAAAACAAATTCACAGTCTGCACTTTCTCGCAGCCTGCTAGAAAGCCGCATTGATTTTTGCCAGCCTTCTCGGGCGGCCTGAGGGCTCGCATTTTCGAGAGAAGATTCACAGCGGCATTCTGCTGCAAGCGGTTCGCGGGCATGAGTGCCCGCGCCACACTTGAAACGAATGGGTATACCCCCCTCCCCCTCGGTGTATTGAAATCATTCACTTGGCGGGAAATCGCGAAATAATCCTAGGGCTGCAACAGCTTGCGGGCAAAATCTTGAGCCGCAAAGACTTGCGTTCCCAGAACTGCGAAAACCTGAAGACGGCCGCCGATCGTTGGGCCGTCGTCCTCTAGTGCTAGCGCCTTGGCTATGATCCGCTCTTTGCGTTTTCGAGCGCAAGGTCAGATGTCACACTCTGTTTGCAGAGCCTGTGGATAACAACTCTACCTCTCTACATCTTTAGCGCTGCAGGAGGCGCTTCGACCCTCGGAAGGATCCTTCAGTAGCTATGGCCGAGGCAAAAAAGAAGGGAGCCGGAAAACCGGCTCCCTTTGTAGAACGGTTGAAGGTTAGAAGTTGAACTGGACGCCCAGGCGCAGTGCGCGCGGACGCTGCCAGAGATTCGGTTGGCCGTAGCCCGAGTGAAGCACGAACGGGGCAGCCGAGGCCGATTGTTGCAGATTGTATCCAGTTTCAGCCGCCTGGTAGAAAGCCGCGCCACCGAACACGGTCTGCGGCGTTCCGCCCTGCACGGCCGAGTTCACCGGATACAAACCGGACGGGTTCCAGTACGAGGCAAAGGTCTGCCAGTACGAAACCACGGCCCGCTGGTTGAGCAGGTTCTGTACCGTCGCCGTGAACTGAAGCGTCTGGTGTTCGTTGTTTTTGTTGACCTTGAATGTATGAGCAAAGTTGGCATCGGTCTGCGTGTACCATGGCGTCCGGCGGTCGTACGGATTGCCGAACGTCAAGGCTCCCGTGTTCGGGTCCTGAGTGATATTGGCATACTTGCCGCGACCAAAGACGTATGTGTCTTCGATCGGGCTCGTATATCCGATACCAACCTCAGATGCCGTGGTGACCGGACTGCCTTGATAAGCCACCTGGAACAGGCCGAGCGTGCTGCTCATGCCCTTCCAGGGAAGCGTGTAATAGACGTTACCTTTCACTGCATTCGGGCGATCCGTCGGCAACGGCCCGGAATTGCTCTTGCCCTGGTAGGTGAAGTAGTAGAACGGCTCGTCGAAAGAGCGAGTCGTGTCCGGTGAAGCGCGTCCGGTCGTACCGCCGTCGATCTGGTCGGTGGTGGTCAGGCCGGTATAGTTGCCCCACAGGCTGCTCCAAGTGTAGCTGAACATCCCAGCCCAGCCCTTGCTCGCCGACTTGGTGACCCGAACTTCCAAGCCATCGTAGTTACGAATGGCCTCGGGGTTGTTCGGACAGGTCGGGCAGGTTCCGAACGTGCCTGTAGAGTCAAAAGTCACCCCCGGGACGCCGTACGCCTGTCCAATACTCTTCAGGTAGTTCGCGTAGCCATCGATCGTTTTGTTAACGCCTTGCCCAGGGTTGACGATCGTGTACATCTCGAAGTTGCTCGGATCAGCCAAAGATGCATCTTCAATGGCGTGGTCCAGACGACGACGATCGTAGCGGGCTTCCAGTGCCCAGCTGCGGTTGAGCTGGTAGTCAACGCCCGCCACGTATTCATGCTGGCGATAGGGCTTGACTCCCGGCGCGATCGGCTCCCAGGGACGGTAATCGACGTTCTCAATCAATTGGGTGCCGGTTCCTTTATCTGTAAGCACTGGCGGGACAACTCCGCCGGTAAAGTTCGCCCCCGTATTGGACGGACCATTCGGGCAAGCGCGGCCATTCACGAAGGTGGCGGTGATATCGGTAATGTTGAACCCACCACTGGCATTCGGACCCAGCGGGTAGGTGCAGCTGTTGTACCCTTGGGCGCCCCACGAGGTTTGGGCTACTAACAGCTTCATGACATCGTTGATGACGCCATAGCTGCCAAAGATTTTAAGCTTGCCATCCCGCGATCCCCATGCGGCGCCGAGGCGTGGCTCGATCTTGTCGCCCCAGGAGAAGTGAATGGCGCTCGGAGACTGGAAGCCGTTGGGGACCACACCATTCGGTACTGGCAGGTCTTCCTTCTCGATGCGGATGCCGAGGTTCAGGGTTAGACCATGACCGACGGTCCACGCATCCTGTGCAAAGAAAGCGTGGTTGTTGTCGATTGCCGGCTGTTTCAGAATCGTGGCAAAGTCGGTAATTACGGCATAGCCGTACTGACCGGCGCAAGCTCCCCATTCGGCCCCAAGAACTGCGCAATTGGCACCGCCCACTGAAGTACTGCCGTTGTGACCTTGGCCAGCACCGAGGTACAGCGCCACGTTGGGCACATTGCCGTTCTGGTTGATTACGTTGCTCATGCGGTTGTACTGGTACCCGACCTTGATGTTGTGGGTACCCCACCAGCCGCTCTTGAAGAATGCCACGTTCTCATCGAGCTGATAGTGCTTACTGGCATTGAACTGGGTAAAGTTACCGGTGTATGGCGTTGTGAAGGCACCTGCGCCCTGTTGCAAAGCAGTCGGAAGGCTGCCGGTGGGCGTGCATCCGGGGGTATTGCAGTTAGGCGATACGCCTAGCCCGGTTGTTCCCCAGTTAATGTCGGAGCCGGATGTCGGCCAGCCGAAATCGTGGTAGTTATTGAAGTAATAGCCGAAGCGCGTCGTCGAGACGATCTTGGGAGTCAAGGTGATGTCGGCGCCGGTGCTGTACGACGAGTTAGGAGAAGAAAAGCCCAAACCGTGCGAATAGCCCTGCAGGGTGGTCCCGAGGATGGACTCGTTGATCAGGTAAGGTGCCTGCGAGTTGATTGGGTCTGCATTCGGCAGGTTAGCGCCAGTCTCGCGGCCATATTGATACAGCCACGATCCGAACACGCGAATCTTCTGCGTCAAAGTAGCGTCGAGACGCGCCGTGCCGTAGTACTGCTGGCCGTCCTGGGTGAAGTACTGATTTCCCAAGGCTGCATTCGGGCAAACAGCGGCGGGATCACCTGGAGACAGACTGTTGCAAATGCCAGGGCCGAAGTTCACGGTTCTACCTGTGCTCCGATACAGCGGAGCCACGCCAAGGAAGAACCAAATGCGGTCTTTCATAATCGGACCGCCGATGCTGAAGCCGGGCTGAACATATCGGAAGTGGTCCGTCTTCGGCTGGTAGATCTGCGAGTTATTGTCGAGGCCTGTATTCGCGAGACCGAACGGGTCGTACCGCAAGTTCGCGATGGGCGAACCATCCATCGAGTTGGACTCATAGGTGCCGAACGCCGATCCGTGGTAGGCATTGCTGCCCTTCTTCATGATCACGTTGACGACGCCACCGAGCGCGCCGCCGTGCTCCGCTTCAATTCCGGAAGTCTTCACCTGCACTTCCTGAATGAACTGGAACGGAACGTTCGCGTTCGAGAAGCCCATCGAGATGTTTTCGGTATCCTGACCTTCTACAAGGTAGGTGCTCTCCGAATCAGCCGCGCCGCCGATCATGTACCCGCTTGAGGCGCCGCTCGAGGTACTTCCGGGAGATGAGCCACCCGTTCCGCCCATTCCAGTCATGCTGCCGGCAAGTGGCTCGTTGCGGGCCATGGGCGCAAACTGAATCACAGACTGGAACGAATAGCCGTGGGGCGTATTGTCAATGTCTGCCTGCGAAATGTTTGTTTGGTTGGTATTCGTCGTGACATCGATGACTGGAGCCTGTCCGCTGACTTCGACCACTTCAGACGCGGCGCCGATTTCCATCGTTATGTCAACCGTCGGCAGGTGACCGGTTTCAAGCGCGATCCCGTCCCGCTTTACGGTCTTGAACCCCTTGGCGGACACTTCGATCGAATACACGCCGGGGGGTAAGTTGGCAAACCGGTAGTATCCGGTCGACTCGCTGTCGAGCGCTTTATCGCCGGCCATGGTCGTGCCGCGGACGACTACGTGCGCGCCGCCGATCACTGCGCCGCTGGCGTCTTTCACTGTTCCTTGCAAACCGCCCGTCGTTTCCTGGGCAAATAAGACAACGCTCGACGCCACAAACGCCAGCGCTGCAACCACCGCAATAAGCTTAAAGGATCTGCTGAATCGCATTCCCTTCCTCCTTAGATTTTCCTTGTTCCGAGACCGGATGCGCCGAAACTGCTCTCCTGGGATCCATCGCGCAACCCGGGAGTTTTTCAAACCCGCTGAGCAATCTCAGCACTGCAAAATTGTCTTGAGAGCTGGTAACCCGTTTACCCTTGGAACTGCTTCGCCCCTCTTCGTGGGCTTTATCTCTCTCAGGCTTTTCGCCTAAGGTGTTCGCTTGCAACACGTACAGTTAAAACAGGATGGTTTGCAACTGTCGATCCAAAACAGGACACCTGACAAGCCACTGTCTTTTCAATTGTTTAGGATATTCCGCGTGGCGAGCGATACGTAAAAACATAGAAAACAAAGGGCAGCTATATGGATTTCTATAAGAATCGCAGATCTACGCCGTCTCTTGGGAGTCCGTGGTGCAAGTCAGGAATTTCAAAACCAGCGCCTAAAGGCGCATTGATTTTACGACCTTTACGGCACGCATAAATGCGTGCCCTGATACGAATCGCGGTTGCAGCCCTGATACGAATCGCAGTTGCAGCCCTGATACGAATCGCAGTTGCACCACGGGCTGTTAGTGGCGTCTTTTGGCAGGGTGAGGAGGCGTCTCTCCGGGAGCCAGAACTCGCCGGACGATCGGAGTATTCAGCTTGTATTTGCGCTCGGCAACGTTGCCCGCCTCATCCTTTACCCGGAGAATAAAAACGGGGAGAGTTCCTTCTTTGTCGAATGCCTCCTGGGTGACGGTAACCGGCAATACTCCGTCCAGACCATGCTCGCGGTATGCCGTTTCGTAACGGTGTTTTCGAACGTTCCAGGTGAAGACGCGTACCTGATCGTAATCGTAAGGTAGGCCGTCGTGAGGCTCGGTCACAAGACATAGATACTGGGACACTTTCTTATCCCCGTCGGGCACCTGGTCGAGAGCGAAGAAGGCAACGAAGCGTTGCCCCTCCGCGTATTGCGCAATTTCGAGCGGAACATCGACATCCACCATGCGGGCCAGCACCCATCCGACACGATTCTGATCGTCTCGCACCAGCCACCAATCTTCGAGTGCGGGTCCGCTGGGCGTGCCGGACTTGGCGGCGATCGGCCTAGCCACGGGAACGGCTACTGCCTGCTTCTCAGCAGTCGCCCGCTTCAGGATTGCCACCTTGGCGCCGGACGCTAACTGGTAGAGGTGTTCGGTCTCGCGGCCGGGTGTGATGTGGAGATTGGTCTCATTCCGCAGAACTCCGGGCGCCTGAACGGGATCGGTCAGATTGTCCTGGGTCAATTTCTGAAGACCGTCGAATGTCTTCTGATCCACGAGGTATCTCTGCTCGATCCAGCCTTCGATGCCACTCGCCGTACGCACGCGGGCAAACCGCTTTTCGCGGTCGATGATTTCGACACGCTCGCCGTTCTTGACGTTACCAACGCGATTGTAGATGGCTGCAACCTGGTCGCGCAGCGCCGCCTGCGGCGCAGACACATAAGCCACCTCTAGTACGCGGTGACGTCCGCGGTTACAGGCCGTGAGCATGAGGGCAGCGCCCAAGACCAATAGCAACCATTCAGTACGGAATGGAAGAGACAGTCGCACGTTTGCGGGATTCACCTCATACTATAGCGCGGAGCGGCAACGAGTCCTTGCACGAAGGTTGACGGGTTGTGCACCGTTAGGACGATCGTCAGGCGAGACATCCGCGTGCACTCTCAGTTACCATAGATACAGCCGTTTTGAGGACGCGGACGAGTCTGACAGGTTGCTCCACAACGGGTTGCTGCGTCTAACACATGGGCATTGGCGGAGAAGTCAGCCGAGAAAAATATCATTTATGAGAACCAGAATTCTGAGTCGTTTCGTCGTCGTTTTGATTGCATCGATGCTCGCTGTCGCCGGTGTCGCCCAGGAGACAGTGGATTCAGTGCTCCGGCCCCCGAAGGGGGCGCAGGTTGCGATCGTCGTTTTCGAGGATCTGGAGTGCCCTATGTGTCGCCGCACAGCGCCCCTGGTGGAACAGGCCTCGAAGACCTACAAGATTCCGGTTGTACGCCACGACTTCCCTCTACCGATGCATCCCTGGTCGTATCAGGCGGCGGTGATGGCGCGCTATTTCGATACCCACTCGAAGGAACTGGGAAATCAATTCCGAGACTACATCTTTGAAAATCAGCTTGAGGTTAATGTCCAGAACCTGCGCTCGTATGCTGAGAAATTTGCCACCGCGCACAAGGTGGAACTGCCCTTCATTATCGATCCCAATGGGAAGTTAGCCGCGCAGGTGAATGCAGATCGCGATCTGGGCCAGGCGATCAAACTCGATCACACTCCTACGGTCTACATCGTCAGCAGCCGCAATCCCAGCCATCCGTATGTCGAAGTGAAGGACAACAATCAGCTCTATTCGACCATCGACGCGATGATGAAGGACTAAGAAAGAGCTATTGTTGATTGCTGATTGTTGATTGTTGATTGAAAGGCAGTCCGGCCTCCGGGCCTTCATTTAACATTCAATAATCAACAATCATCAACCTACAATTCACTCCGGTTTTCCGGTGTAGTGTTCTGTCGTGTGCACGTCTTCGTGGTCTTCCACTGACTCCAGATGAGTGATGACCTCGGCTGGCTTGCCTAGCTCGCGAGGCAGCCGTTCTTCGAGCAGTGTGGCACGACGGTGTGCTTCTCCAACAGGCGTGTTGAGTGGGAATAGCAGATGCACTTCGATGATCTCGCGGTAGCCCGTGGTGCGATAGCGCACTCCGTGATAGTCCATTCCCAGTTCATTGCAGATGGCATCCAGCTTTTCGCGGATACGCCGACCCGTGTCTGGATCTGAATAATCGAGCAGGCCCACGGCCGAGCGCCAGGCGAGACGCCCTCCGGACCACAGGATATTGATCGCGATCGCAATGGCGACCAGAGGGTCGAAGGGCTTCCAACCGGTGAGCATCACCAGGCCAAGTCCGGCAACGACTCCAAAGCTCGTGTAACAGTCGGTGAGTACATGCTTGCCGTCTGCTTCCAGAATCAACGAGTGGCTGCGTTTCCCGATGCGCAGCAAGTACCAGCCCAGCCATGCATTGAGCAAGCCAGCTCCGACCAGCAACGATGCCCCCGACCCCAGATGCTCGAGCGGCAACCCAGCCAGCCACTTCTCGACGGCTTCGACCAGAATCCAGATGGCCGCGACGATAATCATCGCGCCTTCAAATCCGGCAGAAAAGAAATTGATGCGCTCGTAGCCGTAAAGGAAAGTGGGGGCTGCAGGCTTTGCGCTCAGCCGCAGACTGAAGGCGGCGAACGCGACGGCGATAACATGCACTACGGACTCGGCGAAATCCGAGAGAATCGCGGCGGAGCCAGTTACGTAGTACGCCGTGGACTTGCCCAGCAACATCAAAAGGCCGACGGCTAGCGACAAACGCATGGCAAAGCGCGCGGCACGCAACTCCCGCTCGTCGCGTTGGGTGGTCGATTTCACTGGCAGGACTTCTGGAATAATTGCCAATCCTCCGCACGCCGGAGATTGATCGTCCCACGAAGAGAACGCGCCGAATGTGACAGGGATCACATTGAGTAGGCAGCGGTCGCCGCAATAGCTTTGCGCGGATTTCCCCTAGCGAAAGAGAATCTTTGTCCTCGACAGAAATGGGGTGTGCGCCTGCCTGAGAACCATCGGGATCTGGTCCGTTGATGAGAAGGACTACTGTGTGACGTTCAGCGTTGCCTTCCCAACAAAACCGTTATAGGTGGCTTGGACCGTGTACGTACCTGGCGTCGCAGAACTGGTCGAAATGCCCTCCCCGGAACCCGCAACATAGCCGAGGGAGAAATTCGTCGTCTGGTCCGTGCCGGTAGAACCGAGGATATTCCACGTCGCCGTGCTGGTGATATCAGTGGTGCCGTTCGCTTTTGCGAGGAAATAGACCGTACTGCCACTTATCTTGAGACTCTGAGAGCTTGGACTGACTACAACAGACGTAACGCCCGTCAGCACAACTGTCACCGTTGAGGTTCCCGAACAGGCTGAGCAACTTCCGGCGGACGCTGTAATCGTGGCCGAGCCCGTCTGCACGCCGGTTACGATTCCGGACGTTTGTCCAACTGACACCGTCGTGGGGTCGCTCGAAGACCACGAAACTCCTGACGTCAGAGCCTTCTGCGAACCGTCGTTATACGTACCTGTCGCCGACATCTGCCAAGTCTGAGCCACATTGATGCTGAGAGACTGAGGTCCGACAGAGACGCCTGTCAGGGTGGGGTTCACGAAAAAGCCGCTACAGCTTGCGGCCAATGCCAGCGCCGCGAGCGCGGCGAACGCACCAATCAAACGCAGGTTGGATCCCTTCAAGGACATGTTGGTCTAATACCCTTTTGGCGCGCCCGGCTCTGATCTTCTCAGTCGGATGCAAAAATTGTAGCAGAGAAACATTTACCGCAGGCTGGCACTCCAGTACCTGAACCGCGGGCGTGTACCATCCGCGCTAAGGGCCGCTGCCCAGTGAGAACGCCCCCACGGTAGTAGCTTGCAAAGAAAGTAGAGCCGGATTTTTGGTCCGGCTCTGCCCAAAACACTCACTGCAGGGTTACAAAACTTTACTATGCCTTGCCCCGGTGCTCTTCCTTCGGCGGAGGCGCCTGATGGTGTGGCGGGGGCGGCGGACTGGAATGAGGCGCGCTCTGGTGCGTTGCTGGCGCCGATTGGTGAGGCTGGCTCTGCGGACGGCTCTCGTTAAATCGGCTCTGGTTATTCTGATTCGTGTTCCCGTGGTTGTTGTTCGCCGGCGGAGTGAACGAATGAAATCCCTCGTTGTTCTGGCTGTTGCCGCGATTGACGTTGTTATGGTTATTCATCGCGTTGCCGGAATTGCCCTTCGCCGGAGGCGTGAAGGGGCGAAATCCCTCGTTGTTACCCCGGCTGGCATTGGTGGTTACGGGATGACTTGCTGCAGGCGAGGACACTCGCGCTTCTTTAGGAGACATGGCGGGTGCGTGATAAGCAGCACCAGCTGCACGCGCAGCGACCACGGAATGGCTGCTGAAATCTCCTGGTTTCGCAGTTGCGGCGATGGCGGGACGTCCTTGGTTCACCGAGGCAAAATTCTGCCGGTTCTGCGCGGCCAGCTGTGCATGTTGCGTCTGGGCGGCCAACGGCGCGGTGTGCGACTCGTGGGCATAGGCCTCTTCCTGCGCCGAGGGATGCGCCTGTACGCCGCCGGTTCCGCCGTTGTAACTGACGTTGTTCACTGTTGTGTTGTTCACCACGACTGTCTTGTTGTAGACATTGGTCACATTGGTCACGCTGACGTTGGTGACGCTGCGGTTGTAATAAAAGCCACCACCACGCCATTCGCCGCCAACGAATCCAACGCCCCCAAAGCCAAAGCCGTAGTTAATGCCGCCATAGAAACCGACGTGCGGTCCCCAGTAGCCCGCATGCCAGGCGTAAAATCCTCCGCCCCATCCCCAATACCCGGGGGTCCAAAGCATCCCGACCGGAGCCACAACCCACGTACCCGGGACCCAGTAATAGCCTCCATCATCGTTCCAAGCCCAATAGCCGGGCGTCCAAAGATACCCGGGGCCGGGACAAATCGGCTGTGCGTACACCGGCAGGGCGGGCGGTCCGATGCGGACCGAAATCCCCACGGCGATCTGCCCAAAAGACGCGGCAGAGAACGCCATCACAATCACACTCAAGATCATCCAGCGAATTACGGATCGCTTCATGTGGTTTAACCTTCCTTAAATTCGCGAGGCTGAAACGAATGGAAAACGCTGTAAACCAAATACATTGTGCCGCAAAAATCTGCGTTCAGCCTGATTAAGTTCCATTCCTGTAAACACGAAAGTGCAACGGATGTTGCTGGGCAACAAGATTATTTGGAATGTATGGGATAGGCGGCAGACGCTAGTTCACTCTTTTGGCTCGCGCGATGCGCTGGTCAATCGGCTTACGTCCGGCGAAGCCTTCCTGCACACCATGCCAATGGGTAATCGACTTTTCCCCGAGTTTCCAACAGAGCAGGATGGTCTTTCCTTCGACCTCGCAAGGGAAATCGAGCAATCCGATATCGAGATCTTTGACCTGCACTCCGATGGAATCGATTTCGGCGAGCGTGTCTTTGAGGTGCTGTTCGGCCTTCGCCCGTTCGGCCTTGCGGCGGGCTAGCGGGACAACATCGAGAAACATTCCGCCATTCAGGAAAATGCGGTGATGCAAGGCTTGCTGCTCGACATCGAATTCTTCCATCATCTTCCGGGCCTTGATCGCGACGCGTAATAGCGATTCGAGAACAGGCACCAGCAACTGAGCTTCGTCCAAGGTGAAGGTACGGTCAGACATGTAGTCTTTTCATTTTATCGTACTCACCGGTGCAGGACATATGAGAAAAGGCGGCAGAGAATTGACACCAGCCGCACGTGCTATGAACGACTTAGTGCGTTCGGCCGTGGGAAGGATCTGATGAAGTTGCCGTGTTCAAGTCAAGGTAAAGGCCCTGACCAGCGGAAGTTCCTGGCGCATAGCAATTCCCGTCGCGAGTGTAGTTCGTACATTGGCCAGCGACATCTCTTCGCTGCGGCGATTGTGCAAACTGCCACACTTCGGCGAAATCCACGCCGCTTTTTGTCGGGCTCGGGGGCTGTTGTGGAAACGCACATCCATGTGCGGGAGGACATGCGTCATTGATCGCCCAATATGTAATCTTCCGTGCTCCCGCGCTATGGCGGATATCTTCGGCTGTAACAACATTCCCATCATCCGTCGCCGGAATGCCAGAACAATAAACTCCTGCGCGGAATCCAGCCGCAACAACGCCGTCAACCCAGGCGTAAATGTAGGCCTTCTGTTCGGGCAGCATGCGTCCGCCCTGCTCCTGATCAAGAAAGATGATGGTCCCGCGCGGAAAGCCTTCTTGACGCGCGGATGCAGCGGCAGCCCGCGCATCGGACCTGCCGACCAGCTTTGCATTGCTTACAGATTTCAGTTCGGCGTACAGGCGGCCATTGAACAGCACAAGAAATCCGAAACCAGCTGACTCGACGGCGGCTCGATGTCCCGCCCAGGTGTTCGCTCTCTCTCCCGGAGGGTTGTTGAGCCAGTATCCGGTGTAAGTAAATGTCTGCCGCAGGACCTTGAGATTCGCGTCGCCGGGATAATCGTTGCGATCGAAACCGAGATAGGGAGAGCTTTGGGCGCGTGCAGAAACGCCTGCAGAAAGAAGCAGAAGGCAAGCCATAGTGCCCATGCATCCTAGCTTTCGAAAATTAATGCAAGATACTCTGCTCACTCTGCATCCTCAGCGTGTGATTGGTTTGCCGCTATCCCCCGATATGCACCATGGTCCGCGATGCCGGTACAAAATCAGGCTCCCCGATGTGATGCCGCTCTTCCTTCTTCTCCACGACGCCGCGAATGAATTCTGCCAGCTCTTCGTCGCTCGCGCCACGCCGCATCTGCGCGTGCAGGTCGTGATCCCACACGGAGAACAAACAGGTGCGAATCTTGCCATCACTGGTGATACGAATACGGCTGCAATGTCCACAGAACGGATGCGATACCGGGGCGATGATCCCGATTTCGCCCACGCCGTCTTCGAAGCGGTAGCGCCGCGCCGTCTCTGAACGCGCGTGCGGAATCTCGACCAGCGGACGGTAATCGGCCATGCGCGCCAGGATTTCCTCGAGCGGAACAACGGTTGAGGGTTCCCAAGTTCGTCCCTCTTCCAGCGGCATGAATTCGATGAAGCGCACGGTTACACCCTCTTCGCGCGCAAACATTCCGAATGGGATGATTTGGTCTTCGTTGAAGCCACGCATCAGGACGCAATTCACTTTCAGCGGCCACAACCCCGCGCGCCGGGCCGCACGAATTCCAGCGAGCACGTGGTCGTATCCGCCGGGCACACGCGTGATGCGGGTGAAACGGTCGGGATCGACGGCGTCCATCGACACGGTGACGCGCGTGAGGCCTGCGTCTTTGAGGGGTTTCGCCAGGTCGGCCAACAGATGCCCGTTGGTGGTGAGCGCAATATCCAGCGGATCGGAATGCTGTAGTCCATGCGACCGAAGCTGCGCCAATTCCCACACGAAATCTACTACGCCTTTTCGCAGCAGAGGCTCTCCGCCGGTCAGCCTAACTTTGGTGATTCCCATTCCGACCAGCACGCGGGCCATCCGTAAGTAGTCTTCGAACGGCAGATCGCCGTACAGCGCACCCTCGTTACCGGTGCGGCAATAGACGCACTTGTAATTGCAGCGGTCGGTAATAGAGATTCGCAGGTCTGTGATCGCGCGTCCGAATTTGTCGTGAAGAGGCAAGCTGTTGGCTCTTGGCCTTTAGCTCTTAGCTTGCTTAATTTAGCGCCTCACTTCTGGTTACACCAAAAGCTAAGAGCCAAATGCCAAGAGCGATTTAAGGAAAGGAAAACGGACAGGCGGCTACATCCCTGGAAGCGTTTCCTTTCCAATGCGCTCGCTGTGAGCGCGGGAGGCGCCGGCGTTTCCACCAGCACCTTTGGGAAATGTCGCACGGACTAAAGAGGTCTCGTCCGCAAACTCTTCCCTCGCCGCCACGACCTCATACCGGGGCCGAGGCGATCGGAAACTCAAGTCTCAATTATAGATGCTCCGAATAGAGTCCTGGTGCCAACAAAAACGTAGCCATTGGACCAAACTAACGGACGCTATCTCAGTGCCTTCTCGATTCCGGCCTCGGCCAGCGGGGCAATGACTTTGAATCCTGCGGCGTTTGGATGCAGGCCGTCATCGGCGAGATCTTTCTTCATCATGCCCTTGTCATCCACAAGCACCGAGAAATAATCGACGTACACAATGTTGTTCTTGGCAGAGTAATTTTTGATCCAATCGTTTAGCGCCAGAATTCTCGATTGCGGACGTTGTGCGAAGAAATCTTTTGCCCGCTCGGTGTAGTTGTGCACGGGCATGATTGAACACAGCACCACGCGAATACCGTGAACCCGGGCCAACTCCGACATCGACGCCAGGTTCCCTTCGATATCCTCATTCCGCATCGGCCCGGTGTTGCCGGCGATGTCGTTTGTGCCGGCCAAAATGATGACTACCTTGGGCTGAAGATTGATGACATCCTGGCGGAAGCGGATCAGCATCTGCGGTGTGGTCTGTCCGCCGATGCCGCGATTGATGTAGGACTTTCCGGGAAAATAGTCTTCCAGCTTCCAGATGTCGGTGATGGAATCACCGAAAAACACGACGCGATTTTCTCCCGCGGCCGGTGGACCGAGAGCCGCATCCGCTTCGCGATAGCGTGCTAACTGGCCGAAATCATCGGTGAACATCGCGATGCGCGATGCTCGGTACTGGTCGAGCCCAGCAAAGCCGGTGGTGGGAATTGACGGCGGAGCAGTGGCCTGTTGCCCAGCCGCGAGCACAGTGACCAGCGCGATGAACGTGATTGTTTGCAGATGAAATAGCGATTTCATAAAAGTGTCCTTTAAGAATGCCTTTACGCTCCGCAAGGATGCCGAGCAATCTCGATACCGAGGCATCTTTGTCATCGTGCCCAGGGCTTGCCGGCCAACGCCTTGGCGATCGCGTTCTCGGCCAATGGCGCCATGATCTTGTACCCCGCATCATTCGGATGCAGCCCGTCATCGGAGAGTTCGCGCCTGAGCATGCCTTTGTCGTCGGCCAGCGCCGAAGCGTAGTCAAGGTAAACAAGACGATTTCGGGAGCAATAATCCTTGAGCCAAGCATTCAAAGCCAGAAGCCTTTCGCGCGGACGAAGAACAAACGATTCCTTCGATTCGACCGTGTAGTTGTACACAGGCAGCAGAGAGGAAAAAACCACGCGGATGTGATGAAGGCGCGCCAACTCCGCCATGGATGCATAGTTGGCTTCGATCTCCTCGTTGCTCGTGCGACCGGTTACACCGGCGATGTCGTTTGTTCCTGCCAGCACGACCAAAACCGCAGGATTCAAGCTGATCACATCCTGGCGGAAGCGCACCAGCATCTCGGGCGTGCTTTGGCCGTCAATTCCACGGTTGATGTATGGCTTTCCGGGAAAATAGTCCGGCAGCTTCCAGTAGTCGGTGATGGAGTCGCCAAGAAAGACCACACGATTCTCTCCTGCGGCTGGTGCAGAACGAGACTTATCGGCGTCCCGATAGCGTTTAAGTTCTCCGAAGTCATCGGTGTAGATGGCAATCCGCGACGCGCGATACTCGTCCAGCCGGGAGAGCCGCTGGAGGGGATGGTGGGAGAGGGTCGCTGGCAAAATGCCGACACGGAAAAGAATAACGCAACTACAATCGGCACAAGTTTGGCGATTTGTTTCACGTTCATGTTTTCCTCGCGAAGCACAAGCTTACCGCCAAACGCTCTTCATCATTGGGATAACGGGCAACTCTGTATCCGCCGTCACAATGCGGCGTGACATATCTCACTGAGTTTGTCTTTGCCGCGGTTCAACCTCTGATTGTAATGGCGTTTCCCGCGCTGCCTGGGTCTCAGGGGCCCTCCACCCGGCGCGGAGTATCCGGTTCGGACCCCCGCTCGCTATCCGCGAGCAAAATCTCTTACAACTCGGTCGGAGGATTGCATGCTCCATCTCGATACCGGCAACACCGGTTTCATGATTCTGTGCACCAGCCTGGTCATGTTGATGACACCCGGACTCGCATTCTTTTACGGCGGTCTGGTGGGTCGCAAGAATGTTTTAGCCATCATGATTCAAAGCTTCGTCTCCATGGGCTGGACCACCGTCATTTGGTACACGTACGGTTATTCTCTATGCTTCAGCGGCGACTGGCACGGAGTTATTGGAAACTTCCACTATGCCTTCCTGCGCGGCATCAATCTCAGTACTCCGGCGCCAGGGAATGAGACGATTCCTGCATTCGTCTTCATCGCGTATCAAATGATGTTCGCCATCATCACGCCTGCACTTATTTCGGGCGCATTTACCAACCGGGTGACGTTCAAGGCTTACATGCTGTTTCTGACCGGATGGCTGACCTTCGTCTATTTCCCGTTCGTCCACATGGTATGGGGCGGGGGATTCCTGCAGCAGTGGGGCGTGAAGGATTTTGCCGGCGGCATCGTGGTGCACAACATCGCGGGTATCGCAGCCCTTGCCTCTGTGATCTATGTGGGAAACGGCGCGTGCAAGACCCGGGCCCGCATAGCATCCCGCTGGTTGCCCTGGGCACGGGCCTGCTGTGGTTTGGCTGGTATGGATTCAACGCGGGCAGCGAAATGCGCGTAGATTCCGTGACCGCAACAGCGTTTCTGAACACCGATGTCGCCGCGTCCTTCGCTGCCGTTGCCTGGCTGCTGGTCGCTTGGCTCAATGAGAAGAAACCGAAGTTCTTGGGACTACTCACCGGCGCCGTCGCCGGGTTGGCCACTGTCACTCCAGCCGCCGGCTATGTCTCCCCGACCACGGCGGTCATCATCGGCATCGTTTCGGGCGTGGTGTGCTACTACGCGGTGGAAATGAAGAACAAACTGCAGTGGGACGATGCACTGGACGTTTGGGGAGTACACGGAGTTGGTGGATTCCTTGGCATCGTCATGCTGGGCATTTTCGCCAACAAGCAATTCAATCCCGAAGGCGCTAATGGCCTACTCTACGGCGATCCCGTGTTCCTTCTGAAGCAGGTAACAGCGGTAGTCTTCTCTTCGGTCTGGGCATTCGGATTTACCTACGCCATGCTCCGCATCATCGACGCTTTCACCACCGTGAAGGTGAGCGAAGCTTCAGAGGAGATAGGCCTCGACGAATCGCTGCACGGCGAACATGCTTACGAACAGCTCACCGATGAAGATGTGGTCCATAAGCTAGTCCAGTCCGTTCGGTCTTAAAACTCGATGGCAAGGACCGCGCAGAGGCGCTCATTTTTCTGCCCTCTCAGCAAAATTGTCTGGATCGGGGTGATGATGCTTGCATCGCCCCTTGTTTTGTTGGCGCAGAGCAGCGGCCCGCCAGCCTCACCTCCGAGTGAGGTCGCAAGAGCAAGTCATGGTGGAAAGAAATCACGACCGACGGATTCCTGTCATTCTCTTATACGTACAACACGAACGATCCTGCCCCGCGACTGAATCAGTTCCGGGTCTTCGATTTTAACGATAACGATCCTCAACTTGATGTGGCTCAGTTGGTGGTGCAGCACCCAGTGGCCGAGTCCGGGCAGTTAGGCTTTCGTCTGAACGTGCTGGCCGGTTCGGGCGTCCCCGAGGTCACCGCGGCTTACGGAATGTTTCGCGACGCGCACACTGGGGTCGCGCACCACTTTGATATTCCCGAGTTCTATCTCAGTTACATTGCTGCCGTCGGCAAAGGCCTGCGCTTCGACCTCGGAAAGTTCGTTACGCCGTTCGGCTACGAAGTCATCGGCGGCTATGACGGCTACAACGATAATTTCAGCCGCGGTTTCATCTTCGGCTATGGCATTCCCTTCACTCACATCGGCTTGAAAGCCAGTTATCCAATCAGTGGAAGAATCTCCGCAGCCGTGTTCCTCACCAACGGTTGCGACGCCGTGACCCGGCTCAATGGAGGTGTCACAGCCATCGGACAAATTACTGTGATAACTTCCAGCACGACGAACCTTGCCTTCACCTTCCTTCATGGCCCGGAGCAGCCGCACAATACACACGATCAGCGCAGCTTGTACGAACTGACGGGCGCCTGGAAGGTAATCCCCCGGCTCACTCTTGGTTTCGACGGCCTCTATGCCGACGAAGATCAGGCCGCGGTCAATGGAAGCGATGCGATCTGGAAGGGGCTTGCGGGATATTCAAAGTACAACCTGACGAAGCGATTCTCTTTGGCATTTCGCGGGGAAGTTTTCGCCGACATTGGTGGCAGCCGCACCGGCATCTCGCAAACCTTGCGAGGATTCACCTTGACCCCCGAGTACGTTCTGCCCGCCCAGCTTTCGCGCGTGAGATCTGAGTTCCATCATTTCGACGGAAAATTCGTAGTCCGCGGCGAGTTCCGCCAGGATCTTTCGGACCAGAATTCCTTTCGCAAGGGCGCGGGCTTCACTAACCACCAGTTCACAACGGCAGTAAATCTTATCTACCTGTTTTAAGGGAAAGTTCGACTGGACTGGCATCAATCGGGACTAGCGTCGTCGCCAGCAGGGGCGTGCTTCGTTCACACTGCGCACCGCCATCACATGCCGTCGTAGTTTGGACCGCCTCCGCCCTCCGGAGGCACCCAGGTGATGATCTGGTACGGATCCTGAATATCACACGTCTTGCAGTGCACGCAGTTCGACGGATTCAGGCTGATGCGCTTGCCGTTGGGCTGGCTCGAGTCGTCCACCATCTCGTAGACGTTCGCGGGGCAGAAGTTCTGGCATGGGCTGCCATATTCCTTGACACAGCGTTCGTTGCAAACTTTCGTGTCGTGAATGACCAGATGCGCTGGCTGATCTTCTTCATGCTTGGTGCCCGAGTGATAGAGGTCCGTCAACTTGTCGAAGGTGAGCTTGCCGTCGCCCTTTGCCGGACCGATCAGATGTGCTTCCGCTCCTCCATCGGCGGGTAGTTGCGACAACTTTTCCATGCGTTCGTACCCGGCCTTTGCCGGATACCGATTCCACAAGCCGCGACCGCCCGTGATCATCTGCAATGCCGTGTGGAACATGCCCGCATACATGCCGTGTTCAAATCCTTGATGCAGGTTGCGAACTTTCCAAAGCTCTTCCTTGATCCAGCTGGATTCGACTTTCTTCTGAAAATCGCCGAGCATCGCAGCTGACGCATCATCCTTCTTAAGCGCCTCGAACGCCGTTTCTGCCGCCAGCATGCCGCTCTTGATCGCGAGATGAATTCCCTTCAGCCGAGCAGAATTCAAGAATCCGGCTGAGTCACCAAGGATCATCCATCCATTACCCGCAACCGGTGGAATCGCCCACCATCCGCCGTATGGCATGGACTTGGCGCCGTAGCGGATCATCTTGCCGCCCTCAAGCAGTCTCGCAACAAAGGGATGCTTCTTAAATTCCTGCAGCACGCGCTGCGGATCGAGCCGAGGATCGGCATAGTCAAGTCCGGTCACGAACCCAAGCGAGACGACGTTGTCTTTCGACCCATAGATCCACGCGCCGCCGTATTCGCTTCGTCGTGAGAGGCCATCCTAGTGTGTAGATGACTTCGCCGGGTGCAATCCGTCCTTCGGGAACTTCCCACAGCTCTTTCACGCCGACGCCGTAGGTCTGCGGATTGGCATCTTTCGCGAGATCGAACTTTTGAATAAGTTGCTTGGTCAACGATCCGCGCGGCCCCTCAGCAAGAATGACCACCTTGGCTTGCAGATCGTAGCCGGGCTCAAAATTTGATTTTGGATGCCCTTCTTTGTCGACGCCTTTGTCGTCGGTGCGAACTCCGATCACGCGATCTCCGTTGTAAAGAAGTTCCGCACCAGCGAAACCGGTGAAAATCGTGATGCCAGTCTCTTCGACTTTGCCGCCCAGCCACTTCACGAATTTGTTCAGCGAAATGACATAATTCCCGTGGTCACGTAGGAATGGCGGCGTGATCGGAAACTTGAATTTTGAGTTCTTCGTGAGGAAATAAACCGCTTCTTTTGTGACCTCGGCATCAAGCGGCGCCTCTTTTTCGAAGCCAGGCAATAATTCGCGCATCGAACGCGGATCTAGCAGCGCTCCTGACAAGCAGTGCTGACCGACCTCCCGCGCTTTTTCTAGGACATAGATGTTCTCTTTGCTGAGCTGCACATCAGGATGCGCGGCGTTGTGAGCGTCGATCAACTGCGAAAGGCGTAGCGCGCAGGCCATGCCCGCCGGCCCACCGCCGACGATAACCACATCGGCCGGCATCTGCGGACGCTCAATGCCTTCGATTGGCTTGCGAAAAACTAGCATAAGAAACCAGCCACGGATTCGCACGGATTGTCACGGATCGGGCTAGTAAGAGCAAGAATCTTAATCCGTGAAAATCCGTGCTGATCCGTGGCTACCCTTTCGCTTTCTTCACTTCCTCAATGAGTGGCGGAACGATGTCGAACAGGTTGCCGACAATCGCATAATCGGCAATTTCGAAGATCGGCGCTTCAGAATCCTTATTCACCGCGACAATCGCTCGCGAGCCCTTCATGCCCACGATGTGCTGAATCGCACCGCTGATCCCCAGCGCAAGATAGAGCTTCGGCGCAACCGTCTGCCCGGAGGATCCGATCTGGCGATCCATCGGCAACCATCCCGAGTCGCAGATCGGACGTGACGCCGCCAAGTCGCCGCCCAACGCGTCGGCTAACTGCTTGGCGATTTCGATATTTTTCTGCTCTTTAATCCCGCGGCCCACCGCGACGATGATTTCTGCCTGCGTGAGATCAACTGCCTGTTTGGCCTCTTTGAAGACTTCCTGCGGCTTGTTCCGTATCACTCCGTCGGCAATCTCAACGTTTACCGTTTCGACCGGCGCAGCACTTGCGCCATCTTCTGCTTTGTCGCCGCGGAAAGAACCATTCTGGAAGGTTGCAAACCACGGAGCATCGCCGGTGAAGCTGACATCCGCGGCCAGCTTGCCCTGGAACATCTGCCGCGTGAACGCCAGCTTGCCGCCTTCGTGCTTGAAACCAATGCAGTCGCTGATGACCGTGCGTCCCATGGCCGTTGCGAGTTTTGGAACGAAATCGCGCACCTGGTACGTGTGCGGCATCAATACCAGCTTCGGTTGTTTTGTGCTGAGGAACTGCTTTAGCGCGGCGGCGAATGCATCGGGCGTGTAGGGCTCAAGCTTCGGTGACTCAACGGCGTAGACCTTCGCGACTTTCTTTGCCGCGATCTCAGAGGCAATCGACGCAGCGTTGCTGCCGACAACCGCTGCCTCCAGTGCCCACCCGGTGGCTGCAGCAATGGCCTGCCCGGCGGTAATGGTTTCGAGCGAAACGCGATTCAGCTTGCCTTCGCGCTGTTCAACAACAACCAAGATTGACTCAGACATGGAATTCCTTATTGCTAAATTAGGATTTTCCTTTTGGATTCGTGGCGGAAACTGCCACGGAGCATACGGCTGCCCAACCAGATCGTGAAACTCCCAACCGCCAGTGTCATCGCTACGGTAACAAGACACACCACAAAGGCCACAGGCGTCGATGAGATCAAGTTCTGGAGCTCTCCCTTCAGCCCATAACTCGACACAAACATCATCAACCCGCCCGCAACGAAAACGGTGCCAAAGACGATGCCGCCAACGCGCCCAGCCAAAGTTCGTGGTACCCAAACTTTCGACCCAAAACCACGATAAGGCCCCCGGCTCCGCCCAAGGTTTGGCGGGGGGCTGTCAATTTGCCGCATCGTAGCTCGATCGCGCAGAATCATCTTTATAGCTCACAACATGCGATGCCGAGCTTCGCTCGGCGGACAGCCGAGGGCGGCTGTCCCCACATTTGTCCGCTACAACACCCGTAATTCGTTCCGCAACTTGTCCACCAGCTTCTTCGCGATTTCCGCCGGGGAACCCTCAATGTGCTCCGTCTTTTTCGTCTTTTGCGGAATGTATAGTTTTTCAATCTTCTGCAAATTGTCTCCGATCGCACTCTGCACTTCCGCTGACGCAACCTTGCGCAGCGGCTTGTTTTTCGCTTGCTTGATTCCGATCAGCGTGGCATAGCGCAGCTTGTTGATACCCGACTGAATGGTCAGCACCGCCGGTGTCGGCATATCGACAAACTGGAAATATCCAGCTTCGAGTTCGCGCTTCACCCGAATGCCGCTATCCGTCTTTTCTATCTGCATGATGATGGTTGCGTGCGGCCATCCCAGAAGCTCCGCGAGAATCACTCCAGTCTGCGCGTAGCCGTAATCATCGGACTGCAGGCCGGTGAAGATCAGATCGAACTGCTCATCCTTGATCGCCGCCGCAAAGGCCTTCGCCGTGTTCAAGGCATCAAGCCCGACGAACTTGTCGTCTTCGAGGTGAATGGCGCGATCCGCGCCCTTGGCCAACGCCTCGCGCAGCACTTGCTGCGCCCGCGCCGGACCGCTGGTGATGACCACGACCTCGCCTTTGTGCTTCTCGCGCTGACGCAGCGCCTCTTCGAGAGCGTACGCGTCCGGCTCGTTAACCTCGTAAGAAACGTCTTCGCGGATCCACGTGCCGTTTTCGTTGAGCTTCAGCGGCGCATCTTTCTGCGGCACCTGCTTTATGCAAACCAGGATTTTCACGGAAATTTCTCCAGCGCCAGCGGCGTCAAACAGCCACGGCAAAACCTGTCAGTATAAATGAGTGTGAGCAGAGGAGGGAAACAGGCGGCGGGTCGCTCGTGGCCCTACCTTCGCAGTCGAAGAATCCCCACCTCTAGAACGCATTTGAGATCTATAGGGATCTTTCGCTTCGGTCCGGATGGCAAGCCAGATGAAGGCTAAAGTCGTCCCCTTGTGATCCTGATCACAGACTCCCGCCACTCCTCACGTCAGCATGACCGAGACACTCTTATGCCCAACGACACGCTTTCCGCCATGCGGCAGAGCATTATCGACGGCGCACCGGACACCGCATTCAGCCTCGCCGAGCAAGCCTTAGCCTCGGGCATGGCGCCCATTGAAGCCATCAATAATGGATACGTTCTCGGCATGCACGACGTGGGCGAGCAGTTCGCCCGCGGACAAATGTATCTGCCCGACATGATGGCCTCGGCGGAAGCGATGCGCGCCGCGATGTCCGTGCTCGATCCAGAACTCAAGAAACTCGGCACGGAACGCCCCATGGCTGGCGTCGTTGTGCTGGGCACTACGAAGGGCGACATCCACGAGATTGGAAAGATTCTCGTTGGGACGATGCTCACCGCACACGGCTTCCAGGTTCACGATCTCGGCGTAGATGTCGCTGGCGAGAAGTTTGCCGCGAAGGCACGCGAACTCAAGGCCGACATTGTCGGGGTCTCCGCGCTGCTAACCACGACCATGCGCAATCAGAAGACAGTGGTCGAAGCGCTCGAGAGGGAAGGCCTCCGCTCGCAAGTGAAAATCATGGTCGGTGGAGCGCCCGTCACTCGCCGGTGGGCCGAGGAAATCGGCGCAGACGGCTACGCCAAGGACGCCATGAGCGCCGTGGCCCTCGCGCAGGAACTGATGCAGCAGAAGCTATCGGCAGTCGCGATTCAACTTTGACGTGCGTAATTCATTGTCATTCTGAGCGGAGACCGTTGCGCACGAAGTTGCAACGGTCGAAGTCGAAGAATCCCTATGGCCCTTGATGCGGTTGTGCGGATAGGAACTTCTCGCTGTGCTCGAGATGACAGCGCTCACACTTATGCGACCCAAACTCGAACTTCTCGACAAGCCGCTGATCGAACGCATCCTCGATGAGGCCTTCCAGCTCATCGAAGATCCCGGAGTCCGCGTCGCTCCGTACGTGGAAGACCTGCTTCGCGCCGCCGGCATCACGGTGAAGGACGGTGTCGCATACATTCCCGAGGCCCTCGCGCGGCGTTTGCTCGATCTCGTTCCGCGCGGATTCTGCCTTTTCGATCGCCTCGGCAAACCAGCTGTGCATTACGGCGGAGACGCTGTCCACTTCGACCCCGGCTCTTCCTGTCTGAATATTCTGGATCCCGAGACGCAGCAGGCGCGTCCGGCGATGGCTGCCGATCTTGTAAGACTTGTCCAAGTCGCCGAGATGCTCCCGCAGTTCGCAGCGCAGTCGACGGCGATGGTCTGCAACGACGTGCCTCCGGAAATCGGTGACTGGTACCGGCTTCTGCTCGTACTGTGGTATTCGGAAAAACCGGTGGTTACGGGCGCGTTCTCAGCCAGCAGCCTGCATACGCTCATCGAACTGCTTGCCGTCGAGAGTGGAGGCCGCAATAAACTCCGCGAGAATCCGCGGGCTATCTTCGATGTCTGCCCTTCGCCACCGCTGAACTGGTCCGAGTTCGCTTCGCAGAATCTGGTCGACCTGGCTCGCGCTGGAGTTCCCGCCGAGATCGTCAGCATGCCATTGGCCGGCGCAACCGCTCCCGTTACGCTCGTTGGTTCAGTGGTACAGCACGCCGCCGAATGCATCAGCGGCATCACGATTCATCAACTCGCGCAACCCGGAGCCCCCATCGTGTGGGGAGGGCGCACCCGCCATCTTCGACATGCGCACCGGCAAGACTCCCATGGGAGCAATCGAAACGGCCATGCTCGACTCTGGCTTGCTCGCAAGTGGGGAAGTATCTCGGCTCTGCCGACGCACGCCTATCTGGTCGCCGGCGATGGACGCCTCATCGACGCCCAGGTCGAAATGGAAAGCGGCATGTCAGCTGTGCTTGGCGCGCTGGCCGGTATCAACATGATTTCGGGCGCAGGCATGCTCGACTTTCTCGCCTGCCACAGTATCGAAAAGCTGGTGATCGACGCCGAAGCCATCGCGTCGGCGCAACGCCTGATTGAAGGCATTCAGCCGCGCACAGATTCCCTGGCCCTTGCGGCGTTCGCGGAGACCGGCCTGCAGGGAGACTTCCTGAAGCTGAAAGAAACGCGGGCGCTGTTCCGAAAAGAGCAGCACTTTCCTTCCTCAGTGATCGATCGCGGGCTGCCGGATATGGATGGTGCGAGCCCTGACATTTTGCAGCGCGCCCGTCGCCGCGTGGAGGAATTGCTGGCGAGCTATCAACGCCATCCACTGCCGGTCGGAGTCGAACAGGAACTGATCGCGTTCGCGCACCGGGAGACCGAGCCGACTGGACTCGAAGGCCTGCCCGGCATCGACTCGCCTGAATTTGCCCACGAACAACATCCCATCAGGTAGAACTTGTCTAAATGATTGGGTGCGAAGGGGACGACTAGACTTGGCGGGAATCAGATTTGAACGGAAGCGGCGCCGCCGAGAGCCGGGAAACGCGGACTTCAGCCCCTGAGAATCGGCCTACTCCATGATGACGGTCGATTGCCCGGAGATATCGAAGCGCTTGCGGCAGCGCATGTTCTTGCAGGCCATCATGTCGTCTTTGCGCACCATGTAGGAGCGGAATTTCGCAAAGCGAGCGCGGTCACGCTCGTCGGCTCGTCCCCCAAGCTGGCGCTTTTTCGTGCGGACCACCCACGTGACTTCATATTCGGCGGCCTGGTGGCAATGCGGACAATTCAGCGAAGCTGGTTTCTTTTCCTGACGTTCGTCAAAAAAATCGCGTTCTTCCATAAGTTCGGAGCGCCTGGCTCACGGCAGCTCAATCAAAGTTAAATTATTGCACATTTGAGAGTTGCCGATTCGTACCGGAGCCCAGATTAACTCATTCAGGTTACACTCAATCTGACTTCTGTAGGGACGCGCCGATGCCGAAAAAGAAAAAGAGAAAGCCCTTCCGCGCTGTGACCGCGGTGAAGGAGCTCGCCCGCGAACGGGTGGGGAGCCCTCCATCGGAGAAGATTGTGGTCGAGAAAAAGAAGAAGCCGGAAAAGCACAAGGTCACCCTAGGCAGGATCCTAGGCGACTTGTAGTCTGCCGAGCGACTGACCGCCCGAAACTCGCTTTTCTGCTTAAGAATCCGGCAGAGAGTTGCCGCTGGCAATGGTGCTCACGGCAAGCAGTTGCGGTAATGGGACCCAGCTACCGGCATCCGGGTCTACCCAGTGAATCCGACTTGGTCGGCATAGCCGCACCAGTTCTCAGTCACTTCTTTCTACGTCAACCTCTCTGATCTGCACATGATTTTGAGGCTTCTTTCGAATCGCTCTCGTCACTGTCACCCTTAACCAGAATCTGGTCCCGGCAGCGTTTCTGATGTGGCACTGCGCGCTGCTGTCTTTTGGTCCCACCACGGGTGCTGTGCCGACTACGACTGACTCATTTCCATTTGTAAAGGTAGCGGTGACCTCGCCGCTGCCACAGCCGTCGGTGCGCGTATACGTCACAAGGCCGTTGGATGAGATGGTCCCGAAATTCTGTATATTGATGGACCAGGTGACAATGCTCGAAATGTCTTTCGTCTCCGGAGGGTGGATGTAGTTCCCGTACGCTTGTAAATTGTCCAGCGGCAAATGGACCTTCGAAGACAAATCCCTTGCGATGGCGACAATGTGATCGACTCAAGCTTTTGGCTCGCGCGCACAACTGGACGTATCCAGCAGAAGCACCGCGATCACTGCTAGCCCGGCGACTCCAAAAAACTTCCTGATCATGCTAGCTCCTGGGACCGAGCGGCTGGGGACGCGCACTCCGGCTGGAATGGGCCAAATGTAGCCAAAGAAAGGGCAAAATGCAATAGCCTGGTTGAGCCGGGATCACGCCTTTACCGCTTCCACCACTACGGCGACGAAATCCCTGACATCCTCTTCCGTCGTATCGAACGAGCACATCCAGCGCACGATGCATTCCTCTTCGATCCACGGATAAAAGAAGTATCGCTCCTTGATCGTCTCGATTGCATGCCGCGGAATCTGCGCGAAAACTCCATTCGCCTCTACCTTCCACACGATACGGACCTGCGGAAGTTTCCTGATTTCGGCTTCGAGTACCCGGGCCATGCGGTTGGCGTGCTCCGCACTGCGTTTCCATAGATCGTCCGTGAGCAAAGCTTCGAATTGGGCTGCGATGAAGCGCATCTTCGAAGCCAGTTGCATGCCCTGCTTTCGCAGATAGAGAAAGTCCGTACTGAGCGCATGATTGAAAAAAACGACCGCCTCGCCACCCAGAATGCCATTCTTCGTCCCGCCAAACGAAAGTACATCAACGCCGAGATCGCGTGTCGCTTGCCGCAACGCCTGACCGAGACAGGCCGCCGCATTGGCGATGCGTGCCCCATCCATGTGCAGAAACATGTCGTGTTCGTGCGCAAATTCCGCCAGTGCGCGAACTTCTTCCGGACGATACACCGTCCCCATCTCCGTCGACTGCGTAATCGAGATCACCCGCGCCTGCACATGATGCTGATCGCCAATCCCGTGATACGCGTGGCGCACCTGCTCGACCGTGATCTTTCCATCCTGATGCGCCAGCGGAATCAGCTTGCACCCGGTATGCTTCTCAGGCGCGCCACATTCATCGGTATAGATATGCGCGTAATCGCTACACAGCACCGCATGATACGGACGGTTCAACGCCTGCAGCCCGAGCACGTTCGCTCCCGTGCCATTGAACGTAAAGAAAACGTCGATACCTGTACCGAAATGCTCCTCGAATTTCGCAATGGCCGACCGCGTGTACGGATCGTCTCCGTAAGCAACTACGTGACCCTGGTTCGCGCGCGCAATGGCTTCGAGTACCTCCGGATGCACTCCGGCATTATTGTCGCTGGCAAAACTCCGGGTCGTCTTAGCAAGAACCTGTGGCATAAGAAAACAGAGTAGCAGAGAACGGAAGAAAAACTTTACTACAGAGGATCACAGAGGTTTCCCCGTTGTACCTCAGGGCCCCTCTGTGGCGAAGAGTTGGATTTGGCCGCAAGGTGCGCGTGACAGCCTGGAACACAGTTTCTTGCCCGGAGAGAGTCTGTGGGCTGAGACAAAACCGACGTATCGCCCTGTTGCGGCATGCGCAACGAACGCCAGTAGCAGACCTGCCTATAGCTGCGTAGGAGAGTTCCTGGCCGAGAACCAGCGCGCCCATGAACTATGGAAGCTGGAAGCGGCTTTCGCCGATTTCGAGAAGAAATTCTGAGCGAGTAAAAAGCCCGCCCCAATCGGGGCGGGCATCAAACTGCGAGGAGCAAGCAAAGTTATGCCCCACGACTACAGACTGAGTTTGCGTTGGTCTCATTTTGGAAGGTATACCAACCATTCACCGGCAATGATGTTGACGCGCCAAAGTAATCGACAAACACCAAGTCCTGCGGATGGTATGTAAAGCCGTTCACGGTGTAGGGGAAGTCTCCGAAATTGGGCTCGGTCTCCAGCGGATCTCCGTTTTCCATGACGCCGCAGGGCGAGTTGTTGCTGCCAAACGGATCCATAATCCACTCCCCGATTTCATGCGACGCTGCGCCGATGTCTTGGGAGAACACTGGAACGGTTGATTGCGAAACCGTGGTAGTGAAAGCATATGTCTGGCCCGAGGGAGGCCCGGCCAAAGCCGAGTGATAACCGCCGATGCAGCACCCACCAGAGGTCAGGTATACGTTATAGGTGAGAAACAGCGGTAATACGTTGGGCTGGATCTTGAGCTTTGTGATAAGCGCCTGCAGCTGCAAGTCGAACCAGTTGATGTTTGCAGTGCCGGTTGGGACGCCGCTCCATGGATTACTAATGACGTGGCCCAAACCGACTGGAACGGTGAGCGTCTGTTCGGCAAACAACATCCTTTTCCCGAACTTCAGGTGATAGTTGGTATTGACCTGTACGTCTTGCCAAAAGTCGCCACGGACGTAGGCGTCCCCGTACTGGGTTGTGCCCAGGTCAGTACCGCCTTGAACGTAATCGACTAATGCCCTGAAAAGCGGCGAGTTGGCCACCTCCTGAATCGCGGTCATGTTTCCCGAGTAAATGCTCTTGGGATCGAAGGTCGTATTCCCGTTGCCCGTTCCGTAAACCATCTTGATGGGAATGATGCCCCATTGCAGAACGGTTGTGGAATTCGTCGACGCTGGGTTGGTACCGATCATCACGTCGTTGTACGTTGTGCCCCCATACGTGAAAGAAAACGTCCACTGCGGCAACTGAGTCGCCGGTAGAACGGCCTCATTGTTCCCGCCATGAGGCGGCAGCACCGCGAACATCGGACGAGCGACGCCATACACACCGGCGTCTTGGGCGAAAACCGGACCGCTCAAAAGCGATGTCAATACAACCGCTGCAGCAAGTATTTCATGCCTGCACATCTTCATTCGGAAGCTCCTTTGCCTCGAAAATCGGCCAGGGCCCTAATTCCAGTCTTCCCTATTCACTTGTGAAATGATTTGACCTGGAACCGCATGGGTGGGTTCCTTCCCCAATTTGTGGGCGTACGATAACCCCGCTCCGGATGAATGTCAAGGAAATCGTCCGCATTAGCTCACCACTTCGCTACACTGATCAGCAAATCTAGCCCGTGAGGAAATCTGTACCGCATGCCAGCCAAACGCACCCTGATCCCCTCGCCTCTAGCCTGGACGGCTCTCAACTTGCCGGTTTCGGCACCGTCGTTGCCGGTCGTCCCCGAACGCGGAGGCACGCAACTCCGCACACCTCTTCCCGTCGCGGTCATCGACACCCGCGAGCAGAATCCGCTCTCCTTCCGCCGCTTCAGAGGATGGTTCGCCAAAATCGAATACCGTGCCCTTCGTCTCGGCGACTACTCCATCAAGGGCATGGAAGATACCTGCGTCGTCGAACGCAAAGATCTGGCCGACCTGATCGGCTCGTTCACTACAAATCGCGCTGTATTCGTCAATCGGTTGAGGAAGATGGCCGAACTGCCACACAGTCTGCTAATTGTCACTTCGTCGCTGACCGAAATCAAATCGGAGTATCCCTACCGCGCGGCTAATCCCAACCGCATCACGCAATCGCTGATCGCGGTTCTTGCCGGCCTGCGCCTGCCATTTATCTGCACTGACACGCACGAGCTCGGCGAGGAGATCGTTGCGTCTTATCTCTATCAGACATTTCTGTATGATTGGCTGGATAAAAATGGGCACGGGCGGCACTTGGCAGATGGCGACCTGTAAGCGTTGTCATCCTGAGTGAAGCGAGGGTTCGCGCATGTGAGCTCTCGCGCAGTGGAAGGATCCCTATAGCCATTGCTGCTGGGGCTTGGATGGATTTTTCGATTCCGCGGATGTTAAGACGCGAAACAATCATGACCGACCAATTCACGCTCGCCGACTCCGCCGCACAACTCATCCTGAGCCGCACGCCGCTTCGCCCGAAAATTGGACTCGTGCTCGGCTCCGGCCTCGGTGCCTTTGCCGATGCGCTCACCGACGCCACGCGCGTCCCCTACTCCGAAATTCCATCGTTCCCGCAATCCACCGCCATCGGCCACGCGGGACGGATGGTCATCGGCAAAGCCGGTGACGTCCCAGTCGCTGCGATGCAAGGGCGCGTCCACCAATATGAAGGATATTCCGCCCAGGAAGTCACGTTCCCCATTCGCGTGTTTGGCCGCATGGGAATTACGTCTGTAATTCTCACCAACGCCGCCGGAGGAATTAATCTCGGCTATTCGCAAGGCGCGCTGGTGCTGATCGGCGATCACATCAATCTGCAGGGAACGAATCCGCTCGTCGGCCCGAACGATGACCGCTTCGGCGTTCGCTTCCCCGACATGACTCATGCTTACTCACGGACGTATCGACAGATTGCCCGGGAAGAATCCGCCAAGCTGAACATCTCTTTGCATGAAGGTGTATACGCGGGGCTGCTGGGCCCGAGCTACGAGACTCCAGCGGAGATTAAATACCTGCGCCGCATGGGCGCAGATTTGGTGGGGATGTCAACGGTTGCCGAGGTGATCGCAGCCCGGCACATGGGACTCAACGTGCTCGCAATTTCCTGCGTCACGAACATGGCCGCAGGAATTCTCGATCAACCGCTTTCGCACGCTGAAGTCATGGAAACCGGCGAGCGCGTGAAGGCGACATTTGAAGCATTGCTGCGTGCAGTACTCCCGCGGATCGGACGGGAAACCAGCACGTAGCGAGGATCGAAGGCCGGATAGGGAATTTCCAAGCAAGCGCAGTTATAATTCTGTCAGTACAGTTGCATCCCGGAACTCCGGAGGACTCATGCCGCAAGCTATCCCCGAAAAATATAAAGATCTCTTCCAGAAGCGCGCCTTCGCCAGCCTCGCCACGCTCATGCCCGATGGCCGCCCACAAGTAACGCCTGTCTGGTGCGATTTCGATGGCGAACACGTCATCTTCAACTCTGCGAAAGGCCGTCAGAAGGACAAGAACGTGCGTCGCGATCCGCGCGTTTCTCTCGCGATCATCGATCCTGAGAATCCCTATCGTTATTTGGAAATCCGCGGCCGCGTCGTCGAAATTACCGAGGAGGGAGCCGCGGAGCACATCAACAAGATGGCCAAAAAATATCTCGGCGTTGACAAGTATCCGTACAGCCAGCCCGGCGAAGTTCGCGTGCTCTACAAGATCACGCCGGAACACACCACGGTGATGGGATAAGAGGGGACCGGGCCTTTTAGCCCCTGTGAGGCTCTATCCGATCCTACAATCTCTGCTTCCTCGGCTTCGGCAATGTGAATCGCACTCTGGCGCAGCTTCTGGATGACCGTGCTGCCGAACTCCGGGAACGCTACGGCATCGCGTATCGCATTACCGGAATAGCGTCCCGCCGCCTGGGCTGGATCGCTGATCCCAACGGAGTCGATCCGAAAAAGTGTGGCGCGGGCACTCCTGCCCGCGAAATCTCACCACAAGATCCGTCGCCGCTTCCCAACGGCACTCTAACCACTAAGATCAGAATTGAAGACTGGCTCGCCGCCGCCCAAGCCGACGTCCTTTTCGAAGCCACTTCTCTCAATGTCGAAAACGGCCAGCCCGCGGTCGACCACATCCGCGCCGCGCTTAATCACGGAGCCCACGCCATCACGGCTAACAAAGGACCGATCGTTCACGCCTACCGAGAGCTCCGCGATCTGGCTACGAGACAAGGCAAGCGCTTCCTCTTCGAATCAACCGTGATGGACGGCGTCCCTATCTTTTCCTTGTTCGATCAGCTTCCCGCAATTCGCCTACAAGGCTTCCATGGAATTCTCAACTCGACGACGAATGTAATCCTGAGCCAGATGGAAGAAGGATTGACCTTCGACGAATCACTGAAGAAAGCGCAGGAACTTGGCATCGCCGAGACCGATGCTACTCATGACATCGACGGGTGGGACGCCGCCGTCAAAACCGCCGCGCTGATCACTGTTTTGATGGGTTCGAACGAAGATGATGTGCCGATCCGGCTCGATCAGATCGTGCGCGAAGGTATTCGCGATCTCACGCCGCAAGCGGTTCGCACCGCGAAGCGCGATGGATGGGCATTCAAACTGGTCTGCCGCGCCCGCCGCACGTTTTTCGTTGACCCTCGTGGCGTCGAGGTCCGGGGTATTGAAGCCAGCGTGAGGCCGGAAAAAGTCCTGAGCACTCAGCCGATGGCAAAGATCTCCGGCACGTCGTCCTATATTTATTTTGAGACCGACATCTTCCCCGGCCTCGCCATCACCGAAGAAAATCCTGGACTCTACGCAACAGCGTATGGGATGCTCGCAGATTTCGTAAGAGCGGTGTCCTGAATAGACATTGCGGAGTGCTACTTGAGTCTTACGGTCTAAGTTCGGCCAGGGAAGCGTGGCGCCGCTAGGTCCTCCACATGATTAAATAGACTCCTATGCGCACGCTGATCGAACCCTTGACCGCTGCCCTCGACCTCACCTACGTCCGCTCGCAGTTTCCTTCGCTCGCCCAGACCGTGAACGGCCACCCCGCCACGTTCCTCGACGGCCCGGGCGGAACGCAAGTTCCGCAGCGCGTGATCGACGCCATATCCGCCTACCTGCGCCACGACAACGCCAATACTGGCGGAGCATACGCGACCAGCCGAAACACCGACGCAATGATCGCGCGGGCTCGCGGCGCCATGGCCGACTTCCTGAACTGCAGCGCCGACGAAGTCGCCTTTGGTCCCAACATGACGACGCTGACCTTCGCCATCTCTCGCGCCATCGGCCGCGACCTCAATCCCGGGGACGAAATCCTCGTGACTCGCCTCGATCACGACGCGAACGTCTCTCCTTGGCTGGCCATGGCAGAAGATAGGGGAGTAACTGTTCGCTGGGCAGAAATCCACGACGCCGACTGCACGCTCGACATGGCCGACTTGGCGTCAAAGATCAACAAAAAAACAAAGCTTGTCGCGGTTGGCTACGCGTCCAATGCGGTCGGCACCATTAATCCCGTCAAGGAAATCGTACGCCTGGCTCACGCGGCCGGCGTCCTTTGCTACGTCGATGCCGTCCACTACGGACCGCACGGGCTCATCGACGTTGCGGCGCTCGACTGCGACTTCCTGGCTTGCTCGACATACAAATTCTTCGGACCCCACATGGGCGTGCTCTACGGCAAGCGCGCGCACCTCAAGCGCTTTCGGCCTTACAAGGTGCGGCCCAACACCAATGCAATTCCGAACTGCTGGGAATGGGGCACACTGAATCACGAATGCATCGCCGGTATCGAAGCCTGCGTGGAATACATTGCCGATCTCGGCCGCCACGCACGTCCTGAGGTCACTACCCGTCGTGCCGCCATCGAAGCCGCATACGCGGCCATCCACGAGCACGAGCGCTCGATTATCGAAAAAATGATGAGCGGCCTGAAGGCAATTCCCGGCCTGAAGATCTTCGGCATCACCGACCCGGGGCGGTTCAATGACCGCTGCGCTACGTTCGCTGTCCGCGATGTTTCAGGAAGGCCAGGCCACACTCCGCTCGAACTCGCTACCAAACTGGGCGAACGCGGATTCTTCACATGGGACGGCAATTACTATGCCCTCAACCTCACCGAGCATCTCGACGTTGAAAAGTCCGGCGGCTTTCTCCGCATCGGGTTCGTGCACTACAACACCATGGACGAGGTCGACCGCCTGCTGGCAACGTTGCAGGAAATTGTCAAAGGATAGTTTATTTTTGTAGCGTGGGACGCCCTCGTCCGGGGTTGCGCGCAAGAGCGCGCAATGGCGATAGACGCTTAGTGGGGTAGCATTCCACCTCTTCCCAAAAACACTTCCAGCCCGGGACGCATCCCGGGCTGGAACGGAACGAGCTCAAAATTCTGATCGGTCGCCTGTTTCTACGGCCACCGTTTCGCGGTATCTTCCCATCCGGCAGCGCGTACCGGTTGTGGCGCAGGAATCGAAGGAGCCGACGGCACGGGAATTCTCGCCGCCTGCGGCCCATTTACGGCAGTTGCCAGAGCCGGTTTCGAAATCTCAGCTATGCTCTCCTTCTCTTCCGACAGCAAAGGAGCCACAAGCCGCAGCGCCTCCACTTCCTTTTCCAGGCGCGTCAGTTCCATCTCTTTCTGCCGCAGTACCTCATAGACATTTTTCATAGTCATGGCCACTCGCACACATCCGCTGATTCGAAATTCACAGGTTCGAAAACCTTCTTCCGAACTTTAGCAGAGTTGCCTGTGTTGTCAAGAGTTTCAGAGCCTCCGGAGGTGCACCCGACGAGCAATAACTATGTCGGAACTCCCACAGGGAAGTGCATCAGGGAAATGGGGTTACGGTTTTCTGTTCAGGTGGGGACGGAGAACTATCGCAAGTAGTTGACTGCAACGGCTACGGCGGCAATCACTAGCAATACACCAAGAATGTACTTATTAGACGCCAGCCACGATTGGGACGGCTGAACACCGGCACTCAGAATGAAGTCCGGCATGGCCGCCTGCTCACCCTGAGAATGCTGCTCTGTCACGATCGCAGCAACGTTAGGGCTTGAGCCATCGGGAGCAACCTCGCCCGACTTTGCAGCCTCCACCTGGCCGGCAGACTTCAGAACAGTGTCAGCGATGGACGAGCTTGTATCGGTCACAGCCATATGCACCTTAGCCATGCTCGGCGCAGCAGCGGCGGCCTGCCCCGTAAACGAAGGAGACGGAACCGATACACTCGCAATGGCGGCGGTTCGAGCTTGCGGTCGAAGCTGCCCGCGCCACTTCTTCTCTTCGCACTCGACACACAAAGTGCGACCGGCCGTGACCGGAAATCCACAAGCCTCACACTTCCGAAGTCCGCGCAGTACCGGAGGCACAAGGCTCTGTTCGGCCTCGGCAGACTTCACCGCCTCACCTTCGGGACTCGGAGCCGCAGACCAGAAAAGCGGCTTCTTCGGTTGGACAAAGGCGGGTTGGACAGGCTTGGGCGTCGACGGGGCCACTTTCGGCATTGGCGGGTCAGATTTTGCTGCTGCGGACACAGACCTTGATGTTGGAGCGACGTCTGCAGACTTCACCGTGGCAGGCTGATCCACTTTTCGGTCGACCACCAGGTCGCCGACGAACTGGCCGTCCTGCATCCCCGGCTTGGAGGCCTTAATGGCAGGACTTCCCTGCTTCGGCTGTTTTTTCGATATTAGCTCTCCGGCGTGCGCCAATCGCACCGCCGTCTCCACCATCTCGCTCAGCCGCTGGATGGCAGTAAGATCGCGCTCGCCAAAAGCGTTCGCCTTGCCTGAAAACAACTCGAAAACTCCAAGCACTTGATCGTCATTGACGACCGGCATGACCACCACCGACGCAATGCCCAGCTGACGGCACACGTCCCGGTTTACTCGAGCATCCCGTTCCGCATCATCGCAGCGTAAAGCGCGCTTGGTGCGCACACTCTCTCCGGATAGTCCAAATTCGGTGGAAAGCAGTGCGCCTAGTTCAGGAGCGTTCGTGCCGGTGCTGGCCCTGCACAGCATGTCATCCATCCCGTCGCGGCGCAGTGCGATCGCCGCTCCGGTCGCGCCGGTGATATATTGCGCGCGATCCGCCAGCAGTTGCAGCGCGGCATCCAGATCGCGTTGCGCCATCTCGCCCAGGGATTGTCCACCATCCTCACCGGGAAAGCGCACCGAGACAGGCAGCCCGGACTGCGCCTGAGCCGCGGCCAAGGCCGAAGAAATCTTTTGCGGACTACGAGTTGTCGGGTTCTGATCCAAAATTCTCTCGAGGGCGCCATGCTGCCGCCCGGTCCTTCACTAAGAATGAAAGAGAGATTACCTTTGGAGTCTCGCTCGCCTCGATAGAGGTGTCAAGATTTCCGGCGCCCGGAGGTGCTAAGCCAAAAGTGCGGCCAAGCCATCCGACCTCAGCCCTTAGGTGGTCACACGTCGGGCCAAGTAATCTGCAGGGAATGTCACGGAACCGGAGTTTCCCCCCAAGGCAAACCAAAACGCAAACCGGGAATAAACGGGAACAACTGCGACTAACGCCCGAAGTCCAAGGTCAAGGGTCCGACGCCCGACATCGGATTGCTTATGACTGGCGACCGAGAGCTTGAGAGTTACCGTCGCAGTGCCGTCTGCGCCAGCCGATTGGCCTCCACATTGAGCTCCCGCCGCACGTGGGAGATCGAAAACGCAAGCGATCGTGCCAGCTTCCGGCAGGTCCAGTGAAGGGAATAAAGACGCGGGCTGCGGCACTCATACTCGCCAGTCATCTGCCGCACCACCACCTGGGAATCCGAATAGACGTGCAGCTTTTGCGCCTTGCGCGCGACGGCGTATTGCAGCGCTTCCATCAGCGCGGCATATTCCGCCACATTATTATCCTGGTGACCGATCCATTTGGCGATACGTACGGGACCGTCCTCACCGCCGCTGATGACCACGCCAATGCCCGAGGGCCCGGGATTCCCCAGACATCCGCCATCTATATACGCGACTAGCTCTGATATCACTTGTTTTGGTGGGTATGTTTGTCGAGAGCTTCTTTTGCCTCTACTCACTGACGATGCGCCCATCTCTTTCCGTCGTCAAGACGATTATTTGATTCCCTTTCATAGCTTTGCGGTTTACTCATGACTTGTGCATCCCTGTGTGCAAAACCCGGAGGAATTGCCAGTAGTTGTGCATAACTTTTTCCCGTACAGTCATTTGCAATTTTCGTTATGCACAGCTTCGACGATCTGTATTGCACCAATAGTTTGCGTTGACGTTTTTTAATTGTCTGTTAATGTGGTTTGCGTCGACGGTCGAAAGGGTTGGCACAATAAAATGAGCCAGTCCAAAGTAGACTGAGTGATTAGCCGGGCGGGGCAACCCGCAAGGTGACCGGACCCGAAAAAACCGACGGATCTGCGAGGTTCAGTCGGGGTTCGGAACTGCGAAAGCAGTGATCGCATCAAGGGGCTGTGACGGTACATGCTTCCACGCTGTTGGCTCCCTCGCAGGAGCTGGTGGCTAGGGCATAACCAATGTCACGGCCCTTTCAATTTTTTCCCTCCTCGGCAAGCGCGAGCACCTCAAGCGCTTTCGGCCTTACAAGGTGCGGCCCAACACCAATGGAATTCCGAACTGCTGGGAATGGGGCACACTAAATCACGAATGCATCGCTGGCATCGAAGCCTGCGTGGAATACCTAGCGGATCTCGGCCGCCACGCACGTCCTGAGGTCACTACTCGACGTGCCGCCATCGAGGCCGCGTATGCCGCGATCCACGATCATGAACGCTCCATTGTCGAAAAAATGATGAGCGGCCTGAAGGCAATTCCCGGCCTGAAGATCTTCGGCATCACCGACCCGGGGCGGTTCAATGACCGCTGCGCTACGTTCGCTGTCCGCGATGTTTCAGGAAGACCAGGCCGCACCCCGCTCGAACTCGCTACCAAACTGGGCGAACGCGGCTTCTTCACCTGGGACGGCAATTACTACGCTCTCAATCTTACCGAGCATCTGGATGTCGAGAAGTCCGGCGGCTTTCTCCGCATCGGGTTCGTCCACTACAACACCATGGACGAGGTAGACCGCCTGCTGGCCACCTTGCAGGAGATTGTCCGAGGATAGATCTATTATTGTAGCCCCGGACGCCCCGTCCCGGGTTGCGCGCAAGATGATGTTAAGCGCTTACCGGGGTAACACTCTACCTTCGTTCCCCGAAAACACTTCAGCCCGGGACGCATCCCGGGCTGGAACGGAACGAGCTCAAAATTCTGATCGGTCGCCTGTTTCTACGGCCACCGTTTCGCGGTATCTTCCCATCCGGCAGCGCGTACCGGTTGTGGCGCAGGAATCGAAGGAGCCGACGGCACGGGAATTCTCGCCGCCTGCGGCCCATTTACGGCAGTTGCCAGAGCCGGTTTCGAAATCTCAGCTATGCTCTCCTTCTCTTCCGACAGCAAAGGAGCCACAAGCCGCAGCGCCTCCACTTCCTTTTCCAGGCGCGTCAGTTCCATCTCTTTCTGCCGCAGTACCTCATAGACATTTTTCATAGTCATGGCCACTCGCACACATCCGCTGATTCGAAATTCACAGGTTCGAAAACCTTCTTCCGAACTTTAGCAGAGTTGCCTGTGTTGTCAAGAGTTTCGGCGCCTCCGGAGGTGCACCCGACCAGCAATAACTATGTCGGAACTCCCGCCCGCAAGTGCATCAGGGAAATGGGGTTAAGGTCCTTGTTCAGTTCGGGTACGGAGAACTATCGCAGGAAGTAGACTGCAACGGCTGCGGCGGCAATCACTAGCAATACACCAAGAATGTATTTATTGGAGGCCAGCCACGATTGGGACGGCTGAACACCGGCACTCAGAATGAAGTCCGGCATGGAGGCCTGCTCACCCTGAGAATGCTGCTCTGTCACGATCGCAGCAACGTTAGGGCTTGAGCCATCGGGAGCAACCTCGCCCGACTTTGCAGGTTCCACCTGCACCGTAGACTTCAGAACAGTGTCAGCGATGGACGAGCTTGTATCGGTCACAGCCATATGCACCTTAGCCATGCTCGGCGCAGCAGCGGCGGTCTGCCCCATAAACGCAGAAGACGGAGCCGATACACTCGCAATGGCGGCGGTTCGAGCTTGCGGTCGAAGCTGCCCGCGCCACTTCTTCTCTTCGCACTCGACACACAAAGTGCGACCGGCCGTGACCGGAAATCCACAAGCCTCACACTTCCGAAGTCCACGCAGTACCGGAGGCACAAAGCTCTGTTCGGCCTCGGCAGACTTCACCACCTCACCTTCAGGACTCGGAGCGGCAGACCAGAACAGCGGCTTCTTTGGTTGGAAGGCGGGTTGGACACACTTGGGCGTAGACGGGGCCACTTTCGGCATTGGCGGGTCAGATTTTGCTGCTGCGGACACAGACCTTGATGTTGGAGCGACGTCCGCAGACTTCACCGGCGCAGCCTGATCCACTTTTCGGTCGACCACCAGGTCGGCGACGAACTGACCGTCCTGCACCCCCGGCTTGGACGCCTTAATGGCAGGACTTCCCTGCTTCGGCTGTTTTTTCGATATTAGCTCTCCGGCGTGCGCCAATCGCACGGCCGTCTCCACCATCTCGCTCAGCCGCTGGATAGCCGTAAGATCGCGCTCGCCAAAAGCGTTCGCCTTACCGGAAAACAACTCGAAAACTCCAAGCACTTGATCGTCATTGACGACCGGCATGACCACCACCGACGCAATGCCCAACTGACGGCACACGTCCCGGTTTACTCGAGCATCCCGTTCCGCATCATCGCAGCGTAAAGCGCGCTTGGTGCGCACACTCTCTCCGGATAGTCCAAATTCGGTGGAAAGCAGTGCGCCTAGTTCAGGAGCGTTCGTGCCGGTGCTGGCCCTGCACAGCATGTCATCCATCCCGTCGCGCCGCAGTGCGATCGCCGCCCCGGTCGCGCCGGTGATATATTGCGCGCGATCCGCCAGCAGTTGCAGCGCGGCATCCAGATCGCGTTGCGCCATCTCTCCCAGGGATTGTCCACCATCCTCACCGGGAAAGCGCACCGGAACGGGCAGCCCGGACTGCGCCTGAGCCCCGGCCAAAGCCGAGGAAATCTTTTGCTGACCACGAGTTGTTGGGTTCTGATCCAAAATTCTCTCGAGGGCGCCATGCTGCCGCCCGGTTCCTCATTAATAATGAAAAGTGGGTACTTTGGAGTCTCGCTCGGCCAGATAGAGGTGTCAAGATTTCCGGCGCCCGGAGGTGCTAAGCCAAAAGTGCGGCGAAGCCATCCGATCTCAGCCCTTAGCTGGTCAGACGTCGGCCAAGTAATCTGCAGGGAATGTCACGGAACTGGAGTTTCCCCCAAGGCAAACCAAAACGCAAACCGGGAATAAACGGGAACAACTGCGACTAACGCCCGAAGTCCAAGGTCAAGGGCCCGACGCCCGACATCGGATTGCTTATGACTGACGACCGAGAGCTTGAGAGTTACCGTCGCAGTGCCGTCTGCGCCAGCCGATTGGCCTCAACATTGAGCTCCCGCCGCACGTGGGAGATCGAAAACGCAAGCGATCGTGCCAGCTTCCGGCAGGTCCAGTGAAGGGAATAAAGACGCGGGCTGCGGCACTCATACTCGCCAGTCATCTGCCGCACCACCACCTGGGAATCCGAATAGACGTGCAGCTTTTGCGCCTTGCGCGCGACGGCGTATTGCAGCGCTTCCATCAGCGCGGCATATTCCGCCACATTATTATCCTGGTGACCGATCCATTTGGCGATACGTACGGGACCGTCCTCACCGCCGCTGATGACCACGCCAATGCCCGAGGGCCCGGGATTCCCCAGACATCCGCCATCTATATACGCGACTAGCTCTGATATCACTTGTTTTGGTGGGTATGTTTGTCGAGAGCTTCTTTTGCCTCTACTCACTGACGATGCGCCCATCTCTTTCCGTCGTCAAGACGATTATTTGATTCCCTTTCATAGCTTTGCGGTTTACTCATGACTTGTGCATTCCTGTGTGCAAAACCCGGAGGAATTGCCAGTAGTTGTGCATAACTTTTTCCCGTACAGTCATTTGCAATTTTCGTTATGCACAGCTTCGACGATCTGTATTGCACCAATAGTTTGCGTTGACGTTTTTTAATTGTCTGTTAATGTGGTTTGCGTCGACGGTCGAAAGGGTTGGCACAATAAAATGAGCCAGTCCAAAGTAGACTGAGTGATTAGCCGGGCGGGGCAACCCGCAAGGTGACCGGACCCGAAAAAACCGACGGATCTGCGAGGTTCAGTCGGGGTTCGGAACTGCGAAAGCAGTGATCGCATCAAGGGGCTGTGACGGTACATGCTTCCACGCTGTTAGCTCCCTCGCAGGAGTTGGCGGCTAGGGCATAACCAATGTCACGGCCCTTTCAATTTTTTCCTCCCTATTTCTTCTCCAAACCATCCGTCTGTCGATGAGTAATATGCCGATATTTCCTCAATTGACCAACTGCTTCATAGTTCTCCGGTAGCCGACGATGCTGGAGTTGCAAGGTGCTAGTCGAATGTAGACGAGGGGTTTGCCGTTGTGGCGACGGTCGAATCCGCCTTCGGCAAGGGCAAAAGTCCCAACGCGGCCATGACATTTAAACCATTCGTGCGCGTCAGCACACCTGGACGCATTTGATAGTCGAATCGCATCTCGCCGTTCTCATAATGTTCTTCAAAATGCACGTTGATCGCCCGGCCGTCGAGAGCCTTCCCCACCTCCGTAAGTGCTAGATCGTGAGTCGTTACAAGGCCGACCGCCCCGCTCGCGGCCAATTGTTCAATCACCGCTCTTGCTCCAAACAAGCGGTCGGCCGAGTTTGTCCCACCAAGCATCTCGTCCAGCAGGAAGAGGGTGTTGTTCGTGCGCGACAGACCGAGTATCCGCTTCAGGCGCTCCACCTCGGCTTGGAAGCGCGATTTTCCTTGTAAGAGAGAGTCATGAACAGAAATCGAGCACCCGATCTGCAGTGGCGACATCTGGAGTTGAGCCGCGCGCACCGGCGCACCTGCCAATGCCAAAACTGAGTTCAAGCCGACCGCACGTAGCAGTGTGCTCTTGCCCGACATGTTCGAACCGCTGACCATGATTAGTTGTGTGTCTTTGGCGTCAAGCCGGATATTGCATCGAACGCAGGTCTCGCTATCGAGTAATGGATGACCCAAGGCTTCGCCTTGAAATAGCGGAGAAGACTCGGGTTTCAGAACAGCAAAAGCATGATCTGGGTTTTCGTAGCAATACCGAGCCAAACAGAGCAATGCTTCGAACTGGCCGAGGGAGTCCAGCCATCGAGTCAATCCCTCACGATTCCGCTGCCGCCAGCGCTCGATAAAAATTGCGAGATTCGTTCCCCATAGAATCAGCGAGGATAACAGCGCGAAATACTCAAACTGTCGGAGATTCAGAAGCCAGGCCCACAGCCGCAACTGTCGGATCTGTTTCGAGGGAACGCCCGACGAAAATGTGAGTTGCAACTGCAGCGACTTGAGCAACGGGCACTGGAAATGCAGTGTCTCGAAGCGATCCAGTAAGGGCACAAGCAGTTCAAGCTCGAATGAAGGCATGGCGAGGTTGGCGGCTGTCAGCCTAGTTTTCTTCAGGAGGAAAACCGCCAAGAGCCCTTCCAGCCCGGCGACAAAGGCCACTGCCCAAAGCCAGCTATTGCCGAAGACGCCCATGGCGCCAACGAGCGACACGACGAGTAGACACATTGGCAGTGCCGCCGCAAGCGCCCGTATGTAAAGCGGAAAAGCGATCTCAGGTACGTCCACCCAGTCTCGGACCGATGCCCCAACTTGATCGAGTGCGCTCCCTCCTACAGATGCCCAGTCCTCTCGAAGACCGAGCTGGTCGCGAAGTTCGGCAACTGCCGCCTGCCGCGCGTTGACCTCGTCGAAGCCCGCTGGATTGAGCAGCCATTTCGCAAGCGTAGCCCGGCCAACGCCAGTTCGAGCCGTACACAGCAATTCGTAGAGCGATCCCGTGCCAAACAAGTCCAGATCGGAAGCGTAAGCATGGTTCTCGGGCAGGTACTCCTCGCCGCCAATCCCTCGTCCTTGCCACTGGTGGCGTAACCGGGCCACGCCAAGTTCATAGAAACTCGCGATCCGTTGCACGCAGCTATGTATACCCGCGTTCTTCCTAAGCGACTGGATGCAGGACAGGACGACGACCGAAGGGAGCAGAATCCAAAGCGCAGAAATCAAGTGCGATGAGAGAGACGCGCAGACGGCAACGATCCCAGCGAAAGCGGCGACAGTCACATATGTCCACAGGCGGTGGTGCAAGGCCCTGATGCTCGCAAGCTGCCGTTGCCGTTCGCTCAAACGGCGAGCATATTCACTCTGTGGGTTTTCGTGCGCTTTGTTGGCCAAAGCTTCGCGTCCTGCAAAATCAGATCTATTCATAGGCACTCTTTCTCTTATCAGGCCGAGGAGCCTGATTCTGCGTAACGGGAAAACAGAAGGCAATGCCGTGCAACACGGCGGCATGCGCTTCAGATCAGGAGGGGGCTATAACGAGAGGATAGGTGGGGGACGCTGAAAGAGCGCAGAGAGACTTGGTTCATTTGGAACTGCGATAGTGGTCGGGGCTCGTTGCCATCGCCTATCGATGGCCCACGGGGTGAAACAGAGTGGGAGCGCATGAAGGGAGGCTATTAGCAAGCTCCAGATATTCGCCGAGTGAACGACGATAAACGTGAGCCAGAAGGCAAGCACCAGGGAAGTCACCAGCTTGAAGAAGCCACCGATCAGGAGCGGACGGAAGTCCGCCACGCAAAAAATAAGCAGACAGTAAGCAACATTCAAGAATATTTGGCTATGACGATAGCTGCCCATACGCGCTTTGGAACCAAGAAGTATACAGCCGCCAAGGCCGTTGCGAGCGCCTGCCTTCCCAGCCGCTAGGAAATCCTTTTACTGGCAACCCTTCCACCGCAATGATTCTTGAGCGTAAATCATTTCTGCTTACTTAATCAGCCCTCGATGTCCCTGCCACATCGAGCTCCGGCGGTTTCGCGCCTTTAATCAGAAGCCACAGCATGAACACGATCTCCCCGATGATCGCGGGTTGCAGGTAGCTGTCCATCTTGTCCTGATAAAGCGGCCACAGAATTCCCGTAAGACTTTCGATAATCCAAGCGACGCCGGCCACGCCGAGCCAGACGCCCAGAAAACGCGGCAGGAATCGGGACCGGTAGACCAGCAGCCCGAGCGGAAAGAGCCATAATCCCCAAAACATTTCGGCGAGAACGAATCCCTGAACATGCAACTTGAGGAAGAGCATGGCCAAAGCATCCCGTTGAGGCTTTTCGATCACCGACAGAAAGTCTGCCCCACGTATCAGGAAGAGGGCTGCGATTGAGTTCAGCTCATTCATAAACGCGACCGGTATGGAGACCACAATCAAGATCACCATCAGCGAGGCCTGCCGCCGACTGACCCCTTTGAGCAGATCGTACAAAGCCAGGGCTACGAAAATGAAACCGGTCTGACCAACGATTGCGCCCGCGATCCCGAGGCGAAACAGCATCTCCGAGCCTGCGATGTTCTGGGCGGTCGCCGTGACGTTCCCATGCACGATCAGCTTGCCGGGAACATAGCCCATCGCAAAAAAGCCCGCGATCGACGTGAGCACATATAGCAACCCTGCGAATCTGCCGGGGTCCTTGGTACGATTCATGGGTCCTCGCTTGGGAAGTCTAGCCTGAGATACGGCGGAACTTACCACAAGTTTCTCCGCGCGCGCGGCACATGGGATCGCTCGCAAGATCGTCTCAGTCATTTGCGGTGGCAGAATCTTCTCCTGCTCCTTGCTCTATACTCTCTGGCCCTGTTGCGATTTCCAGTTCGCGTGGGCCAACTCCTCCGCCCCGCTAGAAAATCGTTTCACTAACAACCCTTCCACTGTGCAATAATTTCTGACCGTAAATCATTTCCGCGACGGGGCACGCGCCTGTCCGGAATTACTTCAGCACTTGTGAGGGCCAACAACTAATGTCCAAAAATCCCGTATCCCGCCGTCAATTCATGCAGATCGGCTCCAGTGCGGTTGTAGCCACCACCGTCGCCAAGTCCCTGGTCCAACCGCGCATGCTCTTTGCAACACCCGCGCCCAGTTGCGCCCAGCGACACCATCCGCTTCGCCTCTATCGGCACCGGCATCCGCGGATGCGAACATCTCCAGGCCTCTCTCAGTGTGCCCGGCATTCAGTGCGTCGCCGTATGCGATCTCTACGACAGCCGCCACACCGCAGCGCAGGAGGCGGTCAATAATCCTAGCGTCCCCGCGACACGCGACTATCGCTCGATCCTTGATCGCAAGGATGTCGATTCCGTCCTGATCGCCACCATGGATCACAATCACCGCCAGATCTTCGAAGACGCCTGCGCCGCCGGCAAAGACATCTACTGCGAGAAACCGATGTCGCATACCGTCGAAGACGGATTCGCCATGATGGAAGCGGCGCACAAGCACAATCGCATGATCGCCGTCGGCAGCCAGCGCGTCAGCTCCGTGCTCTACGCCAAGGCAAAGAAATCTACGACTCCGGCAAGCTCGGCGAAGTTTTCTCCATCAATGCCTACTGGGACCGCAACTCCCCCAGCGGCGCATGGGTCTATCCCATTCCGCCCGACGCCAGTGAAAAAACGATTGACTGGAACGCCTTCCTCGGCAAGGCCCCCAAGCGCCCCTACGATCCCGTCCGTTTCTTCCGCTGGCGCTGCTTCCGCGACTACGGCGAGGGACTCGGCGGCGACCTGTTCGTTCACCTGCTCTCCGGCATTATGTTCATCACCGGCATTAACGAGCCGGCACAGCGCGCGCAATCCAGCGGCGGTCTCTTCCACTTCAAGGACGGCCGCGAGTTCCCCGATCTCATCGAAACTCTCTACGACTATCCCGGCTGCCGTGTAACCCTGCGCTGTAATCTGAACAACAACGGCGGAGAGTTCATCGGCTTCTACGGTACCAAGGGCACGATGATCATCAAAGACACCACACTCACCTACAAGCCGGAAGACACGCGTCCCGAGCCCGAAGGCTATTCAATTTTTGGATGGCCGAAAGCCCTGCGCGATCAGTATCTGGAGAAGTGGCACGAGGATCACCCGGAACCGGAAGCTCTCAAATGGAAAGTCGACGAAACCGGAGAATCGTACGCCAATCCTCCCGGTTACAGCGACACCGTCGATCACCAGGCTAACTTCTACAACGCGGTGCGTACGCGCAAGCCGGTGGTCGAAAACGAAATATTCGGCAACAACGCGGCTATCGGCTGTCACTTGGCGAACTTCTCCTACTTCAACAAGTCCGTTGCGGTATGGGATCCGTCATCCAAGAAGATCGTAAAGGGATAATCGTAGAGACGTTGCTTGCAACGTCTCTCGCACAACCACACGAAACGCCAGCCGTAGAGACAGGCCCTGCCAGTTTCTACGGCTTTCTACATGAGGCCGCCATTACTTCTTAAACACAGCATCCAGCGCTGCCTGAGCAATCGCTTCGTCGACCTCCGATTTAGCTCCGCTGGCAGCAATCCCACCGATGGTTTGTCCATCAACCTGAATCGGCAGGCCGCCTTGGTTCGGGAAAAAATCGGGAAAGGCTAGAACCTCCAGATTCCCGTTCTTCAAGGCATCAGCGCCGTCTTTCGACGGCTTCCGGTACAGTGCAGAGTGTCGCGCCTTCCTCTGGGCAAACTGAATCGTGTTGAGAGACGCGCCATCTGCCTTCTGGAGGAAGAGCAGGTTACCGCTTTCGTCCACGACACAGATGGTCACCTCAACGTTGAGCCTCTTGGCTTCCGCTTCAGCCGCGGCTACCAGCGCTTTGATCGTGGAAAGGTTCAAGTATTTCTTGGTCGGAAGCTCTGCGAAGGAGACTGCCACCATGAACGTCAGCATCACCACAAGTAGTTTGAACATGGCACGGAATCCTACCAGCCGATTGACCGGTTTTCCAGATGCAGCCGTTCTGAAGCGTGGGGTTGCCCACCTTTGTCGTGGTGTTAGCCACAGGCTGGGGATCTTCATTTTTGGAAGGAACAGCGGGCGGGGAGAGACTTGCGCCTCTCCCCCGGCAGAACCCCGCATCTTGATACAGAACCTGTGGCGCACACGGGATGAACCATCCTGAACATCGCGTCTTCCGTGATGTTCAGGATGGGACGTACACTGGCTTAGATCGCGTTTCGCTCATTCCATTATTTGGGCAGAACAACGATGTTCTGCGCACCCGTGATCGTGTGCGGTGAACCCGGAGCTCCTGTCACTCCAGTTGAGGTCACCGTGTACACGAATAACTTTCCAGCTTTTCGACTGATCGCGTAAAGATGGTTGGCATTGTCCCAGAACATCTGATCGATCGAATCCGAGGTTATGAGGCCCGTGTATTTGGTGAGCGGATTCGCTCCGTTAAAGTGGAACAATTGCAATCCCTTGCTTCCTCCCGCGGCCAGATACTTGCCATCCGGGGACATCCAGTAATCATTGACTGTGCCGACCAGCGTGGCCGGCATGTTCTTATACGTGCTGTTGGTGGTCAGGTTGCCGGAAGCGTCGGCAGTGTAACTTGCGAACTGATACGGGCCGGCGGGATCATTGAAGCCCTTCATCGCTTGGACAGCGATCGCGAGATGGTTCGTGGGATCGGCGGCCGCCAGGTAAGGACAATAGCCATACCCCTTCGGTATGGCCGGAAGCGGAGGGTTGATGTTCAGCGACGAAATGTTCCCGGCGCTGTTGCGCTGCACTCCATAAATTGCAGGCGAGAAGTGGTAGCAATTCGACGAGTAAGCATATTGGTTATTGCCGATGAAGCTGAGCACATATCCGAATCCCGGGCCGCCCGGCAGGTCATTCAGATATTCAAATTCTCCATCCCCCTGATCGATCGCGAATGCCAGGTAATCATTGTTTTCCGTGAAGTAATCCGCATACAGCGATGATCCCGTGTGATCGAGGAAGAGGTTCACCAGGCCACCTCCCGTCTGCTGCACCTGATATGTGTAAGCCGCCGCAATCGCGCCATCGGAAGCAATGATGTTCGACTCAATCAGGTTGTTATCCGACCCGTTGATGTCAAACAGCCAGCCTGAGTTCGCCGCCATGTAACTGACCGCATAGGGAAATGGTGAGCCAGGAATGTTGTAAAGGGATCCGTTCGAAAAAACTGCGAAACCGTCGATTTGGTTGTTCCCACTCTGAGAAGTGGAAACATATACGTAGGCTACGGGAGACGAACCTGGTTTGCTTGTTGCAGTTGATGAAGACGTGACCTGAGCGGATACCAGAACTGTGCTGGCGCAGATCGCCGCAATCGCGAGCGAACAGACACTGCGAGACATACAACCTTTCGAACTCCAAGGAGAATTGGAAAACAGACAAGCGACGAATCAGATGCCCCGCCCGGATTCGCCGGTTGGTCCCGTCCTCGCTGTAGGTGCATCGGGATTTTGCTTTAGTGCTTGGTGAAGGAAGGAAAAGGTCGGCTGCCCGAACCTTCGTTCTGCCAACTTGACGCATACCGTACTACGTGTAATAGTACAGGCGAATGATCCCCTTCCGCGTAGACTTCCGTCCCGGAGTCTCCATCTACGAGCAAATCGTCTACGCCGCGAAAAAGGCGATTATCTCCGGCCAGATACGCACCGGCGATCCATTCCCCTCTGTGCGCGCACTCAGCCGAGAGTTCAAAATCAATCCCAATACCGCGCACAAGGTTGTCGCCGCGCTTTCTGCCGCGGGCTTGCTCGACACGCAGCCGGGCATCGGCACGGTTGTAGCAATCCTTCCCGAATCGCGAAAATCCGAGCGTACCCAATTGCTCGGCCCTGAGATTGAACAACTCGTCGTCGAAGCCAAACACCTGGGGATCGAACTCGAAGAAGTTCTCGCCTCCGTCTCAGCCCATTGGAAACGGCTGAGCACCAACTCTGATACCGACCGAGGAGGACGCGGCAAGAAATGACTAGCGCCATCCAGACTGACCACCTCGTCAAGAAGTTCCACCGCGTTGAGGCTCTCCAGGGCCTGACGCTCGACGTTCCTCAAGGCGCCGTCTATGCACTCGTCGGACCGAACGGCGCGGGCAAGACCACCGCCATCAAAATCCTGATGAACATTTTTCGCTCCACCAGCGGGCGTGCCGAGGTCCTCGGTATCGATTCCTCTCACCTTCGAGGGCGCCATCTTGAATCCATCGGCTACGTTTCCGAAAACCAGGAAATGCCCGAGTGGATGACCGTCGGCGCGTTTCTCGCCTACCTGCGCCCTTTCTATCCAACATGGGATCAGGCTCTCGAAGCCGCATTGATCAAGCAGTTCGACCTTCCACTCGACCGCAGGCTTCGCCACCTTTCGCGCGGCATGCGAATGAAAGCCGCACTGGCCAGTTCTCTTGCCTACCATCCCAGGCTGATCGTGCTTGACGAGCCCTTCACCGGTCTGGACCCGCTGGTGCGCGATGAACTCATTCACGGATTGCTCGACCGCGCCGAAGAGTCCACCATTTTCGTGTCCTCCCACGACCTGGCGGAAATCGAAACCTTCGCCAGCCATGTCGCCTATCTCGAAGAAGGCAAACTTCGCTTCTCCGAAGAATTGAGCAGCCTGGTCGAGCGCTTCCGCGAAGTCGAACTGACATTCGACGTGCCGCCTGCCCTCCCGCCGCAATCGCCGGACAGCTGGATGCAGTTAAGCGCCGCCGCTGCGGTCGTCCGCTTTACCGAGTCACGGTTCGACGCCGAGCGCACCAGTGCCGAGGTCAGACGGGTCTTCCCGGAACCCCGGAACATCGCGTTTTCTCCTATATCGCTGCGCTCCATCTTTCTGGCGATGGCTAAGTCTGGCCGCAACTCGGCTTAGAGAAAGGCAAAGGACAAGATGAAGATGATCCAGGTCCTGCACATCTTTCGCAAAGACGCCCGTCATCTCTGGCGCGAAATTGCCGCGTCGCTCGCCTTGCTTGTGGCCTTTGCGTGGCTTGATATCCGCAGTTGGAGTCAGCCCTATGGAGCCATGGCCGGCGGCAGTTTGTTCTTCCTGAGCGCGCAGGTGCTGCCGGGCCTCGTCACCGCGATGCTTCCCGTTTCATGGATTTTCCTGATCGTTCGCGTCGTGCAGGGAGAATCCCTCGTGGGCGATCGACAATTCTGGGTTACCCGGCCCTACGACTGGAAACAGCTGCTCGTCGCCAAGGCGCTTTTCGTTGTGACTTTCGTCAATTTTCCGCTCCTTCTGGCAGACGCCTTCCTTCTCGCCCGCGCTGGCTTTCATCCAGCTCACTACATCGGTGGACTGCTGTGGATGCAACTAATATGGATTCTCGTTCCTATTCCTGTGGGTCGCCGCGTTAGCCAGCATCACGAAAAGCGTCCCTCAGATGCTGCTCGCGCTTCTGATCGCTTTGCTCTACTTGATCGGCAGTTCAGCACTCTCGTCAGCAATCCAGAAGTCTCGCTTTTCCGATGGCTTCGACTTACGGTGGGGGTTTCTCGTGATCGGCGCCACCGGGGCTGTAATTCTCATTCAATATTCGCGGCGAAAGACAGCGCTTTCGCGCTGGCTGATCGTGTCTGTGTGCATTGTGCTCACTTTGATCTCAGTCGCCACCCAGCTACTCATTTCGGATCGAGCGCTGATTGCGCGCGAGTATCCATTAGCAAGCGGTATCCTGCCAGTCGAACTTGGACTCTTCCGCCACGACAGCAACGAAGGCAACTTTGCCCCCATTTACAACGGCGAAGTCTCGATCATGTTTCCACTCAGCGTTTCCGGGCTTCCGGAGAATTCGTTTCTCCAACTGGACGGAATGATCGTAACCCTGACGAAGCCCAATGGATTCCGTTGGGATTCTGGCTGGCAAGGAAATGCGCTGTGGTTATTTCCCGAGGAGAAGACGTCACCAGATCATGTTTCAGATGAAGCAAGATATTTTCGACCAGCTTAACTCGGGGCCTGTGAGTGCCCATATTTCCTTCGCCTTCACGCTTTACAGAGACAAAAACCAGCGGCAGTTTGTGGTGCCAAGTGGCGAATTCAGCCTCACCGATGTTGGACGCTGCTCGACGGAGATTCAATACTCGAGAGGTATCCACTGTCTGGCACCTTTGCGTAGGCCGGCCTTTCTTCTCGTCACCTCCGAAGCTGCCCGCAGCACCTGTCCACACGGAAATGCCGAGACACCGACGCCACCCGGGGTCTTCGTGCGAGCAGTTGTCCGTGGAGCACCCGAACCCGCAGAGATGGGAATCAGTCCGGTGCATAAGGTCGACATTGATCTGTCGGATTGGGACCCGTCGGTCGGCCGAGTTGTCACTGCCGGAGTCTGCCCCGGAACTCCGGTGACGCTTAGCAACCCAGAACTGGCAGAACGCCGCAGCCTTGAGGTGGAGTTCGATAATCTGTCACTCGATCAGTTCCAACAGCGTCTTGCCGACCGTTAATTGCTCGCGTCTCGAATCACTTCTTCTTTGGCAGATACTTCTTCTCGATCGACGCTACGACCACATAATTCGGATCTACCATTTCGTTGAAATGCAACTTCGCTACCTTCGACAACAACTCGTACGCGTCCATCTCTGACAACCCGTAATCGCGATGAATCCAGTACACCAGTTCCGTCAAGGCAATTCGTGCCGCATCCTCCGCCGGACGATACGCACCCACCGTCATAATCGCATCATCATTCTCAAACTGCGGCCAGTCGATGGTGCGTCCCTTGATCACGCTGAACTGCACTCGCGCCTTCAGTGGCACTTCGATCGCTGACCCAGCAGCCTCGCCGTCACCCATGGCGGCGTGCCCATCGCCCAAATACAACAGACCGCCCTTCACGTTCACAGGGAAGTAAACAGTGTTCCCCACACTGGCTTCTGGAGAATCCATGTTGCCGCCAAATTCCGCGGGCACAATCGAACTCCGCGCCTCTCCGCTGGCCGGGGCAACGCCGATGCAACCAAAGAACGGATGCATTGGAATCGCGACCGAAAAATCCGAATCCAGCGCCTTGAACGTCGCGGTGTTCGCCGAATGATCGATGTGATAAAACCACACCTTGTCCTGCCACGGCGTCTTCTCCAGCATCGGCGTGTACTTCGATGAATTGATAGCACCAAATCCCGGCGAGAACGCGCCCACGCCGGTGTCGCCATCCACCTGCAGATCGAGGATCTTCACCGCCAGCGTGTCGCCGGGCTCCGCGCCTTCGACAAAAAACGGCCCAGCCAGCGGATTGTCTCCTTTCGCCATGTCGAGCGTGTCGCCCGGCTTCTTCAAGCCGTTGCCGAAGCAGTCGAGCGTGTTCGTATCAAGAATGTCCCCTTGCTTCAAATGCGCAACCGGCTCGGCCGTCGCAAACAGATATTTCACGTTGGCATTCGTGGTCGTGTAGTGAACTACGTTCTGTGCTTGGACGATACACACGAGAGAAGTAATGGCAAAAGCGATTTTGGATAAGCGCACAGCTCCCCCATGGTGAAAATGGAATGCGAAGATTGTCGCACAGGCACAGAACGTCAGGCGCTGGCAGGTGCCGTCTGATTGTTTCAGCCGAGCTTCTTCTGGCGGGTATAGAAACGCTTCACTTTTGCGCGATTGCCGCATTTCGTCATGTCACACCAGCGGCGGCGATGGTTCTTACTCTCGTCGAGGAACAGCCACTCGCAGGTCTTTGAGGCACAGGCACGCACAAACTCAAGACGATCAGACGCCAGTAACTCCGCGGCATCACGCGCAATCGGCCACAATGGCGTGAACAGATCATGATGCGGAGTGTCGAACTTCCATTCAAAATGCTCTCTGCCCGGGGCGAGGTTCAGGTGCTGCGCCGCTTCCTGCACGTGCTGATTCAGGACGCTCAACGCTGCCGCAGGCACAGGTTTCTTCCTAGCCAGCGCGTAGAAAATTTCGCTAATCGCCTCGCGTAACTGAATTGCAGACGCCAGCGCCCGCTTGGCCTCATCCGGACGCTGCATGCTCCAGGACATCAGACGATCGACCTGCAAGTCGCTGAGGATTCCAGTGTCCTCGCCAAAGCGCGCGAGGTCGACGTAATCCTTCAGCAACTCTTTCGGTTCGCTGCTGAAGCGATCGTCGAGCGTGTTGATGAAGTCGAGCGATACGGCGCCCGCAACCAAATCGAACCGAGGAGGCCTTCGCCTCTTTATATGGTCCGTATAGATTTCAACCTCCCGCACTGCCTGTATTATCTAACCGTTTAAACGGTATTGACAAGTTAGACCGCGCTGACTTATCTTCTAACTAACCTATGAAGGCATATTTGGAGGTTAGTCACATGTTCCGCGATCAACCCACCCAGACCTTGGCCCTGATCCTCAGCAATCAGCGCGCAGGAATCAACCTCGCAGAAGCAAAGATGGTAAATATAGGAGGTCGTCCCGTGATGGTACCCAAACAAATTCGGCTGCTCCGCGAGCGAAGCGATTCGATCAAGGTCGCGCTGGCCTTCGCGGCGATCTATCTGGTGTGGGGATCAACCTACCTCGCGATCCGTTACGCGGTTGAGACCATTCCGCCTCTGGTTACGGCTGGCATTCGTCACACGATAGCGGGCAGTGTGCTACTGGCGTTGGCATGTGCGCGCGGATATCGTCCGCGGCGGGAACATTGGATCGCCGGCATAGTGCTGGGCGCGCTCTTCTTTCTGGTCGGACATGGTTCGCTGCATTGGGCTGAGCAGCACGTGGCATCAGGACTTGCAGCGCTGCTGATTGCAACCGAACCCATGTTCATCCTGGTGCTCGCCTGGTTGAGCGGGCAGCAGAAGATCAGCCGCCTTAGCGCTCTGGGCTTGGCTTGTGGCGTGGTCGGCGTCGCTATCCTGACAGGCATGGAAGTCTCTTCCAAAGACACGAGCGTGATTGGAATGCTGGCAGTACTACTCGGATCATTCTCATGGGCAGCTGGTGTCGTGCTCTCACCTAAACTAAAGCTGCCTACCGACGCGCTGGCGCGAACCGCTGTCCCACTGGTTTGCGGCGCCGTGATGTTGCTCGCGGCTGCTGGACTGACCGGCGAGTTTCATGCGCTGCATTGGTCCGCAATCTCTCTCAAGTCAATTTTGGGGCTGGCCTACCTTATTGTGTTCGGATCGATTGTGGCTTTCACCTCGTATACATGGCTGCTGCAGCGTTGTCCGCCAACGCTGGTGGCGACTCACACGTATGCGAATCCGATTGTGGCAGTGTTGCTGGGATGGCTGCTTGCCTCTGAGCCGATCACGCCACGCCTGGCGATGGCGTCGGTTGCGATTCTTGGCGCAATCGTGCTGATTCGGAGAGGTGAACGCGCAACAGAACGTCGCCAGGTATTAGCGGCGCATGCCGCGGCCAAGGTGAAATCGTCTGCGCAATGCGCTTAGTGCTCGCGACGCAATTCCGAACACAGCAGCCAGAGATGGTCCATATACTCGCCGCTCATGGAACGGAAGCCTGTCACCACGGCACCACGCGGACAAAACGCTTCCGCGGGATGGCCTCCAGCTTCAGGTCGCATCACAGATTCCGTCATCTCGGTTCGCGGATCGTCGCGCCGTTCAACCACTCCATGGAGCCGACTGCACACACCAACGGCCTCGTCGATGGACGCGCCAGTACGGCCGCGTATTCCTCGCAGCACAAATCCATTTGGACAAAACGCATCGTGAACGGGTCGCCCACCGCGACTGCCCGTGCGCTCGGTCATTCGGGCCTCATCGCCCAGTGAACCATCACGACGAATGTGGACGCAATCCAGCCATGCCTGATTGAAGAACTCGCCGGTTTGCACGTGGAATCCCACAGCGACCGAGTTTTCGTCACAAACTGCATCAGGCGAGGGCCTGCCACCGTGCCCGCCCCCGAAATCGATGGCAATCTGCTCGCGAGATACATGAATGCTGCCGCGGTCATCGTGGTCGCGATCATCACGGTCACGATCCTGATCGCGGTAGCGATCGCGATCCTGGCCATAATTCTGTAATCGTGGAGAAGCGAGCGCAGCGAACGCGACGAGCAAAAGAATTGCAGCGACGAGAAAGATAGCGGCAACGCGCGCTGACGCGCGGTGCGGATTGATATTTTGCTGCTGATTGCGATCAGAACTTTTCATGACACGCCCCTGTGAGACTGTGCGCTCGAAGAAGCGCAACACCCAAACTTTAGACGGATGGTAGAAGTGCAGTAAATTGAAGTCAACACAGAATCGGGCTGCGGAATCACCGAAGTCACAACCGTTGGCTGATATACAGCGCCGCGCCGCGGCGACAATCCCCACTTCTCGCGCAAGGAACACGCGAGAGATGGGGCATCCGCGATTTTCATTTCCTATGGCGGGCGTCGGCCCATTGAACACGGCCCTTTTTCCGAACAAAGGAAGGGCCGGGCATTTTCATTCGGTTTGCAAATGTGAAATGATTCCCGGTCCTAAAGAAATCAGATGCATTCATTTGGGAGGTATTTCCATGTCAGTCAAATTCCTCGGTTTCTTCGTTCTCGTCATGTTTCTAGCGTCCTTAAGCGTAGCGGCCACGCCGTTGGCCTTGACGAATCTACGGTGTGAGTACAAGACGAATCCGATCGGAATGGATGTTCTAAAGCCACGGATGAGTTGGGAACTAGTGTCGTCGGAGCGAGGAACGATGCAGACGGCTTACCAGATACATGTCGCGGGGTCGATTGCGGATCTGGCGAAGAAGAAGTTGGTCTGGGATTCGGGCAAACAAATGTCGGATGCGTCCATTCATGTGGCGTATGAAGGTCCGGCGCTCGAGAGCGGCCGTCGGTATTACTGGCAGGTCGAGGTCTGGGACAATTTGGGCCGCGACTCGGGATGGAGCGAGCCGGCGTACTGGGAGATTGGATTGCTCACGGCGCCGGACTGGAAGGCGAAGTGGATTACACCGCAACTCAAAGAGGATCCGGCGATCACGAATCCGTCGCCGATGTTGCGTCGAGGCTTCGAAGTGAAAAAAGATGTTGTGCGCGCGAGGTTGTATGTGTCGGCCATGGGGCTATACGAAATGCAGATCAATGGCAAGAGCGTGGGCAATCAATATTTCACCCCGGGATGGACGGCTTACGATTTCCGCTATCAGTACCAGACCTACGACGTGGCGGAGTGGCTGCGGCCGGGTAAGAACTGCCTGGGAGCAATTTTGGGGGATGGATGGTATCGCGGGACCATGGGATGGGAACACAATCGCAATTCCTATGGCACGAAGCTGGCGCTGCTGGCGCAGTTGGTTATCACTTATAAAGACGGCAAGCAGGAGACCGTAGGAACCGACGAGAACTGGAAGGCGGCGACAGGCCCGATTCTGGGTTCGGATATCTATAACGGCGAGACTTTTGATGCGCGCCTTGAGCGGGCTGGGCTGGAGCGAAGCCGGATACGACGATAAAGAATGGGCCGGTGTGAGTGTTATCGATTCACCGAAGGCGAAGATGGTGGCTCCAGCAGGACCTCCGGTGCGAGCGATGGAAGAAATCAAGCCGGTAAAGGTAATCAAGACTCCTGGGGGAGACACCGTGCTCGACATGGGCCAGAACATGGTGGGATGGGTCCGCATGCACGTGTCTGCGCCCGCAGGAACGACCATCACGCTGCGTCACGCTGAGGTGCTGGACAGCAAGGGAAACTTCTACACAGAGAACTTGCGGACCGCGAAGGCGACGGATCGCTATACGACGAAGGGCGGAGGCGTGGAGACATTTGAACCGCATTTCACGTTTCACGGATTCCGCTACGTCGCCGTCGAAGGGTGGCCGGGAGAGTTGCCGCTGGACGCATTCACGGGGGTGGTGGTGCATTCGGCCATTGAGCCTTCCGGGACATTCGAGACCTCGAACGACATGCTCAACCAACTGCAGCACAATATCGTTTGGGGACAGAAAGGGAACTTTCTGGACGTGCCGACGGACTGTCCGCAGCGAGACGAGCGCCTGGGATGGACTGGCGATGCGCAGGTGTTCGCGCGGACGGCCTGCTTCAATCATGACTCGGCGGCGTTCTACACGAAGTGGTTGAAGGATGTGGCACTCGACCAGCAGGACGACGGCGCGGTTCCATATGTGATTCCGAATGTACAGAGTCACAGCACGCGCAAGGGTGCGTCGGCGTCGGCGGGGTGGGCCGATGTGGCCACGGTGGTGCCGTGGACGGTGTATCTATCCTACGGGGATCAGCGTGTGCTGGAAGAGCAGTATCCGAGCATGAAGGCGTGGGTGGAGTACATGCGGAAGCAGGCGGGCGATTCGTATCTCTGGAGCAACGGATTTTCTTTTGGAGACTGGCTGGCGTTTGCAACGAACGAAGCGGATTATCCGGGCGCGACGACCGATAAGGACCTGATCCAGACAGCATATTTTGCGCGGTCGACGGATCTGCTCCGGGCCACGGCAGAGGTGCTGGGAAAGAAAGAAGATGCGGAGGAGTACTCGGGGCTGCTCGATCATATTAGGACGGCTTTTCAAAAGGAGTTTGTGACACCCAACGGGCGGCTGGCTTCGAACACGCAGACGGCGTATGCGCTGGCGCTGGCATTCGACCTGCTGCCGGAATCGCAGCGGAAACAAGCGGCGGAAAGGCTGGCGGATGATGTGCGGAGCTTCGAACATCTCACGACCGGATTCCTGGGCACGCCGTTGCTATGCAAGGTTCTGAGCGATTACGGATATTACGACGAGGCATACATGCTGCTGAACCGGAAGGAGTATCCGTCGTGGCTGTATCCGATCACGAAGGGTGCGACCACGATTTGGGAGCGCTGGGATGGCATCAAGCCGGACGGATCGTTTCAGGACAAAGGGATGAATTCGTTCAATCACTATGCTTATGGAGCGATTGGTGAGTGGATGTATCGCGTAATTGCGGGGATTGATATTGATCCGGCACAGCCCGGTTACAAGCATGCACTCATTCAGCCGCATCCGGGCGGCGGGCTGAATTCGGTGAAGGCATCGGTGCACAGCATGTACGGGAAAGTCGTGTCATCGTGGGAGGTGAAAGATGGAAAGATGACGATGCAGGTCGAGGTGCCCGCGAACGCGACAGCAACGGTGCGATTGCCAGGAGCGAAGATCGAGGATGTGACAGAAAGTGGGGAGCCGGTTCAGGCTGAGGCGGGCATGTCAGGTGTGCGACAGGACGGCGATGAGGTATTCGCGAATGTGGGATCGGGGACGTATGAGTTTGTCTACAAGTACGGGAAGTGAGCGTTCTCGCTTACGAGGCCGCACCATGGGCCAATTACCTGCGTTACCTTTCGATTCCAACAGCCCGGGACTAGCCTTGTTTTAGAACTGCTGGGCTGTTGGGGATGCCGCCGAATAGGAGCAAAATCAGGCGGGGAGAAGCTCTGAACTCAGAGTGGCCTGCGAGAATCCTTCGCTCGATCGGAAACAGCCCAATTTCTTCTTCCTCGTGGTTCTTCCGAGTGCAGTGTGTGCCAGATCGCAGTTCCTACATCCTGCGACCGCAATCGTTCCGGACTCCTATTCTTCGAAAACCACGAAACGTGGAACAGCCGACCGGCATCTAGCGGACAGTAGTGACTGCCCCACAGAAAACACTTAAGCCTTGTGATCGCGGCGGCGGAGGTAATCGATGAACATCTGCTCGACGGGCTTGTCGTAGGCGATGAGGACGTGGCGGACGGGACGTCCGCTGACGAAGTGGCAAACTTCTTCGGCGAGATTCTTAGCGTGATCGCCGGCGCGCTCCAGCGACTGCGTCATGAAGATGATCTGCAGGCTGGCCTGACGATGGAGGTTCTCCGGGTTCTCGATGTGGCGGAGAAAGATCAGGTTGCGGAGGCGATCCATTTCGGCGTCGGCGCGAAGAACCTCGACAGCTTTGCCAACGTCCCGGCGGGAAAAAGCATCGCCGGAGTCGGTCAACATCTTTTCGAGCAGGGTCGCCATCTGGGTGAGGTCGCGAGTGTCTTCGGAGTCGATTCGTCCGCTCACCGAGAGGGCGCTATTGGCGAAGCTGAGGAGTAGATCGCCGATACGCTCGAGTCCGATCATGAATTTCATACAGGCCAGAAGCTCACGGGCTTCGGCGGGTTCGACTTCGGTGATAGCGGTTGTAACTCCGTTGTCAATTTCGAGGTCAAGCGTGTCGAGTTCCCGCTCGCGCTGGCGCAAGGAATTGAGCAAGGTGGTCGAGCCGGTGGCGATGCCTTCGGCCGCGGCGCCAGCGGCCTCTTTCGCCATGTTGCAGGCTTCCACCGTGCGACGCACGATGTAGTGATGAGCCGGTTCGGGAGTCGGGCTCTTCATCGCAGTACTCATGAGTGTGTCCGCCAGGCGAGGATGCGAGCGACGAGGAGATCGGGCGGGACCATCGCCACTACTCTGCCGTTTCTGGGATCGGATCGCCAACAGCTAAGCATAAGATTCTTTGTTCACGCTGCGGTTAACAAGGTGTGAATATTCGGTAATTTCGTTGCCTCCGCGAAAGAGGCAGTTGCAGGGTAGTTAATAACATTTGAACGAAGAGTATCAAGGGGATTTATGGTGATTCGCGCAAGATCCCTCACTTCGACTGAGAAGAGGCTCCGCTGGTGGTGACGCAGACACAGGAGAACGATCAACGCACCTCTCGCGTGACAGATTCTCCGCACAGGATTTATGCGGCGGGGAGGGTGAAGGCGAAGGTGCTGCCGTGGCCGAGTTCGCTGTCTGCGCGGATGGAACCACCGTGGGCGCGCATGATGTGCTTGGCGATGGCAAGGCCAAGTCCGGTACCCCCGGATTCGCGGGAGCGGGCTTTATCGACGCGGTAGAAGCGCTCGAAAAGGCGGGGAAGATGCTCGGAGGAGATGCCGGCTCCGAAATCACGAACATAGAACTCGATGCCTTTCGGACGGCCGGGGGCGGCGGTCCCCACGGCACGGGCGCCGAGTTCGATACGCGCACCGGAGCGTCCGTACTTCATAGCGTTGTCGATCAGGTTTGAAAAGACCTGGTGGATGGCTTCGCGGTCGGCCAGAACCAGCGGCAGGGACTCGACGGAGCCACTCCCGTTGTGCGACTCCATAATCTGGAGCTCCACGCCGTGGCCGCGGGCAACTTCGCGGAAACTCTCTTCGGCATCGTGTAGAAGCTCGACCGGGGGAACCGGTTCGGTTTCGAATCGCGTTTCTCCGGACTCCACGCGCGCGAGAGTGAGCAAGTCCTCTGTCAGGCGTGCCATGCGGGTAGTGTTCTTGCGGATGATTTCCAGGAATTCACGGGTTGACCCGGAATTTTCGTTGAGTGTATCGAGGAGAGTCTCCGTGTATCCCTGAATCGATGTGAGCGGCGTGCGCAGCTCGTGAGACACGTTGGCGATAAAATCACGGCGAGTTTTTTCCACGCGTTCGGTTTCGGTGAGATCGCGGAGCACGGCGACGACGCCGCCATCGGGAAGAGGAGCGGCGGTTACATCGAAGGCGCGTCCGGGGACGATGGAAGTCGCGCGGCCGGTCTTCACCTCTTTGCTGCTGGTCGCGGCTTTGACCGTGGCGAGGAAGTCGGGATCGCGAATGGTTTCCACCACGGGCGCATTCAGGCGCGTGCGTTGAGGAACAAGGCGGTCCATGGGCTGGTTGGCCCAGCGGACAAGGCCCTCGGAGCTGACCGCAATCACAGCATCCTGCATGCTGTTGAGTAGGGTTTCGAGCTGACGTTGACTGGAGCGGACGGCGGCAAAGCTGCGTTCGACCTGCTCGGCGGAACGATCAATGGCGACGGCGACGCGGCCGATTTCATCCATTGGAGAATCGTCAACGCGGGCGCGTAGATCGCCGCGTTCGATACGGGCTGCGACATCGACGATGCGCTCGAGCCGTCGGGAGGTCCAGACGGACGCAGCGCCTGCAATCGACATCGCGACCAGGAATGCGACGAGAGAGCCCCAGAGAAGACGGCGACGGACTTGAGTCTGGACGGATTCAACATCGGAGAGCGGGTAGGCGAGGCGCACGGCGCCTCCCGAGATGGGCGCGGCGACATAGAGAAACGGAATGCCGAGGGTGGCGCTGAGGCGCTCGTTCTCACCTGTCTTACCGGAAAGAGCTGCGGCAAACTCTGCGCGGCCAGCGTGGTTTTCCATGGTTGCAGGATTAGATTCAGAATCCGCGAGGACCTTTCCGGACGCGTCGATGACGGTGGCGCGAGCGCCAGCGGCCTGGCCCTCCTGCGCGGCGATTTCAGCGAGAGAGTGTGCGCGGTCGATTTCGACGCGATGGGCGAAGAGCAGAGTTTTCTGCGTCAGGTTGCGTTCGATTTCGGAGCGGAGCGAGGCCTCCCAGGCGCCACCGATCATGACGTCGAGGATGACCGCGGTGGCGGCAATCACGATCAGGAAAACGGCGAGCAGTTTGAAGAAGATGCGGTTCTTCAATTCGTCACCATGCGCAGCGCTTTTTGCTTCGGACTGCTAAATTCCCCAACTGTAAAGGACACAAAGCCACACGAAACCCTATCGATACGTTCTTGGCCGGAACTCATCATTCTAAACTCCCGCTGGGAAGTCCGGAACTTTCGCCTGAGGCTTTCTTCTCCGAATTGGAGCGATCATTTCGGAGACTCGAAGCGATAGCCGGCACCGCGCACGGTCTTGAGGTAGCGTGGATTCTCGGGGTCGGGCTCGATTTTCTCCCGGATGCGGCGGACGTAGACATCAACCGAGCGGGGAGTAACGTAAGCGGTGTCGCGCCAGACGGAGTCGAGAAGGTGATCGCGGCTGAAGACACGTCCTTTATGGCGGGCGAAGTAGTCGAGAAGGCGGAACTCTGTGGCTGTGGTGGGAACCATGCTACCGCGAACGGTAAGCGTCATGGCCGAGGGATCGATTTCAATTTCCCCGACTTTCATTGGGCTGGGCGGAAGCGGACGTTCGAAGCGGCGTAACACGGCCTTGACGCGGGCCACGAGCTCGCGTGGGCTGAAAGGTTTGGCGATGTAGTCGTCGGCGCCGAGTTCGAGTCCCAGAACGCGGTCGGCCTCGCTGCTCTTGGCCGTGAGAAAAATGACAGGAACCGAGGCCAGTCCAGGCATTTGGCGGATGGTACGGCAAATCTCGAGGCCGTCTTTCCCCGGTACCATGATGTCGAGAAGGAAGAGCGCGGGACGCTGACGCTCGGCGTCGGACAAAACGTTGGCGCCGGTCGGATAGACGCGCACGACGAAGCTTTCGTTTTCAAGATGATGGCGAACGAGGCGCGAAATGTCGGGATCGTCTTCGACGACGAAGATGCTTGGTTTCACGGGAGTATTGTAGCGAAGCCGGCACCCTGTACCTAGTGCGCAGTGCCCGGTAAATGCGCTTTGGACGTGATTTTCACGGGATTGTAACAATTCGAAGCAAACAAAGATTCACTGTAGGGACACAGAAGAACACATTGGAATTCGTCGGCTGAAATTAAATGCATTTCGGGGAAAATTGCCGGGCCCGGCAAGTTCTGCGGGAGATTATTTCCACTCGTTCTTTTCGTTTCATGGAAAAGCATTGCCGACGCTCTGCCCGGCCTGAACGGCCGGGAGGCGGCTGTCCCAACACAAGGCAAACCTGCTGTTACTTGATCGTGAATGCGAGGGTCAACAGCGTCTTCTGTTCTACCTCGTGAGCCTTTGCACTTCCCGTTGCCGGACTTGGGCCTGAACTGCGTTTTACGCTCAAGATTGGGCGGTCGCCCGCGAGTCGCTTCAGGCGGGGAAGCATGTTGAACATAGCTCCCATATTGGCGGGCTCTTCCTGCACCCAAACGATATCGGCGTTCTTGCCGTGGCGATCGAACTCGGCAACGACTTCCTGTTCGGGGAACGGATACATCTGTTCGAGGAACACGATCGCCGTGCTCGTATCTTTTCGCTTCTTCCGTTCAGCCTGGAGTTCGTGACCGATTTTCCCTGTGCAGATCAGGATGCGCTCGGCCTCCCCCACTGTAGTGTCGGGAATGACATTCAGGAAATTCTTGTGCGTGAAGTCCTCGATTGGCGAAGACTGCATCCGGATGGCGGAGCATACTCTTCGGCGTGAAAACTACCAGCGGCTTGCGCCAATGTCGTAGGGCCTGACGGCGCAGCAGATGGAAGTACTGCGCGGCGTTCGACGGCTGGGCGATCTGGATGTTGTGCTTCGCGGCAAGCTGGATAAAGCGTTCGATTCGGGCACTGGAATGCTCAGGGCCCTGGCCTTCATAGCCATGCGGAAGCAGCATCACCAAACCTGAGAGCAAGATTCCATTTGCCTCGCCCGCGCTAATGAACTGGTCGATGATGGCCTGAGCGACGTTGACGAAGTCTCCGAACTGGGCTTCCCAGAGAACGAGTGATTCGGGATAGTCGCGGCTGTATCCATATTCGAAGCCAAGGACCCCGGCTTCGGAGAGGGTCGAATTGTAGATCTCGCAACGAGCCTGATCGGCGGCGATATTTTCGAGTGGAACGTATTCGTTCTCGTTCTCGATGTCGATCAGTACAGAGTGGCGCTGGTTGAAAGTTCCGCGGCGCGAATCCTGCCCAGAGAAGCGTACGTGCGTGCCGGTCTTCACAAGGCTCGCAAAAGCGAGAGCCTCGGCCATGCCGTAATCGACCAGGCGCTTGCCGGCGCCCATCTCCGCGCGCTGTTCCAGAAGTTTCTTCACCTTGGGGTGAATGTGGAAGCCTTCGGGATACGTGGTCAGGCGCGAAGTGAGTTCGGAAATCTCTTCGGGTGTAAGGCCGGTTTCGACTTCGTACTCATCGCGGTGCAGACCTCCGAAATATTTGTCCCAATATTTTGGGAGCTCACGCAAGAGCGGCTTGTGCTTGATGCTTCCGGCTTTCTTCTGAGCGGCTTCGAACTCGGCGCGGATGGCATCGGCTTTCGCCTGCGCGTCGGTGGCGCCGATGTCGTCGGCATAGATCTCCCAGAGCGACGGATGCTCTTTGATCTTCTTATAGAGCAGCGGTTGCGTGATGGTGGGATCATCGACTTCGCTGTGACCGTGGCGGCGGTAACCGATCAGGTCGATCACGACATCCGTACCGAACTGATACCGGTATTCCGTGGCCATTCTAGCGACACGCACGACCGCGTCGACGTCTTCGGCATTGACGTGGAAGATTGGAATCGACTGGCGCCGCGCGATGCAGGCGGCAAAACGCGTGGAGTGTTCTTCGGTATAGCTCGTGGTGAAGCCGAGAAGATTATTGACGACCACGTGGATGGTGCCGCCGACGGTGTATCCCGGAAGATCGGCGTAGTTCATGGTCTCGGCGAGAATTCCCTGCCCCGCGAATGCGGCGTCCCCGTGAACGAGGAGCGGCAGATACTTCTCGCGGCCGCCTTCTCCGGTGCGGTCTTGCTTGGCACGGGTGCGACCGACGGTAACGGGATCGACGGCTTCGAGATGGCTGGGATTTGAAACCAGGTGAATATGGACTTTGCCGCCGCTGCGCGTGACGTATTCGCCGGTGGCACCCATGTGGTATTTCACGTCTCCGGAGCCGAGGACACTACGCGGGTCGACGTCTTCAAATCCGGCAAAAATTTCCTGTGGCGGGCGTTGGGCGACGTGGGCGATGACGTTGAGACGCCCGCGGTGACTCATGCCCATGACGAGCTCGATCGCACCGAGCTTTGCGGAAGTGTCGAGAATTTCGTCGACTAAGGGAATGAGAGCGGTAACGCCCTCCAGCGAAAAGCGCTTGCTGCCGAGATAGCGCTGCTGCATGACTTGCTCGAAGATGTCAGCGCGAGTGAGAAGGTCGAGGATACGCTCGTGGTCTTCTTCCTGAGCAGGGCCGGACTCCATCCGTTCGAAAACCCAGCGGCGGCGCTCCGGGGCGTAGAGGTGGTTAATTTCGACTCCGATGGTGCTGGAGTAGATGGCGCGGGCTTCGCGGGCGTATTCGCCTTCGCGTTCGAGTTCAGGCGTCGGGCGCGGGCGGAGGAAGCCAAGGGGATCGAGGTCACCCTCGAGGTATCCAAATTGGCGGTAAGCGGAGAAGACGCGTTCGCGCTCAGGATTCGAGCCGTTGGTCGAGGCGCGGTCAAGAACCGTGCTGGAAGTCTTAGATTTCGGGGTCATATGAGTGCAGCTACTAGGATAAAGGATGCGGGGGTAGAGGTGGAGGATTCGGGGGCTGAAAGCCCCCCTTTCCCTACCGATCGCGCAACTCGGCCCTTGAAGGGCCGCTCTTCCACGGTGCTGCCAATGCTAGAAAATGACTCGCTAGAGCCATGACCACAGAGGGCACGGAGGAACACAGGGGGATCAACGGTAAAAGCCCCACTTCCCTCGCAAGGAACGCGCGAGAAATGGGGCTTCCGGTCTTGCAGATTTGCTTCGGTCAGAACGTAAACAGGTCCGTCAAGTCTCCAATTGCAGGAGAGTTTGTCGGCACATAGGGGTTCGACAGCGTGGTTTTCGGATTGGGCAGATTGTCACGGCTGCGATCGGTCACCGGGGCCAAGTGCCAGTTGTGCTCGATGAATTTCAAGATCGAGACGTGATCGGCATAAGTGTGGGAGATGTGACCCGGTGTCGTGAAGGGAGAGATCGCGAGAACCGGGATTCGGGTTCCGTCCCCGAAGAAGTCGAGCGGCTGGATGTATCCGGAGTCGTAGTAGCCGCCGCCTTCGTCGAAGGTAACGATGATGGCGGTACTGGCCCACAACTTCGAATTCGACTGCACGTCATCGACGATCTTCTTCACAAAACCCTCGAACAGGTCGAGCTTGGAAGAAGACGGGTGACCGTCGAGCCATCCGTCGGGCTTCACGAACGAGACCGCAGGCAAAGCGTTGTCTTTGATTGCCTGGTAGAGATTCACAGTGTCCTGCAAGTGAGCACGGCCGGCAGGACTGGTCATGATGGAAGTGGTGTACTGGAACGGATTGCAGATGTTGCAGTACTGATCGTTGGGGGTTACATAATTCGTGTATGGATCGGCCAAGTAGGCATTCCACTGGTCGCCGTAGTACGCCCATGAGATGTTTTTCTCGAGCAGTTCATCTCCGATGGTGCGAAGCGGGGCTGGGGGAATGGTGAATACGGTTGAAAGTGGGTTGCCGATATCGGCGTAAGCGTTCTGTCCGTTGCCGTAGTAGCCAGGGTTGTAGTTATTCAGGAGATAGTAGTACTTGTCTTGGCAGTGTGGGTCGATGGGGTGCTGCAGCGAGCTCAGAAAGTTTACGACAGGGCCGACTCCAGGAGCGGCGGTATCGGAACATTCGGAATAGGTCCCACCACCGTAAGAGGCAGATCCGTAGGAGCCGCCGCCGTAGCCATCTTCCGTATACCAATTGTTGGTACCGGCCTGCGGGTTTGGATTCTCGACTTCGTTGACGATGCCGGCGTTCGGGCTGCCACCGGCAACGAGTTGGTTCTCCGGAGGCCGAGCGGGGTTTCCTTTCGGGTCGGTGAACCAGATCGCATCGCCACTGCCGAGCATGACGTGATTCGCGCCTGTACCACCCATCACTGCCTGATGGTAATTGTCGCTCATGGCGTAGTGATCGGCGAGATATTTCAAGTAAGGCGCATCGCCCCGCTGCATGTTGTAGAAGCCCATCGACGTCGAGCCTTCTTCCGTCGTCATATCGTTAAAGCCTGAGGGCTGTGGGAGGCCGTTCGATCCGGCACCGATGGTGGTTTCGACCCAAGGAAAGAGGTCGTGCTGGCAACCGGTCGGATTTTCGGGCGTAGCGTTCGACGCATTGCAATCCACCTGCTGCCACATTTGGTAGAAGCGATGGACAGGGCTGTTGTCGTAGGCATCGTAAGGATGGGTGGCAGAAGTAATTTGGAACGGCCCGGGAGGTAGCGTGGTCGCATTCGGAATGCGGGTGTCCACTTCACCATGCTTGAGTCCGGTGCCTCCGGTGGTGAGTAAATAGTACAGATCGTTCGGCAGACTGTTCTCTACGGCCTTGGCTTGGGCGATAGTGGAAAACGGGGGTGTTGTGTAACCTCCTGCAAGAACGGGCGGCAGCACCGGGTAGGTGATGTTGTCAGGAGGGTTCAGCAGGTACGTGTTCGGCTTGGAATCTGTAGCTTCAGACTGATAGGCGAAGGGGAAATTCGGACCCGGAGTTCCGTCGCGGTTCACGATGCCTTTGGAAAGCAGGTTCGATACCTTTTGTCCGGCGACGGGCTTGTACGTGGCAAAGATGTGATCGAAGGTACGGTTCTCTCCAATGATCACGATCACGTGTTTAATGGGGGTTGCAGTCGTTTCCGTTTGAGCGGGACTTTGAGCGGCGGCTGGAAATGGCGTTCCGAGGTTAGCGGCAAGCGCGATTAGGCTTGCGCCGACAGTGACGTGCTGCCTGACCATAGTCAGGATGCCTGGCGTAGACATGCGATGTCCTCCTGAGAGAGTAGCTTCTTAGAAAAACTAGCCGCGAACGCACAGGGAAAAGATGAATTGCAAGTCAAAATAAATTCACAGCATAGGTATGCAGCCTGACGAGGAAACGAGCGTTTGTTGATGAAACTATTGAAAACGCATTCGGCACATGTAAAGTTTGGTCAAATGTTTTACACAGGATGCCAAACTCTGTAGGGGCGATTCTGTAGAACCATTGTGTCGAAGAACGATCAAAGAGGTGAGATGAAACACAAACATTCGGGACTTCCGGTGCTTATCGGAATTCCGTTTGATGGGAAGTCTTCGTATCTGCGCGGAGCCGCAGAGGCGCCGAACAAGATTCGAGAGGCGCTTGCGTGCGACGCTTCGAATACGTGGACGGAGTGCGGCGTGGACCTTGGATTCGTCTGAGGTTTATGGTGATGCCGGTAATTTGGTCGTCTCTGACGAGAAGGCATTCGAAGTAATCGAGTCTGCGATTGGAAACTTAGTCGACGAAGGGAAGCGACCAATCTCTCTCGGCGGTGATCACTCGATCACTTATCCGCTGGTGAAGGCCTTCGCTAAACGGTATCGCGATCTGACGATTTTTCACTTCGATGCCCATCCGGATTTGTATGACGAATTTGAGGGAAACCGGTTATCGCATGCCTGTCCGTTTGCGCGGATCATGGAAGCGGGACTGGCGAAACGGCTGGTGCAGATCGGGATACGGACCATGAATGGGCATCAGAGAGAACAGGCGAAAAAGTTTGGAGTCGAAGTCGTGGAGATGCGGACTCTGCCGGCGTACGAGAAACTGAAGGCGGACGGGCCGGTTTACATCACTTTTGATATGGACGTGCTGGATCCGGCGTTTGCTCCCGGTATCTCGCATCGGGAGCCGGGAGGGATGACGGTACGCGAGGCAATTGCACATTTGCACGCGATTGATGGAGACGGCGACATTGTTGGGGCTGACGTGGTTGAGTACAACCCCGTGCGCGACATCGACGGACTCACCGCAACTGTAGCTGCGAAGATCGTAAAAGAGATTCTGGGGATAATGGTTGCGGGGTAACCCGGGTTCCTGCACCATCTCCGTGGGTTCGATCACGGAAACAAATCGATCTTCTAGGATACAATCGCCAGTCTTTCAGTAGAGCACAGGATTTATGGAACAGAAGCTGCAATCTCTCCTTTTTACAAGCGTTTTCATCCCCGCGACTGCACTGCTCGCGTTGACGCTGGGGTGTTCCGGAAATGCCAAGCCGGCACAGTCACCAGGCGCGGGATTTCCGGCAATGCCGGTGAAGGTCATGGAAGCGAAAGCCATGCCGGTAAACGACGCCAGCGAATATGTGGCGACGCTGAAGTCGCGCGATTCCGCCGTGATTATGCCGCAGGTCGAGGGACAGGTTACGCAGATTTTCGTGCACTCCGGCGACCACGTGGCCCCTGACACTGCACTGATGGAGATCGATCCTCTCAAACAGCAAGCCACTGTGAGGAGCCAGGAAAGCGCGCGCGCGGCACAGCGAGCACAGCTGGAATTGGCTAAGCAGCAGTATCAGCGGGCGGAAGGACTCGCGGGTGCGGGAGTGGTGAGCAAGCAGGATCTAGATCAAGCGAAAGCCACCTTAGACGCAGCACAGGCGCAAATGGACTCATTGGACGCCCAGGTCCGCGAGCAGGAAGTTCAACTTCGTTATTACAAGGTGGTGGCGCCGCGCGGCGGGATTGTCGGAGATATTCCGGTCCGCGTCGGCGACCGCGTGACGACGACGACGCAACTAACGACCGTCGATCAGCCGGGAAGTCTTGAAGCTTATGTGTATGTTCCAGTGGAGCGCTCGTCCCAGTTGAAGATGAACTTGCCCGTTCAGGTCCTGGACAGCAATGGAAAGGTTTTGGCGGATACGCGGATAAGCTTTATTTCTCCGCAGGTCGATAACACCACGCAGACGGTTCTGGTGAAGGCGCGAATTGCGAATGGTAATGATGCTCTACGCCAGTCGCAATTCATACGGGCGCGCGTGGTGTGGGGAACTCATCAGAACCCGGAAGTACCCATTCTCGCGGTGTCGCGACTGGCAGGACAGTACTTTGCTTTTGTCGCAGAGCCACAAGCGAATGGCTCATTTCTGGCAAAGCAACGGCCGCTTACGATCGGCGAAACCGTTGGAAATAACTATGAAGTGCGTGAAGGCATCAAGCCCGGTGACAAGGTGATTGTTTCCGGCACGCAATTCCTGATGGATGGCGCACCGGTGATTCCGATGGGATGAGCTGCGAGTTCTGAGCTTTGAGCGATAAGCTCTCGGTTCTTACTGGACGTGCAGCAATCAGCACCTGGCATTTGGCCATCTGGTGCTGAGTCTGGGTCCGTCACAGGCCAAGCGCTATGCGCCAAGTGCCAAGTGCTTGTTTTCCGAGGCTAATTCTTCATGTTCGTTAATTTCTTCATACGGCGTCCGGTATTTGCCACAGTTTGCGCGCTGTTGATTGTTCTGGCAGGTGCGGCGGTGATCCCGTCTTTGCCGATTGCACAGTTTCCTAACCTGGCGCCGCCGCAAGTGGGTGTTTCCAGCTTCTACATTGGTGCGAGCGCGCAGACAGTCGAGAGCGCGGTCACGATTCCGCTGGAGCAGCAGATCAACGGCGCCGAAGGAATGAAGTACATCAGTTCGACCAGCGGCAACGATGGATCGAGCAACATCACCGTTACCTTTGATCTGACCCGCAACCCAGACCTGGCCACAGTCGACATTCAGAACCGGGTCAACACGGCACAGGGTCGATTGCCCGGCGCCGTCAAGTCTGTGGGCATTGTTACGCAGAAGAGCTCGCAGAACTTCGTTTTCGGAGCGGCGGTGATCTCCGACAACAATCGATATTCGACGCTTTTCATGAGCAATTACCTCGACGTGTATGTGAGGGACTCGCTCAAGCGTATTCCTGGGGTGGCGGACGTCCTGATATTTGGCGAGCGCAAATATTCCATGCGCTTGTGGCTCGACCCGGGGCGTATGGCGGGACGTGGTTTGACTGCGCCGGACGTGGTGAATGCGCTTTCGGAGCAGAACGTCGAGGTTGCCGCCGGGCAGGTGGGCCAGGAACCGGCGATTCCGGGACAACAATATCAGGTAAGCGTGCGTGTCGTGGGACGCCTGAGCGAGCCGGCACAGTTCGAAAACATCATTCTCAAAACAAATAACGATGGCACGCTGGTGCGACTGAAGGACGTTGGACACGCCGAACTAGGCGCCGAGAGCTACTCGTCGGACCTGAAATTCAATGGGCAGGATGCAGTCGGAATTGGCGTCACGCAACTCTCCACCGCGAATGCGCTGGAAGTTGACCGAAGGGCCATTGCGGAGCTTGCACGCTTGTCCAAGACCTTCCCGCCGGGCATGCATTACACCGTAGCGTTCGATACGACGGACGCAGTGAGCGAATCGATTCGGGACGTGACCTACACGGTCGGTGGAGCGATTGCGCTGGTCATCCTGGTGATCTTCCTCTTCCTCGGCGATTGGAGGACGACGATGATTCACTTCATCGCCACCCCGGTTTCGCTGATCGGCACGTTCGTATTCGTGAAATTGCTGGGGTTTTCGATCAACACTCTGACCCTGTTCGGAATTACTCTGGCGACGGGACTGGTCGTGGACGATGCGATCGTGGTGATTGAAAATATCGAGCGCCACATGCGAGAAGGTGAGCGCGATTCGCGCAAAGCAGCAACGGCGGCGACTGTTGAAATTACAGGGGCTGTAATCGCTACCTCGCTGGTGCTGGTTGCAGTGTTTGTGCCGGTCGCGTTCTTTCCCGGGACGACCGGCATTCTATTCCGCCAATTCGCACTGACCATCGCCTTTTCCATCGCTATTTCGGCGTTCAATGCACTCACGCTGGCCCCGGTGCTGGCCTCGATTCTGTTGCGCGAATCCCACGGAGAAAAGTGGTGGTGGCTGCGAAAGTTCGATGCAGGTATCCAGATGATGACGAATGGATACCGCAGCCTCCTTGGGCACTTGTTGAGACACAAACTGGCAATGGTCGTGCTGTTCTTTACTGGGCTGGGACTTACGTATCTCGTCTTCGCGCGAGTGCCCAGAGGTTTTGTGCCCGATGAGGACCAGGGATTTCTGATAGTGGTGATTCAAGCTCCTGCCGGAGCTTCGCTGGATTATACGAAGACGATCGGCCAGCAAGTTACGCAGATTGTGTCGAAACAGCCCGAAGTCGAGAACACGTTTTCGGTGGCTGGGTTCAGCTTCTCCGGGTCAGCGGCAAACCAGGGATTGATGTTCATTTCGCTGAAGCCCTATTCGCAAAGAAAAGGTGCGCAGCACACAGCTCCAGCGATATTGAATCGAATCCGTCCGCAGTTGTTCATGGTGTCGGGAGCGATCGTGTTTGCAACATTGCCGCCGGTGATTCAGGGGCAGGGTGCCTTCGGCGGATTTCAGTTTGTCGTGCAGGATCAGGCAGCGCACAAGCTGGAAGAGTTAGCGACTGCGACACAAGGCCTGATCCGGGCGGCGGGACAGCGCAAGGATCTGGTCAGCCTGTATACACCATTTACGGCCAACGATCCGCAGTATCTGGTCACGATCGACCGCGAAAAAGCCAAGAGCCTTCACGTGCCGCTGTCACAGATTACGGATACGCTCGGCGTATACATGGGATCAGCGTATGTGAACGACTTCGATTTCAACAATCGTTCGTATCGCGTGTACGTGCAGGCGGACAAACAATTTCGGGCCACCGCGACAGACATGAAGCAGTTTTATGTGAGGTCCGACAACGGGGCGATGGTGCCTCTGGAAAACCTGCTCACGATCACGCAGACAACAACGCCACAGGTGATCAGTCATTACAACCTGTTCCGCTCGGCAGAAATCGATGGATCGGCGGCTCCGGGATACAGTTCAGGGCAAGCGATCACGGCGATGGAAGAGTTAGCTAAGAAATTGCCGCAGGGCTTCTCTTACAGCTGGACGGGGCTGTCTCTGGAAGAGTTGCAGGCCGGAGGAACGTCGCTAGTTCTATTTGGATTGGGCACCCTGGTGGTGTATTTGACGCTCTCTGCGCAATACGAGAGTTTCGTGCTGCCGTTCATCGTATTGCTGGCCGTCCCGATGGCTTTGCTCGGTGCGCTGGGAGCGCAGTGGATTCGTGGTCTGAATAATGATGTGTTCTGCCAAGTTGGTCTGGTAATGCTCGTGGGTCTATCGAGCAAAAACGCAATTCTGATCGTCGAGTTTGCCGAGCAGTTGCGCGAACGCGGAGTGCCGCTGGTCGATTCGGCAATCCAAGCGGCAACGATCCGGCTGCGGCCGATTCTGATGACATCGTTAGCGTTCATTTTAGGCGTGGTACCGTTGGTGGTTGCAACGGGCGCTGGCGAGAATGGGCGGCATTCCGTTGGAACGACCGTTTTCGGCGGCATGATCATGTCAACGATCTTGAATTTATTCTTCATCCCGGTTCTCTATCTGATTATTGAAGGATGGCGCGAACACGGGAAGGCGCCAGAGCATCGGTAAAGTTGGAGCTTGTATCTGGGAGGGTCTGACCCTCAGCGGCTAAAGCCAGCCGCCTTGGGCAGTTCGGAATCGTCACGACTGGAACTCATGCCCTTCCCTGTTCCGGTGGATTCGGTAACGCGATCAATTGCGTCTCTGCCGTTCTTAGCCATTTCCAGTTTTTTCTTCTTGCGGGCTTCTCTACGCCGGATCTTGGCCATCCATTCGCGGGAGTACATTGTGCCGCGGCATTTCTTAGAACCGCAATAGCAGGGTGCGGGATCCTCATCATCGTAGAGGTTGTAGTCCCAGACAAGTTCTTCCCCGGCGGCAATATTGCGCAGAGCAAAGATCCAAACTCGGCCTTTGATCTCGTCCACTTCGCAATTGGGATCGCACGAGTGATTCAGAAACGCGCCCAAGCCGTCGCCATCAATGACGGTCTTGCCGTCCTCAAGGCCGTACAAATAGGTACGAGAGGCGCCCTCGTAGCGACGGTCAGCTTCCTCAGGCGTGATGTGCTCGCCTTTGTATTCGACGACGCGGGCGCCTTTGCGAATCGGTGTCGACGTATAAACACCGACAGAATGAATCGGAGATGGTCGGACCATTAAGGCCATGCACTAATTTCGCACGGACTGGCAGGTTGAGGGAATGAGGAAAGATTGGTGACTACGAGTCGGAGGGAAATTGTTCTAATCGGTGACCGTCCTAGGGCTCGTATACGGAACTGCCAAAGCCTTGTTTCCGGGCCGATTCCTGCATCTCCTCGAGGTGATGCTGCAGTTCTTCCAGTTGTGACTTCATGGTGTCGACCTGCTCCTGCTTGTGCTGCTGGTGTTCATTCCACTTTTCGCAGTTAGAGACGCAGTTTGCGCCGGCATATTGAATGGAGCCGCCGACCTGGTCAATCTGCTGCTGTAACTCTGCGATCGCGTTTTTCTGCTCCAGTATCTGAGATTTCGAATTTTCAGCCTGAGCTTCGCGATCAGCCGGATTCGGAGTTGAGTCGGAAGACTTGGAATCCTTAGATTCCGAGTTCTTTGCCTCGGGGTGTGCCGAGGAAGCGGATTTCGTGCCCGCGTAATCCGGGGTTTCCTCGTTCGTGGGCGCCTGCTCCCCCTTGTTCGGCTTCGTGTGGTTCGCGCTGATCTCGACTGTATCCGAAACGGACTTCATGCTCTTAGCCGCGTCTTTGCCCTGAGCGGCTTTCTGCTGCTTTTGCGCACGAACCTGGCGCGCGAGATCTCCTAGCGATTGGTCATCTTGAGCGGAAGATTGGCCGCACATTAGAGCGAAGGCAGCGAGCGCGAGAAAAATTTTCGGCATGAAGACCCCTCTGAGGCGATCCGCGAGGATCGGCGCTTGGGAGATGGTACCTCTGAACGGAAATTATTCGACATTACTTCCGTACCGAGCCAGATTGAGTTCGCGGGTTCGCGAAGATCCTTACGATACGTTCCTTCACAGGAGTGGCTAGTTTTGCTGTGGCTGTGGGACCGGTAGCGCGACGGTATCGATCGTGGCGGGATCATCGCGAAGCTTGATGTAGAGGGTCTTGCCTTTGGGCGGGGGAATGGCCAGCGCATCTTCGACGAAGCCTTCCGGGACCGATACGGAATTGGTGAAGTCAGCGTCGCTGCTGACCGAATCGAGCAGGAAGAGCTTGTCACCACTGAGTGTGCATTGCTTCTCTGGAGCGGGAACACAGCGAACCGCTTTGAGCATGGGAATGCGTACGAGATTTACTAGCGACTGCCAGTCGCCGTTGATGCCGTCGGCCGACACTGGACGAATCTTCAGCGGCCCGAAGGCCGAGGGGCCGAGAAGCTTCATGGGATCGAGGACTGCCAGGACAGTCTTCGTGTCCTGCATGGTGAGATTGCCGTCTTTGAAACTCAATAGCACGCGGAATGATTCGTCCGAGGTCGCAACTTCGATTTTTTCTGTTGGCGGGAATGTCTCCGGGGCTTGAGTTTTCAGGAAGAAATTGAGCCGGGCATCTTGCGGCAATTCTTCCTGACTGCCAAGGCGCACAGCAGGTGGCATGGACGGATCGAGTTGAATACTCTTGGTGAGAACGCTGACGGAGGGACGCTGCGCGTCCACCTCAGATTTCAGATCGAGAGCTCGCCCATCCTTGAGGGTGACGTGAGCAACGATGGATTCGCCGGGTTGCAGCTTCGCCTTCACCCCGGCGTCGATGCTAGAGAGTTTAAGTTCGTCCTGCTGATTGGCGCGCGTGAGCGAGCCGGGTGCGAAGTGGAAACCGTTCAGTTCGAGGCTGCCGACTTGGTCGAGACGGGTGCCTTTTAAAAGGCCGTCAGCATCCCCGGCGTGAATGCCGAAGCTGTCGAGACGAGCGGCTTCCGCATAAGTGTGCAAAGGAATCTGATCGACCTCGTGGAGACCGAACTTCTTGATCTCCATGTTCACCCATCCCGCCGTCGCTTTTTGGAGTGGAACTTTTGCTTCGAGTTCGTCGGGCTTGGAGTTCTTCCATTCGATCGTGAGCGTCTTTCCCTGCTCGTCTTTCAACATGACTTCACTGACGCAGCATGCGTCCTGCGATTGTAGGTGCAATGTGTCCTCGCGACCAACAATCAGGGCGCTGGCATCTTTGGAAGCAACGATCCATTGCGCCGGCCGGGAAGTTCGAAGCCGGTAGTGGGGACCGTCGAAGGCATGGAATCCCCAAAGACCGTGAATTGTCCCCGTAACTTCGCCGTCAAGATCTGCGGATTCGAGGGCATGCGTGTCAACCACAAATCCGCCCTTCTCAGGGTCAGCTTTGGTGGGAAGATCAACGACTGATCCGGATTTGGTTTCCACGTGCAGAGCCAAGTTGTGAGCGAGCGTGGTGGCGAATACCAGAGGAGCCCCCTCTGCAGGAAGAACGAGCTGAGGCTTGCCAGCGCAGAGAATCTGCGTGGGCTCAACCGCACGAAGGGGTGGAGGCGACGCGGTGCGGATGGGAGGCAACCCAATCACGAGCACGGATTTTGGATTGCGGAACGACGGAGGATTGTTTAGGCGAAGATTGAGTTCGTCCTGCTTGGGAAGCGCCAAAGCAGGAATGTATTGATACTGGGCGGTGTGGGTGCTGCCGAGGATGCGTACGACATCGACGACTGCGCCGATGTAGGGACTGTAAAAACCGCTGCGCGCGCTCGGAGTGGAACTGATCTGCGCCAATAAATCAGCCGATGTTGACGACGTGAGCGTAGCGACCATGGTCTGGCTATGGGCGTCGTCGAGCACCAATTGGTCGGTATTTTGCGTGAGACAGGGAACCTGTTGCGCGCTGGGTTTATCGAAGCACTGCTGGTCGAGGCGCATATTCAGACTGCGGGCGAGAAGAGTGGTGTGCGCCTTTAACTGCTCAGGATCAAGGAGGTAAGTTTCGCGGACGGACTCGAGGTATTTTTCGACGCGTTGTCGATCAAAACTGGCCTGTTGGAGATCCTGCGCCGCACGAACAAAGGCGCCCGGCTTGCCACGGACGGCGCTGCGCAAGGTGCTGAAGGCGCCGCCGGTCTCTGGCGCGAGGAAGATAAGGGCTTCTTCGGCTTCATTCGGAACAACAACGAAGACACCTTCGTTGTGTACCTGGCGGCTCCAGGTTTCAACGCGGGTAAACCAGGAATCTGGTGGAGGATTCGTAGCGCCACGCAGGAAGGCAACGATCATCAGATATCGAACAGACTGGCTATCGGGCAGATCGGGATGAATCCATATGCGGTCCCCGGCTTGCAGATTGGGAACTTCAGCGATGGGCAAGGTGGCTCCTGCCCTCTGCACATGAACCTCGATCTTGGGTCCAGTGAGGTCGAAGGCGGCGTTGTCCGCCTTGGCGGTCGCGGCGACGAGTACTAGTAGAAAAGCGAGTATGGCAGTAAAGCGGGGCTGCGAGGTCAGAAACATGGGTCCCGTAAGGCGCACTTCTCCTCTTTCACAGCGGATGTCCCGGGCAAGCTCAGCTAAAGGGTTCGTCTTTAATTTTAACCGATTTAGCGGGTTTGGTGCGTGACAAGCGCCTCGCTAAATTCAGGTCAGCCGCGCATCATGTTTCAGAATTACATCGCTAATTCGACGTCGGCAACTTCAGAATTACATCGCTAATTCGACGTCGGCAACTTTAGATATTGGAGACCATTGCGGTAGCAGATGCCTTCCACTAGCCGAGCCAGCAGAGCATTATTGTTCGGCAATTCGCCACGTTCGACGTCTTGCCCGACGATGTCACAGAGGACACGGCGGAAATATTCGTGGCGTGGATAGGACATAAACGAGCGGGAGTCGGTGACCATTCCGATGAAGCGAGAGAGAAGGCCAACATTCGACAGTGCATTGATCTGCGAGGTGATCCCGTCTTTCTGATCGAGAAACCACCAGGCACTGCCGTACTGAATCTTGCCGGGTTGGTCACCACTTTGGAAAGAGCCGATGAGCGTGGCGAAAGCGAAGGTGTCTCTCGGGTTGTTGTTATAGAGGATCATACGTGGGAGCGCATTTTCTCGCGCTAATAGATCAAGATAAGCAGCGAGTGAGGCGATCTGAGGGAAATCGCCGACGGTGTCGTAGCCCGTATCTGGCCCAATGGCGCGACAAGCGGCAGAGTTTACGTTCCGCAGAGCACCCAGATGCAGTTGCTTGGTCCAGCCCTTTTCGGCATCGAGACGTCCGAAAAACAGCATCAGAAAAGATGCAAATTGCTCTTGTCCATCGTGATCGATTGTGTTTCCTTCTAGAGCTTTCCCGAATATTGCGCTCGCCGTTTGGTCTGAGCATGGATTTGCGTAGCAGTGATCCAGGCCATGATCGGAAAGACGGCATCCCATAGCGTGAAAGTCGTCGTGACGCTTGCGAAGGGCATCGAGGAAGCCGTTCAGATCGCCAATGTCGATGTTAGTAGCGTTCGATAGGTGCCGCGTCCAGGACAGGAATTCAGAACTGCCGATCCCCAGAGCTTTGTCGGGACGAAACGCCGGAAAGACTCGGGTTGAAAGGCTCGATTGTGCGATCGTGGCATGGTGGCAAAGGTCGTCCGTGGGGTCGTCCGTCGTACACACACCTTCTACGTGAAACTTCTTCAAGATGCCGTGAGTCGTGAGATCAGCGGCGAGAATGGCATTGGCGCGCTCCCAAATCGAGGACGCAGATGATTCGTCGAGCAGATGGGTGATGCCGAAATAGCGCTGCAACTCGAGGTGAGTCCAGTGATGGAGCGGATTGCGGAGTGTGTAGGGAACCGTCTGGGCCCAAGCGAGGAATTTCTCAAAAGGACTGGCATCGCCTGTGATGTATTTTTCGGAGACACCGTTGGCGCGCATGGCACGCCACTTGTAATGGTCTCCCTCGAGCCAGATCTCGTGAAGATTCTTGAAGCGACGGTTTTCGGCGATATCCTTCGCAGCAAGGTGGCAATGATAGTCGAGTATCGGCTGGGCGGCAGCGGTCTCATGATAGAGTCGCTGAGCAATCTCGTTCGATAGAAGAAAGTTCGTGTCGAGGAAAGACTTCATGGCGCATTTTCAACTGCAGGGCTTCCGCAAGCGATGAATATATCAGTTCTGTGCGGCTTCTCGAATCGCGCTAGCGGGCGGCAGGGTGCGCGAGTTTACTAAAGAACTCTAATGACGAGACAGGGCGAACCGATCGTGGGAGAAGTGGACCAAACAATTGGCCACGTTCGCTGGCTGATTTGTGCCGTTCTGTTCTTCGCGGCGTCGGTCAATTACATGGACCGGCAGGTAATCGGATTACTGAAGCCGACTCTGCAGGCCCAACTCGGCTGGACGGAAGAAGGATACAGCAACATTGTAGTTGCGTTTCAACTGGCCTACGGGGCGAGCCTGCTCTTCATCGGCAAACTGATCGACCGGATTGGCACGCGCAAAGGATTCTCGCTGGCTGTCTTGTTCTGGAGTATTTCGGCGATGGCCCACGCGGCCGCGGGCTCGGTTTTTCAGTTTGCCCTGGCGCGGTTCAGCCTGGGAATTGGGGAGGCGGGCAGTTTTCCTGCGTCGATCAAAGCCATTGCCGAATGGTTCCCAAAAAAAGAGCGGGCGCTAGCGACGGGCATTTTCAATTCCGGGACCAATGTCGGCGCGATCGTGACGCCATTGATTGTGCCCTGGATCACGCTTCGTTTCGGATGGCGGATGGCATTTATCCTCACCGGAGCGCTCGGCATGATCTGGATTGCTGTATGGCTGGCTCTTTACCGGAAGCCGCAAGAAAGCGAACTGGTTTCGGCGACAGAGTTGGCTCTGATTCAAAGCGATCCCGAGCGAGCCGAAGTCATCGCGGTTCCGTGGCGCAGGATGTTAAACCTGCGCCAGGCATGGGCGGTTGGACTAGGAAAGTTTTTCACGGATCCGATCTGGTTCGTCTATCTCTTCTGGATGCCCGACTTTTTGAGCCGGAATCTCAAGCTCGATTTGAAAGGAATGGCCCTGCCACTGTTTGTAATTTATAGCGGCGCAAGTGTGGGGAGTATAGGTGGCGGATGGCTTTCGTCACAGTTGATCAACAGTGGATGGAACGTGAATGCCAGCCGGAAAACGGCGATGCTCCTCTGCGCGTTGGCAGTGACTCCGATCATGTTGGCAGCGCGGACGCACGATGCGTGGTTTGCGGTATGCCTGGTGGCGCTCGCGGCGGGCGCGCATCAGGGATGGTCGGCGAATATTTATACACTTGCGTCGGACATGTTCCCGCGGGGCGCGGTCGCGTCAGTCGTGGGATTTGGAACACTTCTGGGAACAATCAGCGGAATGTTCATTTCCAAGATGGTGGGCTACGTCCTGCAGACCACAGGTTCTTATGTTCCAGTATTCGTACTTGCCGGAACAGCATATTTGATCGCGCTCGGGTTTGTGCAGGTTTTGGCGCCCACCTTGGAGCAAGCGGAAATCTAATTCCCCCCACTTTCATTGCGCGAAAAGCCAACTGCGCATCACTTGTATAATTCGCCCGAAATCACAACCATCATTCTCAATGCTAGTGCGACTATTCAAGGACTCGACTGCTCTGGCAAGAACAGCTGCCGAACAAGCGGCAACCACGATAAAAAAAGCGATCACACAGCAGGATCGGTGCCGCCTCATATTGGCAACGGGCACCTCGCAGTTTGAGTTCCTGGATGCGCTCACGGCAGCGAAGGGAATCGACTGGGGAAAAGTTGAAGCCTTTCATCTCGATGAATATGTCGGGATCGCGGTCACGCATCCGGCTAGCTTTCGGAAGATTCTTCTGGAACGCGTTATCGATAGGGTGGGAATCAAAACCTTCCACTTCATCGAGGGCGATGCTTCGGATCTCTCAGCGGCAGTGCGCGAGGTTGGCCGACAACTCACATCGGCGCCAGTCGACATTGCATTTGTCGGGATCGGGGAAAACGGACACATCGCGTTTAACGATCCGCCTGCAGATTTCGAAACGGAAGACTCTTATATCGTGCTGGACTTGGATGAAGCATGCCGCCGGCAGCAAGTCGGTGAGGGCTGGTTCGCTGATGTTTCGCAAGTACCCACACGCGCGATTTCCATGTCTCCGCGGCAGATCATGAAAGCGCGAGAAATCGTCGCGGTTGTTCCGGATGAGCGCAAGGCAAAGGCGGTGCAGATCTGCCTGGAGGGAGAAATTCGCTCCTCGGCTCCAGCCTCGATTTTGCGCAAGCATCCGAATACAGCCCTCTTCCTCGACGAAGACTCTGCCTCGCAGTTGGGACCCGAGTTGCGGAGCAGATTGAATCAGCGAGGGCAGGTGACGGTCGGACCTTAGGTTAACGTCGATTCAACGCCGGTCAGCTCAACATCTATCCCACACATGGAGAACACGAAGAAGCCGATTTCGTCGTTGCGCTGGTGGATCGGCGGACTGCTGTTTGCTTCCACGGTCATCAACTACATCGACCGGCAGACGCTCTCCCTACTTGCCCCTTACCTCAAAGTTGAATATCACTGGACAAATACCGACTACGCGAATCTGGCGATTGCGTTTCGCGTGGCGTATTCGATTGGGCAGAGTGTATTCGGCAGGCTGATGGATCGTGTCGGAACGCGGCGCGGACTGACGCTGACGGTGATCTGGTATTCGATCGTTTCCATATCGACATCACTGGCCCGGGGATTTTACAGCTTTGCAACCTTTCGTTTTCTTCTCGGGGCGGGCGAGTCGGCGAACTGGCCGGCGGCCACGAAGGCGGTAGCGGAGTGGTTTCCGAAGCGCGAGCGCGCCTTAGCCACAGCGCTATTCGATAGCGGGTCGTCCATCGGCGGTGCAGTCGCGCCGTTTATCGTGTTGTGGATTTACTTTCGTTGGGGCTGGCGTCCAGCCTTCGCCGTCCCCGGTGTGTTGGGATTTCTGTGGCTGATTCTGTGGCGATGGCTATATTACTCACCGGAAAATCATAACCGAATCAGTCGGCCGAGCGCGAGATGATTGCGGCTGACAAGCGAGAATCGCAACCAGCGCACGAGGACCACGTTCGGATTCCCTGGAGCGATCTGCTGAAGCTGCCGCAGACTTGGGGAACGATCATAGCCAAGACGTTCACGGATCCAGTGTTCTTCTTCATTACGGAGTGGTTTCCGATTTACCTTGTCGCAAAAGGAATCGAACTCAAGAGCGGCTTGATTGCGGTATGGATTCCGTTTATTGCCGCCGATGTAGGCAGCTTCTTCGCCGGGTGGTTATCCGGCTATCTGGTGCGGCGGGGAGTATCGCTGGGATGGGCGCGCAAAGTACCGATTATTTACGGCGGCATCGGAATGACGCTGCTGATCTTCACAATCTTCACCACGAATCTCTATGTCATCGCATTTCTGTTCGCAATTGTCACTTTCACGTACGCGGGATTCACGATCATGGCAAACACGCTGCCATCGGATCTGTTTGCGAGCGATTCCGTGGCGTCGGTCAGCGGGCTGGGAGGAACGGGCACGGGGCTTGGAACGATCGTAGCTTTCAAACTGATTGGCTATGTTTCCGATGCCCGGCAAGGCGCGGGTACGCATGCGTTCGATCCCATCGTGATCTTGGCTGGGATCGTCCCCTTTATCGGGATGATTCTGGTCCTGTTTCTGATTCGCAATACAAAAGCTACAGAGCAGGGGCTGGTGCGCCGAATCTGAGGTTTCGTTACACTCGTGTGTCGTACTGAGGAGACCGCGTGAAAATCACGGATGCCAAAGTGTTCGTTTCGTGTCCGGGGCGAAACTTCGTAACGCTCAAGATCTGGACAGATCAGGGAACCTACGGGCTCGGCGATGCCACCTTGAACGGGCGGGAGTTGGCCGTTGCGTCGTATCTTACCGATCACTTGATTCCCTGCTTGATTGGGCGAGATCCGTCACAGACCGAGGATGTGTGGCAATACCTTTATCGCGGTGCATATTGGCGGCGCGGCCCAGTGACGATGACGGCGATTGCCGCCGTCGACATGGCGCTCTGGGATATCAAAGGGAAAGCACTCAACACTCCGGTTTACAACCTGCTCGGCGGTAAGAGTCGCACCGGAGTTCTGGTATACGGGCATGCTAACGGGCGCGATATCGAAGAGACCGCCGATGAGGTCGCGAAGTACAAAGAGAAGGGCTATCTCGCGGTGCGGGCACAGACGGGAATTCCGGGACTGCCTTCGACTTATGGAGTCGCGGCAGACAAGTTGTTCTATGAGCCCGCGGAAAAGGGCCTGCCCCCGGAGAATTCGTGGTCCACAGAAAAATATCTGCTGCATGTACCGAAATTGTTTGAGGTGTTGCGTCTGAAGTTTGGCGATGACTTGCATCTGCTACACGACGTTCATCACCGATTGACGCCGATTGAAGCGGCGCGATTGGGGAAGAGTCTGGAGCCCTACCATCTGTTCTGGTTGGAAGATGCGGTTGCTGCGGAGTTGCAGGAAGGATTCCGGATCGTGCGCAAGCACACCACGACACCACTAGCCGTGGGCGAGGTCTTCAATGCCGTGTGGGACGCACACATTCTGATCACGGAGCAACTGATCGATTACCTACGCATGACGGTAGTTCACAGCGGTGGGCTCACGCATTTGAAGAAGATTGCAGCGCTGGCGGAGATCTATCACGTGCGTACGGGAAGCCACGGTGCGACGGATCTTTCCCCGGTGGCGATGGCGGCGGCACTGCACTTTGATATTGCCATCAATAATTTCGGCATTCAGGAATATATGCGGCATACCAAGGAGACAGACGAGGTCTTTCCGCATGCGTATTCGTTCGCAAACGGCTACTTGCATCCCGGCGATGCAGCGGGGTTGGGTGTCGATTATGACGAGAAACTGGCTGCGAAGTTTCCCTATGAACGCGCGTACCTCCCGGTAAACCGAAAACTGGATGGCACGATGTTTAACTGGTAGCGCTTGGCGTTGGTATCAATCGAGGGGCTATGTACAAGAAACTAGATTTGGCAGGTAAGGTGGCTGTAGTCGTGGGAGGAAGCTCGGGAATCGGACGGACGATTGCTCTTGGGCTGGCGGAAGGCGGCGCAGATGTGGTGTCGAGCGCGCGGCGGATGGAGTTGGTGAATTCCCTCGCCAACGACATTGAAGGGCTCGGGCGGAAGACGCTGCGGGTCACGTGCGATGTGGCAGATCGAGCATCCTTAGAGAAACTGCTGCAGGCCTGTCTGCAAGCGTTCGGCAAAGTCGACATCCTTGTAAACGCGGCAGGAATCACCAAGCGCGCCCCCACCGTGGATTATCCCGAAGAAGACTGGACTCGGATTCTGGATACGAATCTGACCGGAATGCTCCGCACCTGTCAGGTGTTTGGGCGGCACATGATTGATCGGAAGTACGGAAGGATCATCAGCATTGCGTCGATGGGATCGTTCCTCGGGCTCTTTGAAGTAGCCGCCTACAGCGCGAGCAAATCCGGACTCGCATCGCTGACCAAGTCGCTGGCTGTGGAATGGGCCAAGTATGGCATTTGCGTGAACGCGATAGCTCCTGGATATTTTCGGACACCGCTCAGCGAGAAGCTTCTGGTGGGCACGGGACGAGGCAAAGAAGTCATAATGCGGACCCCGATGAACCGGTTCGGCGAACTCGAAGAATTGGTCGGAGCAGCGGTTTTCCTGGCATCGGATGCGGCCAGTTTTGTGACGGGCACAATCTTGCCGGTCGACGGGGGAGTTCTGGCCAGCGGCGTAAATCAGTAGGAACTCAGGATGCTTTCTTGCTCCGGAGCGATGCTCTGGCGGATGAGACAGCATCCACTAGTTCGCGCGCTGCGGTAGAGATTTTCTCCAAATTCCCTTCTCGCAGTGCAAAGACATCGACCAAGTCCGCACCAACCCCAAGCGCGAATGCGCCGGCTGCAATAAATTCGGCAGCATTTGTGGCGTTGACGCCGCCGGTCGGAATCAACGAGGCGTGCGGGAACGGCGCTTTCAGTGATTTCAGATACTTGGGTCCGCCCACATTTCCGCAAGGAAAGATCTTCACCAGCCGTGCACCGTGATCCTGGGCATTCATCAGTTCGGTAGGGGTGAGGGCGCCGGGAATCGCGAGTTTGGCGTTGGCTCGAGCGACGGAGAGCACCGAAATTGCGAGACCGGGACTCACCAGAAATTGTGCTCCAGCCCTGAGGCACGATTCGGCCTGATCGGCATTCGTCACCGTCCCCGCCCCAATGAGAACATCGCCCGCACGACGTTGCACGAGTTCGCGGATGACAGAGACGGCGTTGGGGACGGTCATCGTGATCTCTACGACGGGAATACCGCCGGCACAGATGGCCTCGACCGCACGGTTGGCTTCGTCGACGGATGAGGCTCTGACCACGGGAATGATTCCGATTTCGCCAATCCTGCGAATTACATCTTCAATACTGAGTTCCGTGGCCATAGAACCTCGCTTCTAGCGTTCAATTCGGGCGGTGCGAGATGTCATTGCCTGCAAAACTTCGGACAACGTCGCCATAGTTGTGTCGCCGGGAGTCGTCATTGCCAACGCCCCATGTGCCGCGCCGCACTCGACGGCCCACTGCGGATCTTTGCCGGAGAGGAATGCATAAATCAGGCCAGACGCAAACGAGTCGCCGCCACCGACGCGGTCGTAGATTTCGAGATCCTCGCGAACTGGTGCTTCGTAGAACCGGCCATTGTGATAGCACAGCGCTCCCCAATCGTTTCGGGTCGCAGTTTTGGCATGTCGAAGCGTTGTCGCAATCACGGCCATCGAAGGATATTCCCTTACCACGGCTTCAATCATCTTCTTAAAACCGGCGGAGTCGAGGTTGGAGTGATGCTCATCCAGACCGGAGACGGAAAATCCGAGCGCCGCAGTGAAGTCTTCTTCGTTGCCGAGCATGACATCGACGTACGGGGCTAAGCGACGATTGACTTCCTGCGCTTTCGGCTTTCCCCCAATAGATTTCCAGAGCGAGGCCCGGTAGTTCAAATCGTACGACACGATTGCCCCAGACTGTTTGGCAGCTTTCATCGCCTCCTCAGCGACCAGCGGAGTCGTTTCAGAAAGCGCACAGAAAATTCCCCCGGTATGGAACCATCGGGTTCCGTCTTTTGAGAAAATCTGCTGCCAGTCGATGTCGCCAGGTTGCAGCTGAGAAGCGGCCGTGTGTCCACGATCGGAGCAACCGACCGCGGCGCGCATTCCGAAGCCGCGCTCCGTGAAATTCAAGCCGTTGCGGACGGTGCGTCCGATGCCGTCGTAAGGAACCCAACGAACGTACTTCTGAGAAACGCCGCCTTGCAGCATGAGATCTTCGACAAGTCGACCGATGGGATTGTCGGCCAGTGCCGTAACAACCGCCGTTTCCAGACCGAAGCATCGCCGAAGGCCACGGGCGACGTTGTATTCGCCTCCGCCTTCCCACGCGCGAAAATGGCGGGCAGTAGAAATGCGTTCGGCACCGGGGTCAAGGCGCAACATGACCTCGCCAAGACTTACCAGATCCCACATGCATTGGGACTTCGGTCTGATCGCGAGGTCTGACATGAAGAGTTCTTGCAGTGGGGTGTTTTAATCCTGCGAACAAGCAGGAACGTGGAAAATCGTTATTTCCCGAAACGCCCCCTTAAATCGCAGAAATTCTAAATGATTTGTGGGCGATCCTACGGGAAATCAGAAGATTGCGCGCCGCAGTTGCACGCAATGAAAGTGGCTGGCGAGGCCAAGCGGTCGGTGTTTAGATTGCCAAAAGGCTTACAACCGAATACCCATTTCGGTCTATCAGAAATCTGCATCGCTTGCATCGCTTTTCCGTTCTTGTCGAAAAGCCGGCTTTCTGCTAAAAGAAAGTTTATCGGAAGTTTTTGCCACCTCTGCTTGGGGAGAAAAACCGAGGCAACCGCCTCTCTAGCGATCCGTCTCTAAGCGAGAACGGATTAGTAACCGAAGTTTCTAGTCTGGGCTTGAGTGCACTTTGCGCCCGGGACTCGGCCCCAACCGCTTATCCTTCGGAGTTCGGATGCAGTACAGCGGCAGGTTCGAAGTCGGCAAGAGAAGTGCTAGTCCTTGCGCTCCCGCCTCGTTGACTCGTACTGATTCCCTACTTTCACGACACCTTCCACGAGTAATTCCGGGAATATCCCCCATTTAATAGCACCGCCGGAGGAAGATATGGCGACGAATTTCATCCAGATTGAAAACGAATTGGAGATCAAGCAGCGGCTCGAGGCAGAGCGCGCGCGTTTGCGCAAGATCGCCGGTCTTGACCAGCCCAACCACTTTCATCGTCCCGTAGAGCGGGCGTTTACGGCCGAGCAGAGGCCGCACACCACAATCTTGTTTGGTGGCTTCACGTGGAAGCACGAGGACTTGATTCGAGCAGTCTTCCAAGGCTGCGGCTACAGGTGCGAAAAGATTCCCGTTCCCGACGTGCCTGCATTCCAGATCGGTAAGGAATTCGGGAACAACGGCCAGTGCAATCCGACGTATTTCACCGTCGGCAATCTGGTGCAGTATCTGCAATTTCTGGAAAAAGAAGGTCTGTCGCGCCAGCAGATTCTTGACAACTATGTTTTCTTTACCGCTGGATCTTGCGGGCCATGCCGCTTCGGCATGTATGAGGCGGAGTATCGCTTCGCGTTGAAGAACGCTGGCTTTGATGGCTTCCGAGTTCTGCTCTTCAAAGACAGCGACGGCATTAAGGCTGCCTCGGGAGAGCCCGGTCTCAAGTTCTCCATCGATTTCGGCTTCGGCATGCTCAATGCTATGCATCTGGGCGACGTCATCAACGACCTGATCTATCAGATTCGTCCCTACGAAGCGAACAAGGGTGAGACCGATCGCGTTTTCCGCGAGATGGTCGACGGACTCTGCGAGGACCTGAGGAATCGCAAGGCATTCGAAATCGAGAAGAGCGCACCCGACTGGGCGAAGCCGAAATTCAAAAACAACAAAATTCTACGAAACACCTTCAACGTGTTCGGCAAATGGCATGAGCACATGTGGGGCAAGGACTATCTGAATGCACTCGCGAATGCACGCGCGAAGATGGATTCCATTGAAGTGGACCGCACACGCGTGAAGCCACTTGTAAAGATCACCGGCGAGTTCTGGGCGCAGCTCACAGAGGGTGATGGGAATTTCCATATGTTCGATTTTCTTGAGCGCGAGGGTGCGCAGGTACTGGTTGAGCCGATCGCGACGTGGGTGGCCTATTTGATGTATCAGGCTAAAGCGCATGCCATCGCAAAGTGGCCGGTCAATCGTCCGCATCGCAATCCAGAGTGGTATGAGATCAAGAAGCAGTTCGCAAACTACATCGGACTGCGCAAGAAACTCTGGGGAATTGGAGCCGGGGAGCGGATGTGGGGTTTCTTCTATCACCGGACTGCCAAGAATATGGGTGGGATCACTCACCATCTCGCGCCACAGAAAGAATTGGCTGACTTGGCCAATCCGTTCTACAACCAGTTCGCCCGCGGCGGTGAAGGACATCTGGAAGTGGGAAAGAATGTCTACTACACGGTGCACAAAATGTGTCACATGGTGCTGGCATTGAAGCCGTTCGGATGCATGCCGTCATCGCAGTCGGATGGTGTCCAATCCGCCGTAATCAACAAGTTCAAAGATATGATCTTCCTGCCAATCGAGACTTCCGGAGAAGGCGAGGTCAATGCGCACAGCAGAGTGCAGATGGCGCTCGGCGAGGCCAAGGTGAAAGCCAAGGCTGAGTTTGAACAGTGTCTGAAGTCGACGGGCAAAACGATGGCTCAGATTCGCGACTACATTGATGAGCATCCGGAACTGAAACGTCCCTTCTATCAAGTGCCGCATCGTGAAGGCGTTGCAGGGACGGCCGCGCAGTTCGTTCTGCATGTTAGCGACCGTATCGACAAGGACACGCGATTCCGGAAAAGATCGAAAGTCCGCGTAGAGACAGTTCCGGCGATGTCCGGCGACTAAAGGCAATTACCGCCGAGATCACCGAGCACGCAGAAGGACTCGTCTTTATTGTTTGTCTCGGCGAACTCTGTGCTCTCAGCGGTGTAGTTTCGTTTTCTGACGGAGAGAATTCATGCATGATCATAAGGGCCCACAACTAATCCAGATTGCTCCAATTGATCCGCCGGCTCCATCGATCCAGCAGGTGCGGCATGCGCACCATGGCCGCGACCATCAGATTCAGTTCCTGGTTGGACTGGACGTGGGCTCAACCACGGTAAAGGCCGTGGTGGTTGAAGCGAAATCAGACGAAGTGCTCTGGCAGGATTACCAGCGCCACGAAACCAAGCAGCCGGAAAAAACGCTGGAATTCCTCAAGCGCATGGAAGCTGAAGTTGGGATCAACCGCCACAACACGCGGATGTTCCTGACCGGGTCTGGTGGAACCGGCATCGCAGACCAGATCAGCGCGAAGTTTGTGCAGGAGGTGACTGCGGTTTCGCTTGCCGTCGAAAAGCTGCATCCCGAAGTGTATTCGGTGATTGAACTCGGCGGGCAGGACGCAAAGATCATTGTTTTCAAAGACGATAACGAGACCGGACGCAAGAAGAAAATTCCATCCATGAACGACAAGTGCGCCGGTGGGACGGGCGCTGTCATCGACAAGATCAACGCGAAACTTAAAATTCCTACAGAACTTCTGGCGGAACAAAAATATCACGGCATCAAGCTGCACAAAGTCGCAGGCAAGTGCGGGGTTTTTGCCGAGACCGACATCAATGGCCTACAAAAGGTGGGTACGCCTCCGGACGAATTAATGGCTTCGCTGTTCGAGGCAATCGTACTGCAGAACCTTAGCGTTCTCACTCGCGGACATACGCTGCGGCCGCACGTGCTGCTGCTTGGCGGACCGAATACCTTTATCCGGGGAATGCGAGAGGCGTGGCAGGCTAACATCCCGCGGATGTGGCAGGAACGAAAAGTTCAAATCCCGGATGGCGCCAAGCCCGAAGATCTGATCAAGGTCCCGCAAAATGCACAGTACTTCGCAGCGTTGGGCGCAGTCGAGTTCGGACGCAGCGAAGATGACTGCATCGGCTGCTATTGCGGATACGAGAAACTGGTTCACTATATTGAATTCGGGCGCCAGGAAGAGAAGGCTAAGTCCGGCGGCAAGGCACTTGTCGAGAAACCTGATGACCTCGAAGTCTTTAAGGAAGCCTATCGACGACCGAAGTTTAATCCGGCGGCCTTCCAGAGTGGCACCACAGTTGGCGGCTTCATCGGGGTTGATGGCGGGTCCACCTCGACCAAAGCTGTATTACTTGATGAAAACGGGGACATCCTGTGCAAGTCGTATCAGCTTTCGAATGGCAATCCGATTCAAGACACGATCGAGATGTTCGAGAACCTCCGCGGGCAGGTAGAAAAGCAGAACGCGAAACTGGAAGTGCTCGGAGTCGCAACCACTGGATATGCCAAGGATATTTTGAAAGACGTTCTCAACGCCGATGTGGCACTCGTGGAAACAGTTGCACACACGGAATCGGCACTTGAAGTTCTATGAAGATCCCCACGTGATCGTGGATGTCGGTGGTCAGGATATCAAGATCATTATCCTGCACAACGGCCGGGTGAAAGATTTCAAGCTGAACACGCAATGCTCGGCGGGAAATGGATATTTCCTGCAATCCACGGCCGAGGGATTTGGACTGAGCGTTAACCAATACGCCGATCTGGCGTTTTCGGCCCAGGCCATGCCAGTTTTTGGCTACGGCTGCGCCGTATTCATGCAGTCGGATATCGTCAATTTCCAGCGGCAAGGCTGGCGTGCCGAAGAAATCCTTGCTGGGTTAGCAGCGGTACTACCGAAAAACGTTTTCCTGTACGTCGCCAGCATTCCGAATCTCGCTGCGCTCGGGTCGCGTTTTGTCCTGCAAGGCGGAACGCAAAACAACTTGGCGGTCGTAAAGGCGGAAGTCGATTTCATCCGCAACAGTTTCAGAGCGACCGGCAAACAGCCCGAAATTATTGTGCATGAGCACTGCGGAGAATCCGGGGCGATCGGGGCAGCGCAAGAATCCCTGCGGCTCTGGCGCAATGGACAGAAGACAACGTTTGTTGGACTCGACGCGGTTCGCAAGATCGAATACCGCACGACGCGCAACGAAGATACTCGTTGCCATTTCTGCAAGAACGACTGCCTGCGAACGTTTATCGACATCCGGACGCAGCCGAAGAACGACCTCAGCTTTGTGCCCATCCAGAAGGTTACAGAGGTTCCGCTGATGCACGGCGAGCAACGCTTGATCATCGCGACCTGCGAGAAAGGTACAGTCGAAGATATCAATGACATGAAGGGGATCAAAGCTGGACTCGATTCCATTCGGGCGCAACATCCGAATTTTGTCGACTATGCGTCGAAAGAAGTCTTTCGGCCGACGAATGCGAAGAGTGTGGCCGATCCGCTGCCAACTCGCGCCTGGGCTGGATGGAAAAAGGGTGACAAGGAACGCCGCGCGCTTATGGAGAACCGCGGGAAAGTACGTATCGGTATCCCGCGCGTGCTGAACATCTATACGTATGCGCCGCTGTTCAACGCGTACTTTGAGAGCCTGGGGGTTCAACCCGAGAACATCATCTACTCGGACTATACGAGCTCCGAACTGTATCGGGCCGGAGCCAGCCGTGGCGCGATCGACCCTTGCTTCCCCGCAAAGATTGGGATCTCGCACGTCTACAACCTGATTCAGGAGAAACATCGAAAAAAACCACTCGACGCGATTTTCTTCCCGATGTATGACGTGCTGCATTCGCCACTGGTGAAGATCGTCGCCGCAAACGCGTGCCCGACGGTTACCGCAACGCCAGAGACGGTGAAGGCCGCGTTCACGAAAGAGAACGATGTCTTTGCCGAACACAACGTGAAGTACATCGATCCAGTGCTCAATTTTGCCGACCGAAAGCTGTTCGCTCATCAGATGCTGCAAGCATTTCAACCTGTGCTCGGGCTGTCGCAGGAAGAAAACGACCGAGCGATCGAATCAGGATTTGCGGCATTGAAAGATTACGAGGCCGGAATTCGCGGACGGGCCCGGCAGGTCCTTGATCAACTCGAGCGTGAGGATCGCATCGGCATCGTGATGCTGGGGCGTCCCTATCACCACGATCCGGGATTGAATCACGAGATCCTGGATGAGTTCCAGAAACTCGGCTACCCGATCTTCTCGCAGAATACTTTGCCACTTGACGACGATCTGCTCGAACGGCTGTTTGGTGAGGAGGTACGCGCCGGCGTTATCAGCAGCCCCTTGGATATCACGGATGCCTGGAAGAATTCGTATTCGTGCAGCACAAACCACAAGGTGTGGGCGGCGAAGTTTACGGCTCGGCACCCGAATCTGGTAGCGCTGGAGATTTCCAGCTTCAAGTGCGGCCATGACGCTCCGATTTACGGAGTCATCGAAGGGATTATCGAGCAGTCGGGCACGCCGTATTTTTGTTTCAAGGACCTCGACGAGAATAAGCCGTCAGGTTCGATCAGGATTCGCATTGAGACCATCGACTATTTCCTCCGGCGCTATCGCGAGGAAGTGATCCGTAAGCGAAAAGCCGAGCAAGACATTGAAGCGCAACTCGCCGCATTGGAAGCTCAGTTACGAGCGCGAGAAGTTCGACTCGGACCCATTGCCGTCAGCCGTGGAAACTGAGGCTCAGGGGATGGCCGCGGATTAGAAGCTTTATTCCGAGTGCGTCCTGAGACGGATCGCCGTTTTTAGGATCCGTTCAACTTGCGGAACGGCATCACTGAGTGGTTTATACACTCCGTTTACCAATAGGTATGGACCAATGCAACTGGGCCACCGCCGGCGTTCTGCAGAGAGTAGGCATCCACAATCCTGGTGAATTCAGCGCCTGAGCAATAAGCGCAGTGTGGTTCATTGCGTTCTCATTTCTGACAGCCCCGGCCCCCTTGTTTGTTAGCCAGCAATCGCAAATACAGCCTCTTCGCGTATCTCCTCTGGCCGGTCTAAAATCATTTCAGATACTTATGCAAACTCGAAACTTAGGTAACTCGGATTTAAAGATCACTCTCGATCGGGGTCGGCGCATGGGCCATGGGTGGCGGCCAATGGGCGTTCTCATGGGGAAAACAGGATGACGACGCGTCCATCGCAGCCATTCACACGGCGCTCGATGACGGGGTGAACTGGATCGATACTGCTGCTGTTTACGGCTTGGGCCACTCGGAAGAAGTCGTCGGCAGAGCCATCAAGGGGCTAGCACAACGTCCTTACGTCTTCACCAAATGCAGCCGGGTGTGGAACGAAAAGGGCGAGATCGGCTACAGCCTCAAACCTGCGTCTCTGCGTAATGAACTGGAGGCAAGTCTGAGGCGCCTTCAGGTGGACGTGATCGATCTTTATCAGATTCATTGGCCGCAGCCGGACCCCGACATTGAGGAAGGATGGCGAACGCTGGTGGAAATGAAAAAGGAAGGAAAGGTCCGGTCTATCGGAGTCTCGAACTTCAACGTGGAACAAATGAAGCGGGCAGAAGCGATTGCTCCGATTACGTCGTTGCAGCCGAACTACAACATTGTGACCCGCGACATCGAGAAAGCGAGTTCTTCCGTATTGCCGGGAGCGAAACATCGGCGTCATTGTCTATGCGCCTATGAAATCGGGTTTGTTAACTGGAAAGATGACGCGGGAGCGGATTGCATCGTTGCCGCCGGACGATTTCCGGCCAAGAACGATCAGCTTCCAGGAACCTCTGCTCAGTCGGAATCTGGGACTCGTCGAAGTGCTACGTAGCATTGCAGACCGTCACGGACGAACGCCCGGCGAAATCGCGATTGCGTGGACCTTGCGTGACCCGGTCGTGACTGGAGCGATCGTGGGCATGCGATCTGCTGAGCAGGCGAAGCAGATTGTGAGGTCGGCCGAATTTCGGCTGAGCAAAGATGAGATCCTCGAAATCGAGAATTACCTCAACGCGAACCCAGTCGCTGCGTAGATCCGGATGATCGAGCTAAGTGGAATGACAGCTGCATACGGAAAGGTTCGGGTCATCGACTCGCACACCGGAGGTGAGCCAACAAGACTCGTGATCAGTGGCGGACCAGATCTGGGGACTGGACCGCTGGCTGAACGTCTTGAGCGGTTTCGTCGCGAGCACGATGGGTTTCGCTCCGCCGTTGTATCCGAGCCTCGAGGATCGGATGTCATCGTCGGCGCTTTGCTCTGTGAACCAGTCGATCCCACTTGCTCGGCGGGCGTGATCTTCTTCAACAATGTCGGATATCTGGGCATGTGCGGGCATGGCACGATCGGATTAATAGCTACGCTGGCTTACATGAAGCGACTTGCTCCAGGCACGCACCGGATCGAAACACCGGTCGGAGAGGTCAGCGCTGTCTTGTCCGAGAGCGGAGACGTGACGGTAAACAATGTGGCGAGTTATCGCCAAGCTGCCAGCGTGGAAGTCGACGTGCCGGGATACGGAAGAGTGTGCGGCGATGTGGCCTGGGGAGGAAACTGGTTTTTTCTCGTCCGCGACCACGAATTGGAATTGACCCTGCAAAACATCGAAACCTTGACCGCGTTCACCTGGGCAATCAGACAAGCACTGCCGAAACATGGAATTGCTGGCGACAACGGAAAGGAAGTCGATCATATCGAGTTGTTCGGCGCATCGCATCTACCGGGAGTAGACAGCAAGAATTTCGTGCTCTGTCCAGGGAAGGCATACGATCGATCTCCCTGCGGAACGGGCACCAGCGCCAAGTTGGCCTGCTTGTACGCTGACGGAAAAATAAAGCCTGGGCAGGTCTGGAAACAGGAGAGCATTGTGGGCAGCGTGTTCGAGGGCAGCGTGCGAGTGCAAGACGGCAAGATCTATCCCAGTATTAAGGGACGGCTTTTGTGAATGCCGAGGCTGAGCTGATACTGAATCCGCAGGACCCGTTCTGCATGGGAATTCGTCCCTGATCCGCCTATGAACAACGCAGCGTATGACGTCGTGATCGTTGGGGCAGGAATTGTTGGTGCCGCGTGCGCGTACGAATGTGCCAAGCGCGGCATGAAAGTCGCGGTGTTGGATCGCGATGTGATTGGGGGAGGCACGACCGGCGCGGGAATGGGACACATCGTCGTGATGGACGACTCGGAAGCGCAATTCGCGCTGACCCGCTACTCACAGAAATTGTGGAACAACCTCGCAGAAGAATTACCGGAAGACGTTGAATTCGAGCCATGTGGGACCATCTGGGTTGCTGCCGATGAAGAGGAGATGACGGAGGTCCGGCGCAAACACGAATATTACAGGGAACGAAGGGTTCCAACGGAAGTGCTGGACCCGGAGCACGTGCAACGACTCGAACCGAACTTGCGCGGCGGGATGGCCGGAGGACTTCTCGTGGTGGAAGATGCCGTGCTTTATCCGCCATGCGCCGCCCGCTTCCTTCTGACGCGTGCGCAAGAGCGGGGTGCCAGTCTCTACCTCGGTACAGCTGTTGCGGAGATCAAGCAGAGCAGAGTTCGACTGTCCGACGCGAAAGAGTTTGCGGCGAAGATCATTATCAATGCAACCGGAGCGTCCGCTCCGGATCTGACCCCGGGCATCGAGGTGAAAAAGCGCAAAGGTCACCTCGTAATCACCGACCGTTATCCCGGATTTTTGCGACATCAACTTGTCGAGCTTGGCTATCTGAAAAACGCACACACCATTTCCAGCGACTCCGTTGCCTTTAATGTTCAGCCGCGCCGCACTGGACAGATTCTGATCGGCTCATCAAGGCAGTATGGCGCCGAGCACAAAGAAGTGGATCAGGCGATTTTGGCGCGTATGCTGAAGCGAGCTGAGCAGTACATGCCCGCTCTCGCAAAGTTGTCGGCACTGAGAACATGGACCGGGTTCCGACCTGCCACCCCTGACAAGTTGCCGCTCATCGGTCCCTGGAAGGGAGATGGCTCTCTATTCCTAGCAACCGGCCACGAAGGATTGGGAATCACAACTTCTCTGGGAACAGCGCGAATTCTGGTGGATCAGATCACGGGCGTGAATCCGGAGATTCCAATCGAGCCTTATTTGCCCTCTCGAACGGCGAAAGAATGTGCTCATGTCTGATGCGATCAAACTCACGGTAAACGGAGCGGCTGTATCCGTTGCGTCTGGAACCACAGTGGCTGCAGCAATTCTGATCGCAGGCAAATCGTTTCGAAGATCAGTCCGTGGAGAACCGAGAGGTCCTTTGTGCGGGATGGGAAACTGCTTCGAATGCCGTGTTGCGATCAACGGCGTGTCTCACTGTCGAAGTTGCCAGTGTCTTTGCGAGCCGGGGATGCTAGTTACAACTGATGAGTAGGAACTTACAAATCGATTTTGAAGTTCTGGTCGTTGGAGGTGGTCCCGCTGGGATTGCCGCTGCCGTGCGCGCGGCGGAATGCGGCGTTCGCGTCGGCATTGTAGACGACAACACCGCCGTGGGAGGACAAATCTGGCGCGGCGTCTCCGACGAAGACAGCTCGAATGAAGCTTCGGAATGGTTCAGGCGTCTGAAGCAGTCGAGCGTCACGGTGCTGTGCGGGAAAAGAGTTTTCGCCCAGCCAGAGCCAGGCGTTCTGCTTGCCGAAGGAACTGACGATCTCGTCGAACTGCGCTACAAAAAGCTCGTTCTGGCTACCGGGGCTCGTGAGCGATTTCTACCTTTTCCCGGCTGGACTTTGCCCAATGTGCTCGGCGCCGGGGGTTTGCAGGCGATGGTCAAAGGCGGACTTCCGATTCGCGGAAAACGTGTGGTCATTGCCGGCACCGGACCGTTGCTGCTCGCCGTAGCCGCCTACCTTCGAAAAAACGGCGCCGTCGTACCAATCATCTGCGAACAGGCATCGTGGAGCAGTCTCGCGGAGTTTGCATTGTCGCTGATCGTCCACCCGAAAAAGATCGCTCAGGCCGTGCACCTGAAACGGGAACTGGCGGGGATTCCGGTTGCCACAAATTGCTGGCCAACCTCGGCTCTCGGAACCGAGAATCTCGAGAGTGTGACGGTCTCGCGCAACGGGAAACCAGAACGGATCGATTGCGACTATCTCGCTTTCGGATTTCATCTCGTCCCCAATACTGAGTTGCCGCAGTTACTGGGATGTCGACTGGATGGCGATTACGTTCAGGTCGACAGGTATCAGCAGACTACAGTCGATGCAGTCTACTGCGCAGGTGAACCAACCAGCATCGGAGGAGTAGAACTTTCGCTCGTTGAAGGAGAGATCGCCGGGCTTACGGCCGCTGGTCGTCCAGAAAAGGCTCGAGGTTTATTCTCAGCGCGGGAGAGGGCGCGACGGTTTGCGCGGACGCTGGATCGAACATTCCGTCTTAGACCTGAACTTAGGAAGCTGCCTGCCGCGAATACGATTATTTGTCGATGCGAAGATGTTTTATATTCCCAGTTAGAGCAGCATTCCAATTGGCGATCCGCGAAATTGCACACGCGGTGCGGCATGGGTGCATGCCAGGGTCGAGTTTGCGGTCCAGCAGTTCAGTTTCTTTTTCGATGGAATCCGGACTCAGTCCGGCCACCGGTCTTCCCTGTACGTGTTGGTAGCCTTACCGGAATACCGGGAGTCGCAGCGGTGAACGAACACCAGGAGGCTTGAGATGAATTGGAACGGCGTCATGCCTGCGATTACGACGTGTTTCCGAGAAGATCTGAGCATCGATCACGAGTTCATGGCGAAGCATTGCAATTGGCTGCTGGACAACGACTGCACGGGAATCGTGGCTCTGGGATCGCTAGGCGAAGGCGCGACTCTGACTTTTGACGAGAAGTTGCAGATTCTGCGCACGTGCATTGCGGCGGTGAAAGGTCGCAGCCCAGTGTTGGCTTCGGTTTCTTCTCTGACCACAGCTGAAGCGATCGCTTTGGCGAAGGCTGCGGCCCAACTCGGATGCGATGGCCTGATGGTGCTGCCGCCGTATGTTTATCGGGGAACCTGGCGAGAAATGAGAACGCATGTTGCCGCGATCTTCCAGGCTACGTCTCTCCCCTGCATGCTCTATAACAATCCGATTGCCTACGGAACGGACTTCCTGCCGGAGCAGATTTACGAATTGGCTGCGGAGCACGAAAACTTACAGGCAGTCAAAGAATCGAGCGCCGATGTAAGACGCGTTTCCTCCATTCGGGCGTTGCTGGATGGAAGGTTGGGGATTCTGGTTGGCGTTGATGATGCGGTACTGGAAGCTGTAGGAGTGGGGGCGACCGGTTGGGTTGCAGGCCTAGCCAACGCTCTTCCCCGTGAAGCGGTGGACTTGTTTAACTTCGCAATCAATAGTGACAAAGAGAAAGCTTTCGAGTTGTACCGGTGGTTTCTGCCCTTGCTGCGGATGGATACCGTCCCGAATTTCGTGCAACTCATCAAGCTAGTTCAGGCTGAACTCAAGATTGGAAATTCCCGCGTGCGTCCGCCACGTCTGGAATTGGCAGGCAGCGAATTGCAACAAGCAGTCAAAGTGATTCGCGACGCATTGCGATTGCGTCCACAAATTGCGCGTGAGTACGCGTTCACAGGACAGGGATAAAGACATGCTAGGGTCGTTGGCGAAACTCTCAGGTCGATCACTGATCGGCTTTCGTGAAGGCTCCGGGAACGAAAAACCTCTGTATGCTGCGAATCCGGCCACTGGCGAATCCTTGCAGCCCGGATTCATTCCAGCCACGGCCGAAGAAGTTGATTTGGCGGCACGCCTCGCGGCGGATGCATTTGAAACGTACCGGATGACACCAGGTCGGCAGCGGGCGGCCTTCTTGCGAACGATCGCCTCCAACATTGAATCGGTCGCGGAGGAAATCATCGAGCGAGCCGGACAGGAAACCGCTTTACCACCAGCACGCCTGCAGGGTGAGACTGTGCGCACGTGCGCGCAGCTGCGATTGTTCGCGCAAGTCGCGGAAGAAGGCTCGTGGGTGAATGCGCGGATTGATCGCGCCGATCCCGAAAGAAAGCCTCTGCCGAAACCAGATATCCGCTCGCTGCTCCGCCCGCTTGGGCCGGTTGTAGTGTTCGGCGCGAGCAACTTTCCTTTGGCGTTTTCGGTGGCGGGAGGTGACACGGCATCCGCGCTCGCGGGAGGAAATACAGTCATTGTAAAAGCTCACGCGGCGCATCCCGGCACCAGCGAACTGGTAGGACACGCCATTCGGCAAAGCGTTCGCGAGTCTGGCCTTCCCGAAGGCGTCTTCTCACTGCTATTCGGCAGCGGATCACGAATTGGCGCCGCATTGATGAAGCATCCTATGGTGAAAGCGGGAGGATTTACCGGTTCACGCACCGCAGGAAGAATTCTCATGGACGTTGCCGCTGCCCGTCCCGAGCCTGTTCCCTTCTATGCCGAAATGAGCAGCACGAATCCCGTGTTCATTTTGCCAGGCGCACTGCGAGAACGAGCCGATCAGATCGCCGCGGGTCTGCACGCCTCGTTCACCATGGGCGCCGGTCAGTTCTGCACGAAGCCAGGCATGGTGTTTCTGCAGAAAGGACCGGATGCAATTCCCTTCGAGAACAAGCTCCGGCAACTCGTGAAAGATTCCACGCCATTTCATCTTCTGACGAAAACGATCCATTCCGCATACGATTCCTCCATCACTGGACGAAAACAACGCTCGGGCGTTGCCGTTTCAGCCACAGGTTCGCAATCGGCGGAGGGGTTCGGAGCGGGATCTGTTCTCTTTGAAACTGACGCTGACTCGTTTCTCGGCTCAGATCTGGATGCTGAGATCTTCGGCCCGACGACGATCCTTGTGCAGCACTCGCAGCGCAATCAAGTTCTCGCAATCGCCCGTGGGCTGGAAGGTCAACTAACGGCGACGATTGACGGAACTGATCAGGACTTGCGGGACTTCGCGGATCTTATTGCCATTCTCGAGACCAAGGCAGGACGACTCGTGTTCAACTCATTTCCCACCGGGGTTGAAGTCACGCACGCGATGGTGCACGGCGGACCTTATCCTTCCACTTCAGACGGACGGTCGACCTCGGTCGGAAGTCAGGCAATCTTCCGCTTCACGCGCCTGGTTTGCTATCAGGGGTTTCCCGAGGCTGCATTGCCTGACGAACTGAAAAATGCGAATCCCTTGGGCATCTGGCGAATGGTGAACGGCGAGATGACCCGCGAACCGATCAATACCTAAGACAAGATTCTCATCAATCCAATTTCGCAATTTCTCGGTGTGTGATGGCTTGATGCAATCTGCGAACACTTTCTTCCAACACTTCCGTCCGCTGATATTCAAGACCTTGCGCTTTGCCGAGGGAAAGGCGGGGATTCTGATGAAGCATTGGGCTCATCACCGGCGTCGCAAGCCCGACGTGGATTTCAGTAACGCCCGTCCGGTCAATAATCGTGGGAGCATTCTCAATCCCGATTCTTCCTCCAGCCATGATCTTGATGCGGCCACCGGCGGCCTGAACCAACTCTGCGACCGTGTCCACGCCCTGTAGACACTCCTGCTCGCCGCCGGAGGTCAGGAGCCGGTCCGCGCCCGTGGCGCAAACATCATCGAGAGCCCGAAACAGGTCCTCGGACATATCGAAAGCACGATGAAATGTCACTGAGAGTGGGCGTGCTAGTTCGATTAGCTCCCGCGTCCGTCGGACGTCGACCGTTCCGTCGCGCTCCAGGATGCCGAGGACCACGCCATCCGCCCCCTCGCTCTTTGCAATCTCGATGTCGCGTTGCATGCTATCGAATTCCGCATCGGAGTAACAAAAATCTCCAGGTCGCGGACGGATGATGGGATGGAGTGCAATCGAAGTGTTCGACCGCACTACCCCAAGCAGACCAAGACTGGGAGTAACGCCGCCTTCGAGCAGATCACTGCACAACTCAATGCGCTGAGCTCCGCCGCGCTCCGCAGCGATGGCGGAGGTGACGGAGTCAACGCAAACTTCTATGAGCACCGGTTCGGTCATGATCAGAACGACACGACGAACGCCAACCTGAAGCCGACATACCGTTGATTAAATCCACGACAACTCGGTTCAGCCCTAAAACGCATAATGCAAGCTCAGTTGAATCTGGCGCACAGGCGAACGCACGCCGCTGATCAGCCCGAAGTTTTTTCCGTCTGAGATCGAATTGTCGGGATTTCCGTAGCTGGCAATATTAAAGAGGTTGAAGAAGTCGGCCCGGAAACCGAGGACGTGTGATTCACCGAAAAGGTGAAAGTCCTTGAACAACGAGGCATCGACTTGCCGATAGCCCGGACCACGTTCGCTGCTGTTATGCGCGGTGCCGAACTGGAAGTTGCCTTCCTGACCATACGCGCAGACTCCATTGTCGACTCCAGCAGCCTGACACGGCGTTACGGAGGGGTCCGTACCCCACCAGTTGTTAATGGACTGATTGTGGATGATCATCGGGCGATATTGATTCGCGCGGTTGAATCCAAACGCGTTTTGCGTTCCGTTGTTTCCCTGCCCGAAGATTGTGACTGGAAATCCCGAGTACAACAATGCTGACGCTGCCAGCTTCCATCCGCCGAATGCCGAATCGAGAAATCGATTGGCGCCGCCGCCATAAGCTCGCCCGCGACCAAAAGGAAGCTCATAAACACCAACGAAATTCATGCTGTGTCGAATGTCCATGCCGGATGGGCCGTAGTCGCCGTTTAGGTTGTAAGCATCCTGCACTGACGAGCCATTCCAGCTGGTATTAGCGACCGCATAATTGCCGGAAGAGTTGGTCAACGACTTCGCCCATGTGTAATTCAAGGTGTATTCCAATCCCTTGTGCGTACGTTGCCGAACCGTAACCTGGCCCGCGTTGTAGTTCATCCGAGCACTCGACTCGGTGAGCAGTAGCGGGCTGCATTCCCCGAGAAGAGCGTAGTACGGCGTCTGCAGCGCGGCAGGAAACGGGACATTGCAGTTGGAACTGCCCGATGCATTGATGATTGCGGACGCGGCAGCAGCGTTCTGGATCGGTATCTGGTTGGCATCGCGATAGTCGGCTAGGTGATGGCCGTCTTGTCCGTGGTAGCCGACGCTGAACGACAGCTCGTTCGTGATCGCGTATTCTGAGGTCAAATTGAATTGATGGATGTACGCCGGCTGCACATTCTGCGGCCAGGCGGAATACAGGTTGTAGTTCGGATTAATGCCGTATTGCTGCCCGCCGAAACCTTCCTCGACGGTGAACGGAACACCCCCGGCGGTTTTGCTCGGAGGCGGGGCATTCGTGTTAATCGCCAGCGAAAATGGGGGACTGGAAGTCAGGCGCTGATTGAACGAGTAGCCTTCAAAGAAGCTCGTCGCTCCATAGCCACCGCGAAGCACAAATCGCGGATTCATCTGGTAGGCAAATCCCAGACGCGGCATGACCTGGTTGTAATTCGCGTTGTAACAGGCGCGCGTCGGACACACGATCGATCCAGCCACGGCTCCGGTCGGAACGTGTCCCGCGTACTCCACGGTTCCACCGGGAAGAACGTTGGCAGTCTTATTGTTCTGTTCGTACCAGGGCTGATCGTACTCGTAACGGATGCCCAGATTTAGAGTAAGTCGCGGAGACAGTTTGAAATCGTCCTGGAAATATCCGGCTAGGCGCCACTGGCGGTTCCCAACCCAGCCTGTGGGGGAGGCGAGCTGATCATTCGCAATGCGGTCCAGAACAAAGTCGGCCGGGCCGTAGCCCGGGCCATCGGATGCACTGGAATTGGATGAAAAGATACCGCTGTAGCTGAATTGTCCTAAGAAGCCGACATTACCTGCATTCACGTAATTTTGCTGATAGCGCGTCGCTTGACCTCCCATCGTGAACAAGTGGCGACCGCGCTGCCAGGTCAAGTTGTCATAGTAGTTGAAGGTATTGTCGGTAAACACCTGCACGTTCGCGTTTGCGCCAATGTAACTGGCAGTGTTGATGCTTTGCCCCGAGAAACCATCAAACAACTGTTTGCCAAAGGGAATGCCAACTTTCTGGTTTCCGTTGAGGCCGAACACACCGGAGGGATCCGTTGGAATTCCGTTATTCCAACGCACACGCGTAAAGCCAAATCGAAATTCGTTCACCACCGTAGGCGAGAAGGTGCGAACAAAGCTCGCTCCGAAGATTTTCGTCGGATATGTATTCTCGGCGGGAAAGAAGACAGGAACAATCGCCGAGGTGAAGTCTTTGCCGGTACCTTGGGAGTAGAAACCGTTGATCTGATTAACGCTGCCGGGTGTCCAGTCAATTTTGACGTCCCCCTGGTTATTGGAGATGAAGCTCGACGTCTTTCCCTGGTAATTGCTCGCAATCAGGCCATCTGTCGGAGTGGCGTTCGGCGCCGGGTACAGACTCGGATTCGCCGCCAGGAACTTCGCCACAGGATTTACAACCGGCACCTGATTATTTGCGTATGCGGCGAATCCGTTTTGCGTGTCATATAGCTGAGTTCCCTTTGCCGTCAGTGCACTGAAATTACCTTGTAGCATCTGCGGAGTCAGAAGGCTTGCGGAACTCGTCCCGCCATTGTGCTTACGAACTCCCTCATAGTCGCCGAAGAAAAAAAGCTTGTTCTTCACAATCGGGCCCCCGAATGTGGCGCCGAAGATCTGTTGCGTGTAAGAGTTCTTGGGAATGATCGGGTAGTTGTGATCATTGCCCCAGGAATTCGAATCGAAGATCTGGCTCTCGAGCAGGTCATAAGCCGACCCATGGAAATGATTGGTGCCAGATTTCAGGATAGTGACGACCGCGCCTCCATTTGCATTGCCATAGGTGGCGTTCGCGTTGGCGGCAACGACGCGCAGTTCTGCAATCGCATCGGGAGCTGGATTGTAACCGATGAGGTTGTTCTGAGGCTCATTGTTATCCGCGCCTTCGATCGTGTAGTTATTTTCCTGTTGGCGGTTTCCATTCACCGCCGCGACGCCGTTGTTATACGTGTTGCGTTCGATCGCGTTGTTGCCGGTCATCCCGGTTGGATCGGTATCGATCGCCCCGGGTTGGAAGAGGGTCAACGAAGAAAAGTTTCGGCCGTTGAGCGGAACGTTCTGGATTTCATTCGTGGAAAGCGTGTTGCCCAGCGTCGCGTCGGTGGTATTCAGAATCGGATGAAACGACTCTTTCACTTCGACAGTGCTTGACGTTCCGATCTTCAGTGCAGCATCGATCTTTGCGGTCTGGTCGATTTCCAAGGCAAAAGGCCCGATAGTATTGGGCGCGAAGCCAGTGGCATCGACGGTCACGTTGTATGTACCAATCGGCAGAAAGCGGATCGTATACACGCCAGCGGAGTTTGTGACGGCCGAGGTCTTTACGGCTGTTGCAACGTTCTCCGCCGTAACCTTTGCGCCGACAACGACCGCACCACTGGGGTCTGTCACTTGTCCGGTGATTGAACCTGTTACCGTTTGTGCCGCCGCATAAGACAGCGAGAGAGCGGCCGCGAACAGGACTCCAAGGATGAACCGTAGTGTTTTCATGCAAATACCTCCAATGCCGACAAGCCCCAACGGGCCGGCGGAGTCAAAGACTTGCCTGTTCCGAGGGTCTGTAACAGGCGACGCTAATCTGACCTGATGACGACTGTCAAGGATAAAGTGATCGTTTGCGGCATATTCGCTCACATAATTGCCCTGCTATGGCTATAGTACGCATTGTTTTGATCTGGGATTCAGCTAAAATGCAGGCGACAGCGCGCTCGAGTAGTCTGTATTTCGCGGTTTCGTCTCGAGAGGTAGATTCGTGCGTGTCCAAACAGAAGATCGTCCCACATGAAGGCAGACAATCGAGCGGACCAAATCTTGAAGGAGTTGCGGCAAGAGGGCGATCTCTCGCTCGAACTTCTAATCAAAAGACTAGGAGCCTCAGCAGCGAGCGTAAGCCGCGATCTCACCAAGTTGGAGGCGAAGGGGCTCGTGCGGAGGACTCACGGCGGCGTGACTCTGGTTGAGCCATTGCTATACGAGCCATTCCGATACGACTCTTTGTTCCAGAATCGTGAGCAACATCGCACTGGCGAGAAACGCAGAATTGGTCTGAACGCGGCGGAACTGATTCAGGAGAACGAGACTGTCGGGTTCACGGCGGGAACCACGACCACTCACGTCGCGCGCATTCTTCGTAATCGTCACAACATTCGCGTCATCACCAATGCCATCAACATCGCCATGGAGTTGAGCAATTGCCCCGGGCTGCGGACATTCGTGACCGGAGGCTTCGTGCAGTGGGCCGGATCGTTTTCGCTGGTGGGACACGCGGCGATCGACTCCCTGAAAGATGTTTACATGGACCGCGTGTTTGTAAGCGTCTGCGGAATCGATGTTGGGCGAGGCATCACGGTCATCGAGCCTGAAGAAGCACTGACATTCCGGACAATGATTCAGCAATCAAAACAAGTCGTGGTGGTAGCGGACTCTACCAAGATTGGCATGGTGACGCCATCGTTAATCTGCCCCATGTCAAACGTACAGGTACTCGTCACAGATACACACGCCACGGATAAAGCGATCGCGCCCTTTCTGGAACGCGGGATCGACGTGCGACGAGTCTAGCTGTCGTTTACGCTCTCATCTCGGGGGCTGACTCGAAACGGACTCGGGCACATTGAAAAGCTGAAATTCGCGAATATGCGCTTCCGATACTGACGACAGGACATGCAGGCGCACACGAGCGGCAGTGACCGGAGCAAAGCGATCGATACGCTTGTGTCCGATTGCCTGGCCGCGCGCGACCGCGATCCACTTCCCTGCCTTAAAAACTTCGATCGCATACAGCTGCACGTGCTGTCCGCTATTTAACCATTCCATCGTCAGAGCGCGATCGAACGTGACCGGCTGCTGAAAGTTGACTTCCAAGACAGAGTGATGCGAACCGGCAAGCGCCGACCAGAAGGTATCGGGATCGCCGTCTAGTGCAAGTTCCTCTTCGGCTCCGCCTTTGACATGCTTGCGGGCGAGATTGTTGCCATACTCCGCTCGAATCGCGTCACCAAACTCTTTCAGCCGCTGAACATCTGTCTCGGGGATCAACCCGCGCCGGTCGGGTGCAATGCCGAGCATGAGTTGCCCGCCGCGCCCTACGGTCTGCTCGTACGTCGACAGCAATTCCGGCAGACTCTTCAGACTTGCCTCATCATTGGGATGCCAAAACCAGTGATTCTTGCGCAGTGGAGTGTCGGCTTCAACTGGACGCCAGCGAAGATATCCGTGACGATCAATTACGTTCCAGTTCTCGTAAGGGATGACGCCGTCCTCGTTTCCCACCCAGCGGATATCGCCGTACTCGAAAAGCGCCATGTCGGCAAAGACCAGCGTGTTTGGCTGGGACATGCGAAGCTCCTCGACGATTCGAGGGAAGTTGTAAACGTGGCCACCGCTGCCGGCACCATCGAGCCAGAACTCTTCCAGATCGCCATAACGCTGCGCCAACTCGTCGAGCTCGGCCGCATAGTATTTGTCGTACTCTGCGGAATTGTTGTAGCGCGGTTCGTGGCGGTCCCAGGGTGAGAGGTAGACTCCGAACTTCAGGCCATGTTTTCTCGCAGCCTCTTCTACCCTCTGCACGACGTCTCCCTGTCCGCTTTCGAACGGGCTGCTCTTCACGCTGTAATCAGTCTGCGCGGTCGGCCAGAGGCAGAAGCCGTCGTGATGCTTGGCCACGAAGATCACATATTTAATTCCTGCGGATTGCAAGGCTTGCATCCATTGGTCCGGGTCGAATTGTGTTGGATTGAAGACCTTTGGGTCGGCGGTGCCGTCGCCCCACTCACGATCGAGGAATGTATTGGGGCCAAAATGAATGATCGCTCCCATCTCCAAGTCTTGCCATTGAACTTGCTGCGGAGATGGCTTCAGGTCAACGGCGTTCTGCCCGAACGTCAGTACAGGGATGAAGAAGACGAAGAGGAAAAGCGCGAGGAAGAGATGCTGGAGCGTCCAGAGGAATTTCATGACGCAAAGACTAGCATCAGCGCAACCCATGCGCGCGCTGGATTGTTTCGGTACAGAAGTTTGTCGAGTTCGTGAAGGAGTGGAATCCCTTGGTGGATAAGAGGTTAGAGGGAAATCCAGGGAGTTTTCCACAGTGCTCCTGAAGGAACACTTTTCCTACAATTTTGTATGTACAATTCCGGTAACTGCGTCAAGTCAAGCGAGAGCAACAAGTTAGGGAGAATCGAAAATGTGAGCGTGGGTCACAATGGTGTAAGAGTCAAGCTCCGCACAACACCAGGTTCCTCGCATTGCTCGGATGACAAAGCTTCGGGGGGACTGCGGAGCCCAGAGAGGACGAGTGAGCCAGCCCCCTGCAGATTGCAGTAGACGATAAGTTGTTAATTCTGGCGGAAGCGAGTGGGGGTCGAACCCACCAGTGACAGGATTGCCTGCCGCTCGCCGGTTTTGAAGATCACATAGTGTGTTCTGAACCGTTAGGAAAATTGTCTACTCTACATGATTCTTCAACCGTTCACCAGAAATACGTTCTGACGCGTTCCGATCAATCTTGACCCGTTCTGAACATGTAACTATCACCCTTTTATCACGGCAGTCTCCGTGCATCTTGTGCGGACTGACCGCTTAGAATCATTTGCCAATTCTGCCAGCTTGTAAGACAATTGCACCCCAAAATGGGTCACGGGTCGTTCCTTTAATGGACAAGATGCTAAGGAGGACTCCATGCATCGCCTTGCCCTGGTGTTCCTCGCCTGCGGATTAGCCTTCGCTGCCTCTGTAAGATTTGATTCAGCCCGAACCCTCGCGCCCGGAGCTCCCTTTCAAATGGCGCAAGGTGATTTCAACGGTGATAAGAAGCCGGACCTCTTGGTGACAGGCATCCCGGAAACTCAGGGTAACTGGGTCACTTTGTACATGGGAATCGGGCACGGCCAGTTCGGTCCAGGGATTCCGGTTTACCAGGCTCAGTATCTTAAACTCTCAGTCACTGGCGACTTCAATCACGATGGCAAGCTTGATGTGGCGGCTCTGGCTTCTCCTCTCTCTGGCACAGGGACAGTCGCAGTGATGCTGGGTAATGGAGATGGCACTTTCCAGACACCGGTCGTTACCAGTACCCAGAACTCTCCCGAAGCCATGATTGCGGGCGACTTTAATCATGATGGAAATTTGGACTTAGCAGTCGCAGGCCAGGACAATCAACTCCAGATTTTTCTCGGACATGGCGACGGGAGTTTCTCCGCCCCAGTCGTGACGGCATTGACGAATGCCGGAAGCGCGCTGGCGGCAGCGGACTTCAACGGCGACGGGAAACTGGACATCGCCGTTGGCCTGGGCTATTTATCAACGACGAACAGCAGTTTGATTGTGCTCTTGGGAAACGGCGACGGCACTTTCCAGCCTCCTTCCACTTTGAGCGTGACCGGCCAGGAGTTTGTATTGGCGAGCGCCGACTTGAACGGCGATCATATTCCGGATCTGGTCATCGGGCAGATTCTTCCCGACACTGTCCAGATCCTGCTGGGCAACGGAGACGGTAGTTTCAAGCCGCCAGTTCCCTATCCCCTCACGGCCGGCCCGCAATCCATAGCGCTCGGCGACGAGAATGGTGGCCGCAAACTAGACGTGATCGTGGATTGCCTGTCTCAGGTTTCTTTCTTAGCCGGCAATGGTGACGGCACGTTTCAAACGCCGATTAACTCGCTGGTAGGCACCCATGCATTCACGATTGTCGCGGGAGATTACAACGGCGACGGCCGGCTGGACGTCGCATTCAACTCAGATTTCGAAGCGGTGGTCGCGCTCGGCGATGGCGCGGGACACTTCCAGCAGCCGACCAACTATCCGGGTGGCAGATATCCAGGCGTTGTCGCAGTAGGGGATTTCACCGCCGATGGCTTTGAAGATATCGCGATAGCCAATAACAACGCGCTGATACTGCTGCCCGGACAAGGCAACGGCAATTTCGGGCCCGCACAGAGGGTGACTGCGGGTGTCAATTCTCCAGTGGGCGCGCGGGTGGGAGACTTTAACCATGATGGGATCGAAGACGTCGTCACCGTGGGCTCGGGTTCTGCGCTCGGGGGCGCCCCCAGCCTCGTGCAAACGTATTTTGGACAACATGGCAGCATGATCGTTGGTCCGCGTCTGTTGTTGCACATATTTATTACGTCGGTCACATCCGGCGATTTCAACAGCGATGGCAATTGGGACCTGGCATTCAGCTACACGGCGCAAGGGAGGCAAACGACCGGAGGCATCGGAGTACTGCTCGGTAAGGGTGATGGCAGTTTTCAACTCTCCAAAATCATCCCGCTCACTAGTAATGGGCCTGGAGCCGTTGTGGCTCGAGATTTCAACGGTGATGGCAATACCGATCTGTCAGTGGAGAACGGAACCCAACTCCTGGTCTTTTTAGGAAACGGCGATGGGAGTTTTCAGAATCCCTTGGCTTCGCCCGTGCCCAACGACGAATTCCTGTCGGCAGAGGCAGCCGATCTTAACGGAGATGGAAAATTGGATCTGGTGCTGGCGGGCTTCTATTACTCGCAGGTGTACGTCCTGCTGGGCAACGGAGATGGCACGTTTCAACCCGCGACGCAGTATCCATCGGGACGCGCACCTTATGCCGTTGTGATTCGTGATTTCAATTGTGACGGAAAGCTCGATCTGGCTACCGCCAATTACAACGAAAATAACGCGACGATCATGCTGGGCAACGGGAACGGCAGCTTCCAACCGTCGGTGGGCTTTCTGGCCGGGAGCTTCCCGACAAGTCTGGCGTCTGGCGATTTCCAAGGCAACGGCAAGAGCAGCCTGGTGGTAGCTAACAACAACAGCGGCACCGCCACTGTTCTACTCAATAGGACGCAGGCTATCTGCCAGTAGCCGATTGTGTCCCTATAGGAGATTGAGGGCAAAAACAGTAGAACTCAAAAAAGCTTCCATCCACTGCTCCACCAAGCACTTTCTGACTGAGTTGGCTGATGCCGGGAAGAGGAATCGGACCCGTAAGGTACCAAGTACCGGCGGAGTTTGAGTTCCACAGTCAGTTCTGAACTGTTAGGAAAATTTTCTACTCTACCTGAACAAAGCAACGTTGATTCAGTAGAACGTTTGCCGCCCAATTTTTGGCGCTTCCGATTTATCACGTTTTTATCACGTTTTGCTAAGACGAACTTTGCTGATCTCAGTCTGCGACGACATCTCAAGGCTGGCTAATTCATTGAAAATAAATGGCGGAAGCGAGTGGGGGTCGAACCCACCAGTGACAGGATTGCCTGCCGCTCGCCGGTTTTGAAGACCGGGACGATCACCGGACCGCATGCGCTTCCGCAGGACAACCAAACGCCGCGTGTCCCGTCGCTCCGACCGAGTATAAACCGCGGGACGCAAAGTTCGTGGTTCCCACCCTTCGCGCAAGGCGCGCGAAGAGGGGCACCCGCCGCGCTGGTAGTATCGGGGAGATCAAAGGCAGAGCCACCCGCCGATAAATCCCCATTACACCCATCATGGCATTGCGCTGGGTACTTGAGTGTAATGTGATTCCAACAGTTGACTTTCAGTCTGCCCGTAACTCGGACGTTTCAAGATACTTCACGCGGATCGGGGCGGCACGAGTTGCTCGCTCCAAATGAGGTTGTCAGGAACTGCGAACTGCCCGTTATTTGGATTAAAGCTATTCCTTGGGAAGATCGATCATGACGACCTGCGCGTTTTCGCGTAAGCGGTCGAAGACGATGTGTTTCCCGTCGGGTGTGACGTCGAAGGTCCGCATGGCGGCACTATTTTGCAGCCGGGTGAGTAGGCGCGATTTCATGGATGCGAGATCGAGTAGCCAGAAGTCCTGTGATACGAGCAATCCTCCCATGTAGATCAGGCTCTTGCCATCAGGCAAGAAGCGGACGCGCTCGCCCAAGCGCCGCAAGATGATCTCGGGCAATTTGACGCTGGTTCCGTCCGGGCGTACGGCCAGAAGCGGAGCGAAGGTGCGCACATTCGTACCCGCATATGCGATCAGGCTTCCATCCGGCGACCAGATTGGATTGAGTGCTTCCCCGGCGACCAAGCGGACTGGCGATCCGCCATCCAGCGGGATCTTGAACAGCCCGGGACCGGTGGCGTCGCTGCCGCCGGTGACGATCCATCTGCCATCCGGCGACCAGCAGCTCGAACCCTGGGCGACAATTCCCTCCGCAATCGGCTGGAGTTCGGCGCCGTCTGAAGAGAGGACATGCAGTTGTCGTTTCCCGTTCCGCCGCAGCACAATGGCCACGCGACCTCCGTCCGGCGAAACAGCGGGCGTTTCCCGAATAGCGCCATCCACTCCCTTCCAGATCTCAGTCGCCTGCCCGTCCCGAAGGCGCCACAGTCCGTCGCCCGTCCCCAGGGAAGATAAATAAAACAGCGACGAGCCGTTAAAACGAGGTGCCAGCGCGCGCTCGGTCGGCACTGTAAACGGTTTCACCTCGCCTTCTTCGGCGACGCGATCAAGAATCGGAACAGTCCAAAGTCCCTCGACGGGATTGCTGATGGTGGCCACCAGCTTGCGGCCGTCCGCGCTAGCCTGAACCGACGTATATTGCTCGAGACCGACGCTGGCGCGCCGCGATTCCCTGCGTTTCAGATCAAACGCCCACAGCCACGGTCCTGAGCCGTCCTCGTCCCGCGCCACGTAGAACACTGTGCGGTCGCCGACCGGGGTGGGATAAGCGACGTCTGTATTGATTTGCGTGAGGCGCTCCGGATTCCCGCCCGCCGGGTCGATGCGCCATAAATCCATCTCCCCCGTCGCCGGTTTCCCATGCGAGAAATAGATCCAACGGCCGTCAGGCGACCAGGCTGGAAAATGGTTGTGAATTCCCGGCCGGTCCTGGGTTATCTGCCGAGCATTGGCGCCAGAGCGGTCCGCCACGAACATAGGGTCGCCTTTAGCGAAGGTATGGTAGACAATCCGTTCGCCGTCCGGTGACCAAGCCAGGTTGACGACCTCCTCGCTGAGGAAATTACGCGGCGTACCTCCCGTCAGGGGCATCAGCCGCGGCCGCATACCCACATCACCACCGCCGATCCAAATTTCCGAGCCGTCGCCCGAAAAACCCACACTTCGTAAGGGCCCAGGCAACGGGCCCGCCTTTCCCTGCGTCAGATTGGTCACATGTCCGGTACCCACTTGGGTGAGCCATACATCGAAGGGGCCGTCATGATCGGAGACAAAAGCCACGAACCTGCCGTCCGGCGAGATTGCCGCTTCCACGCTCTTGAAGTCGGTGACGCGCGTGAAATGCGCTTTTTCGAGCGGGTTGGCTGGTGCAGCCGCTGGCCGAGCCTTTTCCCAGACCGCAGTTCCCGTCAGCAGCGCAGCGGCTATGACCCATGGGAGCCATGCTCGCCTTGACTTCGGCTGCGACACTGCCTTCGTCTTTGCGGACGACGTTCCGCTCAGCGCTTCGATGGCAAACGCCAGATCACTGGCCGACTGGAATCGTCGCGCAACATTCTTTTCCAGGCATCGCGCAAGAATCCTTTGCAGTTCCTGCGGACCTTGCCAGCCGGTATCGTTCAGCGCCGGTGGCTCTTCGCGCAAAATTGCGGTCATCGTTTCTGCGGAAGTCTCGCGTTTGAAAGCGCGTTTGCCGGTGAGTATCTCGTACAGCACCGCACCGAAACTGAAAATGTCCGATCGCGGGTCAATCGGTTCGCCCCGCACCTGCTCCGGCGACATGTAGCCTACGGTGCCCATCACCATACCCGGTAGAGTCCCCTCGCTCGGTAGCGTCACGGTAGCTTCGTGGTTTTCTTCCGGCTTAACCAGCTTTGCCAGCCCGAAATCCAGCACTTTGATCCGGTCGTCACGAGTGACAAACACGTTCTCCGGTTTCAGGTCGCGATGCACGATTCCTTTCTCGTGTGCCGCCGCAAGTCCCTCCGCGATGCCGAGCGCGTATTCGATCGCGCGCCGCACCGGTAGCGGCCCGGACACGAGCTTCTGCCGCAGTGTTTGTCCTTCAAGAAATTCGCTGACCAGAAACGGCGCACCGTCGTGGACACCAATGTCATGGATACCCAGGATGTTCGGGTGGTTGAGCGCAGCAATCGTGCGCGCTTCCTGTTCGAATCGCCGCAGTCGGTCGGCATCATGAGCGACCGCCTCGGGCAGCACTTTGATCGCGACATCACGCCCCAGCCGCGTGTCGCGTGCGCGGTACACCTCGCCCATGCCGCCCGCTCCTACTGGCGATGCGATCTCGTACGGCCCGAGTTTGGTGCCATTGGCAAGCGCCATTGATGCGCGCAATTATAGCCCGTACGCATTGCAGAGGATGCGTATCGATTCCGGACGGTTGGTCGGCTAACCGGAAGCTAAAGCGAGTCTCCCGATTGGTGGGCAATGTCTCAATTGCGTATACTTTGTATCGATGTGACAACTCGCCCGAGCCGTGGAGACTCCGATGCACAGATTTTCACCTTTCCTCTTCGCGATCGTTATGAGTACGTCGTTATTGGCCCAGACAACCGTTGATTGGGCCAATCTGGACAAGAAGTCGACGATGGAAATAGTCGCCGTCACAAAGTATTGTGCAAACGTAGAGGACTATTCCAACTATCAAGCCCCTCGGATTTTCGCCCGGACTACGTCTGCCTATGGGCAATCGGCGAGCTGGGTGCAGTACGACACGAGAGGAGCTTGGGGGCAAGCAGGAAGCCCGAAACCGGTGGCGTTAGTGTGGTATCGGGACGCGAAGATTGTTCGCGTGAAGATTTCTTCCAGCGACGATGAGAGCCCACGAGTGCACGCCGACTATTGTTATCGTAAAGATGGATCGCTTGCTCGACTTCGGTCCGAGCCAAGCGTGCGACGCAAGTGTCAGCCGAACGGGTCTCAGTGTACTTTGGTGCTGCGTGCGGTGCGGTTGTATCCGCCCGAAGGTCAGGTCCTAACTACCTATGGAGTAGATATACACCTAAACGCAGACGGCGGCCTGATTGTTGAACAAGAATCAGCAGGAGCCGAGCGCATCGTTGAGAACTTCGTTCCGATGAATTGGCCTGAGTACCGAAACGTCACGGACTTGCCCTTCAGCGAGTTGCTGTACGCAAACTTAAGGTGACGCTCCGATTGGCGAAAAATCCTCGTTACACACTCGTCATGCCGGTTTCAGCCGAGTTTAGGTGCACAGAACAGGGCGCGGTTGGGGTCCCGCGCCCGTTCTGAAATCATCCAGGTGCAACGTAGCGTTCTGCTTCGCCGGTCTTACCTCGCCGATCTTACTTCGGCTTCGCCAATCTTACTTCGGCTGCTGCGTGGTGCGCAGATAAGGCTTCACTGTCTTGAAGCCAGGGAATTTCTGTTGTGCTTCTTCGTTCGATACCGCACCAGTGATGATCACGTCGTCGCCCGGCTTCCAGTTCACTGGCGTTGCCACCTTGTGTTTGGCCGTTAGCTGCATCGAGTCGATCACGCGCAGGATCTCGTCGAAGTTGCGGCCCGTCGTCATCGGATAGCTCAACTGGAGTTTGATCTTCTTATCCGGACCGACAACGAACACCGTCCTTACGGTCGCGTTATCCGCTGGGGTGCGTCCTTCGCAGGTTTCACCGGCCTCGGCGGGTAGCATTCCATAGAGTTTGGCTACTTTCAGCTGAGGGTCCCCGATCATGGGATAGTTCACCTTGGCGCCCTGCGTCTCTTCGATATCCTTTTCCCATTTTTCGTGGCTCGATACTGGATCAACGCTAAGCCCGATGATCTTCACATTGCGCTTGGCGAATTCCGGCTGCAGCTTTGCCATGTAGCCAAGCTCGGTGGTGCAAACGGGCGTAAAGTCCTTGGGATGCGAGAACAAAATTGCCCAGCCATCGCCGATAAACTCATGGAACCTGATTTTGCCCTGGGTAGTATCGGCAGTGAAATCAGGGGCGGTGTCGTTAATTCTAGGAACGCTATAGGTCTCATTCACAGTTGCGGTAGTCATAGGATTCTCCTTCGCAAATTTTCATCGTTGCAAGATTCCGAAAGTCGGCCCGACCTGGCTCCCAGCTTATAAATGCGGATGAAAGTAAAACCCACCCGCTTTTGCCGGGTGGGTGGGAAGAAATTCGCTGAGTTCCTACCCACACGCCGGCGTCAGGCAACAACAACAAATGCACCTGACGGAGGATGGGCGAACCATATCAATTAGGATAGGCGTCTCGAAATGAACGTGTCAAACGTCTGAGGGGTCCAGACAGAGCTTCTCAGATTTTCTGCATCACTGGAGCCGCTGGTCTCATCTTTTGCAGGGCACACGTTTTATCCACGGGGACCAGCAATGGGAGCTCAAACACGCCGTTTCGCAATCGCGCAGTGGGACGTATTTTCTTCCAAGCCTCTGGAAGGCAACTCTTTGGCAGTGTTATTCGATGCACGTGGGCTGACTGACACCGAGATGCAAGCTGTAGCCAAGGAGACAAACTTGTCGGAGACAACTTTTGTCTTCCCACGCGATCCTGCGATCGAACGCGAACGTGGGGTGCGGGTCAGAATCTTCACTGTCCAGGAGGAATTGCCCTTTGCAGGACATCCCACGTTGGGGACGGCTTTTGCCCTGCGCGGCCAGATCGGAGCGGAGCAGATTACGCTCGAACTGAACGTCGGGAAAGTCCCTGTCAGGTTTGAAGAAAAGGCCGGAGAACCAACATTCGGCGAGATGACCCAGATCGATCCTGTATTCGGGATGCAGCATGAACGCGAGGCTGTCGCGCGCGCCACCGGACTGAATGTCGATGATTTCGACAGCTCGTTGCCGATTCAAACGGTTTCCACTGGAATCCCCTTCACTGTTACGCCACTCAGGTCGTTGGCGAGGATTCAGGACTTAAAAGTCGATTTGCGCGGGGCCAGCGCTTATCTGGAGAAGAGTGGGGGGAAGTTCTTCTATTTTGTGACTCGCGAGACCACGGATCGCGAAGCAGGGTTGCACGCACGCATGATGTTCTACAACGGCGAAGATCCCGCGACCGGATCGGCCGCAGGCTGCACCGCTGCCTGGATGGTGGCGCATGGCGTCGCCGAATCCGATCGGCGCGTGCTGATCGAACAAGGAGTGGAGATGCAGCGCCCGAGCCGAATTTTCGTGCAAGCTTCGCGGCGCGATAACCGGATAGTTAACGTACGCGTTGGAGGCACTGCAATCGAAGTTATTCGCGGTGACATTTTTCTTTAACGCATGTTGCGCAAGACACGGAAAACACTGACGAGCATTCACTCGCCTCGAAATCAATAGCCAAAAAGTTCCATTGTCATCGGCGGCACTTTACAGCGCGGCCGTTTCCTTTTAGCATCCATCTTCACTCTGTACATTCTTCATATTGAGAAATGCCTCCATTCGGAGCGCCCGCTGAGCGGGCGCGAATGGGTTGCGGAAGGCTGATGAAACCGAAGCGCACGATCTTGTGTGTGGATGATAACGAGCAGTCCCTTTCTCATCGAAAAATCATGCTTGAGACCCGCGGATACCGCGTGGCCAGTTTTTCGCGGGGGGAAGACGCGTTGGAGCGTTTCGCGAGGGGCGGCATCGACCTACTCATTGCCGACATGGCAATGCCTGGCTTGGACGGTCCGCAGCTTATTACCAAGATCAAGAGCCTGTCGCCGCACACTCCCGCTATTCTGATCTCGAGCAAGGTACGTATCTACGATCACGACTCGCAAGCCGACGTATTTCTGACGAAGGGAATGTATTCTCCGGCCGATCTGCTGGAGAAAGTGCGGTTGCTGCTGATTCGCAAGCGTGGGCCGAGGCGCATGCAGCACCGAACGCCTGCACTGGCTCGCCAGATTGGCGCAGCCTAAGCGATTTCAGTCCCGCCACATGACTCCGGCTTGAAGAGCCCGGTTTCCTAATTCATTTTCCGGAACGCGGCTGTGCTGACTCGCTTCGTGTAAGATTTCTTCAGCATGGCCGAAGCCTTCATCGAAGCAAGAAATCTGCGCAAGACCTATCACATCGGGAAAGATCGAAGTGGAAGCACTTCGCGGAGTGTCATTCACCGTGCAAAAGGGCGAGTTTGTCAGCCTCGTGGGCCCTTCAGGGAGCGGCAAGTCCACATTGTTTTATTTGCTGGGTGGACTGACTCGGTCCGACGGAGGCAGTGTCATCCTCGACGGTGATGATCTGGCTTCGCTTTCCGACGCTGACCGCACTCGCATGCGCAAGCGAAAAATTGGCTTCGTATTCCAGAAGTTCAACCTGCTTCCGACTCTCGACGCACGTTCCAACATCCTGATTGCCCAGGAAATCTCTGGTAACGGAGGCCAGGATCCTGCCCATTTTAACCGCATCACAGATCTGCTTGGCTTGACGAAGCGACTTAAACATCGTCCTTCAGAACTTTCCGGGGGAGAACAGCAGCGCGTGGCTTTGGCTCGCGCCCTGATCAATAAGCCCGCGGTCGTGCTTGCCGACGAACCGACCGGCAATCTCGATTCGAAGAACTCTGACGTTGTGCTCGGGATGCTGCGGCTATCGAATCAAGAACTTGGCCAAACCGTCATGATGATTACCCACAATCCGGAGGCTGCAAGTTATGGTGACCGCATCATTCACATGCGCGATGGACAAATTGTGAATCCGGAAGACGATCCGCAGTGGACCCCGGCGCTGAATGCCAAGTCTCGATAGGCGATGCCAAGTCTAGGTAGGACGATGATATTCTAAGTAGACTCCGATCCTAGTTAATTCCGATCTGCGGCGAGGCTGTCTTTTCTCATGCTTGATCCACAAGTCTCCAACTCAAACGATCCGAAAACTCAGTCCGAAGTAGAAAGCAACGAGTCTTTCGGCGAAATTCTCTCCGAGTTCCAGAAGAGCCACTCCCGCAAGACCGAGGGCAGCCGGCAACTGCAAGGGACTGTTATTTCTGTCACAGCCGAGGCCGTCTTTTTCGATATCGGATATAAGTCCGAAGGAATTCTTCCGCTCACTGCACTTCAAGGGGAGGCGCTCAAGCCCGGCGATAAAGCCCTCGTGACCGTTAAAGGCCGCGATCTGGATGGATATTACGAACTCTCCCGTTTCAAAGTCGAGCGACCTATGGATTGGTCGGCGCTCGAGAAAGCCTTCGCCGATAAATCGTCCGTGCTGGGAACGGTCACGGCAGTCGTGAAGGGTGGCTTCAGCGTCGATGTCGGAGTGCGCGCCTTCATGCCCGCCTCACGCAGCGGAGTGCGCGATGCCGCCGACATGGAGAAATTAGTCGGGCAAGAGATTCGCTGCCGGATCATCAAGCTCGATGTTACGGACGAAGATGTTGTTGTCGATCGTCGAGCCGTTGCGGAAGAGGAAGAACGCACTGCCAAAGATAGGCTCTATGGACAAATAAAAGAGGGAGCCATCATTAGCGGAATCGTGCGCAGCCTTACTGATTACGGGGCATTCGTCGATATCGGCGGCGTTGACGCGTTGCTGCACGTGGGCGATATTTCCTGGGGACGGGTGAATAAGCCTTCCGATGTGTTGTCGGTGGGACAACAGATCGAAGTAAAGGTCCTGAAGCTTGCGAATGAAGGTGACAAGAAACGTATTTCGGTCGGGCTGAAGCAACTCCAGCCGCATCCCTGGGACCCCGTTCCGCAGAAGTATAAAGTCGGCGACCGGGTCCGCGGCACGGTTACCCGGTTGATGGATTTCGGCGCATTCGTCGAACTTGAGCCTGGTGTCGAAGGGCTGATTCACATCTCGGAGATGTCGTGGGCTAAGAGCAAAGTCAGGAAGCCCAGTGATGTCGTGAAGCCGGGCGAGACGGTCGAGGTCATCATCCTCGGCATCAAGGCAGCTGAGCAGCGAATATCCCTTGGACTGAAGCAGGCGCTCGGCGATCCGTGGACTGAAGCTCCGCAGCGTTTTGCGGTAGGTGCAGCGGTGGAAGGGCCGGTCACGAGCCTTACAAAATTCGGCGCCTTCGTGCAGCTTTCCGAAGGAGTCGAGGGCATGATCCACGTCAGCGATATCAGCGCGGAGAAGCGAATTGGTCAGCCCGCGGACGTGCTTCGCGTGGGACAACTGGTGAAAGCTCAAGTGCTGGCTGTCGATCCTGAGAAGCGCCAGATCCGGTTAGGGATGAAACAACTTGTACCGACGGGGCTCGACGAATACGTTGCTGAACATAAAGAAGGGGACGTGGTCACCGGCCGCTTGGTAGACGATTCCGGTCAGCAATCCAGGGTGGAATTGGGCGAGGGGATCTTTGCGATATGCAAGGCCGAAGCCGCCACGCAGGCGAAAGGCGAGAGTTCCAAAACGTCAAAGGCGGATCTATCCTCGCTCAGTTCGATGCTGCAGGCGCGCTGGAAGACGGGAGCAGGAGCCCCAGTGAAAACCGAACCCGTTCGGGCGGGACAGGTACGCAGTTTCCGCATCGCGAGGCTGGATCGGGCAGCGAAGAAGATAGAGCTGGAATTGGTCTGAGTCTTTACATTCCGCTGGTAACCTTTTGCGGCTGGCCAGCATGGCTCCGCCCTTTGTTGATGGCCAGCCTTCCAGCGTGATGATGTGGATCCGCTATCCGATCATCCTAAGCACGATGAATGACGATGCATCCGGAAACTCACGGGAATCTCCGATCCAAAATCATCGATGAGCTGATTCCGAACAAAGACCCCCATTTGCGACACCAGACGGCGGGTGCATTAGCTTTGCGTGAACGCGGCAAGTGCTTTACAATGAGGCGACGAGCGGGAGTAACTCAGTGGTAGAGTGCGACCTTGCCAAGGTCGAAGTCGCGGGTTCAAATCCCGTCTCCCGCTCCAGATTTTTTCTCCGGTTTGCTCGAGCTCCTCAGTCGGACTCTCATCCGGGGCGCTGGATCGAGCAGAGGCGCGGTACCCAAGTGGTAAGGGAGAGGTCTGCAAAACCTTTATGCGTCGGTTCGATTCCGACCCGCGCCTCCAAACTTTCCCCTGCAGTGAGTAGCCATTCAAAGAGTTAGTCCCAAAGCTCAATTCCGATGGATCATTGACGCTGCGCCACAATTACAATCCTGAGCAGCCTTTGGTGTAGAGACGTAAAGTACTCGGAACAAAACCGTGCCTGCAGGGCGTAACTCAACCCCAGCAACTGACAGTTCCCAGGAGCAATTCATTGAGATTGGATCCGAATCGCCGCGAATTCCTGAAGATCGCCGCAGGGGCGAGCGCCGCCCTGGCCATGCCAACGTCAGGACATACAGCTGCCTCTTCCAAAATGATCGGCATCCAGGTCGGAGCAGTTTCGTTTGTGGATGAGGGTACCGAGAAAGTCCTTGATGTGCTCCAGGAGCGAGCCTGCGTAAATACTCTGTTTCTTGCGGTATTCACCTATGGTCGAGGAATCGCGGGAAGACAGATTCCGGGCCAACCGCTGCCCGATCACGGTAAGCAGGAGTACGATCTCAATTTTCACGGCGGGAATTTCGCTACCCCTCATGCCCAGTACTACAAGAACACGGTTCTCAAAGATACCCGTGCGCCCGACCACGGCGACCTCGATATCCTGGCCGAAGTACTCCCTGCGGCTAAGAAGCGCGGCATGAAGGTCATCTGCTGGCTCGAAGACGTATTTCGCACCGACTTGCCAAACATCGAGAAAGTGCAGGAACGGGATCTCTACGGGCGGAATGCCGAAACGCTGTGCGTCAACAATCCGGACTATCGGAATTTCCTGACTGATCTGGTCGAGGACTATGCCCGCTCGTATGACATCGATGGAATTATGTGGGGATCTGAGCGCCAAGGCGCGCTATGCGACAGCCTGGGAGCTACTCACGACGTTCCGCCAGTCGATCCCGGCAAAGTAACTTGCTTCTGTCAGTTTTGTCAGAGTAGAGCGAAAGAGCGCGGCATCAATGTTGATCGCGCCCGGCAGGGATTTCTGGAGTTGGAAAAATTCGTTCGCTCGGCGCGGGGTGGCCAGCGTCCGGTGGACGGCTATTACGTGCAATTCTGGCGGCTTCTGTTGCGTTATCCCGAACTAGCGGCCTGGGAAATGCTCTGGACCGACAGCCTTCGCGACACCTACGCCGCAATATACAAGACGGCAAAGACAGCGAAGCCGACGGTGCCAGTGGGGTGGCACATCTGGCACAACAATTCTTTCAATCCGATCTACCGCGCGGAGCAGGATCTGCATGAGCTCTCCAATGTTTCGGATTTCATAAAGGTCGTGATGTACAACAACTGCGGCGGCGAGCGGATGGCGCTCTATGTCGACAACGCCGGCTCGACACTTTATGGAGATCTCTCAAAACAGGGCTTGCTCGATTTCAACTACGCCGTCATGGGATTCAAGGAGGGTGACTACGATCAGATTCCGCACACCGGGCTTTCGGCGGATTACGTCTACCGCGAGACAAAACGCGCGCTGGAGGGCGTCGCCGGAACGAAGACACTGATCTGGCCGGGCATTGACATCGATATCCCAACCGAACCCAACAACAGCAAGTGCACACCGCAAAGCGTCAAGCAAGCTGTTCAGGCGGCTTTCCGCGCTGGCGCGCCGGGTGTGATTCTATCTCGCAAATATTCCGAGATGCGCCTCGCTGACCTCAGCGGCGCTGGGGACGCGATTCGGGAGTTGAAAGTTTTAGCCAGTTGAGGTCAAGTCGATCTCAGTTTCCGGCAGCTCTTGCCTGATGCGATGAGATAAGTGGGCAAAGGGCCCATACTGGCAAGCCTACCGATCTCAGAATGATAGTAAAACTGCAGGTTGGTCATTGCTCCCACTGCGATTTGTGGAGCTCCAGCCACCAGCAGGCGGGATTGCCTCTCTGCGGGTAAATGGAGTGGCTGCACGTCTTGCGGACCGATCCCGTCATGTCATACTCAGTCCTGTTGCCCTTCAAAGAGGTAGCGAGGAATTGATGAACCTCGACGGCGCCGTACGCGGTCCCGTGCGCGATACGAACCCGGAATACCCACCAATCCCCCAGATAGAGCAGTTCGAGTAGGATCGCCGCCACAATTACGAAACGGAGCGTTCCCATCGCGGGAAATCTTCATAGCGGAAGACCATTCCGCAGAAGAGGTGCTTTCATGAGTACTGCACGCCGATATGCGAGTCTATCTTCGCTCGAACGCCTCTGAATCGACGGAAATCTTAGTGAAATGTATTAACGAACAAGGACGGCTGTGGGAGTCGTATTGGTTTAATATCTGTACGATTTGTTTGTTGGTACTAGCGCCTGTCTCGAAGAGGTTGCCTTACGAGACCGAGTGTCGGAGAACATAGACATTCGATTTGAAACGTTTTATATTTGCACCGCATTTCCGCGGAACCCCCATGAAACGGTCTTTCCCATTGCTCCTCACACTACTTGTGTTGACCTTCAGCCGCGCCGTTTCTCAAGATTCGAAATTTCCGCCCGAAAACCAGCAAATTCCCAATCCCGGCTGTCTCGTCATGAAAGGCGTAGGGGAAGGAGGTTCGACTGCCTGCAGCCAGGAAGAGCATGAGGCGTGGCTGGACGACCTTCACCACTGGAGGAACGAGCGCCGCATTCGCATCGGCTACAACGGATCTCGCTACGACTTTCCCGCTCTGAAGTGGACGCAATCCAGCTTCTTTCAGCCGCAGCTAATGGCGCAGGATCGGTATTTCTATGACCCTGTCGCTCATCGCTACACCGTCGACCGATACCTCGATGATCTGGAAAAGAGGTATGGCGGAATCGACGCGGTGCTGATCTGGCCGACGTACCCGAACATGGGAATCGATAACCGTAATCAGCACGACATGATCCGATCGATGCCGGGTGGAGTGGCGGGCGTGCGCCAAATGATCAGCGACTTTCACCGCGGCGGAGTGCGCGTCCTTTTTCCCATGATGATGTGGGATCAGGGCACGCGAGATCCGGGAGTGTCGTGGCCCGATGCTATTGCCAGCCTAATGGCGGAAGTCGGAGCAGATGGTATCAATGGGGACACACAAGATGGAGTTCCCTTAGCTTTCTCCTTAGCGGCCGACAAGATCGGCCATCCTCTCGCTTTCGAGCCAGAAGACGGACCGTCCGATGAAGCCCTCGCATGGAACCTCATGACTTGGGGGCAATACGAATATCCTTTTGTGCCCATGGTCGATAAGTACAAGTGGCTCGAAAGTCGGCACATGGTGAATATTTCCGATCGTTGGAAGCGCGACAAAACGGATAACCTGCAGTTCGCGTTCTTCAATGGCGTAGGGTGGGAAAGCTGGGAAAATATCTGGGGTATCTGGAACGGGATCACTCCGCGCGACAGCGAAGCCACACGCCGCATCGCAACCATTGAACGAGCGGTAGCGCCATTTCTGATCAGCAGTGAATGGGAGCCTATGGCACCGACGTTGCGATACGGCGTTTATGCCAGCCGGTGGCCTTCAGGCGAACGGTCCGTCTGGACGATCGTGAATCGGAACGAATACAACGTCGATGGTCCGCAGATCGAACTCACGCCCGTTGCGGGCATGCATTATTACGATCTTTATCACGGAGTAGAGCTGACTCCAGCGAAGAATCAGGCGGGCCGAACCGAGCTTTCTTTCGCCATTGAGGCCCATGGCTTCGGAGCTTTGCTCGCCTCTCGCGATGCGCCTCCTGCCGGAATCCAGAAACTGATGTCGACCATGAAAGAGATGTCGGGAAAGCCACTCGCCAGCTTTTCTAATGAATGGAAAGTAACTTCGCAGCAACTAGTCCCCATCGCTCGAACGAAGCCGCCGACGGGATCACCAGCAGAAATGGTAAAGATTCCGGCGGCGGATTTTGATTTCCGCGTGCAGGGTATCGAGATCGAGGGTTCCGACGACATCGGAGTGGACGTGCAGTATCCGTGGGAAGATTCGCCACGCCGTTTCCACGATCATCCTTTGCACGTGGATGCGTTTTGGATCGACAAATATCCCGTCACCAACGCGCAATTCAAGAAGTTTATGGATGCCACGCACTATCATCCTCAGGATGATCTGAATTTCCTGCGTGACTGGCAAAACGGTTCCTATCCCGCTGGCTGGGAGAACAAACCCGTCACCTGGGTGTCGCTAGAAGACTCGCGAGCTTATGCGTCATGGGCCGGAAAACGCCTGCCTCACGAATGGGAATGGCAATATGCAGCCCAAGGAACGGACGCTCGGACCTATCCCTGGGGCAATTCGTGGGATGCGGAAAGGGTACCGCTACCCGATAAGGGACGCACCATGCGCGGTCCAGATGCGGTCGATGCCCATCCTCAGGGTGCGAGTCCGTTTGGCGTCATGGACTTTGTCGGCAACGTCTGGCAGTGGACCGACGAATTTCAGGACGAGCACACACGCGGCGGGATTATCCGTGGGGGAAGTTACTATCAGCCGCAGGGTTCGATCTGGTATTTCCCGCAGGCCTATAAACTGAACGAGCACGGCAAGCTGTTGTTGATGTCTCCCAGCATGGATCGATCGGCAACGCTCGGCTTCCGCTGTGTGCAGGATGTAGAGTAGGACGAACTCGGTCCCCGTTGAGACAATCTGGATCCATGCGGATAGAGATTGCAGCTAGTGCTTTTCGTAGCAACCGATATCGATCTTTCCGGATCGTAGGCGGGGTGAACCGTCCAGATCCACTTCTCCCAACGGCACTCTCTCGGTTATGCCGGCAGCAATCGCGGGAGAATCCGACCGCACATGAAAGTCATTCTTGGCGGGATCAATGAAAAACGGATTCGAAAAATGGGAATGGGAATCATTCCCTGTGGACTGAACGTATTTATCGAATCCTGAAACGGTATCAGAAGCCGCTGCCCACCGGCTGGCCTGCGGTCCCGCGACACAGTAATAGAGGTTGTGATCAATAGTGACGGGACGCCGATCCTTTTCCGCTTTGGATCTGGTCAGGGAGAAAAGGCACGCGGACCCAGCATAGACGATGTTGTTCGCAAAAATATCGTCTGTCATGTTCCATTGCATCTGGAACTCGCCGGACCCAGTCGCCGACGTGTCGTTTTGGTAGAGCGTGTTGTTAATAACGGTACTGTGCTCGGTGCGTCCCCGCTCAGGTGCATAACCTCCGATGGAAACGCCCGCGGTATGACAATGATAGATGAGGTTATTTCGTGCGATGATGTAACTGGTCGCACGATCCCGATGCTCGCTGGCCAGTTCGATTCCGAAGTCCACATCATGCATCACGTTTTCCTCGATCAGAATTCGGGTGCCTCCGTCGACGTAGATGCCATCAGAATTTTCTTCGTTTTGATAGGCTGGATTGCCGCGTGAAGTAATGTTGTAGACCAGGTTGCCGCTTACCACTCCGTCACGTGCCTGGTCGACCGCCGGATCTGGTGCAGTGCGCTCAAAGCCTATGACGTCGATTCCAATGTTGTTGTTGTCGTGAACAACGTTGTGAGTAATACGGAAGTTTGTTACGTTCCCATTCACGACCAACGACTCGCTCGAACCGGTTTTGAGGTGATGCACTTCGTTGCCGTCAATAACCAGGTCAGTGATGGGAGCCTTGGCATCGGTACCGTACACCGCAATGCCGAAGCCGTTACCGCCGCTTCCGGGAGCATCGCGGCCCGGAAATGTCTGCTCGATGTGATGAACGTTATTCTTCAGCAGCTCTATGTGGGAGCCAGATCCGTGAATGTCTATCCCTAAGGGCGCGAGTCGATGTTCCGCCGTACGGAAGTTGCGAATTTCGAAGCCCTCGATTCTCACATAACTCTGATTGTGAATCGTAAGGACTCCGGTTCTGCTGGTCGGGGCGAAACGCGTTGCATCCAGGACTGCGCTCTCTCCGGGAAAGCTCCTGAAAGTAATAAAACCCTCACTCGCGTTTCCGGATACGTTGATGCTCACCAGCTCTTCGTAGACTCCTCCGCGCACGTTGACGATGCTACCCGGACGCGCAGTGTCTGCGGCATGTTGAACAGTGCGCCATGGCGCGGATTCGGTGCCCGGATTCTTATCATCCCCAGTCGTGGAAACGTAGAAGGAAGAGTTGGCCTGGCCAAAGGCTCCTGAGACGGAGACAAATAACATAAGAAGAGTTGCGAATTTCATACTCGTCCTTCCACGTGCTGTGCTGTAAGAGCAACGCTCACTGCGGAGTCGCTTCCAGCAGAAGATGTTTTGAAAAGTCTGCAGACAGATGCGCGACCGGACCACGAACGATTCCAAAGTCTTTCCCGTCCACATAGTCCACAACATGATACGAACGATCGTCCAGGCCGCGTAACTCCACTCCGCCTTTCCAATTGCTCGCAAAGAACGCGTAATACATCTTGCGATCTTTACGGATGACATGCGTTTCCGGCACATCAAAACCAATGTCGTAAAGCGTGCCTAGATATTGTCCTCGAGCGAGACCTTTTTCCTGATAAAGTTGCAGCCACTTTTCGAAAACTTTTGCGTGCTCGGGCGTGAGGTCAAAACGGCCGTGTTTCTCGACCAGGGAGGGCAGCACGAACTGTGTGCCGACCACTCCGCCTACGCCTAACGTCGAGGCAAAGTCGTCGTGATTGTCGCTTAGCTCAACGTGATCACCAAAATAAGGGACGTCGTCCCCCATGAGTCCTTTGAGCGTCTTGCCCTTGGAACGTACCTGGAATGAGTTCTCCGGATCGGAAGCAACGGACATATTGAAATGCGGCATAGTGAAGAAAGAATAAGCCGTGCCGCAGGGACAGAACTCCACCAGCGAGCCCGGTTTCGCCACCTGCGCAGCATCGTAGATTTCGCGAAAGAAGTCCGGCAAAGCCTCCACCGATTCTTCGGGACGCTGGTGGTGGTGGGCGGGGTTGTAACACGCGGGCACGCCGTTCATGTGCTGGCCGTCGAGCTTAAGTCCGTCAAATCCCCAATCCACGAGAATCTTACGCACCAGCTCTTTGTGATAAGACACAACCCGCGCGTTCGCTGGACAGAGATAGTAGGAATTCCACCAAGAAATCTTGCGCCGCGAACCGTCTTGATTCTTCAACGCCAGCTCTGGCTCATTTAATAGCAGCCTGGAGTCAGGTGCAGCGCTCAGAGGCGACCACCAGAGCTGCGCCTTGAACCCTTCCTGGTGAATGCGATCGACCATCGCTTTGATATCGGAATCGCCATTCGGAAACTTCTTCGGATCGAGTTGCCAGTCGCCATAATTGTTCTGCCAACCGTCGTCCAGCGTGACCCACTTGAACCCCATTCGCTTGACCGTCGGTAGCGTGTCGTAGACCTGCTGCGGCTTGAAGTTACGCCCGTATCCCCAGGCACACCAGATCGCTCCGAAAGCGTCATCTGGCGCAGATGCCATGTGGAAGCCGAGCTTCGACATGTATCCGCGGTACGTAAGAAGCGTTTGAAAGTAGTCGCCTTGATGTACCGCAACGAAAGTGCGATAGGTCTGGAGGGTCTCACCCGGCTCCAGGGATCGCTCATGGCGATACTGCACACTGACGCGAGCTTGGTGTGCGTTGGGCATCGAAACTGGCAGTGAAACCAAACGCGGTCCCGGTTCCACGAGGCCTACACCAAGGCCAACGTCTTTGCGCCACACATCAACGATCGGTGTGCCCCCACCGTAATCGCTGGCATTCATTCCCAGATAGTTCTTCTGATAGAAGCCGGGGTGTAACGGAAGCACCCAGTTCGGACGGCGCTCGTACGAACCGCTCTGGAACGACCAAAACGCTACTTGGTCTGTGCCCCGTTGTGCGTTAATCCGATAAGCGTTGTTGGTCCAGCCGAGAATCTCAATCTTCGACTTCCCAGCATTCGTGTAACTGACGTCAAACACGGCAAGGTTGGGGAATTCATCGTAAATGGTGACAGAGAGAACTTTGCGAAGCGTACCGGACGAACCCGCCAACGTGAGTTTTTCTCCGCCTCCAAAAACATCTGTGACGCGCTCGTGCGTGTGCGACTGGAGAGCAAAGTCATCCCACGAACGCCCCTTTCCTGTGACGGTCTCCGATGCGGAGAACGCACCTAACTGGACTTCCTTGCCCTCGATTCTAGCGACGACGCGGCTGCGCATGTTCTTATCAAACTCGATACGAAGGTTCTGGCTTTGGATGCGCGGCAATTCACCAGTCGTCAGTTCTGAACCGGCGGAGGATTGATCGGGTCGTGCAATAGAGCGGACTCCTCCCAGCAACGTGGCGAAAATGATCACCGAAATGAATGAACGAGTTTTTGTCATTGCCTACCGTGGGTTGGAAAACCTGTGGGCGTTCCACAGTTTGTGCGCATATTGTTTGGTTAAATCGTCTCCCGACCAAACGGTACTTCGGTTTTCGAAAACTTGTCAATATAATTTCGCATACTAACTATTAATTACGCTTTATTTCGAGCGGCGGACGCAAAGAATCGCTACGCCTTTAGCGGTGCGCCAACCATGACAATCGGGTCTATCGGCGAGTCAGGTGCCGAATTCGCAAGATGCGACGCGGAATGAGAGCCGGATCGGTGCTCCCATGTGATGTGTGTCACACTGGGGATCTGCGAAGCCATAGTATAGTGCCTGTTCTAAACTGCAGAGTCTCTCGCTTAAAACAGCACAAGTTTAGAGAACTATTCGATGGACACTCACAATAGGAGGCCTTTTCAAATCGGCGATCGATTGACTGTGGTTCAGTTTGTCGTCAATGCTTTGACGGGCGAACCGCGATAAGCGATACCTGCTCCAGGTCGGGGTAGTGATCTTCTTTGTCAGGCTTACGGTCGGCTGCGGGAACCTGCTGGATTGTCGTTCGTGCCGGCAGGAGGGGCGTGAAATACTGCGCATAGACTGCATCAAATGCTGGCAGGTCTGCCAAGTCATCCAGATAGACATTCGTGGAAACTACCTCATCAACATTCATGTCGGCTTCTTCCAGATTGTCGAGGAGATTGCGCATCGTCTGCCTCAATTGATGCGGAGTTGTCGAGGCATACGTACCGCCGTGGGGTCCGGGGATAAAACCACTCTTAGCGGAACAATACAAAGTGTCTCCTGCAAAAACGCAGGGACTCGCGGTCGGACTGGGTGGCATGTTCTTCGGACGCACTGCTTTCCTTTGTTGCAAATCACGCACCGCTACACCTGTGTACTCGATGTGGATGCCACTGGGCAGGCTCGATACGTCGATCGTGGCTCGTGCCGGAGTGTTGCCGAACTCAAATCGTCGAGCGTAATGTTCATTCATCACCCGCATCGGGATCGCAGAAGTTAAGTAAGGATTGACGAAGACCATGTGGCTGAGATCCAAACCGGCAGCCTTTAAGACTGCTTGCATTCGGTCGAGCGCCATGTCGACTTGAGTTGCAGGATCATCCGGAACCTTGCCGGTGGTGGGATCGCTCCCGGTCATGCCAGAGACAAACAGCCTGTCGTGGGTGAGCATGCCAGGAGCTGCGGCCTCGTCCCATTTGAAATTTGATGGATAGACAGCTCGTTTGTCCGCCAAGCTTCGTGCCGCAACTGCATTAATCTGAATCGGCGAGTCAGGAATCTTGGCAACGCCCAGCACAGCTCGCGCTGGTGGAGTCTTTCCGAAATATTGCACGAAAACTCCGTTCATCTCTCCGTACTTGCCAATGTCCTCCAGATAGACTTGGACGTAGACGACGTGCTCCATCGTCAAACCCGCGGCTTCGACGATGGCTTTGACATTGTCGAGTGCCTGGCGGCATTGTTCGGTAAAAGCCCCCGGCAAACTACCGTCTGGATGACGAGGCCCTTGTGCCGAAATATAGACGTAGTCTCCGGCATCAACGCCCGGAGAATAGGAATGACTGGCGTGAGCTGAGTCCTGCGAGGGAACGACGGCGCGCAGCTGCGCCTCTACCAGAACACTCGACAAGGTTAGCAATCCAAGTAACAGGTATCGCATGGATCCTTCCAATGAAGTTTCTTGAGACGGCAGCAAAGTCGCCTAAGCTGCGGCCTTCTTCCTCGCGGCACTCAGAAGCCCGCGCAATCTTTGTCCCACAACGATTTCCTCCCCAGGCTTGATGGTCATCGAAACCAGCTCGATATGATCGGGATTCTTGTGTTCTTTGCGGTTTGGGTTTGGATTTCCCTCCCGGACCGCCGTGACCAGACTCGGGTTGTCTATGCCGACCACTTCGATGACTGGATCGCTTTGTCGCAGCTCACGCACACAGTCCGACAGAGTGTAGCCCCACGCCTGCTGATCCCATGAGACTTTCAGCGTTGGATAACGGTTGCCGTCATCAGGAATGTAGATATCAGTTTTTACGCCGGGCACCGTGTCGACCAGTTTCCGAATACGCTCTACCCGCCCGTTCCATTCGGCATACAACTTCTTTTCGTCAATTTTCAGCCAGGTTTCGAGCGCTGTCAGGCAACCGATGATTTCTTCTTTGCCAACCTTCATGGGACGGCACACCGCGCCTTCCCGCGGACTGCAGTTCATTAAAGCCGCCTCGATAAGATCTTTCCGGCCGAGAAGCAGGCCACTACACTGCGGACCAGAGAGGCCCTTGCCGCCCGAAAAGCAGTAAAGGTCCAGCCCCATCTTGGCGTACAGCTTGGCATTGTCTGCCGGTGGTATGCCCGCGGCATCGTCCAACAACATCGGAATCTTGCGATCCTTAGCGATTGCCAATTCCCGTTGCAGTTTCTCGCCGAGATCCGTTGTGTAGATCATGGCAGTGTTTTCGTTGATGGCATTGGCAAGTTCGTCCGCGGAATACACGAGCACCAATTTCGCGCCGGTCAGGCGAATGGCGTTATCAAAAGCACTTCTGCCGCCCACCATGATGACTTCGTGCTTTAGATCGGTTGTGTCAGGGAGTTGCCAGATGTACTTGTCATTGGTGCCCGCCATACATCCGGCGGTTGCGGCAGCCATCGCACCAGCGGCACCTGAAGTGATGATCCCCGACTCAGCGCCGGTCAACTCCGAAAGGCGCCGTCCGACGGCTCGCTGCAACTCGATCACGTTCACAAAGTGTTGTGCTGCCTCTACCTGAGCCTGGCGAACTTCCGGAAACTCCAGAGATCCGCTGAGATAGGTCCACGTGCCTCGGCAGTTGATCACCGTTTTTACCCCGAGGCGCGTGTAAATATTCTGCCTGGGATCTTTACCAATCGCCGTAGCCGCCTGCGCGTACAGATCGCGTGCTGCAATTTGGCTTAATAAAGGAGCAGCCGCCAACAATTTCACGAACGATCGACGGCTCGAAGCACTAGTATCCATTGGGTCCCCCACTCTGGCCGGATGGCAGAACTGTCAACCGGCGCTTGCGATCCCGTATACCACAGATTGTTCTTGACGCAAATCGAAATCTTCCGTTTTATTGAGTTTCATTTCGTTTTTGAAAACGAGGTGTGCGTGGCCATGTTTCAGCAATATGCGCATACGTGCTAGGCTCGACCGTCCACACTTCGAAAGGCGCACTCATGCTACGACAGTTTCGGCTGGTGAAAATGATCAGGCATCTTGCCTTATTCTTTTTTTTCGGTTCCATTGGCGTAGGGTTCTGCGCACAGGATAAAGGTTCACCCAAAGTCCCGACGCCGCCCACGTGCCGCATCGAGGCCGTGGACTACAAGGGTTGGCACGCGCAGCAAGTCTCTAATCAGTGGGTACAGCTCATCCTGCTGCCGCAGAACGGCGGACGAGTGATCCAAGTGACCTTCGCCGGGCACCCTTACCTCTTCGTCAATCCGAAGTTTGAAGGCAAGTACTTACCTCCGTCTTCAGAGCAATGGTTCAACTACGGAGGCGATAAACTCTGGCTCTTGCCCGAGGGCAATGGCGACGAACAGCATTGGGTGGGAAATTCGGATGTAATCGACGACGGTCCATTTTCTTTTCGGAAACTTTCGGAAGGACACGAGTGCGAGGTCGAACTGACTGGTCCTGCCGATCCCCAGACTGGCATTCAATTTCAGCGCACGATTCGACTCGATGCGGATTCCCCGCGAATCCGCTTTCACGCCACCATAAAGAACACGAGCGGTCACTCCGTCGAATGGTCGATGCAATCCGTGTCGCAATACGATACCTCCGATCCGAATCCGGCAACTCCTCCGGGCCCCTCGCGATTCAATCACGACTTCCACACCTTCGCGCCAGCAAATCCCGCCAGCAGTTATTTGAATCGCTATCACGTACGCTTTGGTCCGGCGGAAAATCCTGCCGCTTCCCTGAGAGATGACGGGCTTTTTACTTTGCACTACGTTCACATGGCCGCTGAACTCTGGCTGGATTCAACGGCCGGCTGGCTGGCAGTCGTAGACGGAAGTAGCCAGTACGCCATGGTGGAGCGCTTCCAATTTGAGGAGTCGCGACCTTATCCGGGGAAAGCATCGATCATCTTTTGGACAAATGGCCCTGAGACTAGGTTGAGCCCTGACGGCGTTCCCTCCATGAGCAAAAACGATGACGCATCCCCCTATTACCTGGAAGCCGAACTCAATTCTCCTCTCTGCCAACTGCGTCCCGGGGAGGCCTGTAACTTCGACACCGAATGGTTCCCTGCGCGCGCTGGAAGCGAATTCCATGGAGTAACCGACGCTGGCATTTTGATCCGGCCACTGCAAGTTGTTCGTCTGGAGAATGGCAAGATCAGGCTTTCGGGTTCGTTCGGAGTCTTCTTCTCGGGTCGGCTGGTCGCGCACTACTACAACGAACATGGAGCAAGCCTCGGAACTTCCCCGATAGCGGACGTAAGTCCCGGCCAAGCAGTGATGCTCAACACCGAAATTGCTGTGCCGGGCAATCCGGCACGCCTCTCTCTGCACCTGGAAGACACGAATGGTCTCGACCGCGGTTCTCTTCAGGAAATCCAAATAAACGCAGGAGAGTATCGTTGATGAACTCGTGGCGACAATTCGTACCGGTGCTGCTAGCCGTCGCGACGGCTTTACTTCCGCCTTCGGCAGAGGGGCAGCAGTCATCTTCCCTCACTGGTGTTAGCACTGTGACCGCACAGGACTTGCTGGCCGTTCCCGCCGGCACAGACTGGACGTCCTATAACGGAGACTACACCGGGCGTCGCTATAGCAGCTTGAATGAGATCAATGCTACGAATGTCCGCAAACTGCGCGCGTCGTGGATCTTTCATCCCGGCAACTCGCAGAGACTTGAAGCCACTCCCGTCGTCGTTCGAGGCATCATGTACGTCACCTCGGCGAACGATACAGTCGCGTTGGACGCGCGCACCGGTCGAACTTTGTGGCGTCACCAGCGCGCACTAAGCTCCGGCTTACTGGACGATGCGGCTGCTCACAAGAATCGCGGCGTTGCGGTCTGGCAGAACTCCGTCTTCATGGAAACGGATGATGCCCACTTGCTTTGCCTCGATGCGCGCTCAGGAGCCTTGCGATGGGAAGTCGAGTACGCCGACAAGATCAAGCATTACGGGGCCACCAGCGCTCCACTCGTTGTGAAAGACGAGGTGATTGTCGGCACTTCAGGTGGCGACTCGGGCGTGCGCGGATTTCTTGCGGCCTACGATGCGGCTAGTGGAACGTTGAAGTGGCGTCTCTGGACGATTCCCGCTCCCGGAGAGTTCGGTTCCTCCAGTTGGCCCGGCGATTCTTATCTGCATGGCGGCGGTACGACCTGGATGCCCGGTACCTATGATCCAGCTCTCAACACTCTGTATTGGACAACCAGCAATCCAGCTCCCGACTTTGCAGGAGAATCGCGTCCCGGCGATGACTTGTTTACCGACTGCGTGCTGGCGATCGACCCCGATTCTGGAAAGCTGAAATGGTATTTCCAGTTCACCCCTCACGACCTCTACGACTACGACGCCAACGAAACTCCTGTGCTAGTGGATATCCCCGCAGATAGCGGCGAGACTCGTCGTTTGTTGATACAAGCGAACCGAAATGGCTTCCTCTATACGCTCGACCGGACGAATGGTAAGTTCTTGAATGCTGTGCAGTTCCTCCAGAAGATGAACTGGGCCAAAGGTGTGGATGCATCTGGACGGCCTGTTCCCTCAGGTCGAATACCCACCTCACAAGGCACATACATTTGCCCAGGAATTAATGGCGCGACGAATTGGTTTTCGCCCTCGTACAATCCCGATACTGGCCTCTTTTATGTAATAGCCCTCGAGAACTGCAATCTATTTTTCGCGGATCCGAAGCCGTTTGCACGAGGCGAGACCTACTACGGTACAGGAACGAAGATGCCGCCAGATGAGCACTCACAGAAAGTTCTGCTGGCGCTCTCAATCCCGGATGGAAAACCACTTTGGCGCTATCCGCAGGTCGGCCACGGTGATTCCTGGGCGGGAACGTTGACCACGGCCGAAGGATTGGTCTTCTTTGGTGACGACGCGGACTCTCTGGAGGCAGTGGATGCGAGAACCGGCAATGTTCTCTGGCACTTTAATACTGGCCAAACGATATATGCTTCGCCGATGACCTACGCGATCGACAAGATCCAGTACGTATCGATCTCTGCAGGAAGTGACGTCTTCACTTTCTCGCTTCCACATTGAGCAAACCGCGGGTATAACTAGCGCCCCGTATTTGCCACTCCCAGATAATTACCATACCCAACGATCACGGTAGACGCGACCAGGAGAAACAATGCCAGGGTGAGCAGCGATCCGGCGCGAGCACCAGCGCCCTTCCACTCCTTAAAGCCAATCCCCCAGAGACTGCTGAAGATGATGATGCTGGCCATGTGCAGCGTCCAACTCGAAAAACCGTAACGGCCCATTTGGCTCTCACCCATGGTGTAGAAAAAGAATTGGAAATACCACGTTGTACCTGCGAGCGCGCAAAGGAGATAGTTGCGCAACATCGGTGCCCGCAGCACTAATTCTGGAGCTGCGGCTTCCGCTACGGCAATCTCTGCGGACCTTTGCGCCGGGGACCCGACGTGTTCCACCACCTCGCGGCTAGGGGCATCCACCGCGGTTTCGAGGATTACTTCATCGATCGGGCCGGCTTCTCGAATATGCGAGTCGAAGAATTGATATCCCGTCTTGTTGCGCTTCAGCAAGATCAGGCACCAAACGAAGTTTGTGAGAAAACCGCCAACTAAGACTACGATCAGTACGGGCAAGCCCTGCCAAAGTTTGGCGGTACCATGCTGGACGGTGAGCGTCTTGATCGGATCCCCTGCGGCCAAACCATAAGCAAAACACGCGCTCATCACTCCTGAGAGAACTGCCACACCAATTCCCTTGCGCAGATCAAACTCCTCAATTGCCGCTTTCTGCTGTTCTGGGGACATCACCCGTTCTTTCTCAATGCCTGCCAGACCCGCTGCGCTAATGCCGGCGAGACAGACGAAGATTCCAACAAGAATGACACGTCCCGAAGTCGTGCCCACAACCTGTGTCATGAACTGACCACGGAAGATTGGCGGCATCAGAGTGCCGAACGCGGCACACAGGCCGAGCACAACCGCCATCCCAAGCGACAGGCCCAGGTAGCGCATTGTCAAACCAAAGGTAAGTCCGCCAACTCCCCATAACAGTCCGAAGAAAAAAGCCCAGAAGAGCGCCGAGGGAGGAGCCTGTCTCAGTACCGCGAATAAGTCATTGGTGAGGAAGAAAGCCAGCATCCACGGGGCGATGACCCAACTGAAGAATCCTCCCGCCAGCCAGTATGTTTCCCAAGCCCACAGCTTCACACCTTTGTAGGGAACGTAGAAGCTGCCCGACGCGAGACCGCCGAGCCAGTGAAAAAACACGCCCAGAATTGGGTTTGGATTCATTCAGTCCTCGGTTGAGCTATAGGTGAAAAACTTCTTCCAATGGTCGCATCGCGCGATCGGGTAAAGCGCCATCCGGCTGAACGAAGAAGTCGCCCATCTCCCGCTGCCAACGTTGATTTACTTCGCGCCCGGCCATGCCTTCCCGCGCGCGCTCAAAATCTTCGGTCTCCAGATATCCGACCAGGAGTCCGTCGTCGCGCAAAAATAAGGAGTAGTTGCCCCACCCGGTCTCACGAAGCGCGGCCTGCATCTCGGGCCAAACATACCGGTGACGCTCTTTGTATTCTTCAAGCCGTTCTGGCTTCACCTGCAACACGAAACAAATGCGCTGCATCGATCGCTCCTTATTGAGGTCGCAAGAAAGATGGTCGAAACGAGATCGACTAACGAAGGTACGCTTCCCACAGACCACCATCGACCGGAATTACATGTCCAGTCGTCTTGCCGCTCTGCTCACCCGCCAGCCAGACGATCGCATTGGCGCAGTCTTGCGGCAAGATCGGACGCTTCGTCAGCGTGCGCTGTGCGTAAAAATCTGCCAGCTTCGCCCGCAGTTCCTCGGTTGATTCGGTCTCCGAGAATCCGATTTTGTATTTCTGCAACGATTGCATCACTCGGTCACGGGGAAACATCGTCGATGCTGCAACCACGGTCGCCGGAGCGATTCCGTTCACACGCACGTGAGGACTTAGCTTAATCGCAAGCTCGCGAATGAGATGGTTGAGGGCGGTCTTGCTGGTGTCGTAGGCCTCGCTGCCCTTCTTCGGGACAATAGCATTCGCCGAACTTGTCAGTACCATCGTGGCAGGCAGATTCTGCTCTTTGAAAACCCATTCCGTCTCGCGGGCAAGGAGATAATTGCCCGTGACGTTCACCAGAAATGTCTTCGCCCATTGCTCGTCAGACAGTTCTCCGTCAGCCCCCGGCACCGGATAGATCGCAGCAGTGTTGACGATCACGTCGATTCCACCGAACTTGGAGATCGTGAAGGTGACCGCCCCTGCCAACGAACCTGAGGAACCGAGATCAACGCCGGTCGCTGCCACGAATTCCGGTGAAGCAATCGCTCCAACTTCATCCGCCACTTGGCTCGCGCCCTGCTGATCGAAGTCCGCAACGACGACGTGAGCTCCTTTTCGTCCGAGCAGTAGGGCAACTTCTCGGCCAATTCCATTCGCTCCGCCGATGACCAATGCGATCTTGCGGCTGAATTCCGCTTCAGCAGGCATCCGTTGCAACTTGGCTTCCTCAAGAGCCCAGTACTCGATACGGAATGCCTCAGACCTTGGAAGCGCAACGTAGTTATGGAATTGCGTGAACTGCTGGGATTGTTCGGCGTGACGCGCCTGAGGCAACGGATGCGCCGCAGCACCGTCCTCCAACGCGTTTGCTCCCGCCATCACGTGGATCGCGTTCATGAAGAACTCGGTCGTGATCCGCGCTTCTTTTTTATTCTTGCCAAAGCCGAAAAGCCCCAGGCCGGGCACAACAACGACCGACGGATTGGAATCTCGAAGCTTGGGAGACTCTGGGCTGGCCCATTGTTCGTAATACTTCTTGTATTCCGCGCGATAGCCGGCTACTCCGCTACGAATGCGGTTCTTCAGAGCCTGAAGATCGTCTTTTGCTGGATTCCAATCAATGAACCACGGACAGACTCTCGTTCGCAGAAAATGGTCCGGACAACTGGTGCCCATGGAACTCAGATCTTTCGCCCACGTTGAGCCCGCAAAAGTCAGAGCATCGTCTTCATCGGCGTAGTGTGCGATGACACGGCGATTCGATGACACAGCACCCCGCAGCGCGGGAAGAATCTGGGTAGCAATCTTGTTGCGGTCGGGAAGCGGCGCGTGCTCAAGACCACCGAAGAGCGCTCCCTTCTTCGCCTGATGCCGAACGATGAATTCCCCCATCTGGTCGATGGTGCGGATGCTGTTCAGATAGCAGTCCCGCTGGGTCATTCCCCAGGTGAACAGCCCATGCCCGCCAAGAATCAGGCCTTCTAGCCCGGGATTATCTTTCACGGCACGTTCGATCATCAGGGCCAATTCAAAACCCGGGCGCTGCCAGGGAACCCAGACGATCTTGCGGCCAAATTCTTTATTGAACTGCTCCAGCTTGGTTTTGCCATTCGCGCTGGCTGCCAACGCGATAGCCCAGTCGGGATGCAGATGATCCACGTGCGTAAAAGGAAGGAATGCGTGTAAGGGAGTGTCGATAGAAGCTGCAACTCGGCTCTCGCCAAAAGCTGACAGCGGATAGTAGCGGACCATCTCGTCCTCGTACTTCTCGCCGCGGTACAACTCCTTCAACTGTTCGAGACGATCCAGATGAAGAAGAGCGAATCCTGACTCTGTGATCGAACCGATGTCGCCGCCACTGCCTTTCACTGCAAGCACGCGCACCGGCCGACCAGTGAATGGATCAGGGAGCTCGATCTTTGAGCTCGTGTTGCCGCCACCGAAATTGGTGATGCGCAGATCAGCGCCCAACAAGTTTGAGCGATAGCGCAATAGCGCCAGTTCGTTATCAGATAGTTGGCGGGCCTTCTCCCCGTTCCAAAGATCTTCCAGGTAAGTAGTTTCTTTAATTTCAGGCATAAGTCATCTCGCAGTATTGCTCGAAACGTTCCGTGTGCATCGACCATTTATCGGTATCGACGGGATCGAAGATCTCCGTTGGAAACGAACGGTCCACAATCGCTCGGACTTCCTGAAGTGACGAGGCTTCTCCCGTCGCCAGAATCTGAATCGCGATATTCCCCAACGCCGTTGCCTCGTCCGGACCGGCGAGCACTCTTCTGCCAGTTACGTCAGCCGTGAATTGATTCAGCAGTCGATTTTTCGATCCCCCACCGATGATACGAATCTGCTCGAACCGCTTCCCGCACAGCTTCTCCAGATTGCACAGGACCAACCGATACTTGAGCGCCAGGCTTTCGAGGACGCATCGGACATACGCACCCGGAGTAGCTGGAGCGGGCTGATGTGTCTTCTTGCAGAAATCATCAATCGCGGCCGGCATGTCCACTGCACGCAAAAACGACTCGTCATCTGGATCTACGAGATGCGCGAAGGCCGGCTCGCGGCTCGCTAGTTCAACTAGCTCACGGTAATCAGTCGACTGGCCGCGTGCGCTCCAGCAATTTCTGCAGCCTTGTAGCATCCAGAGTCCCATTACATTCTTCAGCAGGCGCGTCGTCCCGTTCACGCCACCTTCGTTCGTAAAATTCAGCTTGAGAGCCTCGGAAGTCACGATGGGCGCATCGAGTTCCGTACCAATCAGAGACCATGTTCCGGAACTAAGAAATGCCGTCCCATCGCGAGCTGTGATCGCTGCAACCGCCGACCCAGTATCGTGACACGCCGGAGCAATCACGGGAGTTGCCGACAAGGAAGAGCCCTGCGCGAGCGCAGGCCGAAGAGTTCCGATTACCGTGCCGGGCTCGACGATAACGGCCGGCAGTTCCGGACGCAGTCCCAGCGCTTGCATGAGATCTGCCGCCCATGTCCGACGTACCGGGTCAACCAGCTGCGTCGTGGTCGCATTCGTGAATTCGCAAACCGCATTTCCAGTCAGCCAGTAATTGAACAGGTCAGGAATCGTGACGAGTTGTCGGGCTGCCGCAATGATAGTGGGCGTCTCCCGCTGCGCAGCAAAGAGCTGGTACAGGGTATTGATCGGCATGAACTGGATGCCCGTCGCCCGATAGATCCCTTCTTTGGGAACTTTACGAAACACCTCTTCCATGACACCTTGCGTACGCTGGTCACGGTAGTGGTATGGATTCTGTAGCAGTTCACCTCGTTCTCCGAGCAGTGCGTAGTCCACCCCCCATGCATCGACGCCGATCCCGGCCAATTCCACTTCCTTGGCGCACTCTAGAGCCTTATGCACTTCGAGCCAGAGCCGCGCAACGTCCCAATGAAGCGAGCCTCCGTATTCGACCGGCTCATTTTGGAAACGCCGGACTTCTTCCGTCGTGAGAATTCCAGCCTGCAGACGCGCAAGAACCGCACGTCCGCTTTCGGCACCGAAATCGAACGCCAGATAAGAATTTGAATGAGGGGGGTTAGGCATAGGAAGAAACGTTGTGGGCGTTCTTCGCTGCCCGCTCTTTGGTGATGCGCTCCAGATAGCCGCTTTGCCGGAACGCCTCCATCGGGTCTTTGGGCAGGCCTTTCGAGTCTCGCCACTCCTGAATTACTGGACGGACATCGGTCGCAAAAGCGTCTTGCAGCAAGGACTCGGCCTCGACCAGGCTGCAACTCTTCTGAGCCGCCGCAAGTTTCTTCGCGTCCACCAATGCGGCTTTTGCAAAAAGTTGCTGCGCCATCGTGACCGTCTGAATCATCGCTTCGATCTTGCCTTTTAGATTGTGGCTTTGATCCACCATGTAGGCGACGTCCGCGCGCTGGCCGGTTTCCCACTCGAAGATGCAGATCTCGTGGAAAATCCGAAAAACTTGATACGGATCGATCGATCCCATCGTCAAATCATCATCGGCGTAGCGGCGGTCGTTGAAATGAAATCCACCCAGCATATTTTCAGAAAGCAGCCATGACACAATCTGCTCGATGTTTTGTCCGGCATAATGATGTCCGGTATCGACCAGCACCTTCGCTTGCGGACCTGCCGCGCGCGAAAGCAAGAGCGCCATTCCCCAGTCGGCAATGTCCGTGTGATAAAACGCCGGCTCGAACGGTTTGTACTCGACTAGCATCCGCTGGTCTGGCGATAACTCTCGATGAGATTCCGTCAGTGCTTCCGTGAACCACTCCTTGCGCTGCCGGATGTTCGCCGTTCCCGGATAATTCGAGCCGTCCGCAAACCAAAACGAAATGTCTCTGCTGTGGAGACGCCGCGCGATTTCGATGCTGTCTTTTGCGTGCTGCATGGCGCGGCGGCGAATTGTCTCGTCAGGATTTCCGAAAGATCCATATTTGTATTCCTGGTCCTGAAAAAGATTCGGATTGACCGATCCGGCAGCGACCCGGTAACGGCTGGCAAAGCTCTTGATCTCCTCCGTGCTTTGCACCCCCTCAGGACAGTCCCACAAAACGTGCAGAGCTACAGTCGGACAGATTCCAGTCAGCAGGTGCACTTGACCGGCATCGCTGAACTTCTCCTCCGTCGTAGTGGCTGCGGCTGGTTGGATGAATTTCCCGAAACGAGTCCCGGTGTTGGCGAAACCCCAGGATGGCAGCTCAATTCGAAATGTCTCGAGCGCATCGAACACTTTGTGACTCGTAGACGAGTCCATGCGAACCTCTCTTAGGCGTAAGAGTACAACGCTATTTTCCTACCGTCACTGTTTCTTTGCCAATTCGAACGTTGCACAATGCGAGACGCCGGCGGCCGTACTCAGCCAGATAAAGAGGATTTTCGACTCACGCAAAGTGAAGCAGCGTCGCCAGGATATGCTTCTGCGATACTATCGAATTCGATGGCTGACCCGGAAGTATTCGACAATGCTGCGCAAAACCGCTTCGAATTGAAATCAGGGGCTGAAACGGCGTTCCTCGTTTACAGCAAATTGCACAATCGGATTCGTTTAATTCATACCGAAGTTCCCGTCGCGCAGAGAGGCACCGGGCTGGGGTTCAAGGCTAGTAGAGGGCTCACTTCGCCTGGCAGATCAGGGCGGACTCAAAGTCATTCCGCAGTGCCCGTTCGTGGTGGAGTTCCTCAAGGGACATCCTGAGTATCTCCACGTCGTCGACCCTGAACACCGACGCGACCTCGAATAGCTAACGCAGTCTGCTCCAACGGGGCTAGCAGCGTCCTGTCTCACCCTTCTTGCATGAACGACGTTTCGCCTTTTGTCTCGCTTGACGACTTATGCGGCGCGGGCGCGTCCAACTGACTTCTCTTGCAAGAGGAGTTCTGACGCCTTTACGCTCATGTGGGAGTGGAACCACCTCTGCACGACGTCGTCGCAGAGGAAATTCGCAAGGGAAAGGAAGCTCATTCCCTGGTGGTGAACCATCCACGAACGTACAAGTTCCCATCGGGGTCCCCGAAACCGCCTGCGGCCCACACTGTAATCAGCGGCTTCGCAGAATCCATATGCTCCAAACCAGCCGAGTTGTTGCATGCGGTGTAGATTGGCAATCGCATTCTTGTTGTCCACCTTTAATGCAAGGAAAGTGGAATATGGTGACACAATGAGCGGGTCGGTCTCATTTTTCTTCAGCGCAAGACTCGGAACCCCAAAAGCTTCGTAGTGATAATCCCCGGCTTCATTAATTCTGGCGCACGCCGATTCGGAGATTCCCCACGGTATCGCCTTCTCAGCCGCATATTCCTGCTGGGACCGCACAGCAGCAGTGGCGGCACGATCCAGCAGTGTGTTGCGATAGCTCCGCATCCAGATCGACGGCATCAGATATTCGAACATGGTTCCAGTCCACGACAGTAGAACCGGACGACCACGGTCGGCAGCGAACGGACGGTCCAGCCGGAACCACGCTTCCTGCGGAATGTCTTCTTTGGCAATAGCCACGAAAACTGCGGTGCGAGGCTCTGTCGCAAGCAAATCGTAGAAATAGGGCTGCAGTTCTTTTGCCTGCGCGTCGAAGCCCACTGACATCAGAAGACGCTGCTTATCAACCAGGAACGTGAAATCCATGGCATCGGCAATATCGCGCGCCTGTCGCCCGATTCTTCGAAGCTCGTCGATCAGTTCCAGTGTGTTCTTCCGCGCTTCTGCCAACAGCTGCAAGAAACCGTCCGCAGACGATCGCTCCCCATTTTTCGCTGCTTGTAACGTTTGGTCGAGATGGAGTTCGAATTCCGCAATCAAGTCCGGCAGCCGTTGTAAAGGAACTTCGTAAGTCGACTTCGTTCCGAGAACTACGGCGCGCAGATCAGCAAACTCCGGTAGCATCCAGGGCATGTAGGCCCGGACCATCTCTCTGACGTTCTTTACCCGCGCTTCGGCCTGCCCACGGAACCAGGCAATCTCCGGAGCACGTTCAGGTTGGGTGCGACGCTTTTCTTCACGGATTATGTTCTCGGGAAAATTCAGAATTGCCTGCAACCAGCCGGCTCTGTGAATGCTCGACTCGAAATCCGAAACCGCCCGCTTGGGAATCGCTCGCAGCCCGGCAAGCACTCGAAGATGATCCACCAAACCTTTTGCCACACTTTTTGAGATCAGAGGCCGGTGCAGGAGGTCAATACAACCCTGCTGTAGCGTCCAGAGAGATGCCACCATGTTCCCGCTGTCCACCGAAGAGATGAAGAACGGCGGCTTAGGCTGCAGCGTATGGGTGTCGTACCAATTCATCAGATGGCCGCGATATTTCTCAAGACCGTCCAATGTCTCTAACGTCTTTTCTGTCAGTGCCACCATCTCGGGAACCGTCAGATATCCAAATTCCACCGCGACCTGCCTCGCATTCAGCAGGAGGCCAACATTCGTCGGCGATATGCTCGCGGCAATCTTCCGCGGTTCGTCCTGCACATTGTCGGGTACAAGCCAGTTCTGTTCCTCGTTCGAGAATTCGGCGAAGTAACGCCAGATATAGAGCGCCGACTTGCGCAAGAGCCACGAGTCGTTGCGCGTGATTTCCGGAGCTGGCTCCAGCGGGCTCGCGTTGAGCCAAAGCGCCAACGGTTTACTGCAGGCCCACAAGAACAGAATGGGTGCGGCTGCCCAGAAAGCACGGTAGCGGGTGAACCAGATCAGGACACCCAGACCCACGACCAGAAACGGCATCCAGTCGATGTAACGATCGATGGGTGTGCGGGTCTTCCCCAGCTCCGCTTCCTCAGCTGTTTCCCACTCGAGAAGGCGTTCTCTTGTGACCAGACGCCGCACCAGCGCTCGAGCCACTGCATCGAGAGATAGCAGCGTTTGATGCGCAAGAAGGGTCAGCGTCAGCAGAGTTGTGAAGTTCGCTGTAAACAGACCGCCTACCGCGTCGCGCGCGATACCAAGATTGCGCGCTACGATCGCCCGGGTAAATCCAAAACATAGTTCAACCCATGCTGGGACGAACAATATGCATATCGCGGCGATCGTCCAGCGAACCGGATGGCCCGTTGCAAACCACGCATAAAGAAGCAATGCGAGAGTCGCGGGCTCGACCAGGCTTCGACGCAGGTTATCAAGAATCTTCCAACGCGAAACCAGTGAAATCGGATTCGGCACCTTAGCTCCAGATTCATCGGGAACCCGATCGGTGAGCCACTCCACGATCTGCCAATCGCCTCGCAGCCAGCGGTGCTTCCTGCGGCTGTAGGCGCTGTAGTGCGATGGATAATCTTCGATGACAGGAATGTCGGTTGTCAGCCCGACTCGTGCGTAAGCGCCTTCGATCAGGTCGTGGCTCAATAGAGAATTCCGTGGAAATCTTCCGTAAAGGACGCGGAACATCGTGTCAACTTCGTAGATACCCTTGCCCGCGAATGAGCCCTCTCCATACAGGTCTTGATACACATCGGAGATTGCCCTCGTGTACGGGTCAAGGCCGGTCTCTCCGGCGAATATGGCCGCGAGCCGGGAACGCGTCGTGCACTGCACGCTGATGTCGACCCTCGGCTGCAGGATTCCGTATCCCGCAACGACAATGTTCTTCTCAGGATCGATGATGGCCTGATTCAACGGGTGTGCGAGTGCCCCGATCATGCGGTGCGCTGAACCACGGGGAAGTTCTGTGTCGGAATCGAGCGTGATCACGAAACGGACCTTGCGCAAGATTGGCAAATCGCCAATCTTCACCGGAAAGCTGTCGAATTGTCCTCGGAGCAGTTGATTCAGATCCAGTAGCTTGCCGCGCTTGCGCTCCCAACCCATCCATCCTTTTTCGCGTGGGTTGTAGACGCGATGCCGGTGAAGATGGAAGAAAGTACCGGAACGCTTTTCCGAATACCGTTCGTTTAGATCTGTAATCAGATTCGAGCACAGTTGCACCAGTTCATTCTCCTCTGGCGCCGGGTGCGGCGAATCGGGAAGGTCCGACACGATGGCGAAATGAATATTCGGATCATGATTGCCCAGATAGCGAACTTCGAGTTCATCGATCAGGTGCTGGACTTGCTTTTCGTTGAGCAGCAGCGTGGGGATGGCTACCAGGGTGACGCAGTTTGCAGGAACACCCTGCGTGAAATCCATCTTGGGTAAAGATGTCGGACGCAGCAAGTTCGTCGTTAGATAGTTCATCAACTGAACGGCGGCCTGCGAACTGGGCAGCAGCACGATGAACATCGAAAGCAACACAGTTGAAAGCGGCGTGTACGACGGCATGAGAATCCACAGCACGCCCGTCACGATCACGAAGGTGAGCAATGCAATTCCGACCAGCAAATATTCATCGGGATGAGCCCGCAGATAGCCTCGAAACCGCTCCTTGAAACCAGCGTTATACCCGACCCGCTGGCAAAGCATCCTGCTCCCATCGCTGACGAGATAATAGCCAATGTGAGATTCGCGTTTTTCAATGCGAGGATCGTCCGAGCCCCGTTTCTGGGCTTTGCGAGCGAGCGCCAGCGCCTCTTTCGCGACCTCGATTTCAGTGAGATCGGAGCGGCGCGCGATTTGTGATACTTTCTCCCGATACGAGTTACGGCTGTCGGAATCCATCGATCCATACGCGTCCGCTGGATCTTGCAGCAGAATGTCATTAAACGGGATCAACGACTCCAAATCCTCTTTCCATGACGCCTGCGCCACATGCTGATAGTTTCGAATGAGAGGAACAACACTCTCTGTGGGTGGATCAGCGACGTTCTTCAGATGAGCAATTCCTAAGCCCGTAATCCGCTCGATCAATACAAGCTTCAGGGCAGGAACCAGCGATCCAATCTCGTGAAATTCGAGGGGCGTGGTCTCTTCGAAAGCCATGCAGAACGCAGTGAATTGGCTCTTGGAAAAAGTCGCACCCACCTGATCAAGAAATCCCTCGGCTATTGCCAGCACTCTCGGAAGAATTTCCGTTTTATAAGAAACGACCGGGAGTGTCAGTGTCCCAAACTCGCCAACCAGGCCGCGTGCCGCCGACGAGAGCTGTTGACCATTCGTTCGCAACCACAGTAGATCGACCGAATCCGGCGCTTCGGCAAATGCAGCGTCGATACCACTGACCAACTTCTTCAGCCTGGAAAGCAGCTTCTCGCCCCGCGACTGGAATGCCTCTGCCGACTCCCTCTCTGGCAGCCAACTCAACGTCGCTGCGAAGTCCGCACCAGCACTCCGGGCAGGCACAACTTCTTCAATATTGCCCGCACTGGAGAACCTTCGCTCTTCTTCTCCGACTATTCCTTCGACTTGTGTATGAGGCCCCATCCGTAAGCTACCGCCCTTCGCAAATCAATCTCTATAGCCCTGCCCGCATCTCATCGATAGCTGGCCGCTTGCAGTTCGAACATCTCCGCATAGCGACCTCCAAGGTGCGTCAACTCTTCGTGATCACCTTCTTCAGCAATGCGTCCGTTCTCCAACACCACAATGCGATCGGCCATACGCACCGTAGAAAATCGATGAGAGATAAATATCGCCATCTTGCCGGTAGTCAGCTCAGCAAAGCGTTGGAACACCTCGTATTCGCTACGCGCGTCCAGTGCCGATGTAGGCTCGTCCAGGATCAGCACTTGTGCGTCTCGCAGATACGCTCGTGCCAACGCGACTTTTTGCCATTCGCCGCCAGAGAGATCAACACCACCGTCGAAGCGGCGGCCGAGCATCTGTTCATAACCGGAGCCCAGCTTCCCGATGACTTCGTCGGCCATACTCTTCTGCGCCGACCGTTTGAGCAAATCAACCTCGTTGATGTGCTCGATCTTGCCCACGGCAATGTTTTCCCCCGCCGTCATTTCATAGCGCATGAAATCCTGGAAGATGACGCCAATCTCGCGATAAAGATCATCCAGATCGTATTCGCGCAGATCCATACCGTCGAGCAGAACCTGGCCCTCAACCGGGTCATATAGACGCGTCAAGAGTTTGACAATCGTGGTCTTCCCTTCTCCGTTTTCCCCGATCAATGCAACTCGCTCGCCCGGCCGCAATCTGAAATTGAGCTTGTTGAGAATCAGGCGTGACGATCCCGGATACTGAAAAGAGACATTACGAAATTCGAACCCGAGCTTGATCGGACGCGGCGCCGGCAGTGCGTTGGGTTTGGATCGTATTGTCGGGCGCATCTCAAAGAACGCAATCAGGTCCGTCATAAACAGAGCTTGATCCGCAATCGTCGAAAGCGACGAGAACGTTTGCTGCAAATTCGAACTGGCCTCGCGGATCGCGTTGGCCAGTAAGGTCAACGTACCGAAACTGAAGGCGCCGGTCACCGTTTTCCAGACCGCATAGACATATGCGGTGTAGTAACCGGCCGTTCCGATCATGGAAAGCAGCGATCCAGCGATCACCTTGCGGCGAGCCAGAGCAATGTCCTCTTCATAAACCTGATCCGAAAGCTTCTTGAATCGGCTCGTAAGAAAGTTTTGCAGCCCAAAGAGTTTGAGCTCTTTAGCTGCTTCCTTGCTGCCGCCGAGCATGCGCAGGTAATCGAGTTGCCGACGGATGGGAGTCTGCCGGAAGTTCTTCGCGTACCCGACGAATGCAAAGTGCGTTTCGCCCACAAATGCCGGAATCACGCCCACGATGAGGAGCAGCAGCAGCCATGGTGAAAACACCATGATGGAGATGGACAACGTGATCGTCGTGATGACCTGCTGGATCAGCCTCCCAATCGCCTGGATCATATAAAGACGATCCGTTGCCTGCACCCTCGCTCGTTCCAGCCGGTCGTAAAAGACCGGATCTTCGTAGGCCATTACATCCAGGCTCGCCGCATGCTCCATTACGCGAACGCTGATATGGTTCGTATATCTGCCAGCAAGCAGAGCGTCCGAGTAATCAATGAGGCGCCCAACCAGTCCGGTCGATACCGCCAAAGCAAATTCGGCGGCGACCAGCCACCACAGTCTGTGTCCGATGGGTTGGTGGGTCGTGACAATCCGGAAAATTTCGTCGATGATGAGCTTTGAGACCCAGAACAACGCGGGCGGTAGCAATGACGCAATAATTCTCGCCACCAGCCCCAGAACGACAACCGAGCGTCCGGACTCCCACACAAAACGGAGAACTGCCGGCACGTTGCGAAGCGCCGTCAGGCGGTCCCGCCACCCATTCCAGAACTCTGATTGCTCTTTCATGACTGATCAGCACGGGGAATTCTGCCCAACCAGCGTAACATCAGCACTTGAAATCACAACCCGGCTCCAATTCAAGAGATCCATCCCTTGAATCCGGGCCAATCAAGTCAGCGTAAACAAAGACAGATCCCCAAACGGCTTTTGGATGAGAAAAATGACCCAGTGGTTGGGTGCGGAAGGAGGCAGGGATGCAGGCCTAATGAGAGGACTGTGGTTCTTCCTTATGGAACCCCGCGCGCTCCATTCCCCGTCGCGCCTCCGGACTTTTCATAAAAGTCTCCCACACGAAGCCCGTGCGCAGATTCTCCGCCATCAAGAGAATGATTCCGGTGTCAATCCCAATCACGTCGCTATCGTACCAGTTCTTGAGTGGATTGAACGCATTCACAAACGCATACTTGCTCCATGCCGAGGGATAACGGGTTCGAATAGTCTTCAGAACTCTTAATGTTTCAGCAGGCAGGAACGGCAATGATCCACCGGCCGCGCTCGGAACCACTGTTCCGTCGATCGGACCAGTCGCCGGCGGCCCGCCCCAGACAACATATCCCTGCTGCGAATCCGATGCTGTAATGCCCCAAAGGTCTTCGCTGTAATCCGGGAACTGCTTGCCGAGTTCCAGGCAGAACCGGCGGTGTACTTCCGTCGCGATGACCGAGTTTTCGAAGTAATCGGCATACTTATCGCGCTGGCCCCGAAAATCAAACCAGGCCTGCGAATACTGGTGCACAAACAACGGAGCGAACGACCCGATATACCGCATGCCGTCATATTCGAACGTGAGACGCTTCCACGCGTTCCACGTTTCCTGCTTCAATGGATGGGCCGACGATCCCATCCCCAGCAAGTACATCATCATCAGCTCGCTGTAATAATCCCACCGTGACGGAAGAAAGCCGATTTCCGGCGTCCAGCCATGCGTCAACAATGACGTGTCTTCGGAAAGCCAAGTCCAGTCCACTCGGTCGAAGATGAGATTCACAAGTTCTGCAACGCCAGGATGGCGGAAGTGCTCGCGGCACATCAGTACGCCGCACAATAGAATCGCTGTATCCACCGACGACACTTCCGAATCGAACATGCGCTCGCCCGTTTCCGGATTGGCGAAGTGGTAGAAGAATCCCCGATGATTCGGCAACTTTCTCCACAAGAAGCGCAGCGTAATAAACACTCGCTCCAACGCTTCTCCCGTGGGTATAAATCCGCGCTGCGCGCCAATACAAAGCGCCGTTAAGCCAAATCCGGTCGCGGCAATGCTGGCCGCGTCCCCCTGACGCTCAGCACGGACATCGCACCGGTCCTTGACCATTCCGGTCCTTGGACTTCCCTGCTCCCAGAAAAATAGAAAGCTGGCGTTTTCTACTTCGTTCAGGAATTGGTCGTCCTCAGCCGACAATGCAGGTAAACTCGTTGGGCTGGGAGACTGATCGGACTTTTGCTGGGCCCATGTCGGCGAACCCGTAACCCAAGGCAAGAAACTTATGCCCAGAATCTGCCGCAACAACTCCCGGCGGGAAAGCAGATTGAATCTGTCTTCACTCATTACTTACTAGTTCATGACAGTGTAACGGAGACAAGGACAACAAAGCATTCGACGGGGACGGCCCATAATGAGAAGATCCGTCCCGTGCGTGCCAATTTAAGGATGCAGTCGAACTTCGCAGTGTTGCCCTCCCGACGTAAACGTTTCCCTTGCAGGCGTCATCTCATCGAATACGGCTAATTTTGTCCAATGACTCGTGCCCACAAAATCGAGGCTTTACTGTCCCTGATAGGCGCCTTGCTTCTCACATTTGGCACCTTAGCACTGATCCGCTGGGAGAAACAGCAGCCGATCGCCCTGCGTGGAGCCGTGATCGTGCAGGATACTGATCCTCGCAAGCAGCTGCCCATCGGAGGGGTTGAAATTTCCGCCGAGGATCCTTCCAATTCCACAACAAAATCCGATTCTTCTGGATTTTTCCTGCTTAGCCTGCCCAAGCCAATCCGCCGGGGACGTCCGATCGTCTTGCACTTCCACCATCCGCTGTATCGTCCCCTTGACTTGCACGATTACGTTGGCAACCAGCTCTACATTGTCCATCTTGTCCCGCTCGACAACGGTCACGTTTCAAAGGATCAACCCGCAACCAAAGTGTCGAATGTGCGCGTCCGATACACCGTGAAAGGCGGGACCGAGCTCAACGTGGGTAGCGCCGTTAAGACTTTTGAAGCAAAAAACGTAGGAAATATTCCGTGCAAAAATCAGCATCCCTGCTCCCCCGACGGAAGATGGAAGGCCACATTGGCCACCGCGAATCTGGATGCCGGGGTGGGTAACGAATTCCGCGATGCGCGCGCATCGTGTATCGCCGGGCCATGTCCGTTTACCAGAATCGAGTCCGACCGCGCGTCTCCCAATGGACAGATCATCACGCTCTCGGTTCGCAACTGGTCAGACACCACTACTTTCTTGATGGAAGCCGAAGTTTTCCATCCGATGATCACACAGATGGAGCACTGGTCTTATCCGGCTATCTTTGGTGATGGAATGTCATTCACTCTACCCTCCGCCGCCGAGAGCGTCAGTATAGAAGCTGACATCGACGGGCAGACCATTATCTTCCCTCTTGGGCCTGCGCTATTTCTCAGCTGGGCGAATTGCGACGACTTAACCAACCCGGATCGAGGACGAGTGTATCGTTGCACACTCCGCCCAGGCTATCGGTTCCAGTGAGTTCCGGAGACTTAAGCAGGCTGCTCTCGCGTGCGGAAACGTGTCCCGCATGAATCCATGCCGCCCGCGTAATCGCCGATCCGACCACGGACGAAATTGCCGCGTACTTGCGCAACTTCTCCGACCGGCTGCCTTTTGAAAATAAGCTGATCGTACGCAGAGCGAGCGGAATAGGGACCGGAAAGAACGCCGCCAACCCGGATCAGCCAACCGCTCGGACCATGTTTCAGTGGCTCGACAGCGGGATCGGGATTCAACTCAATCGATGCTCCCATTGCGGTTTCCGTCAGCGCCGCGCCCAGTCCCCAATGCCTGTAGCGCAGGGCTGCGATGTCCCATGAGTTCCAGCAAACCTACGGAAGCCCCTAGTCCGGATGCCGCAAAATGCACCGGCAATAAAGAGATGTTCTGGTTCCACGCGGGGATTACCGTTGCTCCAATGAGGACTCCTGTGTAAGTCGCGAGTGGTAGGCCAAAAAGCAAAGCCACGATATCACCGGCGTTTTGCATCAATCTAGCTAAACCTGCGTACGAACTATGTTCCTCAAGCCAATCGCCCACGTTCGCGGCTGTAGCTCCACCCGAAAATCCAACCAAAACCCAGACACCGACCGACATTGGACTCTGCGGTTTGAAAACACGAAGCATCGCGAGAAACCGCGCTGGTCTCCCTAGATCGGAAATGAGCAGCACCGGCGACAAAATCGAGCCGGCAAATGCGATACGCCTCGCGTCTCTGACCAGGCTCGGTGACGCTCCACTCAGCCGAGCAACAGCGCCGATAACGCCGGACGCCCCGGCAGCACCGCCCACAAAAAAGTAGAGCGGAATCTCCCACGTCCATGACGGCTCTTTCACCATCGGCAATTCGTAATAGCGGGCTCTTTGCCGACGCCAAGGCTGACACTTTCGGCAGGAACCAGTTCCATCGCCTGCCGTTGAATCACCGCCAGGCGTCGCTCCTTCTCGACAATCTCAGGTTCGCCGTCAGGACGAGGACGCGGAAGCTCGCTCATAATCTCTTTCCTCCCGTGCTGAGAAATGCAAGCAAAGTTCCGGCCAGCATCGCGCCGGCTGCAATCGCTGCGGACGTCCACCCCACTCGAAGATAAGCTGTGGGCACCTCGGGATTGGGCGGCAGGTTGTACATCTTCTGGTCACCCCGTACGATGAAGATGGCGTGCGTGCCTTTCACGCTGGAATCAACCGGGTCGTAAATCGAAGCGTCGCCAACGCCACGATCTTTCAGTTCCGCAATCCGCCGCTCCGCACGGTCCCGCAGATCATCCAGCTCACCGAACTGGATCGACTCCGTCGGACACACCTTTGCGCACGCCGGCGTCAGCCCGGCCTTTTGCCGGTCATAACAGAAGGTACACTTGAACGCGCGGCCGTCTTCTTCGTCTTTCTCAACCACGCCAAATGGGCAGTTGACCACACAGTAGCCGCACCCATTGCATACGTCCGGCTGCAGGAACACGCTTTCGAATTCCGTGCGGACCAGCGCTCCGGTCGGACAGGCCTCCAGGCAGCCGGCAGTCTCACAGTGCTTACATACATCGGACGAGAAATTCCACGGCGATCCTGCAGGATCGTTGCCTCCCTTTCCGGCTTCCGGAATCCCTTCCACAAATTTTACGTGCCGCCAAGTGCGCGCTCCCAGGGCGCGAGTGTTGTCGTACGAAAGCCCACTCCATACCAGTTCATCCGCGGCCACGCCATTCCATTCCTTGCATGCGACCTCACAAGCTTTACAGCCGATGCAGAGCGTGGAGTCCGTGAGAAAGGCCGATGTTGTCATAGAACCTCCAGATGCTCCGCGCTATGGACCCCAGTAGAGTCCTCACCATCATTCGAAGCAGGAACGATGTCGCAGACCAGCGCCTTCGTCTCCATGATGCGAACGTTCGGCTCCTGGCTAATCGCCAGCAGATCGTTTACCACGTCTCCCTGAACGTTGCCCGAGTATCCCCAGTGATACGGCAGCCCGACTTGATGCACGGTCTTGCCGTCAACGATCAGAGGTTTCATACGGTGCGTCACCAGAACCCGCGCCTGAATGCTTGCCCGGGCAGTTGTGATGATCGCTTTGCCGCCATGTACCAATGACCGCTCCGCCGCCAGTTCTGGCGACACCTCGGTGAACAATTCCGGCTGCAATTCTGCAAGATGTGAGAGTTGCCGTGACATACCTCCGGCGGTGTGGTGCTCTGTCAGGCGGTAGGTCATCAGCACATACGGGTAACGCTCATTCCCCGGCTCTTTGGCGTATGGATTGTCAGGACGTTCCCGCGTTTTCGCCGGCGGATTCGTTTGCTGTCGATAGAACGGGTTCTGAACAAAAGACTCGAGCGCTTCGAAGTGAGCCGGGAGCGGACCATCTTTCAGCCCGCTCGGAACAAACAGCCAGCCCACGCCGTCCTGGTGCAGTGTGAATGGCCGCGCGCCACCCAGCGCCTTGACGCCTTGACCTTCCCGTAGATTGCTCGGAGTGGCCGGATCCATGTCTTCGGTGAAATCGGGCACATCAGTGCCAGTCCATTTCTTTTGCTGCGCATCCCACCACACCAGTTTCTTTTGCTCACTCCAGGGTTGCCCGTCAGGACGCGCCGAGGCACGGTTGTAGATGATCCTGCAGTCGTTGGGCCATGCGAAGCCCCAGCCATGACCGAGCAAGTCCTTCGGCTTTCGCTCGTTGGCACGGTTGCGATTCTCTTCAGGAAACACGCCGCAATAAATCCACGCTCCGCATGCTGTCGAACCGTCGTTCTTTAGATCCTTGATGTGCTGGATCTGTTTACGATCCGCAACAGTGTAGCCGTTGATCTCCCTCAGTACCGCTTCGGAGTCTGGTTCGTCATCCTGTCCTTCGACCGGATACTCCCACGTGAGAGCGCGAAGTCCGGCATTGCGTGCCGACGAATCATGGCTGGCCTTTTCGCGGAGTCTTCTGCCGAGGTGATACATGAACCACGCCTCGCTGCGCGCATCCCCGGGAGGATCGACCGCTTTTCGACGGAATTGCAGCAGGCGCTGGGTGTTGGTAAATGTGCCCGCTTTCTCTGCCGTGCCGGCCGCCGGAAGAAGAAAAATCTCCGTACCAATTTTCTCGGGAGGCAGTTCGCCGCTCTTTGCCTCTGGCGAGTCATACCAGAAAGCGGCCGTCTCCGTCTCCACCATGTCGCGCACCACGAGCCATTTAAGCTTGGACAGCGCTGTGCGTTGCAACTTCGCATTTGGGGCTCCCACCGCTGGATTCTGCCCCATGACGAACAGGCCTTCCATCTTCCCGTCTTGCATGTCGAGCCAGTAGCCAAGATGCGAATGGTCGCCAGTCACACGCGGCAGCCAGTCGAATCCGTAGTCATTCTCCTTTGTCGCGGCAGGTCCGTAATACGCCTTGAGCAAGCTGATCATGTAACTATCAAAGCTGGACCACATGCCGGTACGCGTCTTGTGCTTGCGGATGTGTCCTGCGAGATCTTTCGAATCCTGCTCGAAGAACGGCATCGGCAAATAGCCCGGCAGAATGTCGTAGAGTGTGGGGATATCGGTCGATCCTTGAATCGACGCGTGCCCGCGCAGGGCTAGAATGCCGCCGCCCGGCCGGCCAATATTTCCCAGCAAGAGCTGCAGAATCGCCGCCGACCGGATAACCTGCACGCCTTTCGAATGCTGCGTCCATCCCACCGCATAGCAGATCGCTGCTGTTTTGTCCGGGCCTGAAGCATTCGCAAAAGCCTCTGCGCACCGTAGAAAAACATCTCTCGACACTCCGCAACAGCGCTCCACCATCTCCGGCGCATACCGCTCGAAATGCCGCTTGAGCACCTGATACACGCACCGCGGATGCTGCAGAGTGGGATCCGTCTCTCCGCACGCCGGATCACCCACTTCCCCGCCGCGGTCTTTGCCGTGACCTCCGCCCGCTTGCGCGTGCCCGCCCCCACCCCCGCCGTCGGCTCCTTGGCCTGAAGTAGCGCCTTCATAGAGCCACGATTCCGGATCGTAGGCTTTTTTCTCTTCGTTCCATCCGGAGAAGAATCCGTCGAGAGCTTCCGTGTCCTGAAAATCCTCGCGCAAAATCGCCGATGCGTTCGTGTAAGCCGCAACGTACTCTCGAAATTCTTTTCCGTTCTCCAGAACGTAGTGGATCAGGCCGCCCAGAAATGCAATATCTGTGCCGGCACGAAGCGGAACCCAGATATCCGCCATGGCCGACGTCCTCGTAAAACGAGGATCAACGTGGATAACTTTGGCGCCGCGTTCACGCGCCTCCATTACCCACTGAAAGCCGACCGGGTGGTTCTCGGCCATCGACGATCCCATAATCAGAATGGCATCGGCGTTACTGAGATCTTGCTGTGCCGTCGTGGCGCCCCCGCGGCCGAACGATGTGCCCAGACCGGGCACAGTCGAGCTATGTCATATCCGTGCCTGATTGCTGACGCAAACCATGCCCAGCCCGGCGGTGAACAGCTTTTTGATGAGGTAATTTTCTTCGTTGTCGAGAGTCGCTCCGCCCAGGTGTCCAATCGCGGTCGTCTGCATCAGTGATCGCCCGTCGCGTGTCTCCTCAAACGTGCGTTCACGCGAGACCCATAGGCGATCGGCAACCATATCCATGGCCTTTTCGAGATCGATCTCGGTCCACTCCTTAGCAAAAGGCGCACGGTGCTTCACCTTCTTCAGGCGATTGGGATGGGTGTGAAGTTCGAAAGTGTCCGCGCCCTTGGGACAGAGCCGCCCGCGCGAGATCGGGGATGCCGGATCTCCTTCAATCGAAACCAGCTTGCCCTTCTTGTGGAAGATCAACTGGCCGCAGCCGACACCGCAATAAGGACAGACCGATTGCGTCGCTTCCGCGCCGGCATTCTTGACCTGCAGGTTCTTCGTTTTCTCGGACATCGCTTCGCGTCCGGTGCCGCGCAAACCCCCTTTTATCTGCTGAATCAAAGGCCATCGTTCCAGCATGGGAAATCCTTTCAGGCGCAATCGCGCGGTGCGCTCGGCGCCCGAGACCCCGGTCGCCGGGGCCTCGCCGCCAACTTCCATCGCATTCCTAACGTTAAGTTTTGCCAATCCCCGGTTCAATCGGTAGTTTGCAGTAGCTATTCCAGAGTCGATCCGACCCTTATCGATTCGGCATCAAAATTCTTTCGAAGTGAGAACATTGACCCATGGCCGATAAATTGCCCGTCATAATCGTTGGGGCAGGTGTCGCAGGACTTTCTGCCGCGATCAAATTAGGTGAAGCTGGCCTTCCAGTTACGATCCTCGAGGCGCGGGAACGGATTGGCGGCCGAGTCTACACGCGACGCATTCCAGCCTGCGATGCTCCGGTCGAGTTCGGCGCCGAGTTTATCCATGGCAAGCCGCCTGAGATCCTTCGACCGCTTCAGGAATCCGGCAAGCCAATCCTCGAAGTCGACGGGGATAACTGGTGTGTCTCAGGCAAAGGTCTGACCTCCTGTGATTTCTTTTCTGATGTCGACGCCATTCTCCAGAAGATGGACGATTCCCACCCCGACGAATCTTTCCTTTCTTTCCTTGACCGATGTTTCCCGAATCGCGAAAACGATCCGCGAAAAGCGGAGATCAAGCAGCGCGCGATCTCTTACATCAGCGGATTTAACGCTGCCGACCCCGCGCTTGTCGGAGTCCACTGGCTGGTGCAGGAGATGCGGGCCGAGGAAAAGATTGAGGGTGATCGCGCCTTCCGCTCCAAGAACGGATATGAGGACTTGCTGGAAATCTTCCGCGAGAAGAGTCGCAAGCTGGGTATCAAAATCCTGACCAACGTCGTCGTGGAAACCATTCGCTGGCAACCGTCTTCTGCCGAGATTCAAGCGCGAAGCAATGAAGGCACCGCGACGTTCTCTGCTTCGGCTGCGCTGGTTACCATTCCGCTCGGCGTTTTGAGAGCGCCGGCCGGAGTGCCCGGAGCTATTCTTTTCGATCCTGCCCTGCCTTCGGAAAAAACTCTTGCCCTCGATCAGTTGGAAATGGGAGAAGTAATCCGCATCGTCCTGCATTTCCGGGAACGATTCTGGGAATCGATCCGTCCTTCCGCAGGCCGAACGCTTGCCAACATGAGTTTCTTGTTCTCGCAGGATCCGTGGTTCCCTACCTGGTGGACGACCATGCCCGAAAAGTATCCGATCATCACTGGTTGGGCTCCGTTCTTGTCTGGCCGCCGCTTGACCGGTCAGGATCAGTCGGTCGTAACTCAGCGGGCGCTCGAAACCCTCTCGCGGCTGCTAAGTGTGAATGTGGATACGGTACGGAACTCATTCTTGGGATCTTACTTTCATGACTGGCAATCGGATCCCTTTTCACGCGGAGCCTACAGCTACGCGAAAGTGGGTTCGGATGGCGCGATGGAAGTGGCTCGGCGCTCCCGTCGACAACACTCTGTTCTTCGCCGGAGAGGCGACTGATACCACCGGTAATAACGGGACTGTCCACGGAGCTATCGCCAGCGGACACCGGGCAGCAGACGAGATCCTGAAGACTCGGCATCGCTGACTTGGTGCCTGACCCGCGAATGAATTTTTCGCTTGCAAAAGCCCGGCTCTGGGTGCAATATGGCGTCATACGACATGTCGCCACAAGCCATAAACGACAGACTTCCATTGAGTGAACCGGTGCTGCTGATTCTGCTCAGCCTGGCCACTGAGCCGCAGCACGGCTATTCGATTTTGAAGGACGTCGAGCGCATGAGCGGCGGTCGAGTCGTGCTCAGCACGGGAACACTTTACGGCGCTCTGCGACGCCTGCTGGATGATGACTGGATCGAGCGCCACGAGGACGAAGACACCTCTCGCGGAAAGCAGGCGTACCGGCTCACTTCGCAGGGACGCAGGAACCTGCAACTTGAAATCGACCGGATGAAGCAGATTACGCGTCTGGCATCTTTGCGAGTTGCGGTCAAGGAAAGGTGATCGATGCTCAGCGTCTACCGCAAACTTCTGCGCCTGTACCCGGCCGAACATCGGGAACTGTTTGGCGAGGAGATGATTGCGGTCCTCGTGCAGGGGCACGCTGAAAACGCGAACCGGAAGCTGACCGCTCGGGCTCGGCTCGCCATACGGGAAATTGCAGGTCTGGTCGGCGGAGCTGTGCACGAGCACGTACATGTGCTGTTTGAATTTCAAGATGAACTGTCGCTTTACGACGGGAGGTTTACCATGCGCAACGGATTCCGTTTTCCCAAAACTACTGCTGTCTTGATGACGATCATTCTGGCGGGCGTTATCGTCGCCATCCGCAAGGGAGAGGTGATCGCGACCACACTTCCCCCGTTCAGTCAGCCCATCACGCCAATTCATCCTGCGCATTCCTATTTGTTGCCGGGCGTCATCGTGGGATTTCTCTTCTTCTATGCAGTGGGTCTGGCAGGCTGGGCTATCGTGTTTGCGCTGCGACGCTCGGGAGTTCACCGACTCGCCGATATGTCTGGCCAACAACAGTAGACGAGGCATCAGGCTCTGCCAATCGAGCCGCGCGGCTCGACGTTCATCTTCATTCCGAATTTCGGGCGCAGCGTGATGAGCGGCTCTGGCTCGACCGGATGATTCGGGACAAGACTTAGCTTCCAACGCTGCGCTAGCGTCGCCAGAATCAGCACGCCTTCCATCAACGCAAATGATTCTCCGATGCATTGACGAAATCCCGCACCAAACGGGAAGTAGGTGAATTTCGTCACGGCGAGCCTTGGCTTCTGGCTGTGAAGCGTTCCGGATCGAAGCGAAGAGGATCCGGAAAAAATCGGGGATCGCGGTGCGTAACGAACTGGCTGATCAGCACGGTCGTCTTGGCAGGCAGGAAGTAGTCACCTAATTGGAAATCATTTCGGGCGTAACGTCCCATCGCCCACGCCGGAGGGTAGAGACGCATCGATTCCGCCAGCACCATCTCGACGTAGCGGAGACGCGGAATGTCTTCGTAAGTTGGAACGCGCCCTTGCAACTCGCGGTCGATTTCAGCATGCATGCGGCGCTCGCATTCGGGATTCTGCGAGAGCAGATACCAGGTCCACGAGAGTGCGTTCGCGACCGTTTCGTAGCCAGCCAGAAAGATCGTGATCACCTGATCTCGCAGGGACTGCTCGGAAGCCTCGCTTCGATCGGGAGAAGCCGCCAGCATCATGTCGAGGAGACTGCCGGTCTCGGCAGTGCTGACGGCGATGCGCTTCGATCATGCGGTAGACCACGGCATCGATTCGTTTACGCGCGCGCACGAATGCGGCCAGTCCCGGAGGGCGCACGTGCACCAACCATTCGGCTGCGGGCAGCATGACCAGGAAGTTGTAGAGGCCCATGATGCGGTTGATGGCGTCGGCTAATTCGTCGACTTCGCCGCGGAGATCTGTGGCAAACAAAGTCTGCGCGACGACGTTCAGCGTGAGATGCATCATGTCGATGGAGATGTCGCGCTGCTCGCCTGCGTGCCACGAGTCCCGCATACTCACGGCTTCGCGCACCATCGTGCTGGCGTATTCCGGAATGCGCTGACGATGAAAGGCGGGTTGCGCAACCTGCCGCTGCATGCGATGCTGCGCGCCTTCGGCGGTGATCATGCCTTCGCCCAGCAGCATTTTCGAACGCTGAACGGTGCGCTCCTTGATGAAGTTGTCGTTCTGGACGACGAGCACTTCGCGGATGTAGTCGGGATGATTGAGAAAGAGGATGTGGTGCCAACCGATTTTGTAATGGGCGATGTCGCCGTATTCGTCGGCGAGGTGCTGGAAGAGAAGGATGGGATTCGCCGGACGCAATTTGCGGAGCGCGAACCAGAGCAGGTTCCGCTCGAGGCCGCGCGGGAAGTGATATTTGCCGACGACCTTCCCGGGATCGCGAACATTTTTTTGTGCGGCGGGCTTTTGAGCGGCGGTGTTCTGAGCGGCGGTCGCCATGGTGTCAGTTTACGATGCCTCGCTCAATCAATAGCGGAACGTCTGCGAGGGAAAAAGTCGAGAGCGAGATCAAAGGATATCGGCGTCATTCGTTTTTTGTCTTGACGCGATAAAATCTTGATTACAAACAACTTAGCTCGACGAGGTGGGCTATTTGCGCTGCAAAATCTTGATTCCATGGAATTTACGCGCAAAATCTTACAAATAAAGGAGTTAGCCGCAAATTGGGCAGAGATCTGCTCCTAATAGCCCGGTCAGACAATTGCTGTGTTTTGTTAAAGTTACCGACTCCAAGGAGGTTGAACAGGACGCCAAAATCTTGATTGCAAAGAACTTACCGGCAAAATCTTGACGGGCAAGGAGTTATATCGGCGACGAGACGGGGATGGGCTGCCAAACTGCTTTGGCTCCGAATGACGTTCCGCGAATGAGGAAACCGCGCACATGGCCCCAGTGTCCTCTTTCTGCAGCCTCAGTAAAGGTCATTCGTCACACGATCTGGGATTTTTTTCGCAGGAAAGCTGTGGAAAAAAGACAGCACCTTTCGCGATATCCAGCCTTTCGTGTCGGACGGACCAACAGAGCAAGGGGTAGTGCCCTAATGTGCCCACTTTATTTGGATTTGAGCAACTCTTGTTGGCGATCAAAATGCTGTCCTGAGTATTTGAGCAGCAAAAACCTGAGATCGTCAGCCTTGTTATATAGCTCTTGGTCTCGAATTTCTGTAGCCCGCTGTCTGATTTCGTGAATCAATCCATCCATCTGGTCAAAGGTGTTCTTGGTGCCAGCATCGTGAATTGTCATAGTGCGTATGCACTCCGAAAGCGTCTGTTTATGTGATCGAGCCTTCGATTGGATAATTTTCAAGTCCTCTAGGGTAAAGCGCACAGGAACAATTCTGCCCTTTGCTTCGCCCTTTGGAAGCTTGGGGCGGCCGATTTTAGCTTTCTTCTGTGCCAAGCTTTCTATACTCCTATATGAGTGCCGCTCTGACCGCAGCCGCTCCCGAAGTAATTGGTTCTACATGGAAGACGGCAACGCTTGATTCCTTCGGATGTTGTCCATCGTGCGCCCAAGCATAAGCCGTGACGCCTTAGGATTGCCCGACTAGATCAGCTGAGCGAATGCTGGAACCTTCGGCCAAGGCCGCGGTAATCGCGGTAATCGCGGTTTGCTTTTCGGCGCCAAGTACGTTTGTCATAAGATTTACTGTATTACATAAATGCGATACTGTCAAGTCTTTTTGTGATACACTTTGTCCGCCATGAAGCGATTCGTCGTTCTCGCCTGTCTCGCAATCGCTCTTATCCAACATAAGGCAGATGATAACCAGACCAGGAAGCAGGGCCAGCATAATACCCAAGGCGCCCAGGATAAAAGTGTTGCGTCTGCGCCTAGTCAGTCCAGCGCCAAGGCCGCCGATCAGAAACCCGCCGGGAATGCAGACAAGAATCAGAATCAGACGGTGACTATCACGTCCATACCCAAAGTAGTCGTGAACCCAGAAAAGGATTTTGAGGATTGGACGATGGTCGCTTGCACCATCATCCTGACAATTGTCGGGATTGTTGGAACCTGCGCCGCGATAAAGACTCTCAAGGCTATAAACAGGCAAGCCCATTACATGCTGATACACGCCAGACACTTTGAGAAGCTCGCTAAGGCTACTGCGAATCAAGCGGACTTGATGCAGACCGCTGGAACACATACTGAGAGCTTGGCGCAGCAGGCCGTTCAGCAGACAACGTTGACGCAATCTCAACTGGAATTGTCGCAAAGGCCGTGGGTATCGGTTACTCGGTTGCCACAGTCGTTGCAGTTTAATGCAGCTGGAGCCATTCTTGGCTGCACTTATAAACTTGAGAACTGTGGAGGCTCCGTCGCGTGGAATATCTCCATATGGGCCGATCTTGTCCCCGAAGGTACAGACTGGCGACCTACTCTTGACAGGCTGCAGAGTGTTATGACAAATCCCCAAAATGAAAAAAGTGATTACGGGTACGTGTTGTTTCCAAAGGAGAGCCTCAAGCAATATCAGCCCTCGATTTTGCGGCGGCAAGACTTGGATGATTTGATCAAGAAGGACGTATTTAAGGGAACCAGGAAGGTGGGATTTAAGCTCGTCGGCTGTATTGACTACAGGTCGCATGTCAGCCTTAGGCATTATCAGACGGCCTTCGTTGATCTCGTTGGCTGCCCCGATCAGACTAAGGGAACGGTTATGGGAGCTTTCGATCCAACTGTGGCGGCTTACATGTCGATCATTCTGACCCCGCATAGGCATGGGGCGTCCGCAACATAAACCAAGCGGCAAAGTCCAGATTAGGACACTACCGAGCAGGAGTCACAATTGCTGCGGCCCACGATCTGTGATAAACCGGGTGGACGATCCAGAGGGCGCAAGAGCCTGCAATCCACGGCGCGGCCTGTAGCCCGCTGAGTCGCAAACCTTCCTCGCAGGTGCCGCTATGACCTTACGTCTGGATACTCCCTGGGCCTTCAAATTTCAAAACAGGCTTTTCAAGATAGCCGGGGTGATTGCGGTTGTGCTGCTTCCGGGGTTGCTGCTTGCCCAGCAAGCCGGTGCGCCTCCACAGATGACATTGCTCGATCCGGTGCCTGCGCTGCTTAGCGGCCCCAGCGTGACGAATAACGTCAATGTGCTGGCTGCGAAAGGCCGACCGGTGCAGGGAGTTGCGGCGGATGCGGTGACGGAAGTGGTGCTGCGGGTTCCGGCCAACTCCGTCGGGGAGCAGTTTACGTTTACCGTGATCAACGATCAGGGCCAGCAAAGCACTTCCTCGGCCGAGGACGGTGGTCTGGGTGTGATCGGATCGACGGCGTTCACGGTGAGTCAACTGACGGTGGCTGCGGTGAGCACGTCGAAGGGGGCGATGGCGTTTGCCATCTATGGCGTGCCTGTCGATTTTCCACGACCCGAAGGGCAGGATGCGGGATCGACCGAGCGGTTCATCACGCTGAATGTTCTGGCAGTAGACACGGGTCTCTCGTCGAATGCGCCGGTGACGATTTTGCGGCCGCCGCTGGCGTTGATTCACGGGCTGTGGGGCAGTCCGGCGTCGTGGGACGATTTCACGCCGCTGATCAGTGACACGCGCTTCAGTATCGTCCGCGCGAATTATTCAGCGGTGATCGGTCCGCAGATCAAGTCGTATAAGCCGTCTTACCCGTCATGGGCGGTAAGCAGCTTACAAAGTGCACAGCAGAATTCGCTGGGCTTCGCCTACAACGCGCCGATTGTGGGCAAGCAACTGGCAACATTCATCAACCAGTTCAAGATGGGCACGAATCCGGAGGGCATTGCGGTGGCTGCGGTGCAGGCTGATATTGTGGCGCACAGCATGGGAGGCGACATCACGCGCACCTTCCCGCAGTTCGCTCAGTTCTACAACAACAATACGTTTGCCCTGGGCTATGTACACAAGGTGATAACGATTGGGACCCCGCACTGGGGTTCGCCAGTGGCAACCGATCTCCTGGAGAATAACAATCAATGTGTGCGCGGCGTGCTGGCGCTCTCGGGGAGTCCGAGTTTCAGTTCGGTGACATTCAAGAGCGGCGCCACTACAACCGGCGGAGTGGGAGATCTGGAAGGCGATGGATTTGGTGGCGGGTTAAGTCCTGCGCTGCAGAAGCTGCAGAATCCGATTGCGCATCCGCTGCCAACGGCGTTGATTCAAGGATTGGAGTCGCAGGCGCAGTTGGATGGTCTCGATAGTTCCTCAGTGGCGGCGTATATCCGAATATTCTGCTTTACAGATTATTTGGCAAAGCATCTGACGTCTACATGGTTGGCCGGAAGTTTTCAACCAGCAGAGTGATTCCATTGTTCCCGCGCTCAGCGAAGTGGCAGGGTTGGCCGACTTTACGGTGGTGAATGGCGTGATTCATTCATCCAGCGCAGAGCTTTTGGGATTTGGTCCGCCGGCAGAACTGGACGCGGCGGGAGGCATCCCGCAGACGGTAACTGATCTGCTCAATACACCGGTAACGAACGCGGCGTATGTGGGGCTGCCGCAGCCTTAGGCACGAGAGCGGTCTCGGCCGGCTTATTCGTTGACCCTATCGACCCCTTTCCATCGATCTTGCCCACCGATTTCTGTCCGACCGATTCCTGATGTCTGCGTGAAAACCTGCGTTGAAAATGCTGCACCTCAATGAGCAAGGTGCCATTCCTGGTGAAAGCTCTTGTCAAAAAGAGCCACGAGTTGTGTTGCTGCCCCAACAGGACACGACCCGAGTTATGCAAGGGCGGCGGTCTTTTGTACCGTTCGGTGTTTGTTCCTTTTCTGACATGATCCAGATGAACATCTCGTGAATGGGCCCAATTTCCGTTGACAGGCGGTCGGGCATTCCATGGAATAGCGGTCACGCGCAAACGAAGGTGTACAAGATGAAAGCTATCACTGTGTCGAGAGCGGCTTATCTGGTGGTGTTGTGTATCGCGGCGGCAAGCGCGTCCGCACAGACATTTCAAACGGCGGTCACATTCACTGAGGCGAACGGGGCCGTTCCCACCGATGTCCTGGTGCAAGGTACGGATGGAAATCTCTACGGGACGACGCAATATGGGGGGAAAGCAGATTTTGGCACGGTTTTCCGGTTGAGCCTGAGTGGGACGCTGACGACTCTTTACAGCTTTTGTTCGCAGAGTCAGTGTGTCGATGGCAGCCTGCCAGACGCCGGGCTGGTCGAGGGCACGGATGGCAATTTTTATGGAACGACGTTCTGGGGCGGGACCCAGAACCAGGGCACAATTTTCAAAATCACGCCGAACGGTTCGCTGACGACGCTTTACAGCTTTTGTCCGGTGGGGTTCTGCCCGGACGGTGCGAATCCGCATGCGAGTTTGATCCAGGCGCCCGACGACAACTTTTACGGAACGACCGCGGGGGGCGGGGCGACGAATCACGGCGAGATATTCAGGATCACTCCGAGCGGCAAGTTCACGCCACTCTATAGTTTCTGTTCGCTGGCAAACTGCGCCGACGGCTCATCGCCGGAGGGTGCGCTGCTCTACGCGAACGGCGACTTGTATGGGACGACCTCGACGGGAGGTGGCGCAACCAATGGCGGGACGGTTTTCGAGCTTACGCAATCTGGTCTGACGACGCTTTACAGTTTCTGCTCGCTGGCGAAGTGCGCGGACGGTGAGTATCCATATGCGGGGCTGATACGAGGCAATGATGGAAACTTCTATGGGACGACCTCGGGCTCGGCGCCGAACACGTTGGGAACGATTTTCAGAATCACTCCGAGCGGCATGCTGACGACGCTTTACAGTTTCTGCTCGCTGGCGAACTGCACGGACGGCGAGTCTCCGTATGCGGGGCTGGTGCTCGGGCAGGACGGCAACTTCTACGGCACGACCGAGATTGGCGGGACCAACACGAGCAAGAACTCGTGTCCTTTTGGTTGCGGGACCTTCTTTCAGTTCACATCGAGCGGAAAGCTGAATACGCTTTATGACTTCTGCTCGGTGGTCACCTGCACGGATGGCGCACAGCCAGTGGCAGGGGTGGTTGAGACCAGCGGCGGCACGTTCTATGGAACGACTTCGAATGGGGGAACTTGTACTGCCAGGCTCGGAGGATGCGGAACGGTATTTGCGTGGTCGCCGAATGTCGTTCTTGCGCCGACGCTCACTCCGACCTCGCTGAACTTCTTCAATCAGGCGATTGATACGACGAGCACACCAAAAACGGTGGCGATCAAGAACATCAACACCGGCAATGCGATTCTGGACATCACCAGTATTCGCCTGACCGGTAGCAGCGACTTCACGATTTCCTCGAACACCTGCACATCCACGTTGCTTGCGGGACACAGCTGCTACGTGAGCATTACCTTTGCGCCGACGGTGCTGGGGGCTGAGTCGTCAACCCTCAACATCGCCGACAATGCTCCGGGCAGTCCGCAGACGGTACCGATCTCGGGTGCGGGGGTCGCGCAAGCGGTGGTGTCACCCACGAGCCTGACCTGGCTTGGAGAAAAAGTCGGGAAGACAAGCAATCCCAAGAATGTAATTCTGACGAACAATCTCCCGACAACGTTAACAGGAATCTCGGCCAAGGCGCCGCAGCCGTTTGCGGTCTCGGGTTCGACGTGCGGTACGACGCTGGCCAGTAAGGCGAATTGCACGATCAGTGTGACATTCACACCGACGGTGAAAGGTACGGTGACTGGGACGCTGACGGTCACCGACAGCGCGAATAACAGTCCGCAGAAAGTAAGTCTGACGGGAACGGGCGACTGAGGGGCTGCCCAGGAGGCTGCGAAAAAAACTGTCGTTCTCGGAAGCAGTCTCCAGCGGCTAAAGCCGCATTGATTTTGCGGTCTTTACGGCGCGGCTGAAGCCGCGCCCTTTCAAAACAGATTCATAGCGCGGCTTGAAGCCACGCCCTTTCAAGGCAGATTTACAGCGCGGCTTGAAGCCGCGCCCTTTCAAGGCAGATTCAGAACCTGAGTTTTTCCGCAAACTGCTAGGATCGGGGTTCGAAAAGATGCTAGGCCACTTCGAGAAGAGGGAGCACGGCCTCAACGAGCGTTCCCGGTTCGGCGTTAACGACTCTCAGCTCTCCATGCAGTTGACTGACGCGCTCTCGCATGCCGGTGATACCGACGCCTGGCTTCGCTATGACTCCATTGCGGGGGTCGGGAAGCCCTTTGCCGAAATCCCGAATCCGAAGGGTCACGACTTCAGCCTCTTGGGTGAGATCGATTCGCGCCTCCTGGCTGCCGGAGTGACGGTAGATATTCGTCAGTGACTCCTGGACGACTCGGAAAATAGCATTTTCGATTTCGCGGTTAAGGCGCGCAAAGAGCAGAGGCTTGTGGTCGAAAGTGATCCGCACCTGACCTCGGCTCTGCAGGCCATCGAAGTACCAGTGGAGAGCGGGCAGCAGGCCGGATTCCTCGAGCAAGGGCGGGTGCAGCAGGTACGACATGTTGCGGACCTTGCGCAGCGCGCTCTGCGCCAATTCGTTGGCGTGCGACAGATTTCCATTCTGACCGGCGCTGGATTCAGCTAGAACATCCAGCTCGATCTTGAGTGCGGTGAGTTCCTGCCCGAGATCATCGTGGAGTGTACGGGCGAGCCGGCGCCGCTCTTCGTCTTGAACCCGCATCAATTCGCCCGACAATCTCTGGAGTTCGAGGGTTCGTAGTTCGACCAGGCGCTGGGACTCGGTGAGCGCGGTTACGCGATTGCGGAGTTCAATGTTGAGCTGCCGGGTGCGCTCCTCGAGAGCGCGGCGTTCGCTGAGATCGCGCGTGACTTTAGAGAATCCGCGCAGCTCTCCGGTATCGTCGCGGAGGGCGGTGATGACAACGTGAGCCCAGAAAGTCGAGCCATCTTTTCTTACGCGCAGCCCTTCGTCGGAAAACCGGCCTTCCTTAGCGGCAATCTCAAGTTCGCGATCGGGCCATTTGCTGTCCTGGGCGTCCCTGGGATAAAAGCGGGAAAAATGCTGGCCGACGATTTCGTGGGCTTTATAGCCCTTTATTCGCTCTGCGCCCTGATTCCAGGTAGAAACGTTGCCATTGGGATCCAGCAGAAAAATCGCATAGTCCTTGACGCTCTGGACGAGCAGGCGAAAGATTTCATCGCTCGGGTGAGGATGAATCTGCCGTTTCGTGGCGATGGAGTCGATGCCGACAGTGGCGCTGACTTTATTTTGCGGCAAGTTCAGCTAGTCTCAGATCTTCCCAAGGGAGGCGGAGAATTCCTTGATTTTTTTGATTCAGCGAAGACAGGCCCATTAGGGATTTTACTTCGGGGAAAAAGGGGCGGATATACCGTGATCCATGTAGGTGCCGAGCAAGCGTCTTCATTCTTAAATTCTTACCAGATTTTTGCTTACCAGATTTTTGCAACCCAGGCGCAGCGAATCGGTAATCACTTCCCGCTTCCGGCGCTGGCTGGAAAGTGCTCCAGTTGATCCAATTCGGCGAGAACTTCACCGCTGTGGTTGGCTGGATTAACGCTCGTATATACCTTCGCGATCTTGCCGTTGGGATCGATGAGGAAGGTATGGCGCGCGGCGAATTTTACGACCCCGAGGTTGGTCAATGATCCGTAGGAGTCTGAGACCTTGTGGTCGGTGTCGGCCAAGAGCTTGAAGTTCAATCCTTCTTTTGTGCAGAACTTCTTGTGGGAATCGACGCTGTCGACGCTGACTCCGAGGACGACCGTGTTGCGCTCGGCAAATTTCGGCTGATCGACCTGGAAATTGTGGGCTTCGCGCGAGCAGCCCGGAGTTTCATCTTTGGGATAGAAGTACAGCACCACCCACTTGCCGCGATAGTCTTTGAGACTGACCGTCGTAGCCTCCTGGGAAGGGAGGGAGAAGTCGGGAGCGGCACTGCCCACCGAAGGCGTAGCGGAACGTGACAGTAGTCTTGGGACCAGTACTACCAACGCCGCTACAACCACCAGCAGGATCAGGATGCGAACCATGGAGGCCCTCCGAGGCAAAGGGTGATTGTAGTACGAGTTGGCTCTTGGGAGGCTAAAGCCCCCTCCAAGTTTGGGCTCTAACGCGGCCCTGAAAGGGCCGCTCTTCCACGTTGATGGCTGGCGTGCGGAGAGCTGCCGTGGCTACTCGGGCCGCGATGCAAAAACAAGCAGCAATCCTGGAGCAAGAAACAAAAAGGCTGCTTCTATCGACCCAGTCATCGTAATCTCGGCAGGATTGTTGGCAAGGCGAATGCGACTTGGGTTCGCGGAGTGATAAAGGATGTCGACCTTTTGGCCTGGCGCCAGCGATGCTCCCCAAACCTGCGCGTCGATTCTATAAGCAGACGAGGGAGAATCAAGCTGTGATTGGAGGGCCGTCCCCGCTGCGATGTAGGAGACCGTGCAATGAAAGTAATAAGAATTGGAGGAATTTCCCCCTTGACCCCTGCTTGTGCCGCCTGACGCAAAGGAACGTTGGCGGATTTCGCCGCTGAGCGCCGTCCCTTCTGCTTTTGTCCAGTGTGTCAGAAACCAGTAATGCGCAAATCCCAGATAACCGCTAAGCGCAAAACAGAGGATCGAGAGACCGACGAGCACGCGTCCCAGGAACCGCGAGAACTGTCTTAATTGAGTTTCGGACGAGGGGCTCCCGGCACTCGCCCCGCTCGACGTTCGAGCGCGAAACGATGGCGCGATGAGTGATTGGTCGGCCATTCAGGCTTCAAGTGTAATCGTCCTATCGAAGGGAAACAGATTACCTAAATGCTGGACCGGTTGGCGTAATCGGCAGTCTAAGTGCGAAACCGGCCTAAACAGACAGGCCGACGGTGAGCGCTGTCCAGCCTCTGCTCAGGCGTCCTCCGGATCGTGTCATCCGCGATTGTGCCGTGCGTGAGGGTACTCGCCACGATTCGTGCGCATGGCGGCGCGGGAAATGCCCGCCACTTGATATGATGGAGTATTCTGCAAAACCTCATGGGGAGACCAGACGTGGCTCAGACCGAGACTGACGGCCTAGAAGTGTTGGAAACCAGGGAATGGGTGGACTCGCTGGACTATGTTTTGTCCCACGGAGGCCCCAACCGGGCTGGCCGTCTTTTGCAGCAACTGGCGTTGCACGCGCGGCGCGAAGCCGGCATCAACCTGCCCTTCACGGCAACCACGCCCTATCAGAACACGATTCCGGCGCGCCAGCAGGCGCCGTTTCCGGGCAGCCAGGAGATGGAGCGGCGCATCAAGAGCCTGGTCCGATGGAATGCGCTGGCGATGGTGGTGCGCGCCAACAAGATCCAAGAAGGTATCGGCGGACATATTTCGACGTTTGCGTCGGCGGCTACGTTGTATGAAGTCGCATTCAATCATTTCTTCCGGGCGCAGACTGAGACTGGGGACCGTGACATCGTTTATTTCCAGGGCCATGCGGCGCCTGGGATTTATTCTCGCGCTTATCTCGAAGGCCGCATTTCCAAAGAAAAGCTGCAGAACTTCCGCCGTGAATTGAAGCCAGGCGGGGGATTGTCTTCGTATCCGCATCCGTGGTTGATGCCGGATTTCTGGGAGTTTCCGACAGTTTCGATGGGATTGGGGCCGATCCAGGCGATCTATCATGCCCGCTTCATTAAGTACCTGGAAAACCGGGGCCTGAAGCAGTCAACCGGCGGAAAGGTTTGGGCATTCCTCGGCGACGGCGAAATGGATGAACCGGAGTCGCTGGGATCGATCACGCTGGCGTCGCGCGAGAAGCTCGATAACCTGATCTTCGTGGTGAACTGCAACCTGCAGCGACTGGATGGTCCGGTGCGCGGCAACGGAAAGATCATTCAGGAGCTGGAAGCGATCTTCCGCGGCGCGGGCTGGAACGTGATCAAGTGCATATGGGGATCGGATTGGGACAGCCTGATTCAGAACGATCGCGACGGATTGCTGGTCCGGCGCCTGGGTGAAGTCAGCGACGGTCAGTATCAGAAATACTTCGTCGAGAGCGGAGCGTATTTCCGGCAGAACCTGTTCGGGACGGATCCGCGGCTGTTGAAGATGGTCGAGCATCTCTCGGACGATCAGCTGGCTCGCATGCGGCTGGGCGGACATGATCCGATCAAGGTGCATGCGGCGTTCCGCGCGGCCGTCGATCACACGGGTGCGCCCACGATCGTTCTGGCGAAGACGATTAAAGGATACGGACTCGGCGAGGCGGGCGAAGGCAAGAACATCACGCATCAACAAAAAAAGCTGAATGAGGATGAGCTGGAGATGTTCCGCTCGCGTTTCGGCATTCCGATTCCGGATGACGAGCTGCATGAGGCGCCGTTCTATCGTCCGACGGACGACAGCGCCGAGATCAAATATATGCAGGCGCGCCGGCAGCAGCTTGGCGGATACATGCCGCAACGCAAAGTGCGCGCGACGCCGATGAAGCCGTTCCCCGATTCGCACTTCGAAGAATTCCACAAAGGGACCGACGGACGCGAGGTGTCGACCACCATGGTGTTCGTGCGGCTGCTGGCGAAGCTGCTGCGCGATCCGGAACTGGGCAAATACATTGTGCCTATTGTGCCGGATGAGGCTCGCACGTTCGGCATGGAAGCTTTGTTCCGGCAGGTTGGAATCTATTCCAGTGTCGGCCAGAACTACGAACCGGTCGACATGGACACGCTGCTTTATTACAAAGAGGCGAAGAACGGACAGATTCTCGAGGAAGGAATTACCGAGTCGGGATCGATGTGCTCATTGATTGCGGCCGGAACGGCCTACGCGAATCACGGAATCAACATGATTCCCTTCTTCATCTATTACTCGATGTTCGGCTTCCAACGAATCGGAGACCTGATCTGGGCGGCGGCCGATATGCGGTGCCGCGGCTTCCTGATCGGCGGCACGGCGGGGCGCACGACACTGGCCGGCGAAGGATTGCAGCACCAGGATGGGCACAGTCACGTCCTCGCACTACCGGTTCCGAACTTGCGGGCCTACGATCCGGCGTTCGCGTACGAGATCGGCATCATCATTCAGGACGGCATCAAGCGGATGTATGTGGAGCAGGAGTCCATTTTCTACTATTTGACGGTCACGAACGAGCCTCTGGCGATGCCAGAAATGCCGGGAGATGTGCGCGAGGGCGTTCTGAAGGGGCTGTATCGGTTTAAGGCGTCTGCCAAGAGCGATGCCAAGCTGCGAGCGCAGCTGCTGGGCAGCGGGACTATCATGTACGAGGTCCTGAAGGCGCAGAAGATTCTGGAAGAGAAATACGGAGTCGGCGCCGATGTGTGGAGCGTGACCAGCTACAAAGAGCTGTATCGTGATGCGAATGATTGCGAGCGTTGGAATATGTTGCATCCGGGCGAGGCGACAAAGGTTCCGTATGTCACGCAGACGTTGAAAGATGCGCAAGGACCGTTCATTGCGGCGTCCGACTACATGAAGGTGTTGCCGGAAAGTTTGGGCAAGTGGGTGCCTGGGCAGTTGGTTTCGCTGGGCACGGACGGATTTGGACGCAGCGAGAACCGTGCGGCGCTACGCGACTTCTTCGAGGTCGACGCGAAGCACATTGTGCTGGCCACGCTGGGGGCTCTGGCTCGCGAGAAAAAAATCGGCTCGGATGTGGTGAAGCGCGCCATTCAGGAATTGGGGATTAATCCTGAGAAGGCGAATCCGGCAATCAGTTAACGAAATTGAGCCATTGAGTGATCGGGTGATTGAGCGATTGCACTCATTGGTGAACCTTCATTTTCAATCGCTCAATCACTGAATCACACAATGACAGAACTAATTGAATTCAAGCTTCCCGAGCTGGGAGAAAACATTTCGCAGGGCGATCTTGTTCGCCTCATGGTTGAGCCTGGCGCAAAGGTGGACGCTGGACAGTCGGTCATGGAACTGGAAACCGACAAGGCAGTCGTGGAAGTACCTTCGTCCGTGAGTGGGACCGTGCAGGAAATCCGGGTGAAGGAAGGCGAGAAGATTAAAGTCGGACAAGTCATCTTCACCGTGGATGGAAACGATGGGAAACCTGCAGCGTCACTGAGGCAGGACCAGGCGGTTGCAGCCGCAGCTCCCGCGCAGAGAGCACCTGCCCCGCCCGCCCCTGCCACGGCCCAGGTTCCGCAGATCCAGACTTCGCAGACCCAGCCTTCGCCTGCAGCAGCTGCCACGAGCGCTCCGACTCCTGCTGCATCTTCTTCGGGAGCGAGTGAGTTCAAACTTCCAGAACTTGGCGAGAACATCTCGCAGGGCGATCTGGTGCGGCTGATGGTTGCGCCGGGGACGAAGGTTTCTGAAGGTCAGCCCGTGATGGAACTGGAGACGGACAAGGCAGTCGTGGAAGTTCCCTCTTCCGTCAGCGGTGTGGTGAAAGAGGTCAGGGTCAAAGAAGGCGAGAAGATCAAAGTTGGTCAGGTGATCTTCACGCTTGAAGGCGGGACTTCGGCCGGTGAGGCTACGCGTCCGCGAAATGCGCCGGTGGAACACGTCTCTGGGCAGCATGGCGCGAGGCTGGCATTCCAGGCAGCGATTCGCGCGGAAGGAAAGACCGAAGAGCAAGCTCTTCCGCCCGACCAGCCGCAACAATCCGTTCCGGCTTTCAGCATGCCGGCACAATTGGGGAAAGTCGCAGGTACCGAACATCGGCAGCCGGTTCCAGCAGCGCCGCACGTAAGAAGACTCGCTCGGGAGATCGGCGTCGATATTTACGAGGTGAAGGGGAGCGGTCCGGGCGGGCGCATCAGTGAAGATGATGTGAAGGTCTACGCGAAGACATTACTTTCGGCAGCGGCAGCGCAAGCGACTCCGCAGGCTGGTCATTTCCGGCAGCCGCAGCTTCCGGACTTTGGGAAGTGGGGCAAGATCGAGCGGGTGTCGATGCGCGGAGTGCGGCGGAAAACGGCGGAGCATCTGGCGGAAGCGTGGAACACGATTCCGCATGTCACGCAGCATGATCGCGCCGACATCACAGAACTCGAGCAGTTGCGCGCTCGCTTCGCGCCGAAAGCAGAAGAGGCGGGCGGCAAGATGACGGTTACCGCGATTGCGCTGAAGGTATGCGCGGCAGCGCTGAAGGTGTTTCCGCAATTCAATGCCAGCATCGACATTGAGAAAGAAGAAATCGTCTACAAGCAGTACATCAATATTGGTGTGGCTGCGGATACGGACCGCGGGCTGCTGGTGCCGGTGATCCGCGATGTAGAGAAGAAGAATATTGTCGAGCTGGCGGTTGAACTGTCGCAGCTTTCGAAGAAGGCGCGGGACAAGAAGCTGACGCCCGCCGACATGGAAGGTGGGACGTTTACCATTACGAATCTGGGTGGGATTGGCGGCGTGGGATTCACGCCGATCGTGAATTTTCCGGAAGTTGCCATTCTTGGAATTTCACGTTCGCGGATGGAGCCGGAGTGGATTCAGGACAAAGACGGCGGCAAATTCGAGCCACGTCTGATCCTGCCCCTGTCACTTTCTTATGATCATCGGCTGATCGACGGAGCCGACGCCGCCAGATTCCTGCGCTGGATTGCGGAGGCGTTTGAGCAGCCGTTTTTGTTGTCGGTGCAGGGATAGAAGAGCAGGGTTCAGGGTTCAGGGTTCAGGGTTCAGGGTTCAGGTTTCAGGTTTCAGGTTTCAGGTTTCAGGTTTCAGGTTTCAAAGAGAGAGCTACGTTGCCAGCCGAGACGTTGCCAGCAACGTCTCTGCGAAAGAAATTGTTCATCTCATGTCAGATTCCCAATCCCTTAATATTGCTGTCATTGGCGGCGGTCCCGGTGGATATGCTGCTGCTTTCCTTGCCGCCGATCTGGGCATGACAGTCACGCTGATCGATCCGGAACTGAATCCCGGAGGCGTGTGCCTTTATCGCGGCTGCATTCCGTCGAAGGCCCTGCTGCATGTCGCCAAGCTGATCGAGGAATCGCACCAGGCGGCAAACTGGGGCATTGAGTTCAACGCGCCCAAGATCGATCTCGGCCGCCTGCGGTCATTCAAGGAAGGCGTGGTGAAGAAACTCACGGGCGGGTTGGGCGTGCTCTCGAAACAGCGCAAAGTTCATTACGTGCAGGGGCGCGCAGCATTCGAGAATTCAACTACGCTGCAGGTTACCAAGGCAGACGGCTCGCAGGAATCGCTCAGCTTTGACCGCATCATTATTGCGACCGGTTCCCGGCCTGCGGTCGTTCCTACGTTGAAGCTCGAAACGCCGCGCATGATGGACTCCACCGGCGGGCTGAACCTCGAGGACATCCCGGGAACATTGCTGGTGGTTGGCGGTGGATACATTGGTCTGGAACTTGGCTCTGTCTATGCTGCGCTTGGAACACGCGTGACCGTCGTCGAAATGCTTCCCGGTCTTCTTCCCGGCGCGGATCGAGATCTTGTACTTCCTCTTCACAAGAAACTCGAGAAAATGTTTGACAGCATTCTGCTGAACACGACCGTGGCTGCGGTGAAAGACGAGGGCAATTCCATCCGAGCGACGCTGAAGGCTCAGGACGGAACGCAACAGGAGAAAGTCTTCGATCGCGTGCTCGTATCGGTGGGACGCAAACCGAACTCGGAAATCCCCGGACTGGATAAAACGCGGGTGCAAGTCGGCGAGCGGGGATTCATTCAGGTCAACAAGCAGTTGCAGACCAACGATCCTTCGATCTACGCGATTGGCGACGTGGTCGGAGAGCCCATGCTCGCGCACAAGGCATCGCACGAGGGCCGCGTCGCAGTCGAAGCCATCGCCGGACACAAGGTCGCATTCGAGCCGGCCGCGATTCCAGCGGTGGTGTTCACGGATCCCGAAGTGGCGTGGGCAGGCCTGACCGAAACGCAGGCGCAAAAAGAAAATCGCGAGATCAAGGTGGCGAAGTTTCCATGGGCCGCGTCGGGACGCGCTGTCACGATTGATCGTCCAGAAGGCATGACGAAGCTGATCTTCGATCCTAAGACGGAGCGCGTGCTCGGGGTCGGCATTGTTGGAGCGGGAGCAGGAGAGATGATCGCCGAGGGAGTGTTAGCCATTGAAATGGCTGCGCTGGCCAGCGATATTGCGATGACGATCCATCCGCACCCCACGCTATCTGAAACTGTGATGGAGTCGGCCGAGGTGTTCTTTGGCACGAGCACTCATATTTACCGGCCGAAGCGAGGATGAGAGGTAGGGATCCTTCGACTCCGTAAGTGCTTCGCATCTGCGAAGCACTTCCTGCGCTCAGGATGACAATCGCGGAGTCTGCGGGAGACGACTATGCGGGCTTTCTTCCAAGATTCTTTGCTTTCCTGCGTGCTGTGCGGAACTTGCGGGCGCTCCCTTACACGCCCAGTCAGCGATTACACAAGCGCTGCAGCCTGCAGCGCCGGCGAATGCTGCCAACAACGCGACCGATCCGCTCGGCCGCAACACGCCTTCGAACTCCATCCTCGGATTCCTGAAAGCTGCGCAGGCAGGCGACTACGGCATCGCCGCAGAGTATCTGCAGATGAGCCCGGCGCGGCGGCAGTCGGAGGGCGAAAAGGTCGCGGCGCAGCTCAAATTTGCTTTGGATCACTCCTTCACGGGAAACCTGAGCCATTACAACCAAGCAGAAGGAACCCCGCAGGAAGGAGTGCCGCTGGGGCGACAAAGGTTGGGCACGATGGCGGCGGGCGATGTTGAGGTTGATCTCGATCTGGTGCGCGTGTCTGATCCGGCAGCGGGCAAAATCTGGTTGATCTCTGCGGATACATTGGCAAAACTGCCAGAGCTTTCGGATCAGGTTGAAGCGCGGCAGGTGGAAAGCAAACTTCCGGCGGTGCTGGTCAAGCACCAACTCGGGGGAACGCCGCTGTGGCAATGGATCGCGCTGTTGCTTGCCGTGCCGGTCGCTGCCGGGTTGGGGTGGCTGGTTCTAGCGTTGCTGGAGATCCCGCTGCGCTGGTGGGCTCGGCGCCGCGGTCAAATGGATGTTGCCAACTGGCGCTCGGTCTCAGGACCGGCATGGCTGCTGGCGGGCACGCTGATCCATCAGATGTTTGTGGTGCGACTGCGCATGCCGCTGCTTCCACGGCATTATTACTTCCAAGTTACATATATCGCGCTGATCCTCAGTGCGACCTGGATCGCGTGGCGATTTGTGCGGTGGTCGTTGTATCGCGTGCGCATGCGCGCTCTAGCCAGTGGCCATGCCGGCACAGGATCGCTCATGCTCCTGGGCGAGCGCATTCTTAAATTTGTCATTTTCCTGCTCGGCATTCTCGCAATTCTTGGAAATCTTGGATTCAACATGAGCACCGCGCTGGCCGGACTTGGCATTGGCGGCCTTGCGATCGGTTTCGGCGCTCAGAAGACAATCGAGAATTTGTTTGGTGGAGTTTCGGTTCTGGCCGACGAAGTTTTTCGCGTCGGTGATGTCTGCCGCTTCGGTGACCGCACCGGCGTGGTGGAGGACATCGGGCTGAGATCGACGCGCATCCGCACAGAAGATCGCACACTGCTGGCGATTCCTAATGGCACGGTCGCGACGATCAATCTGGAGAACTTCAGCCGGCGCGACAAGATTCTTTTCAAAACTAATCTTGGACTGCGTCCGGAGAGCAAGGCGGATCACGTGCGCTTCGTGGTGGCTGGGATCCGCAAACTGCTCTACAGCCATCCCAAGGTGGAGACGCAGACGGTGCGAGTGCGCCTCACGGACATCGCGGGCAGTTCGTTAAACGTTGAGATTGTGTCGTATGTCCTGACGCGGGATTTCAATGAATTTGCGGCGGTGCGGGAAGACTTGCTGCTGCGCATGATGGATGTAGTGGAAGATGCCGGCGGAAGTCTCGCGCTTCCCTCACAGACTCTTTACATCAGTCGCGATGCGGGCTTGGAGAAAGACAAAGCCGAGAACGCCACGAAAAAGATTGCCGAACTGCGCGACGGGAAGAAGTTGCCCTTTCCGGACTACCATCAGGATGATATTTCTTCGTTCAAGGGATCGATCCAGTATCCTCCGGCAGAGTCGACTCTGCGAAAGACGGACGATGGTTCGGGGAAGTCGCGCTGATGGGCAGCTTCAAAGCCGCATTGATTTTGCCGAACTGTTGGTCTTGGGGCGGAGCCTTTCAACTTCACAACTAAATTTCGCTGCGCTTGTGAAGCGGGCCCTGTACGGCGCATGGTTTATCGATAGTCTGCGCCCAAGCACAGCGCAGGCACAGATTGATAACAGCGCCTAAAGGCGACATCGATTCTGCACCAATACGGCACCGCTGAAGCGGTGCCCTGTTACAAATCTGATTTGTCGCCTAACTCGAAGCGCTGCGCAACCTTAGACCCGCATGAAAGCAGATCACGATTTCCGCTGGTTAAACATTCGCTGCAGCAGCAGGTGGGTTGGCCAGTAGATACAGAGCGGGACAGCGATTAAATAGCAGAGCAGATAGGCCCAGCCCGGAATCGCGTGCTGCTCATGGAAAAATAACCCGCGCGCCCAATTCACATCCTGCTCCGGACGCCAGAAATAGTTGATGGGTACGACGATCCAGCAGATGAGTGTCTGCAGTTTCCATCCCCGCGCTATCGTAGCCGAGGCGCCAAATTGCCCATAGAAGCAACGGCGGAGTCGCGAGATGAAACAGGCTGAGCAATCGCACACTGAGTGGAAGGTGCGGGTCGAACATGTATTCGGTCCCGCCGATCAGATGATGTCCGCTGAGCAATGCGCCGGCGAGATCGATGGTGTAGAGAGACTGAAACAATAACAACCCGCAGGCCGCCCAGGAAAAGATCAGCGGGCTTTCCAGCCACAGTCCGATTCCTATGAGCACGTTCCCAATGTCGCAGAAATAGAGAAAATTCTGTGCCCCGTACTGCCGCAAGTAGAGCGGGGCCCAGACGATCAGCCAGATAGTCCAGCCGATCTTGAGCCAGAGCGGGATGCGCATGTCTGGATCATTCTATGGGCCCATCGCGACATTGTGCGATTGCGCGATCGGGTCATTGGGCGATTGGAGGACCGACCAGCGACCTGTCCGGCGATGGCCAACGGCGCAATCACCCAATGGCCGAATCGCTCAATTGTCTGAAATTACCAGCGTAACTTGCCGCTCCTTACGGCTGTACCTACATTACCCATATGGGTTACGTAGCTCTTCTCTTCTGTCCCGACGAAAAGACGGCTCGCACGGTGACGCAGGTTCTCAGCGAGTTGGAGTTTAGCGTGGAGGCCTGCCTGGAGCCTTTCGCCGCGGTCAAGAAGCTGATGGGCGAACACTTCGACGCTGTCGTGGTCGACTGCGATAACGAGCAGAATGCCACATTGTTATTCAAGAGCGCGCGCAATTCGACGTCCAACCAGACGTCGCTTGCCGTAGCCGTAGTGGAAGGTCAGGCGGGGGTCGCAAAGGCGTTTCGAATTGGCGCCAACCTTGTCCTGACCAAACCCATCAACATCGAACAAGCCAAAGGGACGTTGCGGGTCGCGCGCGGATTGTTGCGGAAGGCGGATCCCGCGAAGCCGGGAGCACCGGCTATCGCGGCTGCACCATCAGCGCCAGCACCGGCTGCTGCTACGCCGAAACCAGCGCCCAAGCCCGTTATGGCGGCTAAACCGGTCGCGCCAGCGGCTCCGAAGCCCGCGGCGACTGCGCCGCCAGTTGCTAAACAGATTCCAGTTCCCAAGCCTGCGGTAAGCGCACCTGCATGGCCAGCCGCTGCGGCCGCAACGAGTGCTGTTCCCACGGTGCAAGGCGGCGATCTAGTGGAGAAGCCTGCGGCGAAAGTTGTGCCGGCTGCGATCCCGGAACCGGCCGCTCCCAAGCCGGAACCTGTTCTACCGAAGGTGGAAAAAGTCCCTGAAGCAACCGCTCCAGTGGCACATCACGTACCGAGCCCGATCAGTTTTTCGAGCGCCGGCGCTGCAAGTGCGCCCGCTCCTGCGCGCGAACCGCAGGTGCACAGCACGGTCGAAGTTCCCGCCAAACCTGCGGAGCCCGCTGTGAGCGAACCCGCCAGCGCCGCAGCCTCTGCGTTGATGTTTTCGTATGGAGGATCCGCCGAGCCTGCAAGCAGCGGCGGAAAGAAGAAGATCTTCATTGGAGTTGCAGCCGCAGTAGTGATTGCGGGAGCGGCATACTTCGGATGGACCCAGTACCAGGCGCACAGCGCAGGATCGGCGAGCACGCAAGCTCCCGACGCACAAACTGCCACGGTGACTCAGCCCGCGGTCGCTCAGCCTCCGACGCCGACTTCCGTCACACCCGCTGCAGCGCCGGCGGAAAACGTAAACAAGACCTCAACAGCGAATGCGGGTACCGAGAATTCGGAGCCTGTGTCGAAGGAGTCTGCACCGAAAGAAACTGCTCATCCGGCTCCGTCGACAAAGCCTTCCGCCAGTTCGACAACGTCCAAACCAGCAGCCGCTGAAAAGCAGGAAGAACAGCCCGAACCAGCTCCTCTGATGGTGAAAAGCGGAAAAGAACCGGCACAGCCGAAATCGGCAGCTGCCGATGTGTCTGCCCCCAGCATGATTGGGATGGCTACACCCGCCTCGGCTCCGCCTCCGGAGCTGGTTCGCGAGCACCACGAGCGATTTCACGCCGAAGCTTCAAGCGATGAACATCTCGCAGGGCGTATCGCAGGGACTCTTGTACAAGAAGGTATCTCCGGTGTATCCGCCGGCTGCCATGCGTATGAGGACTGAAGGCGCGGTGCAGCTCATAGCAACCATCTCCAAGAACGGCGATATCACGCACGTGAAAGCGCTGAGCGGTGATACGCTATTGACCAAAGCCGCAGTGGACGCGGTGAAGCAGTGGAAGTACAAACCATATCTTCTAAACGGCGAACCGGTCGAGATCCAGACGCAGGTCACCATCAACTTCAAGCTGCCGAATTAATCAGAGTTCATCCGAAAGAAAAATGGCATCTGGAATTCAAGCCGGGTGCCTTTTGCATTTGTGCTGACTACTCTTCCGTACCCATATTTCTTCCGCGAGGCCCATGCTCAGCAATAGTGGTTTGAATCGTAGGCGTCCGCTAAACAAGCCTGTTTTTGCCAACATTGGGGAGCCTTGAAATTGACACAACGTTTTTGAAGTTTTGTTTCCTTCAGCGGGTGACCGCAAGCAGTTTCGAAGACTACTCCTACGCTTTCGCGTACCTGGTTTGTGGTTCGCATACGGCATTCCATAGCAACAAAACACTTCTGTATTGACAGCTTTCATTCAATCTGCTGGGAACGCAGCTATTTGCTGGCATTCGATGTTATGGCAGAGTGCTTGCCTTTCATTGTGATGGCGTAGACGTGGACTTGCTTGCGTGGGACATCCACGCAGTGTGATGTCTGTGCGCGCGAAACAGACTGTTGAGAGGCAAGAAAAAATGTTGAGGCGCAGTGTTCCAGCAATGTTGTTGTTGTGTATGGCGATCTCCGCTTCGCTGCTGCGAGCGCAGACCACGACCACCGGTGAGTTGGCCGGCACGGTGACCGATCCGTCTGGCGCAGTATTGACAAATGTATCGGTGATGCTAACGAATGTAGCCACCGGAGCGAAGCAGTCCGCACAAACGAACTCCACGGGCGCGTACCGCTTTCCGCTAGTACAGCCCGGGACGTACAACGTGTCTGCTGCGAGCGCTGGATTTCGGAGCGTCGATAAAACGGTCGACATCGGCTTGGGCGCAAGTGCCACGGCGAACCTGCAGCTATCGCTCGGAACCAGCACGGAAACGATCGAGGTCTCTGGCTCCACGGCCACGGTTGAAACCGAAGATGCCAACCTGAATACGAACTTCAGCGCGAAGCAGATTGAGTTACTGCCAAATTCCGGTAACGATCTTTCAGCGGTCGCATTCACGACTCCTGGAGCCGTGGTGAACACGGCCGGAGGCTCCACATTCGGTGGCGGCAACTTTGAAATGTATGGATTGCCCGCAACCTCGAATCTTTTTACCGTCGATGGCGCCAACTATAACGACCCTTACTTCAACGTAAACAACAGCGGCGCTACCAACCTGACGATCGGTCTCAACGATGTGCAGGAAAGCGCCGTCGTCGCCAATGGCTACAGCGGCTCCTACGGCGGGTTGGCGGGAGCCAACATCAACTACGCGACCAAGAGCGGAAGTAACAAGCTCCACGGTAACGCGGTTTATTGGTGGAATGGCGATTCTCTTAACGCGAACAACTACTTCCTCAATCAGGGAGGGTCACCACGCCCGTTCGTCAATGCGAATCAGTTCGCTGGTTCTGTCGGTGGACCGATCAAGAAGGACAAGGCGTTCTTCTTTTTCGACTACGAAGGGATCTATCTGGCGATTCCCGTAATTAATCCGGCGAATGTGCCAACACCGGCGTTTGAGAACGCGGTCATCGGAAATCTCAATGCGACCGGGTTGAGCGCGTCGGTGCCCTTCTACAATAAGATGTTCGGGCTTTATAACGGGTTGTCGCAGGCGAACGCGGTCCAGCTGGGGGGCGGTGGCTGCAGCGATGTCGCCACTGTGAACGGAATCGCTTTTGGTTCCACGAATCCCTGCGCAGTTCAGGTGCAGGCCGCGCCAATTACCAAGACTCACGACGTCTTCTATGCGGGTCGATACGACCAAAATATTGGCTCGCGTGACAAATTGTTCTTGCGAGTTGAGCACGAGCACGGATTCCAGGCAAGCTTTACCGATCCTGTCAACAGCGCGTTCAACGCGGTCAGCGATCAGCCGCAGTGGACGAGCAATTTTCAGGAGACACACACCTTTGGCTCCGACAAGGTAAACAGCTTCAACGCGTCACTCCTCTGGTACAGCGCTCTCTTCACGATGCAGAATCAGGCAGCTGCTGCTTCTGCCCTGCCGACTTTACCCGGCCAGACCATGACGCTGGGGTTCAATGACGGTTCGCTGACGGCGCTGAACGGTCTGAACGTCATATTCCCCCAAGGACGCCGCATTACCCAATATCAGTTTGTCGATGACTTCAGTTGGGTGCGCGGAAGGCACGCGTTCAAGGTTGGAGTCAACTATCGCCGCGACGATGTCAGCGACCACACGTTCGAGTTTGTTACCCCCGAAGTTGTTGAGTTCACGCTTGGCGACTTTGTTACCGGGGGAGGCGGCACTACCGGAAATGTGATCGTGCAGAACTTTCCGAAGAAGACAGAACAACCGATCGCGCTTTACCAAGTGGGTTTCTACGGTGCAGACGATTTGCGGGTTACAAACAACCTGAAACTGACGCTCAGCTTGCGGCTGGATCATCTTTCGAATCCTGTGTGCCAGACGAACTGCTTCCAGAGATTCGCCGGCACATTCGGAGAGATGAACGCGGCACTGCCCGTCAACCAGGCAATTCAAACGGGGCTGAAGACGGCGTTCCCATCAGTAACCGGAATTGTGGCCCAGCCGAAGATCGGGTTTGCCTGGTCGCCACGGGGCGGAAATCGGCCGACGGTGATTCGCGGCGGTGCCGGCATCTTTGCCGACTCGCTGCCGACCGGAACGATCTCCACAATTATGGCGCAAGCGCCCAACGATCCTCAGTTCAACACTTTCATTGGAGCGCTTTCTCCGGCTGAGCCGAACAATATCTACGCCGCGTCGCAGGTGTCGAACGCCACTTTCCTGGCGAACTACGCGAATGGCGGAGCGGTGGCGCCGTTTTCGTTCTTCAACACCACAGCGGTGAAAGTTCCTCGCTACTACGAATGGAGCCTGGAAGTGCAACAAGGCTTGGGGTGGGCGACCACTCTAAACGCGATGTACGTGGGCAACCACGGCTCGAACGAGGAAATCACGAACGAAGCGGTCAATGCCTTCTCTCCAACTCCATTCGCCAACTTGCCGACGGTGGAACCGGACAAGAGGTTCGGCGTGGTCCAGGAGCAACAGAACATTGCCAACTCGAACTACTCAGGCCTGGTCCTGGGGCTGAAACACGACTTCAAAGGTGGCTTGGCATTTCAGGGGAGCTACACCTATAGCCATGCGTTGGATGAAATCTCCAACAATTCTGTCTCGCCATTTGGCCTGAATACCACCGGGAAATATGCCGACATCATCAACCCCCAGGATCCGTCCAACCTCCGCGCATACAACTACGGAAATGCCGACTACGACATCCGGCACAACTTCACGATGAATTACGTCTGGAATGACGGGATCCGTCACTTAACTGCCAGGGGACCGGGTGCTCTCGTGAAGGGATGGACCTTCTCGGGAACGATCTTCCGCCATAGTGGATTGCCATTCACGGTTGTCAGTTCTAACACGACGACCCTGTTAGAGGGATCGAACTATGGTCCGGGCGGCGGCACGCAGCAGGTCTTCGCAAACGTTCTCGGATCAACCACCAACAGCTGCGGAGCTTCGGCCGCTACTCTGACCGGAGCACCGTGCCTGCAACTGAGCAACTTCAGCGATCCGAGGGACAACTGGGGGCAGCAGCGTCGCAACCAGTTCCGGGGCCCGGGCTACTTCAACACGGACTTTGCCGTGGAGAAGGGCTTTGGCATCCCGAAGTGGGAGAGCGCGCAGTTCTCGATTGGAGCGAGGTTCTTCAACATCTTCAATCATCCCAACTTCGCTTTCCCGGTCATGGTCTATGTCCCTAACTCGTCGAACTTCGGGCGCATCGTTCAAACCGTCAGCTCGCCGACCAGCATCTACGGATCTGGACTGGGAGCAGACGCTTCGCCACGGTTGATACAGCTGCAGGCGAAGTTCACATTCTGATTTCAGACTTGTGATGTAGTCACCTCGGCAGCGGCCTCGCAAGAGGCCGCTTTTTTTGTGTCGCGGATTCCATATCGCAGGAAGCGTCGGTGGGGAGGCGCACAGAAGGTTCGCGTCGGCAGGATCGTATAGTCCGGGTAGGTATCGTTGAGGTTCGTATCAGGGCATCGCTTAGCGATGCTGTCCGGACGGAACATTTACGAAGTGGCTTTCAGCCGCTGCCAGGGGCTAAAGCCACGTCTCATCCGGCGTCTGGTACGGCATGCCTGAAGGCATGCCCTGATACGAGTCTCATTGGTCTGGTGCTCATAGCAATCCCAAACTCACTTGGCCACGGGCTTATAGTCGATCCCCAGCTGATCAAACAAAAAGCTGAAGACGTCGGCATCTTCTTCGATCCGTTCATCGAGCGCGGTGCCGATGCCATGTCCTGCGGAACTTGTGCGCAGCAGAATGGGATGTCCCGAACTGTCAGCCGCCTGCAGACGCGCGATCATCTTGCGCGATTGCATGGGATTGACGCGGTGATCATTCTCACCCGTCGGCATCAGAATCGCCGGATAGGTAGTGCCATCTTTCACGTGATGGTACGGGGAATATGCATAGAGAGCCTTGAACTGCTCGGGATCCTTCACCGTTCCAAATTCTGTAACGTTGAAAGCTCCGTTTGGATCGAGTTCCACGCGCAACATGTCATAGATGCCGACGAACGAGACAACCGCGCGGAACAGATCGGGGCGCTGGGTGAAGGCTGCGCCCATGAGCAAGCCACCGTTGCTGCCCCCGATGATGGCGAGGTGTTGGGGCGAAGTGTATTTCTGATCGATGAGATATTGAGCGCAGGCAAGGAAGTCGTCGAAGACGTTCTGTTTATGCGTGAGATTGCCTGCCAGATGCCATTCTTCGCCGTACTCGGCGCCGCCGCGAAGGTTTGTGTCGACGAAGATACCGCCCTGATCGAGCCAGATGCGAGTGAAGGGTCCCAGAAAATCTGGTTTGGTGCTGATGCCGTATCCGCCATAGCCGGTGAGCAGCGCGGGATGCGTGCCGTCGAGCGGCGTTCCTTTGCGGCGAATAATATTCAACGGAACGCGCGTGCCGTCTTTCGAGACAGCGAAGTCGCGCACGACTTCGGCATCGTCGTAGTTGACGGGGGAAGTTTCGAAAAGGGCTGTCCGCGTGGCTTTCCCTGTGGCGGCGTCGACGTGGTACCAAGCCGACGGCTCTAGGTAGGTGGAGATGTGGAAAAGCACATCGCCTCCAGCGATGGGAACGCCGCTGTCGACGGCGGAGATGGGAGGCAACGAGGGTGCTGGCAGAGGCTTGCCCTGCAGGTCGAAGACGCGCACGCGCGACGGGCCGCCCATGATGTCGATCACGTAAAGATGTCCCCATGTCGGAATGAAATTCTCGATGGAGGCGCGATCGCTATTGTCGGGACCGCCTGCACTCTGCGGGACGATCACTGTGGCCTGAGCGAGATCAACCTTCGTGACCGCGGTTTGCGCGTGATCGGTCTGCAAAAGGGGCAGGCGAAGAATCTGACCGCGCGGCGCGTCCTTGCGTGAGAGCAGATACAGTGCGCCGTCACCGAGACCGAGGCCGCGCCCACCGCCGGGACCGAATTTTGCGGAAACGATTCCGTCTTCGAAGTGCGTGATCTGGGTCCAGCGGCCGTCGAGATCCATCACGTAATGCGCGAACTGGCCACCGTCGCCATTGCCAACGGAGGCGAGCAGCCATTTACCGTCATCGCTGGTATGAAGTCGAATTTCGGCGATGCGCGGAAAATCTTTGCCAAGGACGTAGGTGTCTTGTTTCGCGTCGGTGCCGAGCCTGTGAAAGTAGATCTGTTGGTAGAAGTTGGCGTCCTCGGCGGGGCGCTCGTTGCCTTGCGGATAGCGCGTGTAGTAGAAACCGGTGCCATCGGCTTTCCATGCGATGCTTCCTCCGCCGGTGGCGAAATTCACGCGCGGCACGATGTCAGAAAGTTCCTTGCCGGTAGCGACCTCGAAAATGTGAGCTGAGGCGTCTTCCGAGCCATTTTCCGACATAGCGGCGGCCACGTATTTTCCGCCAAAGGAAGGCACAAAGAAGTCGACGGCGAGTGATCCTTTGGCGCTGGCGGTATTGGGATCGAAGATGATTTGCGCGCTAGCGGGGTCATCGGCGGACTTCATGACGATCAGCTTCGGTTGTTGCTCAGGCGGCTGGAATTCCTCGGCAAACAACATTCCCGCGCGGTATTCCACATCGAAATAAGCTGCGGAACTGGCGGCGACGAGTTGCTTGAGGCGCTCTTTGATTGCTGGCCGGGAAGCGAGATGGTCGAAGTATTCGCGTGTCCGCGCATTCTGGGCGGCGCTCCATTGTTTGACGGCGGGATCGTCCCAGTTTTCGAGCCAGCGGTAGTCATCGGTGACTTTGACGCCGTAATATTCGTCGGTGACGGGTTTCTTGGGCGTCGCCGGCGGCGCCGGGATCGAAGGGCTCGGGGCGAAAGCCAGGAAGCTGAGAAGACTAATGAGCAGGACAGTCAGACGCGCGCGTGAGATTTTCATCAAGACCTCGTCGGCGCGGGAATTATACCGCTCACCAGGAGGAGAGAGTGGGTGCCGCAAGACAAACCGCGCCCCTTGCGGGGCGCGGCAGAGTCGGTCAGACAAGCGGGAGGCGGTCTTGCGTAACAAGGCCGCCAGGATAATTCTTAATGGCGCTTCTTGCCCTTTTTCTTTGCCGGTTTTTTCGCAGCCTTCTTTGCTTTTTTCTTGGCGGGCTTTTTCGCCGCTTTTTTCTTCGCCGGCTTCTTGGCGGCTTTCTTTTTCGCGGGTGCTTTCTTTTTGGCGGCAGGTTTCTTTTTCGCGGCCTTCTTCTTCATGCCGCCACCTCCGCCACCGGCGGGAGCCGCGGGCTTGGGAGCAGGAGGCGCCGGAACGGCTGCGGGTTCCGGTTCAATCGCTTCGGATTCCGTAATGCCGGGTTCTTCTTCCTCCTCCTCTTCTTCTTCGAAATCTTCCTCTAGCGACTCGCTATACGCGCCGCTATCGCCAAATTCCTCTTCTTCATCACGACCGTAGAGCGTTGGATCGTAGAACGTCATTGCTCCTCCTGATTTCAGTAGCGGCCGGGTGCGGATACGAAGCCCTGGCTGCAGGCACGAGAGAATTAAAAGACAACAGAAACTTTAAGCTGTGACGGCGCCGGATTATAGCATGACATTCGGTGACGACTGCAAGGACTGCAGATACAAACGCTCGCAGCATCGCATCCGGTTGCAGGCCCGGGGCTTACACCCGGGCACAATCGAGAACTCGCAATCCGACGAGTCAAGTGGCTTAGAAAAACGTTATGTTACAGGCTCCGATCTCCCGCTGTACGACCAACATTCGCGGGAGGCAGCGCATCTGAGGTGAGGCGCGATTAGCGCTCCAGGATTAACAGTGCCAGGACGGCGGTTGGAAGACAGGATTCGCGAACTCTGCGCTCGTGTGGTTTACGAGACGGGACCGCAATGGCGTGCCACGATTCGCGAACTGCAGACTGCCATCCACGAACATTCCATGCGGCTGGCGAATGCGACGGCGGCGGCGACGGTGATCGGAAAGCCACAGGTGCTCCGCGAGCGTCGCCAACCTTGAGGATCGCCTAGCGTCAGGGGCGCGCCGGTGGGCCGGGGACTTTCAGCTTTAGCGAAGTAAGCTCTTTAGTTTGATGCGATTAACAGATGCCGAAGGCCGCGTCCGCGGTAAGGGAAATAGACCCGAAAGAAGGAAGGGGCGGAATTCAATCCTCCCGCCCCGTCGCTCCAATCAAATTAGCTCACTAGCTAGCGCTTATTTCAGGGTCTTCACGTATTCTGCGACGGCCTTAGCATCGTCGCCGGCCACTCCTGAGATCGCTTTCTTGTGGGGTGCTTTCTTGGCTTCATCGCCCTTGCTGAGCAGATCGGTGATCTGATCGGCGGTAAGCGCCGTGCCCTTCAGGGCAGGACCAATCTTACCCTGGCCTTCGGGGCCATGGCAGGCAGCGCATTTCGCCTTGTAGGCGGCGGCTCCATCGGCTGCAAAAGCCGGCACGGCGATCGAAAGCGCCATCGTGAAGATAACCAACAGAACAATCAATTTAGTAAGTCTCATGAGTTTCTCCTTCGTGTGTTTGAAATAGGGCTGCAGCGAGCAAGGGCCCGAACGAACCGAGGATTGTAGCGCCGGGGGAAAGCGGGGAATGTGATCCTGCGCACGCAGGTTTGGGAGGCGCGCCGAAGGGGAGTCTCGTGGTTGACTCCTACTCCGGCGGTGACTTAAGGCACCTGACTGGCTCGGGCCAATGGTGTCTAAATACAACATGGGGAAGCGCGAGGCTTGGAATCGGGCTGATCCTGCTGGGAATCGCAGCTTATGCGGGAACTGGTCGCTGGATGCGCACGCGCATCGTTTATCCGGTGGACATGCCGGTTTCGCTGGCGGCTGGGCACATTCGCACGGGCCCGTTCCGGCTCAATCTGAGTGCGGTTTATTGGGTCATCGTTGATTCGGGTGACTGGTGGAATGGTGGCCGCCTCTGTCCCGATCCCAGGTTGAGGGCCAAGACCCGGTGGGCGCTCTACAAGCAGGGAGCGATTGTCGATCACAGCGACGGTCCCCCGCCCACAGGCTGGCCGACTAGGTTCGAAGTTGGCCCCGGTATCTACGATCTCGACGTCGAAGTGCTGTCAGATACCGGTTGCCTTGACCCCGGACACCCACGCCTAAGGGTCTTCGCGCGTACCGAAAACTACGAGATGGTCGCGTCCATGCTCAAGGCCGTCATGGTCTTGAGCGTGCTCCTCGGCCTCGTTCTGCTGACATTCCTGCCAGCTACTCGTGCTGTTTTCTCCAGAGAAGAATCGGATCACCTCACGGACCCTCCCGCCGGGCAGAACCTTCAGTGGGCACAGAAACTGCCACTGCGCCGACCGGTCTCTGGATTGCCAGCGTTTGGTCCGTTTGCGGCCATGATGTTCGGGTTGCTGGCCGTTCTCATGATGCTCCTCACTGCCGGTTTTCAACAGACATCGATCGGGTGGCGGGTTCATTTACTCAAACCGGGCGAAGCTCCGCAGAAAAGCGACGCGTGGACAGATCCGCTGATTGTGCTGCTCAAAGACGCGGGGCCGGGTCAGGAGCCGAAGGTGTTCGTGAACTCGACGCAGGTCGATTGGAACAACCTCGACACGACTCTGAAGCATGAACTAGCCCGACGACGTGAATGGACTGTTTATGTCGGAGGAGACGATTGCGTGTCTTGGGTGAACGTCACTAACGTGATCGACATCGCTCGCGCCTACCATGCGAAAGTGTTTTTAATTACGGGTGTCGGAAAAAGATGTGACCCGTCCTTGGGGTATCCCTTCAAGATAATCCGCTAGAGGAAGTCAAAACGCCCACTCTGTCGCGAACATCACGACGAGGGTGGGCACCCGGTGTTCTTTTGTATTCCGGGATTGAGATACGAGATTACCGCGCGACCGGGACGGTCAGGATCATGCCGGGCCGGATGACGGCGATGTTGCGGTTGTCGTGCTTGATGGCCGCGACGGTGGTGCGGTAGGCATTGGCGATGGAATAGAGCGTCTCGCCGGATTTTACTTTGTGGTGGACGACGGCGATTTCAGAATCCTCGGTCTTCAGGCGCTCGACCTCGGAAGACTTGGTCGCGGGCGGCTTGGTGCTGGCGGTTTCAGTCTTCGGTGTAGTGTGCTTCGCCTTGGTACGAGCCGAGGCAACTTCCGATTCATGCGCGCCGGGTGAAATGGGCAGGTGCAGCGCCAAGACGCGGCGTCCGACGAGGCTGTTACCGCGAATGCCGTTCCAGCGGCGAAGCTGTAGCGGAGAGATGCCGAAGTTGTCGGCCACGCTCTCGACCGTGTCTCCCTTGTGAACTTTATAGCGGGTAATGCGACGGGCGTAGGTTGCGGTGTCGTTTGTGGGATGCTTGCCGGGCGCGACCGGAATTACCAGCTTGGCATCAGTATCGAGTTCGCCGCCGTCGAGGTGATTGGCCGTACTGATCGACTTGACGGTTGTGTGATACGTGCGCGCCAGCGATGCGAGCGTGTCTCCCGGGTGTACGGTGTGATAGCGCCACCACAGCCGCATATCGGGCGGGATGGAGGCGATGGCGGTTTCGTACTGATCTTTGGTCCCGATGGGGATGCGGAGATCGAACTTGCCTTCACGAGGAGTGGTCAAGCGCAACAGGCTGGGGTTCAGATCCTGCAGATCGCTGATGGTTGAGTTGACGCATTCTGCGACCAGCCGGAGGTCAACTGGATAGTTGATTGTAACCGTGTCGTATTCAGCCGGCTTCTCCATCACGACGTCTTCGAGTCCGTACTGCGACGGATTCTTGGTCATGATGGTGACTGCCAGAATGATGGGAACGTAATTCTTGGTTTCCTTGGGCAGGACGTTGCGGTTATAGAGCTCCCAGAAATCAGCATAGCCGGTACGTTTCACTGCCGCCTGTACCGTACCCGGGCCGGAGTTATACGCGGCCATGGCGAGATACCAGTCGCCAAATTGCTGGTAAAGATCTTTCAAGTGGTGGGCAGCGGCGCGGGTGGATTTCTCGGGATCCTGCCGGTCGTCCACCCACATATTGTGGTGGAGGCCGTATCCGCGTCCCCGGCTGGCCATGAACTGCCAGATTCCTCGAGCCCCGACGCGAGAGACAGCCAGCGGATGGAACCCGGACTCGGCTTGCGCTAAAAAGATCAGATCCTGCGGGACGCCTTCTTGTTTTAGCGTGGAGATGATCATGTCGCGATAACGGCCCGAGCGAGCGTAAGCGCGCTCGAAGACGCCACGGCCATGGCCTGAGAAGTAGGTGATATAGCCGGCGACTTGGTCGGTCATCATTAACGGCAAGTCGGAGTGGGTTTGCCGGAGTTGCGCCTCCACTTTGGCCTTGGTGCTGGCGTCGGCAGTCGGGGCCAGGCCGTTCGTTTCGTCGATCGGAGCAGGTTCAGACTTCTGCTGATCCTGGGCTTCGGTATCGCCGGAGGTGCCTCCAGGGTATATCTCGTTGACGCCCTGAACGATGCGGTCAAATTCCTGTTGCAGGCGATTATCAGAGCGTATGTCCAGATTGCTCTCCAGCAGTGAATTCAGGGCGTGGTCGAAATCCTGTTTGGCCTGATCCGTATTGCCGGCTTGATAACTAGCGACGCCCCCTTGATATTGCTGTTCCGCCTGCGCGACCAGATCCCCTACGCGATCAGGAGCCGGGGGTGCCGGAGGAGGCGCCGGCTGAGTTGCAGCTGATGCCTGGCCTGGACTGTCTGGGGTGGCCGCGCCCGATGCGGGTTGAGAACTGGCGGCAGCCGCTGGTGCTGAATTCTTTTGGATTGCTGGAGGCTGGGCCGTAGCTTTTTGCGCTACTGGATGGTGAGACGAGCAGGCGCAAGCCGCCATTATCCAACAGGCTAGCAAGGCGCTCCGGACGTGGGCGTTAAGAAATCGCATCGGTCAGCACGAAAAGCGACAGGCCTCGTGGACTGTTAATTTACGGTGAATTCTACCAAAAATCGTACCCTCCAGACGCGCCCCGGTCAATCCTCATTCGCGTTAGCACGAAGTTACTTTGGGCATCCAGCTGGCAATGGAACCAAACCGCGCCACAGCCCTGTGGCTCGAATTCTGATGCTGGAGGCTGGGGGACTGGTTGGCGTGATCGAATTGCATACTACGGTTGGGATTAAACCCTCTGTGCAGCTCCTGTATCTTATATGTGGATACGCAGCACCTGCATCCGCAGTCGCGAAACTGCTAGACTAAATAGGAAGCTGACACTTCGACTCTTCAAACCACAAACGCAATATGAAAACAGAAGCCTCTTACCCTGCAGAGATCAGCTTCCCAGCGTGGCAACCTGAGGTTCAGGCCGCAGTGAACGAACCCGAGACTGAGAAATTACTGGAGCGGGTACACGCCGCGGAAACAGCGATCTTCAACCGACTGCAAGAACTCGCCAAAGCCTCAGTCCCGGCTTCCTCGTTGAAAGTCGAACGCGAGGCGCTCAGCAACGCGATGAAGACTTTGCTATCGCTCAAGCGCGACCGGCTGGGCTTTCCCGATTGGATGGGTGAATAGTTACGCGGCAAGATCCTGCAGTAGCTGTCGTGATCTGGCGATCAGCAGGGCGACGACATCAGACTTCGGAACCACGGCCGAGGCTCCAGCCGCCACCGCCTCTTTCTCCACGAAAGAATCGATGTGGGCCGAATAAAGGATGATGGGCATGTCTGGCATCATCTTCCTAAGAGTGCGGGTGGCTACCAACCCGTTCATGACCGGCATTGACAGGTCTGTGACGATCAGGGCCGGCTTCAATTCCTGGGCCATCTCAATGGCTTCCTGCCCGTTCTCGGCTTCGCCACAGACCTCGAAATCTCCTTCGCGGGTAAAAAGTTGGCAAATGACCTTACGAATAGCCGGGCTGTCATCGACGATCAGCACTGACCAAACGGTCATCTGCTTCCTCCCATGAGGCCTGGCCCGCGCCGCGAATTGAAACACTAACGCCATATTGCTTTAAAGCGAGTGGCATATGAGGAAACTAACAACCTTCACTCTCACTCGACATAGGGCGAATCCATCAGCAAGACCGCAGAGCCCCGGTTGTGCTCGGTCTTTATTCACATATTCACTGGGTGCATGTCCCTCGCGATGAAATCCCGGGTATATCGAGTAGGGACATCATGGTAAAAGAACCGGGAAAAGCCACCACGCTTCCTGTTTGTCTTCATATTTTTTCTCTGCGTTGTTCTCCAGTTGCTGTTCTTTGCGTTCCAGCAATTCGTTGAGCTCGTTAATAAGTCGCAGAAATCGGCTGTGATCTTTCTCTTTTTCGATCAAAGCGCACAGCTGGTACATGCGTTCGCGTTCCTCCGGTTTCATGCGCGATGAGATGAGAACGCAGAATCTAAGGTCTATGCCCGAGAGCGCGTATTTCCCACAGAATACGGCCTTAGGGAGAGCAGAACTTCGCTGCAAAAAACATCTCTTGATAATGTGTGCCGAGAGTCATTTAGGGGAATTTGGCCCCCGCGAATTTCGGCAAAAGACCTCCGATCAAATGCATCGTAGTTTGCGTTCCATTCGGAGTGTGCCGATGCCGGAACCAATCCGAGTTTTGTTTGTAGATGATGAACCCATGTTGCGTGACATGTGGTCCACGATTTTTGGTGTAGAGGGCTTTGATGCTACGGTGGCTGCCACTGTCTCCGAGGCGCTCGCGAAGATCACATCGGAGAAATATCACGTCCTTATCTCGGACCTGAACATTGGGGAGCCCAGCGATGGGTTCACAATCGTCAGCGCGATGCGCCGCATTCAACCTGAGGCTGTGACATTTATTCTGACGGGATATCCGGCATTCCAGGCAGCATTGCGTGCCATTCACGAGCAAGTGGATGATTTTCTCGTCAAGCCGACAGAACCAAAGAAGGTAATTGAGTTGATTCGGCAAAACCTGACACGGCGGAGAAAACCAGCGGCAATCATGGCCGAGCGGCTGAATCAGGTGATCGCGAAGAACCGGGAAGATATCGTCGAGGCCTGGTATAAGGCCGTAGAAGCGGACCCGGAGATCAAGAAAATTACGTTGTCCCGAGAGGAACGGATCGACCACTTGCCATCGGTGCTTGACGAGCTGGTGCGCCCGATGGATCCGGACGTGCAAGCGGGACCCCGGTCGCGGTCGGCGGCGGACGAACACGGAAAGGCGCGCAGGCAGCAGCGTTACACAATTTCGATGCTGCTGGAGGAGACGCGCATCCTGCATCGGGTGGTGGCCGATTGCATGCAGCAGAATCTGCTGTCAATCGATATCAGCACTTTGATCCCGGATTTGATCGAGGTCCACGATCGCATGCAGCGCATGCTGCAGCATTCGCTCGAAGCCTTTCTGCAGGATGGAGCGAAGCGGGCCGCATGAGTTCGGCTACAGCGACCTGCGAGTCTCCGCCCATTCACACTCGCCAATAATCCGGCCGCCAGTTCTGGATGGATTTCTTGATATCCGCGCGCGAAAGCTTCTCGTTCAGAGTCCGTTGAACCAACGTGGTGATCTCCGCGTCAGAGGCGAAACGAAGGGCCACGAGTTGACCCTCAGTGAGTTCGGGAATGCGCGAACGCAGGGGCTCCGGGAGAATCTGCATCAGGCGCAGGCGCTCTTCGAGGCGAATGACCCGGTCCTGGACCTTGAGCGAGTAAAGTCGCGTTTTGAATGCCAGAACCAGCAGGGCTGCGGCGAGCAGGACTATCAGGAAGGCATGAAAGCTGTGGTGAGCGCTTCTGTTCGGGAGATGGTAGAAAAAGTTGATGAGCGCGACGATCAGGGCGAGTATGAAGATCGGGCCCAGGAAAAAATGAAATAGAGGATCAAAGCGGGTGTGATTGGCGAAAGTCTGGGGCGTCTTTTCGGCCATGGAAAACTCCTTGTATAGGAAGGTCAAAGTGTAGCAGAGGCGGAAAGAAGCTAAAGGGCAGGCTTTGGGTCTGGGAAGGAGCGTATCCGGCCTAAAAGACTTCGGCATCCTCTTTCGGATGCCGAAGTGCACGAGAGGTCAGGGTGAGCTGAAGTCTGGGATTTCGCAACGCGAGTGAGGCATGCAGGGTTCGGAAGTCCCCCAACCGCCGAACCCTCATACCCGCTTGGCCTAGGCTACTGAGCGGCAAGCAATATCTGCTCGGAGGCGGGAACGGCCTTGGCGCGTAGTTCAGCCTCAGCCCCGCTCTCCGGCAAGCGATACATATATCGAATCCCCGCGACCTTCACGCCGCTGAGGAAATAACGATCGCCATATTTGTGAAACACCAGCGCGAAATGATCCGACGGCCGCGCCAACTGTTTGGTCGCGGCGGAAGAGAGCAGGCTGATCCGGGCGTGGAGATTTCGGACCACCAAAGTGGAGCCATCGGGAAAAAGCGATTCCACTATGCACTCTCCGGCCGGAATGAGCTTGTTACCGGCCCGAAACTCGAATGGCACATGGGCCACAATTTTTGAACGGCCATTGAACTGAGCCGCAGCGAGCAGCGGCATAAACGTGAGAGCTATCGCGAACAATCTTGCGTACTTCATACATCGCCTCCTTGAGACCTGCATTCCAGCGGGGAAGCAACGCCATATTGCCCTTATACGAAAGAAAGGTCCATGGAGGCAGTCTGAAGCGATCTGAATTGGTCTGAAGAGCTCGGTGCGCGCTTCCTTCGGGATGACCACGCATGAAATGGAATTCACACCGTCCCACGAGCCCAATCCTGATAACTTGACAGGCCTCGAACCTCATACCAGAATTGTCGAACCCCCCGAGAAGGACTCTCGTTCCATGCCGGAAAAGAAAACCCGCTTCGGTGAATTCGAGCTTGATTTTGGACGTTTCCAGCTTTATCGCAATAGCCAGCCCGTCCGCCTGGAGGGATTGCCGCTGCAGTTGCTCATGTTTCTTGCGGAAAATCCGGGGCAGTTGATCACGCGCGAGCAGATCGCAGAGAAGCTCTGGGGGAATCATGTTTTTGTCGACGTGGAGCAGGGAATCAACACGGCGATCCGCAAAGTCCGCAAAGCCCTCGACGATGATTCCGCGCAACCTCAGTTGCTGCAAACGGTCGTGGGTCGCGGGTATCGGTTCGTTGGAACTGCCGGTGAGGAGATAAACGCGCTCCGGAGGCGGAGCCCGTTGTGTTTTCGCCGGAAGAACTAGGGCGGGCGATCCGGGCGGCTGCGGGTCTGCATGAGGACGAAAAGAAGCCCAGCCAGTCCTGACTCCTAAGCTGCTTTCACCTACTCATAGCGAAGTGCAACCGTAGGTTCCACGCGCGAAGCCCTGCGGGCCGGCAAGTATCCTGCGGCCAATCCCGCGATCACCAGCACCACAACGGCGGCAATCATACTGAACGGATCAGAGCCGCTCAGACCATACAACATGGTTCGCACCAGACGACCGCCTTCCGAGAGTTATCGGCAGACCTATAACGATTCCTGCGGCGATCCAGAGAGCGACCTCGCGCATCACTTGCCATCGGACTTCGGAGCGATCGGCGCCGAGCGCCATTCGAATTCCGATCTCACCCGTTCTGCGGCTGACGAGATACGACATGATGCCGTAGAGCCCGATCGAGGAGAGGAACACGGCGACGATACCGAAGAAGGCCGAAAGCTGGGCGATGATCGTCTGATTGGAATAAGAGCGGGCGACTTGTTCCTCGAGGGTAGTGACGTTCGAGATCGGCAGGGTGCGGTCGATCGAGTGGATCGCCTGCTGCACTTCGGCGGCGACGGCGGCGAAGTTGCCCGTGTATCTGACCTCGAAGTCGCCGAATCCCCAACCGTGCTGAGTGTACGGCAGGTAGTCGATGTATTCGAGGTTTTCCGCGACGTTGTTGAACTTTACGTCTTTCGCTACGCCGATTACCAGCTTTTCGACGGGCGCCTCCATTCCATCGGGAGAGCCAATCGAATAGGCGCGTCCAATCGGCGATCCGGACGGGAGGAGATTCCGCGCCATTGACTCGCTGATGATCGCCACCGGCTGCGAGGTGGCAGTGTCCTGCGGGCCGAACTGGCGCCCTGCGATCAGCGGAATCCGCATCACTTTGAAGTAGTCGTTGCCGATTATGTTGTGCTTCACGTTCACGTTTCGATCGAATGGCTTGCCGGGCATGGTGATCGTGGTGTTCCAACTGCCTTCAGCGAATGTGAAAGCCGAGAAGCTGGCCGCCTGCACCCCGGGTAGCGAGCTGACCCGTTCCTCAATCCCGTGGAGGAGCGCTTTGAACCGAGGATCGTCTTCGCCGTAGCCGGTAGAGGAAGAGTCGATGTCGAGGCGCAACACATTCTGCCTGTCGAAGCCGGTGTCCACGCGACTCAGATTGTTCAGCGTGCGCAGGAAGAGACAAGCTCCAACAGTCAGTACAAGGGACACTGCAACTTGCGAGATCACCAGAACTCTGGAGAGTGGAGTGCGCGCGCCAAATGTCGAGGTGCCACGGCCGCTCTTCAGAGTGCTGGTTAGCTCCAGCCGAGTCGCGCGTAGTGCCGGGAGCGTTCCGAACAATAAGGCCGTGCAAACGGTAACGACGAAAGTAAAGGCCAGCAGGCGGAGATTGAGTGAGACATCCAGAGGAATCGTCTCCGGCCCGGACGAAATCATGTGCAGCAGCATACGATTCGCGGAGAGCGCAAAAGCGATGCCGAGTGCTCCTCCGGCAAGAGCGAGGAGCAGACTTTCGGTAAGGAGTTGACGAATGATTCGGATCCTTGCAGCGCCCAGCGCCTGCCGAACTGCTAGTTCGCGCGCCCGTGAGGTCGAGCGGGCCAGAAGCAGGTTCGCAATGTTGGCGCACGCGATGAGTAAAACGAGCGCGACGATGACCATCAACACCTTCAGAGGCTCAGAGTAGGAGTTGCGCAGGTCAGAAACGCCACGAGCCAGGGATTTCAATGGCACGCGTGCGTGGGCTAGACGATCCAGATTGTCCTGGCTGAGCTTGGCGTCCGGGAAGCTGTGCAAGATCTGCGGAAACAGAACATTCGCGTTCGCCGTGGCTTCTTCGAGTGTGACACCCGGCTTCAAGCGTCCGAGGATATAAAGGGATTCGGAGAAGTTCTCCTTACGGCCATTCCACCCCGGGGGAATCGACGCCATCATCGAAAGCGGCGCCCAGGCATCGGGGGCCTCGCCGACCTTCGTGCCGAAGAACTCCGCAGGGGCAACGCCGACGATATTGAAGATGGCGTCGCCGAGTTTAATCTTGTGGTCGAGGACAGCAGGATCACCGCCTAGACGGTGCTTCCAAAAATTGTTGCTGATGACCAGTACGGGATGGTCGCCTTCCGTGGAATCGTCATTTTCGTTAATCACGCGGCCGATCTGTGCACTGACGGCGAGTGTCTGGAAATATGTGCCGGAGACGGTTTGGACGTGGATTAATTCCGACTCCTTTCGATCGTCGACGAAGCCATGGACATCGTTCATCATGCTCAGAATGGCGGCCGTATCGGAGAAGACCTGATTGTCACGCTGAAACTGCCGGTAAAACGGGTAGGAATAAAGTTCGGTGCAGGCAAAGCTGTCGGTAATGCCGCCCCAGTCCTCGATACCAAGCTTGACCAGCCGCTGCGGATCTTTCACCGGAAGCGACCGCAGCATGACGGCATCGAGGAAGCTGAAGATGGCGGTGTTGGCTCCTATGCCGAGAGCAAGCGTGAGCACCGCGACGATGCTGAGGACCGGAGAACGGAACAACATGCGAACCGCATACCGGCAATCTTGCAAAACGGTTTCGATCATCGGCAAGCCCTCTTCGGCGTGATAGCTCTCCCGAAGAGCCTCTGCCGGTCCGAACTTCAGGATCGCCTGCCTGCGGGCCTCGGAAACGGACATGCCCGCTCGAATATTCTCTTCGGTCTGCAGCGCGACGTGGTGCTCCATCTCCTCGCGCAGTCGGCGGTCGCCAGTAGTCCTCAATACAAACTTGAGCGTCCGGGTCCACAGGCGCCGAATGGAGCTCATGCCAAATCCTCTGCCTTCGCCGAAAGGAAGCGAGCAATGATCTCGGTGGTTTGATGCCAGTCCTGAAGCTCGGATTGAAGTTGTCGACGGCCCTCTCGGGTGAGACGGTAGTATCGCGCGCGCCGGTTATTTTCAGAGGCACCCCAGTCGGACTCAACGGCGCCTTCTTGCTCAAGCCGAAGCAGCACGGGGTATAAGGTGCCCTGATTTACTGAGAGCAGGTCTCCGCTGATTTGTTCGATCCGGCGAGCGATGCCATATCCGTGCAGCGGGCCCAAAACTTCCAGGGTCTTGAGGACCATCAGAGCAAGCGTTCCCTGCTGGACATCGGGTTTCGGCTTCATCGGCGAGCGTCCTTTGGGGTTCCCATAGGAGAGTGCCACACTTCCTCTGGGAAAGCAACAGGGAAAGTATTACCCGTGCCGACGGCGGGTTGAGTCAACCAACCCGGTATAATCCCCGCATATGGGGCTGTCTGCCGGCGCAAGGCTTGGGCCGTACGAGATTCTCGGGCCGCTTGGAGCGGGCGGCATGGGCGAAGTGTATCGCGCCCGCGATGCCCGGCTCGACCGCAGCGTTGCCGTCAAGATTCTTCCTGCTCACATGGCCGACAAGGCTGATGCAGGAGAGCGCTTCGAACGTGAGGCGCGCACCATCTCTTCTCTGAATCATCCGAACATTTGCCAGTTGCATGACGTGGGCGCGCAGGATGGCGTGCGCTATCTCGTGATGGAGTTGCTGGAAGGCGAGACGCTGGCCGAGCGTCTGCGGCGTGGGCCGCTGCCGCTGGATCAGGTCCTGCGTTATGGAGCTGAGATCGCGACGGGCCTGCAGGCGGCGCATCGCTGTGGAGTCGTGCATCGCGATCTGAAGCCGGGCAACGTCATGCTGACGAAGTCGGGCGCGAAGCTCATGGATTTTGGGCTGGCAAAGGGAATGAACGCACCGAAGCCTATCTCAGTCGAGCTGACTGCCACGTTGACCAGTTCGCACGCGACGCCGCTGACACAGCAAGGAACGATCGTCGGAACATTCCAGTACATGTCCCCGGAGCAGGTGGAGGGCAAAGAAGCCGACGCGCGGAGCGATATTTTCAGCCTGGGTACGGTGCTCTACGAAATGCTGACGGGCAAGCGAGCGTTCGAGGGCAAGACGCTGGTGTCAGTCGCGGCCTCGATCTTGGAGAGAGAGCCGGCGCCCGTCCGAACGCTACAGCCGCTGACGCCGCCGTCGTTGGAGCGCGTGATCAAGAAATGTCTGGCGAAAGATCCGGACGAACGCTGGCAGAGTGCCGGAGATCTGGCCAGCGACTTGAAGTGGATCGCCGAAGGCGGAAGTTCGGGCACGTCGCTGGTCCCGGAGAGATCGCGAATACGCGGTATCCGGCTGAACGACTGGCTGCCGTGGATGTTTCTGGGCATGTCGGTAATTGCGATCGTTGTGCTGAGCCTGGTGCTTGGATTTTCCGGCGGCAATAAGGCCGTGGTGCGCACTCAGATTGCGCCGTCGGACAAGCTGCAATTCAAATTTGTGGGAGATAACGCCGGCCCTCCGGTGATCTCTCCCGATGGCACGCAGATTGTGTTCTCGGGGAAGGTGGACGGCAAGGGCCAACTGTTCATGCGCCCGCTGGACAAACTTGTGGCCCTACCGCTGGTCGGCACGGAAGACGGGACGTTTCCGTTCTGGTCGCCGGACAGCCGATCGATTGGCTTCTTTTCCGAGAGCAAGCTGAAGCGGGTTGACACTGCGGGCGGTCCGGCAGTGATCATCTGCGATTCTACCAACGCGCGAGGCGGCACGTGGGGACGCGACGGAACAATCATCTTCGAGCCATTCCCCACGACAGCATTGTTTCGAGTGCAGGCTGCCGGAGGAACGCCAGTCGCTCTCACGCAATTGAGCGGGAAATATACCACGCACCGGTGGCCACAGTTTATGCCGGATGGGCGCCACTTCATTTATCTCGCGGCCAGCCACTCAGATCCGGCCGGCCCGGATACGGCAGTTTTCTGGGCATCGCTCGATGGGAAGCAGAGCAAGCTTTTGCTGCGTACTCACTCGAGTGCAGTTTATGCAGCGGGGTATCTGCTGTATGTGCGCGAGACTGCCCTGATGGCGCAACCCTTCGATCCTTCGTCTGGGGAATTCAAAGGCGAGGCCACCGTGCTCAACGATGACGTACAGGTGGACCACACGGTTTGGCGTGGGACCTTCACCGCATCGGACGCGGGTCCGTTGATCTACCAGCCAGGTTCGGCCGGCGCGGGTTTGCGGCTCACATGGATGGACCGCAACGGCAAAGAACTCGGAAATCTGATGGGCGCGGATACCTTCAATCAGATCGAGCTTTCGCCGGATAACAAGAAAGCAGCAGTCACGATCGGGAACCCGAGTGGCGTCATTTGGATTTACGACCTGGAACACAACACGCGGACGCGGTTCACGTTCGACAACGGCTCGGCGAACAGCCCCGTGTGGTCGCGTGATGGGAAGCAGATCGCGTACCTGACAACCGCGGGCGGACGCAACCGCTATACCGTAATGGTGAAAGCTGCAGACGGCTCAGGGGGCGAAGCAAAAGCTGTGCTGCAAACGGATTTCGAGGTCGGAGGCGAACAACAAGGACTGTGGAATTGGTCTCCCGACGGACGATACCTGCTCTACGCCAAGGGAATCTACGGCGTGGGAGATGGTTTTGATATCTGGGTGCTGCCCATGTTTGGGGATCACAAACCGTTTCCCTACGCGACCGGACCCGGGGATCAGCAGTTCGCGCAGTTTTCTCCTGACGGACGATGGGTCGCGTACGAATCGAGCGAAACCGGCCGGATGGAAATATTTGTAGCTCCGTTTCCCTGGACCGGAGCGAAGTGGCAGATCTCGACCAACGGTGGCATCGTTCCGCGGTGGCGGAGAGACGGCAAAGAGCTGGTGTACCAAATGCTCGCGAGCCCCTACACGTGGGCCGCGCAAGTGGATGGAAAGGGACAAAGCTTTGTAGTCGGAGAAGTACGCAGCCTGTTTGAGTCAGACGATCTCTCGCCGAATACCGCCGCAGCGCAGTATGCCATGACGGGAGATGCCCAGCGATTCCTCGAAATCACAACCGGCGATGCGGGCAAGCTGCCGCTCACGGTCATTCAGAACTGGACCGCGGAACTGAAGAAGAGATAGCCAGATTTCTGATTGTAGATTTCAGCTTTTGAAAGCAATGTCGTTCGCACTGTCCAATCTGAAACCTAAAGTTTGCATTCTGCGATCACTCCAGAATCCTTCCCTCGCGGTGTAGAATCCAAGGTCCCATGAAAGCCATACAAGTTAAGCAAACTGGTGGGCCCGAGGTGATGGAGCTGGTGGATTTACCCGTCCCCGAGCCGAAGGCGAATGAAGCGGTGGTGAAGTTGTCCGCTTCCGGTGTGAACTTTATCGACGTGTATTACCGAGAGGGGCGATACAAAGCGCCGTTGCCGTTTACTCCGGGGCAGGAGGGAGCGGGTATCGTGACGGCCGTGGGCAGCGAAGTGAAGTCGCTGAAAGTTGGCGACCGTGTGGCGTGGGCCCACTTGCTGGGAGCGTATGCGGAATATGCGGCGGTCGCCGCTGACCGCCTGGTGCCGATTCCTGCGGGCGTGAGCGACCAGCAGGCAGCGGGTGCCATGCTGCAGGGCATGACGGCGCATTATTTGACGCACGACACGTATCCGTTGAAGAAGGGCGAGACCGCTCTGGTGCATGCCGCTGCGGGCGGCGTTGGAGCGTTGCTGGTGCAGATGGCGCACAACATCGGCGCGCGCGTGATCGCCACGGTCTCGACCGATGAGAAAGCAAGGCTGGCGAGAGAGGCCGGGGCGGACGACATCATTCTTTATACGCAAACAGATTTCGAGGCCGAGACCAAGCGCCTGACGGGCGGCAAGGGCGTCGACGTGGTTTATGACTCGGTGGGCAAGACCACGTTCGAGAAGGGGCTGAACGTGCTGCGTCCGCGCGGAATGATGGCGCTCTTCGGCGGATCGAGCGGAGCGGTGGCTCCATTCGATCCGATTATCCTGTCGCAAAAGGGATCCCTCTTCCTGACACGACCTTCGCTGGGAAATTACGTTGCGACACGCGAGGAACTGGTGGCGCGGTCGGGCGCCGTCTTTGGCATGATAGCGTCGGGCAAACTGAAGATACGGATTGCGCATACTTATCCGCTGGTCGAGGCGCAGAGGGCGCATCGGGAGTTGGAAGGCCGGAAGACTACCGGGAAGTTGCTGCTGATACCGTAGCTCTATGTCAAGTCATCTTGAGCTACACGGAAGCGCTGCGCTCGCTCACAGCATCGGCGCTGCATATTTTTCGTAAGGTCCCTCGGAGGGCTATCGCCCTCCTCAGGATGACAAGACATAAGATTCCGATTACAAGGACAAACATGAAAGCGATTCGCGTGCGGCATACGGGGGCTCCCGAGGTGATGGAACTGGTAGAAGTCGCGGTTCCGCAGCCGAAGGGATCGGAAGCAGTAATAAAGGTGAACGTTGCGGGCGTGAACTCGATTGACGCGCAGTTTCGCGACGGGCGCCTGAGAACTCCGCTTCCCTTTACGCCCGGGCAGGAAGGCGCCGGCGTGGTCACGGCTTTAGGTCCGCAGGTGAAGGCATTGAAGGGTGGGGACCGTGTGGCGTGGAGCGGAACGCTGGGGTCGTATGCGGAGTATGTGGCTGCGCCGGAGGAGCATCTTGTGCCTGTACCCGCCGCGGTGAGCGACGAGCAAGCGGCCGCCGCGATGATGCACGGACTGACGGCGCATTATCTGGTGAACGATGCGCACAAGCTGAAAGCGGGCGAGACGGCCCTGGTGCATGCAGCGGCGGGAGGCGTCGGACTGCTGGTCGTGCAGATGGCGCATGCGATTGGAGCACGCGTGATCGGAACCGCGTCGAGTGACGAGAAGGCTAGGCTCGCGAAAGAGGCTGGAGCCGACGAGGTTATCGTGTTCACGCGGCAGGATTTCGAGACAGAAGTGAAGCGCCTGACCGATGGCAAAGGCGTCGACGTGGTCTACGACGGAGTGGGTAAGGCGACGTTTGAGAAGAATCTGAATGTCATGCGAACCCGCGGCATGCTGGTGATCTATGGCATGTCGAGCGGAGCGGTGCCGCCGGTCGATCCGGCGAAGCTGTCGGAAAAAGGATCGCTTTACATGGCACGGACAACGCTGGCGCACTTCACCGCGACTCGCCAAGAATTGCTGGCGCGAACGAGTGCTCTGTTCCACATGATTGCCGACGGCAAACTGCATACGCGGATCGCGAAGAAGTATCCACTGGCCGAGGCGGCACAGGCGCACCACGACATGGAAGCGCGGACGCTGGCAGGAAAGCTGCTTCTGATCCCGTAAGGCGAAAATTCTCACCACAGAGGAAACGGGGGCGCACAGTGGAACACTGGCTTCTGGCTCCCTATGTCAGTTTCAGCTCCGGAAAATCCTGTTGATAGCGCGATGGATCCAAGGTAAAGAGACGGTCGGCATGCAGCAAAGCGTGCGCGGCGATCAAGAAGTCTGCAAGCAATCGCTTAGGTGAGGTACCTCCCGAGCGACGTCTGCGTTGCGCATATGTGGCGAACGCGTCGGCTGTTTTTCTCCAGACCGCTTCGTCCAGGTTGAACTCGATGGTAATGCCAGTGTCGCGAACAAACTTATCGACGAAGTTCCTCGGTGCCGTCGGGTGCGCAGCAAGTTCCACGTAAACCGGTCCGCAAATAACGATTCCGCCGAAAGCCCGGGCGTTTTTTAACTCTTCCATCACTCGGGACGCTGGGGGCTCAGCCGACCAGAGAGCCGAGAGCACGTTGGAGTCGAGAGCGATCCTCATTCTTTGTGGGATCGATGAGCCGGACGGTCATCTTCGTCACTGCGCATGTCATCGATCCACTCCTTGATCCCTTTTTCCCCTCCAGGAAACGGTCCGAGAACCCCCACGTATTTTTCGAAAGGATTTTCCTCAGCACGGGAAGGTCGAATAATTGTGCGGCCGTCCTCAACAACAAAATCGATGCGATCGCCGGCAGTGACCCCGAGGCGGATGCGGATCTCTTGGGGAATCGTGACTTGGCCCTTGGAGCTAATGGAGCTGGAATATTTCATCTTTACCGTTGTACTTTACAGTAAAGATATCATTCTTTACCATCCTAGTCAAGAGGCCTCGATTCCGCGACGAGAGTAACTGCGGACGTACTCCGGCATTTCTTGCTGTGGATCCAGTCCCGGGTCGTTGATTGGACCTCCCGCCTTTATTTCCAGGGGCACGACTCCGGCCCAAGTGGGGAAGGTCATATCTTCCGCATCGTCGATCGGAGGTCCGGTTCGCACTTTGGCCGAGAACTCTTCGATCGGCAGGCGCAAGACTGAAGTCGCTTTGAGTTCCTGCTCGTTCGGCTGGCGGGAATCCGCCCAACGGCCGGGCAGAATGTGCTCGGATAGAACGCGCAGCGCTTCTAACTTTTCCTGCGGGTCGTCCACCAGCGTGGCCTTCCCCAGGATCACTACCGACCGGTAGTTCATCGAGTGATTAAAGACGGAGCGCGCGAGCACGAGCCCGTCGAGAAGAGTAACGGTGACGCAAACGGGAAGGCTTTCTTTCATCTGGCGCAGCATGCGGCTGGCGGCAGAGCCGTGGATGTACAGGTTGGCATCCTTGCGGCCGTAGGATGTTGGGATCACGAAGGGCTGGCCATCGACCGCGAAGCCGACGTGGCAGATGAATCCTTCGTCCAGAATGCGGTTGATCGTCTCGCGATCGTAGACAGCACGTTGGGGCTCGCGGACGACACGCGTCCGCGCGCCAGGCGTTTGGGTATCAGACATTTGGGAGCAAACTCCGGGCAAGCGCAAAGGATGGGTGAAGGGAAAGTGTATCACCGGGCGCCCGCTTTCCCCGGTAGCAGGGCGCCATCCGGACATGTGCAGCCACTCCTATTCCTTCCTTTTTCGGACTCGCAGTCGCACTCCAGCGTCGCAAACAGGTATTCTGCAAGGGTTCTTTTTGTCTGGGGTGAGTGGCTTTTGGGAAGAGTGATCGTAGGGTGCCTTTGCGTCTCGTTCCTGCTGGTGGCGGGAGTGGCGCATGCTGCAGAAATCAAAGGCAAGGTAACCAACGCCGTCGGCGGCGAGGCTCTGGGCCGAGTCGAAGTCATGGTGTTGGAAACCAAGGCGGCAGCCGTGACGTCGGATGCGGGCGAATTCAGCATCTCGAATCTTGCCCCCGGCACCTACACTCTTCGGGTCAATGCAGTTGGCTATCGGCTGTTCGACCATCCCATTCACGGTCGACGGCGGCGCCGACGTGAAGGAATTCTCCATCACCCTGGTGCCTGACAATTTCCGTCATACCGATAAGGTCGAGGTGCACGGAGATATCTTTCAGATTGCCGACTCTCCGGCGACGAACGAGTTGAATCTGACCAGTTCGGAAATTCGTGAGGCCTCGACCGTATTCGCCGACGATCCATTCCGCGCGGTGCAGACGCTGCCCGGTGTTTCTGCGGAAGGAAACAACGAGTTCTTCGCCGAGTTTTCGGTGATGGGCGCTCCCTTCGAGGATGTCGGCATTTATGTGGACGATGTGCTGGTACTGAGCCCGTTTCACGAGATCGGAAACTTCAGTGAGGGGGCGTCCCTCGGAGTGCTGACCAGCGAAGTGGTGGACGAGATGAAACTGCTGCCGGCGGCGTATCCGGAGAAGTACGGAGATAACGATGGCGCTGCGCTCGATGTTCACACGCGCGAGGGCAGCCGTGGGTCTCCATTGTTCCGCATTTCGGCGGGTATTGCGGCAACGGAAATTCTTGGTGAAGGCGGGCTCGGACACAAACGAGGGTCGTGGCTGGCCTCAGCGCGCAAGAGCTACATCAACTATCTGATTCGCGGGCGTGTGCAGGATGCCGCCGATGTGGGTTTTGAAGATGCGGATTTGAAGCTGAACTACGACCTGACACCGCACCAAAACATAAACCTGTTCGCGACGGACGGCCATACGAATATGGCGATGAGCGATCCGGCGTCGCTCGCCAATATTCAATACGCCAGCGGGACGAGCGATTTTACTTTTGCGCGCGCGGGCTGGGCATGGACCGTGAACCCTCGGCTGCTGATCGATGCACACACGGCTTACATCCGTGAGCCCGATCAATTGTTCAACAATATCGACATTCTCCTGACGAAGACCGACCATCGCGAGTGGGTGGGCGGCGGTGGTGTATCGTGGGCATGGGGCCGGAATGAGCTTCTGCAGGCTGGGTGGTCGGAGCGAGGACTGCGGGACAGCTTGTATCAGGTTGGCGTCACGAACAGTGGGAGCCTGCAATCGTATTCGTTGGCCGGAACCGGACTCCGTCAAAGCGCTTTCGTGCAGCAATCAGCTTCTGCGATGGATGGGTTCGTGCATGTAGTGGGCAGCGTGCGCTGGGACCGTTTTCAGTCGTACCTTCCGCAGCGGTTTTCGCCGCAAATCTCACTGGCGTTGCGCGCGACCCGCTCTATGCAACTTCAGTTTGCCGCCGCGCGTTATGCGCAATTCTCCGACTCTGCCATAGGACCGCCGCCGGGCGAGTGCGCTATTGAGGGCGGATTACCTCCGAAAGCGGAACACTACTTGGCAGCGGTGGAACAAAGAGTAAACGAGAACACGCGCATCAGGCTGGAGGCCTTTCAGCGTAAGGATTTCTATGCGTTCGGAGCCGCCACGCTGAGCCAGCAAAATCCGCAATCTTGCCCGGTATTGCAACCGATCGCGGGAGGCACGTACGAACGCGAGTACTCCCACGGATTGCAATTGATTCTGCAGCGGCGAAGCGCGAACCGGCTCTCGGGCTGGATCGGATACACACTGCTGAAAGCACAGCAGCGGCAGTATCAGATTAACGTGCCGTACGCGCCGTATCAGCTTTTCTTCGATTCCGGTTTCTATTATTCAACCCTGGAAGATCAGCGCCACACTTTGAATATGTTCGGGATGTACCGCCTGCGTCCGAGCCTCAACTTGAGCGGGAAATTTCTGTACGGTTCAGGATTTCCCATTCCCAGTGGAACATTCGTGCAATTGGGCGATGGACAGTTCGTCGCCACCGGCATCAACAATCAACGATTGGGAACCTACGCACGATTGGATGTTCGAGCCGACAAAGATTGGGCCTTCCAGAAATGGAAGCTCACGTTGTACGGAGAAGTGCTCAATTTGACTAATCACTACAACGGCCGGTTCGCCTATGAATCGGGGATTGATCCGACGACGGGACGGGCATTGGTGAAGACGCTGCAGGGGCTGCCCATTACGCCGACAGCCGGATTCGTGTTCCAGTTTTGAGCGTCATCATGGCGCCTGATAGCGATTCTCGCGATAGGCGCGAGCGAACAGAACAGCGACAATACAAAGGGCGATCGGGGTGAAGATGCTTGCTTCCGGCCCGACGCTGCCTCCAGTGAGCCACGCCTTTCCCGCAAACGTGCAATTAAACAAATTGTGGTAGGGCGGGATGCCGCTGTCGGGAACTCCGTAAAAGAAGGTTTGGCCCCAATCCCATCCGGCGTGAAATCCTACAGCCCACCAGAGATTTCCGGTGCGGCGCAGAAATAAACAGAACAAGAGGCCAAATAGGACAACGGAAAACAATCCAGCTTTGCTCTCTCCGGGGTTGCCGGCGTGCGCGAGTCCGAAGATTGCGGACAGCAAGATTGCCGAGGGCCAGAAGCCCATCCCGGTGGTCAGCGTGTATTGAAGGTACCCGCGAAAGGCAAATTCTTCGGCAAGGCCAACGAGAATGAAGGTCACGGTCCAGGCTGCGGTGGCCGTGAGCAATGTGTTGCCATGGATGGCCATCCCAGTCAGACGAAATCCGTGAAAAACAGCGATGCCGAGCAGGCAGCCGCTGATCGCAACAAATCCGACTACGGCGCCGATCCAGAAATTCCTGCCGAAGGCGAATCTCGCCGGGAGTCCGTAGACGCCGAACTTGCGATGCTCAATGCGCGACATGATCAGTGCAGCGACCGCGGCGAGAAGGAAGATGCTGCCTTCCATCGCGCTCAGGCTCAAAGGGGTGAGGCCAGAGCCCAGACCAAGTTGTACGCGTTCACCGTTGTGTAACGCCCTCACGATTACGCCGATTACAAGACTGGAAAGGAACAAGATGGCGGCGGCGATCGCGAGGAACATCACCGCGCGCCAGCCGGCGCGGATGCCGTTCGGCCCGCGAAAGATCGTATTGGGAGCGGCAGGAGGTGGGGGAGGATTCGGGGAAATCGGCGAGTTGGGAACGATTTCTGAATTGGACATCGTGCGCCTTTCGACGATGGACGTAGTCTTCGATTTTACCGATAGCTGGTCAGCAAAGTCGCCTCGGGAGCAGGGTCACCCTGGTTGCTCTACTTGCGCATGTCATCGCTGAACGAGGGCGAAGACGAGGAAATGGACTACATGTGGGCGGGGACTTTGATGTCATGAAGAAGCCCTGAGACTCATGCAGCAGACACGATCTCGGCTACTGTATTGCCAGTTTATGGCGTCGTAAGGTCCCTCGGAGGGCTATCGCCCTCCTCAGGATGACATCGCAGCTCGACATTGCATCGGACATCACGCCAGGCAGTGCATCGGACAGGCTCTTACCAGTTCACTTTCATCGCGAACTGGAACTGGCGCGGATCGTACGATGCTGTGGCCTGTCCAGCATTGGTGAACAGGGGGCTCACGGCAGCCGTATTGTTTTTGTTGGCGATGTTAAACATGTCGACGATGAAGTCTGCACTGATGCGTTCGGTAAACGGAATGCGCTTCGAGAAGCGCATATCGCCAAAGGCGGTCCAGGGAGTCACTCCAGCATTGCGACCGAGGTTGCCGTCCAGCTGAAGCAGGGTTGGGACCGTGTAGGGCAGAGAGCCGGAAGGTGTTACGAGGAAACCAGTTATGCAAGGCTCCTGCAGCATGCCGGTGGGCGAGTATTTTGACTTGTAAGCGGCGCCGCAGGCGGGATTCACCGTCGTATTTGGCCGTCCAGTCTCCGAGGACAACTGGAAATTGTCCCCATTGCCCGTGATGATGTTGAAGGGCCGGCCGGACGCGATTTCGAGCAACGGAGCCCAGGTCCAGTCGCTGAAGACTTTGCGCGCGAACCCGCTGCCGCCCACTTTTCCGGTCTGGTAAACGCCGCTGAAAACAAAACGGTGGCGCTGATCGAAGAGCGAGGTGGAGCGATCCACACCGGGATAATAGCTGTCCTGCGGCGTGAGTGTGGCTTGCAGATCGGTGGAGTCGTCGATGGAGTGCGACCAGGTGTAGGAGGCAAGAAGTTCATAGTGAGAATTAAATCGCTTGCGCAGATTGGCGCTGAATCCATGGTAGATCGAGCTCCCATTGGAATAGTTGGCATCCATATCGCCGAAGGGCACGCAGCCGGCGAAGGTAGCAGGATTGCAAGTGGCGTTGAATCCCGGAAGGTTGCTGACCAGGGTTGCAGCCTGAGCAATGCAACCGAGTGGATCTCCGGTGGAAGCGTAGGCTCCGATGATTGAGGGATTCAAGCCGCCGGGCCGAAAGAAATTCATGAGCGAGGCGTCGACATAGGGAAAAGGCTGAGCCGGGTTTGTAGGCGCGCCGGGGTTACAACCGCTCACAGTGAACGGACTGGCGGGAGGGGTCTTGCCTGCGAGAACCGCGTCGTAGTAAGCCGCCTCGAAGTTTCCGGTCATCAGATCGCCGCGAATTGTGTTGGCGTTGATCGGACGATTGAGATGGCGCCCGCCATTGAAGTTGTACGCGAGGCTCAGAGCGAATCCCCCGCCGAGATCCCGTTCGACACTGAGGTTTGCCTGCTGGGCATACGCATAGACGAAGTTCTTGGCCTGCGGATAACCGAAGGGTTGGAAGCCTAGAGGCAGGAAGTTGGACGGGTTCAGGTAGTTCTGATTGAGGAAAATGGACTGGGACGTGGAGGCAACGCCACAGGCTGTGGCCGAGCCGCCGCAGGAGAAACGTTGCTGGTTGGGGTTGTAGTTCAATAGGCTCAGCACGGCAGCGCCTGTGGGTCCCGCAGTGGGTGAGCAGGGCGAGGCGGCAGATCCGGTTGCAGAAGGAATCAGACCCTGGAACATTGATACCGCGTTCAAGTTGCCAGGATTCCCCGCTCCCTGGCAGGGCGATCCTGGCCCGAAGGCGAGTTGCCCGCTGCTGGAGCCGTCGGAAGCATCGCCCAGGAAATACAGAGCTAGCAAAGGATGGTCATAGAAGATCCCGTAAGATGCGCGTACCACCGTCTTGCCGTCTCCCTTCGGATCCCAGGCGAGGCCTAAGCGTGGCTGGAAATTGTGCGTAGCGGTCTGGATACCTTTCTGCAATCCCAGTTGATTGTAGGCAGCGAGTGCCAAGCCCTGTGGTTTTGTGAAGCTGGGCGGGATCTCCACGTCGTAGCGCAAACCATAGTTCAGGGTCACATTGGAGTTGACGCGCCAGGAGTCTTGCCAGAACGCGCCTATCGGTACGTTGTGGAAAGTGTCACTTGGACTGCCGATACCTTGTATGGAATCCCCGGGAGCCCCGAAGCCATAGGCCTGCACTGCATTCAGGCCGGGAATTGTCGAACCTGCCGGCAAGGCTGAAGTCAGAGCCGCAAAATCCGCATTGGAGAGCGTGTTACCGGCGGAGATACCGCCGAAGTCGTAAACGCCGCCGTAATTGACTGTGAAGGTCGCGTTCAACGGAAGATAGTTGAAGTCTCCGCCAAACTTCATGTTGTGGCGTCCGATGGTCCAAGAGAGGTTATCGGTGAACTGATAGCGCTGTTCGATTCGCTGCACGTACGAGTAAGGCTCGCGGCCAATATAGGCGACACCCGTAATGTTGACCGCCGGCGTGGAGCCTCCAGGAATCTGCGTGTTATAGAAGTAAGAAAGTCCGCGGCGGGCGTACTGAAAGCGGAATTCATTGACCTTGTTGTTGCCGATGGTCCATGTGTCCTGAAACATACCAGAGACGTCGCGGTAAGTTTGCTGCGAAGTGCGCGAGTAAGCGTTCTGCCCGAAAGGCTGATCCTGGCCGCTGACTTCGATGCCCGTGATGGTGCTGGGGCTGACGTTGGCGCGGAACGTCAGTCGATGGTTCTTTCCGACATTCTGGTCCAGGCGTAATGACCACAGTGTCGTCCCCTCAAACACCGGAAAATTCCCCTCCTGCGAGGCTAGGGTCAGATATGAACTTGGCACGTTCGTGAGCGGGAATATCGCTGCTGCTGGACATGAATTCGGAAGCGCCACGAAAGTGCAGGTAGACGGGAATCCGGCCCAGGCAGACAGGGCACCTCGCGATGCGCCTTGCACGAGGGCCGTGGGCCACGCGCCATGAATGGCCTGTGCCGATGAAGCTCCGGCCTCTACGATGTAGTCTCCCCACGCCGTAGCCACTGCTCCGGTCGGATTAGTGGCCGCCGCAGTCAGGAGTGAAGGATTAGTCACCAGTCCGATTTGATCCGGTGTGAGCTGCACGGTACCGAAGGGAAGTCCGACCTGTGACGTGTCGAAGGGAATCAGTCCGAAGTTCCCCTGGCCGATGCTGGAGAACCCGGTCTCGTGACGCCGTGTCACTTCGTAGGAGAAGAAGTAGTAGGTCTTGTCTTTCTTGATCGCTCCGCCAAATGCGACGCCAGCCTGTACTCGGGTATAGGCAGGATTGGGAACTGTGCTGAATGGATTCACCGCCTGGAAGTTGCGATTGCGAAGATATCCAAAGACGTCACCATGGAACTCGTTGGATCCCGAGCGGGTGATAATGTTGACAACACCGCCGGCTGCGCGGCCATACTCCGGCGCATAGTTATTGGTAATGATCTGAAATTCCTGCACAGCTTCCTGCGAAACTGTGGAACGCACGCCATTGACGGAATTGTCTGTGGCGTCGGCGCCATCGACGTTCACCAGGTTCGAGCGCGCCCGCTGGCCGCTCATATTGAGTCCTGAGGTCGGAGCTGCGCCGGTGTTCGGGGCATTGTCACGCACGACCTGGGAATCGGTGAGGGTGAAGTTGATGTAATTGCGTCCATTGATGGGGAGATTATCGATGCGGCGCTCTCCGATCGTGTCGGTGGTGGAGCTGCGCGAGGTCTCGACGAGTTCCGCCTGCGAGGTGACCTCAACCACTTCCTTGCCCCCTGCCACCGTCAGAGTGATTGGAAGCTCAACTTGGCCGCCGACGGTAATCGAGACGCCGGTGCTCTCCGTCTTTGAGAAACCGGGCGCCGTCACCGAGACCGTGTAGTCGCCCGGTGGCAGGAGTTGGGTGGTGTAGCCACCCTGTCCATCGCTGGTAGCAGTGCGCTCCACGCCCTTGGCGACGTTCTGGACGGTAACCGTGGCATTGGTGACGCTGCTTCCCTTGGGATCTTTTACACTGACGTGAAGATTTCCGGTAGCGACGCCGCCCTGTGCAAATGCAACTGCTGAAATCAGCAAGGCGAAAAAACACACGGTAACAACTTTCATTGTGCGGAACATACAGTTCTCCCTTTAACTCGCGAACGCGAGCAGACGGCAGGACGCGCTCCCACGGCAGATTGCCGATGTACTCACTCGACGGTTGGAACTGGGACGATTCCTCCGGGGTTTTATACCAGAACGATGTCCGAAAACAAGTCAGGAATTAAGAGAGGTCGTTCGCGAGTAACCTACCTGCGGCAAAGCCGAATCGGTCACTCGCGTGGCAGATGAAACATAGCCCGTCTGTTGCGAAATGCAATAGTGGCTTACGATCGCACAGAAATTCGAACTGGAACCGTGGGATTCTGCAGCCTTCCTAACAGCATCGCGCACCCATTCAAGCGCTCGTATCCAACTAATACGGGTGTGGCCGACAGTCCAACGGTGGGCCAGGCCAAGCCGACATATATCCTGAGCAAAGCGTAAGCTGCATTGCGCCGCAGCAGAAGGGCGCTGTCAATGAGCTGGCGGGCGGCTTCGACGGTTTGGGAGTCGGACGATGCCAGCGCACCTTGCGCAATCGTCACCAGGATCGCAGCGTTCTGTCCAGATACGCGAATGTAGGCGGCCGCAGCTCGCAGTCGTTCGCGCTGTACACGCCGAAACTCCGGAGCCGGAAGGCGGCGATGGAGATACGCATTTTCCGACGCGTCAACCAGGTTGCGAAAAGCGTCGACGTCGAGAGGCACGATCCGCGGAGCGAGGTTGTCGCTGCTTGAGACTTGGAGAGCCTGTGAGACAGTGACGCGCAGGATTAAAACCAGCGCGAGTACGGCGAACACGACGAGAACGATGGCTAGTGTCATTGCTGTAACAGACGCTCCAATTCGCGGTTCCAGACGGCGAGGTTGTTTTCGGGTAAGGATATCTTTGGGCTTAACGGTTGCCTTGCCGGGCACGAGCAGGTAGTAGAACCAGATGAAAACGCAGAGATGGTAAGTCGCCATGCCTAGGAAAGAAAACAAGGTTCGCACGTGCTCGGAAGGGCTTGCATTCGCGATGATGGCCCAGACAGCCAAATGTTCGCATGCGGAAACTCCCAGTCCGATAAAGATTCCAAAAGACAAGCGATCCCAAGAGAGATGGAAGTAAGCAGCAAAGAGAAAGAAGAAGACTATGAGGCCCAACTCGATGATGAATACGGTTTGTTCCAGCAGGTGCGCTCCGGACACCACTCCGAACTTACTATCGCCGCGGGAAAAAGCAGCCATCACAGCTGCAAGAAGAACTAAAAGAGTTCCGCACCCGCTCACAAGCTTTTTCCCCAACCGCGCTATGGAAGCGTAGGGCGCGAAGACTTGCGAGAACACTTCTCCGATTACAAGGAATTTCAAGACGCTCTCTACGACAAGGCCGGCCCAAAATACGCGCCAGAAATTCTCGGGAGACACGGAGGGAATGATGTCCGCGAGATAAGCCGCTAGGTCCCCTATTGAGCTGAGAATGGCAAAGGCTACAAAGGCAGGAAAGATGCGGCCCATGCCCCGTCGCCATAGGAGAATGCCGAGCAATATAAAGAGTAGGTTGGGCGCAACCCACAGATAGTGCCAGAGAATGGAGTGCGCCTGCAGCATGGCGGTGGTGAGGCACTATACCGCGAATGGCTGCAGGCCGCAACGCTCGGACCAGTCTTGTTCGGTTTTTGTAAGATCAGCAACTTCGTCGTTCGGTTTACTGATCTTCGTGCGAAACTTAGAAAATGATCTGAATTACGGCTTGCAGAGCGTGCCGCCGCAACCGGTGGTTCCGCCGTTTCCGCCGTCAAATCGGGCAACGCCAGGGGTTACGAAAGCACTAAGGAAGAGGACTGCTGCACCAACGACGAGTAGAACACGTTTCATGGTTTTCTCCTTGGACTGCGAGTTGGACCGTGATCCTTTCATGCCGCCGCCCTTCGTGGAACGGTACGAAAGTCACTTTGAATGTTCGGAATTCGTAACAGAAAATGACGCTCAAATCGGCGTTGCAAGACATTAAAGAGACGACACTTTCGGCCATTTCCGGCCTTTTGGCGAAGCTGTCCTATTTATCGTCCCTACGCGGGGCGCATGGCAGGTACGAGCATTGGGGGATGGAAGTTGTCCATGGGCAGGACTCTTCCGAGCGCGCTCTCAAAGCCGCTCATTCGGAAGTACTTACTGCAATTTTAAGGACGCCCTTGGCCAGCCTGGAGCAAGATCTGGGCGAATCCTGCCGCCACGGCAGTGATTCTGCCTCGGAATATGCTGAAAGGATGCGCGGGCAACTGGAGGACCTGGTTCCCGAAGGACGCCAGAACGGCCCGGCGTCGAGCCATCTTAATTCAGTGCTGGTTGTGCTTTCGAGTTTGGAGCGGAATCGAGGGCGTGCCACTCGGTCAACTTCATAGCGACTCCCACGACCTGACCGAGTACCTCAGCTTCCTGCGGATGGCGGAGAATCCGAACCGGAACCGGTGAGAGCGGGTGAGGCTGCAGGATAATCTCGTCGCGGCGCATGCTGCACCAGGAGCAGGTGTGTCCGTCGCGGGTCTCGACGAAATAGATGGGCCGCTCGTATTCCGAACGCCACGAACCTTCCACCACCCGATTGCGCGACTCATCTACTTGAATAAAACTGCCCGGCGGCAGGATGGGATACATCGTGAAGTCTTGCGTACCCACGTAACCATAGGTGTATTCGCTATTCGCTAATTGCGCGAGATAAGCGAAGGGAACCATTCCCCACTGCTCCACCATGCGGCCGAGGTTGGTTGTGCGCTTTTCGTCAAAACCAGGATCCATGCGCACAGGAACCTGTACGGAGGACAATCCCGCAAGAGCATCGGAAACATGCGATTTTGGCGGCGAAACCAGGCCCAGATCGGCGGCGGTGTTGTTGAGGTCCACGCCGTACCACGACAACAGTTCGCGGACGTCCCGTCGATAAATCACCGACAAGGTGTAAAGACGGTAGATGCTGGGCAGAATGCCCTTGGTTTCGATATCAGACAGGCGGCTGGGCGGAATCGAAAACTCTTCATTGCGATAGCGTTCGGCAATTCGCGCGCTGGAGTTCTCGACATCACGCATGGTGAGGCCAAGCTTTTCACGCAGGGTGCGCAGGCTTTTTCCAGCCGGGAGCATTAGGGTGCCCTCAAACGGTGGAGGAATCATACCAAAAGCTGTGATTATTGTGTTTGATTTCCAGTAAAAAACCCGTGCGCCAGCTTGTTACGAAATCAGAACACGTGCATAGCCGCATCTAGAGCGGTGATTTTAACTATCCA
>CAWGKF010000026.1:0-187181 GCA_963823085.1 Terriglobia bacterium | reverse complement strand
AAGGAATTCACGCCCGGCGTGCCGGCAACCTGAACTTGCCAAGGAGTTCAAGAGTTACGTCCTGATAGAACTCGCAATTTCTCTCAGCCGGGCGGGGGCTCTCGAGGTAGTCTGTGACTCGTCAGAGATTCACAAAAAATCTTTCTTCCTCGCCTGCACGAAGAAAGTAGCGCTTAGCAGTGAGACGATTGTGGCAAATTCCACGAGCAGCACAACCGAGGCGGCCGAACTCCATTGAATATTCGGACCCCACATTCCCTTTGCAATACCCGGGATGTGAGCGACGAGATACCCAATTGCGTTCACACCAATATTGCCCACCATAATGGCACTGATGGTCCAGCCCTGAGACTCGGTGATCAGAGCCACGCAGAGGACGAGGCAAGTGCTCATCAGGATTTCAGTCGCCATGATGGCGACATAGGGGATCAACCCGTGGGATTTCGGATCGTACATAAGCAGTGCAACGCTGCCCAGCAGCATGGTCAGCCAGGGAACCAGGAAGATGAGGAGGTTGCCCCAAATCTTTGACATCGTGTATTCCCGGTACGAGATGGGCAGGGTCATCACAAAGGGGAGCGTCTGCTCTTTCCGCTCTGTCACGATCGTGGCCACAGGCATCTGGGCACCGATGGAGATGATCACCATGATAAGAAGGATCAGGCCAAGAAGGAACGCGACCTTTCCTCCCGTTGCAATGATGCCAAGGGTAACCAAAACTCCGGCGAGAGAGGCGAGAATCGCCCAACGTTGCAAGTACCAGTCCTTCAAAATGAGACGCTTCATCATCGCGTAATTCATAGGGTTTGTTTTTCCCTTCTGCTGTGCACATTCGCAACAAAGATTTCTTCCAGCGTCATTGGGTCGACGGCTTGAACGGTGGCACCCGCATCATTGCAGGCCGAGACCATCGCAGGATCGAAACGGTTGGTAACCAGTACGGGAAGCCGTCCGCTTCCGCCGACCTGAACCACTCCCGGAAGACTGGGCAAATCTGCCTCCGGCGGGAGCACGAGCCGCAAGCGGCGCCAGCGGTCCAGAAATATCTCTTTGTTGTCGGAGGCGATGATTCGCCCGCGATCGATGAACGTGATCTGATCGGAAATCTGCTCGACGTCGAGAGTGTTGTGCGACGAGAAAAGAATTGTTCGATCCTCATCGGCAAGCACTGCCATCAGTTCTCCCAGTACCTCTTGACGCGCTACGGGATCGAGTCCGGTGGTGGGTTCGTCGAGCACCAGAAGGCGCGGCCGCCGTGCCAGGGCCAGCAACAATGCCGCCTTGACGCGTTGTCCATGAGACAGACCTTTGATCTTTTGCTGGGGCTTGAGGTCAAAGCGCTGCAACAGCGTTTCGGCGTAGGGTTGATCCCACTGCGGATAGATCGAGCGAACAAATTTCATGTGCCAGGCCAGCGTCGCCGACCCATACAGACGCATGTCTTCCGATACGAATCCAATATCAAACTTAGCCGCCGCTTGTTGCTGGGGCATGGCTCGGCCCAGGACATGCACCTGACCCTGATCCTGGTGAACCAGTCCCATCAGGATGCGAATGGTCGTGGACTTCCCGGCGCCGTTTGCGCCGATCAGACCCATGATCGTGCCCGTGGGCAATTCCAGGCTAATATCGTCGAGGGTGAAGTGAGGGTAGATCTTGCTCACTCTTTCGAAATGAACGGAGAGGTCATTCATGAGTACTCCTTGGTCAACCGGTCCGCAGCCTCGCGCACCCGGGAAGCAAGTTCTTGAGGCGTGAGGCCCAGCAGTTCTCCCAGTTGGGCAATCCGGTCGATGTGCTTGGTTAATTCCTGATCGTAGAGCTTTGTGCCCAGCCTCGGATTGGGCGCGACGATCGACCCTTTTCCCTGTTGGGTCACGATGATGCCCTCACGTTCCAGTTCCAAGTAGGCGCGCTTCACTGTGATCACGCTGACCCGAAGGGTTACAGCAAGCTGGCGAATTGAGGGAATTTCTTGCCCCTTCGCCCAATCCCCCACGGCGATCCTCTGCCTGATCTGCTCCATGATTTGCAGATACATGGGCCGTCCGTCGGATTGGGAGATCACAAGCTCGCTGTGCATGTTTATATACTGAGTATACACAGATATTCTCCGCAGTCAAGAATGATTTTCAGAACGATGATTTTTTCCGCGCAGTGATTGAGGGTTACGAGCCGAGAAGCGACGGGCTTGCAGGAAAAGCGCCACGAGTTTGCACCCCTAGGTACTTTTTTCAATACCGTTGCTTCTGTAGGACATGTGCAGCGAACACCCGATTGTCGCGTGATGTAGTTATGGCGGAATCTCGTTTGGCCCCGGTTCAACGCGAGGTGAAAGATGCGCACTCCGAAGCTCGCCAAGCTTCCGCTATCACTTCTTTTTTTTTCCTTTTAGCGAGCGCCTCGGCGTTTGCTCAGACGCGCGGTCGTGTTCTTTACGCACTTTCGCCCTATCCTAATTGCGGCGCCCCCCTCACCCCCCTGATCGCCGACAAACATGGAAACCTCTACGGCACTGCTCTGTCCGGCGGCGGAGCAAACATGGGATGTGTCTTTGAACTCTCGCCTTCTGAAGGCGGCTGGGAGGAGACGACGCTGTACAGCTTCAGTGGCATCGACGGAAACGGGCCGTACGGCGGCCTGACTCTCGATGGCCTGGGAAATTTGTATGGCACAACGGCTGACGGGGGTGCCTACAACCGGGGCGTAGCGTTCGAGTTGAGCCCTGGCTCCGACGGGTCGTGGACGGAAACCGTGCTTCACAACTTCGGAGGGGGGAACGACGCCGCCCAACCGGAGTGCAATCTTATCTTTGACCGGCAGGGCAACCTGTACGGTACAACCACCGGGGGCGGAGCTTACGGCAATGCGGGCACCGTGTTCAGACTAAGCCCCTCGGGCAGCGGTTGGATCGAAACAGTCCTTTACTCGTTTCAGGGAGGCATCAATGGACCCAACCCCATCATGCCACTCGGCGGCCTCGTTATGAATCGCGAGGGCCAACTGTACGGCGTTGCTTCCTTCGGCGGCGAATACGGGGGAGGCGCCGTGTTTGAGCTGAATCCCGCCGGGAGCAGCACTTTTGCGGAGAGAGTCATCCACAACTTCAACGGCGCAGACGGTGACAACCCCGATTCTCTGGCGATAGACAAGAACGGCAATCTTTACGCGACAACAGAATTCGGTGGGCTCGGCTCTGGAACGGTGACCGAGCTGATCAAACAGGCAAATGGGAGCTGGGGCGAAAACGTCTTGCATACGATGAACGGTAGCGACGGCTCGTGGGTTGTCGGCCCGGCCGTGTTCGATAAAGCGGGGAACCTCTACGCGGCGGCGGAGTTGGGCGCGATCGACGGCATGGGATCGGTATTTATGCTCTCGCCTACCCAGAGTGGCCCGTGGACGGAGACCGTGCTGCACCGCTTCAATTTCCAGTTTCCTGACGGCGAGGACGGGGAGCGCCCCTTTGCCGGAGTGATCATCTCGAACGGCAAACTCTTCGGCACAACGTCAGAAGGCGGAATCCACAACGACGGCATCGTCTTCGAGATCATGCCCTCGCCCCCCAAAATACCTGTTAGCACTCATTGGGGATTTTGACTGAAATCGGGATTTCGGCCAGTTATCCTTTCAGACGCTGTTTCAAAACCGAAAGCTGTGGAGCATCTGTGACATCTGTCCACATCGCTCCATCCAGCTTCCTCTGCTCTGTGGCAGGGACTGTCGCGCCCTGGTCCGGCCTTCCGAGCTAAGCGAGGATGACCCGACTCCAGTGAATCCAGTTACGCTATATAGCACAGAAATAAACATGATCGAGACGAGACATCGGTTCGGATATAAGGATTGGCCAGCTTTCCCAGTCAGAAAACTACTCTCTATCACAAGCCGGATGACTGATGCTCAGTGCCAGGGAGCGGATCCGAAAACTGCAGAAGTCTTGTGATTTCAATCACAATTAGATCGACAAAGCCTGATCTGACGAAATAGGAGGGTCGACGAAAAGGGTCACGACGCCTTTTATAGCCATAGCAAGCTCGAATCCACGGTTCAGCGTTCCCGCATTTCGCGCTTTACATTGTGCCCTAAATAAGCTATATAGCACATCAGGCATTGTGGCATTGCGGAGCGGATAGCAATTAATATCATTTCCGCACAGGCCGCGGCCAGGCCAGAAAGTCGATCGGATGCCGGGACCTCATCGCAACGGAACGCCCGTCTATCAACGCATTCAGAACTCCATACGGACACGCATTGAGTCCCTGGAGCTGGCACCGGGGACGGCAGTTGCCTCGGAGCGGGAGCTTGCCCGGATGCACAAGGTGAGCCTCATGACTGCGCGCCACGCCCTGGCGGGCCTTGAGCGCGAAGGCCTGGTGGAACGGCGGCGTGGTGCGGGCACGTTTGTCGCGGCTCCCAAAATCCACTTCAACAAGTTAATGAGCTACACCGAGCAGATGTCGAGCCGCGGGCTGAATCCGCGCTCGCGCGTTCTGGTGGCCAAGATCCTCGAACATGATGTGGAAGTCGCTGCCCGACTGGGCCTGCCGGCGACAAGCGCCTTGGTCAAGATCGAGCGTCTGCGCGAAACCGGAGACGAGCCTTTCGCGCTCGAGACCTGCTACCTGCCGGCAAAAGAATTTGCCGGACTGGTGAACTGCCCGCTGGGCAGGGCGTCATTGTTCGGCACGTTGCGGCAGGAGTTCGGAGTGGAGCTGGCCTATGCCGATGAGGAAGTCGATGCCACCACTGCGGAGGCCAACGTCGCGGAATTGCTGGAAGTTCCCCACGGCGCGGCAGTCATGCGAATCCGGCAGGTCATCTATTCGACGAAGGGGAAAGCGACGATCTACGTAGTCGGCTTCTACCGTTCCGAGCGGCACACTCTATTCATCCGCCGCTTCCGGTAAGCGGAAATCCCAACATTAAGACGCAGGAGTTCCGGGCTTGATGTCGGCAGCCTTGCCGTCGTGGTACACGACGACCAGCGGATTGCCGCCGTTCGGGTATCGCACCGTCTTTTCGTAGGAAGTGTCGCCAGCGTCGGGAACGCCCATGCCAATGGCGAAGTCCGCCTGCATTTCATTCATACCCGGCTTGATCTGATGTTGTTCCACGGCCTGCCAGACGTCTGGAGACCAGTGTTGGTATAACTGGTGAGGATCTTGCACGAAAAACATCTCGTCGGAATAGATCTTGTATTCGCCGTTGGCCTCGTATCCGATGGGCACGGCGTAGCTCTTCCCTTCCTTCTGGCCTTCCTTGTGGAAGACGGCTACGACTTGCTTCGGCTGTCCCGCCACTTGGTTGGAGGCGCTGACGACATCGGTGATCTCCAGCTTTTCGATGGGTCCGAGGGTGCCCGCATCGTGGCCGAAGTCTACATGCCTGGTGCCTGGCTCGTAGTTATAGAAGACGTAACGATATCCCTCTTTGACCCAAACCGGTTGCTGGGTGAGCTGTTTGGCGGTCTTCAGGTCGTAGGGATAAAGCTTTTTCGGGTTCACGTAATAGTCCGGATTGGAATAGCCGACATTCTGCGCCTGCTTCTGGCGAAGGACCGCCAATCGGTCTTCATGCCGCTGATAGAAGATGTAGCCGGCGCGGGCGGCTGCCACAATAAATGCCGCCACCAGGAACAGCTGGATTCTTTGTTTGGTCTCTGGACTCATGCGTTAAGGATAGTGGCTCTTCGTTGTAAACTGAAGAATCAAGGAGTATTCCCATGCCGGTCACGGAACAAGATGTCATGAGCGCGTTGAAGAGTTGCTACGATCCGGAGATTCCGGTCAACATCGTTGATCTCGGGCTGATCTACAAGGTGAACTTTGAGCCCGCGCCCGAGGAAAAGCAGGATGTGTCTGTCGACATGACCCTGACCGCGCAAGGCTGCCCCGAACACGTCAACATCAGCATGCAGGTGAAATCCAGGCTTGAGCAGTTACCCGGTGTTCGCAACGCCGCGGTGAATATTGTCTGGATTCCGCCCTGGACACCGGAACGGCTTAGCCCGGATGCCCGCAAGCAACTGGGGATCGAATAGCGGCGTGCATCAGCCTCCAATCTCTTCCCACGCATCAACTGCACTGCGTCCTGCGGCTGCGGTGATTCGCTTTCCGGCCTTGGCCGCCACTTCCATGACTTGCATTCCGCGGTCGAAGTAGTCGGGAAGCGAGCGGCGAACCATCTCGAATTTCTCGGGATACTCCGAGGCCAGCATAGCCAGACCGACCCCGGTTGCGAGCACTCCGGCCGGATACTTCTTCTTCATAAAGAGCATTGCGGCCGCCCCAATGGATCCCATGACCACAGCCTTCTTCCAGCTATCCATAGTTCTCTCCTAAACGCAGCTTTGATGCGATTGTACGCCGGAGCAGATGCATAAAAAGGTAAGTTCCAGTGTTGGTTGGCGTGGCCGAAGGGCTTGTTATGAGTTCCATCCCGCCAACTTGGAAAGCGATCCTTTATACTGCATTTTCACCGGAGGCCCCATGTCCCACTCACCCCTACGCGGAGTTGTCATTGCCACGGCAGTGGCCGTCTTCGCCCTCACTCTTTCCGCCCAGACCAAGCCGCGCGCACGCGATCTTGGCGTTCCATTCGACGGCACGCCTGGCCCCAACAATGCCATCACCGACGTCAAAGGCGTGGAGGTGGGACACACAACACTGATCTCCGGAGAGGGCAAGTTGGAAATTGGCAAAGGACCGGTCCGGACCGGGGTCACGGCGATCCATCCTCGGGGCAAGAACAGTAACGATGCCGTTTTTGCTGCGTGGTTCACCCTGAACGGCAATGGCGAAATGACCGGCACGACATGGGTTGAGGATTCCGGATTCCTCAACGGCCCAGTCATGATCACCAATACGCATAGCGTCGGAGTCGTGCGCGACGCCGTGATCGCGTGGAAGGTGAAGCGCGGCTCGCCAGACATGGAGGGTTACTGGTGGTCGCTTCCCGTGGTCGCCGAGACCTGGGACGGCTATCTGAATGACATCAACGGATTCCACGTGAAGCCGGAGGATGCCTGGCACGCACTCGACACGGCTCACAGCGGGCCGGTTGAAGAAGGAAACGTTGGCGGCGGCACGGGGATGATTTGCAACGAATTTAAGGGAGGAATCGGCACCAGCTCTCGCGTACTCGACGCCAAAGCCGGTGGCTATACGGTCGGTGTGCTGGTGCAATGCAACTACGGATCGCGCGACCAACTGAGAATTGCCGGCGTCAATGTGGGACGCGAGATTCCGGAACACACTGTCTGGCAAAACGACGTGGGCTCTATCATCGTGGTTGTCGCCACCGATGCGCCGCTGATTCCCACGCAACTGAAACGCATCGCGAAGAAAGTCTCTCTCGGCCTCGGACGGGATGGCAGCTATTCGGGCGATGGTTCGGGAGACATTTTCATCGCTTTCTCGACAGCGAACCCAGGGGCCGTGGGTACCAAGGGACTGCATCCGCTGACGATGCTGCCGAATGATTCGCTCGATCCAATCTTCTTAGCGACGGTGCAGGCTACGGAAGAAGCAGTGGTCAACGCCATGGTCGCGGCAGAAACGATGACCGGCATCAACAATCACACCGTGATCGCTCTTCCGCACGACCGTTTGCGGGAGGTCTTGAAGAAGTACAACCGGCTCAAAGATTAGCTCAGGGACACGAGGCCTTTTCTGACATTTTGTCAGCCCTCAATATCGAGGGGAGTCGCCATTGCCTTTGCTGCGGTAGTCGTGAACCTCAATGCGCAGGCGCTTCATCATCGACTGAAGAGTTGTGCGTTTCACGCCCAGCCGGAGGGCGGCACCATCGCTGCCGGAGAGCACTCCGTTGGTTTCGCGCAGCACGCGAATAATGTGCTCGCGTTCCATCTCGGTGAGATGATCGTCCGCAGCGTGGCTGTTTTCTAACAGATCCGCCGGCGGTGGGGCAAGGACGCATCCCTTGCTCAGGATCACCATTCGCTCGATCATGTTCTCCAACTCGCGAATGTTTCCCGGCCAGCTCCAGCTCTTCAGGGTTTGCATGATGTCGTCTGAAACTACGTCAACGTGCTTGCCCATGCGGGTCGAATGCTTGTCGACAAAGTGCCGGACCAGCATGGGGATATCTTCCTTGCGCTCACGCAAGGGCGGCATCTCGATGGGAAATACATTCAGACGGTAAAAAAGGTCTTCGCGGAATTTCTTATCGGCGATGTCTTGCTGCAAGTCTCGATTGGTGGCTGAGATGATGCGCACGTCAACGTGAAGGGTCTTCACCCCACCCAGCCGTTCGAACTCGCGATCCTGCAGCACTCGCAAGAGTTTAGGCTGCAATTCCAGCGGCATCTCGCCGATCTCATCCAGGAAAAGCGTTCCTTTGTCGGCGAGTTCGATTCGTCCGACCTTTTGGGTTACGGCTCCGGTAAACGCCCCCTTCTCATGCCCAAACAGTTCGCTTTCCAGCAGACCCGAGGGCACGGCCGCACAATTCAGCTTGACGAATGTTCTCTCCCGGCGTGTGCTCAGCGCATGCAGGGACCGCGCGATTAGCTCTTTCCCCGTTCCGGTCTCGCCGAGCAATAACACGGTGGAATCGGTCGGGGCCACGATCTGCGCTTTCTGCAGCACCTCTCTGAGCGCGGGAGTTTGTCCGATCACATCCTCGAATCCGAGTTCAGTCTGGATTTGCGTTTCTAAGTAGGCTTTTTCGCGGGCGATCTGATCGCGCGATTCCTGGAGACGATCGGCCCTTTCCCGCAGCCAGCCAATATCCATGCAGGCGCCGGTGATTCCGATGACATTCCGATCTTTGTCGAACAGGGGTTCTGCAGTCATATCGCAGACGTGGCTGTGGCCATTGACTGGAATGACGACCTCTTCCCGAAGCGCCGTCCCGCTCTGCAGCACGCGGGTCTTCAGTCCGGTCAGCTCTGCCGCCTTTTTCTTGCCGAGGACTTCTTCGTCTGTCTTTCCAATGACTTCATGTTGCCAGTAGAGCTGGGGATTGTAGATCCAGGTGTAGCGCAACTCACGATCCTGATTGAAAACAGTGATGGGAGATTCATTCAGCGCAACGCGGAAGCGTTCTTCACTCTGGCGGAGGGCCTCTTCTGCTCTTCTCCGTTCGGTGATGTCCCGCACAATTGCCTGCAGTTTGCCATCGGGGAGCTGCCTTCCACAGACTTCTCCGGTAAAGATTGAACCGTCTTTGCGCTTGAACTTCCACTCGCTTAGCACGATCGCTCCACCGGCAAAACGAGCTACTTCCGGACTGATTCTGCAAACCTCTTCCGGCACAACGATGTCGGGGATTGCGAGTTGCAGCAACTCTTCCCGAGTGTAGCCCAGCATCTCGGCGCCTGCTGAGTTTACCGCCTGGTATCGGCCTTGGGAATCGCAAAGGAAAATCCCATCCGACGCTTGTTCCACTAATAGGCGGAAATGCTCTTCGCTTTTGCGCAGAGCAGTCTCTGCCGCGAGACGAGCCTCCTCTGCCCGCTTGTGCTCGGTGATATCTTTGCCAAACGAAATCGTCGCTACTACCTCACCGTTGACTCGCAACGTGCTGCTGGTCCAAGCGATATAACGTGCTTCCCCGGTTTTGGTAAGAATCGGGTTTTCATAAATGTCTCCGCCCGTGCCCGCCACAAGGCGGTCAAACTCTTTCCAGACATCTGGGAACCGGTCCTTGGGCACCAAGACTGACAAACTCTCACCTTTCAGTTCCGGGAAGGTGTAGCCCGTGATCTGTTCGCCCTCTCTGTTCAACAGCGTGACGTTGCCATGCACGTCGAGACCGAGGATGATAACGTTGGCAGTCTGTATCAGATTCTCGGAAAACTCTTTTGCATGGAACAAGGCTTGCTCGGCCTGCTTACGTGAAGTGATGTCGAACATTGTCGACTGAATCAACGGCTCACTCCGGTCCTCAGCAATGAGGACACTGTTCATCAGCACCCACAATGAGCTCCCATCGTTCTTGCGCAGATGCCACTCGCGATTGAGAAAGAATCCGTTCTCCTCTAATTCGGCCACCAATATCGCGTGCTCCGCCGGGTCTTGATAACGGTCCTGCACTTGGCCGCCGCGACACTCGTCAGCCTTGCTGTGTCCAAACATACGGGCCCAGGCATCGTTGCAATCGATAATGCGTCCGTCCAGGGAGACGATTCCGACGCCCGCCACAGTTTTCTCGAATAGGGTTCGATAGCGATGCTCGGAATGGCGCATGGCCAATTCTGCTCGCTTTTTCTGGGTAACATCATGAGCTATTCCGCGCACAATTGGCTTAGTCACACCCTCAGTGCGCAGTGTGTTGCTGTATTCCCAAGTCAGCTGCTCACCGGCCCTGGTCATCACGAGCATTAAGCCCTTATCTGCTCCGGTCGTTCGAATCCTGGTCAGATATTGGTCGAAATGGGTCCGACACTCGGGGACGACTTGGTCTCGCATCGGAATCTTGAGCAGTTCGCTAACCTCGTAGCCCAACAACCGAGCGGGCGCCGGATTCACCGATAACAGATTGCCGTACAAATCGTGGGTGCAGACCAGGTCTTCACTGTGCTCCACCAGATCGCGGTAACGATCTTCACTCTCCACCAATTCGTCGTTCATCTGCCGAATCCGAAGGGCTGCCTCAGTCGCCTGGAACTTGCTGAGCGCCAACCTCGCACCGAATCCGAGAATCGAAAGCCCAAGTAGCAAGAAGCTGATCTTTCGCCATTCCGGCCCCAGTTGCGCCACCTGCAGAAGCACGATGAGCGGGCCTCCCGCATACATCGTATTTTCAAAAAGCATGCTGACGAAGCGTTGCTCCGTGCGCCGGGTATCAAACAGACTGGGAGTCTGCTCCCAGCGAGCCGCCCACCAAGCCGCAAATAAGAATGGGACTGTCCACCACAGGTCTAACCAGCTGCCCGACGGGACTTCCCGGAACAGCCGCAGCTCCCTGTAATCCGTGACGCATATCCCGACCGTCAATGGAACAAAACACAGCAGGAAGCTGCCATAGAGTCGCCGGAGTTCAGCGGTGCGGGCGCGGATCAACTGCAGCGCCGCCAGGGTCAGGACGCCAAAATTCTCGCTGAGTTCGATCTGATCCGAGCGAAGCAGCGAGAGCATCCGGCTCTCGTGCAGAGAAGGTACGTGGTACCAACCCAGGTAAATCAACACAAAGATGATGAAGAGTTGGAGCGTATCCAGAAGCGACGCTGGCTCAAAGTAGTGCCGGGGGCAATTCTCGTTCTGGTCGAGCAGCAGAGCCATTGCCAGAACGATCCAACGGAAATCCATCAGAAAATGGCAAAATGATTCTCGCGGGGGCGAGATCTGCAGATAAGACTCGTAGTACATCCAACCGGTGTTTGCAGCGGCCCAGACGACAAAGCTGAAACCGATCAGCAGCCAGAACGGCCGCGTGAAGCCGGTTCCTCTACGACTCGCCGCGAAGCACGCCGCAGCTGCCACTCCAGCACAGAAAATCTGCACCGTGTTGGCAATGAAAGAGCCTGCCGCGCTGGGGCCAAAGATGAATTCCTGTACCAGGTGGAGGGCAATGGCTCCCGTACCTAAAATTAAAACACTACGTCCTGTAATCCACTGCTTCTTCTTCTTCTGTTTATGCGCAACGGGCACAATGGGATTCACCTCCTGCGCACCTATCCCTCGATCGGCAGAACTCATAGCCAATCCTCACTCTCCAAATTTGCCAGGGTCACGCCCGAGGCGCCTATGCCTTCTGAATCACCTCAGCCAAGCGCAACTTCAGAAAGACTCCTTTCACGTCAGAGCCTTCCCTTTTGACAGCTCGCGAGTCTTGGGGAAGCGGCAAGCCGTCGTTCGCCATGATGAGGTTAGGGCCTTCTGCAGTCTGTGATTCAAATCACTATTGAAAGTATCTTTCCCGAATCGGGAATCCCGCTATTCCAATGGCTTAGCCTCTTTGAGCCTTGCCGCAAACGAAAAAGGCGAGTCGATTGGACTCGCCTTTCGAAACCGGCAGAGGAATTATTGCGCTGCCGAGGTCATCAGATCATTTTTCAGAACATCGACTTCGACCCGTGCCGCGACGGTGTGTTTTGCGTCGCTGACCGCTGCATTTCCCATGTTCAATTGATGGATGCGATAGACGGGGACCTTGTGCGTCAGAACTAAATAGCGAACTACAGAGTCCGCCATTTTCTGAGAACTCCGTATCGCAGCCTGCCCGTGTCCAGGCGAGAAGCCGCGAACTTCGATCACGTAATTCCGCTGATCCTTCAACGGGCCGGCCATCTGATCAAGCGCGTCCTTTGCGCTCTTGCTTAACACGGTCTGACCCGGACGGAAGCGGATCTCGGTCTGCGCAGTTCCCTTGTACTGATCGAGGTTGTTGACCGTCTGCTCGACTGTGGCGACATGCGTGGAAGCCCCGGTGGCCGCGGTCTGCGCCAGTTGCGCCTTGTTGACCGCATCGCTGGCATGCTGATCGGCCAGGCTGGTCTTTTCCGATGCCAGCCGGATTCCTTCCTGTGCGCGCGTATCCACGTCTTTGATCTGCCCGCTGGTTTCCGACGTGATCTGTTCCAGTTCGTTGATGCGATCGCGAATGGGCGTGACTTGCTTCTGGACATACTTCTTGGTCGCAAAAGGATGCTCAATCAAATTCACCAGGTTCGGATCATCTCCGTCCCAGAAATCTTTCGGGCGCGGCGAGGCCAACGGCTCTCTCTCGCTCGCGCTGGAGGACGTTGCCGCCGGCGCGGACGAAGGAGGATTCATGGTGTTCTGCTGCGCCCAACCCGCCAGCGCACACGTGAGCATCAAAATGACAACGATATGTTTCCTCATCTTGAACCTTCCCGGAGTAGAACTCGACTCTCTACTGCAACTTGACTGGGCGCGTAAAACGACGACCTAAATTGTGCGCCCGATTATACCGAATCCGCAAGCGGAAAGAGGTCTATAGCCGATAATTCCTCTTCTGCCGAAAACCTTGAAAATCCTTGTCTGACAAGCCTTTTGGCCTGCACCTTGGATTTTCCACAATTCCCGGGTGATCTCGATCACTGCTCTGACACAGGAACTACCGTACACTGCCGTTGGTCAGACCACGCCGCTCAGTTCAGGAGGGACCATGCCTGCCCAAACAACCTCTCTCGAAGTCATCGAAGACTTCCTGGCACAAAAGCGCATTGCTATGGTTGGCGTCTCACGCGATCCCAAGCATTTCAGCGTCTACCTCTTCAAGGAACTCTGCCGGCGTGGTTATGACGTGATTCCGGTGCATCCCCAAGCGACTGATATGCTCGGACATCGCTGCTTCGCCCGCGTGCAAGACATCCAGCCTCCTGTTGAAGGCGCGCTGCTTATGACATCCCCCGCCGTCACCGAGACTGTGGTTGCCGATTGCGCCGAAGCCGACATCCGGCGTGTTTGGATGTATCGTGCGGCCGGCGAGGGCGCGGTCAATGCCAACGCCGTCGATTTCTGCCGGCAGCATGAGATTGAGCTGGTCCCCGGCGAATGCCCGTTCATGTTCTTGCCGAGCAATGGCTTCCACGGCATTCATGGCCTGATTCGAAAGATCACCGGGCAATTCCCAAAACGCAGGATGGGAGTGAAGCAGGCCGCCTGACGATCGAATACGGCGACCCGATGCCCTGCCTCTCACGCTTTGCGGAACATGGGATTTTTGATTTGAACAGATACTTGCTGTGTCCTAATCCTTCACCGCCCGGTCTGGAATCTCCAGCCCCTTGTCGATGATGGCGAACGCTTCGCGCAGTTGTTCTTCGTTAATGCATAGCGGTGGATTCGTATAGAACGAATTCCAGCGCACGATGGTGTAAAGCCCGTTTTCCCGGAAGAACTTCCCGAGTGCTGCCATTTCTTCCGACGTTCCATTGAACGGCGCCATCGGCTGCTTCGTCTTGCGGCTGCGAATGAGTTCGAAAATCCCGAATAGCCCAATCGATCGCACCGCGCCCACCGACGGATGCTTCGCCTGCATTTCCTGGTGAAGTTGCTTCATGACCGCGCCCATCTTGCGCGTATTTTCGATCAGCTTGTCTTCTTCATACACGCGGATCGTCGCCAGCGCGGCCGCGCATCCCATCGGATGCGAGTTGTAGGTTAGCCCGCCGTAGAACACCTTGTCTTGAAAGTGCTGCGCGATGTGGTGCCGCATGCCGACCGCGCCGAGCGGCAGGTAGCTTGCCGTCAGGCCTTTGGCCATGCAGATGAGGTCCGGCACAACCTTCCAGTGGTCGATCGCGAACCACTCGCCGGTGCGCCCAAAACCCGCCATCACTTCGTCGGCAATCATCAGGATGCCGTACTTGTCGCACAGTTTGCGCACCCCTTGCATGTATCCATCGGGAGGAATCAGAATGCCGTTGGTGCCGACGACCGTCTCCAGAATGAATGCGGCAATCGTCTGCGGTCCCTCCAACTGCATCGTCTCTTCAATCATCGCCAGCGAAGTTTCCGCCGACTCCCATCCGCGCTCAATGCCATGATAAGGATCGAGCACGCGCACGACGCCAGGGAATCCCAGGCTCCGCCGCCCATCGTCGCGGATCGCCAGTCAGCGAGATAGCGCCTGCGGTTGCACCGTGGTACGAGCGATAGCGGGCCATGATCTTGTGCCGCCCGGTGAAGAAGCGGGCGAGCTTGATCGCGTTTTCATTCGCCTCAGCGCCACCGTTCGTGAAGAAGAATGTGTCGATGTCGCCCGGTGTGATCTCCGCCAGTTTCGCTCCCAATCGAGCTCGCGGCTCTGTCGCCATAAACGGATTCGCATATGCGAGCGTCTGCGCCTGCTCGTGGATGGCCTTGATCACGCGCTCGTCGCCATGTCCAATATTCACCGACATCAACTGGCTGTTGAAGTCGATAAAGCGCTTCCCTTCCGGCGTCCAGAAATAAATCCCCTTGGCCTTAGCGACGGGAATGGGATCGACCTTCGACTGCGCCGACCACTCAAATAGAGTGTGCTTCTTGGTGAGATCAACGATTTCCTGGCCAGTCATGGGGGGATTAGCAACACTAGTAGTAGTCATGGATTCCTCAGATGATTGAGCAATTGAGTCATTTAGCGATTTCGTGATTGAGTGATTGAGAACCTCTACGTAAACCCCAAGGATCTTGCATCGCTCAATGACTCAATCTCTCAATCGCCCAATTTCAGAATTTTCTTGAGTGCTCTTTGGCCCAGCGTTCCACTACAACTTTCTTGTCCGTATAAAACTCGATTGCGTCGCGCCCCTGCCCATGCAGATCGCCAAAGAAACTATTCTTCCATCCGCTGAACGGGAAGTAGGCCATCGGAGCGGCGACTCCGATGTTGATCCCGATATTCCCCGCGGGCGCTTCATAACGGAAGCGCCGCGCCGCCGAACCGCTGGACGTGAACAGCGATGCCTGATTTCCGTAAGCGCTGCGTTCGAGGAACGCGAGAGCATCGTCCATACTTTCGGCATGCACAAGGCTGAGCACCGGACCGAAGATTTCCGTGTCGGTGATTTCACTCGTCGCCGGCACATCGTCGAGAATTGTCGGGTTCACGAAGTTTCCAGAGTCAAACTTCGGAATCTTCGCGTTGCGCCCATCAACCAGCACTTTGGCTCCCTGCTTCTCGCCAATCCCAATCAGTGACTCCACCCGTTCCTTGCTCTGCGGCGTAATCACCGGCCCCATCTGGACACCGTCTTCAAGCCCATTGCCCACTTTCAATTTCGACGCAGCATCCGCGATCGAATCGCGGAACGTCTTCTGCGCTTCGCCGATCGTCACCGCAACAGAGACCGCGAGACAACGCTGGCCGGCGCATCCGAACGCGCTGTCGCTGATGATCTGCGTGGCCATTTGCATATCTGCGTCGGGCAGCACGATCACATGATTCTTCGCCCCGCCCTGGCACTGGCATCGCTTCCCCTGCTCCGCCGATCGGGAATAAATGTAGCGCGCCACCGGAGTCGATCCCACAAAGCTGATCGCCCGCACCTTCGGATGATCAATCAGCGCATCGACCGCAGCCTTGCCACCGTTAATAAGATTGACCACGCCCTTGGGCAAGCCGGTCTTTTCCAGCAACTCGAAGACGTACCGCATGGTCAACGGCACTCGCTCACTCGGCTTCAAGATGAAAGTGTTGCCGGTGGCGATGGCGTATGGCAGATACCAGAACGGGATCATGCCGGGGAAGTTGAACGGCACGATCGCCGCGACCACTCCGAGTGGCTGCCGGATCATCATCTCGTCGATGCCCCGGGCAACGTCCTCGAGGTTGTAGCCCTGCATCATCATCGGAATGCCGCAGGCCACTTCCACGTTTTCGATGGCGCGGCGCATCTCGCCCTTTGCTTCACCAAACGTCTTGCCATTCTCCATCGTGATGATGCGGCCGATGTCGTCGATGTGCTCTTCCAGCAGCATCTTCAACTTGAACAGTGGCTGAATGCGGTCCTCGGGAGGGGTGCGCCGCCATTCCGGAAACGCGGCCGCGGCCGCTTCCACTGCGGCGTTCACGTCTGCCGCATTGGCCAACGGAACGCTGGCAAGAACCTCGCCCGTCGCGGGGTTAACCACCTCGCGCCATTCGGAAGTGTGTGCCTCGGCCCACTGGCCATTGATGTAATGCGTGAGTTTATTGGCTGGCGGTGCTGCTACGGTCATAAGAGATGTTGCCTTTCGCTTGATCGGTTGCCAGTACATAGTCCCCAGTTACTGGAAAAACTCGATCTAGACTGACAATCTTCGAAGTATAAGCGCGCGTAGCCGGGGTTACTCGGTACTGGGTACCAGGTACTCGGTACTGCCCTAAACCAACTGCGCCACCGCGCTCTTTTGCTCGCAAACATTCGCAATCGCCGACTCGAGAACGTCCATCGCCTCGTCCATCTGCTCATTAGTGATGACGAGCGGGACGAGCACACGGATCACATTCGAATACGTTCCCGCAGTAATCGTGATCAGCCCGTGCTCGTAGCAATATTGTGAAATCTTCTTCGTCTCATCCGTGGCGGGGGCCTTGGTCTCCTGCGACCGTACCAGTTCCAGTGCCTGCATCCCGCCCAGTCCGCGGACGTCGCCGATGATGCTCCACCGACGCTGCCACTCGCGTGCCCGTCGCTGAAAGTGATCGCCGAGTTCGTTAGCCCGCGCCAGCAGGTTCTCGCGCTCGAAAAGATCGAGTACGGCCAACGCCGCCGCGCATGACAGCGGATTCCCTGCGAAGGTTCCTCCCAGTCCACCGATCCCGGGAGCGTCCATAATTTCTGCGCGCCCGGTGACAGCCGCCAGCGGCAAACCGCCTCCCAGTGATTTCGCGGTCACAATAATGTCCGGCTCGATTCCGTAGCGCTCGCTGGCAAACAGAGCGCCGGTACGCCCGAAGCCAGACTGCACTTCATCCGCAATAAAGAGGATGCCGTGTTTGTGGCACAACTCAATCAGCACCTTGAAATAATCCGGCGGAGGCGCAATGAAACCGCCTTCTCCCAGCACGGGCTCGGCAATCACCGCAGCCACTTCTTCATTCGCCACCACGCGCTTGAACGTGTCTTCCAGATGCCGCGCGCAATACAGATCGCATGACGGATACGTCTTCGAATACGAGCAGCGATAGCAGTACGCGAATGGCACACGGTACACTTCACTCGGGAACGGCGCGAATCCGGCTTTATAAGGATGCGTTTTGCTGGTCAGAGCCAGCGTCATCATGGTGCGGCCGTGAAACGCGTCTTCGAAAGCGATGATCCCAGGCCGCTTAGTGGCCGCGCGCGCAATCTTCACCGCATTCTCGACCGCCTCGGCGCCACTGTTCACAAAGATGGTCTTCTTCGCGAACTTGCCGGGCGTGACTTCGTTCATGCGCTCGGCCAGGCGGACATAGCTCTCGTACGGCGTCACCTGCACGCAGGTATGCAGGAAACGGTCGAGCTGGTCTTTTATTGCTTCCACCACAGCTTCGCGCCGATGGCCAACGTTGAGGCAGCCGATGCCGCCCGCGAAATCAAGGTAGCGGTTGCCGTCTACATCTTCGAGCCATGCGTCTTCGGCCTTGGCAACATAGATCGGCGTGCCGTGAGAAAGCCCGCGGGGCACGGCTTTCGCGCGCCGCTCAGAGAGGGCCTTCGACTTCGGTCCCGGAATGGATGTTCGTAGTTGAATAGTCGACATCGTAACGATCCTAGTGGCCAGTGATCAGTGGCCAGTGAATCAGAATTTCGGAAACTCAGAGGCCACTGGTCCCTGACCACTGGCCCCTGCTTCCTGCTTCCTCGGTACTCGGTACTCGCAACTCGGTACTGCTTCTCAGTACCACCCAATCGGCGCTTCGTTCAGGTTGATGTGGACCTGCTTGGTCTCGAGATATTCCTCAATGCCCGACGGCCCAAGCTCGCGGCCGAAGCCGGACTGCTTGTATCCTCCCCACGGAGCTTCCACGTAGGTCGGCTGCATGTGATTGACCCATACAATCCCCGCGCGCAGAGCCTTCACGGCCCGCATGGCTTTGAAGATGTCGCGCGTCCATACAGCGGCGGCAAGTCCGTAGGGTGAATCGTTGGCGATCTTCAGTGCGTCTTTCTCGTCTTCAAACGGGATAACCGCCGCAACCGGTCCGAAGATTTCTTCGCGCGCGATGCGAGCGCTGTTGTTCACGTCATAGAAGATCGTCGGCTGCACGTAGTAGCCCTTGGCAAACTTCTCCGGACGTCCGCCGCCCGAAGCAAGCTTCGCCTCCTTCTTCCCGATGTCCAGATACTGATTCACGCGATCGTATTGCTCTTTGCTGACCAGCGGGCCCATCTTGGTGTCGCGATCGAGCGGCGGACCCAGCTTGATCTTCTTTGCCTTCTCCGCCATCGCATCGACGAACTTCTTGTAAATCGATTTCTGCACCAGGATGCGGCTGCCCGCCGAGCAGACTTCACCCTGATTGATGAAGACTCCGAAAAGCGCTCCGTCAATAGCCGCCTCGAAATCCGCATCGGCAAAGAAAATGTTCGGAGACTTGCCGCCGAGTTCGAGCGTCACGCGCTTCACCGTGTCTGCAGCCTGCTTTACGATGATTTTGCCCACCGCAGCGCTGCCGGTGAACGCAATCTTGTTCACGTCGGGATGCTGGACGATGGGAGCGCCGCAAGTTTCGCCGAAACCGGTGATCACATTGACCACGCCCGGCGGCAGGCCGCAATCGGAAAAGTGACGCGCGAATTCCAGCGCAGTCAGCGGCGTTTGCTCGGCAGGTTTCAGAACGCAGGTGCATCCGGCGGCAATCGCAGGCGCAAGCTTCCACGCCGCCATGAGCAGCGGATAATTCCACGGAATAATCTGCCCCGCCACTCCGACGGGCTCTTTCAGCGAGAGCGACATCGCATTGTCTGGCACCGGATTTACCTGGCCCGTAATCTTCGTCGCCAGCCCGCCGTAATACTCAAAGCAAGTCGCCACATCAGTGAGATCGTATTCTGCTTCAACGATGGGCTTGCCCGTGTTGCGGCACTCCAGTTCGGCGAGGGCCGGCAGGTTCTGCCGAACTTTTTCCGCCATGCGGAAGAGCACGCGGCCGCGTTCCTGCGCCGTAGTCGTCGCCCAAGGACCTTCCTCGAAAGCCGCTTTGGCCGCTGCTACCGCGCGGTTCACGTCGTCGGCGTTGGCCTCCGGGACCTGCGCGATGACTTCTTCGGTGGAGGGATCGTAAACCGGGAAGGTCTTGGCCGATTTGCTCGCGACCCATTCCCCGTTGATGAACATCTGATAGGTTTTGACTTCCGTCTGAACTCCGCTAGGCATCATGGCCTCCTGGGGCTAAAGCCCCGATCTCTCTTCATCTCCTGCGGCACGGCTGAAGCCGTGCCCTGATACGAATCTCTTTGAACCAGCGGATACCCGCACCCTCCGAAAGCTCAAGCCGTTCTCCCAAACATTCATCGTTACTGCCGCACTTCGCCCGCCGGGACAGCCGAGGCGGCCGTGCCCACAAGAGGCGCTTGCACTGCTTTTCGTCGTCCGTAGACAAAGAAGAAAAATGCGGCTAATCCGATAAAGAACAATGTCCCGCCAAACATCCACAACTCGTATTGCCAAATCGACGTGATCTGCTGCGCCGGAAAGAAAACGAGAGCGATCCCGAGAATCGTGGTCAGGAGCCCGCTCATCCCGGCAAGGAACAGCGTTCCCCGTCCATATTGACCGGCCGGCTTCGCCTCCGTCACAGCGAACTTCACCAGCGCGCCGAACATGTAAACGAACGGCACCAATTGCAGGACGACTGCGAGCGACAGCAATTTCTGAAAAGTTTCCTGCACGCCGGCTCCGGCGAAATTCAACACCACCAGCACCGCAGAGACGATTCCCTGCACGATCAGTGCCGCGTATGGCGTCAAATAGCGTGGGTGCACGTGACCGAGCCACGACGGCATATACGAATCAAGCCCAGCGACAAACGGGATGCGCGCCGATCCCCCCATCCATGCTGATCCGATCCCGGCGATCGAAAGGCTGAGCATGACTGCGAAGGGCACGATGATCCAGCCAACCCCGACCTGTCCCGGCCATATGCGCGACGGCTTGCACGATCCCCTGCAGAACGTTCACGTTCTTCCCGACAGCAATCAGCAGAGTCAGCGTCGCGCCCACGTAGAGAGCGCCAGAAAGCACTCCGCCCCAGGCGACCGCGCCGGGAAGAGTTCGGCGGGGATCCTTGATCTCGTCGCCCATCACTGACGCGAGTTCCAGTCCCACTAGCCCGAAGCAGATGACGCCAAACGAATTGAGCACGAACTTGGGATTCGCCGGAATCGCGAAGTCATGGGCGGTAATCGTAGTTCCGAAACGCGACCAGATCACGGCCCCCAACCCGATCAGTACCGCTGCCGCAACGAACGTTCCGATCGCTCCGAAGTTGTTGATCCATTTACCGACGCCGAGCCCGAGAATATTGAAAAACGTCAGTAAGGCGAGAAGCACAAGAGACGTGGTCGCAGCGAAGATCTTATTGTCGGCAAGTCCCAGGTGCGCCGGACCAAGCACGTAAACCGACACGCCGACGAAGTACAACATCACCGTCGGCACATAGAGCATGTTGTTCGTCCAGTAGCACCAGCCGGACAGGAATCCGTGGAAGTCGCCGAAGACTTCCTTGGCCCACAGATAAACACCGCCTTCCCCTGGATAACGATGCGCGAGTTCGATCACCGCGATTCCCTGCGGCCAGAAGAAAAGCAGAAGTGAAATAATCCAAAGCCAGATCGTGACCCCGCCGTTGGCAGCGATCGACGGCACGACGTTCAGATTGAACACCGCGACAACGAACAGCAGCACCAGATCCCGGCGTCCGAGAGCGCGGATCAGGTGCGGCTGCACGTCGGGTTGTGTAGTGGTGGACAAAATCAGAAACCAGGGATTAGGGATCAGGGGTCAGGGACTAGCAGGAAGTAAGTATGCGTTAAAACTGTGCACTGATCCCTAGCCCCTGGCCCCTGGCCCCTAGTTCTTAATGTGCAACTTCGGCAGGCACGCGCTCGCTGCGCTCCTGCTGCGCTTTCGCCAGAGACGCTGCAATGTCGTCGAATGCGGCAAGATGCTTTTCGATGTCGGCATCGGTGTGCTGCACCGAGATCGTCCATTGCTCGTCCCACCAGTAAGGCTGAGCCATGACGCCGCGGTTCACCATCCCGAACCAGTAATGACGCCACAGATCGACGTCAATCACGGTCCAGTCGCGGTAATTCACGATCTCCTTCGGATAGAGCATCAGCGCGCCGTTCGCTCCCGCTTGCGCGATGTAGCTTTGCAGGCCGACCTTCGCAATCGTCTTGCGATAGCCGTCCGCCAGCTTCTTGCTCAGCCGTTCTACATGCGTATAGTTGTCGCGCGTGAGCACTTCGCGGAACGTCGCCAGCCCCGCGGCCATCGACACCGGATTGGTGTTGTAGGTCCCCCCATGGAAGACCTTGTGCTGCGAGATGAGATCCATCACCGACTTGTGCGCGCCGAACGCCGCGAGCGGCAACCCTCCGCCGATGGACTTCGCCAGGCAGATGATGTCGGGAGCAACGCCGAAATATTCGCTCGCGCCGCCCCAACAAAGCTTCGCGCCGGTTTTCACTTCGTCGAAGATCAACAACGCGCCGTTCTTCGTGCAGAGATCACGCAGACCCTTGAGGAAGCCGGGTTGCGGCATGCAGAGTCCGACGTTCATCAGGATTGGCTCGAGAATGATCGCAGCAATCTCGCCAGGATTTTCCTTGAACCGGCGCTCGACGGTGGCGAGATCGTTGAAAGTCGCAATCTTCACATTGTCAATCGCGGCTTTCGGAACCCCGAGTCCGCCGGGCACAGCAGTGGGATTGTGAATATCGCCGAACTCCGGTGCGTGCGGCTTCACACTGACCAACGCGCTGTCATGCAGCCCGTGATACGCGCCTTCAAACTTGATGATCTTGTCGCGTCCCGTTGCGGCGCGGGCCAGGCGAACTGCGTGCATCGTGGCTTCCGTTCCGCTATTGCCGAAGCGGCACATCTCTACTGGAAACCGGTTGCAAATCTCTTCCGCCAGTTCCCATTCCATGTCGTGTGGCATGCCAAACATCGTGCCGGTCGAGAGCCGTTTCTCGACCGCCTTCATCACCGCCGGATGGCAGTGTCCGGCCATTAGTGCGCCGAAGGTTAGGTTGTGATCGATATATTCGTTGCCATCAAGATCTCGAAACTTGCTGCCGCTGGCCTCTTTCACAAAAATCGGCCATGGATCATACGCCCGATAATTGCTGGCTACGCCAAGGGGAATGCGTTTGAGATTTTTCTTGTGCGCCTCTGCGGACTTCGGGGTCCGCCGCTCAAAAGTGGAAAGTTCTTTCTGCAGATCGGGATACATCGTGGTTCTCCGAGAAACTCAAGCCGGCTTTGTCCGGCCATTAGATTGCCGGGCGGCAGAACCGCCCGGGTGATTGAACTCAACTATACCTTTGCTCTAGAAGTAGAACTTCAAAGCAAATTGCACCAGGCGCGGGTCGCGGGCCTGCTGAACTTGTCCAAACGTGCTATCGCTGAAATTCCCGTCCGGATTGACGAACTGCGTCTTGTTGAACAAGTTGAAAATGTCTGCGCGGAACTGGAAGTACCTGGCTTCTGTCAACGCGATCTTCTTCGACACGGTGATGTCCCATTGGTTCTCGCCCGGCCCGCAGCAGACGGAACGGGGCGTCGTCGCGAACGTACCCAAGGTCGGATCGGTGAACTTCGTCTGGTCCGCATTCAGATAGTAGTGCCCGCTCACAGGTCCGTAGTTGTATGTGTTAAAGGTTTGGATCTGCTTCGGATTAACGATCTGCAATGGTCCATGCAACTGCGGCGCACCCGCTCCCAGGAAGAACAAGCTGCTGATCAGTTCGTTATCGTCCTGCGTTTGAATACGGATGGGGAATCCGCTCTGCAACTGAACGATACCTGACAGTTGCCAATCATCCAGCACCTTCCCCTTGAAGCCGCTGTACCTGCGAACAGGGAGATCCCAAACGTAATTGACGACGAAGCGCTGCGCCGAGTTGAACAGTGAAAGCGCGCGGCTCGCCTTGTAGTCGAACGGATTGACCGTTTCTTCAAAGCTCGACGCCCAATCCAGCGATTTGCTGAACGTATACGCCGCCTGCATCTGGATGCCGTGCGAAAAGCGTTTCTCCAAGCTTGCCTGGAATGAGTTGTAGGCCGACGCCGCGATCGTATCTTCCGCAAAGATGTTGGTGAAGACCGGGACGCCGTCGAGCGGGCAACCCACGCTGGTCAGAGGGTTGCAATTCGGTGATGAATAGGGACGCAATCCCGACGAGGTTCAGAGTCTGTCCGGCCGACTGCATGATTTGACCGTTCGGAAGATGAAATCCGCTCGGCAACAGCGTGCCATTCGTGGCGGGCAACGTAACCGAGTACTGATTATCTTCGGCGAACGGTCCGCAGGTGCCCTGGGCCCCGTAAGACAGGACGCTCGCGGGATTGTTGTTAGCCAGCGCAATGATGTCCAGACAGGTCTGCGGATTCGCCGCATTAATGTCATGCGACGCCAGCAGACGATGACCTTGCGATCCGACGTATCCGAGTTGCAGCACGAGGTCGCGCGCCAGCTCACGCTGAACCGTCAAGTTGTACTGAGCTGTGTACTGCGTGCGCATGTGCGGCTGGAAATCACCGTACAACAACATCGGCCGGAAGCTCGACCAATCCTGCGGCGTGCCCGGTGCCGGGCTGAGAATTCCATTGAACGGATTTGGATTCACGGTGCCCGTCTGCGCGATGAACGGCGTATTTAGAAATGTTGCCGGCAGATACGTGCTGCCGCCGAACGGTGGCTCGGCGCCAAATTGCTCAAGCACCAACTGCTCCATCGGGTTGTAGAAGAGTCCCCAGCCGGAACGAATGCTCGTCTTTCCGTTCGACCCAAACAGTTTTCCCAAAGCGCCATTCGTAAAATTCGGACTCCAGGCAATACCAATTCGCGGCGCAAACGCCTTGTAATAAGTCTGCGTCAGACCCGGCTGCACGCCTTTATCCCCGGGAACCACCAGGCCGGTCGGCTCGACACCCGCCTGCGCGCAAGTGCTCACGCCGAAACTGGCTTGCTCTGCCGCAGTCAATGTGCAGGGATAAACCGTCGAGTTCTGACCCGGCCGGAATGTCTGTACGTGATGCAACACATCGGTCAACGGCGTATCGAGTTCCCAGCGAAGACCGTAGTTCAATGTCAGAGAAGGATTGATCTTCCAGCTATCCTGTGCAAAGAGATAAAACCCCGTCGTGCGAACATTTTCTCTCTGCGCCGATCCCTGCGTATAGCTGTCGTCCAAGCCCAATAGATATCCCGGATAATTGTTGTTGGAGAAAATCGAGTTCTCGGTGGTGCTGTTGAACGTATAGTCTCCGCTTACGTTGTAGTAGAGCGTCTGATCAAAGCGGTCGCGCCTGACGTCCACGCCGAACTTTGCAGTGTGATTCCCCTTCACCCAAGTAAGATTGTCGGCCCACATAAAGGAATTGCCGACTTGGGGTAGTTCGCCTTCCCAGCCGTTGCCGATGGCGAATCCGCCGCCAACACTGACAAACGGAACTCCGGTGTGAGTCGATGGAAGTCCACTGGTGATGCCGTACTGCGGACTGGTACCGAGTTGGTTCACGATGTAGCTGGAATCCGAGGTGCCGTTGAAGCAAACCGCCTGTGCGGCAGCCGAGGTACAGGAAGCCTGGATCGCTCCCGTGTTCTGCGGATGCTGGAAGGTCAGCTGACCTTCGCGCATATAGGTGAAGCGGGCTTCGTTCACCACGGAGTTGCTGATGGTCCATGTGTGACTGGGGTTGTACTGCTGGCTTCGCGTTCCAACCTTGGCGCCGAACCCCGGGATGTTCGCGCCCGATGCCTGGAAGTTATAGAAGGGCTGAAGCTGGTTATCGTCGGTGTAGTAGTAATAAAAGCTGAAATTCTGGCGCGCGTTAATATGGTGGTCGATGCGGACGGTGAACTGATCCTGCCGCTCAGACTGCACCGGCACTGCCTGATAGCTGCCATCCGGCCGGTTCGCGCCCGGAACAAATCGCAGCAAGTTGACCGCAACCGGATCCTGGCAGGCGGTCGGAATCACATTCGTGGGGAAGATAGCATTCCAATTAGCACCGGCTGCGGGAGCTGTTCCACCCAGTGCACCGATGGCCGCCGTGCAACCGGCCCGTCCATTGAGCGCGTCCGCCGTAAACTGATCGGTAATACCGCCGCTGAACGTAGCATCGTTAGCGAAATTTCCCGTCCTCTCCTGCGTAGTCGGCACGTACACCGTCTGACCCGAAATCCCCTGTCTAACCCGGCGTCCTTCATAGGAAAGGAAGAAGAATGTCCGGTCTTTCTTGAGCGGGCCGCCAAATGTGCCACCAAACTGGTTCTGATTCTCCTGCGGCTTCACCGTGTTGAAGAATCCTTGAGCATTCAGCACGGTGTTGCGGAAGTATTCGTAGATGTCGCCGTGCCACTGATTTGTTCCCGACTTCGTAATCACGTTGACCACGGCGCCCGAGTTGCGTCCGTATTCCGCGTCAAACGTATTGCTGATGACGCGGAATTCTTCGATGGCGTCGGGCGTCGGCTGCACCGTCGGCAGATTTACGAATGCATCGTTGGCGTCGCCGCCGTTCACGCTGAAGTTGTTGGAGCGGCCGCGGCCGCCATTGACGGAGACCGCCCCTGCATCGCTGCTGCCGTAGAATGTTCCGCCGCTCGATCCCAGTTGCGATTGCACGCCAGGCTGCAGTTGCAAAAACTGATAGGTGTCGCGCGCATTCAGGGGCAGTTCATTCACCGAGCGGTTGTTCACCACGGCGCCCAATTGCGTGCTGCTGGTTTCTACCAACGGCGCTTCGGACGTAACGTCGACCGTTTCTTGCGCCGCGCCCAGCTGCATCGCCATATTCAGCGTGATCACCTGGTTCACGTCGAGCGCGATGCCGTGGCGAATGGCTTTCTTAAATCCAGCCAGATCGAAAGTGAGGGAATACGTACCCACGGGCAGGTCCGGGAAGACGTAGTCCCCGGTATCGTTCGTCAGCACATCGTGGGTGATGCCGGTGGCATCGTTGGTAGCAGTAATTTTTACGCTGGAGAGGACCGCTCCGGAAGGATCGGCGACTCGACCGAGAATTCGGCCACCTGTTCCCTGGGCAAACATCTGCACCGCACAGCAGAGACCCAAGACCATACTCAGCGCACTCAGACACAAGCGGGACCGCATGGCTCGCGACGGCAACATTACACCTCCAGACAACCGGGAGAAGTTTGGGACTGTTGGAAAACGAACTGCTTGTATCCGGCAACAACCTTGCTATAATCCCGCAAGGTTAGAGAAGTGGGGCGGCCGCTGTCAAGGACAAAAAAATGACTTCGGCCCATTCAAATTTCCGAATTGCGCTATGATTTCGCGCGAGCTATCGAACCTCATGCCTGAACCTTACTTAAAGATCGGAGACGTGGCGCGGCAAGTTGGCGTCTCCCCTTCTGTGATTCGTTCCTGGGAAAGTCTCGGTCTGGCGCGTCCGCATCGCACCGAAAGCAAATACCGGCTCTACACGGCTGAAGATGTGAGGCTGCTGAAACGCGCACGCTTTCTGCGGAAAGTGCGGGGCCTTAACGCCGCCGCCATCGTACAGTTGCTCAAACGCGAGGGAAAAATCCGCCCGTCGGCCGACGGAAACGCCAGTGCAACCAGTGCAATTGGCGCGCATCTGCGCACGCTCCGCTCTCGCCGGCGTCTTTCCCTTGCCCAGGTCGCGAACGCCGTCGGCATCTCGGTCGGATTCCTGAGCGCTCTCGAGCGCTCGCAGATGAGCGGATCCGTTGGCACTCTGCGCAAGCTGGCGCGCTTTTACAAAACCAACATTCTTGATTTCTTCGACACCAACGGGGCCGGTGGACGCAGAGTTCGCCCTTCCGAGCGCAAAGTGCTCGAAGCGGGCGTCGGAGTACGCATGGAACTGCTCGCCTGGGGCAATACGGTGATGGAGCCGCATCTTTTCCGCGTCGCACCCGAGGCCGGTAGCGGCGATCCGTACACCCACGAAGGCGAAGAATTTCTCTATGTGCTGCGCGGCGAACTGGAAATTACACTCGACGGCGAGGAGCACCGGCTCAAGCCCGGCGACAGCTTTTACTTCGAGAGTTCGACGCCGCACCGCTGGAAAAATCCCGGAAAAAAGGAAACCCTTGTGCTCTGGGTGAACACCCCGCCGACATTCTAGTCGGCCATGGGCGCGCAGAGGTTCCGGAGGAACAAATGAATTGGCAACGTGCGGCGCAGCTCTCGGCTTTGGCTGGCAGCGCTCTTGTTGGTTGGATCCTGTAGCAAGAAGACCCCGACCCTCAACCTTCTTGTCTGGGAAGGTTACGCCGATCCTTCCTTCGTCCAGGCTTTCGAGGAAGCGAATCACTGCAAGGTTTCCGCCTCTTATATGGGATCGAGCGACGAGCTGGTCGCGAAGCTCCGCGGCGGAAGCGCTGGAAACTACGACGTCATCTCGCCCTCGAGCGACGTAGCCACTACGATCGCGACCGCAGGATTAGCTGCGCCTCTGGATCTGACGAAGATTCCCAGCTATGCCCAGCTCTCGCCGCAACTCACCACTCTTCCCTTGGTGCACGCCAACGGACAGGTCTACGGCGTCCCTTTCATGTGGGGACCAGATCCTATTATTTATGACACCACGGCCTTCCCACAGCCCCCGGATTCGTGGAAAGTTTTTTGGGATCCTAAATACAAAGGAAAAGTCTCCGTGTGGGACGATCTATCGACTGTCTACATGGCAGCGCAAGTTCTCGGTTACGACAAGCCCGACCCGTCGCAACTCTACAACTTAAGCGATCAGCAACTCGACGCAGTCAAGCAGAAGCTGCTGGAGTTGAAACCGAATATCCGCAAAATGTGGGCCACCGGTGGCGAACTCACCAATCTCTTCCAGAGCCATGAAATTGTGATCGCGATGGGATGGCCACTGAACACGGCCGATCTGATGAAGGCGGGCTTTCCGGTGGGAGAAACCATCCCCAAGGAAAACACCACGGGCTGGATCGATCACCTGATGATCACAGCCGGCAGCGAAAACAAAGAATTGGCGCAGAAGTTCCTTGAGTACATGATCGAAGCCAAAACCCAGAAGCTGGTCACCGATAAGACGCATTACACGCCGGCAAATCCGCAAGCCGCGCAATTCATGACGCCCGAGGAAGTGAAGACTCTGCATTTGGACGATGTCGACAACTACCAGAAGCGGATCTATTTCTGGCAAAATGTGCCGCGCCGTGCGAAATACAACGAGATCTGGAACGACGTGAAAGCGGCACAATAGTGGCCGGGCGTCCTGAATAGACGCCTCATGCTGCTCAAAAGCCTTAGCGCAGATTGAGTTGAAAGGGTGCGGCTTTGAGCCGCACCGTAACCGAAAAAGAATCAATGCGGCTTTTTAGCCGCTGGGGAACGCTTCCTCCAGAGCAATGGTTCTCAGCAGTCTGGGGCGCCCAACGGGATGCTTAAGATATCTACGCAGTTCTGAGCGAAGAACGATATGGCGTCCACCAACATAATTCCCGACGTAGCAATACCGAACTCGCAATCGCCTGCGAAGACAACCTTGCTCAGCATCCGCAACGTGGCGAAAACGTTTGGCAGGAATGTCGTCCTGCGCGACGTCTCGCTCGAGATCGCCGAGGGAGAATTCCTCACCATCCTCGGCGAGAGTGGTTCGGGGAAAACCACCCTGCTGCGCATCATCGCCGGCTTTGAGACGGCCACCTCCGGCGAAGTCTGGATGGGATCCGACCGACTCGATCATCAGCCTCCTTATCGCCGCCGCGTGAACACCGTCTTTCAGAACTATGCGCTCTTCCCGCACCTTACCGTGGAAGAGAACGTGGGCTACGGCCTGCGCGTAGCCAAGCGGCCCAACGCAGAAATCGCGGAACGTGTCGCCGAGGCTCTCAATAAAGTGCAGATGACCGCACACGCGAAGAAGAAGCCGTCGAAGATCAGCGGCGGCCAGCAACAGCGTATCGCGCTGGCTCGCGCTCTGGTGAATCGGCCGCGCCTGCTGCTCCTCGATGAACCTCTTTCCGCGCTCGATGCCAACCTGCGCCGCCAGATGCAGGTCGAACTGAAATCTCTGCAGCGCGAAGTCGGCATCGCCTTCGTGTTCGTCACCCACGATCAGGAAGAAGCGATGGTCATGTCCGACCGCATCGCCCTTCTGCGTTCCGGAGAACTCGAGCAGGTTGCGACTCCCCGTGAGATCTATAGCCGCCCGGCAACTGCCTACGTCGCCCAGTTCATCGGTCATACGAATTTGCTAAAGGGCGAAGTGCGCGACGGCATTGTCCGCTGCAACTCCCTCGCATGGAAGACTTCCCTGCCCGATGGTCCCGTCCACTTTTCTTTGCGCCCGGAAAATCTCCGCCTGGGCGGGAATACGGCCGGAGCCGTTCGCGTCAACGGACGCGTTCTCAGCCAGGTATTCCACGGCGCCACGGATTTAATTCGCGTCGAGTGCGCTGATGGCCTTGTTCTAGTTGCTCGCACCGCAAGCAGCGGCGTCGCGCACCAGCAAGTGGAACTTGAATTCTCTCCTGCCGACGCGATCCCTGTGCGTGAGTCTCCGGAGAGGAATTAATGTTTTCCCGCGCCTATCGAACCATCGTCACTGTGCCGCCGCTGGCCTGGGTCGCGGTGTTTCTGCTGGTTCCGTACGCGCTGATGTTCTGCTACAGCTTCTGGTCGGTCTCGCCGGCGCAAACCATCGTTCATTCCTGGAACATCGCGAACTATCAGGAACTTTTAGAGAAGCCTGTCTACTGGGAGACGCTGCTGCGCTCCATGTGGATCGCTGCCCGAGTCATGTTGTTCTCGTTGCTTCTCGGATATCCGCTTGCGTACTTCCTTTCTTTCTATGCAGGCAAGCGCAAGGACCTCCTTTATCAGATGGTCATCATTCCGCTGTGGGTCAGCTACCTCGTGCGTGCGTATGCCTGGAAAACGATCTTGGGTTCCGACGGCGTGCTCAATACGCTTCTGCAGTATGTCCATCTCACCAGCCATCCCCTGGATTTCCTGCTCTACAGCCCGTTCGCGGTCGTGCTCACGCTGACTCACATCTACACTCCCTTCACGATTCTCCCGATCTACGCCTCGCTCGAGCACATTCCGCGTAATCTCGTCGAAGCCTCGCATGATTTGGGCGCCACGCCCGCACAAACTTTCTGGAAGATAATTTTCCCGCTATCGATTCCCGGCGTAGTCGCCGGAGCGACCTTCGCCTTCGTCTTGAGCCTGGGGGATTTCCTTGCACCCCTGCTGCTCGGCGGCCCAAGCGGCATCATGATCTCGAACATCGTAGTCAGCTTGTTTGGCGCGGCCTATAACTGGCCGCTCGGCGCCGCAATTTCGTTGGGCATGCTGGTCATCGTCGTCAGCCTGCTCTTCTTTTCCGAACGCCTGGAAAGAAAGTGGAGCTTCTCATGACCCTTCACGCCTCCCACAACATTGTCACCCCGACCGACATTGTCATCCCGACCGGAGATTCTCTTTCCGATAAGGAAGAGGATCGGAGTGGAGGGACCTTGTGTTCGCGCTGATATTTGTGGAATGCCTGCAATGAGCACCGCCTCATCCAACACGCCCCGCTCTCGCTGGTTGTTGCTGCATGCCTCGGCGGTGTTCGCATTTCTTTATCTGCCCATCGCCGTCCTCATTCTTTATTCCTTCAACGGACAAGGCGTCGGTGGATTTCCTCCGCACAATCTCACCTTCGATTGGTACCGAACGCTCTTTGCCGACGCCGCGATCTGGGACGCCGTGCTCAACAGCCTCGAAGTCGCCGCTGCCGCCATGGCCATTTCGCTCACGTTCGGCATTCCGGCAGCGCTGGCCTTGGATCGTGCCCAATTCCCCGGCAAAGCGCTGTTCCGCCGTCTCGTGCTCTTGCCGCTGATCCTGCCCGGCATCATCACCGGACTTTCGCTCCTGATGCTCTTCAATCTATCGGGAACGAAATTGAGCCTGGTGACGATCGTCCTGGGCCATGGCACCGCATTGATTTCGGTAGCGACCACGGAAGTCTTCGCAGGTCTGCAAAAGCTCGATCGCGCCCAGGAAGAAGCCTCGCTCGACCTCGGGGCGAATTATTGGCAGACATTCTGGCGGATCACCGTGCCGAACCTGAAGCTCCCCATCATCGGCGCAGCCCTGCTGATCTTCACTCTCTCGATGGACGAAATCGCCGTCAGCTTCTTCCTCATCGGCCGCGACAACACCCTGCCTCTCGAAATCTGGGGACGCCTTCGCCGCGGCATCACCCCCGAAATCAACGCCGTCTCCACCATCATCTTTATGTTCTCGCTGGTGACGATTGTTGTCTGGTACCGCCTGCGGGTGATAGCAGAAGGTAGCGCCGACGTTGGGTCGGAACTCATCGAATCAACTACCGCTAAGGGTTAGCGCCTAATTTCGGAAAGGGCACGGCTTCCAGTCCGGCTGCGGGTTCGCCACCATCTGATTCGTCTCTGACCGCCGAAGTTTGTGGAAGGGCACGGCTTCAGCCGTGCCGACAAGCGGCCCAACCCAACGCGGCTTTTAGCCGCTGAGGTTCACTCTGTCCACCCGAAATCCTGCCCCGATCCCGAGAACGTATCGCGTCCGCGTCTCCGCATAGTAAAGTGGTACTACACACATATTTAGGGAAGGTCCACTTTTGAGTTCAGGCATTCGCAACATCGCCATCATCGCGCACGTCGACCACGGCAAGACCACGCTGGTCGACGCCATGCTCAATCAGAGCGGCACCTTCCGTTCCAACGAACACCACGTCGAGCGCGTGATGGATTCCAACGAACTCGAGCGCGAGCGCGGTATCACGATTCTGGCCAAGAACACGGCCATCTTCTATCACGACGTCAAGATCAATATCGTCGACACGCCCGGCCACAGCGATTTCGGCGGAGAAGTCGAGCGCGCCCTCAAAATGGTCGACGGCGTTATGCTCCTGGTCGACGCCAGCGAAGGCCCGCTGCCCCAGACGCGTTACGTCCTCGGCAAGGCGCTCGAAGCCAAGCTTCCGCCGATCGTAGTCATTAATAAGATCGACCGCTCCGATGCGCGTCCGCAGGAAGTGCTCAACGAAATCTACGACCTCTTCATCGACCTCGACGCCAAAGAAGACCAACTCGATTTTCCCGTTCTCTACACCAATGCCAAGACCGGCACGGCCTCGACCGACATAAAAGGTGGAGGCGAAAATCTCCGGCCGCTCTTCGACGCGATCATCAAGACGACTCCCGTGCCCACGGGCGATCTCGCCGGACCGTTGCAGATTCTCGTCGCCAATCTCGATTACAGCGACTACCTCGGCCGCCTCGCCATTGCCCGCGTCTTTAACGGAAAAATGTTTACCGGAGAAGAAGTCGCCATCGCCAAGCTCGACGGCTCGCTGCAAAAAACGAAGATCACGAAGCTATTTTCCTTCTCCGGACTGAAGCGCACCGACATCACCGAAACCGAACTGGGAGACATCGTCGCCGTCGCCGGAGTCGAAGGCATCACCATCGGCGAGACCATCACCAATGTCGAGAATCCCACGCCGCTGCCGCACATCGCTATCGACGAGCCGACCATCGCCATGCTGTTTACGGTGAACACCTCGCCGTTCGCGGGCAAAGACGGTCAGTACGTTACCTCGCGCAACCTGCGTGAGCGGCTCGAAAAAGAATTGCTCACCAACGTCTCTCTGCGCGTGGAAGAAACAGGAACCACCGACTCCTTCAAAGTTCTCGGCCGCGGGGAGCTGCAGCTCTCTATCCTTATTGAGATGATGCGCCGCGAAGGTTACGAACTCATGGTCGGCAAGCCCGAGATCGTGACCAAGCGTATCGATGGCAAGCTCATGGAACCGGTCGAGCACCTCACCATCGACGTCCCCGAAGACTTCGTCGGCGTCGTCATGGAGCAACTCGGCTCGCGCAAAGGCGAAGTCACCAACATGCACAATCACGGTTACGGACGCGTCCGCATCGAGTTTCGCGTCCCCAGCCGCGGACTGATCGGCCTGCGCAGCCAGCTCCTCACCGACACGCGCGGCACCATCGTCATGAACTCTCTGTTCGACGGATACACCGAGTGGCAAGGCGATATTCCGCACCGCCTCACGGGCGCTCTGATCGCCGACCGCCCTGGAACTTCTACCGCCTATGCGCTCTGGGGACTGCAGGAGCGCGGCGAACTTTTCGTCGGACCGGGCATCGACCTCTACGAGGGCATGATCATCGGCGAGAACGCCAAAGACACCGACCTCGACGTGAACGCCGTGCGTGAAAAGAAGCTCACCAACATGCGAGCCTCCACTGCCGACGAAGCCATCCGCCTGGTTCCTTTCAAGCCCCTCAATCTGGAGCAGGCCATCGAATTCATCACCGACGACGAATTCGTCGAAGTCACACCGAAATCGCTGCGGCTGCGCAAGAAAACCCTGCAGTCGAACATGCGCAAGAAAAAATCGTTTGCCACCGTAGAAGAGTCCTAGAAAACAGCATCGTGAAGACTCGCCCCAAGTCGACATCAACAAAGACAGGCACGCAAGAAGCGCCGGAGTCATCCCGACCGGAGCGTTCTTCCTCGCGGAGGGAGGGATCTCCCAAGCAACCGAACTCGTCTTCCGTGTCCACCAAGAGTCCCTTCCGCATGTTCCTGATTCCATGCAGCTGTGGATGCACCTTCGCCGTCGCCGAAAACTACGACCACCAAGGCACCGCCTGGAGCCGCTATCTGGTTTGTCCCGGATGCGGCAAGCGCCACGATCCCAAGAACCGCCTCCTCCAAATGGGATTCCATTCCGAAGGCTACTGGAAAGTCGACGAATGCTAGTGCCCGAATGCAAGTTGGTTAGCCGATTGGCCAATCCTTCCGCGATGTCATCCTGAACGGGGGCGAAGCCGCCGTGAGGGACCTTACGTCTGCAGCAGCTTTGATGTGGCGAACGGGAACGTTCCGGCTGCGTGCAGCGACGTTGCAGTGCGGTCGTCTCTACCCCTGTGAAATCGAATTGACAAGCGCTTTAACGAAACTCTGCTATACTGCGTGCCGCATTCGACTGTTGCCAGCTTCGGTCAAGATTTTCAGGAAGGCCTTCCCGTCCTGCCAGTCCGACAACTGAGCTCGCACTTCCAACAGCTCAATGCAGGGGACGACGCGTGAAGAATATCTTTGTGGGGAACCTCAGCTTTAACACCGGTGAGGATGAACTGCGGCAGTTGTTCGAGAGTTACGGACAGGTAGACCGCGTGAGCATTATGACCGATCGCGATACAGGCCGCTCTCGCGGCTTTGGTTTCGTCGAGATGGCCAGCAACGAGGACGGCGACAAAGCCATCACGGCGCTCAACGGCTCCCAGGTCGGCGGACGCACCATCAATGTCAACGAAGCCCGCCCCAAGACGGAGCGCGGCGGTGGTGGCGGCGGCGGTTACGGCGGCGGGGGCGGCGGTGGCCGCGACCGCGGAGACCGTGGCAACGCGGCGGTGGCGGAGGCGGTGGTACGCCGCGACCGCTATTAACCTGCACTGACCAGCGATGAAATGCCGTTCCCTGTCATCATTCTCCGCTCCGGTACGATGTCGATTACTGATCCGTCCATGCGCGATGTCATCCTGAACGGGGGCGAAGCGGCCGTGAAGGACCTTACGTCTGCGGTGAGCTTCGATGTCTTGGACCAGCTGCACGATTGCTGCTGCCCTGCGCGCCATGTAGACTGTAAATAATCCTCGTGCGCCCGTAGCTCAGCTGGATAGAGCGGTTGCCTCCGGAGCAACAGGTCGGGAGTTCGAATCTCTCCGGGCGCACCAATCTCACCAAAAGTTCTTGCCAACTGAGATCCTTCACTCCGCTCAGGATTTCGCCCGCAGGCTCCCGCTTCGCTCACGCCTGCTAACCGGCTCAAGTTCGAATCTCTCCGGGCGATCCAATTTCCTTCAATCTCACGCTGTCGCCAAATCACTTATCTAACCACTGATAAAATCGCCGCTCCGCCTTCCTGACGAACTCGGCTCCGCTCAGGTTCAGGGTTTCGTCAGCAGTTTCGCCCCGGAGACAAACTGCTGAGCCACTTTGGCAACATCGGCGCGGGCCTGTTCCAGGGTTGTGCTGACGGGTGGCTTTCTGGGCCTGTGCGCAACCATTCCGTGCTCGTCGATGTAAGGCTCGTCCTGATCGGGGTGCGCTTCGGACCATTTGCGCAGCGCTTCGCGATCGCGCTCGCGCTTTTGCGCCAGTTCGCGAGCCTTGATTCTGCCTTGGGCTTGTAGGCGAGCTGTCACCGCGGCCTTTTCAGTGGCCTCTTTCACCGCAGCTTCGACTTCGTCGGGTTCGGCTTCCTCTTCGTCCTCGTCTTCTTCTTCGTCGAAATCTTCGTCGTCCCAGGCGTCGCAGTCCAAGGGGATGTCGGCGGCGTCGCGCGGGTTGAGAATCACCTGATGCATGCGCGGCTCGAACTTGGTGCTGCGCAGGTTGGAGCTGGCGGTTTGCAGCGCGTAGAGAAGAAGGCTGGCGGTTTTGTGTTCGATTTGTCCGGTGAGGATGAGACGCATGATTTGCATGATGGCCATTTGGATGGAGTTGGCGTCTTCGAGGACAGGGAGGACAAAGGTGGCGACGCCGCGGCGGGCGCGATCGGCGGAGAGGCGAATGCGTTCGTCCTGAAAGCGCTTGTGAAAGAAACAGAAACGGTTGCGGCGGAGCGCGGGCGATCCGCACTGCACGCCATTGACTTTGATGTGCTGACAACGATCGGGATATCCGTACACGATTTTTGCTCCTACCCCCTCCCTGGGTGGTTCTTTGGAATCATCGGGTTAGGGGAAAATTCGAATTTGATCTAACGGGTTCAACAAGATGCGGGGAAAATATTCAAAACATTGGGCTTCCGGCTTCGGGAAGAAATCTCACCACAGAGGCACTGAGTCACGGAGAAGAAATTCTTTTGTTTTTCTCTGTGGCTCTGTGTCTCCGTGGTGGAAGTGACTTCTTCACGGCGTTCGCGGCTCGGTACTCGGTACTCAGTACTCGCGACTCTCCCAGCCAATGCTCCCGCCAGCCCGCGCCCCGGTGTGAATCGAGGAGCGAGCCTTTTTCCTGCGCATCGAGTTTTCAAAGAACCTTTGGTTTTTGTTTTTGGGGTTTCTGGGTACTCGGTACTAGGTACTCGGTACTGCTTTTATGCCCCAAAACGAAGCCCCCATCGGACTCTGGGTCCGTGGAGGCTAGCCACACCTTGCGGCTAAGTTACGCTCTCAGAAATGGGTAGGGATGTCGGTGCGCGGGGTCACGGGGGAGAGTGATGAGAAACACGCGGGGAACTATTGGAAAGAGGGAATATTCCGGAATCCCCACCCTTTGCGAAAACCGCAAAGGGAGGGCCACCTGCCGTCTGTCACAGTTTCCAGCTCTTTTTACTGCGGCAAGCCGGAACGGCGCAGAAGTTCCCTGAAACGAGGATCATTGCGGATAAAATCCCAATCCCAGGCGACAGCAAGATGGCTGAGGGGGGTCTCACGCCGTTCATAGGCCTTTTCCAGCCACTTCATCACTTGATCTTTATCTCCCGCATGAGCGTACAAACGGGCAATCCGAACGGCCGGGACATAACCATGCCGCGATCGCAAAGCTAATCACGTCGGCCCCGGCCCTCATCGCCCGACCATAGTTGTGCGTGCTAAACCCCTGCGACAGTGCATTCTCAACTTCGTGGTCACCGAGCACAGCGAAGAATCTCTTAGCTTCGTCGAGGGCCTGCGTGAGCATCCGTTTCTTGTAGTAAGCGCCCCACAAACCCAAATGTGCCGAAGAAAACTCCGGGTTGGCAGCCAGCACCTTGCGCAATTGCGCGATGGCTTCGTCATAGCGTCCGAGATACACCAGATGCCAGCCGTAGAAACACTGGAAGAAGGGATTCAGCGGATCGAGTTCCAGCGTACGCTGAATCTCGCGCTGCCACTCGGCTGCCCTCTTGGTGGATACAAGGAAATCGGAGTAAAAGAAATGTCCGTCGACGCTATTGGGATTCAGTTCGAGAGCCCTGCGAAAGTCAAGATCCTCTTGAAACCAATCGTGGTCGTAGGGGCCGACGATGTTCGCGTGCAGGATATGAGCTTCGGCCAGTTTATCATCAAGGCGTAATGCTTTTTCGACCGCCGCCTTGGCCTTCGGCGCCGCATCGGTAGGAAGCATGAAGCCGGCGTCGGAGCGAATCATCCAGACGTTGCCGATGCCCACATAGGCCCGCGCATAATTCGGGTCCTTCCTCAGCGCGAGTTCGAAATATCCCTCAGCCATATCGATGTGTTCCCGTGAGAGCCGATACCAATGAGATTGTCCCTTTAGGTAGGCATCGTAGGCTTCGGGATTGACTGTGCCGGTCTGTCCTAGCTGAGAGGATTCTTCTGGCGTAAGCACGCTCTTGATTTCGCGCGCGACGGCCTGAGCGATCTCGCCTTCCAGAGAAATCACGTCGCGGGTATCGCGTTCGTAGCTTTATCCCAGAGGTGCGTGTCGGTCGGACATGTATCAACTGGACGGTGATGCGCACGCGGTAATCGACCGCTGCACCGTGCCCTAGAATCCCTTCCACGCCCAGATCCGTCGCAATTTCCCGGACTGGCCGCCTCACATCCTTGAAACGCATGACCGAGGTGCGCGAGATCACCTTCGTAGTTCGAAGCTTTGCCAGGTCCGTCATGAGGGCATCGGTCATGCCCTCGGCAAAGTAGTCCTGTCGTGGATCTCCGGAGAGTTTTCCACTGGAAGAACTGCGAGGGATTGAATCCAGGAGTGGGCTCCTTTCCCCGTAAGCCCGCGACCTGCACCAGACGGAAAGCCATAAACACCGCAAGATCACCAACGAACCGGCCCAGAGTGGCTATACCGATGACTGCCCGGCGCCTTCTGGGAGGTCCAGCCAAGACTTCCGGCGGCGGTACCCTTTCTATCGTCGCGATGAAGCGGTAGCCGTGACGTGGCAAGGTCTCAATGAATCGGGGATTCTCGGCCGAGTCCGCCAACACCTGCCGGAGTTTATTCACCGCGTGGTTCAGGCTGTCGTCGAACTCAACGAAGGTGTCGGCAGACCACAACTTGGTCCGCAGCTCCTCGCGAGTAACCACTTCGCCGGGTCGCTCCACCAAGGCGCGGAGGACCTCGAAGGCTTTCGGGGGCAGCGCAACCTTCTGCCCGTTCTTGTGAAGCTCTCCGCAGGTCAGATCCAGTTCGAACCCGCTAAAGGACACGATCGTCTGAGGTAGGACTGCCACCGCCATGGGAGGCTCCAGACGGTACGAACCTAGCATGACGGGAGAGAGCAGGCTGTGATTAGCCTCACGTCTGAGTTGCGGCGTTTTTCCTCATCGATCACCCTCAGACAAATTTCAGCCAGGGATCAGACGGCGTTCATTGTCAAAAGTGTTTGCCCGTGAGAAAGATGCTTGGCATGGGGGGAACATCTCCAGAAAGCGGCCGTGAATTAGGAGGTACCATGAGAGCAACGTATTCGGTAGTGCTTATAGTCCTTTGTATTGTTTTCGCCTCATGCGGTGGCAGCAGCAATTCCGGTAGCGGTGGCGGCGGAGGTGGTGGCAATCTTCCACCATCGAGCTACAACTTAACTGTGATCAAGTCCTCAGCGGACGCGGGAACAATTACATCAGTTCCTGCCGGAATCGACTGCGGCCCAACGTGCACCACGCAGACTGCTTCGTTCGACAACGGCGCCATAGTGACTCGTTGCCATCGGTTAACTCCAACCAGGGCACTGTATTCACTGGGTGGAACGGCGGAAACTGCAACGGAACACTCGCTTGTGACGTGCACGTCTCCGCGGACACATCTGTCTCCGCAACCTTCACGCTTGTATCTCAAAACTCGTTGGGTGTGTATCTTGTGACCGATGGTGGAACGACATCGCAGTTTCTAGGATACGATTCCTCGGGAAACGGCATAAGTGTGGACACGACCACGGACCAGCTTTCGTGCTGCTTCCGGCTCCAAGCAGTGGATCCTTGCCGATCAAAACAAATCGACCGATAGCGACAAAATCGATCTTATAGCGTTCGAGCAGAACGATCAGGTATTTGAGGTGCAAGAGAATTCCGATGGTTGCTCCTTCGCGACGGTGTTCATTCCAAGCAGGCGGCTTGTCTTCGTTCGACTCCATGTCGCTCTTCCAGCCAGCGTTTGGTTGCCTTTTTAACCATCTCGATATTGTCGGAGACAGCGTTTACTACGTGAGGCCGTCCTACTACGACCCGTTCGTCGGAGACACCGGAGGGGAATTCTTCCTCTCGAAGGATGGTACCGAGACCAAGCTCCTTGAACGTAACGACCCGGACAACGGAGCCGCTGCAGATCTGGCAGACAATGGCACTCTCTACGCCATCTTCCACGATTCCACGAACGCAACCTTGACGGTGTGGACGCGAGACCTCGCGACTGGCAAACTGTCTACGCAACTCCTCACTACGACGTAGACGAGGCGTTCTACAAGTCGTTCTGGTTTGCCGTTAACAACAACATCCTTTACTTCATGGTCGATTACTCCGACGATACTATGGAACTCTGGAACACCGATCTAAGCGTGCCGCTGCTCAATCAGACGGTTCCAACGGTTCTTCAGACTTATTCTCCTTCGACAGTCGGGAATGCCGGTTCTATCGCGCTCTCGGGCGTAGACAACGGACACGTGGTTTTCGCGTTTTCCCCTCCGGACTCGCAAAAGGGGACCACCGTAGCCGAGTTTGACGCAGCAACCGGCCAGACCAACTATTACGATCTTGGACCTGATACGACCGTCAAAAGCCTTGCTCCGGTCTGGTTCCAGTTGGCGGAAATAACAGTGCAGCATCGTGGATTCGAAGCGCGGGCAAGGCCCGTGGGAACAAAACCGTTCGCACTGTACCGAAAGGCATCGTTGTCCGACCAAGTCACGAAGGATAGGGGCCGTCCCGAATCCCTCGCTTGATCATGAGCAGTTCGTCGAGAAGCTCCACTACATCCATTGCAATCCCGTGAAGAAGGAATTGTGCGAGCGCCCCGAAGACTGGGCGTCGAGCAGCTTTCTCCATCATGCAACAGGGCCGCGAAGGACGAATCGAGATCGAGTCCGAATGGACCGCACGCAAACGCGAGCGAGCCGCGGGAAGGCTCTGTTCAGCGGTGGAACTTCCCCACTCAAGCCAACACCGGGCTTGAATGGGCCACCGGCCAGCGAACCCTTCGAATTTGGCCACAACCGTTATCTCCCCAGGTTGTTGTCGTGTAGCCACTGAGCGGCGGCGTCGATGACGTTGATGATTGGATGCTTCCCTTTGCCGTAGCCTATCCCGTAGATAGTGTGATAAAGACCCCTCTGATCCAATGTGCGCACTATTCTGTAGGAGCCGTCGGGCTGCTGGCTTTCAATGTCGAGAATGAACACCGAGTAATCCATGGTGTAGGGCACTACTGTCGTGGAAGAGCTGGATGCTGCCGCTGCTGCGGAGTTTCCATTGCCATCGGTCGCCGCAGCGGATGAGGTTGACGTGTCGGTGTAAACGTGGGTGCCATGATAAACAGCCGGAGTAGTGTGAATGAAGAAAATTAGGTCAGCCTTCTTGTCTCCCGCATAGCAAACGTCCCCGTACTTGCTCAACCTCTTCTCTACGTCTTTCACACTCTTCGCGGGGATGCCGTTGTTCGTATTGTTAAGGCGGTCCAGATAGACGACCGCGAACGTGACTTTACAGTCTTGGGCTGGTTTCTCGCGGCAGAGCGCGGGAGTGGGTGCAACCGCAAACACGAGAAGCCATGCCATCATTGTTGGTTTCATTGCGAATCTCCGTATAGCACTAGATTGATCCCTCGGAAGCGCTCGGCCCGTACGGCGAAGCAATGTTATCCGCGCGCCCGCCTGGGTGTCTCTGGCACATTGGTTGAACTGCTCGGCACAATAGTGCTGAGTCGGGAGGGCGGCCCGTCTTTTCGGGGTGGTTCCTTTGTTTTTCAGCTTCCGGGCGGGTGGCCCACCCTTCATTCTTTTCTTTCCCGTTATGAGACTGTGGGTGCCCCGCTCTTGCGTTTTTTGCAAGGGCGGGCACGATGCTGCCGATACCATGTGTTTGTCATGCCAGCCGGCTTACATCGCACTTACGGCGCACATCACCTGCACTTTATCACCACTTCTTGCTACCGGCGTCGGCCTCTGTTCGATTCCGCGCAGGCTCGCGATTGCTTCCTCTGCATTCTCGAGCAGACACGACGGCGCTTTTGTTTCGTAGTCGTCGGGTACGTTGTGATGCCGGAGCACGTTCACCTCTTGATCACCGAGCCACAGGTGCGTAGTCCGTCGACCGTGATGCAAGTGCTGAAACAGCGCACCGCGTTTGCGATGTTGCCGAGAAGAAAACGAAAAACTCCACGTCAACGTAAGCTGTTCGGCGAAGAACCGCAGCGGGCTTTCTGGCAGGCGCGGTCTTATGATTTCAATGTCTGGAGCGCCAAGAAACGCGTGGAGAAACTGCGGTATATCCATCGCAATCCGGTAAAGCGCGGACTGGTGGAATCGCCCGAGCAGTGGCGTTGGAGTAGCTATCGACACTATCTGCTGAACGAACCGGGGACCGTGCAGGTGAATGTGGGCTGGGGCGAGATTTCGTTTCGCGGCCGAGTGGCTTAAGATCAAGATCTCTTGCGGTTGGCAGCATCGTACCCGCCCTTGCAAAAAACGCAAGAGCGGGGCACCCACAGTTTTATAACGGGAAAGAAAAAAGTTGAAAAGGTGGGCCAGGCCGCGAAGGACGAATCGAGATCGAGTCCGAATGGACCGCACGAAAACGCGAGCGAGCCGCGGAAAGGCTCTGTTCAGCGGTCGAACTTCCCCACTCAAGCCAACACCGGGCTTGGGTCGGCCACCGGCCCAGAAGTGGAGGGCTCATCGATTGTCCATGCTGACACCTGCGCCTCGCTTCGCTCGGCTGGACGGGCGAAGGCGCCCGTCCCCACACGAGCCTGCACGCACAAGCTTCATTCCACAAGCCCCCACACAGGCCCCCACCACAAGCTCCACACAGGCCTGCGCAAGCTTGCACGAGCTTCTTTCCGATGAAATTGTGAATCTTTGGGATTATGAGTATAATCTTACAGACATGCGCTACAGCCCTGATCACAAATCCAAAACCCACCAGCGAATCGTGAAGAGCGCTTCCAGACAATTCCGCGCCCGGGGGCTGAGCGGGCCGGGGGTGGCTCGTGTCATGCATGCCTCCGGTCTAACGGTGGGCGGATTTTATAAGCATTTCCGTACGAAGGACGATCTGGTAACCGAAGCGGTCGCGGAGAGTCTGCGAGATGTTCGAGAGCGCATGCTTAGTTCGGCAAAGCAGGTTCCCGCAGCAGAGGTCTGGAAGCAGATGATCACGAAGTACTTATCGATCGAGCATTGCGAACATCCGGAGGTCGGCTGTCCCATTCCTGCGCTTGCTCCAGAAATTTCCCGCACCAAACCCTCTGTCAAAAAGCGAATCGAGGGCATGTTGAAGCAGCATCGAGACGAGATCATGCCGTTTGTTCCAGGCACGAACGCCGCGGAGAAGCGGACAAACTTCATCGTGACGATGTCCGCGATGGCGGGCGCTGTCGCTCTTGCGCGCGCCATGACCGACCTTGGGGACAAGCAGAGGATTCTCGATACAGTTCGAGATCAATTGTTGGCCCATTTGTAATTTTTTTTGCGACCATAGGATTATAGCTACAATCCTATGAGCGAAGGAGAGAAGTCCATGGAAAATACGATCACAACCCGTCTCTATCAGCCAAAACTCACAGATGTTTCCGGCACAGGCGCTGCCATCGCCACCTTCTTTTTGGCCTGGTTGGCGCTGGTGTTAGTTCTCGGCGCACGTGGTGTCTTCGTCGCCGCCCCCGGTACGCCACCACTTGGCTTGCTGATCGGCCTAGTCGCTCCACTCAGCTTGTTCCTCATCGGGTATCGGACTGTTCCATCCATTCGCGAGTTTGTTCTCTCGGCGGACCTTCGCCTGATTGCCGGCATTCAGGCGTGGCGATGGGCGGGCTTTGGATTTCTGACTCTATACACCTACAAAGTCTTGCCCGGAATCTTCGCTTGGCCGGCGGGGCTCGGGGACATGGCGATTGGCGTGACTGCTCCCTTTGTGCTGGCGGCTCTGCTGCGCCGGCCTGGCTACGCCTCGAGCAGAAGCTTCATCGCGTGGAACCTTTTGGGCATTTTGGACCTGACCGTGGCTGTGAGCATTGGAGCGCTCGGACCGCTGCTCGCTCCCAATCTCTACGGAACTACGACCACCGCTCCCATGGCACAACTTCCGTTGGTGCTGATTCCTACATACTTAGTGCCAACATTTCTAATGCTGCATTTGACTGCGCTGTTTCAGGCACGACAACTTGGCAGATGACCAAAGCGCTGCTCAGACAACGTGCAGCGGCAGGCTGGCTCCGCTGGTCACTTGGATCAAACTCCTTTGCCGTCGGCAACATCGTTGCTGCCCTTGCAAAAAACGCAAGGGCGGGCACCCGGCTTCGGGAGATCCCTCCGCGCGCTGGTAAAAGCGCGCGCGTTCGGGATGACGCCCTTCGAGGAGTTGCTGAAACACGCCAACAATCCAGCCCGGAAAGCGGACCACATCCGGCGAGGATCGGATGAGGTATCCTCAGGGTTCGCACTCACACGCATGAGATACGACGCAATTCTGGTGGTTTCCTTTGGTGGTCCGGAGAAGCACGAGGACGTGATTCCCTTCCTCGAGAACGTGCTGCGCGGACGCAATGTCCCCGCGAGCGCATGCTCGCCGTCGCCGAGCACTACTACCACTTCGACGGCAAAAGTCCGATCAACCAGCAGACCCGCGATCTGATCGCGGCGATCAAAGACGAACTCGCGCAGCCCGAATTTACGCGAGGTCGCCCGAAGCTGCCGGTCTATTGGGGGAATCGCAACTGGCATCCGATGCTCGCCGACACGCTGCGGCAGATGAAGGACGACGGCATTCGAGCACGCGCTCGCGTTCGTCACGTCGGTGTATAGCTCGTATTCGGGATGCCGGCAATATCGCGAAGACATCGCGCGGGCGCAGGCCGAAGTCGGAGAAGGTGCGCCGCAAATCGAGAAGCTTCGTGTTTTTTTTAATCATCCTGGATTTCTGGAGGCCACCGAGGAGCGGATTGTAGATGCGCTCGGTGAGCTGCCGGACGCCTCGCTTCGCTCGGCTGGACGGGCGAAACCGCCCGTCCCCACACGAACCTGCACCGGCTTTGCGTTCCTCACAACTCGAGCCTGGACGGGCGAAAGCACCCGTCCCCACACATGTTCAGATTGTTTACGTGGCGCACAGCATTCCGATGTCGATGGCCCACACTTGCGACTATGTGAAGCAGCTGGAAGAAGTGCGCCGCCTCGCCTCAGCGGCAGTTGGCATCAAGAACGACGCGCTGGTTTATCAAAGCCGCAGCGGCGCTCCCGGACAGCCTTGGCTCGAACCCGACATCCTTGACTACTTGCGCGAAGTAAAGCAGAAAAATCTCGCGAGCGCTGTGGTAATTGCGCCGATCAGCTTCATCTCTGACCATATGGAAGTGCTTTACGATCTAGACATCGAGGCTAGGCAACTTTGCGATTCGCTGGAGCTGCCGATGGCGCGGGCGAAGACGGTCGGGATCCATCCCAAGTTCATCGCGATGATTCGTGAGTTGATTCTGGAGAGAACGGAAGGAGCGGAGCGCCGCGCACTAGGATCGTTCGGTCCGAGACAGGATGTTTGTGCAGAAGACTGTTGCCCGGCGCCGCAGCGTCCGGTGCGGCCGCAAGCCGCGCGATAAGTTTTCGTGCTGTCTTTATCGATGGTTGGAAAAACGAAACAAAACCTCAGGGGCTAAAGCCCCGAGTAGCAAGCGATTTGGCGCGGCGCTAAAGCGCCGCTCTTCCACGGTGGCACCAACGGTATTCTCAGGGATTCCACGGAAAGACTTCTCACGCAGTCTCTAAAGCCCGCATCTTTCGTTGAGCTCTAACGGCACGGCTAAAAGCCGTGCCCTCCCACAACCAATTTATACGACGGCAAGGTGCGCGATAAGCGATCAGTTGCGCGATGGAGCTGGCGTGGGAGACTGTTCGTAGTCGGTTGCCTTCGGACTGCCCGAGACCAGATTCATCGTCTCGACGATGGTCTTGATCACCGCCTCATTTCCCACCGCTGTGTTGAGCATCAGGTGATAGAGGGATCGGGTCGGCCAGTCGGCGTTGAAGTAGTGCTTCACGTAGGCGATGCGCTCGCGATCGATGGTATTGACCATCTCATCGGCTTCCTGCTCACTGTATCCTTCGGCGATGGTGCGGCGGATCTTCTCCGCGCGTGGGGCGTACAAGAAAACGTGGAAGGCGTCGGGATGCTCGCGCAGGAAGTAAGGGTGCGCCGCGTCCTACGATCACCGCGTTTCCTTCCTGCCCGATGTGATCCATGATGTCCTGCATCATGGTCATCATGCGGTCGGTGTCAAACATCTGGCTGCTCAGTGGAGAGGTGCGCTCGTAGCTTCCGCGCCAGAAGACTTTGGCAAGACGATGCAGGCGGCTGTCCATGCGCTCATCGCAGCGTTTTACCGCAGAGGGATGGACCTGCGCGATGCGGGCGATCTCATCGGTGAGAAGCTTGTCCCACACCTTCCAACCTAGGCGACTGGCCAACTGAACTGCAATCCTGGCTGCGCCGCTGCCAAACTCGCGTTCGATGGTTACGATGCGAAACATGGCTTCCTAGTGTACTGCCATTCCTCCGCCGGGTTTCGTTTTTTTGATCAGGAACACGGCCGGGACCATCAACAGGATCGAGATGCCCAGGAACTCGAAGCAGTCGATATAGGAGAGCATGGTCGCCTGCCGCAGTACAGTTCCTTGGATGAGGGCATAGGCCCGTTGGTTTGCTCCGGCGGCGCTGGCTCCGTGGGACTGCATCGCCCGGGCAGCGCCTTGCAGCATCGAAAGAAATGCAGGATTGGTCGGAGTCAGGTTCCGGGCAAGGTCGGTGAGGTGCACTTGCGTCCGCCGGTCGAGCATGGTCGTAACCACGGAAATGCCGACGCTGCCGCCCATGTTGCGGGCAAGATTCATTAAGCCGGACGCGGCATTGTTCTTATCCCGCGGCAAGAATGCGTATGCCGCGGTATTGATGGGGACAAACAAGAAGGCCATGCCCACCGCCTGCAACACGCGCGCTTCCGCCAGCGTACGGAAATCCATGTCAAGATCGAACCCCGTCATATGGAAAAGCGAGAGGGAGAGGACGATCAGGCCGAATAGCAACAGCCATCGGGGCGTGTAGCGCGACAGCAGAAAACCTACGAGCGGCAGGAAAAGAATAATCGCGAATCCGCCGGGCATGAGCGCGAGTCCGGCCTGCTGCGCCGTGTAGCCGAGCAGGGTTTGCGAAAACAAAGGCAATAACAATGTGCTGCCGAGCAAGGCGAAGCCGAGCATGAACATCAGCAGATTCGAGATTCCGAAAGTTCGGTCGCGGAATAAGTGCAGATCGATGATCGGATCTTTATTGCGCCACTCCCAGAAGACGACGAATATCAACGCCGCGACGGCCGTCACCGACATCCAGACGATGAAGCGAGAGTCAAACCAGTCGTCGCGCTGTCCTTTATCGAGAACGACCTGAAGGGTGCCGAGTCCAAGGGCGACAAATCCCAGACCGATGTAGTCAATGTGGGTTTCGGCGAGTTTGCGACGGCGAAAATATGGCGGGTCCTGGATGAGCCTTGAGGTAAGCAGGATCGAGAGGATGCCGACGGGGATATTGATGAAGAAGATCCAGCGCCAGGTGAAGTTGTCGGTAATCCATCCCCCGAGGGTCGGCCCGATTGCGGGAGCAGTGACGACGGCCATTCCGTACACGGCGAATGCCATGCCACGTTTTGCAGGCGGGAAAGTGTCGGCGAGAATAGCCTGCTCGCTGGGTTGCAATCCGCCACCACCAGCCCCTTGCAGAACGCGGCAAATAATCAGGACTGCCAGATTGGGCGCCAGCCCGCACAAGAAGGAACTGATTGTGAACAGGGCCACGCAGCCCATATAGAAATTTTTGCGGCCGATAATGGACGAGAGCCAACCGCTGAGGGGAAGGACGATAGCATTGGAGACCAGATAAGACGTCAGGACCCAGGTGCTTTCATCCTGACCCGCGGAAAGACCTCCCGCAATGTGCGGCAGGGCAACGTTGGCGATGGAAGTGTCGAGCACTTCCATAAACGTTGCCAGAGTCACGGCCAGCGCGATGATCCACGGATTGACCGCAGGCCGCCAGGCGTCAGACTGATCCAGCGTGGCCGAAGCTGCAGTCATTCCCGAATCCACACCTTGGGAGTAACGGATTCACCGGGCCGCAGCTGATGATCGTTGTTCGAGCCGGGATCGAGGACAATCTTCACCGGTATGCGCTGCACAACCTTCACATAGTTTCCCGTGGCATTCTCGGGAGGCAGGAGACTGAAGCGGGCGCCACTGGCGCCGGCAACGCTGTCGACCTTGCCATCATATTTGCGCCCGTTGGCATCGACTTCAATGGTGACGCGCTGACCCGCTCTCATATCGCGGAGCTGCGTCTCTTTGAAGTTCGCGGTAATCCAGACGTCGTCGAGATTGATGACCTTCATGAGTTCCTGACCGGGAGCAACGTTCTGGCCGACTTCGACGGTGCGGTCGCTCACGATGCCGTTTACGGGAGCGACGATCTTGGTGTATTGCAGGTTCAAGGCAGCCTGATCCAGATTTGCCTTCATCCGTTGTACCTGGGCCACGGCGGATTGCGCCCGGGCGCGCGTGATCTGCATCTGGCGAGGAGCGGTATTGGCGTAGCGGTAATTCGCTTCGGCCTGCACGAGCTTACCCCTGGCCTGAGTCACTTGCTGCTCTGCGGCGTCCACTGTGGCGCGGGCCGCTTCGACGGCAGCGGCGCTGGCTTTCGAAGAAGCCGTCGCCTGATCGTACTGTTGCTGCGAGATTTCCTGTTTCTCGACCAGTTGCTTGTAACGGCCCAGATCGTTTTGTGCCTTCACATTATTGGCTTCGGCTTCCTCCAACTGGGCTTTGGCTGCCTGAAACTGCTGTTGAGCGACTTGAATTCCGGCGCGAGCGCTGCTGACGTCCGCCTCGGTCGCCGAAACCTGGCTGCTGGTATTGACGGAAGTGATGGGGACGTTAACGCCTGCGGCAACGGCAGCCGCCTGCGCATCGGCGAAGTCGGCTTTGGCTTTGTCGTACGCGACCTGATAGTCCGTGGGATCGATTTCCACCAACACGTCGCCGGCTTTCACTTCCTGGTTATCGCGGATGTTCAGCTTGGTGACGTGTCCGCTGATGCGGGCGCTGACAGAATTGATATGGCCGTCGACCTGCGCGTCGTCAGTGGATTCGTAGCTGGTGAAATAGCGGTAGGCGAAGAAGCCCACAACCAGCAACACCACAAGTCCAATCAAGATCGCAATGCGAAAGCCCGGAGTGGAGGTACGTGAAGGGCGCGTGTGGAAATCCCTTTCCGTAGAGGGCAGCGGCTTGTTGCCGGATTCCGGCTTTTCGGTTTCCGCTGGCGGAGTCTGCGTTGTCGTTTGCTCCATATAGTTATTGATGGCCTTTCAAATATTGCTTCACGCCACGTTCAGCATCGCCGATGACGTAAGCTAATTCCACTTTCGCGAGATTATGGGCGTAAAGACTTTGAATATAACTCTCGTGGGCTGCAGCCACGGATTCCTGTGCCTGCACAACTTCTAAATTATCGGTGACCCCTGCGGTAAAGCGGTCCTGGGATTGGGACAATGTTTGCTCCGCGAGGTCGACTGAGCTGCGGGCAACTTCGACCTGTTCGGCTGCGGCATTGAGATCAAGCAGCGCGGTCCGGACCTGGTAATCGATTTGACCACGAAGATCTCCTAATTGAGAGCGAAGCTGGCGCAGCTGGGCATCGGCTTCGAGGACATCGGCATGCACCCGGTTGCCGGCAAAAACCGGAATGTTGATGCCGCCAATGACCTGCCATGTACCGTTGGACTGGCCGGGGGTGGTCCCGATATCGCCGAAATTCGCGCTCAGGTCGAGGCTTGGATAATGACCGGCAAAAGCCGCCTTCCGGCTGAGTTCGGCACTTGCGACCTGCGCCAAAGCCGCCTGGTAATCCGCGCGCTCGGAAAATGCCCGCTGGAGATAGGTTTCGAGCGGAAGCGGCGTCAGAGCCTGATAGGGCGCCTTCTCGATGAGAACAAACCTCTGGCCGGGAGGAAGTCCGATCACGCGGCCCACGGTTAACACCAGCTTGGCCAGATCGTTGCGGGCAACGATGAGCTGCTGCTGCCGCGTCTGCAACTCGACCTGCGCGCGTAGAGCATCGATGGCGGGGCTGAGCCCGGCCTTCTGCTGGTCCGAAGCTTTGTCAAACAGTGCCTGAGCATTTTTGACCTGAGCCTCGGAAGTCTCGACACGTGCTGCAGCCGCGATAGCTTGTAGATAGGAGTTGCCGACTGCAAGCACGACGATTTCACGAGCATCTTTCAGCGAGAGTTGGGCTGCCTTAAGGTTTGCTGTGGCAGCGCGCTCCCTCTCCAATGCTCTGAAATTGAAGACGTTCTGCGACAGATTGGCGCGAAGATCGAAGTAGTTGAATGGTCCGATAACACGCGGGACGGTCGTATGGAACACGTTTCCCCGCAAGCCGAGGGCGGTAAGACTTTCTGTCTGGACAGCCTCCTGTGCGCGGATCCCCACATTCGGCAGCAATTCAGCTAACTCGTGCCATCTCTGACCGCGGGCGGCCAGTGCCTGGTCCCCGGCCAGCAGAAGGCCGAGATTGTTACGCAGGCCACGGTCAATGGCATCCTTGAAATCAATTTGCAGAACTTCGGAGGTCGCGTTTCCTTCGGGAGCGCTGCCTTGGAAGGGACTTTGAGAGCCCGGGAGAGTGATGGTGGGCGCTGCAGTCGTTTGGGACTGCAGAGCAGGATTGCTGAGCAAAGCTAATGTGACATTAAGAAATACAAAGGCGGAAAATCTCAATGAGCATCGCATTCTTGATCTTTCGGACTTTCGACTCCTCTTTCATTCAGGAAGGCCGAGCGTCTTACCCGTTCTATAGCATAACTCGTCAGGTTTGATTCGTTTACGGGCTTTGGCGATGCAACGATTCCGAGCGAGAAAGGCAGATTTTGAAAGCGAAATGAGAAACAGAGAGCGACCGCAGAGTTTTCACAGAATAAGAAGATCGCTTCCCACGGGACAAAGCCTTCCGTACTTTGCCCGTTGCCGCCAGTGCCAGTAACCTAAAGCAGTAACAGTAACAGCAAGAGTAACCAGAGGCTGAATCGAAATGCGGCGAGGCGTTCTAATTCTTACCGGCATACTAATAGCTCTGACGGTAACGGCGGCAAGCGCGCAGACGGCGAGTGGCTCGTCGGTTTCTGACCGGAAAATTGCGACCCGCGTAACACCCGTCTATCCAGAACTGGCGAAGAAGATGCATATTCACGGGGCTGTAAGGGTTGAGGCTATTGTCCGTCCCAATGGCACAGTGAAATCCACACGCGTGCTGGGTGGAAACCCAGTGCTGGTGGAGTCGGCGCAAGACGCCGTCAGCAAGTGGAAATTCGAGCCTACCCAGAACGAAACCACCGAAGTTGTCCAACTCGCGTTTGAAGCGCAATAGAGCTCCATCTTCTGCTCGACTCACCGGCGTCGTTCAGGCATGACTTAGGTCATCTTGAACTCGGGTACCCTTTGCCGCAAGCTGAGTCCGAGGGGCCAAACCTCCGCAAGGAAAGAATGCGTATTGCATGAGCACGGCTACCGGCACTGATTGGACCCGAATTCTGTCTGACCCGGATCTTGTCCGGCAAGTGGGGAAGTTGCTGCAAGCCTACCGCGAGGCTCCCGCGGACAAGCGCGAACAGGCACTCCTGACGGCCATGCGCGAGATCAAGGCCGACGCGGCAAAGCCAGGGAAAAACGGCGCTGCGGTGCAAACGCCGGTAATGCCGGAACCTTCAGCTTCACCCACAACGTCGACGCCTCCATTCGAGCCTGACTTTTTCAGTCCCAACTGGGGCAGCGACCGGCGACGACATCCCCGCATCAAGTGCTTTGTGGCAGTCGAACTGCGGGTTGACGAGGGACCGAATCCGATCTGGGGCAATCTCTCAAATACAAGTGCGGGCGGATGCCTTATAGAGACCGCGACCCCGGTGCATTCTGGTGCAAAAGTGGAGGTCGGATTGTGGGTCCCAAATGGAAAGATATGGGTGAAGGGTTTCGCGCTGAGTGGAGTCGTGACGCGAAGCGCTCCAGCCAACAAAATCCGCGTCCGCTTTGAAAATATGAGCCAGGAAGAGCGCGGAAATTTGCGGCAGTTCTTGAAATTTGTGCAGGAAACCACCCAAGCGTCGCACAGCGAGAGCAATTACATCCAATTGCTGAAGTAAAAAGCCAACCTCTGCTGCTCCGTTTTCACCTCAACTTAATCCACGCTGTCGCGGAAATTGATACACTTTGCTGATTGCACCCTTTCTCTGCCAGGGAACTCTAATCGAAGAAAGACCAGTCGGCCCCGCGGATTCGCCGGCTGGAGGAACGGAGTCGCATGGTTGCCAGTGAACAGGTTTTAGCGACGGGCCAGCAGTTAGACACTCTCAGCATTAATACCATTCGAACCCTTGCGATCGACGCCGTGCAGCAGGCGAACTCCGGGCATCCGGGGGCTCCTATGGGCCTGGCGCCAGTGGCCTATAGCCTGTGGACGGAATTCCTTCGCTATGATCCCGCCGATCCGACATGGCTGAACCGCGACCGATTCGTTCTCTCCAACGGGCACGCCTCCATGTTGCTCTACGCGATGTTGTATCTGGCAGAAGTGCGGCAGGTGGATGACAAGGGGCGGGTGACGAACGAAGTGGCCGTCTCGCTGGATGCCATCAAGCACTTCCGGCAACTGGGAAGCCGGACACCCGGGCATCCCGAATCGCACATCACTACTGGTGTGGAAACGACGACGGGACCGCTGGGTCAAGGAGTAGGCAACAGTCTTGGGATGGCGATTGCGAGCAAGTGGCTGGCGGCGAATTTCAATCGTCCGGGCTGCGAGGTGTTCGATTTTAACGTGTACGCGATGTGCTCGGACGGCGACCTGATGGAAGGGATCGGCGGAGAAGCCGCTTCGCTGGCAGGTCATTTGCAGTTGTCGAACCTCTGCTGGATGTACGACCACAATCATGTCACGTTGGATGGTCCGGCGAACTGGTCGTTCAGTGAAGATGTCGCGACCCGATTCATGGGATATGGCTGGAACGTGACGCGTGTTGCCGACGCGAACGACCTGCAGATGCTGGCGCGGGCGTTTGAGATTTTCAAGAAGACGACGGATCGTCCGACGCTGATTATCGTGGACAGTCACATTGGGTACGGATCTCCGCACAAGCAGGACACGAATGCCGCGCATGGCGAACCGCTGGGCGAGGAAGAAGTGAAGCTGGTCAAGCGATTCTACGGCTGGCCGGAAGATGCGAAGTTCCTGGTGCCGGACGGAGTGCGGGAACATTTCCGTGAAGTCGTGGGGAAACGCGGCGCCGACTTGCGGGCGAAGTGGTCGAAGATGTTCGCGGAATACTCGCAGAAGAATCCGGAGTTGGCTGAGCGGCTGAGCCATATGCAGCATCACGATCTGCCGTCAGGCTGGGACAAGAATCTTCCGACATTCCCGGCGGACGCGAAAGGCGTGGCAACGCGCGAGAGTTCGGGCAAGGTGCTCAATGCGCTGGCCCAGAATGTTCCGTGGGTCATTGGCGGCTCCGCGGATCTCGCGACTTCCAATAAGACGACTCTGAAATTCGAGGGTGCAGGAGATTTCGAAGCTGGAAGCTACGCGGGGCGGAATCTGCATTTCGGCGTGCGTGAACATGCGATGGCTGCGGCCGTGAATGGAATGACGATTTCCGGCCTTCGCGCCTTTGGAGCGACTTTCTTCAATTTCAGCGATTACATGAAGGCGAGTATTCGTCTGGCTGCCCTGGGACAACTGCCATCCATCTTTATCTTCACGCACGACTCGATCGGGGTCGGCGAGGACGGCCCGACGCATCAACCGGTCGAGCAACTGGCGGGTCTGCGCGCAATGCCAAATTTGCTCGTGATGCGACCGGGCGATGCGAATGAAGTGACGGAGTCCTGGAAGATCATTGCGCGGCAGCAACATACTCCCGTCGCGCTCGTGCTTACGCGGCAGAATCTGCCGACACTGGATCGGACGAAGTATGCTGCGGCATCCGGGGTAGCCAAGGGCGCTTATGTGCTGGCAGATTCTCCGGGAAAGCTCGATATCATCCTTCTGGCTACGGGCAGCGAGGTATCGCTGTGCGTGGACGCTTACGAGAAGCTGAAGGCAGAAGGCGTGAAGGCACGCGTTGTGAGCATGCCCTGTTGGGAGATCTTCGATCAGCAGGAGGCGGCGTACAAAGAGAGCGTGCTGCCCTCGGACGTGACGGCAAGAGTGTCGGTCGAAATGGCCGCGACATTGGGCTGGGAGCGATATACGGGCAGCAAGGGGCGCAATATCGGGATGCATCGATTCGGGGCGTCCGCGCCATTGAAGGATTTGTTGAAGTATTTCGGATTCACGGTCGACAAAGTGGTCGAAGAAGCGCGCGCAGCCATCGGCGGGAAATAGATCGCCGGGAAATAACGGTCTACCTTCGCCGTTCGCTTGCGTCTCAGGTTCGATTATTGTCATCCAAAAAAGTGTGGAGGCTATCATGCAACCTACTGGGGTCCTGGAAAGTTCGAAAGCCACGAAGAATCCGCTAAAAGAATTGCTCTCCTACGGTCAGTCGATGTGGCTGGACTACATCCGGCGCGATCTTTTCACGACGGGCAAGCTGAAGAAGATGATTGACGATGATGGGCTGCGGGGGATGACCTCGAACCCGGCCATCTTCGAAAAAGCCATCGCCGACAGTTCGCTGTACGACGACATGCTGCATTCGCTGGCATCGCAGAAGGGACTCAGTCCAACAGCGAAGTTCGAGCAGATTGCGATTCGCGACATCCAGGATGCCGCGGACGTGCTGCGCCCGGTGTATGAGGAATCGAAGTTCCGCGACGGTTATGTGAGCCTGGAGGTGTCTCCTTATCTGGCTCGCAAGACACAGGAGACGGTGGACGAAGCGCGCCGACTGTGGAAGGCCGTACAGCGCGAGAACGTCATGATCAAGATTCCCGGGACGACGGAGGGAATTCCGGCGATCCGGCAGGCGATCAGCGAAGGCATCAACATCAATGTGACGCTGCTGTTTGCACAGGATGTATACGAGCAAGTCGCGGAGACGTATATCGCCGGACTGGAGGCGCTGGCCGCACGGGGTGGCAATCTGAAGAAGATGGCAGGCGTGGCCAGCTTCTTCATCAGCCGCATCGATACATTGATCGACAGCATCATCAACGAGAAACTCAAGAGCACGACCGATGCCGGGCAGCAGGCCCTGTTGAAGAGCTTGCTGGGCAAGGTCGCCATCGCGAACGGAAAACTCACGTATCAGGCCTACCAGCGGATTTTCAGCGGCCCACGGTGGAGTGCGCTCGCAGCCAAGGGGGCACAGACACAACGCGTGTTGTGGGCGAGCACGAGCACGAAAAATCCGAACTACAGAGATGTCATCTACGTCGAAGAATTGATTGGCCGCGACACGGTGAACACGATGCCTCCTGCCACAATCGACGCGTTCCGCGATCACGGAAAGCTGCGGAATAGTCTGACGGAAGATATTCCGGGGGCGCAGAAGACGATGGACGATCTGGCGAAAGCAGGCATTTCGATGAAACAGGTCACGGACAAACTGACCGATGACGGCGTAAAGCTTTTCGCCGATGCGTTCGACAAGCTGCTTGCAGCGGTTGAGAAGAGCACACAACAAAAAGGATAGAAGGAAGACCGTGAGCAGACTGAAGACTTCCCTGCCGGAAACCCTCGCCACAACCGTTAAATCGACGATTGCCGAGTGGCAGTCGGGCGGGAAGATGAAGCGCCTGTGGGACCGCGATGCGAGCCTGTGGACGGGCGAAGATGAATCCAAGTGGCTGGGCTGGCTCGATATTGTCGAAGAGCAGCTCGCACAGCAGGACACGCTGCAGAAATTCGCGAAGGAAGTGCACACGCGAGGATTTGAGCACATCCTGCTACTGGGCATGGGGGGATCGAGCCTTTGCCCGGAAGTATTGCGCATGACCTTCGGCAGGATTCCGCAGTTCCCGACTCTGCACGTTCTGGATTCCACCGATCCGGCGCAGGTCAAGGCGTTCGAACATCAGATCGACATCGCGAAAACTCTGTTCATTGTTTCCAGCAAATCGGGCAGCACGCTCGAGCCGAACATCTTCAAACAATATTTTTTTGAGCGAACCAAGCAAGTCGTCGGCGCCGATAAGGTGGGAAGTCATTTTGTAGCGGTCACCGATCCGGGATCGAAGATGCAGGAGGTAGCGGAGCACGATCATTTCCTGCATGTTTTTTTCGGACGTCCTTCGATTGGCGGACGTTACTCGGCACTCTCGAATTTCGGGATGGCGCCTGGGGCTGCGATGGGTCTGGACACGAAGAAGTTTCTTGACCGCGCGGCCGAGATGGTTCGTGCGTGCAGCGCGAGTGTGAGCGTTGAGAGCAATACTGGCGCAGTGCTGGGAATCATACTGGGCTCGGCGGCGAATGCGGGACGCGACAAAGTGACGATCATTACGTCTCCCGGAATTTCGGACTTGGGGGCATGGCTGGAGCAGTTGCTGGCCGAGTCGACGGGGAAAAAAGGAAAAGGGATTATTCCGGTAGACCGCGAAGAACTCGCTTCGCCCGAGGTCTACGGCAATGATCGCGTGTTCGCGTATGTCCGCCTGGAAAACGGCGGGGACGCCGACCAGGACGCGAAAGTGGCGGCGATCGAGAAAGCCGGACATCCAGTCATACGAATCACGATGCCCGACATTTACGATCTCGGCGCCGAGTTCTTCCGCTGGGAAATCGCGACTGCCGTAGCGGGCGCGATCATCGGCATCAACGCTTTCAATCAGCCGGACGTCGAAGCCAGCAAAATCGCGACTCGCAACTTGACCACTGAATATGAGAAAACGGGCTCACTCCCTCCCGAGAAGCCGATTCTCGAGGACAGCGGCGTCAAGCTATTCACGGATGAGAAAAATGCCGCCGAGTTGGCCAAGAGCGCGAGCGAGAAGTCATTGGCTGGATATTTAAAGGCGCATTTGAACCGCATCCATGCCGGCGATTACTTTGCGGTGTTGGGATATATCCAGATGAATTCCGAACACGAGCTGAGCCTGCAGGCGCTGCGTCATGCCGTTCGAGACAAAAAACATGTGGCGACTTGTCTCGGGTTCGGTCCACGTTTTCTGCATTCGACCGGACAAGCTTACAAAGGTGGTCCGAACTCTGGAGTGTTTCTGCAGATCACGTGCGACGATTCGGTGGAACTGCCGGTGCCTGGGCAGAAGTACACGTTCGGGGTCGTAAAAGCGGCGCAGGCGCGCGGCGACTTCCAAGTGCTGGCGGAGCGCGGAAGGCGCGCGTTGCGAGTACATTTAGGCAAAGACCTGAAGAGCGGCCTGGCGACGCTGCAGTCGGCGATACAGAAAGCTCTTTAGCCGCTGGAACAAACTGCGAGGACAACACTTCTCGCGCCGTCCGGCAAAACGCCGGCGCTACTGGGGAACGGAGCTAACCGGATCTCGGCGCCACAGCAAGGAGCAAGTCATGCAATTAGGTATGGTAGGTTTGGGCCGCATGGGCGCGAATATGACGCGGCGGCTCATGCGCGGCGGACATTCGCTGGTCGTCTCCGATCTCAGCCCTGACGCTGTGAAGGGATTGGCTGGAGAAGGCGCGACGGGCTCGTCGTCGCTGGAAGATCTGATTTCGAAGCTGAAACCGCCCCGCGCCGTCTGGATCATGGTTCCCGCCGGCGCCGCGACGGAGCAGACGGTACAGAAGCTCGCACAACATATGCAGTCCGGTGACGCCATCATCGACGGCGGCAACTCTTATTTCAAAGATGACGTGCGGCGCGCGAAGGAACTGCAAGGCAAGGGAATTCACTACATCGACGTTGGGACGAGCGGCGGGGTGTGGGGAATCGATCGCGGATACTGCATGATGATCGGCGGGCCGAAAGAGGCCGTGCAGAGGCTGGATCCGATTTTCAAGACGCTGGCCCCGGGGATCGGTGACATCCCACGCACGCCGGGACGAGAGAAACTCGGCGGCACATCCGAAGAAGGGTACATTCATTGCGGCCCGTCAGGATCTGGTCATTTCGTGAAGATGGTGCACAACGGCATTGAGTACGGCATCATGCAGGCCTATGCCGAGGGGTTCGACATCTTCAAGAACGCGACCAGCAAGGAGTTGCCGGAAGATATCCGTTACGATCTCAATTTGCCAGACATCGCGGAAGTCTGGCGGCGCGGCAGCGTGATCAGTTCGTGGCTGCTTGATCTGACTCGATGGCGCTGGCAGAGAATCCGACGCTGTCGGAATATGAAGGCTACGTGCAGGATTCCGGCGAAGGCCGCTGGACGATACAGGCGGCCATTGACGAAGCTGTGCCCGTGGACGTGCTGAGCGCGGCGTTGTTCGTACGCTTCCGGTCGCGCCAGCAGCATACGTTTGCCGAGAAGATGCTTTCCGCCATGCGGCAGAAATTTGGCGGACACATCGAAGCGGGCGCAAAAAGCGGTCACTAGCGTAGCTGTGGATGTGTTTACGCCAACACATCTCACCGCAGAGCACGCTGAGATCGCAGAGAGACGCTGACCATAGCGGAAGAGGACTGATTCATGGCTCAAGTAGCGGAACAACCGAACGTAGCGCCGCCGCCAAAAATCGGAAAACAGGGCGATCCCTGTGTGATGGTGATTTTCGGGGCAGCCGGAGACCTGACCGGTCGCATGCTGATTCCCGCACTGTATAACCTCGCCCGTGCCGGGCTACTCTCGCGGGAATTCGCCGTTCTCGGCGTAGCACGCACACAATGGAGCGACGAAGATTTTCGCAAGAAGGTTTATGAAGACATCAAGGATTATTGTGGCGAGTGTGTCGACAACGACCTTTGGGAGTGGTTCCAGCGCCGCTTCTACTATCTCGCGGGCAATTTCGACGACGACGGTCTTTACGGCCGGATTAAAGATGCTCTGGCCAAACTCGATCAGGTGCACTCGACCCATCAGAACTTTTTCTATTACATGGCAGTAGCGCCCAGCTTCTTCGGCCCGATCGTGGAAAAGTTGGCTGCGAACGGGTTGATGGAACAGGGCAACAGTCATTGGCGCCGGGTGGTCATCGAAAAGCCGTTCGGACACGATCTGGAATCGGCAAAAGCGCTGAACCAGCAGCTGCTGAAAGTTGCGAACGAAAAGCAGATCTACCGCATCGACCACTATCTTGGCAAAGAGACGGTGCAGAACATCATGGCATTCCGCTTTGCCAACGGAATTTTTGAACCAGTGTGGAATCGCCGTTACATCGATCATGTACAGATCTCAGTGGCCGAGACGGTCGGCGTGGAGGGACGAGGCAGCTACTTCGATCACGCCGGAACACTGCGCGACATGGTGCCGAATCACATCATGCAGCTGATCAGCTTGACGGCGATGGAGCCTCCGATTTCGTTCGACGCGAATGCGGTGCGCGATGAGCAGGCGAAGATCCTGCATGCGATCCAGCCGATGAGCGACGAGGAAGTGCTGAGCCGCAGCGTGCGCGGACAGTATGGGGATGGAACGGAAGATGGCAAGCGTGTTCCCGCATACCGGAGCGAGGAAGATGTTCCGCCAGACTCACGCACCGAAACTTTCGTGGCGATGAAGCTTTCCATCGACAACTGGCGCTGGGCGGATGTGCCGTTTTATCTGCGGACGGGCAAGCGAATGCCGGTGCGCAACACGCATATCGTGATACAGTTTCGGCGAGCACCTTTTGTACTGTTCCGCGACACACCGGTCGAGCACCTGATGCCGAACCAACTGGTGCTGCACATCCAACCGGAAGAAGGCATCTCGCTGCAGTTCGCGGCCAAGGTTCCGGGGCCGGTCATGCGTCTCGGGACAGTGGACATGAACTTCGAATATCAGGAATACTTTGGCAAGCAGCCCAGCACGGGATACGAGCGCTTGCTGCACGATTGCATGATCGGCGATCAGACGCTGTTTCAACGCGCCGACATGGTGGAAGCGGGATGGGCGGTGGTGAATCCCGTACTCGATCTTTGGAAGGCGCTTCCGCCACGGAACTTCCCCAACTATGCCTCTGGTACTTGGGGACCCAAGGAGGCCGACGAATTGCTGGAACGCGACGGCCGCCGCTGGAGGAACTTCGAAAAATGATTCTGGCCGGCGATATTGGTGGGACCAATGCCAGGCTGGCTTATTTCCAACCCCAGAATGGTCATCTTCGACTGATTTCAGAGCGCGTATTTCCCAGTCGTGAACACAGCGAGCTTGGAGAAATTGTCAACCAGTTTCTGCATGATTCGGGAACACATCCGGATGCGGCTTGTTTTGGGATCGCGGGCCCGGTGCGCAACGGGCGGGTCGAAACATCGAACTTGCCGTGGGTGATTGAGCAATCGCGGCTCGCCAAGCAAATCGAACTCCCCGCAACGCTTTTGATCAATGACCTCGAAGCCAGCGCGTGGGGAATCGGAGCGTTGGTCGCAGCCGACTTGGTTCCGTTAAATCAAGTGAGCGGCCCGGTGATCGGAAATCAGGCGGTCATCGCACCTGGAACCGGCCTCGGCGAAGCTGGATTGTTCTGGGATGGAAGCCGGCATCACGTCTTCGCTTGTGAGGGAGGGCACACCGACTTCGCTCCTCAGGGTGACCTGCAAATCGAGTTGCTTCGCTATCTGAAGGCGCGATTTGGGCACGTGAGTTATGAACGCATTCTCGCTGGACCAGGCTTAGTCAACGTGTATGAATTCTTGCGCGACGCGGGATGTGGGAAAGAATCTTCGGTGCTTGCGTCGGAAATGCAGAAGCGCGATCCGGCCGCGGCCATTTCGGGAGCCGCGCTGGATGGGACGGACCCGCTCGCCGAAAAAGCGCTGGATGTTTTCATTGCTGTCTACGGCGCAGAAGCTTCCAATTTGGCTCTGAAAACGATGGCAACTGGTGGAATGTTTTTGGCTGGGGGAATTTCGCCCAAGATCCTTCCGAAATTGAAGGGGCCTCGATTTATGGAGGCGTTTGTGAACAAGGGACGTTTGAGTCCGCTGGTCGAATCGATTCCTGTCCAAGTAGTCACCAACGAAAAAGCTGGACTGCTGGGCGCGGCACGATGCGCGGCCGTGCGAGCCAACGGATAGATCGGTACTGTGAGTTCCTCGGCCGAAATTCGCACTCTAACAACCCCGCAGGAATTATTCGCGGCGGCAGCCGAAGAAGTTGTGCACGCCGCAAATGATGCCGTCGGCGCGCGAGGGCGATTCACCATCGCTTTATCCGGCGGATCAACTCCAAAGAGTCTCTACAATCTTCTCGCAACCAACGCTCGAACGACGCTTCCCTGGGAGCGCATGTTTTTTTTCTGGGGCGATGAGCGGCACGTGCCACCCGACGATCCGGACAGCAATTACCGGATGGTGAACGAAGCGATGCTGTCGAAAGTTCCGGTACCGCCGGGAAACGTATTCCGAATTCCGGCGGAGAATCCCGACGCGGACGAGGTCGCCGCGGCCTACGAGCAGACTCTCCGAAAGTTTTTTCAGCTCGACGCGGGCGGAGTTCCGCGATTCGACCTCATCCTTCTCGGGCTGGGGCCGGATGGGCACACGGCCTCACTTTTCCCAGGGACTGCGGGTCTGAAGGAAAAATCCCGGCTCGTGATTGCAAACTGGGTCGAGAAACTGAAGACTCACCGGCTATCGTTCACTCTGCCGGTTTTGAATGCAGCCCGTGAAGTTGCGTTTCTGGTGAGTGGGACGGATAAAGCTCCGGTGCTGAAAGAGGTCTTGGAAGGAAATGAGCCGGGCGAGCAATATCCTGCGAAACTCGTTCAGCCGAAGGACGGGAAGCTGATCTGGTTCCTGGATCGCGGCGCGGCGAGCGGGCTATCCAGGTAAAAGTCAAAATCATTACCGCAGAGCACGCGGAGGACGCAGAGAAAATTCGTTTCCAAATCTCTGGCCAGAAGGTTTGCGCAAGATAAACTGCAGGCAGCACCCAGGTTTTCTCTCAGGAAAACTCTGCATCCCTCAGCGCCTCTGTGTTTTGGTTGGTTTTCTAGCCGCGCCAGTCGCAGATTTCCTTGAGGCCTTTGCCGCGCGCGTGTTCGAAGAGACGCACCAGGTGCCGCGAATGCTCGAACTCGTGGATGTCGGCCCAGACCTCGGCCCTCCATCCCGTGTCGTGGGCGGCAGATTCGCCGCAGGTGGCGCAGCGAGTGTGGAGCGTGACCGGGCTCACCTCGATTCCGACGGGCGCCGCACCCGGAAGCTCGACAAAGATGCAGCGGACTTCTTCGATTTCCTCGTCAGGTCCAAGGAGATGTTCGTAACGGAGGAGGTAGCCGAATCCGAGCTTCTTGGCCTCGACTTCGGCTTCGGTGCGAGTGTGGAATGGCCCATACTCGGCGCGCAACTGCTCGGTCGAGTCACATGCCATCCAGAAAGTTTCTTTGTAGGCCATTTGCTGGCTTCGCCCCTGAGATGCGAACCAGGCTCCGTGGCTGCCGGAGCCTGCTCTGAGTATCAAGACCAGCAGTGCAATTTCAGTGCCGCTTAGATGAGGGCTTAAACGCCTGAAAAAATGGTACTTAGGTATGAAAACGGTGCCTTTTCTTGCACAAGCCGTGAAACCTTTTGCGCTGTTTGAGCTTCGAGCGTAACCCCAGAAAGAATGGCAACGGCCCTAGTCTGCGCCGACAGCCATCGTCAAGGGTGCACTCGTGTTCTCGCCTTCGCCCTCCAGCCAGTTCTTGCCACCGTGGCCAGCCACGTATATGGCCAGCTCCAGACGGCTCCAGACGCCAAGCTTGTCAAAGATACTGCGCAGGTGGTTCTTGATCACCTGCTCACTGGTGCCGACAATTCGACCGATCTCACGATTGGTTAGGCCCTCCCAGACCAGCGTGGCGATCTGGATTTCTTTTGCGGTCAGTCGCTCTCTGGGTGTCATGATTGCGCCTCTTCTTTGTTGAACATCGCAATCGCCAGTTTCACTCGCTTGCGGCCCTCGCGAATGCCGGCGCGAAGGAATAACGTGCGCAGGTGCTGTTTCACGGTTCGTGGGCTAATGTTCAACTGGCTCCCGATTTCCTTGTTGCTGCAGCCTTGAACCAGCAAATTCAAGACTTGCTGATCGCGAGGAGTTACTTTCACCTGGTCCAGATCAATCACGTTCGTTACCTCCTTGGGTTCCCGAATCACACGTCTGTACGTATGCAATACTTTCGCCATTTCTTCGTCGTGAAGGATAAGGGGAGCGTAAGTACCTGCGTGACCATGGCTTAGGCATATGGACTTAGGTTTTTCATGTGCCTTTCAGGGAGGGCATGATAGTCTCAGCGAGTTCCAAACTGGTCCGACCACAAGACCATGACAGAGCTTCGGATGCCCATTCGCGATGCGAGACAAGCCCGGGTTATTGCCTCTCGGGAAGCCGGTGCGGTCGCCCCGGAGTCTCTCGTGTGTCGGCAGTCTCCTTTAGCTCGTCTGTTTTCATGGCATTGGAATTCTCCCTGTTTTGAGAGGTGGCAAGTGAGTCCTGATCCGAAGCGGCAAGAATCGGTTGCGCTGAAGCTTTCCCAAAGTGGCACTTATAGCGTTTTCATTTTGGGCCTGTTGGCATGTGCGGTCGCGAGTTATGCACAGGTGACGCTGGCCTCGCCGTCGCAAGGCGCGCCACTGACCGTCACATTGCAGGACGCGCTACAACGGGCCCGCCAGAATGATCCGCAGTACCGGTCGGCTGCTGTCACCGATCTGGGTCTGGCGCGCGAGGATCGCGTGCAGGCTCGAGCCAGCCTTCTGCCAGACGTGAATTACAACAACTCTTTCATTTATACGCAGGGGACTGGACCACTTCCGGTAACCTGCCTGAGCCCGACGGCGACGTGCTCAACGGCGCGTTTCATCGCCAATAACGGAGTCCACGAATACATCAGCCAGGGAGACGTGCATGAGGCGCTCTCGCTTACGAATGTTGCCGACTACCGGCGCTCCTCGGCGGCACTGGCGCAAGCGCGGGCCAAGGCCGAGATCGCAGCTCGCGGATTGGTCGTCACCGTGACGCAGGCTTACTACGGCCTGGTCGTTGCCCAGCGCAAGTACGCGACCGCGCAACGTGCCGCGGCGGAGGCGTCCCGATTTCTCGATATCAGCCAGAAGCTAGAGAACGGTGGGGAAGTCGCGCATGCCGATGTAATCAAGGCGCGAATTCAGAACCAGCAACAGCAGCGCGATCTGCAGGAAGCCCAAATCACGATGGAAAGCAGCCGGCTGGATCTGGCGGTTCTGCTGTTTTCCGATTTCAATCAGGACTTCGCGGTCGTAGACGATCTGCAGACTCCCGAGCCTCTGCCGCCGTTCGCAGAGGTAGAAGCGTCGGGGAAAAAGAACAATCCAGACTTACGCGCAGCGTTAGCGGCATACCAGATGGCAAATCATGAAGTCACGGCGGCGTGGGGAGGATTGCTGCCATCGCTGAGCCTGGATTATTTGTACGGCATCGACTCGAACCAATTCGCCGTGACCAGCCATGGCGTTCGCAATCTCGGCTACTCAACGGTCGCTTCATTACAGATACCGATCTTTAGCTGGGGTGCGGACCGCAGCAAGCTGAAGCAGGCGGAATTGCGCCGCGATCAGGCGCACGTGGAGTTGACCTACGCCCAGAAGCAGCTGCTCAGCCATTTGCGCCAGTTTTACAGCGAAGCCGAGACGTCGCGCTCGGAGATGGAATCACTCGCCAGCTCCGCAGAACTTGCGGCCGATAGCCTGCGTCTGACCACGATGCGTTACCAGGCTGGAGAATCAACCGTGCTGGAAGTCGTGGATGCGCAGAACACTTTGACATTGGCGCGTAATGCGTATGACGATGGACAGTCGCGCTATCGTATCGCGGTCGCCAACTTACAGACCCTGACAGGAAGTTTCTAGAACGAAATGAACTGGACCCAGATCTTATCCCGTGTACGTGGAAGACTCACCGCCCGCTTGGACGACTTCGAATTCCTGCGCTCGTGGTGGCTTGTTCCGGCCTGCTGCTTGCGGCTGGCTGTTCCTCTGAGAAGGGCGAGAAAGAGCCCACCGTCACTGTGCAAGCCGCTGCCGTGGAAAAAACCACCATCCAACGGGTGATCACCACCCAGGCCATTTTGTTTCCATTGCAGCAGGCCGCGATCGTCCCAAAGATCAGCGCCCCCGTGCAGAAGTTTCTGGTGAAGCGCGGAAGCGCGGTGAAAGAGGGACAGTTACTCGCGGTTCTCGAAAACCGCGACCTGTCGGCGGCTGCGCAAGACAACAAAGGCGCATTCGATCAGGCACAAGCGACGTACGAGACTACGACTGCAGCGAGTCTGCCGGAAGAGATCCAAAAGGCCGAGGCGGATGAACAGCAGTCCCGGCAGGCACTCGACGCGCAATCGAAGGTTTTCGAGAGCCGCCAGCAGCTATTTGAAGAAGGCGCCCTTCCACGAAAAGAACTCGACCAGTCGCGGGTCGATTTCACGCAGGCCAAGAACCAGTACGCCATTGCCAAGCAACATCTGGATGCTTTAATGGCGATTGGCAAGCCCCAAGGATTGAAAGCCGCGGCGGGACAACTCGAGTCGGCCAAGGGCAAGTACATGGGGGCGGAGGCGCAACTGAGTTATTCGGAGATCCGCAGCCCAATCAGCGGCGTGATTACCGATCGTCCACTTTATCCCGGCGAAATGGCCGCAGCGGGAACGCCACTGCTTACGGTCATGGATATCTCCACGGTGATTGCCAAGGCGCACATTCCGCAAGATGATGCTGCGGCACTGCGGGTCGGCGACAAAGGAACAATGACCGTGCCGGGAATCGAGAAGCCCATCGAAGGCAAAGTCACGGTAGTCAGTCCCGCGCTCGATCCCAACAGCACGACGGTAGAAGTCTGGTTCGAAGCCAAGAATACGAAACATCAATTGAAGCCGGGAACCAGCGTGCAGGTTTCGGTTACAGCGCAAACCGTAAAGGATGCTCTGGTTGTACCGAAGAACTCGGTGCTCACGGCGCCTGATGGATCGACGACAGTCATGCTTGCCGGATCCGACGGCCTCGCCCACCAGCAGGGAGTCAAGCTTGGCATCCGCAATGGCGATGACGTGCAGATTGTCGAAGGGGTGAAAGAGGGCGACAAGGTCATTTCCAGCGGCGCTTACGGGTTGCCCGACAAGACCAAGATCAAGATCGAGGCAGCCGAGGCTCCGGCTGATGAAGCAAAGCCCACCGCCGAGGGATCGAAGGCTCCCAGTGAGGGATCCAGTGAAAAATAATCACTGCGGAGCGATGGCGTGAACTCGGAGAAAGTCGGGGCCAAGAACCAGTACTGGGTCGCGCAACACTCGCGGCCGGTCATCTTCCTGATTCTGACATTGGGATTGCTGGGCGCGTACCTGGCGTTCACCATCCCTGTCTCGGTGTTTCCGTCCACAAACTTTCCGCGCGTGCTGGTCGCGGTGGATAACGGCGTGATGCCGATCGACCAGATGATGGTCACGATCACGCGTCCGCTGGAAGAGGCCGTCAACAGCGTGCCCGGATTGCTGACGGTGCGATCCATTACGAGTCGCGGATCGGCAGAAATTGACCTGTACTTTCGCTGGGACGTGGATATGTTCCAGACGCTGCAGTATGTAAATGCAGCGATTTCACGCATACAACCGGAACTTCCCTCGACCGCCAAAATTGAAGCGCACCGGCTAACCTTCGCCGCGTTTCCCATCATTGGGTACAGTCTCACCTCCGACACCATGCCGCAGACGCAACTGTGGGAGATGGCGACGTACGAACTGAAGCCGCGCCTCAATCGTCTGGAAGGCGTCTCGACGGTGATTGTGCAAGGAGGGCAGGAGCCAGAGTTTCAGATCACACCTGATCCGGCCAAGCTGCTTACGGCGAGCGTAACGGTATCCGACATTCTTGACGCGGTTCGGCGAACAAACCTGATCGACTCACCGGGACTGCTCGAGCGCAATCATCAACTCTATCTCGCTCTAGTCAACGGGCAGGTAAAGACGCCGGAAGAGATTGCCAACACCGTCATCAAGAACACGACGACAGGCATTCCGGTTCGCATTGGGGACGTAGCCGCGGTCGCGCCTAGCGTGATGCCCGTGTATACGGTAGTGACCGCGAACGGTAAGCCCGCGGTGCTGCTGAATATTAATCGCCAGCCCGACGGAAACACGGTGCAGGTGGCTCAGGAAGTTCACAACGAAATCGAGAACATCCGGAAAACACTGCCGCCGGGAATTCACGTCGAGCCGTTCTACGATCAGTCCATCATTGTCAATGGATCGATCAAGAGCGTGCGGGACGCGATCCTGCTGGGGCTGCTTCTCGCTTCCATCATTCTGGTGGTTTTCCTGCGTGATTGGGGAACGTCGCTGGTCGCCGGACTGGTCATTCCTGTAACCGTGATGGTCACGTTCATCGCGCTGAAACTGATGGGCGAGACCTTCAACCTGATGACTCTCGGCGGTCTCGCCGCTGCCGTGGGACTGGTGATCGACGATGCAATCGTAGTCGTCGAAAACATCGTGCTGCATCGGGACCTGGGACAGTCGCGGCTGGAAGCCATTCACAGCGCATTGCAAGAAATTACGATCCCACTGATCGGGTCGACGATCACTCCGGTAGTCGTATTCATTCCGCTGATCGTGATCACAGGAGTCTATGGAGTTTTCTTTCGCGCGCTGGCGGTAACGATGAGCGTCTCGCTTATCACCTCACTCGCGCTGGCGATGACGTGGACGCCAAATCTGAGCCAGTACTTCATCAAAGGGAAGAAACAGAAGGACGGCGGTGCGGACGCTTCGGCCCCCGATGGCACGCCTCCCGATCAACCCTCCTCACCGGAGGAGGAAGCCAAGAGAATTCTGGCGGCGGAAGAAAAGCATCTGAGCGGATTCTTTCTCCGCATTGTGAATTTTCATGAGCACTGGTTACGGCGCGCTTTGGAGCGCAGGTTATTGCTCGTGGTTTTCAGCGTGGGGCTGATTGTGGCTTCGTACGTGTGCTTCACTCTCACGGACACTGATCTGCTACCCGAGATGGACGAAGGCGGATTCGTTCTCGACTACATTATGCCGGCCGGCAGTTCACTCGCGGAGACGAACCGAGTCATCGGACACATTGAGCAGATGCTTCGCAAGGTTCCGGAAGTGGAAAGCACCTCCCGGCGTACGGGACTGCAACTTGGCTTAGCCGCGGTGACCGAAGCCAACACCGGCGACGTCCTGGTAAAGCTGAAATCCGATCGCGATCGCGGCATCGACGAGATTATTGCGGAGGTAAGAGCAGACATCAAGCAACAAGAACCGGCCCTGGACATCGAGTTCACGCAGGTTCTGCAGGACATGATCGGTGACCTAACGTCGGCACCGGAGCCCATCCAGATCAAGCTCTTTTCGCAGGATCCGAAACAACTGGAGGAGTGGGCACCAAAAGTGGCCGATGCCATCGGCAAGATTCACGGTGTTGTGGACATTCTCAACGGTATTGACAACACGATTAGCGGACCCGCAGTGACATTCCAGGTCGATCCCAGCGTGGCGGCACGCGCCGGATTCACCGCCGAAGAAGTTGCGCTCGATGCCTCGGCCATTCTCGAAGGCGAGCCTTCTCCAACGCCGGTAGTTGCCAACGACCGGGCGTACACGATTCGAGTTCGATTCCCGGCGGCCAATCGAGCCAGTCTTGACGCGATGCGTGACACTCTGCTGGTGAGTAGCACGGGACACACGGCCACGTTAGGAGCGCTAGCGCAGATCGTGGAGACACCGGGGCAGACCGAGATCCGGCGCGAGAACTTGCAACGGGACGTTGCCGTGACTGCCCGGCTGGAAGGTCGCGGGCTCGGCAGCGGCATGGCCGATGTTCAGAAAGCCGTGGACGCGCTGCACATTCCGGCCAGCATCCGCATTATGTATGGCGGGCAATATGCGGAGCAGCAGAGCAACTTTCACGATCTCGTGATCGTGCTGATCCTCGCCATCCTGCTGCTCTTCATCGTGTTGCTCTTTGAATTCGGCAGCTTCGCGGCGCCGATCGCGATTCTCTCCTCCGCATTGCTCTCCACGTCTGGGGTATTCATCGCCCTGGTGATCACGCGAACGACGTTTAATATCTCCTCGTTCATGGGGATGATCATGGTGATTGGCATCGTGGCGAAAAATGGGATTCTGCTTCTCGATGCGGATCAGAAAATGCGGAGCATGGGAGAATCCGCCGAGAAGGCCATGCTACTAGCCGCTCGCCGCCGGCTGCGTCCCATTGTGATGACAGCGCTCGCGACGGTGGCCGGCATGGCACCTCTGGCATTTGCTCTCGGTGCGGGCTCACAGATGCTGCAACCCCTGGCGATCGCAGTGATCGGCGGCGTTCTGATCTCGATGATTTTGTCGCTCATCATTACCCCGGCAGTGCACTTCTATCTCAGCGCAAAGAACGAAGGTCAGCCGCAGCAACCTGTGCCTGCGACCGAGTAAGAAATTGCTTCCGATGTGCAGTTCTCTGCGGTAACTGTTACCAGTCACTATTACTCTCTGGAGCGCCGTTCTTCCCCGAACTGGTGGGACGTTCTTACAAGATCACTCGCATGCCGGGCGGCTGAGGGTTAAACTATTGCGAGATGAAGGCCCAGCCAAGGGGCCGCCAAGGCGTCCGATCCCCCAATGAAAACGAAAAATCAGTCCAAATGCGGACTACGATTTCCGTATTGGCGCGGGACGTGCAATGGAATATTCACATTCTGGCGGCTAGATCATAAGTGTGGCGAGGACGGCTTCCATCCGTGGAAATCCTGACGGTGTCTGAGGAGAAAGAAAATCCCGTTTTTGACGAGCAGGCTCTCGATAAGCTGCTGGAAGCGGCTTTCGTACTGCAGGAACATAATCGAGGGCTGCGGGAACTCGACTTGCGTCTCCAGTTGAAACGGGACCTGGTCGAAGCGAAGGAGCGAGCGTCGACTCCCGCGCCCGCAATACCGCCATCCGCACCATCGCCGGCGTCCGGCGCTCAGCCGGATTACACGCTCACTCTGGGAAAGATTGTAGAGACGCAGCATCATATTCAGGTCCGGAAGCTGAGCCTGAACGATGCGATGGCGCTAGTCGCGGAGCGCGTTGTAGAGATTGGCGCAGCCGTCGGGGCGGCGGTCGCAATCGCAAACGGACAAACAGTACGCTATCCCGCAATTGCTGGACTCAAAGCACTGCCGGCGGGCACAGTCGTTTCGATCACGAAGGCCCTTTGTTCGGCATGCATCAACACCGCACAAGTGGTGCGTTGTGGCGATATCTTTTCTGAAAATCACATCGACATTAAAGAGTGCCAGCGTCGTGGCATTCAGTCGTTGATCCTGGCACCGATTTTCCATGAAGGTGCAGTCGCCGGAGTGTTAGAGCTCTACTACGCGACTCCGCACGCCTTCAGCGAACAGGATGTACACACGTCCCAATTAATGGCGGGCTTGGTTACAGAAGCATTGGTCCGCGACGAAGAACTTACCTGGAAGAAGTCGATGGCGGACGAACGCGCCGCCATGCTGAATGCTCTGGAGAAACTGCAACCGAGTCTGGCTGCCATGGTCGACAAACCGGCGGGCAAGATAGAAGCTACCGGGCAGGCTGCGTCCGCGACGGCCAAAGTTAACGTATGTCGCAAGTGTGGCCATCCGCTCCTGGAAAGAGAACAATTCTGCGGCGAGTGCGGATCGCCTCGCGCAGCGGACTATGAGTCCCCAAGCATGCAAAGCAAGATGGCATCGCTTTGGCACATGCAGGACTCCGAAGCCAAAGACAGCCCCGAGGCCTTCGCGAATGAAGCGAGCGCAGGCACCGCCGTGGAGGAATCTCGAGGGCAGATTTCGAACCTGGACGATGCGTTACAAGACGCCCTCGAAAAGATCGTTCCGCCGGGCGCCGTCGGCTCGGACGAACTGAGGATCTCGAGTGAGGCCAAGAAATCCGCGGCCGAGGTCTTAGAGCACGAACAAGCAGAGCCTAACGAAGAATTAAAGCACCAGGAAAACGAGACCATCGAGCAGGAAGAGGTCACCGTTGAGGAAGAATCTGAAACAGCGCTCATACAAAAGCGAACTCCTCCTGGCGACTGGAGTTCTGCCGCAGCCGCGCGTGAATTCCTGGAAAAATTGTCTTCCGGCAGCCGGCGGCGATCGGTAGCTGAATTCTGGAATGCAAGACGGGGCGATGTGTATTTGGTAATCGCGCTGATCCTTGTGGCCTGCGTCATCTGGTGGGGAGTCTGGTCGAATCATCCTGCGAGTTCAGCGGGTGTGCCGAACACGGAGGCGGCACACAAGAAAGCAGCTGCAGACGCCAACCTGTCTGTCTTTGATCGGATGCTGATACGTCTAGGGCTGGCTGAAGAGCCAGCGCCTCCAGAGGACAAGGGCAACCCTTCGGTTCAGGTCTGGGTCGATGAGCGAACGGCCCTCTACTACTGTCCGGGTGCCGAGCTCTATGGCAAAACTTCTAAGGGAAGGTTCACGTCGCAACGCGATGCGCAACTCGATCAATTCGAGCCGGCATACCGTAAAACCTGCAATTAAGAGTGCCCTTTCGGACTCCTCGGCAAGCAACAGTTTTCGAACAATTGACAACCTTCTGTTCGCGGAGTGCAATCATACACACCGATTCAGCTTGTTCCTCGACTACAGTTTGTACAGGAGAAGCGTTTGGCACGTATAAGCGACCGTTCTGAGGGTACCGACGCGCCGTCCCATCCAGAACTCAATCCTCTGCTGAACCCGCTCCTGGCCGAGAATATGGGCCGTTGGGCTGAGGTATATTTCACCAATCCGCCGGAAAGACGCGACGAGGCAGTTCTTGAGCTGTTGCGCGAGCTGGAACGTGAGGATAAGCACGCGATCGCTAGCGCACCCTCCACTGCGGCACGCGCAGAGACTCCTGCGAACTCTTCCGGTGCGGGACAAGCATTCTCAAAACAGCGCCGGCCGGAGCTTCGCTTCTGCGGTTCCTGCGGCCATGAAAATCCGGTAACGCATCAGTTTTGCGGAATGTGCGGGGCCGGAATGAATCGCGATCTAGCCCGGAGAGGTCTCGCGCGAAGAAGAAAATTCGCGCGAAAATGCTGAGCCGGTGAATGGTCGGGCTGGCCAACTTCCGGACAGCCCTTTCGCCGGCATCGAATCCAATCACTCTGATCGAGATTACGTTTCCCCAGGTCGTATTCCTGAAGATGAAGCTGGGGAAGAATCCTATGCCGAACCTGAACAGGAGAGGCCTGAACCGGTGTTCAATTCTCCGGCGGCGGGAAATGATTCGCTGTCGCTATTTCAGAGCTTCCGCACAGCGCGCGCGGAAGATGAACACTGGGACTACGAGCCGCCGCGGTCCTATTCCCGATATTACATCGCTGTGCTGCTGGTGATTATCATTGGCGGTCTAGGTTACATGGCGTGGCGCGGATCACAGAATGCGGCGAGCTCTCATGGGGCATCGCCGCCTCCACCGGCTCCCGTAACGGACGCAGCCCCTTCAGGCCCTGTCCCATCGCCAGCGGCCAGTAATCCGGAACAGACTGCGCCGCCTAAGGACGCGACACCTGCCGCACCGACACCGTCCCGAGCGAATGGGGCAGCGTCCCGCAACAGCGAACCGGCCAAAGTTCAAACGGCGAGGAAGACTTCACTGCCGACTCCGAACGAGACCTCCGAGTCAAAGAACGACTCATCTGCCGGTCAAACGGGAGGAGCACAGGAACTCGCGACGGCTCAGCGCTATCTTAGCGGAACGGGTGGGCAGGCCCGCGACAGCAGTGAGGCTGCACAATGGCTGTGGAAGTCCGTCGCGAAACACAATGGCCAAGCGGTACTGCTGCTGGCCGATCTCTACTTGAGAGGCGACGGCGTTTCGAAGAACTGCGATCAGGGACGCGTGCTGCTCGACTCCGCAGCGCAGAAGGGCGTTGCCGGAGCAGGCGAACGCTTGCGTAATCTGCAAGCCTTTGGCTGCCATTAGGGACTTGCGGCGGGGCTAAGCGGACTTACACACTCACCCCGACAAATCCTTGGAACACCTTCAGTTGTAGATTACTGCATCAGAAGTGCTGCGGGAGACCGTCGAGCTTCGTACCACAACGCCAACTCGACCCGGTTCCAGAGACCGAGCTTGTCGTAGATCACCCGCAGGTAGTTCTTCACTACATGCTCGGTGGTCCCGATCGCATCAGCGACCTCTTTATTTTTCAGGCCTTCGGCAACGAGCTCGATGACTCGGTGCTCACGCTCACTTGGGACACGGTTTCCATAACGTTCGGTTGCAGACATGTTTGCCTCCGGTATAACAGGGTCGCGAGTTTGACTCGCTTGATTCCGCCGGTAATTCCAAAACGGAGAAACAACCGGTTGAAATGAGCTTTTACGGTTCGCCGCGCCATGTTGAGCTGGCTGGCGATTTCGGCGTTGTCGCATCCTTGCAACAGCAATTCAACGATCTGCTGTTCGCGTGGACCGAGCCGAACAGTCTGCTCTTTCATCCCATCCTCCCCTTTTTTGATTTGCCTCACCTGGTAGGTGCGCGGCTGTTCTTTCCAATTTCAATAGCATCCACGTTGCCATTTTGAGATTTTTCGCCCTCGCCGGGCACAAAGAGTCTTTTCCACAGCGACTTGCAGGCAAGGTCTAAACTCCGGGAATCGGAATTCACCTCTTAGAAATTGCCGAATGGTGGTCGTATGATCGCACCAAGTGCCGAAAAAACGCATGAAAATGCGCATACAGCGTGGTGCTGAGCACTATCCTGAAGGATAGTGTTCTTCGGTATCGGTTGGGGGAAACGGTCGTCCGACAAAAGTTGTAAGAATCAGCCGGGAAACAATTTTGGAACGGGGACTAAGACTGCCAGAGCGAGTTCCTTAATTCAGGTGAACACCTTAGTCGAAAGTGCCGACCATACTGGGAACGAAGGCACAATTTACACGATATCCTTGATTTTTTTCCGGGTTCGGTTAGCTCGCTGGTGTCATTTCCACAGGCGAAACGGTCAGAGCCCGTATTTTTTCATTAGGTGCCGGAATGACCGGTAAGAGATGCCAAGAACATCGGCAGCCTTGGTTTGGACGCCGCCACTCTGGTTCAGGGCGTTTTGGAGCAGCGAGCGCTCAATGCCCGCAACGTAGCCTTCCATCCCAAAGCCTTCGGGAAGAGTAAGTTCGGCCCCTACTTCAGGCAAAGAACTTCCATTCGCGGAAGCCGCGGCGGCCCGTGCCTTAGGACGTTCAGCCGGCAGTTCCACGTGGAGTTCTTCGGCCGTTTCGAGAGCTACCGCACGTTCCACCGTATTCTCGAGCTGGCGGACGTTCCCCGGCCACTCGTATCCGCAGAGCGATTCAAGCGACGCGGCATTCACGCGCAAAATGCTGCGGCCAGCGGCGGTGGCATATTTCTTGAGGAAATGATTCACGAGCAGGGGAATATCTTCGCGGCGCTCGCGCAAGGGCGGCACACGGATAGGGATCACATTCAGGCGATAGTAGAGATCTTCCCGAAACAGGTTCTCGGCGACAGCCTTGTCAAGATCGCGGTTGGTAGCCGCGATGACGCGAACATCGATGGAGATTTCGCTCGCACTGCCCACCGGACGGACCGTACGCTCCTGCAGCACGCGCAGCAGTTTCACCTGCATCGCGAGGGTCATCTCGCTGATTTCGTCGAGGAAGATGGTGCCGCCGTCGGCAACTTCGAAGAGTCCACGCTTGTTCTGGTTCGCCCCGGTGAAGGCGCCCTTCAGGTAGCCGAATAGCTCGCTTTCCAGCAGCGTTTCAGGGAAAGCTCCACAATTGACCGAGACGAACGCGTCCGTCGCGCGCGGGGAGCAGACATGAACGGCACGAGCGACCAATTCCTTTCCCGTACCGCTCTCGCCATGGATGAGTACCGTGCTGGCGGTCGAAGCCACCGTGCGTACTGTCTGTTTGAGCTTTTCCATGGCTCCGCTGGAGCCAATGATGTTGTCCAGTGAATTTCTAGCGGCAGCGTCCCGGCGGAAGGCGAAGTTCTGCTTGCTGAGGACGAGTTTTTCCAGGGCCCGATTGATCGCAAGCTTGATTTCGTCTACCAGGCCCGGGTTCTTGCGAATGTAATCGGTGGCGCCGCCGGCTTTCACGGCTTCGACAGCAGCTTCATAGTCATCGACGGCGGTGATCAGAATAACGGCCGAATCTGGCGAGACCTTGTGAGCGTGGCGCAGCACTTCGATGCCATCGATGTTCGGCATCTTGATATCGGTGATGATGACGTCGTAGAGAGCGCCGTCAATTTTGCTCTTCGCCGCCTGGCCCGACTGCACGGTTTCAACGCGGTGCCCCTCGCGGCGCAACGAGATGTCGAGCATTTCGCAGATGGAGCGTTCGTCGTCGCAAACCAGAATGTTAGCCACGCGCGCCTCCTCCGGCCGCTACCGCCATGGGCTGGGATACCGGCTGATTGCGGCTCTTCTCATTGTTTGCCGTGACCGATTTTCCGGTGGAAATTGTCCGCTCCGCATCCAGCCGGTGCATTCGCAGGACGAACGTCGTACCCTGCCCCGGCTTGGAGCGCGCCCAGACCTTGCCTTCGTGCGCCTGCACGATCTGATAGACGATCGCCAAGCCGAGGCCGGTGCCGCCCTCAAAGTTCGATTGAAACGGCTCGAAAATTTTTTCGATCTGCTGCGGAGTCATCCCGGTCCCGGTGTCGATGAACGAGACCTGCCAGTTTTCGCCGAGCGACTCGATCGCGGCGGTTAAAGTGCCGCCGGACTTCATCGCGCGCACGGCGTTTTCACACAGATTCCAGAAAACCTGCTTCAGTTTGTCGCCGTCGGCAAGTACCAGAGCCTGATGCGCGGCGAACTTCCGATGAATCGTGATCCCGGTTTTCTCGGCCGTCATCCGGTGATCCATGAGCGTCAACGTGTCCTCAAGCAACTGGATGAGGTCGACCTTGTCGAAGTGATATTGCTTGGTGCGCGAGTACGCCAGGAAATCGGTGATGATTGCGTTCAACCGCTGGGACTCGCGGGTCACGATGTCGAGTAAGCGGCGGTGGTCCTCATTCATCTCAGGGACGCCTGAGAGCATGCTGACCGAACCCGCGATGGAAGTCAGCGGATTGCGAATCTCATGCGCGATCGCGGCCGCGAGCCGGCCGACCGCAGCCAAGCGATCCTGCATGCGGACTTCCCGCTCAAGACGTCGAATTTCAGTGAGATCATCGAGCGCGTAGACGTAGCCCAGATCGCCGCGCTCCGGAACGGTCAGCGCGGTTACCCGCACCCGCAGCGTCTTGCGGAACTTGGTGGGTGGATCGAAGCGAACTTCCCCGTGCGCCTGCTGCGAATTTACGTTCGGCAACGGGTCCACAAAGAGCTGGCTGACCGGCATTCCGATCAGTTCTGCTCCGCTGCACTCCAGCAAACGCAGGCCGGCGGCATTCACCAACGTTATGCGCCCGTCGAGCCCCGTGGTGATCAATCCGCTACTGATCGATTGAACGATGTTCTCGTGCAGCGCCTGCAGACTCTCGAGCGCGCCACTTGTGTCTTTGAGTTGCACGCCCACCTGGCGCAGTTTCGCCGTGAGCAAGCCTCCCAGATAGGCTACTGCCAGGAATGCAAACAGATTGACGAAGATGATGGCCTGCAGCGCCTTAACCCCGGGATGGGTGGTGCAATACGAAGGGATGATGGCGTAGTAGTTCAACTCCAGCACTGTCCCATAAAGGATGAATGCCAGAGCAGCCACCAGCCCCGCCCAAATCCGAGGAAGAAGAACGCTGGCCACGATGATGACGAGCGGATAGAGAAAGTTCAGGGAACTATCCCAGCCACCCGTTTCGTGGACGACCAGGCTGACGAGAACGACGTCGGTGAGGACCTGCAACGCGGCCTGCAGACGATGTTCCTGCCAGAACGAGAGGAGCAGGATGTAGAAAAGGGAAAGACTGTACCAAAAGAAGATGGTGCTGAGGAACAGCCGCCACGGCATGGGCGCTGGACTGAATTGTGCGACGGCCAGTTCAATAGCCAGCAGCAGAGTCAGAATAAAAATCCGGACCCGGACCAGCCAACCCAGCCAATTTCGCTCGTCAAACGTCGATTGCATGAAAACCCAAGGTTTCAAAGTTTCAAGGTTTCAAAGTTTCGAAGTTCAAGGTTCCTGAGTCGCACGACAGCATCCCAAATCAACGTGGCAACCTTGAAACTTCTGAAACTTTGAAACCTGTTTCTTTATCCAGCCAGTTTGGCGATCATGGCAAACAGCGGCATGTACAGCGAAACGACGATGCCGCCGATGCTGACGCCGAGCAGACCGATGATGACGGGTTCCAACATGGCCAGCATGTCTTTGGTCGCGGCATCGACTTCTTCTTCGTAGAAGTCGGCGATCTTCTGCAACATCGAATCCATCGCGCCCGTGGCTTCGCCGACGCCGATCATTTGCGTCACCATGTTGGGAAACACACCGCACTCGCGCAGTGGATCGACGATGGTGCGGCCCTCTTCGATGGCCTTGCGCACCTTCATCAGCGCCTCTTCCAACACGGCGTTGCCTGAAGTTTTCGCCGTGATGCTCAAGCCTTCGAGAATCGGGACGCCCGAGGTGATCAGGGTGCCAAGGGTTCGCGTAAAGCGGCCAACCGCGATCTTGCGCAGCAGTCCGCCGATCACCGGCAGATGCAGCATCCCTTTGTCGAAGTAGTAGCGCCCGCGAGGATTCTTGCGGATCTGTTTCGTGCCCCACCAAAGACCGATACCGCCCACCAGGAAGATCCACCAGAAGCTCTGCACAAACGCGCTCATCCCTATGGTGATTCGAGTGGGAAGAGGCAGGGCTACGCCCAACCCGGCAAACAGGTTGGCGAAGATGGGGACGACCCACTTGAGCAGGGCGCCGACGATCAGCCCCGCCATGCCGACGACTGCAACGGGGTAGATCAAGGCAGACTTCACGGCGGCTCTCAAGCGCACCGCCTTCTCGACGTACACTGCCAGTCGTTGCAAGATGATGTCGAGAATACCGCCGGTTTCACCGGCCTCGATCATGTTGGTAGTGAGGTCGTCGAAGACCACAGGAAATTGTCGCATCGCGTTGGCCAGGGTCGCGCCGCCTTCGACCGTGGTACGCACGCCGGTCAAAGTCTTCTGGAAGGAGGGGTTCTCCTGGTTGGCGGCGAGAATCTCAAGGCACTGCACCAAGGGCAGGCCGGCGTCGATCATGACCGAGAACTGGCGGAAGAAAATCGCGATGTCCTTGGTCGAGACCTTGCTGGTGCCGAAAGTGGGCATGGAAAATTCTTTGCCCTTTTCACGAATGGCGCCCGGAGTGATACGCTCGCGCCGTAATGCTTGCGCCAGCGATTGTTTGTTGGCGGCGATCCGCTCGCCCGCTACTCTCTGTCCCGACGCATCCTTGCCTGAAAATGTAAAGACTGGCATGGTTTAGCCTCTCCTCACTGACATACCTGCTTCGAACAACGGTGCTTCGAATTCCTGGCTCCGACTGCCATTAGTGCTTGGAGGGAGCCGCTCCGCGAGCCAAACTTGATCCTCCCGATGCTGGCCGGTTGGTCAGGCTGGCGCCACGGTTGATCATTTCCTGCAGTTCATCCACGTTGCTGGAGCGCGCCAGAGCCGTTTCCAACGAAATCTGCTTCTGGAAGAAGGCGGTAGCCAGCGACTGGTTGAACGTCTGCATTCCGAACTTTTCCTGGCCGGATTGCATGGACGAATAAATCTGGTGAATTTTGTCTTCGCGGATCAGGTTGCGGACGGCCGCATTGGGCACGAGCACTTCCATGATCATGGCGCGGCCTTTGCCATCCGATCTTCTGGATCAGGCTTTGGCACATGATGCCTTCGAGCACCAGCGAAAGCTGGGCTCGGATCTGCGGCTGCTGGTGTGCCGGGAAGACGTCGATGATACGGTTGATGGTCGAAGTCGCCGAGTTGGTGTGCAGGGTGCCGAAGGTCAAGTGGCCGGTTTCTGCGATGCGCAGCGCAGATTCGATGGTCTCCAAGTCACGCATTTCGCCGATCAGCACCACGTCCGGGTCTTCGCGGAGTGCGGCGCGCAGAGCGTCGGTGAAGCTCTTGGTGTCGGCGTGCAATTCGCGCTGATTGACCAGGCAGTTCTTGTTCATGTGCACGAACTCGATGGGATCTTCGATAGTCAGAATGTGATCGTGGCGCTCGCTGTTAATCTTGTCGATCATGGCGGCCAGCGTGGTCGATTTACCGGAACCCGTCGGCCCCGTGACCAGCACCAGTCCTCGGGGTTTGTCGCACATCTTGCTGACCACAGCGGGCAGACCGAGCTGGTTGAACGATTTGATCTCGAATGGAATCAGACGGAAGACGGCAGCCGTGGCGCCGCGTTGATTGAAGACGTTGGCACGGAAGCGGGCCAGTCCTTTCAAGCCGAAGGAGAAGTCGAGTTCCAGACTCTCTTCAAAGCGGTGCTTCTGCGAGTCGGTCATCACGCTGTAGGCCAGCTGCTTGGTTTCGGCCGGAGTCATCTGCGGCAAATCGAGCGGCACCAGGTGGCCGTGGACGCGGATCTGTGGCGGCGAGTTGGTAGTAATGTGCAAATCGCTGCCATTCATCTCCAGCATTCGTTTGAGCAGATCGCTTAACGATAAACCCATAAGAAGTTGTCTCCCTTTTCAGTGCCTACAAAGAATCAATGGATCGTTTCGCGCGCGACTTCCTCGAGCGTGGTCATGCCTGCCGCAACTTTGATCAGTCCGCTGCGCCGCAATGTGATCATTCCCTGTTCAATCGCCTTTTTCTTCAATTCCACGGCCGAAGCGCCGACCAGGACCAGTTCCCGAACCTCGTCGTCGACTTCCATCACCTCGTACAAACCGCAACGGCCCTTGTAACCCGTGTTGTTACAGACTCCGCAGCCTTTCCCCTTCTGAATCTTCACCGTCTTCGATTCTTCCGGGGTAAATCCTGCATCGATAAGCGTCTGCGGAGGAACCTCGACCACTTCGGCACAGTCCTTGCAAATACGGCGCACCAGGCGCTGGGCGCAGATCAGGTGCACCGATGTGGCCACAAGGAAAGGTTCAATACCCATGTTCATCAGACGGGTAATCGTTTCCGGCGCGCCGTTGGTGTGAAGCGTGGAAAGCACCAAGTGACCGGTGAGCGCAGCCTTGATGGCAATTTCTGCCGTTTCAAAGTCTCGAATTTCGCCGACGAGGATGATGTTGGGGTCTTGCCGTAAGAACGATCGCAGAGCAGCCGCGAAGTTCAATCCGATCTGCTCTTTCATCTGGACCTGGTTCACGCCAGCCAACTGGAATTCAACCGGGTCTTCGGCGGTCATGATGTTGGTGTCAGGCTTATTGAGCGTCGAGATCGAGGAGTAAAGCGTGTTGGTTTTGCCCGAGCCCGTGGGCCCTGTAACCAGCACCATGCCGTATGGCTTCAAAATGGCTTTTTCAAACTTCACCAGCGACTCGGCCTCGAAACCCTAACTTGGTCATGTCGAGGCGCAGGTTTTCTTTGTCGAGCAACCGGAGCACGATCTTCTCGCCCCACAACACGGGCAGAGTGCTGACGCGGAAGTCGAGCTGCTTCTTGCGGCCGCCGACGTTCATCTTCAGCATGATGCGGCCGTCCTGCGGAAGCCGCTTTTCGCTGATGTCGAGCTTCGACATGATCTTGAGACGCGAGGTGATGGCGTCTTTGAGTTTCATGGGAGGCGACATGATCGCTTGCAGAACACCGTCAATACGGAAGCGGACGCGGAATTCTTTTTCGTACGGTTCGATGTGAATGTCGCTGGCGCCACGCTTCACGGCGTCGCCTAATATGACGTTCACCAGTTTTACGACCGGAGCTTCGTCGGCTGCCTTCTCCAGTTCCGACAGCCCGATTTCCTGCTGCTCTGCTTGCAACTCGACGTCTTCATCGCTCAGCTCAGACATCGACTGCATGACCGATTCGAGGTTTTCTTCGTTCGTCGCTCCGTAGGATTTGTCGATTCCGGCAAGAATCGAGCTCTCCGAAGCCACGACTGGCTCGATGTTGAAGCCGGTCATGAACTTGATGTCGTCCATGGCGAAGACGTTCGTGGGGTCGACCATGGCGATGGTCAGCGACGCGCCCACGCGGCTCAGCGGAAGAATCTGGTAGCGCTTGGCAGTTTCAAACGGAATCAGCTTGACGACGGCAGGGTCAATTTCGAAATACGAAAGATTGATGGCGGGAACGCCATACTGGCGCGAGAGGAAGTTGGTGACGTCTTCGTCGGTCAGAAAACCGAGCTTCACCAAGGCGGAGCCCAGACGGCAGCTCTGCTCTTTCTGCACCTTATTCGCTTGTTCCAACTGCTCTGGTGTGATGATTTTCTCTTTGACGAGAAGATCACCCAGCCGTTGAGACATACGCAGATCTCCTGACCACGTAGATGGAACGGTGCCTCACACTCGTGCAGGGCACGGCGCGAACAGCTGCTCATTCATTGGGAGAGAATGCAGCTAGATTCGCGTTGACATAAATTGTCAACGCCAGAGGATTACTGCACCACTTACTTAAGTACTTGGACTTGATGGAGAGACTGGCTTTAGCGCGCAGAAACCACGAAAATCGCGCCTTTTTTAACTTTTCGGGAGTCGAGTGCCGGCCCAAGTACATGCACTTCAGTAAGTCTTGCGCAGGTTCAAGACGGGCAACTACGCGGTTTCAGGGGTCGGTTTAAACTCAAATCAGAAACGATTCCCGTGCCGAGCCATTCCGAAGAGAAAGAAATCAGAAAGTATTACAGCGCTCTCTACCTCGCGTGGGGCCCGCAACATTGGTGGCCGGCGGAGACACCCTTCGAAGTCATAATCGGCGCCTACCTGACTCAAAACACGGCATGGACGAACGTGGAGCGGGCCATGACAAACCTGCGGCGGGCGGATGTCCTCTCTCTCGATGGAATCAGGCGGCTCAGGCTGGCCAGACTCGAGCGTCTGATCCGGCCTTCGGGCTACTTCCGGCAGAAGGCGCAACGGCTGAAGACGTTCGTCAAGTTTCTCGATCGGCAGTATGGCGGTTCCCTGGAAAAGATGTTCGCCCAGCCGACCGCTAAACTTCGCGAAGAATTGCTCGGGTTAAATGGCATCGGGCCCGAGACGGCAGACTCGATTCTTCTGTATGCGGGAAATCATCCGGTATTTGTCGTGGACGCTTATACGCGGCGCGTGCTGGATCGCCATTCCATTTTGCCGGAAAGAACGGACTACGAAGAGATCCGGCTGACATTCGAACGTGCTCTCAACCCGATTGCCGACGAGCAAGAAAACAAGCCTTCCCAGCATGCTGCGCCTCTCGAATCGGGATTTCCCGGAACCGTGCATCCTCCATCTGCGATGAGCAGCGCGCATCGAACGGCGCTGGTCCAGGTCTACAACGAAATGCATGGACTCATCGTCGGAGTCGGTAAATACCATTGCGGGAAATCAAAGCCGAAATGTGATGGATGTCCTTTACAGCCGTTCCTGCCTGCTGTACCCCATAAGACATGATGTTCACGTGCTGTCTCTCGCGGTGTAGCCAGGTCGTAATTGCATTCCTGGCCCTTGCCGCTTCCGCACAGAATTCCCCGAGCACGCTGCGGCTAGCAGGGGATCGAGCACACGTTCTGGTTGGGACCGCCGTGCGCCCGTCCCTTTTTTCGGAACCAGCCTATGCAGCCACCCTCGCTCGCGAATTCAACATGGTCGAGTCAGAGGATGTCATGAAATGGTGGGTGGTGCGGCATGATGAAGAATTCGACTTCCGGCAAGGCGATGAGGTGGTCAAGTTTGCGCAGGCCCATGGCATGAAAGTTCGTGGACATTGCCTGGTCTGGGACCACGACAATCCGCAATGGCTGGTGCAAGGCCACTTCACTCCGGCCCAGTTGTCGCATTTACTGCAAGAACACATCACGACGGTGATCAAGCACTACCGAGGCCAGGTTTTCGCGTGGGATGTTGTCAACGAAGCACTGAATGAAAAGGGAGAAGCCAAAGACTCGCTCTGGTACAACCAGCCGGGCATCGGGTTTGCCGGCAAGGGCACCGCGTACATCGAGCAGACTTTTCGCTGGGCGCATGAAGCCGATCCTAACGCGCTTCTTTTTTATAACGAGGCCGAAGGCGAAGGCATGAACCGGAAATCCGACGCGATCTACGCCATGGTAAAGGACTTCAGGCAGCGAGGCGTACCGATCGACGGCGTGGGGCTTCAGTTGCACATCTCGCGCCCCGACTTCGATAGCGACAGTCGCTGCCAATATCGGCCGACTTACGAAATTGGGCCTTCAGGTTCACATCACGGAATTAGATGTCTCCCTCCCGATTGATTCGGACGGCCATGCCAAGGAAAGCGATCTGCGCAGGCAGGCCGACGTTTACCGTGGAATCGTTCATGCCTGCGTGCAAAATCCCGGATGCACCGCGATCCAAACCTGGGGCTTTACCGACAAATACTCATGGATCGGTTCCCATTCGCATGGGGCCCGAGGAGCTGCCCTGCCCTTTGATCGCGCGTATCAAGCCAAGCAGGCCTACTTCGCGATGCTCGACGAACTCATCTGCTGCGTCACGAACCCACTGAAACACGCGTCCTCGCGCAGTTTTCTGCATCTATAATCGCTTTAAGGCTCATCGTTGTCGTTGGGCTCTGGACTTCATGAACGCCCCGGCTCCAATCCGGCCAAAGAAGCGCTACGATAGGAAGCAGGTCATCATCCTGCTGACCATTGCGGTCGTGGCGCTTTTTGTGGTGCTGGCTTCGCAAACCGCCTTTAATAATACGATCCTTTCCGCGGAAACCAATCAGCAAGCGATCGTCTTTTACGCGCTATCGCTGCTGATCTCCCTGTTATTTGTAGCGCTGACGTTTGTACTCGCCCGGAACCTGCTCAAGCTGTTTGCTGAACGGCGCATGGGCGTGCTGGGTTCGAAGTTTCGTACTCGCATGGTGGCGGGTGCGCTTCTGCTCTCGTTTGTCCCCGTCATTGTGATGTACTGGTTCGCCTATGGCCTGATGAACCGCTCGATCGACAAGTGGTTCTCCACGCCAGTAGAACAGGTGCGATCCGACACACAGGCTATGGTTTCTCTGTTGACGCAGTATGCGCAGCAGAACGCTCGTGCCGAAGCGGCAGCGATTGCGTCTTCGCCCGAGGTCGAGCACGCGTTCGATGGGCACGGATTCACCGCCGTCACGACCGAGTTCCAGCATCATGAAATGACACTGCAGGGTGGATTCGCCGTCGCCCTGCGTGACGGGGATGCCGAAGCCAGCTTCAACCTTCCCGCACCCTGGTCCATGTTAAGACGCTTTCTGCCAATCACCGAAGCCACAACTGGCCAACGCGCGCAGTTTACCTGGCAGCAGACTGATTACACGCTGGGCAGCGCCTCCGTTCCCGGAGGAGGGCAAATTCTGGCGGCAATTCCCCTGCCCCACGATTTTTCTCAGACGGTTCATCAGGTCGAAGCCGGACAGCAACGCTACTTCCAATTGAGCCGCGAGCGCCACCGTGTCCGTCAAACTTATATCGGGCTTCTGCTGCTGATCACGATGATGGTCCTGTTCGTGAGCACATGGCTAGCTCTGTTCCTGGCAAAGCTGGTGACCCGCCCGCTGGCCGCGCTGGCGGAAGCCACGCAGGAGATTTCTCGCGGACGCCTCGATTATCGCGTCGACGTGAGCGCCGCCGACGAGATCGGCGACCTGGTGCGGTCGTTTAACCGCATGGCCGAGGAGCTTGAGGCCAGTCGCGGGCAGCTTCAGAGTTCTACGCGCGAGCTGGCCGTGGCAAATACTGAACTCGATCAGCGTCGCCGGCAGATGGAGACGATCCTTGAAAGCATCCCGACCGGCGTACTTTCGCTCGATGCCAATCGCCGTGTGACGCACACCAATCAGGCTCTTCTGCGCATATTCCATCCTGAAGGAAGAACGGAAGAAACATCGCCGATTTCCCTCGGTGCATCGCTTTCCGACATTTTTCCCGCAGATGTTGTCGATGATTTCGAACTCTTGCTGCGCCGTGCCGACCGCATGGGACTCACTACCAGTCAGATGGAAATGCCGCTGGCGCATGGATCGTTGAATGTTGCAGTCACGGTCGCGCCTTTGCGCCATCAGGGAGAGAGGGCGGGATATGTTGTGGTCTTTGAAGACCTGTCAGATTTGCTGAAGGCGCAGAAGCAGGCTGCATGGCGCGAAGTCGCGCGACGAGTTGCCCATGAGATCAAGAATCCGCTGACGCCGATTGGGCTTTCGGCGGAACGCATCCAGCGGCATCTCGACCGCGCCACTCCTAACGATCCAGCGTCGATGGGCATTGTTCGCTCTTGCGCAGAAACGATCGCAGGAGCGGTCGAGACCGTGCGCCGTCTGGTAGACGAGTTCTCGACTCTGGCGCGCTTCCCTGTTGCCAAGCCTCAACCGGCCGACATCAACGAGATCATCGAGAGTGCCCTCTCGATGTTCAACGGCCGCCTCGATGGCATCAGACTGCACAAATCGCTGGCCCCCGATCTGCCCAGAGTGATGGCCGACAACGAATCCATCCGGCGAGCTGTTGCCAATCTGGTCGACAATGCCGCCGAAGCGACGCAGGATTCCGTAGTGCGCGAGATTGAAATCTGCACCGCTCTGGTGGCTAGCCGCGATGCGGTTGAGATCACCGTCGCGGACACCGGGCACGGCGTGACGCGCGAATTGAAAGAGAAGCTTTTTCTCCCGTACTTCTCGACAAAGAAACGCGGAACCGGGCTTGGGCTTGCGATTGTCAGCCGCATCATAGAAGATCACCATGGCTCGATTCGCGTTGAGGAAAATAGTCCCGTGGGCGCGCGCTTTATCGTAGAGCTGCCGCTGGTCGCGGAATCGACGCCGGCGCCGGTTCTCTTCAAACATGCATAACATCCTGATCGTTGATGATGAGGCTGGCATTCGCGAGTCCCTGGCCGGCATTCTCACGGACGAAGGTTATTCCGACCTCATCCGTCGAGAGCGCTGAAGCGTGTCTCGAGGCGCTCCGCAAGAGTTCCTTCGATGTCATATTGCTCGACATCTGGCTGCCCGGAATGGACGGTCTCGAGGCCCTCGCCAAGATTCGCGAATTGGACAATCCGCCCGAAGTGGTGATGATCTCTGGCCATGGCACGATTGAAACTGCGGTGCGTGCCACCAAACTCGGCGCCTACGACTTTCTCGAAAAACCTCTCAGTATTGAGAAGACTCTGATCGTCGTGAAAAACGCGATCGAGTCCCAGAAACTGCATCGGGAGAACGTTGATCTCAAGAAGCAGCTCCAGTCGAAGAGCATCATCGTCGGCGACAGCATTCCGATGAAGGCTCTGCGCCAGCAGATCGGCCTCATGGCTCCAACCGAACGGACGCGTGCTGATTTATGGCGAGTCGGGAACCGGCAAAGAATTGGTGGCTCACGCTATCCATCTGCAGAGCTTGCGCAAGGACGAGACCTTTGTCGAGACGAACTGCGCCGCCATTCCCGAAGATCTGATCGAGAGCGAACTGTTCGGGCACTGCAAAGGATCATTCCCGGGAGCGGCCAACGAAAAAGAAGGCAAGTTCCAGCGCGCGAATGGAGGCACGCTCTTCCTCGACGAAGTCGGCGATATGAGCCTGAAGACGCAGTCGAAAGTGCTGCGCACACTGGAAGAACAGCGTTTCACTCCGGTGGGCAGCGACGAGACGATCACGGTAGACGTGCGCGTCATTGCGTCCACCAATAAAGATCTGGAGGAAGAGATTTCGCGGGGAAACTTCCGCGAGGATTTATTTTATCGGCTCAACGTGATTCCGTTCTTCGTGCCGCCGCTGCGCGAACGAAAAGAAGACATTCCTCTATTCACCCGGCATTTCCTGAAAGAACTGGCAGCTACGTATGGACGGCGTCCGCGGGAGATTAGCGATGACGCGATCGACATCCTGATGCGCTATTCATGGCCGGGAAACGTGCGCGAGTTACGGAACGTCATCGAGCGCATCGTCATCATGAATCCCACAACTACGCGCTTCGACTCTAAGCACCTGCCGCCACTCGTCTATCGCGATGGTGGCCGACGCGCGCCCAAAAGCGAGTTCTCCACTTTGCATCAGGCGCGAGACGCCTACGAGCGGGATTACATTCTCAAGAAGCTCGACGAGACGCACGGCAACGTGACCCGGGCCGCCGAAGTGCTCGGGCTTGAGCGAAGCCATCTTTATCGGAAGATGAAAGCTTTGGGAATTGCGGCGAAAGAGTAACGAGTCTTACCGTTTTACCATGTGAATCTCAGTCCCGTTCTTGCGGAACTTCACCTCGTCCATCAACTGATTGATCAGGAAAATTCCGCGCCCGTGGTTGGAGTAGAGATTTTCGCCCATCGTGCAACTCGGGATCGCCCCGGGATCGAATCCTTCCCCGGGATCGCGCACAATGATCAGAATGCCGCGCTGCTCGTCGCAGGCAACCAGACACTCTACGGTTTTTGTAGGATCTTCTTTCGCGCCATGAACCACGGCGTTTGCCAGCGCCTCTTGCAGAGCGAGCTCGATGGCGTCCTCTTTACCGTTGACGCACTTCATGTCGCGAACGGCCTGCATAACCTGCTCGACGACCTCGTCGACGGCTTTACGGTCGGCCGCTAGCGCTACGCGGACGCGCAGGTTCAATTTGTCTGGATCGAAGTCGTACTCCGGGAGTTGTTCCTCGGGAGAATCCCCAGTTGGCATTATGGTTGGCTCGATTGTTTCCGTCCCGCCCCCACAACCAGCGGTCCCTTGATTCTAGCGGGAGACGCCGCAATGGGCAATGACGCCCGCTCCCGGTCGTACCATAACACTGCCCAATCGTTTCGCTAATGCTGCAACTCGTCGTCACGAGGACTGTCAGAATCCTCTTTGGTTCCCTGCTCCAACATGCGCTGCTCCAACTGTCGCCGCCAATCGAGTTCTTCCACAAACCGCCTGGAATCGCGCCAGCCCGGTTCAGCTTTCACATAAAGTTCAAGGAAAAGCTTGGTCCCGAGCATGCGTTCGATCTGCATGCGCGCCGCCGTGCCGATCTTCTTCAGCATGCGGCCACCCTTGCCCACCAGAATTCCCTTTTGCCCATCGCGCTCGCAATAGATCGTGGCCGCAATGCGCGTAAGACGCTTGCCTTCCTCAAAGCTCTCGACAATCACCGTCGTCGCATAGGGAATTTCTTCGCTAGTGTTGAGCAGCACCTGCTCGCGGATAATCTCGGCCGCCATAAACCGCGCCGGCTGGTCGGTGATTTCATCTTCCGGAAAATATGCCGGCCCGGCCGGAAGGGCCGACAAGATCGCATGCAGGAGATCATCGAGCCCTTTGCGCTTCAACGCCGAGATCGGGAACAACTCCGCGAAGTCATAGAGCTTGCGATATTCCTCGATGAGCGGTAGCAGCTTCGATTTCTCTTTGATCAGGTCGATCTTGTTGAGGATCAAGAAAGCTTTGGCTTTCGATTGCTTCACCAAGTCAAGCGCAAACTGATCGCGGGGATCGAGCTTGTGGCTGACATCAATGATGACCAGTACCAGATCGCAGCCCTCAAGCGCTTCGCGCACCTCGACCATCATCTTGCGCCCCAGCGAACTGTCGGGCCTATGCACTCCCGGGGTATCGATCAACACGATCTGTCCGCCGTCTTTGCCTTTGCGTTTGGGTACGTGCACCACGCCTTGAATGCGGTTGCGCGTAGTCTGCGGCTTGGGAGAAATGATCGCCAGCTTTTCGCCCACAAGTGCATTGAGCAATGTGGACTTGCCCGCGTTGGGGCGTCCGAGGATGCAAACGAATCCGGAACGGAATGGCATAAGAGCTGAGAGCTTCGAGCTGAGAGCTTCGAGCTATGAGCTTTGAGCTGAGAGCTTCGAGCTCTTGAGCTTTGAGCTTTGAGCTATGAGCTATGAGCTATGAGCTATGAGCTTTGAGCTTTCAGCTTTCAGCTTACTAGGTTTCGCTCATAAGGGTTTGAAAGCTCGTAGCTCGTGGCTCGCAGCTTTAAATCAATTTCAACTGCTGCGGCTGGACTGTCGAAACGCGCACCCGCTCGACCTTGCGGTCGGTGGACTCCAGAACTTCGAAGCGCAAACCGTCTTCTTCGATGGTCTCGCCTTTGCGCGGAATCCGCCCAGCAAGCTCGCTGACCAGCCCGGCGATGGTAGCAGATTCCTTGCCTTCCGGCTTGGTGCCGAAGAGTTCGTTGAGACGATCGACATCCATGCCGCCAGAGACAATGAATCCGCGGTCGCCATCGCGCACGATCTCCGGCTTGTCGCGCTCGTCGCGAATCTCGCCCACAATTTCTTCGACCAGGTCTTCAATCGTAACCAGGCCCGCGACCCCGCCGTACTCGTCCACGACAATGGCCATGCGGATATTCTGCTTCTGCATCTCGCGCAGCAGATCGCTGCCCAGCTTGCTTTCCGGGACGAAGTAAACATCGCGTCGCATAATCGAATCGAGCGTGCGGACGCGCGCCTCCGTGTCGGGCACCTGCAGCACGTCTGCCGTATAAACGATTCCCTTGATGTTGTGGATACTGCCTTCATACACGGGAACGCGCGAATAATGCTTGGCGCGCAGCATCTCAATGAACTGCTCCACGGTCGTACTTACTGGAACCGCGAACATGGCAGGACGCGGCTTCATCGCCTCGCGCACCGTCTTGCCGCTGAATTCCACGACCGACTGGATCAGGTCGCGATCGCCCGCCTGTATGATTCCCTCTTCCTGCCCGGCTTCGATGAGTGCATCCACCGCCTCAGACGCCGTTTCGGGCTCTTCGGTCGTGTTCTGTCGCGTCAGCGTGACCACCGATTGCAGGAAGCCGACGACGATGGTGACCGGCATGACCAGGTAGATCAGCCCTTTAAGAATCAGCACCCAGTGCATCAGCCACTCGCCCTTGGTGCGCGAGAAGAAGACAAAGGGCAGAAAGCGATTGCAGATAATTACGATTAGAAGGATGCTGATCGTAGCTTGCAAGACCTCGTAGGCATTCCATTCTGGATCCTGGAATAGCAGATACCCGATCAGCAGGGCGATGGCCGCAATGGTGAGTTGCGTGAGCACTGCCATCGACAACGCGGCACGGCTGCGGCCGATCTTGAGCGCAGGCTCGATCTTCTGCTCGAATACATCAATGTTGTCCTGGAATTCTCGCGACAGAAATTTGCCGGCTTCCTGATAGACGCGGTCGACGTAGGAGACGAGCGTGAGCAGTCCGACCAGCAGAAATAGCGCGAAGATGACGGCGAGGTTCATGCCGTCCTCGAAACTCTCCTCAAACCTTGGAGCAGTGCGCGGGGAGCTGGCGGATTTGACGCGGCCAGTTTCGCCGCGTTCGGTGAGCGACGATGGAAGTCTGAGCGAACGGCGCAGACTAGCTTCCTTACGTGCCATCTGACCATTATCGCGCTCGTGGTCGAAGCCCGCCAAATGCAGAATTCCATGCAGAACAAGAACTTTCACTTCCACGGCGCCGGAATGACCAAGGCGCCGGGCGTTATCGAGGGCAATATCGGCCGAGATCGCAATCTCGCCTGCGAACGGGCGACGGCCAGCGGCACCGTTGCGTCCTGATTCCGAAGCAGACGATGACTCGGAAGGAAATGATAAAACGTCGGTTGGCTTATTCTTGCCGCGAAAACGCTGGTTGAGTGCTCGCATCGCGCCGCTGCTCGTAACCAGAACATCGACCGTACCTTTGATGCGTGCCGCGCGACGAGCGCGGAGTACGAAACGATCAAGCGATGGCGCGCTCAATCCCGCAACTCGCTTTTTGAAGATCACCAAGCCGCCACCTCGTTCTTCTTCTCAGCTGGAATCCCGTAAATGCAAATAGGAGGGCCGCCGTGGCCCTCCTAGCGATTCAAAAAGCTTTATCCCTCGGCTTTCCCCGCTGTGCCCTTCTCTTCATTCGCCGAAGCCGCATGCGCTAAAGCAGCGGCCTGTTTGTCCGGTGAAGCGGCAGCACTCTCTCCGGATTTCGGCTCCGCCAGCAACAGCATCTGCTGTTCTGCCACCCGCGTTTTATGCTCGTCGTAGGCGCGGACGATCCGTTGCACCAGATGATGGCGCACGACGTCGGCTTCGTCGAAGTGCACGAATGCTAGTCCATTGACGTTCTTAAGCACGTCGATGGCTTCGAGCAGGCCGCTGCGGCGCGCATTCGGCAAATCGATCTGGGTTACGTCGCCGGTGATGACAGCTTTGGAATTGAAGCCCAGCCGGGTGACGAACATCTTCATCTGCTCCGAAGTTGTGTTTTGCGCCTCGTCGAGAATGACAAAAGAATCGTTCAGCGTGCGTCCGCGCATGAACGCGATGGGAGCGATCTCGATGACATTTTTTTCCAGATAGCGATCGACCTTTTCCGGATCGAGCATGTCATACAGAGCGTCGTACAACGGACGTAGATAAGGATCGATTTTGTCCTGCAAAGTCCCCGGCAGAAATCCAAGACGCTCACCCGCTTCCACCGCCGGACGCGCCAGAATAATGCGATTCACACGCTTCGCCAGCAGAGCGGAAATCGCCATCGCGACCGCGAGATAGGTCTTCCCTGTTCCCGCCGGCCCGATCCCAAACACCATGTCGTGCTTCTCGATGGCTTCGAGATAGCGACGCTGGTTGCTGCTCTTCGGCTGGACGGTACGGCGTCCGAACGAACGCTGCTTGCCGGCATCGGCCAGGCCGCGCAAGGTCGAGTTCGGATCCGACGTCAGCACGCGCAGCATGCTGTTGAGATCGCCGTTATTGAAGCTGTAGCCGGAACGCTGCAGGCTCTCATAATCGCTGAAGACCTGCTCGGCGCGAGCCACGTCGCGCGCGGCTCCCTCAAGTTCAATGGCGTTCGAACGCAGATTGATGGTGATGTTCAGGCCGTCTTCCAGCAGGCGCACATTCTCGTCCCGCGTGCCGAACAAGGTCTCGATGTTGGGAGTTACCCCGATGCTCTTCTTCATTCTTTATGTTCTAAGTGGCGGGCCTCCGCAGGCTGGAACCGAGGAGCCAAACGGCGCTCGAAGTCCGGCGATCGCGGAACACACCAGTACCGGTTCACAGACAAAGCAGGGTTTTGCTTGGAGACGGGAACGATCGAACGGCGCATGCCCGGAAGGCAAGTCACTACCATTGACTAAAGCCTACCCCGGAGATTCAGGGTGCGTCAATGGGAGGAAAAATCAGCATGTTTTTGGACTTCCGGTTCGCTTGTCAGTCGCCCGCGAAACAAACTCGATCTGCTGCTGGCAGCGGCGCGAAGGCTGCAGAAAGTCGCTGACATTCTTGCATTGCCGCCCTCACCGCGGAACTTGCTTTCGCCGTCGCCGCTGCTCGCTCTCCTTCATGATTTCGTTGATATCCGCAACCGGACGTATCTCAATCGGGCCAAGTCCATACTTAAAGCCTGGTTGCTGGGAGACAAGCTGGACGGCGTGATTGAGGTCTCGCGCCTCAAGGATTTGAATGCCGCCAAGCTGTTCCTTGGTTTCCGCATAGGGGCCATCGGTCGTCGCGACTTTGCCGTTTCTCCAGTACAGGGTCAACGCGGTCTCCGGAAGCTGAAGAGGCACTTCGGCGACAAGATGTCCGTTGGCCCGCAGATGATCGTTGTATTCAAAGCATTCGTCGAACGTTCGGTTTCGCTCGTCCTCGGTCATCCCCTCAAGTTTTCCTGGCTCGAGGTATCCCAAGCAGACGTATTTCACTGATTCCTCCTCGTTTCGGTAGTGGCTCAATTTGAATCTTCTGTAATTCCCGAGCGGATGTCATCCTGAGGCGAGCGCGTAGCTCGACGAGGGACCGTACGTCGCGAAACCGATTCACGGCGGTTGGCAAGGGCCGGCACACCTCATGCAGAACAGGCGTTCCTTGCGATCGCGTCATGGCATCCACTTACGTACGGTCCCTCGCCCGGCCATCGCCGGCCTCAGGATGACACTTCTGAAAGAATCTCACCGACGAAAAACTGCACCAGCACACCTTGTTTCTTGTGACTCAGAGCCGTAGCTCATCGTTCTGTTATCAGATAGTCGTTCGGGAGACAGAAAATCGACAGCTACTCCATTTTTTGGCCTTACTACGTGGTACTTTTAGCGCCCGGAGGTCCGCATGTGGTTCTACGTATCTTTCTTTCCCGTGCTCTGGATCGTTTTTGTTCTCTACTGGCAGATCAAAGCTGCGGATACCAAAACCACACAGCGTCTCGAGCCCGCGGCCTCGCGCATCTTCCGCGTCCTCATCTTCGTGATCGCGATCGCTTTACTCTCGATACCGCGCATCCCGCTGCGCTGGCTTTACGTCCAGCTCTGGCCGCAGGGTTTTTGGCCATTCTGGCTGGGAGCCGCCGTCACCGTCGCCGGCCTTCTCTTCGCCGTCTGGGCACGCGAGCATCTCGGCAGGAACTGGAGCCGCTCCGTCACTATTAAAGAGGACCACGAGCTGATCACCACCGGTCCCTATGCCGTGGTGCGCCATCCAATCTACACCGGCATTCTGACCGGGTTTCTTGGCATGGCGATCGCAATCTCCCAGGTGCGCGGGCTGATCGTTGTCGTCCTCATCTTCGGCGTGTTCTGGATCAAGCTCCGCATGGAGGAGGAGTTTATGCGCTCCCAGTTTGGGGAGACGTATGCTAGGTATGCCCGACAAACCGCTGCCTTGGTGCCCTACCTCCTCTGATTGCCTGAGGCGAAACCCAGTGTTCCCGAAGCGCCTGCCCTGAGCGCGTGGAAGGACAACGCACCATTGTGTTGGATGCCCATCCACTCAAGCCAAAACCGGACTTGAGTTGATTGGATAAGAGTGAAGGCTCGATTGATCCGGTAGTCTTGGTTTGAGGACAAAGACGCTGGGAAGAAAGGAGCCTTCGCATGATGATTATAGGATGTGATTTCCATCCCAGCTGGCAACAAGTGAGTTGGTTGGATACGGAGACGGGAGAGTACGGGGAGAGAAAGCTGGTGCATGCCACGGGGCACGCCAACATGTTCTATGAGGAACTGGCGGCGCCGGTGCTGATGGGCATGGAGGCCACGGGGAACAGTCAGTGGTTCGTGGAGTTGGTCGAAGACTTGGGGCACGAGATCTGGATCGGAGATGCGGCGCAGATTCGAGCCAGTTACGTGCGCAAGCAAAAGACGGACAAACGAGATGCAGCCCATATTTTAAAGCTGGTGGTGGAAGGCCGTTTTCCGCGGCTGTGGAGTCCGGACCGGGAGCAGCGCGATCTGCGGCAACTGGTGCTACACCGGCACAAGCTGGTGGAGATTCGCAGCCGGGTGAAAAACGAACTGCAACACCTTTCTCTAAATAAGGGAATGCAAAGGAAGGGTAAGCTGTGGAGCCAGGCGGGACAGAAGTTGTTGCGCGAGCTTCCGTTAAAACCCTGGGCGGCGTGCCGGCGGGAAGATTTGCTGGGGCTGCTGGCGATGTTGAACCAGCAGATCGGCAAACTCGACGATGCGGTGCAAACCGCGGCGGAAGCGAATCCGCAGGCGAAGTTGCTGATGACGCAGCCGGGAGTCGGGCCGAACACGGCGCTGGCCTATGTGCTGACCATCGGCGATGTAAGCCGTTTCCGGCGAGGCAAGCAGGTGGCCAGTTATCTGGGACTGATTCCGCGCGAGGAAAGTTCGGGCGGACGTCAGAAGCTGGGTGCGATCACCAAGCAAGGCAACCCATGCTGCGCTCGTTGCTGGTGATTGTTTCAGCGAGGGTGGAGGTGGCAACGCGCAAGTTAGCGTACAGATGTTGAATGTGGCCTATCCAGATATCTGATCGCTTCCATCGAGAGCAGGCGTTGGGGCGCGCTAGACCGCTGGTTTGCTCTCGCGCGGGATTTCATAAATCATGGTCGAGGTTTAGGCCGAATCGCAATGGTTGGTAAGATCTTCGGCTTGAAGATTACCACTGCAGGTGCATTCAGCGTGAGATTTCACAGATCTGTGGTCCTAACCCTCTCTGGCAAAAAAGCGGTGCAAAAACACCGACAGGACATTTTTGTCGTCTTGACACCCCTTCCACTCTTATCGAGGGGCACCCAACCGATGGATCACTAGGGGCAATGACCATCACTTCGTGATGTACACATTGTCAAAGGTCGTATCGACGTAGAGCCAGGTATCATTCGCGGTGCAATTTGCCGGAAACAGGTTCAGGGAAAGAGTGTTGTTTGGGCTCACCGGAGGCTTCGTATCCGGATAGGTGTAGGGAATGTTTCCGGTTGTCGTTTGCTGGGTGACATCGTTGGTCCAGCTCAGAACAAACTGATGATTGGGCTGGTCCCATTGTACAGTCGCGGTAATGGGCGTTCCCATGGTTACGCTGCCCAATCCGATCGTTTGTAGCGGAGTATACCCCAGCGACATCTGGCCTAATACATCGAGCTGACCTTTCGGATCTGTCGAGATATGACCCACCAGCAGGGATGCAGCGAGATTGTTGTTTGGATTTCCCGACCCGTCATTGAAGAACATGGCATAGAGTGTCGCGTTACCGCCCAATTCAGGATTGGCAGCGCAGGTCTGTTCCACGATATTCGTGACTGTCACATCTGCCGTGATGCTCTTGATCGCGATCGGACTGGCGAAGTTTGCGGTCGCATCGCCCCATTGATATCCCGTATTGCTGGTTCGGAGTGCGGGGACACGACGAGTGAGGTGGAGCTTGCCGCTCTGGATGCTGATGACGCACTCTTCCGACCGAGTGGTGGATGATTGACAGGCTGTGTTCCATCGAGCGTCATTGAGCAGCTTCGCATTGAAATTGTCGTAGAGCGTTGTTGTTGCAGGAGCATTCTGGGCTCTTGATGCTAAATCCAGTGCCAAAACTGCGGCAATTGTGATCACGAGGAATCCCAGAAATTTCAGCATCGACTTGGACATGGGTTGTCTCCTTGAACTGGGTTCGGGGGCCCGCTCGCCTCAAGGGTGGTCGCGTCCTAACAGGTGGGGCGTGGTCTTCGGGAGGCGGACACAACGCGGAGATTCTCACCGTGCGCCGGAGAATTGTCAATGACTCTCGACACTGGGCCGCATCTAGTCGGCTACTTTAAAGTTCGGCTTACTCCAGAGACCTCAGCTCTCAATCTACGGTTTGCCCGTGATCCGTCCGGAATGCCTGAAGAGCGAAAGTCAGTGATCGCCATATTGAATTGCAGGTCAACGCAGCGGGCCCGGTGTCCCATCAGACCATTGGCCAACCCAGACGAGGAATATGGTGACGCGCTCCTCCGGGTCATTCACGGCCATAATCGGAGAGCCTGGCTGGTTGGCTTCCCAGCTTTTCGCCGCGTCGCCCGAGACAACAAACATAAGATGCGGGTGCCAGCTCCTAGCGACGTCGCTTAGATGCGAGATTAAAAGCCCGCGTCACGCGCCTCGCGGGATCGAGCTTTTGGGACCCAGAGTCGCACTAGCAGATCATAGTCCATCTACTCGTGATGCATCGGTGCGGCCGTTCCGTCGGACCAGTTTGCCACTCCGACCAGGAACACAAGAATCGGCGGCAGCCCTTTCGCTTGCGACGCTTGCTCCGACGATAGGAACCAGTAAGGAGCAGCAAGCACCGGCGAGCCCGATGCGCCCGCCCCCCAATCCTTACCGTCCTCGAGCGCGGTATAGAACATCACATGGGGTACGTTGTGCTCCCCTTGGTCGGTCAGATAGGCCGATTTCGACATCATGTAATCCATCGCGCCCCCCTCGAGGTGCGGCAGTTGTTTGTTGTCGAACGCCGCCTTAAGGGCCGACACGATCTCCGCCTTGGAGCGCCCGGCCATCACCATCTTGGCGCGCAGATAAGCGATCGGTAATACCCAGCGGGCCGCCTGAGGGTTCAAACAATCCGCAGCGCGCACTTTGGGGCTCCAGAATTCGGGCCAGTCGAACATTCCCATCCAGGCCCGTCCCACCATGCAGACAAACCCGTTCTTACCTTCGACCGCCGTCTCGTAACCCTGCCGTCCCAAAATCAAGACCGTCGCGTCGCTGGAGATGGAATCGGGAGCGGCGCTCCGCGCCAGCTGAATCTCGGCATTCCTTTCCATCAAGTATTGCTCGACTGGCGCCATCTTAGAATAGGGTGTCACGGCGTCCTGTGCCATCGCCTGATTCGCCCTACCGAGGTATACCGTTCCGAGCATCACAAGCACTGCGAATCCTTTGATCGCGATTGCGCTAATTTTCTTAGGCATTGTTTTCCTCCATAGAATGGGCCTTTTCTGTCAACCCGCCATGGATTGCGACTACGGTGGTAGCCGCGGCCACCATTTGATCGCTCTCAAGGCTGGCGGATTGCCCGGGCCTTCACTATGACGACGAACGGCCGGACTGGAATTCGACAAATCTTTCAAAAAAATTTGCCGCTTATCCAGGAGAGCGATTTCCGCCAAGGTCCGGTGGGCGTCGAGATGCTAATGATGATGCTCGGCGACCGAGCCTTCGCGATATTCCGCTCCGTCCGACCACCGTTGCACGGGAATCACGAACTGCGTCAGGTGCTCCACGGGGTCGCTCATGCCAACGACGGGGGAACCCGGCAGATTCGCTCCCCAAATTGCGGGGTCGGTGTCCGAATAGAAAAACATGAGGTGGGGAGGCCAATGGGGGACTGCTGTCGCCGCCGTATCCTTGCTTTGACATCATGTAGCACATCGCCCCGGATTCCATCGGCGGCAGTTCTTTTTTGGCCATGGCGGCGGTGATGGACTCGGTCATCTGAGCTTGCGTAAGCCCCGCCATTCCCCACTCGGTCTCTTTGGCGAGGCGCAGGAGGTAGGAACGCGCGCCTCCCGCGTTCACACACATGGGAACCCGCACTTTCGGATTCCAAAAGTCAGGATCCGCTGCAGAGGTCCACGAACGCGCCACGATACACACGAAACCGTTCGTGCCTTTGACCGCCGTTTCGAAACCATGACGTCCCAGAACCTGTACCTCAGCATCGCGTGCAATGGAGTCCGGTGCCGCACTGCGCGCCAGGGCGATTTCCGCACTCTGATCCGTCATGAGGTATTGGTCGATTGGGGCCATGTTCGAATACGGCGTCGTGGTAGATGCTGTTGTGGCGGCCTGCGCCACCGCCTGATACGCCGTACCGAGGTACACCGTCCCGAGCACGAGAAGCAGTGCAAAGCCTTTGATCGCGATTGCGCTAATTTTCTTGAGCATTGTTTTCTTCCTTAGAACTCGCACTGCATCGCTTCGCCCTCGACGGACGGGTCGTAGTTGTCGGATTGTGAACCGCATACGGCGGCATAATTTCTCCGTCTATTTTGGGACGATGTTCGAGCGGAAGAACGGGCGCACTTCGACCGGCGCCCGGCAGGCGATAACAGCCTTGCGCCCCCACGCCAGCGCCTCGTCCAGGTCAGCGGCCTCCAGTATCCAAAAACCGCCGATGTGCTCCTTGGTCTCGAGATACGGCCCGTCGGTGACGAGCACCTTGCCGCTGGGCTGCGCCCGCAGCGACTTCGCGTCGCGGGCCGGTGGTGAGGCCACCAGCGAAAATCCTGACACCGGCAGCGATCATCTCCTTGTTGAGCGCGTGGATATCGTTCTGCATCGCTTCGCCCTCTTTGGACGAGTCGTAGTTGTCGGGGTGGTGAATCGCAACCAAATACTGCGCCATGTTTTCTCCATTCTCCTGTAATGGTCTTTATTACTCACTCTCGGATTCTTTGGTCTTCAGTGGGCCGATTGCCCTGCCTTCACGATATAGTCGAACGGCCAGACGGAATTCGACAAATCGTCCAAGAAATTTTTCATCAGCGAAAGCGGAATGGGATACCGTACTTAGAATCGGCAGCCTATCGAGATTGGAGCCGTCGAGATTGGAGCCAGCAATGAACAGCGTACAAATTGACCAGAAGAGCTACGAGATGCCCCCGCGGGAGGGGATGAGCATCGCGCATTTTCTCACCGTGGCCGACGTCGAGCGATCGGCTCGCTACTACGAAAAGGTCTTCGGCGCTCGCATTCTGACCATGGGGGACGGCAACGCGCCTCCGTACCTTCAGCTTGCGAATATCTGGATGATTCTCAACGTTGGGGGCGGGCCGACCCCGGACAAGCCGACGGTAACGCTCAGCGTTCCCGACCCGAATCACATCAACAGCTTTATGAATTTCCGCGTTGCCGATATTCAAGCTTGCTACAAATTATGGAAAAGTCGAGGAGCCGAGTTCATCACCGAGCCGATTCCCAAGTATGGCGAGATACGCTGCTACATCCGCGATCCTGACGGTTACATTATCGAAGTCGGACAGAGCACCGATCTCACCTACGGTTAACCCGCGGCCCGGATGGGACGGCGCGTGACCCACCTTTAACGATCTTCGCGTGCACCGTTCCCATTGAGGGTGCCCCATCCTTGCGTTTGTTGCAAGGGTGGGCGGCGATGCTGCGTGTGCTATTTGATTTCGTTGTGGAGACGTGATCAAACCCAAGTGGCCCAGCATTTCCGACTTTCGCCCTTCGCCGAGAACGCGAAGGACGAGGCACCCCACTGTGTTCGTGATGCCAGCGAGATTGTAAGGGTGGGTCCGCCAAAACCAGGCTTGAGTCGACCTTCGCCAGAGGCGAACCATTTTTGCAACGGCTTTACATTCTTGTGACAACCACCTGAGTCTTCCTTCGGTATGTTTCATGACGCACGCAGCCACCGACTCTGATCGCAAGGAAGCAAAATGACCAGTCACATTCGATCCATCGCAATGACCTTTGTGGTTGCAGTTTTCACTTTCACCGGCGCTGCCATGGCGCAGAGCTTCACCGGCAATTGGCCGGCGAACGTGACCCACTCGCAGCGCTCCAACGGCACAGATTGCATATCTCTGACCGACAATGGCAGCTACGGCGCTCCGCACAGCGGCCCGGCCTCGCTGCTTTCCAATGGCAACCCAGTTTCCGGGTATTTCACCGTCGTGAACGGAATCATGACTGTAGCTTTCTCCTATCCGTCGGGCGAAGGCGACTGTTGTGACTACCAGGTGTTCACCGCTCACGCCAGCAAGGGACAGATCGGCACCGGTGTCTACAATTTTTTCGGCATCACCGACATCGGACTACTGACGTTCGGCAAGAAAGACAGCTGCAGTAACTAAGGAAATGCAGGCGCGTGGCCCATTCAAGCCAGCCTTTGGCTTGAGTGGGGGCGGGCGGGGTGGCCCATTCAAGCCAGCCTTTGGCTTGAGTGGGGGCGCGGGGCGGGACGCCCAGCATTTGAATTGCCGAAGCTACTACGACACCGGGTGACCCGTCCCTTCGACTATGCTCAGGGCAGGCTCTTGCGTTTTTTGCAAGGGCGGGCACGATGCTGCTGACCGCAAGAGATTTTGATCTGTGGTTTCCATCAACACTCTTACCCGATTGTCATCCTGAGCGAGGATTGATCTTTGCGCGCTGTAAGCGCAAAGATCAACCGCAGTCGAAGGATCCCTACCCCGCGTGCCATGTCAGGAACTTGGCAAGGAGTTCTCACCCTACTTCTGGGTTACGCAGTGGAAGCTAGCCGCATATGGGACGGTGGCTGCCCCGTCCTTGCGTTTTTTGCAAGGGCGGGCACGATGCTGCTGACCGCAAGAGATTTTGATCTGTGGTTTCCATCAACACTCTTACCCGATTGTCATCCTGAGCGAGGATTGATCTTTGCGCGCTGTAAGCGCAAAGATCAACCGCAGTCGAAGGATCCCTACCCCGCGTGCCGTGTCAGGAGCTTCGCAAGGCATTCTCACCCGACTTCGGGGTTACGCAGTGGAAGCTAGCCGCATATGGGGACGGGCGGCTGGCCCGAACGCCGCTGAAGCGCGGACCCGTGCTCGCAGCCAGAGCAGTGACATGGAGGCAGGTGTCCCAGCCTTTGAATTGCCGAAGCTACTGCAATGATGGGTGCCCCGTCGCTAAAAAAAACGCAAGAGCCTGCCCTGAGCGTAGTCGCTAGGACGGGGCGTGGCTCAAAGGACTTAGGCGTAGAGAGCATCGACTCCCCACTCTTTCGCAAACTGCGCGCAAGGATCGGCCACCCGCCGACATGATGCCTAGTCTCATCGAAACACGCTGTGCGCGAGCCATAGGAAACCGAGTACGAAGGCGATCAGGCCGGTGAAACCCAGGGCAAGGCTCAGCGCGTATCTCCACGGCTTGTAGGTGCTGTGGTCACCGGAATGGCAGTAGGCTTCATAGTTAAGCGCCTGGAACAGCATGAACGCCACAAGCAGCGCAATGGTCGAGCCAAAAAAACCCGCGACAATCGGAGCGACCGCCTGGATTCGGACCGCAAACGGCGGGTTCATCGGCTTCTCATTGAACGTCACGCTGACGAGGAAAGCGAGCGCCGCCGCTGAGAGTGTGATCGCGAGCTTTGCGAGGTCTTGATAGCGTTTTGAATGCGGCTCGAAGTCGCCTCCCTCGGCCTTCAGTCTCGGATCGTTGTTGTGCTTCGGATCGAAGAAGTAGTGATCGGCCTTCCCGAGGCTCCAGAGGCTCAACAGGTACACTATGATTGCGATTGGGGAGATGATGTACAAAGCGTGCCACATCGAGCCGCTGAACGAAGAGCATCCCACGACCCAATTGTAGCGAGTCGAGTCAAGGCAACGCGGAGGATCGCATGGGTTTGTTAGAGACATCGCTGGAGGTGGTAAAGATCGCCGGAAAGCTCGCGAACCCTGAGCTCATCCAAGCCGCGACGAAGGCAAATATCGAAGCGTTGGAACTCAGCAAACAAAACCTCGAACTTCAGAAGCGAGCCACAGCACTGGACGACAAGATTCGGGAACTGGACGACAAGCTGAAGTTGACCGGCGTGGTTTTCCGCGCACCTGAGAACGCCAGTGTCGTGTTTCTCGAGGGCGATCCCACCGGGTTCTGCTCCCATTGCTGGGACGCGGAGCGCCGGTTGATCCACATCATCCGCATGAACAACGCGAACCACTCCGGGCTGGGCTGCCCACACTGCAAGACGATGCTGCTCAACCGGAGTGTCCAGAATCCTCGCATGAAAGCGGCGACCGATGGCGCGGCTTAGGCGAAGGTCGCCTCTCGGACTGCCAACAAAGAAACGCGAGAGCCTGCCCTAAGGTACTCGAAGGGAGAGGGCGCCGCCGTTTTAGAACGGAAAGACGGGGCGTGAAAGAATGGGCCAGCCCAACCAACATTTGACGGTTCTGGTGCGACCTCGACAGACGCGGGTCGCGTATTTGATTGACCCTGCTGCGACCTCGCTCGATCTTTTGGACACCCTCTTTTCTGCGTCTACAGGCTTCTGGGGTGGGCGATTGTTCCCAATCATACCGGTGATAGACGGGTTGATCTCTCCGGGTTATTGGAGCTTACTCCGCAGGATCGATCCTGACTGGGTTTACAGCTACACCGTTCTTCCCCAAGATACGGTCGATCAACTTCTAAGAGAGATCAATCCACTGGCGATGGAGCGCCATGCGAACCACCTCCTGCGGGGAGACGCCCCGCACTACTTTCCCAGCCTGGATCATCGGCTTGTACGAGTTCAACGCATGCTGGGTTATGCGACGGAGACGCGGTGGTTTCGAAAACCATCATTGGTAACGTATAAGACCAAGCAGGGAAAAACCGATACGCTGATCGCCCGTAACTTCGGCATCCTGCGCAGCGACGTTTTGGGAGAGCCAATTCCAGAGGGAATTTCTCAGTTTTGTTTCGACGATACAGAAAATTTCGCGTCGCTCTTGGAAAAGCTTTCTGAAACAAGAGACGGTTTGATTTATCCGTTTGCTGCTTCTGCGGCACGCGCAGTCGTTGATACGGGAATCGATACACACGGGACGACCTACACGATTTTTGTCGGCGAAGACCTCGAAACGTGGGTGGCATTTTGGAACCACATTTTCATACTAGGGCCGGGATCACGTGACATCTGGAAGATGTTTTGCCTTCCGGCGGCGGTGCTCGGGGACGGAGCCGCCATCGAAGCGCTCACAAAGTTCCTCCGTCGATACGCCTACCGCAGCGGAAACCACCCGCCTTATATTCATTGGACTTCCGCGAATTTGACAGAGGACGAACTTAAGGCACTGACGGCACCATTTCTTGGCAAGAAACTGGATGCCTACTTCAAATATTCGCAGAGAATGCCATGGTCGTATCCGGATATGCCGCCTCGTCAGAGGTACAGCTTTGGCTTCCGCGGCGGTGCGCTGGGAGCGCCTGAGCTTTTCGGTGTCACCGCACACCAGATTCCAAGCTCTGGCGGGCTAGTTAACTCGCCCGGAGCACCTTTCATGACCCGTCCAGACGAGCACTGGATGCGGGACGTGAGGATTCAATACCTCGCGGACTACCCCTACTACTCTAACGAGGAACTGCAGTACCAACTTCCGCGGCGGGGTGGTATTGCCCCATTGTTCACAGCGCTGCCGGGCAGAGTCGATTCAGACGGAGGCCTGAGCTACCTGACAGGCAGGGATGACCCGCTGTTCATTACCATTCCTGAGGATCGGGAACTCATTCTCGCAGCAATTGGCTGCGGACAGCGTGGTAGCTACGACGGAAACCTGCAAAGGCACGACCTTCCTCCGGTCTATCGCGATCATGGACCCTCTGACAAAGCCCGCTACTGCCGAGGTGTGCTCGATCTCTTCGGCGGCATTCAGTCGGCGCACCACACCTTTGAAAATCGATTCTGGAAGGACACCTTCTACTACCTTGCCGGCCTCGGCGGACGTGAGGCCGAACTCGCCAAAATGTGGGTGCCCCGTCCTTGCGTTTTTTTGCAAGGGCGGGTATTCCGGACACAGGAAGCGAGTGGGTTACCGTCGACTCAGGGTGGCACTCATTGCGGCACTGGCGGCAGCCCGAGAGCAGGCGAAGGATAGCTTTGTTTACAGTCCGGGGCTGGTCTTTTACGAGCGATACGAGGATCGGGACCCTATTACGGAACTCGATGCAATTTGCTTGATTGACGGTCGACTGTGGGTCGGCGAAGTGAAAACCAATGCCTCCGAGTTCAAGCCGAAGGAGATGGCGAAACTCCTCCGAGAGGCCCAAAAGATGAGTGCCGACCACGCCTTCGTCTTCGCTCAGGAAGGAGACCAGGATGCCTTACATCGACGCTGTGAAGACGCCTCAAAATCCAATAGCGTCCCCGTCGTCCACCTGCGACCCCGTTCCTGGAGTCTAAGCGCATCGTTCCATATTTGAAAAAAACGGGACGGAAAGAGAAGAGAAAGAGAAGGTACAGACGGGACATTCCTCAATTTCCATTTGCCCAAAAAATGGGGACGTCATGCCTGTAGCCCGGCCCTACCCGACCGCATTCGCGGAAGTTATCCACAGCCTTCTACTCAGCCGTGTGACATCTGACCTTGCGCTCCACAGGCCCGACGTCCGATCATTGCCACAGCCAAAAGGCGTGGCAGCGATCTCCAAGGCAAACGGCAGAAACCTAAGTCATTATTCCGCAAGATTTTGCGTGTAAGTCTTAGGCGCTCAAGATTTTGCGGAGTTAGGGTGGAAAATGACGGAGACGTCCCAGGCACCCAGAAGTTTAGTGTTTTCAATATTTTACCTGTAAAATATTGAGCCACATAGATTTTTTCGCGATTTTCCCCTAACCCGATGATTCCAATGGACCCGGGGGGGAGGGGGATACCCGACGGAGTCTCCCCCGGTCTCGTCTTTGGGCTTTCAGGATTACTGTCCGAAAACACCGAAAACAACGTTTGGACTTTCCATGGAACTCACCCATCCATTGTTGTTCTGGTTGGTGAGGCCGGCGTTGAGAAAGAGGTCGATCTGGTCGTTGTCGGCCACATTCCAACTGGCGTTGACGTCGGAATTTGGTCCCGTGGTGACCACGATCCAATATTGCTGTCCGGCAGTGAGTGGAATTCCAGAGCTGCTCTTGACCTGCACTGCGCAGCATGTTCCCGCCTGGCCCAGGTTGCTGACGGTCCAATGCTCCAGAGCGGCGCCGGGAATGCCTCCGTTATCCAAATTGAGGCTGAGGATTACGCTCGTGTCGTTCCCGCTCAGATAACCGATCGAGACGGCGACTTTCTCCACGGTCGCAGCGGATGTCGGGGTGAACGCCGCCGCATGCCACCACTCGATATTGAACGGACCTTGGGGTCCCGAAATTGTGGCGCCCTCGCAGCACCAGTACACACCTTTTGGATATGCAACCGCGAAATTGCTGAAGATCGTTTTCAAGCCTGCGGTTTCGTTGACATAGGGAGTATTGACGCCCGACGGAGAGGCGATGATCGTGGTTTTTCTATCTTTCGTGGTGATGAAGCTGCGGCTGGCGTGGTTGGTTTGCGCCGACAGGGACTGCACGGCAGCTTGGATGACCACTACACACAACAGAATACGGCAAATGCTTTTCATCGTCAGGGGTTCTCCTGGATCGGGGCTGTAAGATGCCACGCCTGAGATCAGGCTACTGGCGCGGGGTGCCGACGAGTATATCAATTTCTCCGCGACGACACTTATTGCAATTCCTCGAGTCGCCTGGCGAGAAAACGGCGCTCCGGTTCCTGTTGGGTCAGGGCCAGCGCCTTCTCATAGGAAGCACGAGCCTCAGCGGTCCTGCCCAGCCTGCGATACATATCCGCACGGGCGGAATGCGCCAGGTAATAATTGGCCAATTCGCCATGTTCCAACACGGCGTCGATATGCGCCAGACCCGCCTCTGGACCGTCGCACATGGCAATGGCCACGGCACGATTCAGCTGTACAACGGGCGAAGGCTGAATTTGTAGCAATCGGTCGTAAAGCGCAACAATCTGCCGCCAGTCGGTCGCATCGACCGATTCGGCCTTCGCATGAACGGCCGCAATCGCAGCCTGCAGTGTGTAGGAGCCGAAGCGGCCCGACTTCAAAGCTTTCTCCAACAGTACCGCTCCCTCAGCGATCTGCTTCTTGTTCCAGAGCGAGCGGTCCTGATTTTCCAGCAAAATCAGCTCTCCGGTCGGAGAGATTCTCGCGGCGTGACGGGATTCGTGCAGCAACATCAGGGAAAGCAGGCCCGTTATTTCTGCACTCACGATTTCCGGAAAAATGCCTTCCGGCTCGGGCTGGAGTTCGAGCAGCAACCGGCCCAGACGAATCGCCTCGCCGGTTAACTCGCCCCGCATGACCTCCGCTCCCGCAGCAGCCGAATAACCCTCGTTAAAGACGAGATAGATGACGTGAAGCACCGCACCCAGTCGCTCCGGCAATTCCTCGGGCGTCGGGACCTCGTATGGAATCGGTGTCTCTCGAATCTTTGCCTTGGCGCGCACAATGCGCTGCGCCAGCGTGCGGGGAGTGGTGAGGAAGGCTTTTGCTATTGCCTCGGTGGTGAGCCCGCACACCTCACGCAAGGTGAGCGCAACGCGCGCTTCCGGCGGTAGCGATGGATGACAGCAGGTAAAGATCAGGCGCAGCCGATCGTCGTCGAGGGAATCGTCCTCAAGGCTGTCCTCTGGATTTTTATTGGACGCCGAACTCGATTGGGCTTCGAGATAGTGCACGAGCTCGTCTTGCGACGCATCAAATCTCGCCCGTCGACGCAGAGTATCGATGGCTTTGAATCGGGCGGTCGAAATCAGCCAGGGTCGCGGGTTGTCCGGAATACCAGTCCGATGCCAGGATTCCAGAGCGGTGGCGAATGCCTCATGCATGGCCTCTTCGGCGAGATCCAGATCTCCGAGGAGGCGCACGAGCGTCGCCAGAACCCGGCCCGATTCCGCCCGGTAGAGAGTCTCAATGGTCCTGCTAAGTTGTTCGGGCACAGGCGACGGCGGCATCTACGCCAAACTAGCAAACGGAGTGGCTCGACACAACTGCGCTCGCGCTTCCCTGCCAACAATTCAGAGGCCCGCCGTTGCGCTGAGCCACGGTTAGCAAAAGGACAACAGCAATAGTTCCGCGTGCCCGGAACCGCCGCACCTGCAGAGGAACTAGCGAGCAGGACTTGGAGTTGATGCCTGAGCGGAAGAGGCCGGGGCCTTATCCAGCATGGCCTGAAATGCCGCAATCTCCTCGGGCACGCCCCAGACGGTCGGCTGAGTTTGCACCTGGCAGTAGTCATCGGGGTATTCCCAGGCCGGCTGCACCGACACTTTGGTCGTGCCATTGAGGTTGGCCAGGGTGTAGGCCCAGACTTTCTTGGTAGTCATGCCCGGACAGGCACTCGACGCCGTGAAGACCGCATCCATGAGTGGCATCTGCCCCGGCTTGGAGAAACGAAACTGCAAGGGTTGATCGGACTCGAGCGAGTAGCCACCCTGCAGGCTTACCTGCACAATCATCGCCTTCACTGTTTGCGCAGAGGCTTTACTGGTGAATATATAGGGCCCGGGCTGCGCTTTTGTTTTCTTGTCGCGCGCCGCCGCCAATGTCGTGAGCACCAGAACTAAGATCAGAACCCGTTTCATGACTTACTCCTTTTCACAACCCTATCGGCCTGCAAAACTTTGCTCACAATCACACGGAGGCGGACACCGCATCCCTCGCCGATGCCGCGACAGCACGTGTTCGCGCCCATTCGCGCAAAGCCGCAATTTCCTCGGCGCGGGTCGTCGAGAGCGGCACGGTTTGCGAGATCGCGGTGAGAAGATGCTGCGTCGACAGCGGCTTCTTCTCGGAATACGCGGCGTACATCGCGCCCTGCACAGCGGCGTCGATTTCAGCGCCGGAGTATCCATTTGCGGCGCTGGCAACTTTGTCGAGATCGAAGTCTGCCGGATTTCGTTTCCGCTTCGAGAGCTGGATCGAGAGGATCTGGCGGCGCTCAGCCTGATTCGGCAGGTCAACGAAGAAGAGTTCATCGAAGCGGCCTTTGCGGATCAACTCGGGCGGCAGCACCGTGACGTTGTTGCAGGTGGCAGCGACGAACACCGGAGATTTGCGGTCCTGCATCCAGGAAAGGAACGAAGCCAGCAAGCGGGAGGAAACTCCGGCGTCAGCTGATGCTGAATCGGGGCCGCTGCCTGCAAAAACCTTTTCCAGTTCGTCGATCCAGAGGACGCACGGGGCCAAGCCTTCAGCGACCTGGAAGACTTTGCGAATGCGCTTTTCGGTCTCACCGATGTACTTGTCGTAGACTGCCGACGTATCGAACTTTACGAGGGGCAGCTTCCATTCGCCGGCGACGGCGCGCGCACACAGAGACTTGCCGCACCCCTGCACTCCGAGGATGATCATGCCGCGGGGAGGCTCGAGGCCGAACTCGCGTGCGGAATCTTCCCATGCCCCGCGACGTTGTCCGAGCCAGTGCTTCAGATTTTCCAGACCACCGATTGCAGACATGTTGTCGGAGGCTTCGACGAACTCAAGCATCCCAGAGTGGCGTAGCAACTGCTTCTTCGCTTCGAGGACGTCCGTGACAGTTTCGGGACACAGGGCGTAGCGTGTCACCAGCGCTTGCGAGATGGCGCGTTCGGCTTCTTCTTCGGTCAGGCCGCGCAAATTCGCCGACATGGTATCGACACCCGCCGCATCGAGTTGCAGCTTGAGCGAATACGTCTTCGAGAGACGCGTGAATGTGTCGTGCACGATTTCGCGTAGGCGGTCGCGATCGGGCAGCGGGAGGTCGAAATATTCGACCAGCGTGGTCAGTTCGGCCGGTACCGTGAGTTCGGGCGCGGTGAGGATCACTGTGCGGCGATTGGCTGAAAACTTCTGTCCGACATCGCGCAGACGGCGGACGACCACGGGATCGTCGATGTGGCGATGAAAATCTTTGAGGATGAAGACGGCTTCGACCGTCATCGCTTCCATGTTCGCGAGAGCTTGTACGGGTTCGCGCGTGTTGTAGATCGATCCGCCGGACGCAGCAGCGGCAGATTCAGGTCCCATGGAGGACGTCACGGCCCGCGTGAGGCGGTCTGCCTCACCGCCGCCGGGGCTCAGTGTCGTGTGCGGCTGAGCTAGCGTCCCGGGATTTACCCGTGTCGATCCGGTGGCTTGATCGATGCGTGCCTGCAGGTTCGGCTTCTGGGCTTCGACGGGCGCGTTGCTGCCCGAGCGCACCAGGCCGTCGGCGATGCTCCATTCGAAGGTCGCCATGTTCAGCGCGGAGCATGCGGTGCGGACCAGATTGACGGCACGCATCTCCTCGGATGTCTCCATCACAACGATGGGCGTCGAGGAGTTGATGAGAACTTTGAGGCGATCGAGTCCGTCGGTCATGGCATCCTGCGATTCAGCGGCTAAAAGCCGCCTGTTGGAATCACGCTATAACGGCATGGCTGAAGCCATGCCCTGATACGAACCTTCGGCACTGTGCCTGATACCAGCTTCTTTGCACCGTGCAAAAAAGATCACTTGCCGTGTACACGAATCTCTTCCCAGCATTCGCGCAGATGAAATCATTTCTCCCAACGACCTAACTGTTTGACCGGCCGAGCGCTGCACCCCTATAATAAGGAATTCGGACCCACCCGAATATCTCTCTGAAGACACGAAGGTAACGAACCAAACATGGCAAATCATCTTTCGGCGCAGAAACGTGCGCGCCAGACCGAAAGCCGTACGACGCGTAATCGCGCTAATACCTCCAGCCTACGCACTCAGTTGCGCGATCTGCGCGAGGCCATCACCAAGGGCGACAAGGCCGCTGCGGAGCAGATGTACCGCAAGACCGTTTCTGCTCTCGACAAGGCCATCCAGAAGGGGACGCTGCACGAGAACACCGCCTCGCGGTATAAGTCCCGGCTCAGTAAGCACGTCGTTTCGATGAAGTAGCTCGAAGCCGTCAGCTTTCAGCCATCAACCAATTCAGGGCAGGCCTATAACGGGTCTGCCTTTTTTTCTTTCCGCAATCCTCGAATCTTCGACCACCTCCTCCGAATTCCATCCCTTAGCGGGCCAGCGCTGCACGTCAGTGAAGCGAGGATTCCGACGCACTGCAGGTGGTCGTCCATTTTCATTTTTGGTGGTGCGGCTGCAGCTGTAAAAGATATTACCGGGCCTCGGGACTAGAATCGGGCGGGAGGTTTACAGAACATGGGCGAAAACGGGGAACCGGAGAACATCTCACGACGGAACTTCATCGTACGCACTGCGATGGGCGGGGCGGGACTGGTGATTGCGAATGAGATGCTGAGCGAGAGCCTTCTGGCCGCGACTCCAAAGAGTTCGAACGCGACCATGATTGGCGTTCCATTTGAGGCTCGCGAGCGGGTGCGTTTGGGAATCATCGGCGTCGGCGGACGGGGCTCGAGTCTACTGCGGGATCTGCTGGCGGTAGATGGCGTGGAAGTGAAGGCCATCTGCGATCTGGTGCCGGAGAAGGTCGAACAGGCGCAGAAGGCGGTAACGGATGCCGGGCAGCCCAAGCCCGCGGGCTTCGGTAAGAGCGATTGGGACTTCAAGAATCTGAACCAGCTCGACCTCGACATCGTTTACATTGCGACCCCCTGGAACTGGCATGTGCCGATGGCCGTCGACGTCATGAAGAGCGGCAAACACGCGGCAGTGGAGGTACCAGCGGCAACCACACTGCAGGAATGCTGGGACCTGGTGAATACTTCCGAGGCAACGCGCAAGCACTGCATGATTCTCGAGAACTGCTGCTACGGATCGTCGGAGATGATGGTGCTGCAGATGGTGCGAGATGGCGTCTTTGGCGAGATCACACACGGGGAGGGGGCATACCTTCATGACTTGCGCGGCATTTTGACGGTGAATGAGGGAGAGGGTTTGTGGCGGCGCTTACCGCATATGCAGCGCAACGGGAACCTTTATCCGACACATGGACTGGGACCCGTGGCGCACTACATGGACATTCATCGCGGCGACCGCTTTGATTACATGGTGTCGGTGAGTTCGCGGGAAGCTTCGTTGAGCGCGTACGTAAAGGAGCACTTTCCGGAGGGAGACCCGAAGCGTGCGGAGAAATACATTTGCGGGGATTTGAACACCAGCATCATCAAGACCGTGAGAGGACGCACGATTCTGCTGCAGCATGATGTGGTGAATCCGCGTCCTTACAGCCGTTTGAATATGATCCAGGGGACCAAGGGAATCTTCGCGGATTATCCGCCGCGGATTTTCGTGGATGGGCAAAAAGACGAAGAATGGCAGAAGATCGATGCCTTCAAGGAAAAGTACGAGCATCCGCTGTGGAAGAATAACGAAGAAATGGCGCGGAAGACGGGCGGTCACGGTGGCATGGACTACATCATGAATTTCCGGTTGATGGATTGCATCAAGCGGGGACTGGTTCCAGATATCGATGTGTATGATGCCGCGGCATGGAGCGCACCGACTCCGCTGAGTGAAGCATCTGTGTCGCAGAACGGAGCTCCGCAGAAGTTTCCGGACTTTACACGCAATCACTGGAGAGTGCGAACGGAATCGGAGAAGTTTGCGGGCTAAGTCAAAATCCCCAGTTCTCCCAACGTCAGGGAGAAGTGGGCACCCAGTTGAGTCGCGGGAGGAGCCTTATGGGGAGTGTGCAGGTTGAGAGTCCGCGGGAATCAGTGGTGATTCAGGAACCCGGCGCGAAAGCCCCCGTCACGAGCCGCCTGCATTCGCTGGATGCTTTCCGGGGCACCATCATGCTGCTGATGCTCAATGAAGCAACCCACCTGCACACCGTGGCACGATCTTTTCCGCACAGCTGGATATGGGCGGCGATTGCGTATAACACCGACCATGTCGATTGGCAGGGCTGCTCGCTGCATGATCTGATCCAGCCGGGATTCTCGTTTCTGGTGGGTGCGGCCATGCCGTTTTCGATTGCTAGCCGTACCGCGAAGGGGCAGTCGTTCTGGAAGTTGTTTGGCCACGCCGTGTGGCGGGCGTTTTTGCTGATCATTCTCGGCATCTTTCTGCGCTCCATACATCGTCAGCAAACCTACTTCACCTTTGAAGACACACTAACGCAGATTGGATTGGGGTACGTGTTTCTCTTCCTGCTGGCATTCACACGGGTGAGGACGCAGGTGATCGTGATGTTGCTGATCCTGATTTGCTTCTGGGGAGCGTTCGCGCTGTATCCGGCGCCGGGCGCGAACTTCGATTACGCGCGGGTTGGAGTTCCGCCGAACTGGGAGCACAACTACACAGGATTCCTGTCGCACTGGAACAAGAATTCCAACCTGTCGTGGGCGTTCGACGTTTGGTTCCTGAATCTCTTCCCGCGCGAACAACCGTTCGTCTTCAACGAGGGTGGATGGTCCACCCTGAGTTTTATTCCCACCTTGGCGACCATGATTCTCGGGCTGGTGACGGGAGAATGGTTGAAGAGTACCAGATCGAAGGACGAGAAGTTGCGTGGCCTGGTGGTCGGTGGAGCGACGCTGGTCGTACTTGGATTGATTTGTCAGTGGGCCGGGATCTGCCCGATTGTGAAACGGGTGTGGACGTCATCGTACACGCTCTACAGTGGCGGACTGGTGATTCTGATGCTGGCGGGGTTCTATGCGCTCACCGATTGGAAAGGCTGGCGGCGCTGGGCTTTTCCGTTGCTCGTTGTGGGCATGAATTCGATCGCCATTTATGTGATGAGCTGGACGATGGAGGACTTCCTCCGGAGGGCTTTAGAGATTCACTTGGGCTCAGCCATTTCTGCGATGGTCTCGCCCACCTTTCTGCCCGTGGCCTATGGGCTCGGAGTGATGTTGACCTTCTGGCTCATCCTGTTTTGGATGTACCGGCGAAAGATTTTCCTGAAGATCTAAGCAACGGACGGCGGCTCATTCGCTTCCAAAAGCATCCCGCTGCGCTCTGGTACCATTTGGCGGGAAACTGTTTTGGGAGGGCTGCGTGGCTGAGACTCGGATTGCGGGACAAGAATCAGCGGTCGGAGTACAGGGAAGCTTGCGGCGACGGGTGTTGGGCATTGTGCTGGCCGGGGGAAAAGGAACCCGGCTGTATCCACTGACGCGCGAACGCGCCAAACCCGCGGTCCCCTTCGGCGGAAAATACCGGATCATCGATTTTGTTCTCAGCAATTTCGTGAATTCCGGGATCCATTCGATATACGTGCTCACGCAGTTCCGCAGCCAGTCGCTGCTGCAGCATTTGAGCGAAGGTTGGCAGTTCGGTGGACTGCTGAAGAGCCACTTCATCACCAATGTCCCGGCACAGATGCGGTCGGAAAAAGAATCGTGGTATCAGGGAACCGCAGATGCGATTTTCCAGAACGTAAATCTTGTCGAGCAGTCCGATCCGCATTTTGTGGCGATTTTTGGCGGAGATCACATCTACCGCATGAACATTGCCAGCATGATTGATTTTCATGTGGCGAAGCAGGCAGAGGTGACGGTCGCCGCGATTCCAGTTCCCCGTCACCAGGCGGTGGAATTTGGCGTAATCGAGGCTGGCGCAGACGGACGCATCATGGCATTCCACGAGAAGAAAGCGAATGCCCCGACGATGCCGGGCGATTCCAGCCGTGTGTATGCGTCGATGGGCAACTATATTTTTTCGACGCGCACGCTTCTGGATCTGCTGCATACCGATGCCAAGGATCCGAATAGCCGGCACGATTTCGGCATGGACATTCTGCCCAAGCTGGCGGGTAATGCGCCGATGTATGCGTACAACTTCGAGGCCAATCGCATTCCTGGCGAGGCTGAGGACTCTTTCCCTTACTGGCGCGACGTGGGAACGATTGACGCCTACTACGAGGCGAACATGGATCTGAACCATGTAAAGCCGGAACTCAATCTCTACAACCGCGAGTGGCCAGTACGGAGCACGAGTTATCCGGATCCGCCGGCGAAGTTCGTATTCGATGAAGAGGGACGCCGCGGCGAGGCGCTCGATAGCATTGTGTCGGGCGGATGTATTCTTTCCGGGGGCATGGTCCGAAAGTCGGTTCTGGGACGCGGCGTGCGCGTACACACTGGCGCGCTGGTCGATGGCTGCGTGATTATGGACAACTGCGACATTGGGCGTCATGCGAAAGTAAAGCGGGCAATTCTCGATAAGAATGTTCGCATTCCTGCGGATGCTCAGGTTGGCTACGATCTCGACGCAGATCGCGAGCGCGGATGGCACGTGACGGAGTCCGGAATTGTTGTGATTGGGCGGCAGCATAGCCCAGTGCCAATGGCGTCGATGTTGGCCTGAGGATCTCACCGGCTGCGTCGATCGCTAGAGGGTAATTCCAAACTGCTCTCGGATCGTGGAAATCCACTCTTCCTCTGAGGCGAGGATTCTCTCTTCACGTTGGCCTTTGTTGGTCACGATCAGTCTCATCTCTGACAGGGTAATTCGGCCGCCGGGCGTGGCACGGCTACAAATGCGCTTTTGAGTGAACGAGGACTCGGGCGACGTCTGGTGGTAGTGGCACATGGCGGAGAACTCTTCGAGGCGGCGTGGCTGGGGAGAGAAAGAGTATTGCGGCCTCCAGTGGCCATTCGGTTCGGCCTTTTCCATCTGCAGGCGCTCGCCGATCTGCACGAGCCGAAATATACCTGCGGGATCGGACTGCTCTTTTCCGGATTCAAGGCCCCGTTTGAGGGCCGGTTCGAGTCGAAGAGGTTCGAGAAACGACTCACCGAAGCCGACGTCGGCGAGCCACGGTTCGTCGAGATCCACCCGCAGCGTCAGATGATCAAACTCCGGACCATCGCCGCCGTCGCGTCTGGCAACACGGGCAGAGAGCAGAGTGACACGGAATCCAAGAGCGCGCAGCAGGGCGGCGAAGGCGCAATTTAGTTCGTAACAGAATCCTCCGCGGCGGAGATTGACGACCTTGTTCAGGATGGCGTTTTCGTCGGTAACGATCTTGCGTCCGAGCGAGATATCTAGATTTTCAAATGGGACGGCAATCAGGTGGGCGTGGTGAAGAGCGCGCAGAGTTTCCGCGGTGGGTTCGGTTGGACCGGAGTAGTTGAGGCGGGCGAGATAGGACGCGACATCGATCATGGAACGGCTACGATCCTTGGGCGAGCTTCCTGAATCCCCACCCCCGATAATCGCGAAGGGTGGAGCGGTCATCTATCACACGATCTTATAGCCGTTCGAGCGTTATGGTGCTACATAAGTTCCGCCAGCAGCCGCGTATTGAGCTGCTTCGGAGGTGGGACTCGAATTCGTCTCAAACGGAATGTAGTAACTCGATTGCTGAACAGCGATCAGGCTCCAGTCCACCGTCGTTCCAGAAGAGGCGGGCGCAAGAAATCCGGTCACGGAAGAAAGATCGGGAACGGCAATCGGATTTGAGCCCAGAAATGTGCTGGTGGCATACACCAGAATTACGTTCGAGTTGCTACCACTGGAGGGCCACAGCAGGTCGGCGACCCATGCGGTCTTTCCGGAGCCCGTGAATCCGCTGTAGGTAGCACTAAAAGTTGGGTTGGCGGCTGGGGTCGGGCCCGCGTAGGAGAGAGTTCCCGGCAGCGTCAGCGCGACGTTCTGCGCGGACGTGAAGGACTGAATCGTTTCCACTAGACTCGTAGACCCGTTCGAAGCTGATCCTTGCACCGAATAGTAGTCGCCAGAAGCTGTGTCCGCGGCGGCGACGATCCCATAGCTTGGAACATTGGTGCCGTTGATAAGAATCGTGGCCCCACCGGGAGTGTTGTAATAAGCGGTGATCTGGGTGGTGAATCCGGAAGGAACGCCGCTGAGAGTAATGGGTGCGTTGCCGGCCTGGTCTGCGGCGGTCATCGCGGGTAAGGTCAGTGGTGCACCGGTCACGTTCACATTTCGTTGAATTTGCACACCGACCGGCGGTGTAGTTGTTTGATTCGGTCCATACGCTGCGACACCGACATCCTGTGTGCCGGGGACAACATTCTGCACGTTGGCGCCAGAGGCTGGGCCAGGCCAGTAGCCACTGAGATCATCCCCCACCGAGAGGTAAGCTTGCGTTCCCCCGACCGCGGTGAGATCGAAGCTGACAGTCATGTTTATTCCGCTGGAAGGCGGACAGAAAACGCTCGGGGCTGTCGTGTCTCCCGCATTGGCCTCAAAAATAGTCTCGGTCTGCGTTGCCGAGATCGTAGAAGCGGGACAAAGCACCGCGACCGCATAGTTCGAGGTCGCGCTGGGGACAGTGAATGTGGCCGTGGCCCCACTGAGAGCGAGGGCGGACCAAGAACCACCATCAGCTTGCGTTGCCACCGCGGCCGGCGCGGCACCGGATAGCGTGAGCGTCAGTTGCGTCGGAGGAGGCGGGGTTGTGGTGGTGGAACTGGAGCTGCTACCGCCGCCACAGGCGATAAGAAATAGCGTCGAACTCAATGCGAGCAGAGCAAGGCAGGCAGAACGCAAGGGAGGTCCTCCGTCATAGGATTCTTCAGTCGGTCTGAGAATCTTACGGTTATTTGCACAGGCTTTCTTCAGAAAATCGAGATCCGGAATCGCCGATGTAAACAGAGGAATAAGTAGGAGGGAACCGTTCTCGGAGCAATATCCCCTTAGACGGGAAGTTGTTCTTGCATCCAGCCGGGGGTCTCGAGCTTAGGCTCAGTGGTCAGATCGATCACGAGACGCTCTAATACCATGCGTTTGCTGACAGGATTAGAGCGCAGAGCCAGGTCAGCTTTGGCCACGAGGCGAATAGCGCGAGTCAATTCCCGGCGGTTCTTGTAGCGGCGGGCTTGCTTGATGATGTCGTCGGCGGCGAAGGGAGGGACGCGGAATCCCTGCCAGAGCGCAGCCCAGAGCATGCGCTGATCGCGGACGTTGCGTTCGAGGATCACGAGCATCTGTCGAAAGGTTTTGGCCAGCATATAGACATGGCCGATGGCGGCCTCTTCGCCTTCGCCGGAGATGAGAATCGCGTCGAGGACTTCGAGAGCCCGGACCCGGTCTTTGCTGGAAATCGCGTCGGTCAGTTCATAGAGCGAGCGTTGCTTGGCGGCGAGAACCATGGTTTCGACATCGCCGAGGGTGATGCGCTTCTTTTCGCCGACATAGAGAATCAACTTCTCAAGTTCGTTGGAGATCATCATCATGTCGCCGCCGAGGGCGTCGACCAGTTCGCGGGCGCCGTCGGCTTCGATCTTCACGCCGCGGCCGGTGCAGTAGTCAGTAATCCAGCGAACCGCTTCGCCTTCCTCCACGCGCGCCAACTCAACGATTCCGCAGTATTGGCCCATGGTTTCTCGGATGCGCTGGTAACGTTCTTTGTCCTGCATCTCCATTTTGCGGACATCGGCGGGGATACTGATGTGATCGGCGACGAAGACGAGCAACGCATCGGGATTCGGATTCTTGCAGTACTCTTCGATGGCGGCGAGCTTTTCTTCGTTCGAGCCACGACCGAAGAGATTTTTCACGCCACGCACAAAGAACACCTGAAAGGGCGCCATTAACGAAGGAGTGCGGGCGCGGTCGAGGACCTCGGCCAGATCGTTTTCGGCGAGGTCAAATTCAAAAAAACCGAAATCGCGAAGATCCGCAGGGACGAGATGTTCAAGGATGGCGTCGCGAAAGCGCTTGCGGAAAAATGCTTCGTCGCCCACGAAGACGTAGGCCGCACGCAATTTGCGCGATTCAAGATCGCTGACAAAGCGCTCGGCCTGGGCGAAAGCACGCATCAGAACGGCTCCGTGGCGGGGGAAGACATCGAGTTCGAATGTAGCATCCAGTGCCTGAATCGCATAGTAACTCACCTCAACCGTCGAGCTTCGCTCGACCGGACAGCCGACGGCGGCTGTCCCCACATGAAATTCACAGCTTACTCAGAAATTGTATGACTTCGGGGGAATCCCAGTTAATAGGACCGATAAATTTTCTGCGCAGCATGCCCTCGCGGTCAATAACGTAAGTTTCGGGCCAACCGGAAGTACAGTACAGCTCAGCGACTTTTTGTTCGGGATCACGCACCGTCAGGAAGTTGACGTCACGCTGCTTCAGGAAGCGATGGTAGGCGTCATTATCGACGTCAATGCTGACCCCGAGCACGGTCACCCCTCGCGCCTTCAGCCGGTCCTGCATGTCCATCATCGATGGCAGCTCTTCTGCGCAAGGCGTGCACCACGTCGCCCAGAAGTTCAGGACAACAACTTGGCCGCGAAATTGGTTCAGGCTGACAGTACGATCGGAATCTTGAACAGTGAAATCTTTCGCGGGTGTGCCGACGCGCGGAGGACGCGATCCGCGGTTGCAGGCGTTCAACAGAAGAATCGCTGCGAGCGTTAGAAAGAGAAAGAGCCTGTTCACGGCCTAGAATCCTTCCAGAACGTTCGACACCAGGGTACGGGCAAAATCCTGGGAAAGCCGGCGAAAGGCCGGAGAGTCTTCCTCAAAAAAGGTAGCAACGTCCTGGGAGACTTCATACTGTTCGCGAAATACGTAGGCTGGATTCTGATAAAGCATTTTGCCGCTGCGATCGGTGAACGTGACTTTCATGCTCACCACGACCAGCACGCTGGCAGCGCGTCCGGTCGCCGTGTCATAGGTCAGAGGCGTAGCGACTGTGGAAAGGACCGTGCCTCGCAGGACAGCGTCGGCGTCGTCTCCGGCATCATTGATAATGCGATAACGCGTGCGAGTGGTGAACTCGCGCACGACCGAAGTGGTCAGCATTTGCTCGATACGGTAATTCAAAGTTTCGTTCTTGAAAGCGGGAATGGCGATCGTCTGGATACTTTCGGGGAGTTGAGACGTATGTCCGGCAGTGTGATAGCCGCAACCTAAGCTGCTGAACGCCATCGCGGCAAGAAACGCGCAGACCAGGAACGACCGCACGGCCGCTCTGATCATTGAATCTTCCCTGTCGGGCGCGTGGCCATCATGGTCTCGGCACACTCCACGGCCGTGATCGCAGAGATCCGCAAATTATCCGTAGCCGCCCACAACCATACGCCATTGGGCTGCACGGAGTCGGGTTTCAACAGAAGCTGAATGTCTGCTTGACCTGCCGCACTTACGTTGCTCGGAGCGTCTTCTTCGGCTCCGGGTATCACCACATGGTCGCCAGAGAGCGCTTGTGACAACGAGGCGAGGTCAACTGCGTTCTGCATCTCCAGGAAAATGGCGACCGCATGGCCGTGGAAAATGGGCGCCTGCAATACCATGAGCGAAGGCTCGAGGAAGTTCTCACCGACAATCTTTCGATAGTGGCGGAGAACGCGAGCCTCCACCGAATCGAGCGCATGCTGAGATTTCTGGCCATAGCGGGCCAGGAGATTGAATGCGATCTGCACGTCGAATACGTCTTTGGGCAGAGGCTGGAAGGAGAGTAGATTCACGGTCTGCTGGTGAAGCTCGTCCATACCGCGCTGCCCGTGTTCGGAGGCGGGCTCGAAGATGGTAGCGACGGCGCGGCTCAAGGTTCCCGCTTTTTTCGCCCGCAACAGCAGCAGCCCAAGAATAACCGCAACGGGATCCGCAGTAACGCATGGACCCGGTTGCAGCTCCGGTGGAGCGATCTGGCCGCGCTCGCGCTCGATCCAGAGCGAGCGGACGGTAGCACCAGGTTCGTTCTCCAGCGCGGCAGACAGATCGATGATGGCGCTTCCGGCATCGCGAGCGTCTTTCCAACTGCGGCGTGTGCTCTCCTGGTCAGAGGCGAAGAAGGCGAAATCGACATTCTCAAACTGCTCCGCGCGCACCCGCTGAATAAAGCTGATCTCGTCGCCCATGGCTTCCAACTGGCCGAGAGATTCGTCATCGTCGAGCAGACGGATGTCGGCCGCGGGGAAATTGCGATCGTTCAGCAGCTCGGCAACTTCTTTGCCTTTCAGGGACGCGGCCCCGACAATTGCGGCACGATACAGTTTGCGCTGCGCCAGGCCGCTTGCGACTGGCAACGACTTGGTGGGTTCACTCATGAGGCCTGCGATGCCTCCTTGTAAGAGGGCGGCGGTGGCGAACCCGGCCGGCGCCGGAAGATCCACTGCAGGCGCCAGAAGACACCGGAAGCCATGTAGAGGATCGCAATCACGAACAGAACCTTTTGCGAGAAGAAGAAGATGAGTGCGAATAAAGCCGCCAGCAGGACGATCAGACGGAAGGGATGCCGCGAGCGAAAATCAATGTCTTTGAAGCTGTAGAAGCGCCATGTGCTGACCATCAGGTATCCGATCGTAGTCACCATGGCCGACCATGCCAATGCCGTGTACGAGGAGACGAGCGGTTCGCCTTCCGCAAAATGGACGACGGCTGCGACCACTCCGGCGCCCGCCGGAATCGGCATACCGACAAAGTATTTTTTGCCGGGACGTCCGGGATTCGAGGGCTGCGGATTGTTCGTGATATTGAAGCGCGCCAGACGGCTCGCGCCGGCGATCAAGAACAGGAAACTCGCAATGGCGCCCAGTTGCGTCAGCTTAATGTGCCACTCCCCCTGCGTAAGCAGCACCGGCGGCATGAGATGGAAGCCCCACGTCCAGGCGAGCATGGCGGGGGCTACACCGAATGTGATCGCATCGGCAAGGGAATCCAGTTCGCGTCCGAATTCGCTGGTAGTTCCGGTCATGCGGGCGATGCGCCCGTCCAGTCCATCAAATAACACGGCGAAACCGATCGCCTTGGCAGCGTTGTCAAGGTGCCAGAATTCTGCCGCAGTGGCGTGCATGACCTCGAGGATGGCGTAGTAGCCAAGCGCCATATTGGCTGTGGTAAACAGCGAGGGTAGGATGTACATCCCCTTACTCTGTCGGCGCCGCGGCTTGGCTGGGATCTGATCCATCAACGTACCCTTTCCGAGGTGAGGGCGCTCGCGCCAGTCAGCGGCCTCTGCGAAGGCATATACGCCAGCACGCTGGAACCGCCTTTCACGCGATCGCCCACTTTCACATTCGGACGGGCGGAGGCGTCGAGCAGAACGTCGCAACGCGAGCCGAACTTGATGAGGCCGATGCGTTGGCCGCGCTCGACGCGATCTCCGATTTTCGGATTGAACACGATGCGGCGGGCGAGCAGTCCGGCGATCTGCTTGAAGAAGACACGCTGTCCCTCGCCTTCAACGGTTACGATATTTTGCTCGTTTTGCTCGGCCGAGGCCGCTCCCATGGCATTCATGAACTTGCCGCGCTGGTAGCGGACGTCGCGAATTACGCCGGTAATGGGCGTCCGGTTTACATGGACATCGAAGACGCTGAGAAAAATGCTGAGGCGTAGTTGTTGGTCATTTCCGACGGAAATGGTGGACACGTCGGTGACTTTCCCGTCCGCCGGAGAAACCACGGCCCCTGCTTCGGCAGGAATGGCCCGCTCAGGATCGCGAAAAAACCACAGGAAGAAACATGCGAGCAAAATGGGCACGATAGCCCAGGCGGGACGGGTCAACCAGCCGAGCAGAACTGCGGCGGCGATGAGGGTCAGACCGTAATAATAACCGTCACGAACCATGGGGGATTCTTTAGCAATTATAGCTTCCCGCCGGGACACTAGCGGCGCGTTCGCTCTGTAAGTATAAATAAAAAAAGGCGCTTGATTCGCGCCTCGGGAAGATACATTTCTACCTCGGCAGCGAGAACTGCCGGCCGCTTGGACGGGAAAATTACGCTACGTTGACGCCGTATTGCTGCCGATACTCGCGCTCGATCGATTCCATCTGATCTTTGAGGCGGAGTTTCAGCTTTTTCAGACGCACTTCTTCCAGCTTTTCGTCTTCGCTGAGATATCGTTTTTGGGTGAGTGTTTCGAGACGTTGCGCGTACTGCGTATGCTCCTGAGCCAGTTTGCGGAATTCCTCATGACTGGTCAGGAGTTGGTCTTTCGAAGTCAGCATCCAGCAGACCTCCGAAGCTGATATGAGCTCACGTTAACATAGCCGTAACAATGGAACAATGCCAAAAAATTGTGCATACTTCAGGGTAGGCGAGGAATGGACCGAGGCTGTTTCGAGTACAAGATGGCATCCTCTATCGGATTGGCGTAGTAGGACTTACGGCGACCAGTCCGCTGGAAACCGAGCCTTTCGTAGAGGGCTCGCGCGGCCGCATTCGACTCCCGTACCTCAAGAAACACTACGTCGCTGTTGCTCTGTTTCGCACGCGTAAGAAGCTCTTCCAAGAGGCAAGTGCCGATTCCCTTTCCGCGAAATTCAGGCGCCACCACGATGTTTTCCAGTTCCCATTCGGGGGCAACTTGTTGCGCGACGAGAAAGCCGATAAGGGGGGATATTTGTTCGCCTGATGCAGCGGAAGCATCCCGTTTAGCTATCAGAGTCAATCTCGTCTTGGCGCCTTCCTGCCCGTCCCATAAACTGAGATATTGTTGGTCAGTCCAGTGCGCGGCCGTAGAACACTGGCGCTCAAGCCGGATCATCTCAGGGATATCTTGCGGGGTTGCGATTCGAATCGTGACTGGGCCGTTGATGTCCAAGTTATCGATTCCGAAAGGCGGCTAGCTGGAAGCTGGTTTGGAAAAGAGTTGCGCATCGGAGCGGCGCATGTAGTTTGCTTCCAAGTGTTCGGGAGAAACGGTTTCGCCAGCCTTGAGCTTTCGCCAACCGACGGTAGCAACTTCGGCGCTGCCGGGACGCCTTAGATTTCTGCGGACGAAACGCCTTTTCGAATCAGACATCCTGCTGCCCAGCGCATCAAATATCATCTGATCCGGAGTCGAAATCCAGCGAGCCGCACCGGATTCGAGCAAGGCTGCGAGATTGTCGAAAGTGAGCAGCGATTCACTGAGCGGTTTAGGCGGCGTCTCACCGTTTGCTGCCGATTCGATCTCGTATTGGCCGACATAGGCTTCGCCACGTCCCGCGTCGAGCGCCACCGCATAGCGGAAAGCGGTGCCGGGTGAGGCATCATGAACAGCACTGATCATGCGGCTATATGGCGCAAGCGCCTCGAGCAACGAGACCGGCACAATTGGCTTGTGCAGGATTTCGGCGAGCCCTTTGATTGCGGCAAGTCCAACGCGCAGGCCGGTGAATGATCCGGGGCCGGACACAACGATGAATGCGTCAATCTGCGCCTTGTGGACTTTGTGCTTCTCGAGCATGACCGCGATTTGCGGGATTAATTGCGCGGAGAAAGTTCCACCGGTGAGCGGAACTTCTTCAATGACTTCCACCTTGTTGACAGACGCTGCGTCGCCGGCGCTTGCCAAGCCTACGAGCCCGTCTTTACCCGAAGTGTCGGTAACGAGAAGAAGCATTCGGTGATTACTTTATCGGTGAAAGCCCGTGCGAATCCGTTTCGGACTGTTACTGCGGAAGCCTCACGTTGCGTAGTCCGCTTTGAAAGGATGCGGCTTCCAGACGCGGCGTGTGCTTCACCTAATCCTTCCGGCTTCGGACGGCGGGGGAATCTGCCTCAGGGCCTAAAGGCCGAGTCATCGTCATCGCTTCAGCCGGCGCGGCTTAAGCCGCGCCCTTTCAAAACATCCGCAGCAACGTCCCTTTCAAAAACATCCACAGCAACGGTCCCTAAGCTTGCACCAGCTCCAACAACACGCCGCCGGTGCTGGCGGGATGCACGAAGACGTACTGATGTCCGCCTGCCCCAATCTTGATTTCTTCGGAAACCAGGCGCACACCGTCTTTTCTCAGCCGCTCCACTGCCGCGCGCAAGTCTGGGACTTTCATGCACACGTGGTGCAGTCCTTCACCTCGCTTCGCAATGAACTTGGCGATTGTCGAATTCTCAGACGTGGCCTCGAGCAGTTCGAGGCGGCTTTCGCCCGACCGGGACCATGACGAGCCGCACCTGCTCCTGCTCGACGGTCTCTTCCGGCGACACGCTGAGGCCGAGCTTCTCGTAGATGGCTTTGGCTGACGCCAGCGACTTTACCGCGATTCCAAGATGATCGATCTGGTAACTCATGTGAGCCTTGTCATTCCGAGTCGTCCGGAAGAGCGCCAGCAACGATGACGGCGACGAACCAGCTTTCTTCACCTACTTCCCTGACGTCGCGGCGATCTCCTCCACTAAGGTGTATGGATCGCGCTTGTGCTCGGCGACATCCGCTGCCAGTTTCGCCAGGTTGCCGTCGCCGAACTGTGCCCGCGCCTTGTCGAGCATAACGTCGCGCAACATTTCGACCAGGCGCTCCTGCCAGTTTTCGACGCTCTTTTGCAGGGCACGGTCTCCATTCTGCAGGTACGCCTCGTACTCCACGATAGCCGCGGCTAATTCTTGCACGCCTTTGCCCTCGCTGGCCACGGTTTTGACGATGGGGGGTGTCCAGCCATCCCGGCGAACGGCGAGCGATTGCAGCGCGCGAATTTCTCGCTCGACGCGCTCGGCGCCTTCGCGGTCGCTTTTGTTGATGACGAAAATATCCGCGATTTCCATGATGCCGGCTTTGATGGTTTGCACATCGTCTCCCATGCCGGGGACAAGAATCACGACGGTGATGTCGGCGAGACGCACGATGTCAACTTCGTCCTGGCCGACGCCAACGGTTTCGATCAGGATCACGTTGCGGCCGGAGGCATCGAGCACCGTCGCGACGTCCGCTGTGGTGCGGGCCAATCCGCCAAGCGACCCGCGGGTCGCCATGCTGCGAATGTAAATGCCGCGGTCGGCAAAGTGATCCTGCATGCGGATGCGGTCGCCGAGAATCGCTCCACCGGTGTATGGACTGGTTGGATCGACCGCGATGATTCCGACAGTGCGGTCGTGCTTTCGATAATGCCGCGCCAGATGATCAACCAGCGTGCTCTTCCCTGCTCCGGGCGCTCCCGTCATGCCGATGACGCGAGCCTTGCCGGTATGCGGAAAAAGAGCTTTTAGCAAGTCGGACCATCCGGGGGTACGGTTCTCGACGGTCGAGATGGCGCGGGCGAGAGAGCGTGGGTCGCCAGAACGGATGGAGTCGATCAGAGGATGGGTTTGTATTTCCAAACCATCAGTGTAAAGCAAGAGCCCTGTAACACGACCGTATCCAGTGCGTCCGCCTGGGGCCGATTTCAGAGTGCCGGGCCAACCAGTGCGAAACGAAACCGCGGGCCACTCTCCAAGCCGCTTTTACGCCATAATGATCGCAGCAACAGCTTGACCAGCCAAAAACACGAACGCCATCATAATAGGCAGAAGAGATACACATTGAAGTAGCATTTGAAGCGCCATGTTGAGGATCCAAGCGCCGAAAGATTCCTGACTGATTACTACGAAGAATGCGGCCATCGTAAACTCCCAAGGAACAGGCATAGGCTCTGGAAGAGTGACCTGCAGGGCGTGGAATGTAATGTAGCAGGATTGGCGTTTTACGATGAAGATTACAAGGCGGGCATCCAGACCGCCGACCAACTGCAACACGTGGCAGCACTGCCATGTGCGCTAATCCGATGTAGTGGCGATCTCGGTGGCCAGCGGCGTCGTTGGACGTTCCACGACGAAGACCTATCGACGGCAGCGCCGGAGACATCTTTGATCATCAACCGCCGGCGGAGCTCCGCCTCAAGGCGGCGCGCTCTGGACGAGCGTGGCTCGGCTGCGGCTCGACAGCGCGGGGGCGAAGCCCACCTTAGTCGCTCGCGGCATTCAAGAGCCGCTCTTCCACGTGGGCGTGCCGGACTAAAAAGCTAGTCCTTCAGCAATTGCCTGGCGATCACGAGCCGCTGGATCTCACTCGTGCCTTCACCGATGGTGCACAGTTTCACGTCGCGATAGAACTTCTCTGCGGGATAGTCTTTGATGAAGCCGTAGCCGCCGTGAATCTGGACGCTTTCGTTCGCGCACTTCACCGCGACTTCGCTGGCATAGAGCTTCGCCATCGACGATTCCTGCGTAGTCTTCATCCCCGCGTCTTTCATTGAGGCTGCCCTCATTGTGAGCAGCATCGCCGCGTCGATCTCAGTGGCCATGTCGGCTAGTTTCCATTGGATCGCCTGAAATTCGCTGATCGCCTTGCCGAACTGGCGGCGCTGCTTGGAATACTTCAGTGCACAATCGAGCGCACCTTCGGCCATGCCGAGCGACAGAGCAGCGATCGAGATGCGGCCTCCGTCCAGAACTTTCATGGCGTCAGGGAAATCCCTGGCCTTCGCCGCCCAGGAGATTTTCGGCTGGAATCACGCAGTCTTCGAAGATCAGTTCGGCCGTATCGCTGGCGCGCAAGCCGAGCTTGTTTTCTTTTTTGCCGGGGCGGAAGCCCTTTGTATCTTTCTCGACCACGAACGCCGAGATGCCATGCGTGTGCGCAGTGCGGTCGGTCACCGCGAGGACAACCACGACATCGGCGTAATGTCCGTTGGTGCAGAAGGTCTTGGTGCCATTCAGAACCCAGCTATTTCCCTTGCGGACGGCGGTCATGCGCGCGCTGCCGGCGTCGGAACCGGACGAAGGCTCAGTCAATCCCCAGGCGCCGATGAATTCGCCTGTGGCTAGTTTGCTGACATATTTCTTTTTCTGCGCTTCATTGCCGGCAAGGAAGATGTGGTTTGAGCAGAGCGAGGTGTGCGCCGCGACGATAATGCCGACCGATCCGTCGACGCGAGAGAGCTCTTCAATCGCAGTGACGTACTCTACGTAGCCCATACCCGCGCCGCCATACTCCGTGGGAAAAATGGCACCGAGCAGACCGAGCTTGCCCAATTCTTTGATGGTAGCCATGGGAAACATGCCGGCTTCGTCCCATTCCATGACGTGCGGCTTGATCTCGCGCTCGGCAAAGTCGCGCACGCTCTTTTTCAGTTGCAACTGCTCATCGTTCAGTTGGAAGTCCACATTCCCTCCGGCGGTTCGCGGCAATTGGAGCGTAAGAAAGCTCGTGCCGCACAAATTTTGATTAGAACACGGCGATTGAAGAAGGCAAAAGTTACGTCCGGGGCGGAGGCAGCGACCATAGGGAAGCCGCATCAATACTGGCGATTTCGCAATGTCGGCGAGCAAATCCGACCGACCGGATGGTTTGGGAATTCAGATCTTGGCAGCAGGAACGGCAGGCGCGAGAAACCGCTGAAAGACTTCGTTGGAGAGGAGGCGCCCTCGGACGGTAAGGTAAATTCGAGTTTCGTGTTGCTCAAGCAGGCCGTCAGAGACGAGTTCCGCAACGATCGCACGATAGAACTCAAATTCAGCGGGCGTGCAGGTCTGTGCGACTTCGTTCAGGTCGACGCCGCGATTCAGGCGCAGTCCGAGGAAGAAGATTTCTTCCAACGCAGTGGCAGCCGATATTGCTGTTTTCTGCAGCGGCGAACCGGCAACGTACTTTTCGAGGGAGTCAGCGGTCGCAAACCGCACGGCTTCCAGACCCGGAGTGGAAAAAAGCAGCATCGAATGGGCATCTACGCCGAAGCCGAGATACGGCTGGCGCGTCCAATATTTCAGGTTGTGGCGCGATTCAGATCCAACGCGGGCGAAGTTGGAAATCTCGTACTGCTTCACTCCGGCTGCTTCGAGCGGCTCGCAAGCGATCCCATAAAAATCGGCAATCGCATCTTCATCCGGGACAAAGTGGGCGTGATAGCGCGTGCCTCCGGCGATTAGTTCTCGCCCCAAGCGCGAGTCATCGTCGATCTCAAGCATGTAGACGCTAACATGTGCCGCACCGGTCGTAATCGTCTGATCGAGGGACTCATTCCAGCTCTCCGCGCTCTGATGAGGCAGGCCAGCGATCAGGTCGACGTTGATGTTTGTAATCCCTGACGATCGCAGGTGCGCGATATCGTCGAGAATCGTCACCCGCTTGTGCAGGCGCCCGACTGCGGCGGCCTCGCGATCGATGAACGACTGTACTCCCAGGCTGACTCGATTGACGCCGCAGAGCAACAGGCTTTCGATAACCTGCGGAGTAAGCGTGCCCGGTGCACACTCAACGGTAACTTCAGCATCTGGCGTCACGGAAAACTGCGCGTGTACTGCATCGAACATTCGCTGTAGCTGATCGGGTTCGAGTACGGTGGGCGTGCCGCCGCCCAGGTAGATGGAGTCAACATTCGCGCTCGATCCGGCCCGCCATCTGTTGGGCAGTCTCTTCAGCAGACGCGATGTCGGCACAGACGCGACCGACATAGCGGTCGAATACCGCGCGCGAGAACACGTCGGAGGCGAAGTTGCAGTAACTGCACTTGGTGCGGCAGAACGGCACGGAAATGTAGATGCCCAGGCTCACTACCATCATTATCCCAAACCTTTTCCATCTTCCCGGCGTTTGGGCCATCTATTTGAGGTACCCTGTTGAAAGGCGCCACCCGCGCCGTCTGCCCGTTTTTCGATCTGATCGCGAGTTCATGGCCCAGGAAGAGGAAATATTAGGTAAAGCGTACGACAGCCGGCTGATGCGACGGCTGCTGACCTACCTGCGTCCATATCGCTGGCACGTGACGGTGGCGATTGTCTCGATCGTTCTGAAGTCGTTTGCCGACGTTTTGGGCCCGTATCTGGTCAAAGTTGCGGTCGATCGATATCTGGCTCCCGCACCAGGCGCGACGTCTGGCATGTGGAGCTGGCTGAGCCCGAGGCCGATTACCGGCATTGCGCAGATTTCGACCATTTACTTCGGCCTGTTGATTTTCACCTTCGTGCTGGAATTCCTGCAGACCTATTTCATGCAATGGACGGGCCAGCAGGTGATGTTCGATCTGCGCAGCCAGATCTTCCGTCACCTGCAGCGGATGCACGTGGCCTTCTACGACAAGAATCCCGTGGGCCGCCTGGTCACACGCGTGACAACCGACGTCGACGCATTAAATGAAATGTTCACGTCGGGCGTAGTCTCGATCTTCGAGGACCTGTTCGTACTGGCCGGAATCCTCGGGATCATGCTGTGCATGAACTGGAAGCTGGCGCTGATTACGTTTGCCGTGCTGCCGTTCATTGTGGTGGCAACGAAAATATTCCGCGACAAGGTGCGCGACTCGTACCGGCGTATTCGCACCGCGATCGCCCGAATCAATTCCTACTTGCAGGAACACGTCAGCGGCATGGTCGTGCTACAGCTTTTCAACCGCGAGCAGCGTGCTTACAAACGCTTCTCGGAAATCAACCGCAGCCACATGGACGCGTTCAAAGACGCGATCCTTGCCTACGCGGTGTATTACCCGGTGGTTGATTTCTTTTCGGCAATCGCGATTGCCTCCGTGATCTGGTGGGGCGGACAGGATGTGCTTCGCGGCATCGTGTCACGCAGCGTAAGCATCTCGTTTAATCCGCACTCGCTGATCTCGTTCCATCTGGTTGCAACGGCGGCATCTCTTGGCGTACTGATCGCGTTCACGCAATACGCCATGCGCTTCTTCCGTCCGATCATGGACTTCAGCGAGAAATACAACATCCTGCAATCGGCGATGGCGGCCAGCGAGCGCATCTTCAAGCTGCTGGATACTCCGGTGGAAGTGGTTTCGCCCGCGGTGACGAAGACACCCGAAGGCCCGGGCCGGATCGAATTTGATCACGTGTGGTTTGCGTATCGCGATGTGCCGAAGGAGGTACCCGAGCCCGGAAAGAAGAATGTGGGGACGGCCGCCCTCGGCCGTCCGGCCGAGCACAGCTCGGCATTTGTTCCGTCCAACGGCAATGCTGCTGAAACTGGTAAGACTCCCGACTGGGTATTGCGTGATGTCAACTTCGCGATTGAGCCTGGAGAAACAGTGGCCGTGGTGGGCCATACCGGTGCGGGCAAGACGACGTTGATTTCACTGCTGATGCGTTTCTATGACGTGCAGAAAGGCGCCGTCCGCATCGATGGCGTGGACGTGCGGGACATGGATCTCGCCGATCTTCGTAGTCGCATCGGCGTAGTTCTGCAGGATCCGTTCCTGTTCACCGGAACGATTGGCGGCAATATCCGGCTCGGCACGGAGCGGATTCAAGATGCGCACGTGCAGCAGGCGGCCGAAGATGTAAACCTCGGCGAGTTCATTCGTGCTTTACCGAAAGGATTCGACGAAGAAGTCCGGGAGCGCGGATCGACGCTTTCCACCGGTCAGAAGCAGCTGATCTCGTTTGCCCGGGCTCTGGCGCACGAGCCGAAAATTCTGATCCTCGATGAGGCCACTTCCAGCGTGGACACTGAAACCGAGTTCCGCGTCCGCGATGCTCTGGCTCACATGGTGGAAGGGCGCACTTCGCTGATCATCGCGCACCGGCTGTCGACGATCCAACGCGCTGACAAGATTATCGTGATGCACAAGGGACAGGTCCGCGAGATGGGCACACACCAGGAATTGCTCGCGAATCGCGGCATTTACTACAAGCTGTATCAGCTGCAATACAAGGACCAGGAAATTGCGATGGTCAGTTCGCGCGTGCCGGAGTCCACGGTGAGCGCGGATGACTGAGTAATTGAGTGGCACGGGCACCCGCGCCACGCACCGGCTGTCCCGTACAATCGCAGTGTGCGAATCCTGATCTCCGCCGGGGAGGCGTCCGGTGAAATGTACGGCGCGCAACTGATCGAGGCGTTGCATCGAGCCGCCACAACAAACAATGTGGGGACAGCCGCCTCCGGCTGTCCGGCCGAGCGTAGCTCGGCTGCTGCCGGCACAAACCCTGCGGAGCTTCGCCCCGCTGGACAGCCGATGGCGGCTGTCCCCACACAATTCGAACACATCTCTTTCTTCGGCGTTGGCGGAGATCGCATGCGCGCAGCGGGGTGCGATACCGTCGTGGACGCTAAAGATCTCGCGGTCGTCGGCATCACCGAGATTCTGAGCCACCTGCCGAAGATCCTCAGGCTTTACAAGCATCTGATCCGCGAGGCCGATCGGCGCAAGCCTGATCTCGCCATCGTGATCGATTCCCCGGCGTTCAACTGGCGGGTCGCGCGACAGATGAAGCGGCGCGGCATCCCAACGATTTATTACGTGGCACCGCAGTTCTGGGCATGGAGGCAGGGACGCGTGCGTCTGCTGCGGGATTACATCGACAAGGCGCTGGTGATCTTTCCCTTCGAAGAGAAGTTCTACCGGGACCGCGGCGTGGATGCGACGTTTGTGGGCCATCCATTGGCAGAGCTGCCCCTGCCGACGGTCGGACGCAAGGATTATGCCGCAGAGTTCAAGTTGGATCCGGCAAAGCCGTGGATCACGCTTATGCCGGGCAGCCGCGTGAAAGAAGTCCGCATGAACCTGCCGACGATTGTGGAGTCAGTGAGGCTACTCGGCGAGGGTTACCAATACATCCTGCCGGTGGCTCCGACACTGGATCGCGAATTCCTGCAAAGTCTGATCGGCCAACATCTGGTCGGCCAAAAGAAGATTAGGCTCGTTCCCGAGGCCTTGCCGGCGCTTTTTCACTCGCGGGCAGGAATTATTGCCAGCGGCACTGCGACCGTGGAGGCTGCCATGATGAATACGCCATTCGTCATGGTCTACCGTGTTTCCCCTTTGACTTATGTTTTGGGAAAACCGCGTGTCAAGGTCTCGCGGTTCGCCATGGTGAACCTGATTGCGGATGAAACGGTTGTGACCGAGCTCGTCCAGCACGATTTCACCGCAGAGAATGTGGTACGCAGCCTAAAGCAGATTGTGGCTGACGGACCGGAGCGCGATCGCGTGCTCGAAGGGCTGGCGCGTGTGAGAACCCGGCTGCGAGGCTCGGAATCCAGCCAGGAGAAGCTCCAAGACCAATCCCCGGCCGATCGGGCCGCCGAGATGATACTGTCGTTTTATAAGTTCGACGCATCTATAGGCAAAGGGCGGCAGAGTCGCACGAACCTACCTGTAGGTAACTAGTTTGAACGAAGGTTAAGCTTTCGCAGTGAAATAACTGCGTGAACCGAATTCTTAAGTTCGTCTTCCGGGGGAAATTGGTACTGACGCAAGTCCGAAATTATCGTTCTAAGGTCAATCGCTCCGCGTGCGAGCTGGCACTTTCGGCTGTCATCCTTGCACTTTTTGCGCTGCCCCTGTGTGGTCAAGCTTCGCCAGACACTCCGTCCTCCATCCCAGACGCGCCCTCTACCAGCTCTCAGGGATTAACAGCCGCCCCTGCAACCGGCATTCTTCGAGGCACTGTCATCGATAAAGATGGTGCCGTGATCCCAAAAGCGAAAGTGGTGGTGACAGTAGGCTCATTCAGCGCTGAGACGTTTTCTGATATCAACGGGACATTCACATTCCACAACATCCCGGCAGGTGCGTATACGATTTCATGTTCATCCAACGGGTTCGCGACTCAAACACAATCCGGGCTGCTGCAGCTGGGTGAGAACCATCTCAGTCCGACCGTCCAACTGGTCGTGGCGACAAGCTTCGAGGTTAACGTGACCGAAACCCGGAAGAAATCGCCGAAGATCAGGTTCACGTCGAGGAGAAGCAACGGCTACTGGGAGTGATCCCTAACTATTATGTTACCTACGTCCCGGATGCTGCTCCGCTGGACGCTAAACAAAAACTCAAACTGGGCTGGAAATTCATCATCGATCCGGTCTCGTTCGGAATCACCGGGCTCATCGCCGGCGTCGAGCAGGCTAACAACTCCTATAGTGGTTACGGACAGGGAGCGCAAGGCTACGGTAAGCGTTACGGCGCCGCGTATGCCGACTTTGTCTCTGGGACGTTCTTCGGCAATGTCATCTTCCCCGCCCTGCTCAAGCAGGATCCGCGCTACTTCTACAAAGGAACGGGGAGCAAGAAATCGAGGCTTTTCTACGCGTTGGCCAATGCTGTCATCTGTAAGGGCGACAGTGGACGCTGGCAGCCGAACTATTCCAACGTTCTCGGCAGTTTGGCAGCGGGCGGGCTGTCCAACCTCTATTATCCGGCGGCGAATCGGAATGGCGTAGGTCTGACCTTCGAAAACACGGCGATCGGTCTTGCGGGAAGCGCGGGAAGCGCTGTGGTTGAGGAGTTTCTGTTCCGCAAGCTGACATCCCACTCGCATGACCCGCAACCTGAATAGGTAACTCGGGCCAAGATCGCTTCGGCTAATCCGTGGCAAGGCGTTGAGGAACTTGTGCTCCCAGCATCTTTTGCGTCAGAATCTTCATCATAGGAAATGGGTTATCATTTCCTGGAGATCCTCCTGAATGCAGATCGACCTGCGGCGCGGGCTTTGCGTCCTCACGACTTCTCTGACTCTATTGGTAGCAGTTTTGGCCCGGCCGGCTAGAGCGGCGGACAAAACAAGGCTGCGCGTCGACGATTATCAGATCGAAGCGACCCTTCAACCACATCTTCACCAAATCAGCGCCAAGGCGAAAGTTAAGTTTACGGCGATGCAGGACTTAAGCGTCGCCGTCTTCGAACTGCACAATGACCTCCGGGTCACCAAGGTCACTGACGAGAAGAACCAGCTTTTGTCGGCGGAACGCGTCACGCAGGATTCGACCGTACGCGTTCCCCTGCCGAGCGGTTTGTCCAAAGACAGTTCGATGACCCTGACCTTCGAATACGAAGGACAGCTTGAAAGTGCCGACAACAGCCCAGTGCCGGGGCTCAGCCTGGCGTATGTAGGTGACGACACCAGCTATCTCCTCTACGCAGGCCGCTGGTTCCCGCTGAATGCATACGGGCTCAACCGCTTCACCTCCACCATCAGCATTACAGTGCCCGCGCATATGCTCGTGATTGGCAGTGGCAAAGAGACTGTTTCCGACGTCGCTCCGCCCAAGAAAGCGACCAACAGTGTTCTGCCGACCAAAACATTTACATTCGTGTCGGACAAACCGAGTTTCCCGGGAACCATCGTCGCCGGCATTTTCCAGGAGTACAAGAGTGACGAAGCGGGCATGGACCTGCACGTGTATTTCAAACCGACGCACCAGAGCGTGGCTCCGGCGTACACAACAACGGCGGTTCAGGAATTCACGTACTACCTCACGCTGTTCGGGCTTCCGCCTTCGCAGAAGCTGAACCTTTTGGAACTGCCGGGGGACACGCTGCCGTATACATGGGCTCCTGAACTGGTCGGCATCGCGAGTCCATCCATCACCGAGAAAACAAACTATCGCTTGCTGGCCGATGGCATCGCGCACCAATGGTGGGGAGTGTCAGTCAGCCCGGCAACCAAGGATGACTGGTGGCTATGCGACGGTTTTGCGCGCTACTCAGAGGCCATGTATGTGGAAAATGCAGCCGGGGCTGCAGGACTGGAAGAGGCAGTGAAGGATATGTCGGTTGGGGCGCTGGCGTACGATACGGTGCCGCTCTCTACCGCCTCCAAGCTCGACACCTTCTCGACTGAGTTTCAGTCGCTGACCACCGACAAGGGAGCGATGATCCTGCACATGCTGCGTTGGGTACTGGGCGAGGATAAGTTCAACAAGACCATGCGCGAGTTTGCCACGCAATACGCGGGCAAGTCGGCGACCACCGATGATTTTCGCGAGATTGCGGAAAAGAGCTATGGCGACCAGCTCACATGGTTCTTCTCGCAGTGGCTCGACTCGACGGGCGCGCCGGAGTTCAAGTTGAAGTACACGACGTACCGCCTGGGCGGGGCTGCGGTCGCGCAAAATCCGAAAGAGGAGAAGACGCCGGGATTCCGTGTTACGGGCGAAATCTCGCAGGACCTTGATCTTTTCCGCATGCCAGTTGACTTGAGAGTCGAGACCGACGGCAAGACGGAGAACAAGAGAATTGATGTCGTGGGAACGAATTCACCTTTCACCATCGAGACCTTTGGACGTCCGAGAAAAATTTCGATCGATCCAGACCATCATGTGCTGACGAATTCAAGCGATGTGAAGCTGCGGGCTTCGATATTGCGGGGGCAAGCGTTACAGCAACAAGGGGATTTGTCGGGCGCCCTAATGGAGTTCAACAAAGCGCTCGACCTGAACAAGAACAGCTCGCTGGCCCATTACCGGATTGCGGAAATTTTCTTCCTGCAGCGGAATTACCAGTCTTCGGCCAACGCCTACCGGGCTGCGGTTGACGGCGATGGTGAGCCACGATGGACGGAAGTCTGGAGCCGGATCCAGTTGGGAAAGATCTTCGACATCACAGGACAGCGTGAACGCGCCGTCGGGCAGTATCGTCAGGCGCTGCAGACCAACGACAATACGTTTGGCGCGCTTGAAGAAGCCCGGAAATATCTGCAGAAAGCTTACGAACGGCCGAAAGAACGAAGCAGTCAATAGTCAGTTGCGGCGAGGCGATTATTTTCTAATCTCACTGCAACTGGAATCCGAGCCACCGTTCGGCGTCTTGCACGTTGCCAAATATCTCAATGGTTCGATTGCTCCGCAGGATTTTGTGCAGGCGCGCGGCATGATTTTGTACAGCCGTGCGGACTATGAAGGCGCGCTTCGCTTCGAGCGAGAACGGATCGATCTCATCGGCAAGCTTCAGAAAATCGTCCGCCTGCAGATCGAGATCTTCGACTTCGCGCAAATCGGTAATTTCTGCGAATCCGGGTTCGAAATGAGGATGCGCACGGAGTCGCCTGGCATAGTCGGCGATTGTCTGGATCGTGACCTTGGGTCCGAACCGGACCATTACGACGCGCCGGTCGATGTCGATCGAGAATTCGGCAGCCTCAGCAAATGCGCCGGCTGATACCTCGAAAGGAGAATTGCTCCCAAACGCTGTGTGATTCTGCACCAGAGATTCTCCCGAGAGTTGAAAGCAACTCTTTGTTATCGGCCACCGGCAGCAGGACTTCAATTTCCGGGCGGTTGGCCACTTTGCCATTTTGGTTTAGCTAACCTTTTTCTACCCATCATGGTCTAAGTAACTACATGCCAGCGGGGAACTTTAGTGAACCCGGCTGCGTATCTCTGATCAGATGGTTAGGCGGGATTGAGACCCCTCGCCTGAACGTTACCCGGGTGCCCCCACGCTCCTCCCCGGAGGCGTGGGGGCATGATTTTGTGCCAGCAGAAACGTCCCTTCCAGTTCTGAACCTACTTTGTGGGCGCTGACCCGCCATGATCTACAATCCCTCGATGCCAGAAATCTCGCAGACCCGCCTCGATCGGGTGTTGGCGCAGTTGCGGCTGTACGAGCATCCATTGCTTACGTTCTCCGCTCGCGGGAAAGGCGACGGAGTCGAGATCGTGATCAAGTTCAAGGACGAGAGCGTTCCGGTCCATACCTATTATTTCGACATGCATCCGCGAGATCTCGACGATCCGCAATTCGAATGGGGCTTCCAGCGGCAGCTTTACGACGCGCTGCACGACTATTTTGTCGAGATGTTCATCCGCACGCCGCAGGATCGGGCCGACCGACAGAAGAAGGGCTTGTGAGCGGACTGCGGGGAAAGATCGAACAGGAAACTCGCGAACGTGGGCCGATTTCATTTTCACGATACATGGAGCTTTGCCTCTACGATCCTGAATTCGGCTACTACTCGCGGAACGCGGCGCAATTCGGCAAGGCGGGTGACTTCTACACTTCGAGCGATGTGCATGCGGTGTTTGGACGCTTGCTGGCGCGACAGTTCGAGGAGATGTGGCGTGCGCTGGGCGCACCTTCGCGAATCGTGATTCGAGAACTTGGTCCGGGACGCGGGCTGTTCGCGCAGGATGTGATGGACTGGTCGGAAAAGAAGTTTCCGGAGTTCTTTCGGGCTCTGCGATACGAGCTGGTTGAGCAATCGCCAGCGTTGCGCGAGCGAATTTCTAAAACATTGACGAGGCGACTGGAAACGGACAAGGCGACTCTCGAAAGCTCGACGGAAAATCCCGAAAGCTTTGCTGCCAGAGGCGTCCCAACGATCGTGTTTGCCAATGAGTTTTTCGATGCGATTCCCGTTGAGGCTTTGAGTGAGCGGGGATCCCTTCGCATTGAGTGTCGTGAAGGAAGGTTGATCGAGACGTGGTCCCAACCTTCTGCGGAGGAACTGGAATTCCTGGATCGTTATTCGGTTCATCCGGAAGACGGGGAGCGACTCGAGGTGCCGCTTATGGCGCAGCGGGAAATGTCGTCTGCGTGCCATATCGAACGTGGATTTGTTGTTGTGGTGGACTATGGCTATACGCGCGAAGAGCAACTTGCAGGACGGCACCGGGGCACAGTGAAGGCGATTCGGCAGCATTCCGTGAGCGCCAATCCGTACGAAGCACCGGGGGAGCAGGACATCACGGCTGATGTTAACTTCACCGCGCTCGCGGCAGTTGCGGAACAGCGCGGCTTCCACGCGCACAAGTTAATTACGCAATCGCAATTTCTAATGGGTATCGGCGAAGCAAATCAGTTTGCAGATGCGTTTGAAGAATGCCGTTTGCCGCAGGAGCGGGCGAAGGTTGCCTTGCAACTCAAACATCTGGTGACACCTGCAGGAATGGGCGAAAGCTTTCACGTGCTCGTGGCGGGCAAAGGTGTTGATGCAGAGAAGATGTCGGCGCTGGCGGGGTTGAGTTTCGGACAACGATAGCGGAACTGATCTCTGAGTCACGACCACCAGGCATCATTGCATCTTCGCGTATTCGTTCCGAGCTTGTTGCAGCACGGGGATGTCAGGGTCGGCGTCTTTCCACGCGGCCAGGAACTCACGATAGGCGGCAACGGCTCTTTGGCGGTTCGGATCTGTGCGGTCACTTTGCGGTCCCGCCTGCAAGGCGTAGGCGCGTGCGAGACCTAACCGGGCCATGGCAGCACTGGAACAATTCCACACAATCCCGCCATGATCGAGGATGCTCTGAAACTCAGCCGCTGCGGCGCTCCCATTGCCTGCAGCTAAATACGCCTGGCCGCGGACATGGAGGGAAACCAGGCAGGAAGGATTTGTGAGAAACGGGATCATCGCCACTTCGATGGTCTTGGGGATGTCCAAACGCACGATCGCTGCCGACGGAGTTTTGCGATTTAAAAACAACTGCGCTCCGATCGTAGGTAGCCAGAGGGATTGCATCTGGGTATCCAAGGTCCAGCGTTTAGAAAGGTCCTGGGCCAAAGACTCAGCGCGTTTCGAATCGCCGGAGATTGCGAATGCAAGCGCCGCCTGGATCTCGACCCCTTGACTTGCGGGTGAGAGCTTCAAAGCATCATCCGCAGCCCGCTTTGCTTCGGCCGTGCTGCCAAATTGAGCTTCGCGCAGGGCCGCGCTGGCCAGAGATAACGCGGCATTTTCTTTGCTATCGCTGCGCAGAGCTGTGCTTACAGCTTGCGCGGTCAACGCGCGCGCCTTGCGGATGTGGCCCACAAAGGCTTGCGCGTCGGATTCAAGAGAGAATCCATGAGTGGCATACTCAGGCTTGCTCTCAAGCCATGAGATCTCTTTCGCCATCGAGTCAGAGTCATTCGCGAGAAAGGCGAGGGCGTATAGGTAGATGTGAACATCCAAATCGTCGAGCTTTCGGGTCTGAGCCTCGGCCAGGACCCTTCTTGCTTCATCGAAGCGCTGTACCGCCATCAGCATTTCCGCAAGGTTCTCATAGGCAACTACGTTGTCAGGAGAAAGCTCGAGAAATTTTCGATTTGTCTCTATTGCGTTTTCATACTGCCCTTGCATGGAATACAGAATCGCGAGACTCCCATACGCGATGTAATCTCTCGGATAACTTTCAATCCATTGTTGATAGACTTGCGCGGCCTTATCCAGTTCACCGGTGACGTCCAGATAGTAGTAAGAAGAAATCAGCAGACTTTCGCGTTCGCTGGTATGCTCGCGCAGTTGAAAGGCCTTGGTGAAATACTGAGCGGCCTTTCCGACCTCGGACAGGCTGCTGTAGTTGCCGCCTACGGACCAGTAGGCCATAGCAAACTTGGGATCCAGTTGAATCGCCCTCAAACCATGCGGAAGAGCGTCGGCTACACCTCTTTCACGCATTGCCCGGTACTGCAAGCTGTATTCCTTGAGCGCATCCAGCGACGACGTAGTCGCCAGCTCCAGGGGCACATCGAATTTCCGTACTGTGGCTAGCGACTCACCCAGGCTGTGACGGATGCTGGCAGACGCACGGCCCAGGGCATCCAGCACCTTTTCCTTAGAGCCGGCAGTGACCTGCTCTTGTGCCAGAATCTCGCCCGACTGGCAATTGACTGCCTTCAGGCCGAGCACGTATTCACTGCCGAGACTGGCAATCGCGCTCGCGATGTAGGCCTTGCTTCCGGCGCGGAGGCAGACCTCGCGCGCTACCGACGAAGTGATCGGCGTGTTCCCGGGTCGGGTCATCAACTGCAAGGTAGAGGCGACTTGATCGTCAGAGAGGATGTTAAGAAATGGAGACTGGCCCAAACTCACGCTAAGCGCCTGCTTCAGCGTATCGTCGAAAACCGTGTCGCCGGTGGAGTTCGCGAAATCCGCAAGAACAATGCTGTCTCGCTCGTTGAGCCGCGCTGACTGTCGAGAACGCCAATACAAGAAACCGGCTGGCTGCAATCGCAATTACGATAAGCGACGTCACCAGCGTTCGTTTTATGAATGCGCGCTTGGACACGACCGTGGTTGGAACCTGGCGCGCGGGCGCGGAAGTGGGAGGGGAAGCGTGCACTGTCCGGCCCGACTCTGTCTCACGCCGAAGCCGGCGCAAGTCGACGCGCATCTCGGCTGCCGACTGGTAGCGCAGCGCGCGGTCCTTCTCCAGAGCTTTATTGATGATTCGTTCAAGCTCTGGAGGGGTCTGCGGATTCAGCGTCACGGGCGCTACCGGAGCTCCGTGCAAGATTCCATCGAAGATAGCGGCAGACGTAGTTCCCGTGAAGGCTGCTCGTCCGGTTGCCATCTCGTAAAGCACGACGCCGAAACTGAACAGGTCAGTACGCGCATCGACTCGGTGCCCCAAGGCCTGCTCCGGCGACATGTAGGCGATCGTACCTACGGCATTGCCAGCATCCGTCAACTGGCTTTCGCTCAGGCTTTGAGTAGCGTCAGAATCGCTTCCGGTTTGGGCAACCATAACTTTCGCGAGGCCAAAATCGAGGACCTTGGCATGCCCTCGTTTGGTAAAGAAAATATTGCCAGGCTTGAGATCGCGGTGAACGATGCCTGCGGTGTGGGCTGCATCGAGCGCAGCGGCGATATCAACTGCGATGGACAGCAATTCTTCGAGTTCAAGGGGCCGTCCGGCGATGCGATGCTTGAGTGCCATCCCATCCAGAAATTCCATGACGATGAATGTTGTGCCGTCCTGTTCGCCGATGTCATAAAGAGTGCAGATATTCGGATGGGTTAGTGCGGAGGCGGCACGCGCTTCGCGGCGGAAGCGCTCCAATGCCACACGGCTGTGGGCGGTGTCAGGGGGAAGGAATTTAAGGGCGACAAGTCGTCCCAGCAGGGTGTCTTCTGCCTTATAAACGACACCCATGCCCCCGCTGCCCAGTTTTTCCAGTATGCGGTAATGCGAGATGGTCTCGCCAATCACTGGGAGCGAATGTTACTTCCGTAGAACTCGCAAGTCAACGAATGTAGAACGTTACAGCGAGAGGACGAAAACTGCGGAGCTATGAAAAGGGGTTCATGCGTTTTTTGACTCTGCAGCTTCTGGATATTCGTAGACGCCGCGGCCGGTTTTTTTCCCCAGGCGGCCAGACTTCACGTACTGCACCAGAAGTGGCGCAGGACGAAACTTTTCGCCTAGAGATTTGTGCAGGTATTCGAGAATGCTGAGGCGCGTATCGAGGCCGACCAGATCGACGAGTTCGAATGGGCCCATCGGATGATTGAGTCCGAGTTTGAGGGCTTTGTCGATGTCTGCGGCTGAGGCGATTCCTTCCTGCAGCATGTAAAAAGCCTCGTTGCCGATCATGGCGTTGATGCGACTGGTGATGAAGCCCGGACTTTCTTTGATCACGACGACTTCTTTGCGCATGCGCTTGCCGGCTTCGACAGCGGTGGCGAGAGTGTCGTCGTCGGTCTCAAGGGCGCGCACGATTTCGAGCAACTTCATTTTGTGTACGGGATTGAAGAAGTGCATGCCGACGCATTTCCTGGCACGGTAGGTAACGCTCGCGATTTCAGTAACGCTGAGAGAGGAAGTATTCGAAGCGAGGATCGTGGTGGGGCGGCAGATTTTATCGAGCAGGGTGAAGATCTCGATTTTCGATTCCATCTCTTCGGGGACCGCTTCGATGACAAGATCGGCTTCGCGGGCCGCCGCTTCGACCGAGCCGGCATATTCGATGCGGCGGAAGGCGGCGTCGGCATCCGCAGCCGTGACCTTATTCAGCTCGACAGCTTTGTCGAGATTGGCGCGGATTTCCGTTTCCGCCTTGCGCAGTGCGTTCGGCAGAAGATCTTCCAGGATGGTGCGGTACCCGCCAAGGGCGGCAGCGTAGGCGATCCCGCGTCCCATAATGCCGGCGCCAATCACAGTAATCGTCTGGACCGGTGGCACCTACTTCTCCGCCTTTTCGAGATCGGCGATCGCAGAGTTGAAGGAAGAGGCGGCAGTGCGCATGACTTCGGCAAGACGCTTGCGCTCTTCGGGGCTCATGGCGGGGATGTAAATGCAGATACGGCGAAGCGTCGCCGTGATGTCTTCCACGTAATTCATTGCACGAATCAGTTCACCAGTCGCTACTACCATGAGGCTCCTCTTTGAACAATCGAGTTTGCAGCTGAACCTTCTATTTTGGACGCGGGGGAGAATTTAGTAAAGCTGCACAGCGACTAAAGCCGCTTCAGGCTCTGCCGGTCGCGTGGCATGCCTGAAGGCATGCCCTGATACGAACCCGGGCTTCCCTAGTGGCCTCCTCAGTTGTCAGGATCGATTCCAACATTCTCGAGCACGAAACGAAGGCGTTCTTCGACGGAGGCACGTGGAACCTCGACCAGCCTGTATTCGAGATCGCTATATGTTGCGACGAGGGACTCGTAGGTCCGTACCGCTTCTGCGAAATCCTGCTTACGCTCACGATCCTGGCGGAAGATTTCGGGCCAGGGCGGAGCGATGAAAACGGTTTGGTTGTAGCGAAACTTTATGGCCGCTTTCTGCATGTGCTCGGGCACAGGAATGTTCATCAAACGCAAATATCCCAACACATCGGGGACACCTCGATCGAAGAATGCCGGAGCCGTACCTTGTTCTGCGAGATGATACGAGCGCATCTCCCAGGAAAGCATCAGTTCAGAAAACAGCATTGGATCGTGCCACGGTAGCGCGGGCCCATCGATCGCAACCTGGTTCGAAATAATTCCGCGACCGACTTCGACCGAACACGGATAGCCACGCAACCGAAGGGCATCGATCAGTGCAGTCTTTCCCGATCCTGGGCCACCGGTTATGACGTAAAAGCGGTCTGAGTTATTGCTCACTCTCAGCCTCCTCCATGGTGATGGTTAGAAAGGACGATCCCGCAAACTGCTGAAACGAGAGGCATATAATCGCAATCAATTCTTTTAATAGTGCATTCCACCGTTGGTGGAATCGAATACGCATATGGCAGAGAACACTTTGAAGCGCTACATCTTCGCGAGCGATTTCGACCAGACGCTCACGTTCAACGATTCCGGCTACGTACTGGCTGAACTGGTCGGCATTTCCACGGACGAATTTGAGCGCAAGTCCAAGGGGATGGCAAAGATTAACCTGGTGCAGCAAGGGGCGGAGCTGGCGTACTTGCTTCTACACGATCCGGAATTTCGGGCGAAGGTGCGAAAAGATCATCTGCGCGAAGTAGGAAAGCGGATTCGTCTGAAGAGCGACATCAAACTGCTCTATCATCTTCTCGAGTCCGGTATCGATGGACATCAGTTTGATTTTTTCGTGTTGTCGGCGGCACCGGTCGAAATCGTGCGGTCCGCTCTGGAGGATATTGTTCCGCCGGATCACATCTATGGGACGGAATTTCGGTACCAGCCGTCGGGTGAGATCGAGACGATTGTGCGGGCGACGGCGGGATACGGCAAGGTTGCGGTTCTGGACAATCTGCTGTTGCAGCGAGCTGCTGGGCCGGATCACGTTATCTACACGGGCGATGGCAGTTCTGACATTCATGTGATGCTGCACATCAATGCGCGCGATGGATTGACCATCGCGGTTTCCGAGTCGCGGAACATTTCGCAGATTGCCAAACGGACGGTGCTGAGCACGAGCGCACTGGCAGTACTGGCGCCGATTCTTGAAGAGATCGCAGGATGGGAGCGGTATCGAATTCGAAGTTTCTTCGAAGCGAATGGGATGCTGATCCAAGAGTGGGAACGGGTGCGAACAGACTGGCTCACGGTTCTGCCAGCCGCAGACTCTACGCCGACCGAGAGCGTGACCGCGGAATCGAAGGTGGAGACGGCGAGTTCATAACAGTCATGCTGCGCAATAAAAACCTCGTCCCGCTGTCGCGACAGCACCAGCATGCGCTGGCGTTGTGTGTGCGCATTGAGCGTGCGTCGCCGATTGGTCAGAGAAGCGTCGACTGGCAGGAGGAGATTGCACAGCAATTCGAGACGGAGATCAAGGTTCACTTCGCGGCGGAAGAGCAAATCGTGTTTCCGGCGGCGCGATCCTTCCGCGAATTGGTTCGGCTCGTCGAGGAATTGCTTGCCGAGCACCAGTCACTGCGGGCGAATTTCGCACAGGCTGAAGCACGGCAGATGTCGGTGGAAGAACTGGTCGCGTTTGCACGGAGGCTAGCGGAGCACATTCGAAAAGAAGAACGGCAGTTATTCGAGCGTCTACAGCATTTGATGAAACCAGAAGAACTCGGCGTTCTTGGACGAGAATTGGAGCGCGCGCTCGAGAGCGCCGCTCAGGTTTGCTCTTTACCGCAGCCTAAGAAGTAACTGCGAGTCCGTGGATGCTGCGGAACTTCGCGGCCGATTCTTTCCCCATATAGCGTTCCAGCACGGCAGGCTCGGTGTGGCGGAGATCGACCACGACGAGTCCGTCGAGAACGTTGGAGAACTTGCGATCGACATTGAAGCCGAGAAGTTTGCCACCGATCTTGGCGTATTGACGAAGCAAGATCGGCAGACCTTTGCCATCGAGTTCGACATCGGTAATCGGCTGAGAGAGTTCGTCGAGATCGCGCAAAGCGCGGCACATTGCCCGGCAATCCCACTGGCGCAAGAAGGCGGGGCGGAACTTGCGGCGGGGCTCGATCAATCCGGCGAGGTCATCCTCCTGCATGCGCGACTCGAAGTAGCGGTAGATCATCTCGCGCGAAGCCTGGTTGTAGTCGTTGCTGATGCTCACGGCGCCAAACAGCACTGGAACCTCTGGACGGGTCGCCACGAGGCGGGCAATTCCCTTCCACAGCAGAAGAAGCGGCGCATACTGCCGCTGGTATTCGGGACGGACGAAGGAGCGTCCGAGTTCGAGCGCGGGGCCGAGTTTGTCAAAGAGGCGTTCGTCGTAGCGAAAGAGCGTGCTGGTATAAAGGCCGCTGATGCCGTGTTCCGCGAGGATTTCTTTGGTGCTGCCGGCGCGGTAGGCGCCAACCAACTCCTGCTTCGTTTTGTGCCAGAGCAGGACGTGCCAGTAGTACTCATCAAAAGAATCGAGGTCGCGAGTTTTGCCGGTTCCCTCGCCGGCACGACGGAAGGTCAGTTCGCGCAGGCGGCCGACTTCCAGCAGCAGTTGTGGTACTTCGCTGGCCATGCCGAGATATACGGCGAATTCGCTGTTTTCGGCGAGGCAGCGGCCGGGCGGCAGCTTACCAATCTCTTCCGTCAGTATCGCCTGCGGGATCGGGGCGGCAAGCGGTTCATGGATTTTCTCAGCAAACTTGGAACGCAGAGCCAAAGGCCAGGAGGTCTCAGATTTGCTGCGGCGGGCGAGCAGATAGGTTCGCCAACGAAGATACTCGATGGCTTCACGATCGCCGCGCAGGGCGTTGAGCGACTCGGCTTGAACGGGGCTACCCACACGGACTTCGACCCTCTTGCCTTCCTGCTTGAGGAATTCCTGCAGCAGGAATGCAGTGCGCAGCTTGGGATGGATCATGCCGAGAAGCTGGAATCCGACGCCGTTGTGCCCGCAAAAGTAAACGGGTAGCGCAGTGGCCCCCGTGCGGCGAATCAGACGGACGGCAGTGTCATTCCACTCCGGGTCCGCCACTTGCGCCACGGGCATCTGCCATTGTGACACTTCACCCGATGGAAAGATTGCCAACAGCCCACCCTGCTGTAACCAGGCAAGCGCCTCGCGAAGGGCTTTGCGATTGGCTTCGATGGACCGATCCGTCTGGAAGGAATCGACAAAGATGCAATGACGCTGCAACTCCGGGATATCGCTCAGAAGAAAATTGGTAAGTATTTTTACATCGGGCCGGACTCGGGTCAGGAGTAAGGTAAGCAACGCACCATCGAGTACGCCATAGGGGTGATTCGCCACAACGACGACGGGGCCTGCAGCAGGGATTCGGGACTGATCGGCGGAATCGACGCGAAAATCGATTCGCATCTCCGAGAGCAAGCTTTCGAGCCGAAATCCCTCGGGCGAACGTTGCACGCGCCGGTACAGATTTCTTACCCGCCCGACCGGAGCCAACTTTCCAGCAAGACCGGGAAACTGCGGGATGCGCGATAACACTTCTCCCTGCGATGGATCCGTCTGCAGTTGGTCTGATGGCATGTTATAGGAGTACTGCTTGCGGGTTGCGACAGGATGAAGCCCAAGTTAAAAGTTGATGAAATGACAGGGATGATGAAGCAGAAGAGTAACCAGTAGTGACTATGGAACAAGAATGGCCCGGGTGATTCCGTTATGTTTCGAGGCGGTAACGCGTCTCGGCCAGAGCGTACATTCTGCGCCAGACAAGGCGATTGATGGTCACCACGGTGGCGGCCATCATGATAGTGGCAGCCAGAAGGAGGTCGAAGTTGCCGGTGTCGGTGGCTTGGCTGATGGTGGCACCAAGGCCAACCGTGGTGTAGGTCTGGCCCTTGAAGTGAAAGTATTCGGCTACGATGCTGGCATTCCATGCGCCGCCTGACGCAGTTACCAGGCCGGTGACGAGATAAGGGAAGATCCCAGGCAGGATCAGCTTCTTCCAGCGCGCGATTCCGGTGAGCCGGAAAACTGAGCAGCACTCCTTCAGGTCCGTCGGAATCGCGATCGCACCCGCGATGACGTTGAACAGGATGTACCACTGCGTTCCCAATAATAGTAGTGCGATAGAACCAATGCCAAGCCCGCCTCCAACGCGAATAAGGAGAAGGAGCACAACGGGGAATAGTGCGGTTGCCGGGACGGAGGCGGCGATCTGCGCGAGGGGCTGGGCGATGCGGGCAAGTTTTGGATTGAAGCCGATAGCGACACCGGCGGGGATGGTCCAGAGCGCACCGAGCAGCAGAGTCAGATTCACGCGCAAAAACGTCGCGAGCAAGCCGATGCCAGCTTCGCGGATCTCAGGGCGTTGAAGTCCGCTGAGCAGCATGATGATGCGGACAATTCCGTAGCCGAGTGCGGCAAGAAGGGCGACCGCGATCAGCCGGACAAACCAGAGCTTCCACGGGCTGCGCTGTCCGTTTTCTTCGCTCGGGCGCGGACGCGCAAAATACATCATCAGACGCTCGCGCAGGGGCTGGATGGTGCGGCCCTGAATATGCGCGAGACCGCGGGAGTGGCGGAACAGGTTGAGCACCCAGGAACGCGGAGCGTCGGCGCTCTCGACTTGTTCGACCTTGAATTTTTCTGCCCAGGCGATCACGGGACGCCAGACAAATTGATCGAGCAGAACGATTACCGCAATCATGGTTGCGATGCCCCAGATGATTGAGCGCGTATCCCCATTGCTGGCTGCGGTCTGTAGATAGGATCCGAGCCCAGGCAGGCGGAAGTCGCGCGAGCCGAGCACGAACATTTCGCAAGCCATCAGAAAAAACCAGCCGCCGGCCACGGACATCATGGAGTTCCAGACGAGACCGATCGCGGCGTACGGCAACTCCATCTCTATGAATCTTTGCCACCAACTGAACCCGTAGATCTTGGCGGCCTCGCGCATTTCTTTCGGAATGCTTTTCAGCGAGGCGTAGAAGCTGAAAGCCATATTCCAGACCTGGCCGGTGAAAATCAGAAGGATGGCTCCGGCTTCGACGCCGAGTTGGCGTCCCGGAAAAAGAGCAACCATGGCCAGCATGACGCCGGGAAGAAAGCTGAGTACGGGGATCGACTGCAAAACGTCGAGTAGAGGAATCATGAAGCGCTCGGCGCGCGGATTATAGGCGGCAACGTATCCGTATACGAGCGTGAAGGCGAGGCTCAGCACGTAAGCGATGGTGATGCGCAGCAACGAGTAACCCGCGTAGGCGGGCAACGCGAGAGGGCTACGAGAGATATTGACTTCAGGAGTGAACGGGCCGAGCCATGTCCGGCCCACGACGAGCACGCCGTAGAAGAGCGTGATGGCGGCGGCGAACATCAGCAGGTCAGGCAGGTAGGAGATTTCGAGGCTGGGCAGTTGCGTCCAGAGTTGGTACGCCGAGAATCCACGCAGGCTGATGTTCTTTTTCATGCGTGTTGGCTCAGGACTTCAGATTCTGTGATTCCGGCGATGGAACGGTGGAGGGCTCGGTCGTAGCTTCGGTCTGAACCAATTTTCCACTCTGCCGGTCGTAGTCGAAAATCTCGGCATAGCGGCCCCAGTTCATGGCGGTCTCAAACTGGCGCTGGACCTCGTCTTCGGCGAAGTGCTCGTCCAGGATGTCGTGAAAGAATTCGTCGGCGATCGAGTGGTCGGCTTTGCGCTTCAGAATACTGTCAATCTGCTTGAGAATCGTGACATGCTCGAGCGCGGCCTCACGGAACAGAACTTTGCGATGCTGGATGTCAGCGTCGGCGAAGGCGATACCGGCGGGTGTGATCTGAACATCGCCTTCCTTGAGCCACGCGAATCCCAGGAGCACGCAGGCTTCGAGAATCGGCAAGAGGTCCTCGACGTCCATGACCAGTTCTTCGGAGAGGCGAAAGAGATCTTCGCGCCCGCCGCGATCACGCAGCAACTCGGCGAGCCCGGCAATGCCGCCAACACGCGCGTGGGGAAGCATCTGGTATCTCGCGGTGCGGAGCGGAGCCTCCTGCTTCTTGAGGGCTTCTTTTGTAATGCCACCCTTGGGAAGGATGATCTCGGCTGTGGTCTCGGCGTCGGGCAATGCGTGATCGGTGTCCGGCTCCGTCATTACCTTGTAGATGTAGTCAACCAGCTCGACAAAGCGGGCGGATTTTCGGTCGCGAGGATGCTTCAGCCGGATATTGAAATCGGAACGCACACGCGCCGGATTTCTTCCCAGAACCATAACGCGGTCCGCCAGCATGACGGCTTCCTCAATGTTGTGGGTCACGATGAAGATGGCGCTGGTCGGAATCTTCTTGCTGAGCCAGAGTTCCATCAATTCGTTGCGCAGGTTCTCGGCCGTGAGGACGTCGAGTGCGGAGAAAGGCTCGTCCATGAAAAGGACCTCGGGTTCGACGACGAGGGCACGGGCGAATCCCACCCGCTGTTTCATGCCGCCGGAGAGTTCTTTTGGATAGGCAGTTTCGAATCCATCGAGACCGACGGTATCGAGAGCGCGGAGGGCGCGTTTGTGGCGCTCGACCTCGGGAACACCTTTGGCTTCGAGCGCAGCCTCGACGTTCTGGATTACCGTAAGCCAGGGAAACAGGGCGAAGCTCTGGAAGACGATCGCGACGTTCGGCATTTGCCCGTTAAGCGGCTTACCATGCCAGAGGATTGTGCCCGCGGTGGGTTCGGACAATCCTGTGAGAATACGGAGGAGAGTAGATTTTCCGCATCCTGAAGGTCCGAGGATGGCGATGATTTTGTCGCGCTCGATGGCGAGATTGGTCGATCCCACGACCAAAATGCGGGTGCCGTCCGGCTGCGGATAAGACTTTTCGACGCCGACGGCTTCGATGATCGCTTCGGACACAGTGGAGGCTCCCCGTTCTTCTATACACGATTTGCGTGGAAACGGCGATGTTGTAATGTTCTGTTAACAAACGGAAGCGCTGGGGTTGACCGCCCTGGACGCCCGCTGTTACATGGTTGCGTGTGCTGACCCCGTCAGGCGAAAGAATCTTCCTTCGACGGCGTCGCGAAGGGCTTCGGAAGGCGGTCGCTGACTTCAGCGAGCAGAGCCAGCTTCGCCGCCAGTTCGCCTTTCAGCTGTCCTTCATCGAAGCGCCATCGCCAATTTCCGTCGTTCATACTGGGAGTATTCATGCGAGCGTCACTGCCGAGACCAAGGACGTCTTGCATCGGGATAACGCTCAGGCATGCTGGCGAACTCTGAGCCGCGCGGATGAATGCCCAGTTGATTCCGTCTTCGGAGCGGCCGACATAAGCTTCCGCATTGCGCCTTTCATGCTCGCTGGCGGCGGAATTCCACCACCCGAGCACCGTATCGTTATCATGCGTGCCGGTATACATCACTTTACCGGCGGCGCGATGCGGCAGGTACATGTGCGCGCCCTCGTCCCCGAAACCGAACTGTAAAACGCACATTCCCGGAATCTGCAGCCGTTCGCGTAACGCGTGTACTTCGGGAGTGATAAATCCAAGGTCCTCGGCAAAAAATGGCAGTCCCCCGAGAGCTTGCCGGAGCGCAGCGAATAAGTCGTCGCGGGGACCATCGACCCAATGCCCGTTGATAGCGGTGTCGTCGGTGGCAGGAATCTCCCAGAACTGATCGAAGCCGCGGAAGTGATCGAGGCGGATGTAATCACAATGCTGGGTAGCCCAGAGCAGGCGCTGAATCCACCATTGGTAGCCTTGCTGCTTCATTACATCCCAGCGGTAGAGGGGATTGCCCCAGCGCTGCCCCGTCTTGCTGAAGAAATCAGGAGGAACACCGGCGACGACTTCCGGTTCGAGCTGGTCGTTGAGGCGAAAAAGTTCGCGGTGCGTCCACACATCGGCGCTATCGTAGTTCACAAAGATAGCTACATCTCCCACGATGCGGATGGCGCGTTCTGCGCAATATCTCCTTAAGGCAGACCATTGCTCGTGGAAGGCGAACTGTAGGGCGCTGCGGACGCGGATATTGTCGGCGAGCTCTTCCCTCGCCCTCTGCAAGGCGTGCGGGTCACGCGCGGCGAGATCTTGCAGCCAGCGATTCCAGGGCTCGAGTTTGTAGCGGGCACGGAGGGCGTCGAACAAAACGAAATCCTCAAGCCACCATGCGTTTTCATTACGGAAAGAGTCGAACCGACGCGACGCATCAGCTGACACAGAGCGCAGAAAGTTTCGCGCAGCCTCAAACAGAAGCGGCATCTTCTGCGCAAAGATCTTTTCGTATTCGACAGGGCCTGAGTCACTCGAAAGCTGATCCAGCTTGGAGTGCTCGATCCAGCCGTGATCGGCAAGGCGCTCGAGGCTGATCAGCAGCGGATTGCCGGCAAAGGCCGAGGTTGTCGAGTAAGGAGAATTCCCGTAGCCGAGCGGGCTGAGCGGAAGGACTTGCCAAACGCCTTGACGGGCAGAAGCGAGGAAATCCACGAAGCGGTACGCGGCGGGACCGAGGTCACCGATTCCGCCGCGCGACGGCAACGAAGTGGGATGCAGGAGAATGCCGGCGGCACGTGCAAAGGACATGGGACCGCCGTTTACATCCCTTCACTGCCGGAGCGAGTCAGGGCCTTGAGTTCTTCTTCGTTTCTCTTGATTTTGCCGGACTTGGTCATCTCGTCGACCAGGTTGGAGACGAATAGAGCGAAGCGCTCCTGCTGCTTGTTTTGCAACAATTGGTCGCGTATCTGGTCGCGCTTGGCTGCGTAATCAGCATCGGACGGAAGCTGATTCTCGAGTACTTGAAGCACAACCGCGTCGGCGCCATTGCGGATAGGCCCGCTGATTTCTCCCGGCTTCATGGTAAAAGCGACTGCTGCCTGACCCGACATGGAACCTACGTCTGGAACCTGGCCATCGGGCAGGACCAGATCGCTGGTTTTTATGGTAGCGCCGAGTTCCTTGGCAGCGCGCTTCAAGTCATGCTCAGCCTTGGCGCGATCGGAGAGTTCCTGAATCTTCTGCGACAGCAGTGTGCCCGCTTGCTCATTCTTGAATTCTTCTTCCACGCGGCTACGAATTTCTTCAAAGCTCGGAGTCGAGGCGGGCTTGATGGCGAGCAACTGGAAAACGACCGTGCCCATCGACGCCGGAGCAACATCAGGCGGAGCCTTGTCGGCTTCGGAGAACACCGCATCCATAAATTGCGGAGATGGGCCAAGCCCCGGCAACATATCTTTGCGGGTGAAGAAATCGGAGGTGATCACCGGAGCATTTTGTTTGGCGGCAGCGGCGTCCAGACCATCCTTGCGCGCATCATCAAGCAGCGTCTCCGCCTGGCGCTGGGCGATTTGCTGCGCTTTTTGTCGCTTAAGGATCGGCTCGATTTCCGACTTCACTTCGTCGAGCGATTTCATGTGAGCGTCCTGCTTGTCGTCCACACGAATGATGTGGAAGCCATAGCTGCTCTTCACCAGATCGCTCATCTGGCCCTTGGGCAGCGAAAACGCAGCCTTCTCAAATTCGGGCACAGTCTGGCCGCGGCCAACCCAGCCGAGTGATCCGCCCTGCTTGGCGCTGCCGGGATCTTCCGAATACTTCTCGGCGAGCGTCTCAAACTTCGCACCACTCTTGAGTTGCTTTAACAAGTCGTCGGCACGGTGCTGGGCCTCGGCGACTCCCTTTTCATCGACCTTGCCATCAGGACCGGCGAGCGGAGTCTTGATCAGGATGTGGCTGACTTTCACCTGCTCGGGTACGCGGTATTGATCGCGGTGCTGATCATAATAGCTCTGCAGATCGCTTTGAGTGACTTGAACTCCCGCCTCGAGCTTCGTTGTATCGATGACGGCATACTTCACTTTGCGCTTTTCGGGAATGGAGTTGGCGTAGGTGGCCTTATGGCTTTCGTAATACGACTTCAACTCAGCTTCCGTGGGATGTAGCCCCTTCTTGATGTCGTCCTCTTTGAGCACGGCATAATCGAACTTGACCTTGGAGTTTTGCTTGACGAACTGCTCGTGAATCTCGGAGTCGGTGACGCCCGCGGTTCCGGAGACAAGCGCCTGAAGCTTCGTCAGCAGAATGTCTTTACCGACGGCGTCTTCAAACTTCGCCGGCGTCAATTGGGCGCGTTGCAGCATGTCTTCGTATTCCTGCTGGCCAATAAAATTGCCGTTAGGGAAGAATGTGGCGGCGTAGCGGCCATGCTGCAGTTCGTCTTTGATCTCGTCCGGAGAAACGCGCAGCCCCATCCGGCTAGCTTCGCTGATCAGGGCCTCGCGGGTGATGAGTTGCTCGGCAGCGCGTTGGGCAAAGAAAGGCAGGAGCATGCTCATGTTGGCTCCGCCCTGCGGCATCTGCTGCTGGAGCATCTGGCGAGCCGTGGTGCGGACTTCGTCGGCGGTGACGTCGGCTCCCTCGATCTGGGCAACCACGCCCTTGGACGTCCCCCCGAAACTATACGAGTTATTACCGCCGCTCGGCACGAGGTACCAGCACATGGAGACCGTGATCAACAGCAGGAGGCCGCCGAGAACATACTTCTTCACCGGACCGGGGGTTTGTAGAAAACGAATCATGTTCTTATCACTCCAGAGTAGACAGGCGAATTTTTAATTATAAACCAAGGCGCTGGGTGGGGCGGACGGAGCCCGTGCGGAGCGGAGTCGTTTGTCTCGCCCGTGGCAGCTAGGGACATAAGAGGCACCTGGTCAATTCACTCCGTGGGAAATGGGCTATTGAAACGAATTAATAGAAGTGTTATCCATTCAACGAAGCATTTCTGGATGATTTCTGTGACAGTCTGATTCTGTACCGGTATAAGTCTGTGTGCCGGAGAATTCTGTGCCGAACCAAATCTGTGTGCCGATCTATGACGCGCATCTGCAAAAGGAGCACCATGAAACCAGGTAAGCAGCCAGCCGCGATCTTTTTAGTAATTGTGTCTCTCGCCCTCTTCTCTTCATTCTCGTTTTCCCAGGAGAAAGCAACGGCCAAACACGACAGCGAGGCCAAGGTCGCCTTGCATGACGGGTGGACACTGCAAACCTCGTCGAAAGTAGAGGCCAAGGGAGAAGTGATCTCCACACCACAGTTCGCGCCTAAGGGATGGCATGAAGCAACAGTTCCCACGACTGTCGTGGCGGCGCTGGTGAAGGACAAGACCCTGTCAGATCCTTTTCCGGGCATGAATCTGCGCAGCTTCCCGGGGATGAATTATCCCATCGGCGGCAATTTTTCGAATATCCCGATGGCGCCTGACAGCCCTTACGCCGTCTCCTGGTGGTACCGCAAGGCGTTTACGGTTCCAGTTGGCTACAAGGGAAAGACGATGTGGCTCAAATTCGATGGAATCAATTATCGAGCAAACATCTGGCTCAACGGGAAACAGATTGCGAACTCGGACGATGTCGCCGGCGCGTGGCGTACCTACGAATTCAACATCACTGCCGCCGCCAAGCCGGGCTCGGAGAATGTGCTGGCGGTTCAAGCCTTCGCCCCAACCGATCACGATTTAGCCATCACCTTTGTGGATTGGAACCCGGCGCCTCCCGACAAGAACATGGGACTATGGCGGGAGGTTTACCTGACGACCAGCGGTCCGGTGGCGCTGCGGTATCCCACCGTGGTTTCGAAGTTGAATCCGCCAGCCAATGACAGTGCCCAACTGACTGTGACAGCTCAGGTGAAGAATGGCACGAATCAGCCGGTCAAAGGAATACTCAGGGGGCAGATTGAAAACATTACGTTCGAACAGGATTTCGAACTTGCAGCGAATGAATCGAAAGATGTGACCTTCACGCCCGATAGATTTTCTCAGCTCGTCTTCTCGAACCCACGCCTTTGGTGGCCGGCGCAGATGGGCAAGCCGAATCTCTACAAGCTGATCTTGGAAGTTGATACTAGTGGCGAGGGCAAGGACTTCTACTCCACGGAGTTCGGTATCCGCGAAATTACGTCACAAGTGAACTCGGTCGGCGGGCGAGTTTTCGAGATCAATGGCAAGAATATTCTGATTCGCGGCGGCGGCTGGACGCCGGACATGATGCTGCGGGAGGACTCCCAGCGTCTGCATGACGAATTCCGCTATGTAAAAGATATGGGGCTAAACACGGTCCGCCTGGAAGGCAAACTTGAGACCAAGGAGTTCTTCGATCTCGCCGACAAGAATGGCATCCTCGTGATGGCGGGATGGTGCTGCTGCGATTTCTGGGAGCGCTGGCCGCGCTGGCAACCAAAAGATTTCGACATTGCCAAGGAGTCGTTGCGTGATCAGATCTATCGCCTTCGCAGCCACCCCAGCCTGGTAATGTGGCTGAATGGCAGCGACAATCCTCCGCCGCCGGATGTTGAGCAGATGTATCTCGATGTCGAAAAGGATCTGTTCTGGCCCAACCCGGTTGTTTCGTCGGCAACGGGAAAGAAGACCAGCGTCACCGGCGACAGTGGCATGAAAATGAGCGGCCCTTATGAATATGTCGCGCCCAGTTACTGGGAGGTTGACACGCCAGAAGGTCAACCGGGACGCAAGCTCTGTAATCCCGGCGGATGCGGCGGCGGTTATGGATTCGATAGCGAAACCAGTATGGGGCCTGCTGTTCCCCCGGTCGAAAGTATCCGCGCGATGGTCGGCAAAGATCATACGTGGCCGATCGACGATGTGTGGAACTACCACGCGGGAGGCGGCGAGTTCAAGACGATCGGTGTATTCAGCGACGCTCTCGCGAACCGTTATGGCAAGTCGGACAACGTGGAAGACTTTGCCATCAAATCGCAGATGCAAACCTACGAGGGCGTGCGCGCGATGTATGAGGCATACAGCCGCAACAAATACCAGTCAGCGGGCGTGATTCAGTGGATGCTGAATAATGCCTGGCCTTCGATGATCTGGCACTTGTACGACTATTACCTGCGTCCGGGAGGCGGATACTTCGGCGCCAAGCGCGCCATGGAAGCACTGCATCCGCTTTACGGATATGACGATCACTCCATCTGGGTTGTGAGCAGCCAGTACACCGACGTCAAAGGACTGAAGCTCATTACAAAAATCTACAACCTCGACATGACGGAGAAGTTCACGCAAGAAAACCCGGTGGACGCTGCCGCCGATAGTACGGCCAAGGTGTTCACGCTGCCCGATGTCTCTGGTCTGAGCAACACGTATTTCCTCGCGCTGCGGCTCGAAGACTCAACGGGGAACCAAGTCGGATCGAATTTCTATTGGCTGTCGACCAAGCCGGAAGTCATCGATTGGGCAAAGAGCACGTGGTGGATGACTCCAACTGCATCGTACGCCGACTTCACTGCCATCTTACAACTGCCGAAAGTGAAGTTGAAGATGGCGGAACGCACCGAGCGCAGAGGCGAGGAATCTATCACGCATATCACGATCGAGAATCCGAGCAAGAGCTTGGCGTTCTTCGTGCGGCTGAAAGTGGATAAGGGCGCCAAGGGAGAGGAGATCCTGCCTGTGGTTTGGGAGGACAACTACATTTCCCTGCTGCCGGGCGAGAAGCGCGAGATTACCGCCACCTATCGCGCGAGCGAACTGGGCGCGGCGAAGGCTAGCGTCGAGGTCAGCGGCTGGAACGTGGAATAAGGGATTGAGTCATTGAATGATTGAGTCATTGAGTGATTGAAAAGCGCATCGCTTCAGGCTTTTTCAATCGCGAAATGACTCAATCGCCCAATCACAATTTCATCAGACGTGCTCGGAGACGGAGAGCATGTTTCCGTCCGGATCCTTGAACCAGGCCACTTTGTCACCAGTGGGAGCGGTCCAGATTCCGAGTTCGTCCTGCTTGAAAAAGCCGAAGACTTCGAAGTGCACGCCCTTGCTCTGGAGGGCTTGTACCATGTTCTCGATGCCGGAGACCTGCCATCCCAGGATCGTGAATTGCGCCGGTGTGAAGTCGTTCATTTTTGCCGCTCGGATCATGATGCCATTGGCTTCGAACACCAGAGCGAATCGTCGTCTTTAACAAATCGCAGTCCCAGCACACTTTCGTAAAAGGCGCGCGCTTTCTCTGCATTTTTGATCGGAACAAAAGCGACAATGTTCGTAGATCCCAACATGGAATGCCTCCTCGCCAATGGCTTGACTAGTCTTCGGTGACGGAAGAGTACGCTATTGCCCTGCTTTACGTCATTACGCTATTGTGACAAGAAATGTCGAACAAACGACATAAGATTCATGCTTGTCCCAAACTTCCGTCTCCGGTATCGACCCTGGTTTATGACTTCGCTCATGGCCACGTCATCCCCCCGCATTTTCATCCGGAAGATCAACTTGTATATGCCAGCCGCGGAGTGATGACCGTACGGACAGAGGAAGGGACCTGGGTCGTACCGCCGCGGCGTGCGGTTTGGATTCCGGCGAAGACGGCGCACAGTATTGTCATGTCAGGTCCGGTCTCGATGCGCACGTTGTATCTGCGGGCCCGGATGGCCCGGAATCTTCCGCGAAATTGCTGCGTCGTCAACGTATCACGCCTTTTGCAGGAGCTGATCCTGCACGCCTGCCAGTTCCCTGCCATGAATCGCAGAGTGAAGGCACACACTCATCTGATCGATCTGATCCTGGATCAACTGGAGACGGTACGCGCTATTCCTTTGCAGCTTACGAGCCCGGTAGATCCGCGAGCGCTGAGAGTGGCTGCGATTCTGCAACGGGATCCGTCAGAAACGCGGTCTCTGGCGGCACTTTGTCGAGAGGTAGGTGCCAGCAAGAGGACCATCGAGAGAGTGTTCGAGAGGGAAACAAGCCTGTCGCTGGGCAAGTGGAGACAGCAATTGCGACTTATGCATTCTCTGCAGCAACTGGCTGCCGGAGAAAAGATTACCAGCGCCGCTTTGGATGCGGGCTACAGCACTCCCAGCGCATTCATCGCGATGTTTCGAAAAGCGCTGGGAACCACGCCACGACAGTACTTTACGCACAGTTCGACGCGGACTAGGAGTCGCTGAAGTCGATCATCACCGGAGCCGAGCGGAACCAGTTCGTCTTGTAGCCGACGTAGAGGATTCCCATGGCAAACCAGATTCCGCCGACCGTTTTGGCAATGATATTGAGGTTGACCCAGATTAGAAGGCAGAACAGGAACCCGAGGATTGGGAGCAGCGTGTCGGTCAGAAACTTCGTCTGATAGCCATGCTGGCGTCTAACGGTGAATTGCCAGAAGCAGGCGAGGTTTACTCCCATAAAGGCGAGAAATGCGCCGAAGTTCAGCAGTTCACCCGCGTGTTCATAAGCACTGCCGATGGAGTTCAGGAGTACAGCCCCGAGAAATGCAAGTACTCCGATAAGAAGGATGTTGTTGGTGGGTGTGCTGCTGCCGGGTTTGAGATGGCCGAAGAATTTTTTCGGAAGCACGCCATCGCGACCCATCCCAAACAACAGTCGTGCCGCTCCGAGGGTTCCGGTCAGTCCACTGCCGAAGGCGGCAACAATAAGGATGACGCCCATCGCATTGAATAGAAGCGTTCCACCGACCCGGCTGCAGATATCCATGAACGCGGTTTCAAGGTTGGGGAACGAGCGCCAGTCGGGCCAAACGCGGGCGCCGAGATAGGCCTCGAACGCGCTGCACACGCCGGCGAAGATACAAGTCAAGACTACTGCCAGCAGCACATTCCGCTTGGGATTTTCCACGTCTTCGGCCAGCGTCGTGACGCCGTCGAAGCCAATGTAGGTCAAGGCCGCAAATGAAGTTGCGGTTAGAATCTTGTGAGAGTTAAAAGTCTGGGGATTGTACAAAGGCTGCAAGGAAAACAGTCCCGCCCATCCCTGACCGCCGTAGAGAAACTTGACTGCGAGAACGACAAAAAGCGCGACCACGACTGACATCACGGCCAGCAGAATTTTGTTCGCGTTCGAAGATGATTTCACGCCAGCAAGATTGAGGAGGGTCATGATGCCGGCGATGATTGCAGCCCAGACCACAAACGGAACCTGATGGACATAACGCTCGTGCAGTGCGGTCGCGATCCAAACTGTATTGATGAGGGGCTGCAGCAGATAGTCGAGAATCATCGCCCATCCGGCAAGAAATCCGAGATGGGGATTCAAACCTTTGCCGACGTAGGTGTAGGCCGATCCTGCCGTGGGGTAAAGCGCGCCCATGCGTCCATAGCTGACTGCCGTGATCAGCATCGCGAAAAGAGCGATCAGAATTATGGTGACGAAATGGCCATCGGACAGTTTCTGCGCCACGCCGTAGAGCGGGACGGGGGCGATGGGTTGGATAAGGACGATTCCGTAGAAGATAAGGTCCCAAAGCGTAAGGGTGCGTCGGAGTCGAGGGACTGCGGAAGGGGCGGTAGTCGCGGTTTCCATGGGAACGGCTATTGAATTATGGGAGGCAACAAATGTCAATATTAAAACGTTTCCGTACTGTTTAGTTCGGGTAGTTCATGCGCCGAAGCAGTTCGGCGAAGCGCGGGTCGGAGTGCAGGCTCTTGAAAGCCAAATCGAACTTCACGAAGTTCATTCCCGCGCGTTCTTCATAACATCGGTTGAGCCAGTAGAAAGCCTGGTCTTTGTCCCCTAAACGCGCGTAGTCCTGGGCGACCTCATAGGGATAATAGAACTCCATTTTTGTGGGATCGCTCTGAATCCGAATCCGCTCAAGAAGAAATCCTTTGCATCCCGAGGTCGCGTATACATGTTTTCCGAGCTCTGCGATCTGAGGATACCCAGTCAATGCCATGTAAGTTGCAGCCTCCTGCATGCCCTGCTCGCACATTCCCTTAGCTAAATATTCGTCGGAAAGGCTCAAATGGGCGTACGCATAGTTCGGGTCGATTTCCAGAACCTTCTTGTTCTGGGCGATCGAGCCATCCAGATCTCCTTCGGACGCCAGAAGGTCGCCCACAGAACTATTGGTCAGCAGCGACAGAGGATCCAATTCCCGCGCTAGCCGTTGCTGATCATCTGCCTCAGAGAAACGGCCAACTGAACTCAGGTACCAGGCATAGTATTGGTGCGCTATGGACAGGTTTGGATTCAACTCGATGGCACGACGATATTCGGGCTCGGCGCGTGCGTAATCCAAGGTCATCCAATAGTAATTTCCCATCGCCGCGTGTCCCTCGGCCAGGTTTTCGTCGAGCGCCAAGGCGCGCTCAGCAGACTGGCGAGCCTTCTCGTATGCCTCCCTTGATGGCAGATCGATATAGAATCCCAGGACTCCGTATGCTTCGGAAAGGCCTGCGTGCGCCGCGGCATAGTTAGGATCTTTATCTACTGCTTTCTGAAAAAACTCTGCGGCTTTCTTCCAGCTTTGATCGTTCCACTGGTCCATTTGACGGCGGCCTTCCAGGTAAAGCTGGTAGGCTTCGGCGTTCTCGGTCGGACGGCGTGCCAGGCGCTGCTTGTCGGACCCACTAAGCTTCAGCCGTAATTTGTCTGAGATATCGCTGACAATTTCCTGCTGCAGGGCCGAGATGTTGGCAAGCTTCTCGCTGTAACGCTGGCCCCAAATGCGGCTGTCGTCGGCGACATTAACCAGTTCAGCGGTCACTGCAACTGTGTCACCCAATTGCGACATGCGCCCGGTCACGACAGCGTCGACTTTGAGGTCGCGCCCGGCCTGCTGAGGATCGCCGTCTCGGCCCTTGTAGCGAAAGACGCTGCTGCTCGACATCACCTTTAAGTTCGGCATGTGCGAGAGTGCGTCGGTGACACCCTCGGTGATACCCTCCTGGAGAAATGCTGTTCCCGGATCGGAGCTTGATCCGGCAAAGGGCAACACCGCGACTGAGCTGATCGTCTGACTACGGCTCATCCAGCCATAGCGCTTAAAGCCAATGCCGGTCAGGAGTACAAGAATCACCGCGGCTGCCAACACGATCCATTTCATTTGCCACCGAGAGCGTGGAGGAGGTGTCACGCTGGCGGTCGTGCCCGAAGTGGTGTCTCGCTTGAGCCGCTTGAGATCGGCGCGAATGTCGGCCGCGTGCTGGTAGCGTACATCGCGATCTTTCTCCAGAGCTTTGCCGATAATTTCTTCCAGGCGCGTCGACAGCTCGGGATTGAATCGCGATGCCTGTGCAGGATTCTTCTCCAGGATCGAATTGAAGATCACTCCGGACGTATTCCCCGAGAATGCCTGCCGCCCCGTCGCCATCTCGTAGAGCACCGCGCCGACGGAGAAGAGATCAGTGCGCGCATCCAGTTCTTTCCCCTGGACCTGCTCGGGCGACATGTAAGCTACTGTGCCCATGGCTTGTCCGGGCGTCGTCAGGTTGCGATTGGCGCTCAGAGTCGGATCATCGGACGCCGGATCGGCAGCCGCCAGCTTCGCCAGTCCGAAATCAAGAATCTTGGCGTGTCCGGCGGAGGTGACGAAGATGTTTGCCGGCTTGATGTCACGGTGCACAATGCCCTTGTTGTGCGCGGCTTCCAGAGCCGACGCAATCTGCATCGCCAACTCGAAGAACGTATCTGTATCCAGTGGTTTCCCTGCAATGCGCTGCTGCAGAGTCTGGCCATCGAGCAACTCCATCGCGATGAAGTGCCGGCGATCCGCCTCGTCAATTTCGTAAAGCGTGCAGATGTTGGGATGGTTGAGCGCCGATGCCGCACGGGCTTCGCGCTGGAATCGTTCGAGGGATTGCACATCCTCGGCCAGTTCTTCGGGAAGGAACTTCAGGGCGACATGCCGGCCAAGTTTGGTGTCTTCGGCTTCATAGACGACTCCCATGCCACCCGCACCCAGCTTGCGGAGAATGCGATAGTGCGAGATGGTTTGCCCTAGCACTGGGACAGGACCCCAATCGAGCCTTGGCCGAGGATGTTAGGCTAGCAACGGTACCTAGGTCAATTTGGTCGATGCCCGGGCGATGACGTGGCCGGAGCAGTCCCATAGTCGAACCAGTATCCGCGCTGCTCGTTGCCGGACATGTGGCGCGTGTTGTATTCGAGCAGATAGTTCACGTGCGCATCGTCGAGCGGGAACGACTTCTTCGGCGTGTATGGATAGTCTCCCATGCTCAAGAATGGCAGCGGCGCGACAAAGTTGCCTTCGGCGGCGTAGAAATCCATATCTTTCTCATAGCCGTTGGCGGCGAAGAAGTAATCGCGCACCCACCCCTTGGGAAGAGCGGGAAGATTGGACGGATCGAAATCGAGCCGGACTTCGTCGCCTGACCCGAACACGGCCAGTTTGTCATCAAGTGCGGTGAGCAAGGGGAGGACGTCGCCGTATCGCGTGTAGGTTCCGAATGGGCGCGTGTACGGACCGGTCGCACTGGTCTTTTCATATATGTACTGCACGTTGCCTGGAGGATTTCCCTCGATCTTGTACGGATACCCGTGGAATTCGAGATCGCCGCGGACGAGGGGAATCGACGTCAATCGCGTAGATTGCGCCTGCTTGCCAATTGCTTGCGGAGTGTGGTCAATGAGAATGCTGTCCCAGTAAATTTGCAAATTCGTTGTGATGCGGATTTTCCGTGTGCCTAGCGGGAGCTTTCCGCTCAGATCCGCGGTCATCGTGCGCGGGCCGCCGGCGGGGAATCCCATGTCGTCCATCACCCGCTTCCAATTTCCCCTGGCGTCCTGCGCTTCGACATACGGCGAAATGGCCTGGATGCCCGCTTGTGATGCGGCGTACATGCTGTTGGCCGAGAAGTACTCGATCTCGCCATGCGCCAACAACCAGAGCGGGTCACCTTTGTACGGCTCGCCTAGATCAAGAGCGAGGCTGTGCGGTTTAGCGAATCCAAGAAATTGCGTAAGGGCGAAATCGCCGAAGTAGCGATGCGCCAGCAGATCGGGTAGCACGTTGTGGCCGTGTTCGTCCCAGGCGCCGGCGGGCGGCTTTGCGTCGCGGCTGACGACAACTTTGAACTCCGGATACGGAAGATTCGAGGCGAAGTACTCGTTGGGATAAACATTCTCATTGGCAGGATGATCCACCGCCAGGAGTCGCACCTGATCGAGATAGACGGCCTCTTCGAGAGGTTCCATGAAGCGGAAGCTCAGAAAACGGGCCTCCGGCTTTCGGCTTCCGGCTTCCGGCACCAGTTTCTCGTTCGAAGCTAAGGTCTGAGGTCCGAGGTCCGAGGTCTTTTTCAAGCGAATCGCATCGCGCGGAATCTTGATGTACTCGACGGGGCGCGGGATATCACGCTGGCTGGGGCCGACCCAGTGTCCGACGACTCCGGCGCCGAGCATGTCGGCGACGAACTCGTAGCGCTCGCCGTTCCATACGAACAGCGTGGGGCAGGAGCTTCCGCGGCGGTCGATCTCGAGAAAGTTCTGCTGCTTTTCGCCAGCGACCTGGATCTCATCCTGCAGAACGCCGGTTGGCCAGAGCATGCGGACGATGTCGGCGTCCTTCGACTGGCCGAGGCCTACGACGATATCAGTGGAACTCTGGCCGAGATATCCGTTGGAGCCGTAGATCTCGAATTTCTGCCGGTTGCCTCCGGAAAACACTTCGACTTTGGTGCCAATAGCTGACTTGTTGTCGTTCAGTCCCTTGAGCGAAAGCTTGAGCCAGTGATTTTTGTTGGCGCCTTCGTTGCGCAGCAGGACGGTGGGCCCGTGATTCTGAGTGATGACTAGGTCGGTGGTGCCGTCGTTGTCGTAGTCTCCGGTGATGATGGCGCGCGGATCTTTGAGCTGAATCTTGTCGAGGCCGACATCGGTGGTGACGTCTTTAAAGCCGTCCGGACCGAGATTGCGAAAGAGGCGGACTTCGCCTTTGCCGTCTTTCGTCTCACCGACGGCGACAAGGTCGACCCAGCCGTCGTTGTCGTAGTCAAAGGCAGCGACACCGAAGGCGCGAGCCCAGTTGGTTTCGGGCAGAAGAATGCGCTCGAACCAGTTCCCCTTATCCCTATCCACTCCCTTATGCCCCAGAGTGCTCCGCCCAAGCACAATGCCGGGAGGTCCTGCCAGCGTGACGGCGTAGTCCATCCACTGGTCGTGATCAAAATCCAGAGGAGCAACAGCGATCGTCGCAGCGTAAGGGAACGAAGGCCCAACTAACCAGCCCATTCGGGTGTTTACAAACTTTCCCTCTCTCGGGTTTTGATAGATGGTAAGAAGGTTGTCCGCGGCGCCGCCGGCCACGATAATGTCGACCGCGCGATCGTTGTTGAAATCGGAGCCGAGCGCCCCCACTCCGGCTGCGCCGAATCCGAACGCTGCGACCTCGTCCGTCACATCGGTAAACGTGCCGTTACCGTTGTTGCGCCACATGGTATTTTTTCCACGGAGTTCCGCTACTTGGGTCAGTCCTGTAGTCGGCGGCGCGAGCAGATTCGACGGCCCGTTCAATTGAGTAACGTAGAGGTCCAGATCGCCGTCGTGATCGTAGTCAATGAACGCGAGTCCTACATCCGATCCTTGCCTCTTGATCCCCGCCGTAGCCGTCACATCTTTAAAAGTGCCATTCTTCTCGTTGTGAAACAGCATGACTCCATGAGTTTCGGTCACCACCAGGTCTGTCGCACCGTCATTGTCGTAGTCCCCTGCCGTGCAACTGGCTGCGTGCGCGCCGGGATCCAATCCGGCTTTCTTTGTGGCATCCTCAAACTTCCCATTGCCCAGATTTCGGTAGAGCGTCATGCCTCCTTGGGCTCCGTTGTTCGAGAGAAAAATGTCGAGATTGCCGTCGCCGTCGTAGTCGAGGAAGCACGGTGCAGAACCAAAAGCTGAAGCCAGTCCTGCTTCCTTCGTCACATCCACAAACCGCACCTTGATCTGCGGCGGAGGCTTCAACGGCATGAGCGGCGATTCCACGGCACGCGAGTACTGTCCCTGCTCGCCATACGCGAGGCTCATGGGCGCACCGATTTTGTTTTGCGTGATGTACTGAAACCTCTTCAGATGTCCACGGGCGTGCTCGGTATCGCCGGATTGCTGATAGGCGCGGGAAAGGCCGAACTCCGCAGAGGCGTGCAGTGGATTGATCTTCAGCGCGTGGTCGAACGCGTCGATGGCTTGCGGAAACTGCTTTGCTTGGGCATAGGACGTACCGAGAAAGTACCATGTGTCAGCGTCGTTCGGATCAACTTCGATAACGTGTTTGAAGGCCTCGATTGCGTTCTGCGCATCGCCGGTATTCTTCGCCAAAAGGCCGATGCTGTACCAGGCATTCGGATTCTTCGGATCTTGCTTGAGCGCATCTTCCAGAGCCGCTTTGGCGTCGTCGACCTTCTGCAGATTCAAGTACGCAACACCCTCGTTCAATCGCGCAATGACAAATCTCGAATCAGCCTCGGCTGCCTGCTGAAACTGTTTTAGGGCCTTCTCAAAGAGTTGCTGGTTCATATATGCAACTCCGAGATTGTTGAGTCGCGCAGCTTCGAGAGGATTGGATCGGGATGCGGGCGCGAACAGTCCTGCTGCCGCAGCCAGCGCGGCAAGGAACACGGCAGAGATTTTCAGATTCATTTCGCTATCGATTTAACCACAAGGGGCGACATGGCAATCAAGGTTTGTCATCCTGAGGAGCGGCGAAGCCGCTGTGAAGGATCTTTCGAACTCCGAACGTCACCGATGCCGCTGTCGGGAATGGATACGCTGTGGAAGCCACTCTGGGACCTCTCCAGGATCGTTGCTGGGACCTTTCGTACGGTCCCTCGGAGCGCTGCTCGCGCTCCTCAGGATGACAATCACTTATATGGGTGCGGCGAACCATACGAGCGACTGCTCGTGACGCCCTTCCCTTCCTGAACGGTTACGGTCTGTCCGGCGTTGACGTTCGAGAGTTTATCGACCTGTCCGCTCGGCCACTGGATCTCGATGGCATCCGCTTTCGAATGTGCGGCCAGCCCAAATGTCAGAACGAGTTCGCTCTGTGCGAGATAACTTGAGCCGGAGCGCAGCATTTTCCACTGATGATCGTTGCCCGAGATCAAACGGACAACGGCACCGATACCATCGCGATTGGATTTCGTTCCCACGAGCTTAATGCGCAGACTGTGATTCGTTCCTCCTTCATTGTGAAACAGGTATGCAGGCCCGGCATTGGTGGTCAGCAGAATATCCGGAAAACCGTCGTTATCAATATCCCCGTAAGACGCACTACGCGCCACTTTCGGCGTGGCAAAGGATTTGCCCATCTGCTCGGTCACTTCGGTGAATTTCCCGCCACCCAGATTGCGGAACAGATGCGGAGGCTCGGCATAGCTCACGCGTTTCTGCACGCGCTCGATCTCGTTCTCGATGTGGCCGTCGGCAACAAAAATATCGGGCCAACCGTCATTGTCGTAATCGAAAAAGAAGCACGCGAAGCCAAGCGTGACCAGCGAGTCGCGTCCGATTTCGGACTGAGGAGCTTCATCCACGAACAGACCGTTGCCCTCGTTGTGATAAAGCGAGACCATCTGGTTGGCAAAGTTGCTGATGAGGATGCTGGCGTAGCCACTTCGGTCGTAGTCGGCCGCATCGGCACCCATGCCGGCGCGGGCAACGCCGTCTTCACTGAATCCGATACCTGTCGCGACTCCACGCTCTTCGAAGGTACCGTTTTTCTTGTTCACGTAGAGCTTATTGGGTTGTGTGTCGTTGGCGATGAGAATGTCTGGCCAGCCGTCCACGTTGTAATCGAGAATGGCGATGCCGAGACTCTTTGATGTCGGATCGTTGAGTCCAGCCTTCTGTGTGGCATCTTCAAACTTTCCGCCGCCCAGGTTGTGCCACAGGCGGACGGATGTTCCCTTGTAGGACTCGGGTGTGCAGTAAGACTTGTGCGCGCCGTCGAGCGTGCAGTAAAGGTCTGTCTGCTCCGTCCACTGCACGTAGTTCGCGACCACCAGGTCGAGTTTGCCGTCGCGATCGTAGTCGACCCATGCAGCGCTGGTCGAAAATTCCTGTGGCCCCCACATGCCCGCGGATTTTGTCACGTCGGTGAACGTGCCGTCGCCGTTGTTATGGAAGAGATGGCTTTGTCCGAGCGCGGAGACGAACAGGTCGTCGAAGCCATCGTTGTCGTAGTCGCCAACCGCGACGCCGAATCCGTACATCGGTATGGCGAGGCCTGCCTGACGGGTTACGTCGGTGAAGGTGCCGTTGCGGTTGTTGTGGTAGAGCTTCAGCGTGGTGGCGCCAGAGTGAGGGTGTCCGGGAAAATCTTCACCGTTGATCAAAATGATGTCGGGATATCCGTCGTTGTCATAGTCGATGAAGGCACAGCCGGGTCCCATGGTTTCCGGAAGCCATTTCTTTCCGAAGGCGCCGTTATTGTGCGTGAAGCGAATGCCGGCCTGTGCTGTGATGTCGCGGAAATGTTCTTGCGCACCGCATGGCAGGACTAACCACAGAGACACAGAGGCACAGAGAAGAACAACAAGGAGAATTTCTCTGCGGCTCCGTGACTCTGTGGTGAACGTGAATCTTACAGACATTTATCGGGAGGCTCCGGCGGAAACTGCTGCCGGGCTTTGCCCGGCTGGACGGCCGAGGGCGGCCGTCCCCACATGAGTTGAGACAGTAACCGGCAGGGGCACTGACACATGCTCATGCACGGCTTGGCGCTCGTTGTTGTCTTCGGGATGGAGTTGGCGATAGGGTCCGGTGATCGCCTGTGACGCCTCGTCCGCCTTAAAGCGCATGTAACTCTCCTGGTGCTCTTTCGCCAGCTTCTCATTGCCCAAGTCCGTTGTAGCAAAGCATCAGGTTGTAATGCGCCTGCAAGTCCTCGGGATCCACTTCGAGAACGGATGCCAGGACTTTGACAGCTTCCTCGTACTTGCGCTGCAAGAAGAGGATACGTCCCAAATCATTGAGCGCCACGCGATCCCTGGGGTACTGCGCCAAAACCATGCGTAGGCGCTTCGCTGCGCCATCGTAGTTGCCGTCGGAGCGCAGAACTTTTGCGTAGAAGAAGTTTGCGCGCGCCAAGTCAGGCGACAGTGCAAGCGCTCTCTCGAGCACAGTGCGGGCGCGAGCCATGTCGCCTTCCTGCACGGCGCAGCGTCCGATATTGACCCAGCCGTCGGGATTATCAGGATCCGCCTCGGTGACTTTTTCGAAGGCGGCGGCCGCTCCTTTCAAGTCTCCCTGCAGGAAGAGCCCAATACCATAATCGTTCCAGCGCTGCCACTCTTCTTTGCGGACAATCGTCTTCGATAGCTCGGCCGGAGCGTTGTGTGAGTACGACAGGAAGCGTTACTTCATCTTCAGCGAGGGGAACAATCGGTAAGTCGGGGATCTTCTCTTGTTTCGCCGAAACCCCGCTAAGCGAGGCCGTGAAGACTGTTGGACGATCGTCGTAATCGGGGGAAACCGCGTCCGGCCTGGTTGGAACAGGCACACCCGCGAATGCCTCGTGCGTGTTATACCAGGTGAATTTCCGGTAGCAAAGGCGGGCGTGTAGGGTAATTTTGCTTCCGGCGTTTTCCGGAATGTGTATGCGGTAATGCACTGTGTCAGCCGCTCCGGGCGGAATCAATCTCACGTACACCACCGCACGCGTGGCCCACGCATTGCGCTTGTTGACGGGATTGCCGTGGGCATCGATCTGGAGAGAACGATAGAAGTGCGCGCCTTTTTCCACGGGACCATGACCGTTATCCTCGACCATGCCGCTCCAGAAAATCGTCTGGCCCTTGTCGTCGGTGCCTTTCAACTCAAGCCACGTGTCAGCAGCATCGACAGTACCTCCCGGGAAAAAGTGCCCAACCTTCTTGGTACGCACGACCACGTCGACGCGTACTGTATCGCCACGTCGCAACGCGGGCTGCGCACGGTTCAACGGGGCGGTGATGGGCCCAGTAACGCCGCCCTCCGCCGCGACTTTGCTCTCGGCTTCTTCTCCTACCGCAAAGCTGGTGGAAAGATCCGATTGCATGCTAGCGCCTGGCTTTACCGGAGCTTGCGCGGGAGATACGGCGAAGATATCCACGGTCAATGCACCGTTTCGAAGGAAGTCTTCGGTTAAGTTAAGCTGCGCCGCATCTTCGTTTGCGGTAGGCACAGCGGTGTTGGCCGCTGGGAAACGATGCGAATGTACGAAGCCGTTGATGTTCCCTTGATCTTTTGAAGACTCCAAGGGCATGTGGCAATCGGCGCACTGCTGCGGTTTCGGCGGATAGTAGAACGAGCGCGCGCCCTGACCAGAAACTCCGCTGGCCTGCCAGTTGTCATATTCATTGAAGCCCCGGAGCCAGCGGTATTTGTTCACCGGAACATCAAGATGAACCTTGTGGCATGACGAGCAGAATTCCGCCGTTTGGGTCCGCATGAATGGCTTCAGGAACACGCGACGATGCGGTTCGGGGTTAAGCTTGATGAGGAAATCGTGAAGCGTACGCACGACTGGGTTCTGGGAGGCAGCAAGTTCGTGCAACTTGGGATACTCGAGATAAAAATCCGCCTGCCCCATTGTGCTCTTCACGTGGGCAATGGAGTGGCACATCATACAGCCGAGCCCGGCCTGTGCCTCCGGGCGATGCACGATCTGCTTGATAGGAGTGTCCATCATGCCGGAATAGAGCAACGCCGGATCGTGGCATCCCCCGCACCATTTCGAGGGCTTGGTGCCGATCGTGTCTTGCATATACTCGATCGACTTGCGGTACCACTGATTGTTGAACGACGAGAAATGGTGCGCCGAGCTGAACCATTGGTTGTAGATGTCTTCGTGGCAGCGCTTGCAGGAGTCGGACTGCATGAAGAACTTGCTGGGAATCTTCTGGTTGCCGTAGACCTGCGCCGAACTAGGGAAAAATGATCCTTGCGGTCCGTCACCTTCGCCGTTCATGTTATCGGGAGGCATGGCGGGATTCTGGATTCGATTGCTCGTTTGCCAGCTTTCACGCACGTAGCGGGCACCGTAACCGAAACCCGCCAGCACGATGAGACACAGAAGCACTCGAAATCCACTCGCGCCCAAGCTTGGGCGATTACCGAACTGTTCCTCCGCGCGATTATTCAGCCACCCTGCGATTAACAAACCGACGCCGGCTACCGAGATCACAATATGCACATACAACTTGTTCCATTCACCGCGGGGAGTACCGGTCTTGATCAGGATCAGGCCGGCCACAGCGCCAACCGCGATCAACAGCCACCCGGCACGGGTCGCAAAGCTTCCACGTCGGAGAAATCTAACAAGGTAAGGGAGCAGGAGAATCGTTGCCAGTACGCCACCGACGGCGTGAAACAACACGATGCATGCGTAAAGAACGTTGGCTTGAGGAACCGTATAGAGGTACGCGGCAGAAATGGCCAGGAAGATAACCAGCCACCACAGAATTCGAGCGATGATTCCCCCAGAGCTTGGCATTGCGTATTGCGCGATCCGACGGTAGGCGATGGCCATCAGCCCCACAGTGGCTGATGAATCGCATCCACAAAGTTATCCAGAGCACCGAAGCTACGGAATAATTGAAACATATTAGTCGGGCTCGCAAACAGGTCAGTGGATTGGCGGCACTCGCCAGGCCCCGCATTCCCTCTCGATGACGGCCGCCACCGCGAGAACCTGCTCCTCTTCCCAAGGCCGGCCAACGATCTGGACGCCGATCGGCAAGCCTTCCGTGGAATGGCTCACGGGAACCACGGCCGCGGGACTGCCCAAGAGATTGAACCATTCGGTATAGCTCCAGGCATCGAGGTAGTGAACTTTCTTTCCGTCAATCTGCCAACTGCGTTCCCCGTGTCGGAATGCCGGAATTGCGGCGGGCGGACATAAGAGGATTGGATACTTTCGCATTTGCGCCAGGAACCTGGCACGCAACGCGTCTCGCGCGATCCAGGCGTGAAGCAAGTTGTCGCCGCTAATATCTGGTTCTTGCTCGGACCAGTCCAGGAATTGCTTCAGGATCGGACTGCGATCGCACTCTCGTCCTTCAAACATGGGAGCGAGCAAAATGCCGCCGGCCTTGACGAAGAACTGTCGCCACAACTCGCGGGCTTCTTCCAACCCTTCGGGGCGAAAAGGCTCGACCTCGAAGCCCGCGCGGGCCAAAGATTCGGCGGACTTTTTTACCGCATCGCGGATTTCCGAGACCACCGGCGTACGGCCATCGTCATCGAAATAGCCCACTCTCAATTGCTTGATTTCTGACTCGCTCGGCCAACGCAGCGGAACTGGCACTGCGAAGGCGTCGCCGTCATCCGGACCTTGCGTCGCTGCGAATAAGGCGCTCAGATCGGCCACCGTGCGGGCCATTGGACCGACGACGCCGATCAGGGCAAATGGCCCGCCAGCCTCGGGAAAGTGTCCGGTAGAGGGAATACGTCCCGGCGTTGGCTTCAATCCGCAGATGCCGCTGAAGTGCGCCGGCACCCTGATCGATCCTCCGCCGTCGCTGCCAACGCCTCCGGCCGACATTCCGGCGGCAATCGCCGCTGCTTCACCGCCGCTGGAGCCACCGGGTGTGCGCTCGAGATCCCATGGACTGTTGGTTCGACCATAGAGAACATTGTCAGTCTCCCAAGCCATGAGCATTTCGGGCGTGTTGGTCACCCCGAGGACGATCGCGCCGGCCTGGCGCAATCGCGCGACGAGAGGCGCATCAGTCTTGGCGATATAACCGGCCCGGAGACGAGTGCCCGCTTCGCACTTCATACCCGCAACGTCGATGGAACTCTTGATGCTGATCGGCACGCCGTGCAGTGGACCGAGGGTTTGTCCGTTCATCACGGCGGCTTCGGCATCACGAACCTCTCGCCGGACGCGTTCGGCATCGACGTACACAAAGGCATTCAGCGTCGGATTGAGGCGCTCGATCTTTCTCAGATGGGCTTCGGCGAATTCCACAGGAGAAATCTTCTTCTCGCGGATTAGTTGCGCCATCGCGAGGGCAGGAAGGAAGGTGATATCAGTCATTGCGTGCGTCCGACATTCTTTGCGTCACGATACGCGGCTCGCTTCGGACAGCCTTTGCTAGCGCTCGATCAAGAGCCTGCTTCTCGTCGGCCGTAAGTTGCCGATGCATCCCTTTGCCCAGTGTACCCAGCTGCAGCGGGCCGATCGCCACTCTTACGAGCCGCAGAACTTCCACGCCGAGCGCTTCGAGCATGCGGCGAATCTGGCGATTCTTGCCTTCGTCTAGAGTGATCTCAAGCCAACAGTTCTTCTTTCCAGAGCGAAGGAGTCGGCAACGCGAGGCTTTCAGAAACCCTCCTTCTTTCGTTCGAATCCCTCGTTCCATCTCACGGATGAAATCGTCGTCGGCTATCACTCCAATCTGCACGTGGTACGTTTTATCCAAATGCATCTCAGGATCGGCCACTCGAGCGCCCCATTCGGAGTCATTGGTCAGCAGCAATAATCCCTCGCTCGCCTTATCCAGGCGGCCGACCGGAGCGACCCATGGCAGAGACTCGCCGGATCGCTCAAGGATCGAGTACACTGTTTCTCGTCCCTTCTCGTCGGCAGCAGTGGTGACCAATCCACGCGGCTTGTTCATCAGCAGATAGATCTTTTGCTCAGATTGGATCGCGCGGCCCTCGACTTCGATGCGGTCCTTCTCCAAACGCACCGGCGTTTCGGGATCGCGGCGTACCGTCGTATTCAATCGCACGCGACCGGCGCGGATTATCTCAGACGCCCGCGAGCGAGAGCAGTAGCCGAGCTTCGAGAGAGCGCGAGCCAATCCGATTCGACGCGATGTGCGGTCCGCTGGGCAAATCTTGATCCTACCTGATCCCGCTGCTTCGATGCATAGGCGCTTGCCAGATTGATAATATGTTGAACGCAATGTATGAAGGAGAAACTCATGGCACACCAGCACCCCCCACGCTTCCTGAAAATTGTCGATGATGCCCGGTCACGCGTGCGCGAGACAAACGTGGACGAAGTTAAGAAGAGACTGGATCGTGGCGACAAGTTTTTACTGGTCGACGTGCGAGAGGAGAGCGAGTTCGCAAAAGACCACCTTCCCGGCGCGATTCACCTGGGCAAGGGAGTCATCGAGCGCGACATCGAGGCCCGCGTGCCCGATCTCGGTGCGGAGATGATTCTTTATTGCGGAGGAGGTTTCCGTTCCGCGCTGGCCGCCGACAACCTGCAAAAGATGGGATACACGCATGTTATTTCGATGGACGGTGGCATACGCGGCTGGCGGGAAAAGAGTTTTCCGCTCACGAAAGACTAGCGGCGCTCCCATGTCGAATCACACGTAAAACCTTCATTCTGTGATAAGCTGCGCCCTTCTCAACTATGAATGGTCGCATTTTCTTCTGGTCGCTCACCTCGGCGCTCGCCGGTTTTCTTTTCGGCTTCGACACCGTCGTTATTTCTGGCGCAGAAAAGACGATTCAGAATCTTTGGGGACTCAGCCCCGGCCTGCATGGCATTGCCATGGCCTCCGCTCTTTACGGCACGGTGGTCGGATCGCTGATCGGAGGCTGGCCCGCCGACCGGTTCGGACGCAAAGCGACTCTGCTCTGGATTGGCGTGCTCTACTTTGTGGGCGCAGTCGGTTCAGCGCTTGCGACAAACGTCGAAGTCTTCATCCTCGCGCGTGTGATTGGCGGACTCGGCATCGGCATTTCGACCGTGGTTGCTCCCATGTACATCTCTGAAATCGCTCCGCCGCAGCATCGGGGTCGCCTCGCCGGCATGTTCCAGTTCAACATTGTTTTCGGGATCCTGATTGCTTTTGTATCGAATGCTCTGCTGGCGGGCATCGGAGAGAATGCCTGGCGCTGGATGCTCGGCGTCGCGGCCTTCCCTTCTCTGCTGTATGCACTGTTCTGTCTGGGACTGCCGGAGAGTCCACGTTGGCTGCTTACGAAAAAAGGCGATCGCGACGGGGCCTTACAGGTCTTGCAGCGAGCTCAGCCCCAGGTTCCGAAGGAAGAGATTGCAGCCGAGGCTGACGAAATCGTTGCAGCTTCGACCGAGCAAGTGTCGTCAGGCCACTTCTGGACCCGCCGCCTGCAGAAGCCAATCCTGCTGGCTTTCCTGATCGCGTTCTTTAACCAGATGTCCGGGATCAACGCCATCCTCTACTTCGCTCCGCGCATCTTCGAACTTACAGGTCTGGCCAAGAAAGCTGCACTATTGCAATCGATTGGCATCGGTGTCACCAATCTGGTTTTCACTTTCGTAGGCCTCTGGCTGATCGACCGGCTGGGACGCCGCACTCTTCTTTATATCGGATCGTTCGGCTATATCGCGTCTCTGGGTCTAGTCGCGTGGGCGTTTTTCACTGCTCATTACTCGATTGTGCCGGTCTGCATCTTCGCCTTCATTGCAGCCCACGCGATTGGCCAAGGAGCGGTGATCTGGGTCTTCATCTCTGAGATATTTCCCAATCGCCATCGCGCCGAAGGCCAAACGCTGGGCAGCTTCACTCACTGGATCTTCGCCGCGGCGCTCACCACGTTTTTCCCGAAAATGGTTGCGGCCTTCCCTGCTGGCTACATCTTTTCGTTCTTTGCCGGCATGATGGTCTTGCAACTCCTGTGGGTTCGAACCATGGTTCCCGAAACCAAGGGCGTACCGCTGGAGCAGATCCAAAGACATTTAGGGATCGCATAGCGCAACGGTACCGCTCCGACGGCGAACAGCTCATGGTTTCACGAGGACGACGACCGGATTAGTTCCGGAAGGGGCCGGTACCAATCCAAAAGGAGGCCAAGCCGCTCAAATTCTCTTTGTAGGTGCGGGTGACGGTGTATTCACTGCCGTCGCGGAGGCGAAGCTGATATTCTCCGGTCGGGCAAGGGCGGATGTCTTGCACGAAAGACGCGTTGACCAAAACAGATCGGTGAATCCGAATGAAACCGAAGGGCTTCAGCTTCTCTGCGATCATCGAAATGGACTCGCGCAGCAGGTCCGATCCCTTCGCGCGCCGCAATAAGACGTAGTTCCCCTCCGCCTCAACTGCTAAAACATCGCATGGATCAATGAAGAGTATCCTGCCATTTGTCTTAATCCCAATCTTCGAGCTCTGCTGATGCGTCAGGATTTTCAACTGCGGCAGCAATTCGAGCAGACGTGCCGCGCGCTCGCTGGCGGAGCGGTGCGAGGCGAAATCCAGGGCCTGATTCACGCGCTCTTCTGAGAAGGGTTTCACGATGTAGTCCACGGCGTGGCGTTCGAAGGCGGCCAGCGCATATTCCGCGTGCGCGGTAACAAAGACGACCGAAGGGATCGGGCGCTGGTGGCGCTCGAGGCGGGACAGCAGTTCAATTCCCGAAAGTTCAGGCATGCTAACGTCCAGCAGCATGACGTCATAGTTTTCCTGCGCGAGATGTTCCTGGGCCTCAATGGCGTCATTGACGGAATCGAAGCGGTCTACATCGGGTCGCGCGCTCAGGATTTGCGCCAGTGCGGTGCGAGCTAATGGTTCGTCGTCGACGATGAGAACGTGCATATCGGATTCTCCTTTTCGGAGACAGTTTGCAACTGGCGAATACTGGCGCTGGGTTGCTTGAAATTTAGAGCCGGCAGGGAGAGAACAACAGTCGCCGTGGAGTCATCGGAGATTTCGAGACGCAGGCTCGCGCCGCCGGAATAGAGATATTTCAGGCGGGCCTCGGCATTGCGAAGGCCGACGCCCGTACCGTTGGATCTGCTGCCCCCAACACTGTTGCGCATCTTCACGATCAGAACACCGCCGCTCGCGCTGGCAGTAATTTTCATCCATCCACCTTCGCGCGCTGAAGCGATGCCATGGCGGATGGCATTCTCCGCAAGCGGCTGGAGAATCATTTGGGGCACGAGCAATGGGCAGACTTCTGGCGCCACGTCCCAGTCAATTTTCAGCCGGCTGCCGAGACGCATTTTCTCCAGATCGAGATATTCGCGCACGAATGTCAACTCTTCTTCCAGAGGAACCAGATCGGAACTGTCCCGATCGAGTGCCTTGCGCAGCAGATTTGACAACTTTATGATCATCGCCTTGGCGCTCTTCGCGTCACTATCGATGAGGGTCGCGATGCCGTGCAGAGTGTTGAACAGGAAGTGCGGATGCACCTGCATCTTCAGCACCTGCAGTTCAGTTGCGGCGAGCGCCTGCTGATACTCATAGCGCTCACGTTCTTCCCTTTGCAGGCGTTTCAAGTAGTAGTAGGCATGAGCCGCGACCACAACGGCCACGTAGATGAAGATCTGGTCGGCGAAACCGCCGCGGATCATCTCCATCCATTCCTGCAATGTGCGGGGACCGAATTTCTGCAGGGCGTCATCGTACGGAGGAGCAAACAGCCAGATGATGCTGGTATTCAGCAATATAAATAAAGGAGCGCCGAGGATCCAGAGCAATGCATACCGCAGACGATGAGTGGAAGTGCTGAGGTAATTGCCGACGAGAAAAAAAATGGGAGGAGACCAGAAGGCGAAGGCCAGGCTTCGCAGCACAACCTCGACCATTAACGCGCCGAGCGATGCCAGCAGGTGTTGGTGATTGAGAGGCTGGTTCTGAAATCCCATCAGCAGTGTCAAGCCGAACCAGAACGTGATGGAGATCAGGTAAGCACGCGCAATCTGCCTCAGGGATGGCAAATTCATGGGGGACATTCTACTTCGAATGCGAAAGGGCGGGTAATCGACAGGTACGAGAATACGCATTTTGCGGTCCAAGTTACGCTGCTCCGGGCCGGGGAACTGGGTTCTGGTTTTAGAATCCGCATCCCAACAGTGCAAACAAACAGCTTGCAGTTCCGGTGCCTTGTCCCGCGTCGGTTCCGGCTGAGGCGTCCTCGAAGACAGTGAAGTTGCCGTCATCATTGCGCAGGTACGCGTGCGCCACCATGGTCGAATCTAAGAAATATCCGGCGATGGTTCCTTCAGGATTGATGTCGAATGAGAAGGTTCCTTGTCCGGCGCCCGTGCCTGCGCCAGGCGCGTCGATGGTGATAAAGTCACCGCCCGGGTGCGCTCAAAGCCGTGCATTACGCCACTGGAATCGATCGTGTATCCGACGAGCAGGCCGAAGGGATTGAGGCTGAACGCGAACGTACCATGGGCGCTCGCAGTGCCTGCACCCGGAGCATCGAAGGTAACGAAATGGCCGCGCTCGGAGCGCAGGAATCCGTGCGCGACGCCGCCCGAATCGACCTCATAGCCGAACATCCTTCCGGAAGCGCTGATTCCCTCGGCGAATGTGCCTTGCCCGCTGGCAGTGCCCGCGCCGGGAGCTTCGAAGGTAGAGATCGTTTGACCGCTCATCCATCCACAAGTGAGAAACAGAAAAGTTGCGCATTTCCAAAGTTGATTGCAGTTCTTACTATCGTCCTCCTGTTGTAAGCATTTCGTTGAGTTGGAACGAACGGATTTTGCATGCGGAACCGTGGCGGCTAAATTTGCCGCACGTCGAAATGTTTGGAAGCGTTGAGAGATGGATCGAGGGGCATTGGACGAGAGATCGGTCGGATTTCATCGCGCGAGCCGTAGCCCCGGTCATAGGTTGGCTTAGAGATCCTGCAGGCTTTCACCTCAGGCCATCGGCAGACATTGGGTTTGTGCGCGCCGCCGCAGAAACAGTAGAGCGTGTATTCCTCGCCGCTTGCGGTCATGCGGACCAGATAGGATCCGTTGCGGTAGGGACTGAAGGCGATCAAATAGCAGGTGTGGCACATCGGACATTCGACACAATGGCGGACGCGGCGGAACATCACTGTTCCGAAGTGCATCCCTCGTGCCAGTGAGAAAGCTAAGCGTCCGCATCGATAGGGAAAATGACGAAATAGCGCCTGGCTGGGACGAACTTACAGGCGTCAGCAACAAAAACATGCGCGCCTTGTTCTTGGAGAGCTCGTGTCAAGTCGACTGGACACAGGGAATCGTCTCTGGATATGAAAAAAGCAAATTTGATGCCCGAGCTGTACGGAAAAGTGTAGCGAACTGATGGTGCGTGGTTTGGCATAGCTCGGAATGCCGATTGCTGTGCAACAATGCCTCAGGAACGCGGACGCCATTTCGGTGAACGTGTATGGAGATGAGTAAGCGATGAGATGAGCGGTCCAGCGCCCAAGTGAACGAATGGTGAGCGCGGTAGGAATCGAACCTACAACCTACTGATTAAGAGTCAAATAGGGCTCGGCATCTATTTTCTAGCAACTCACAATTAACCAATAACTTAAACAAGTCTTGCGCGCACAGAGAACCTCTTCGAAATGCTTGAACCGTTGGCGATATTTGGCAACGTACAGCCACAATTACAGCCACACCTCGGCAGCCGATTCTCATCGACGCACGATGCTAAACGGCCGATGTCGGGCAACTGCTTTTCGTATGGTTCTGTACAAGTTTTCGTGTTACCGCCGTCAAAGGGCGCTGACGGACTGGATCACGTTGTAATTGCAATGCACCGGTCGCACCGTAATGCCCTGTAAATAGCACTAGGGAATACAAAGGAACCGACGCTCTGTGTATCGTCTGTGTATCGCGAGTTTTGAACCAAAACTCCGGAAAAATGGGATGTTGGATCTTGGGAACGAAGCACAAAGACGATTTCGAACCGTACTGGCAAGATGAGAAGGATTGGCTCTGCATCGTCGAATTCTTGCCCGCCGATAATCCAGAGGCTCGGATCTTTGCCGCCGACATCATCGGGCACCTGGTCGGCTATGCAAATCTCACGAACACGCGCTCGCTGGTACTCCTCGGCGATCCTGACGCCAGCGCTTACGAGCTTCTGTTTTCCTTTTCGTCTCCCGAGGAGAAGGGCGAGTTCCTGAATTTGGTACGTTCAAATGAGGACATGGGGAAGGACTACATCATTGAACTTACGCCGCCCACCACTGAAGAAATTAGGAATGCTCGTCCACTCGCAACCGTCCTACCCCAAGATGCCCTCAGCCATGCCATGCTGATTGCAGCTACCGTGTGCGCGGGGAGAAGCAATGATCGCGCCGCGTCGTAAGGCGGCGCACAATCATTTCCGAATGCTCTCGAACTGGGCGGGACTCGCCTGAGCGATCATTACACCGGCGGTTAATACTTGTGCGCTCGCACGACAAACCGCTTCGGTGCCGACCCGACGAAATAAAAGGGGTAGCAAGTCACGAGCGTGAGCGCGGATTCTTGTGTCGAAGGCTCCAGAACTGTGATGTCATCGGGATCGACGACCTTGACCCAATCGACCCGGTAGTGGAAAAGGTCCATTGCCGTCTGCAATTGAATCTCATCATTCTCGCGAATGTCTTTCAGTTCACGAAAAAAGGTGTCGCGGTGTCCGGCGATTCCGCTGTTCCCGGTGTCCCCTGGAAGCGGCGTCCCTTCGATATGTCCTGCACCCAGCCGCAACGTTCGCGAACTGGTCCCTTGCAGGACTGCGACGGAAATTCCTAGTCGCGGGATATCTACTCGACCCAGAACGTCGCCCGTTTTGACCGCTGGTTTAAGCTGTGATTCGTGGTGCTCTTTTTCTTGGTGGATCTCGCCTTCCAGGGATCGTTTTGCAGAAACTTGATAAAGCCTTGCGTCGAGCGAGGTGAAGCCGACGTAGCCGAGGGCGAGAGCGCCAGTGATGAAAAGCAGGCGTTGAGTCCAGCGAAGAATACGTCGGATTCCCGTGGGGCGCATCTCGCGTTCAGTTCTGAGCGTCATGATCAGTCGCCTTTGGCGATGGTGATGGAAGCACGGACGGTGCGAGGTAACCAGCCCGGGTGCGGATGACCAAATGCTCGTGTCCCGGCGTGTTGGCCCTCACCTGAATGTGACGATAGGTTCCGTCCGGCTTTCTGTTGGAAGGAATATAGGCGATCGTGTACTGATTGCGAACATCGCGAGCAATGCGTTCACAAATGGGGAGAACTTCCTTTAATGACTCCGGCAAGAATGCTTCGCCGCCCGTATCCTTGGCGAGTTGCCTGAGCACGTGAGGGTTTTGGTCGGCATCCTGCTCGTCAAAGATACCGATGGTATAGATAATTGCGTCAGGGTGGCCCGCCATAGCTCTGATCTGAGACAAATTGTGCTTGCTGGCGTTGTCGCCCCCGTCGCTGATCACGATCAGCACTTTCTTGTCGCGATTTCCCTTTTTCAGATGTTCAAGCGCAACAGCAACCGCGTCGTACATCGCCGTCTCACCATTTGCGGAGATTCGGGATAGCGCGGCCCCCAACTGAACGACATCGTCTGTGAACGGCATACTGTCCGGAAGGCCGAACGAAACCTTCTCGTTGAAAGTGACCACGAACATTTGATCCATCGGGTTGCTGGACCGCACAAATGCCAAGGCTGCGGCAATCACGTCAGCGCGCTTCGGCCTCATGCTTCCACTATTGTCGACGACCAACCCGACAGTTACCGGAATATCCTCATGACTGAAATGCCTAATTTCTTGAGGCACTCCGTCCTCGTAGACTTGAAACTCTTCTTTGCCGAGTCCAGAAACAAGAGCGCCTTTGCGGTTTTGGGCGGTCGCATGAAGCACCACCTCTTCAACGGTCACGCGAATGGTGTAGTCGTCAATCGGTGACTGCTGTAACGGAGATGATTCTTGAGGTCGGACGAGGCTGGGTAGAACGACCAAGGCAACAAGTACGATCAGGCGTGTGCATCCGCGTCCCAACAGGGTTCGTAATTCAGTGCCGGAGAGCTCGTCAGATCGCCCTACCGACCTGCGGTGCCGGCGTGGTCGAGATGAGGACAGTTCTGGCATTCGGGTAGTGCCTTCCGGGAGTGAGGGAGGTGGCACTCGCGCACCACCTCCTTCGCAGCTTGACGTCGAGTCGCCCCGTGGCATTCCGACACTCGCTTAGTTCAATCGAACTCGCCTCGAAATGAGCATCAGGGCGAAGCCCGCTCCCAGCGCTACCAGCCCCATCAGCCCAATAAATGGCAATGAACTGGCCGTTTTCGGCAGAGAATTTTCGGCCACGGTCGACGGCTCTGCAGCCGCCGGCGGTGCTTCAACAACCTGCGCTAGTTCAATTGGTTCGCCTTTCGGATCAACGGCCTCTATTGGTGCCGTCTTCAAAGCCTCGATAGGAGCTGCTGCCAACTCGATCGGCGTCGCGAGAACTGGTTCATTTGTTTCCTTGGCCAGTTCCACGGCCCTCGACTTTGCATAAACAAACTCTTCACCCCATTGGCGCCCGGGATAGAACCATGCTTTAAGGGCTTCCGGTTGTCCCGCGGGCCGCTCTCGGAAACTGATCACGGTCTTGTCTGTTGTTTTCAACCGATAGTTCGGGATTGCAAGGATAGTGGTAAATACATGGGTTTCGTCTTGATTGAATATTTGGACGATATGGCGGTCGGACTGGGAATCAAAAATCTTGAAGACATACGTGCCAGCGGGCAAGGTCTGCGCACCCACGCCCGGAACTTCTACTGGTCCGCTGAAGGTGATAACCGTCTTCCTGTTCCAGTCATCGGCTGATGCACTTGGAACCGCGAGCAGGCACAGCACAGCGACTGAGAGTACGGCTGCAAACATCTTGAACAATTTCATATTTGACTCCTGTATTTTCTCCGAAGTAGCTCGTACGACGGGTCGTTAGGAGCTCTTATGTATGGGCGCACAAGAGATCTACGGCCGGGTGTGCGGGTTCTCAAACGTGGAGAGATTTATCCATCGCTAGTGTCAAGGTTCGCGCCCGGCGATTGCTGATCAATATTGACCATCCCTGCTCGCATGAACTGCGGGGCATCGGGGGCGTCATCGAATGTTGTTTCGGAGTTGCTGGTTCGGCCTGCAACGGCGCACTATTTCCAGGCGTAGTACTCCATGCATCCAGCCTTATAGGGACCGTGGTCCCACCACAGTGCGCCGCCCGGGGCTGTACGAGAGACAACGGTAGATTCAAGTCCGAAGCCTACTTCTTGTCCTTCTCCTTGGCTTCCTCTTTCGCTTCAGCCTTCCCTTCGGCTACGGCTTGAGCTTTTGCTCCACGAACTTCCGCAAGGAACGGCTGGGCTACGGCTGGAGCCGTCACTTTGCCCAACAGCAATGCCCGAGTGGTGACCTTGCGTCCATAAATCGCGTGCCGGGAATCATTGTCCTGGCGGACTGATGCACCTTCCAAGGTGAGCCCCGCGAACACGCCCTTGGCACGCGAGTAGGTCAGGATCTCTGTATCCATCTTCCAATCCGTCCCGGCCTCGGCATGTCGTCCAACAGGACCCGCTGCTGCTGAAGCATCCGCTCCAACGTGGAAATTACTCTCGAGTAGCTTTTGCATCCCTTTTTCATTCTGAATGATCATGACCAGGTCCACAGCTTGTACACCGATCTGCAGTCCCCAGCTTCCGCCCGAAATCGTGATGAACGCCGGCGCACTCCAGCCATTAGCAGTGCGGCAAGTGGCTACGCCTTTGCCCCCCTTGCCTCCGAACACAAAGCCGCCTTTGACCATGTGCGGCACAACGGCGATGCACTTCGCGTGCTCCAGCACTTCTTCCGGGATTCCCTTGTCAGGCATCCCCATAATTTCGTGCAGCACATTGGTGGCGTTTTCCAGTCGTTCGGTGGCGTCTTCCCGCGCCGACGCTGCCCAGCAGAGCGAACTAACACTTAACATCGCAAGAAATAACATCACTTTTTTCATGGGACAGCCCTCATTTCTGACACCGATGCGCAGCCTCCCTGGCTTCGTGCGGTGTACCCATTCACACGAACTCTAGTAGGATGCCGGACGCACCAGGTCAACTTCGACCGTAGCAAATCAGGATTCAAGAGGTCTGAGCAATAGTGCTCACCCTCGCTGCGTTCAGTCAGCGACAAACTGTGGTGAAGAAATCTATCCTGCCGGTGCCGCGGACATTTCTGTCGACCATCCCCAAGTGGTGGAGAACTACCGCTCTGCGCACGAGATTGCGCTGCGGATTGGGAAAGAGGCAGCAACTACGGGAAGATCTGAGAACGGCGATGATTCACCACCGCTCTCTATTTCCCTATTTGAGGGACTGGTGCAGGTATGCCAGCGCCGGTTGAGAGGAAAGAAGTGGCGTAATGGCTGAACTGGAGAAAATAGAAGATCGGCACGGCAGCGGGAAAGTCCATTTCACAAGTTGAGAATTGGCCGGACTCCATCAACGAGGGTTATGGCGCAGCGGATAAGGATTCGGAGGATCGGATAGTGAGGCCAGCAAGTGTGTACTGCCCCAATAACCGGACTGTCGCGACAGCGTCGAAGGTAACTGGTACCCACATTCCGCCCAGTTGCGCAAATTGCAGAGTGATATGAATGTTCTTTAGCCAAAAAGAGGGGCTCTTGGCGGGTACTCCTTCAATTCGGCGGATACGGAAAGAGCTCGCATCTACCCAGATCTGCCCGCGCAGAAGGTTTCTATCCTTCCTCTTTGGGAGGGTCCCCAAAACGTACTCAGGAACGTCGCCGAAGTTCTCTTGCCTAAGGAAAACAAAGTCGTAGTTCGTCCGATTGACCTCGCTGCCCTTTCCTTTCTTCGCCGACTCGGTTTCCCGGTCTAAAAGCTCGCGAACCATTTTCGCTCCCCGTGAGTTCCCTCGCGCCTGAGTAATCTTGTATGCCTTCATGTCGGGAGGAACGAAATTGATCTGCGCTATGACCTCAGAAGTGGGTTTCTCATCGGAGCCGTGAAACACTTTGTATTCTCGCGTCAAGTCATATGGCCGAGATTGGGCGGGGTCCTGATGCTGGATGTCCTCCAGGCGTTGCAGGATCAGGGCTAGATCGGGAGGCTTGATTTCAGTGGTGGGCGAGGCTACCTGTGACGATGAGGCGAGCGTTGCCAGGAAAACCAGACATGGCAAACGTACGAGAGCGACAATTCTGCGCATGTTTCTTGTACGGAGTCGATACTGGACCTCACATCGTTGTGTAGTCATTCGAAGGAAAAGTCTAGTGCCAGGCTCGGCAAGCGGCCCCAAACCGTCTCAATGGCCACCACCATTGGATGGCGAACACAGATATCCCAGCACTCTTGAACACCATTCGTACTTCGACTTCACGTACGATCCACGGTTACTTCTGACAGGTGTCACTGACCATGGTCAACTGGGTGACCGTCATGTGACCACGCTCGGCGGTGTGTTTATCCATGCCGTGCTCTTTCATCTCCTCTTTCGCGTCTTCCTTCATCCCATGCATCGTGGCATTTGACACTACGCCGACAACTTTGACCGTATGACCGACATGCTCGTCGAGCTTGACGCTGTCGCTCTTGATCTCCCAAGTTCCGCCGCCCTTGGCGGTTAGATTGTATTCATTGGCATCTTCGCCTTTCTGAAGACAACCGGTGAGCGTCCGCGTTTTCTTGTGGGTTGTTTTTGTGGTGTCCTGCGCCGTAACCAGTCCGGCCACGCCCGCAAACATGAAAAGCGCAATGAGCCCAGTCACGATTCTGAGTTTCATCATTAGCCTCCAAGAAAGTTCAGAATTTGCCTCACAGGCGGGATGTTACGACTTGCGCACAGAGAGCGACTGGTCAAACTTGCACACTCTTGAAAGGAGGCTGACATCACCGATAATGGCTAATGTTAAGGTTCCTCTCGGGTGCGTCACTTCGTAGACGATCGCGTACGCGCCCCTGCAACCGTCAGCGCAATCCCGCCTGCGATCAGCACAACGCTGATGATTGGTGACACACGCTCACTCTGGGTGGTCTCCACGCCGATGTTCACATCTCCGGCTTTAATTCCATGCTTTTCGCTATGGGGAATCGGCACGAGCAGCGATCCGATACCGAGCGCAACCAAAATCAGGCCTGCAAATACCATGATTTTCATAAATGGCTCCGGCGACAATTGCAGTGACAATGCGCACTTCTGTGATGGCAACGCCGAACTTTTTTTGTTGTTTCTCTGTTGTTTTGGAGTTTGAAGTGATCCGGTGCGTCTTCGATGACCTGCGGTCTTCCCTCTGAGTGTTCCAGTTCTCGCATTTCGTTCTCTGATCGCGTAACGCCTCGTCGGCGCGTTGGCCATTCGATCCACCAAACCGCTCCGAACTTTAATGGGGCATATGCATTCCGCCGAACACGTAGAAGAGCACCAGAATGATCAGGACCAGCCCGAAGATTCCGACGCCTCCGCCCGTTCCCCACCTCTGATATCCGTAGTAACCACCACCACCACCGAACGCGAGTAGCAGGATAATAATGAGCACGATCAGTAACATGGGAATCTCCTTTCAACACCGGGCTGGCTTTGATCTCCCACCCGGGTAATGGTGTGAGCGTTAAATGGGCGATGGCCTGTCGCTGGACTATTTTCATCGCGTTCTTGGCGAACGTTACACTGCCGCCATCGGTCTGGGACCCGCGAGCGGTCCCACCACGACAGGCGCAGTTGGGATCGCGTCAGCCGGTAGCAATACCTTGAAGACTCCGAGCGCCGCGGCTGTAATCGGTGCCGCGAGGGCCACACCGAGAGGGCCGGCAACGACTGCAAGGAGTAGTTGCACGGTCAAGGTAAGAGCTGGCGGCAGGCGCACGATTTGCCGCTGAAGCAGGGGCGTGATGATGTTGCCCTCCAGAAAATGCACGAGGACAAACAGGAGGACGGTGAGTAGACCTTTTCCGGGGCTGATGGCGACTGCCAGCAAGGCCGCAGGGACCACGGAGAGGATGGGGCCCAAGTTCGGTATAAACGTCATAAGCGCGGCAATGATGCCGAGGGTCCCGGCGAGGGGCACTCCTAGCGCCCATAGCCCCAGTGTGACAAGGATGCCAACTGCCACCATGGATAACGTCTGCGCCAGCAGCCACCAGCGCAGGTTGCGGACGGCGCTGACGGAGCAGGCGTCAAGGGTAGCTCGATAGCGTCTGGGCGTGGCGCGACGGATTCCGGAGAAGTAGACGCTGGGTTCCGCGGCGAGATAGAGGCCGAGAAACGCCACGATGATGAGTCCGGCGAGTAGAGTGGCGGTACTGACTACGATCCCTCCGATGCGCGTGAGCGCATAGCTGAAGCTGTCAGCCAGCTGGGAGTAACCCGACCATTGGGCGAGAAGCCAGCGGCCCCAACTCTGTCCCTTCACACGCTCAACCAAGTTTTGTGCAGCTTGGGGAAGGTCAGTCTGAAGCTTGGCGAATTGTTCGATGATGTTGGGACCGCTGATCCATAGGGTCAAAAGGGCAAGTGCGGAGGCCGTGAACAGAATGAGAGCGAGTGCCCACCCCTGATTGAGTTTTAGCTTTGCCTTGATCCAATCGACGATGGCCGTTAGAAAGACTGCAACCACGATTGCGGCAAACAGGAGTAAGAGTATGACGCGGCCAAGCCAGGCCATGGTGATCACCAGGGACAAGCCGACCGCGAGAAGCACAACGAAGACCGCGAGAGTCTTGGACGCGCCGTCATCCGAAGAAATGTTGGCTTCAACCATGCGCTCCGAGTCTATCTCCGCAACTCACGTGGCGCCTGTTTCAAAGTGCTCACTTTTGCGGCGGAAGGATCGGTAGGATTCGTGAGGGGAGTTCTTTTCTGAAAGAAACCAGGTCATTTGCGAAGTGGCTCAGCGGTCCAGCAGCACAGATCGCTACTGCCGCATTCATTGCGACAGGGATGGCGACAGCGCTGGCCGTAAGGCTCCTGTTGCATAGCCCGCACGTCGTCAACATCGTGCTGTGCGTGGCCATTGCCGGAGCCAGTGTGCCTCTGCTGATTTCGTTTGTGCAGCAGGTAATCAAGAAGAATTTCAGCGTCGACATTCTGGCGCTGCTCTCCATCGTGACTGCACTCATTCTCGGACAGTATTGGGTGGCCGCGATTGTCGTGTTGATGCTTTCCGGCGGAAAAGCTCTGGAAAGCTACGCGACGGAGCGCGCGAACTCGGTATTGAGTGCACTCGCGAAACGGATGCCGCAGACGGCCCATCGCGTGGGCGAAGTTGTCGCCGATGTCTCGATTGATTCGATCGCAGTGGACGACCACATGATCGTCTACCCGCACGAGATCTGTCCCGTGGATGGTGTTGTAGTGAGTGGGCAAGGGAGCATGGACGAGTCTTACCTGACCGGAGAGCCGTTTCAGATTGCCAAGGCCCCGGGGACGCTCGTCTTGTCGGGATCGATCAACGGCGACGCGGCGCTGACGATACGAGCGACGAAGGTAGCGATCGATTCGCGCTACGCGAAGATTGTCGAGGTGCTGCATGCCTCGGAGGAGAATCGTCCCCAGATACAAAGGCTGGGCGACCGCCTCGGATCGTGGTATACGCCGATCGCAATTGCGATTGCGCTTGCAAGCTGGTTGTTGAGCGGAGACTCCTCACGCTTTCTTGCCGTGCTCGTGATTGCAACGCCCTGCCCACTCTTGATTTCGATTCCAGTGGCGATCATCGGCGCGATTTCGGTTGGCGCGAGGTTTGGGATCGTCATCAAAGACCCGTCGATTCTGGAGAAAATGGAGACCTGCCATGTGCTCATTGTGGACAAGACCGGCACTCTAACCTACGGCAAGCCGAGTTTGACCAGCGTCGATTGCCTTGGCAGCATGACTCAGGAAACAGCGCTGCAATACGTCGCCAGCCTGGAGCGATACTCGAAGCATCCGCTCGCGAGCGCGGTCCTGGCGGCAGCTAAAGTGCGGCATCTACCGCTGCTATCAGTCAAGGATGTTTCCGAGGCTCCGGGTGCGGGCTTGCTTGGGCACGTCGAAGGGCATCTGGTGAGTGTGACCGGACGTGGAAAGCTCTCAGCAGACCTGGCTGCGGAAATGCCCCCTGTGGCTCCTGGGCTCGAATGCGTATTGCTGCTGGATGGCAACCTGGCTGGCGTGTTCCACTTTCAAGATGAGCCACGGCGGGAGAGCAAGTCGTTCCTGAAGCATGTCGGGACAAACCACTCGATCAACAAGGTAATTCTGCTTTCCGGTGACCGTCCGGCCGAGGTGGCACTGTTTGCGGCCGGGATGGGAATTACGGAGCCGCACGGAGGCAAGACTCCAGAGCAAAAAGTGGAGCTTGTCCGGGAGATGACCGCGAAATCAAACACACTTTATCTGGGTGACGGAATCAATGACGCTCCGGCGATGATGGCTGCCACAGCCGGAATCGCGCTAGGCGTTAATAGCGATATCACGTCGGAGGCGGCGGGCGCGGTGATCCTGCAATCTTCGCTCAAGAGTGTGGACGAACTGATGCACATTGGGCGAAGGATGCGGGGAATCGCACTTACCAGTGCCATCGGCGGAATGGGCCTGAGCTTGATTGGGATGGGGGCCGCATCTTTTGGGCTAATCAGTCCGATTCAGGGAGCCATCGCGCAGGAAGTGATCGACCTCTTGTCGATTCTCAATTCCTTACGAATGATTCTGCCAGTGGGTTCACTGAGCGACTTCCAATCTCCGGTGGAGGATGTGCACGTTCCCCAGACTGAGTCTCCCGCACGACGAGCCGCGTAGTTTGTCATCCGGTCACCGCAGAAGACGGCGGCTTCATAGGAAAATGTTTCATCCACTCCAACGAACGCGCCCTGCTCCGCGGACCTGTTGTGGATCAATAGGCAAGGCGCGGGTTGGAGCCACCGTCTTCAGCGAAGCGACTGGAAGCCGAGGATCTGCCCGAGGGTGACCTCAAGCACGATATACGAGCCGTTCGAATATTCCCCGTATTGGTAGCGGCTGTTGAATCCGTCTTCGTAGCCGTGACGAAAGCCCCGCCGAAAATAGTAGTTGTACTCGTCCTGGTCAACGTAATAGCCAGTGTAGCCATAGCTCGCGTCCTGATAGGCGAACGAGCCCTGGTAGTTGGATTGCCAGCGATCCTGCCGGTCCGCTTCTCCAGCGCGGAAGCCTTGCTCGTAACCGTAGTTCACGGCCTGACGTAGCAAGTCTGCGCCGTACTGATTCGTTTCGTAGTATTGTCGCCGCGATGGTAACGATAGATCGGAGCCGAGTAGAAATACGGATCATGATCGTAATCGTGGTCGCGGTCGCTACGTATGCGTACCTCCTGCTGGCGTATCCGC
>CAWGKF010000025.1:0-98456 GCA_963823085.1 Terriglobia bacterium | reverse complement strand
CGCCGCCATTCCTGCGACCAGAAGAAGAAGGTCTTTTCCTTGTTGTTGTTGTAAACGTGCGGAATGTATACAGGTCCTCCGACGGTGTAGCCGAAATCATTCTTCTTGTATGGCGGAACAACGCCGGAACCGCCAGCACCAACACTGTTGAAGTAGTTCTGCGCGTTGAAGAGATCGTTGCGGACAAACTCATAGGCGTCGCCGTGGAACGCCCGCGTGCCGCTCTTGGTCTCGACTTCGACGGTGCCGGATCCGTTGCGACCATATTGCGCGCCGTAGTTCGAAGTCAGCACTTTGAACTCTGCGATGGCATCGACGCTGGGATAGACGTTCAGCGTACCGTTGCTGCCGTTATCCATGTTGTCGCCGCCATCGAGTTCCCAGTTGTTGTACTCGACCCGGCCACCATTCATCGAGAATGAGACACTGCCGTTGATGCCGACAGTTCCCTCTTCCTGGCCGGTCTGGTTGCTCACGCCGGGAACCAATGAAACCAGAGTTGTGAAATTGCGCCCGTTGAGTTCGAGCTGCGTGATTTCTTTTCCGGTAACGGTGCCGGCAAGCTCGGAGGATTGCGTCTCAACCTGGGCGACGTTGCTGCCTTCGACAACCACTTCGGTTGTAGCAGCGCCGACTTCGAGCGTGACATCGACGCGGGCCTTCTGCGCGACGTCGAGCACGATGCCCTTGGCCTGGTACTTCTTGAATCCGGCGGCCGTTACGATGACATCGTATTTGCCCGGTGGCAGGGACGCCTGGTTGTAGTCGCCGCTGGAGTTGGTATCCATCTGGCGGGTGATGCCTTGGTCGGTGTTCGTAATGACGACGGCTGCACCGGCGATGGTGGCTCCGCTTGGGTCTTTCACCGTACCGGTGATGGAGCCGTTGGTTTGGGCCCAACCGGCTGCGCAGAGCATGAGGACCAGGACGATCCCTAAGAGCACACGAGAAGATTTCATATTCACGTTCCCCCGATGCGCGGAGCATCCGCGCTGGTTGAATACGGCCAAGCCGTACATCCTACGAACTTCACGGTTCGAGCAGTTCGGACCGATTGCACTTTCGACACTGATCCCGTTTAGAGGTGAGACCCTGGACGGGCTATTAAAACGTATGAATAGTGCTTTTGTACGATCTCGACTGTCAAGAAAAAAACGAAACAGTACCGGACCGTTAACGTTTACTGTGTGTAAAAGTTGATCCGCAGTGCAAAAAGAAGCCTCGCGACGATCACTGAAGACTGCGGGTGGACTCGCGCACGACCAGTTCGGGCGCAACTTTACGATGAGTAGCGCTCATTTCGCGCTTTTCGAGCACGGCGTTAATACCGTCGACCACAATGCCGACGGCGGAAGTACCCATGGCTTCCATGGGCTGGCGGACGGTGGTAAGAGATGGACTGTAAATGGCCGAAGTTGAAACATCGTCGAAGCCAATGACCGAGCATTGCTCGGGCACGCGTATGCCCGCTTTATTGAGAGCGCGGATGGCGCCGAAGGCACTCATGTCGTCAAAGGCGAGCAGGGCGCTGAACTGACGCTTGGTGTGGAGCAGATCTTCGGTGAGTTTGTATCCCCACTCGAAGCTGGCGAGCGGATCGCGGGATTCGGGCATATCGACGACCAAACGGTTGTCGAGTTCGAGTCTACATTGTTTCGCGCAGTTGCGGATGCCGCGCCAGCGGGGAGAACTATCGGTGAGGGCCTTCGGTCCGCGAATGAATGCGATCTTGCGGTGACCGAGGGAGTGGAGATGCTCGAGGGCGAGGTGGCCTCCGACTTCGTTGTCGACGATGATGGAGCTGATCGAGTCGGTTTTGAGCTCGCATCCGATCATGGCGGTGGGGATGCTGCTCTTTTCGAGATCGCCGAGAAGGTTGATGTCGAGGAAGACCCAGTTGGCGATGACGATGAGAGCTTCGATACGACGATCGAGCAGCATCTCGAGATAACGCTCGAAACGGCTGCCTTCGTTGTGAACGTCGGTGAGGATCGGGAGATAGGAAGACTGATACAGGGTATTCTCGATGCCGCGAAGAATCATCGTGCAGAACGGGTCCGTCATGTCGAAGACCATGACGCCGACGGTATGGCTGCGCTTGCTGCGTAAGGAGCGGGCAAATTGGTTGGGGCGGTATCCCAGTTTCTGAGCGGCGCGCTCAATGCGCTTCTTGGTGACAGCCGGGATATAACGGGCCAGGGGCGCGTTGTTCAGAACGATAGAGACCGTGGTCGAAGAGAATCCGCTTTCCTTAGCCACGTCGCGAATGGTCACCATAGGCGGGTCTTACAATTTCAATATTTCAGAGTTCAAGGCTTAAAGTTGGGCTGCTCCGTTGGAAACTCCCAAGTTTACAGAAAGGTATCCCGAGTTGTTCGATGCATCGCTTGAATTCACGCGAGCACTGGCGGACACTACAGCAGAGAGCGATGTCAGTGTCAAGCGCACGGATCACGTTGAATATTTTCGGGATACTGCTAATGGTGAGCATGGCGGGGAGTCTAGCCGCGCAACAGGCTTCCGGTGCGGCCGGAGGAACTGCGGCTGCGACGGCGGGCGATCCAGCACAAATTTTTCAGCAGGGGCAGGAGGCGCTGAAGAATGGGCGGCTGGATGAGGCGGAACGGGACTTCAGGGAGGTGGCGAAGATTGATCCGCAGTCGGGTGCGGCGTACGCGAATCTGGGCGTGGTCTACATGCGGCGGAAGCAGTGGTCGAAGGCGCTGCGGGAACTGCAACAGGCAGAAAAGCTGATGCCGCAGGTATCGGGCATACGGCTCAATGTGGGGCTGGCCTACTATCGCCAGAATGAATTTCTAAAAGCAATCCCTGAGTTCGAATCGGTCGTGCGGGCGCAGCCGGACGCGCTGCAGCCGCGCTATCTGCTGGGGCTTTGTTATTTTTTCGCCGAACGATGGGCGGATGCGACGAGGATGCTGGAGCCGCTCTGGGCGCAAGAGTCGGGGCAACTTCCTTATTTATATGTGCTTTCGAACGCGGCTCACCGGGCCGGACGCACGGAATTAGACCAGCGGGCGGCCGAACAGCTAACGAAATTGGGCGATGGCTCACCTGAGTACCATCTCTTTGCCGGGAAATACTATCTAAACCGAAGCGAGTACGATTCGGCGATGGCGGAGTTTGAGGCAGCGGCGAAGGGCAATCCGAAGTTGCCCTTTGTGCACTTCAATCTGGGGATGGTGCATTTGAAGAAACAGGAATACGCGCAGGCCCGGGAGGAGTTTCTGAAGGACGCCGCGATCGAGCCCGATGTTGCTCTGAATTATGAGGAGATCGGCAATGCGTATTGGTTGAGTGAAGACGATGCGAGTGCGGAGAAGAGTTATCGGGAGGCACTGCACAGAGATCCGCGACTGGTGGATTCGATGCTGGGTCTAGCGAAGATCTATGAGAAAAGGCAACGGTACGCGGCGGCGCTGGCGGAAACCGACGCGGCGCTGAAGGTGGATCCCGACCGCACGGACGCGCATTATTTGCGGGGACAAGCTCTGCTGCACCTCGGACGGAAAGCGGAGGCGAGGAAAGAAATCGCGGCTGCAGCGGGCAGAAACGAGCAGGAGAATCCGCCCGTACCATCGCCGGAGCTACTGCAGGATGAGCAGTGACGACCAGCACTGATAGACTTGCCGCGCAGCAAGTTTCCGCAATTCGGTTAGTCAAACGTCAGTCCAACAAACCGCTAATGTTTTAGCTAGTCCGCCAGGAGGAAGATCATGAAACGAACTCTTAAAATTGTGGGAATCATCATCGCGGTGCTGATCCTGATTGTGATCGCGCTTCCCTTCCTAATTGATGCGAACACGTTCCGGCCGAAACTGGAGGCGGAGCTAACGGAAGCGCTGGGCCGACAGGTAAAAGTGGGCAATCTGACGCTGTCACTGTTTACGGGCGGAGTGGCGGCTGACAATATATCGATCGCGGATGATCCGCAGTTCAGCCAGTCTCCATTTGTGCAGGCAAAATCGTTGCGCGTGGGAGTGGAACTGATTCCGCTGATTTTTTCGAAGACGCTGAATGTGACGGAACTGACGCTGAACCAGCCCGAGATCAACCTGGTGAAATCGGAGAATGGAGAGAAGTGGAACTTCTCGAGCTTGGGAGGACAGAATCCCTCGGCGCAGACGAAAGGGCAGCAGGCCTCGCCGAGCACGAAGGCGGAGCAGACGCCAAAAGAGCGGCAAAAAGCACAGGAAACTTCGGGGAGCAATCCGAATCTGACTGTCGCGAAGCTGAACGTTAACGACGGGCGGCTCACCGTATCGCGGGTCGGCGACAATACCAAACGTGTGTACGATAAAGTGAATATCGGAGTGCAAAACTTCTCATTTACATCCTCCTTCCCTTTTCAGATGACCGCGAACTTGCCTTCCGGCGGGAACATGAAACTGAATGGGCACGCCGGACCCATCGACGCGAACGACGCGGCACTGACTCCACTGCAAGCCAAGATCACGGTGCAGAAGATGAATCTGGCGACGTCGGGATTTATCGATCCGGCCGCAGGCATAGCCGGCATCGCGGATCTGGACGGGACAATCACTTCGAACGGACACGAAGCCAAAGTCGATGGCACGCTGAAAGCCACGAATCTACAGGTGGTGAAGAAGGGTTCGCCGGCGGGCAAACCCGTCGATGTGAAATTCGCCATCACGCACAACCTGGTGAAAGAAACCGGAGACATTAATCAGTGCGATATCGCCATGGGGCAGGCTGTAGCGCATCTGACCGGCACATATGACGTGCACGGCAAAGTAACGACGGTGAACCTGAAACTGAACGGGCAGAACATGCCGGTCGACGACCTCGAAGCGATGCTGCCGGCAGTGGGTGTGATATTGCCTCCGAAGGCGACACTGAAGGGCGGGCATCTGAATGTAGATGTGGCGAGTTCCGGTCCTGTCGACAAGTTAGTATCGACTGGAACCGTGAAGATGGAGAACACCCAACTGGCCGGTTTTAACCTGGGGCAAGAGATGTCGGCTATTTCAGCCCTGGGCGGAAAGAATACCGGCAACGACACAACCATTCAGAACTTTAGTTCTGACGTGAAGATGTCACCGGCAGGCACCGAGGCAAACAACGTCAACTTGACCGTACCCGCCATCGGAGTGCTGACCGGGGCCGGAACGGTAAGTCCTTCGGATCAACTTGCGTTCAAAATGAAGGCGCAAGTCGGCGGAATGGGAATTCCGTTTGGCGTCACGGGAACGACATCGGCTCCAAAGTTCACGCCTGACGTGAAGGGCATTGCAGGCAGCTTGCTGCAGAATGCGCTGCAAGGCCAAGGACAAGGCGCGAACGGAAACCAGCAGCAGAATCCGATCAACAGCGTGATGGGATTGTTCAACAAGAAGAAGCCGCAACCGAAGTGAGGGCTGGCTACGAGCTGTGAGCTTCGAGTTACGAGCTGTCAGCTTTTAGCTCTTAGCTTTAGCTGGCGCATCGAAAAGTGGTGGTCATCCGGTTTCCTTTTTGGGCATCTGATTGCCATCATTAATTCTTGCGTCTGCGCGGTGAACGTTCCAAGTCTCCTTTAGACGGTATCCTGCCGTCCGTGCACTTCATTCCGAAGCACAACTATTTTATTATGATGAAATCATGGGGGAAGTAAACGCGACCATCGTTCAAGGACTAAGCCGATACTCCATCGGCGAAAAGCTGCGAACTCTGCGGCTGCGAAAAAGTCTGGGACTGGTGGAATTGGGCAAGCACACGGGGCTGTCGCCCGCACTGCTCTCGAAGCTGGAGCGAGGGAAGTTATTCCCCACCCTGCCGACGCTGTTACGCATCTCGATGGTGTATGGGGTGGGGCTGGACTATTTTTTCACGGACGAACGCAAACGGCGGGTGGTCAGTGTCATCCGGAAAGAAGAGCGCGTGCGCTTTCCGGAAAAGCCTGGAGTGCAGGATGTGCCTTACTACTTTGAGTGCCTCGACTACAAAGCAACCGAGCGCAAGCTGAGCGCTTACGTTGCGGAATTTCAGGACTTCCCCGCGAAACCGCACCAACATGCCGGAGTCGAGATCCTCTACGTCATCAAGGGGTCTCTGACGATCAAGATCGGCAGCGAAGAATTCCTGTTGGAACCGGAAGATGCGATCTACTTCGATTCGGCGGTGCAACACAGCTACCGGCGCCGGGGGCCGAAGCCCTGTTGTGGGCTGATTGTTACGGTCCCGTAAGTCTTCGGTAGTGGTGCAGTTTGAATCTTCTGTAATCCCGAGAGGATGTCATCCTGAGGCGAGCGCGTAGCTCGCCGAGGGACCATACGCCGCGAAACCGTTCCACGGCGGTCAGCCAGGGCCAGCACACTGCATGCAGAGCAGGCGTTCCTTGCGATCACGTCACGGCCTCCCACTTACGTACGGTCCCTCGCCCGGCTATCGCCGGGCTCAGGATGACACTTCTCCAAAGAGTCTCAAGGACGAAACTGCACCACCAAGTCTTGTGGGTGCAAAGATCTGCGGTGGCGGGATGATAGGATGAGTGATTCGCTGCAGAGCGATGCGGGTTGTCTGTCGCATGATGGCGGGCGAGGGCGCTTACTGTAAAATAGGGCGCAGACTCCCGCAGGCATAAGCAGGTTGATCACTGACTTGATGTCAGAAGCAGAGCTCTTGTGCGGTGTGGCGGGCAGCTTTTTTGAGATCCCAGGAATCGAAGGTAGTTGAAATACAACCTGTTCATGTCGAACTTCTTCATGTCGAGCACCAGACGGACTGAATCCACATTGAAAACAAAGCTGGCCCGAGGTACACGCCTCGCAGGATGCTTATTTGCCGCTCTTCTGATGCTGGGAGCAGCAGCGCTGGGACAAGGGACCTCGGAATTTACGCTGCAGCCATCGGCATTATCGCCGGCGGCGGTGGCACCCGGAGGAGTTTCGTCGACCAATATCCAGATTGGATCGGTGAACGGTTTTACGGGCACAGTTGCGCTGGGCTGTCAGGTATCATCCGCGATCACGACGACCGACACCCCGGTGTGCACAGTGAGTCCGACGGCGGTGTCGGCGCCGGGAAGTGCTACTGCGACGATCACCACCAAGGCGACGAGCACGAATACGCTATATACCATCACCGTCACGGGTACAGGGCCGACGACAACATACACGGCTCCGGCGCTGGACTTTACGGTGCTGGCCGTGGTTCCGCAGTTCACGATTACGATTCAGAGCTCGGTCTCACCGAGCAGCGTGCCTCCGGGCAGCGGCGCGGAGGGCGTGGTCAGCATAAATGCGGCCAATGGGTATAAGACACCGTCAAACGGGATCACGCTTGCATGCGGGTCGATCGCACCCCTGGTGGCAATCGCGCCGGTCTGCTCTTTCACTCCGAATGGAAAAAATCTACAGATCACCAGCGGGACGACCACCCTCTCTACACTGACGATCAGCACGTACGGTCCAGTTGTGACCGTCTCGCGAACACGCGAGCGAATCTTTTATGGACTGTGGCTGCCGATTCCGCTGCTGGGACTGGTTGGCGTCGGGGCAGCGACGGGTGGAAAGCGGGCGCGAAAAGCCTTTGGATTGCTGGCGATCTTCGTAGTGAGTGCGTGCTTTCTGCTGATGCCCGCCTGCGGGAACACCACGAATCTAGTCTCGCAGCCGAACGGGATCACCCCAGCGAATTCGTACACGTTCACCATCGTGGGCGTGGATTCAAACGGAGTGGTTTCGAGCAATGTCAGCTCGACCAATACCGGCCCCACTGTCAGCCTGACGGTGACGGCGCCTCCCAAGCAGTGAACTGAGGAAGCCGGGAGTGAGAATTATTGAGTCCTTGAGTCATCGAGTCATTTAGCGATTGAAATCGCGTCCGCCACTCCGATTCAATCACTCAATGGCTCAATGATCAATTGATTCAATGACTGAATGATTCAATGTTACGAGGCGGCGCGGCGAGTAGACCGCTCGATCTCGGCGGCCTGGTGCATCAGCACATCGCGAAGCGAAACCAACCCTTTTATATCTTTGCCGTCCACGATCGGGAGATGGCGAAATCCAAATTCCCGCATGATGAAGAGGCATTCTTCGATGCTTTCGTCCGCGGGGACGGCGCGCGGGTTCGCGGTCATGACCTCGGAGACAGCGGTCGTGCCCGGAGTGCGGCCGACGGCAACGACGCGGTTCATGATGTCGCGTTCGGACAGAATGCCGATGAGGTCTCCATTGCGGAGAACGGGAACGGCGCCGACATTGTGCTCCATCATGTAACGGGCGGCTTCGAGAACAGTGCGCGTGGATTCTACGGAATAGAGTTTGCGGTCTTTGATGAGATCGCGGAGGGTCGCCATGGTGACTCCTTGCGTGAAGAACTAAGGATAGGGCCAGCCCCCACGGCCGGCTTGGTGGCAATGGGAAATAATGTATCACAGCTGCGACTTACTCGCCGGTCGGGCTTCCGGCTTCGGGCTTCCGGCTTCCGGGCTCGGGTATCGGAATGCTTTTCGCACATGCTCGGGCCGCGCGCACTACAACTGACCGCTGTCAGTGAATGAGCAGGTGGGGCTCTTCTTCCGGAACTTCTTCGTCAGCCTCCTCGTCGCTTTCCTGGTCGGCGAACGAGGGCGGCTGAACTTCGGACATCTGAGTTAGCTCTGGTTTTGGCGCAGGTTTTGGAGCAGGTTTCTTTTTCGAGTATTGCAAGATCGGCAGGAACGGAATCATCAGCAGGAAGACCACACCCATCAGCCAGAAGGCTTCGACGAAGGCCAGCATAGCGGCGTGCTGCTGGACGAGGCCATAGATCGCGGCGACGGCTTTGCGGGAGGCTGTGACGGAATCCGCTCCGTGGGCATAGAAGTTGGCGCGCATGCCTTCGAGCAGACGGAGAGTCTGTGGGCTGCCGGCAGTCACATTGGCAACGAGATGATCTTGATGCAGTTGGGTGCGACGGGAGAGGAAGGTCGTCATGATGGCGATCCCGATGCTGCCGCCGATATTGCGCATCAGGTTGAAGATGCTGGTGGCATTGCCCATCTTCTGTGGATTGATGTGCGACATCGCCAGAGACATGAGCGGGATGAAAAGAAAGGCCAGGGCGACGCCCTGCAAAACCTGGGCCCAGAAGATGTCCCAGAATCCCGCCTGGAGATTCAGGCCGGAGAGTTGGAACATGGTGACGGAGCCGAGGATCATACCAACGAGGAGGAGCCGGCGGGGATCGGTCTTCGTGGTTAAGTGTCCGGCAAGAGGGGTGAAGAGCAGCGCGCCGATGCCGCGCGGCGAAAGAGCGAGACCGGAGTTGTAGGCAGGATACCCCATCAGTTCCTGCAGATAGAGCGGCAGCAGGACCAGGCTGGCATAGAGAACGAATCCCAACAGAGTGATGAGGAAGACGCCTGAGGCGTAGGAGCGGTCCTTGAGCACGCGCAGATCGACGACAGGATGATCGGTCATCAGTTCGCGAATGATCAGTGCAACGAGGCCAAAGATGCACAGCGCGGCGAAGATGCGAATGTAGTCGGAAGAAAACCAGTCTTTGCGCTGACCCGTGTCGAGCACGATCTGCAGCGACCCGATACCAACGGCGAGAAGCCCGATCCCCCAGAGATCAACCTTGCCGCCGCCGCGCTTCACGTAGTGCGGATCGAAGACGAAGCGGTTCATCAGGAACAAAGACAGAATGCCGACGGGAAGATTGAGGTAGAAGATCCATCGCCAACTGTAGTTGTCCGTGATCCATCCACCGAGCGTGGGCCCAAGTATGGGCGCGAGCAGAATGCCGATGCCGAAGGCAGCCATGGCGTGGCCGTGACGCTCTTTGGGAAACGTCTCCAGCAGAATCGCCTGCGCGAGGGGTTGGAGCCCGCCGCCGGTCAGTCCCTGGAGGACGCGAAAGATAATCAGTTGCGAGAGCGAGCCGGCCATGCCACAGCAAAGCGAGGTGATGGTGAATCCGCCGACGCACATGAGGAGGAGACGCTTGCGTCCGATGTGATTGGCGAGCCAGCCGGAGATGGGTAGGACGATGGCGTTTGAGACGAGGTAGGAGGTCACGACCCATGTGCCCTCTTCGTTGGTAGCGGCGAGATTTCCGGCGATATGAGGGATGGAAACGTTGACGACCGTGGTATCGAGGACTTCCATGAAGGTCGCCAGCATCACGGAAAACGTGACGACCCAGGGATTTATAACGCGCTGTGGATGCGCATCCACGACCACCGCCCGAGCGGGAAATTCCGCTCCTGAACTCTCCAAACTATGAGGAGTGGGCGGCAAGTGCTGTGATGTGCGTCACAAAGGATTGTGCGATTTGCGGAAGAAAAATCGGCGGCCATGCAAGCCGCCGACATGAAGACTGAGTGTTCGATCAGAAGCGGAACTGAGGCCCGAAGCTGATGCGCATGTTGTTATGCATACCATTGTTGAAGAAGATGTTGTCGCCGATTTCGGCGCGAACACCGATGGGTCCGGCAAAGGCTTCGATGCCGCCGCCCGGATAGAGAGCAAAATAGGTTGCGCTGCTTCCCAATCCGACCGCATTGGCGAAGCCGGCGGGTGGTCCCGCGTTGGTCACGGTGAAATTCTCGAATCCAACCTTGCCCGTTACGAAGACGCGAAACGGACCCGAACCAGTCTGAAACTTCGGGCCGAAAAATCCATGCAGCGTGCGAAGTCTACTCTGCACATCCACCGTGGTCACACCGTTACTGAAAGTGGTGGTGTAGTTGCGCTCGAAGTCGTAACCCATCTCAGCTTCAATTTGAATGCTGGGATGGACGTTGAAGGCTGCGCGTCCACCAAGTCCGATGAAATTGCGCGTCGGAGCGGGGTCACTGAAGCGGAAATATTCTGCGAAGATTCCCACCTCGGCGTGATCTTCACTGCTTTGTGCCAGCATCATGGGCACTGCGAGAAACAAACATGCGAATAACAACCCGACAAAACGTTTCATGTCCAAAACACTCCTGATTGATTTGGCCCCGAGCACACTCACGTCTGAGGGACGACTCAAGGCGAGCGGAACACAGCGGCAGATTGCGAAGATAGATGCCCCTCCCGAGCGGGAGGTTGGAAAAGGAAACAAGGCGGAAACCCGCATGAATACAGGAATTTCAGGCGCTCGGGGGATTCCCGTAGAGGCCGTAAAAAGGGCGCGGAAAGATCCGCGCCATTCTCTTAGGGAGATTCCATTACTGAAGATGATTCAGGCGTACAGGAGCCGCATCGGCCGAGCTGTTGTCGGAGCGAGGCGCAAGCGACACGACGACGTACTGCCGCTCCCGGTTGTCGACGCCATCCATGTGCATCAGGATTCGGCCTTTTTCGATGCGGAATTGTGCTCGCTCACCAACGGGCAGAACGGCGGCATGCTTTGCGTTTTTTGGACGAAGGTGGAAAACAACGCTATCGGCCTCGAGGATGTACTGCAGGCAGTGAGCCTGCGGTGATTTCGCGTGCGCGACGTTGCAAGGAACGGAATCCATCTGGAGAAGTTTTCCGGTCTGGTACGGCTTGAGATCGTCGGCGTGAGCAAATGAGGCTAATAGGAGAATTGTGCTGAAGCTGTATGTGATGATCGAACGCATCCTGATTGTGCCTTTCCAAAATAGAACCTGTGAGTTTGTACTTGACCCCGAGCTATTGTCTAAGGGAGGGAAGGGCTAGAGGAGGTCACGTTGGTAATGGCACTTCGCATTACCTTTATGACAAGCACATTCACCACGGGGGACACAGAGGCACACAGAGGAAATCAACGCTGGCTCTCAACGCTCGGAGAGTTCTTCCAGCTTTTCAAAAAATGCAGGATAGGAGATCGCAGCTGATTCGGCGCCGCGGATGAGAGTTTCGCCTTGAGCGCGGAGGGCCGCGATGGCAAAGGCCATGGCGATGCGGTGATCGTCGTAGGAGTCGAGCTCAGCACCATGCAAGGTCTGGTTGCCCGGAATCTTGAGCCCGTCTTCGAACTCTTCGACCTGTGCGCCCATGAAGCGGAGATTGGTGGCGATCGATGCAATGCGATCGGATTCCTTGACACGCAGCTCTTTTGCATCGCGCACCTCGATTCCCTGGCGAGTGAATGGAGCGATCGCAGCGAGCACGGGTATTTCATCGATCAGCGCAGCGGAGTCCGCACCGGCAATCGTGGCACCGTCGAGCGTTCCACCAGCCACTTGCAAAGATCCCACGAGTTCGCCGTTGATCTCTTCGATCTCCGTAACCGAAATGCGCAAGCCCATTTGCATGAGGATGTCGAGCAAGCGGGCGCGGGTGGGATTCATCAGGAGATGGGGAATGCTTAGTTCGGAGTTGGGGAACAGAGCGGCGGCGCATAGAAAAAATGCGGCGCTCGAGAGATCTCCAGGGATGCGGGCATCGATACCGTGCAGGCGCTGTTTGCCGCGGATCCGAACTTCGCTGCCCGCGCCAATGCTTTTGCGCTCCACTTGCGCTCCAAAGGCGCGCAGCGCAACTTCGCCGTGATCACGAGTGCGGACGGATTCTTCGACGCGGGTCTCACCATCGGCAAAGAGTCCTGCGAACAGCAGACACGATTTTACCTGGGCGCTGGCCACGGGCATCTTGTAATCGATGGCTTTCAGAGAACCGCCCGTGATGCGGAGCGGCGGCTTACCTTGCTGCGATTCAATATGCGCGCCCATCGCAGTGAGTGGCTTGATCACGCGTTCCATGGGTCGGCGGGAAAGCGATTCGTCGCCCATCATCTCGCTGGTGAACGGCTGGCCGGCGACGATGCCGCTGAGCATGCGCATGGTCGATCCGGAGTTTCCGCAGTCGAGCGGTGTGTGAGGCGCGGAGAGCACCGGGTCCTCGGCCCTGCACTTCGATCACGTTCTGATCGGCTTTTCGTTCCCATGTCACGCCGAGAGCGCGCATGCAGCCCAAAGTGCTGGCACAATCGGCGCCGGTGGAATAGTTTTCGAGGCGCGAAGAGCCTTCGGCAATGCCCGCCAGCATGGCATAACGATGGGAGATGGACTTGTCTCCTGGAAGTTGGACACTGCCACGGATGTTGCGCGCCGGGCGCACGAGAGTCTCAGACGCGAGTTTCATGGACAGATCAATATTACAAGGCTTCGGGCTTTGGGCTTCGGGCTTCGGGCTTTAGGCTTCGGGCTTTAGGCTTTGGGCTTTGGGCTTTAGGCTTCAGGGTCTCGGCTTCCGGCTTTTCGCCTCCAGACCTTGGACCTCAGACCGTCGACCTTGGGTCTGCATTTAAGCACCGGGATCGTGAGGGGAATTGCTGATTGATGACTGTTGATTGCTGATTGAAGGCCAAGATAGACGCCTTTCAATCAACAATCAGAAATCATCAATCGACAATCAGTCTCTTACGCTAGCGCTTTCGCTTCGGCCCTGGCTTCTTGCAGAATTTGGGATGGGACTTCTTTCAGGGTGACGCCGAATTCGAACATAGGCGTTTCGGTGCCGCGTCCCCAGCGGGCGACTTCCCAATGAGCGCGGACGAATTTAATAGTCGGGTTCGCGCCGAGGTCGAGGAGCAGCGGGAACTCTCCGCAATAAAACTCCTGGCGAAAGGCAGCGAGGGACTTCGGTTCCCACGCGGAGCCGTCGGCCGATCCGAAGATGCTGACGTCGAGCGATTCCTGCTCGATGATTTTCGTGATGGAGAGAGTCGCGAGGAAAACGCGGTTGGAGGTACCGCTTACGTCTACGGCTGGACCGTCGCCCTTTGCGCTGACGACTGTGCCAGATGGAACGAGAATGAGTTCGCTATTCATCGTGGGAATTCTAGCAAATTCTTCTTCGGGTTTTCTGATGGAGTTTCAGGTCTGTTCCCCCACACTTCACTCACCACAGAGGGCACAGGGGTCACGGGGTAAACCTACTACTCCGTCGGATGTGCGGCGGTGAAATCGCTGCAGCAGGGCTTCTGCACATTCTTGAATTCCATCAGTTCGACTCGAGAGAGATCGGGGTCGAAGACGTCGAGCTGCCATTTTCCGTCTCTGCCGATTTCGGCTTGTTCGTCGCCGTGCGGCTTCCAGCCGTGTGATTCCATGAGAGCCGACGTCTTCTTCATATCGGCAACACCGTAAGAGATGTGATTCATCACGCCGGTCAATTGCAGATCCGGATGCGGCGGCTGGTTCAACATGTATTCGAGCCAGTCGGTACCGTCGGGGACTTGCAGAGAAACCCAGTCGGTCTCGTTGTCTTTCATGCCTCCATGCCAGTAGGGACGGAATCCGAGAATCTCGCGGTAGAAGTGATCTTCGGCGTCGCGATTGTAGACCAGGAAGCCAGCATGAATCATATGGCGGGAGACGGCATTGGGCTCATCCGGAGCCTTGTCGCCTTTGCCGCGCTCGACGAACTCGATGCGGCGTCCCTCGGGATCATTCACCGTGAAAGTGAGGCTGTGGTCGGAACGGCCCTCGATCTTGCCCGCCTTGATTCCCTTCTCGGTGAGATAACGGCGCATTCCAGCAATATTGTTGGTGGTGAAAGCAACGTGGTCCATGCGGTCGGTGGCCTTGGGGTCGGGAGCGGGGCTGTATCCGACCCACTGCTTGCCCGACATGTAGCGGACGGTTTCACCGGGCTCGATGGGATCGGCCGGGACGAGGCCGAGAATGTCGGCATAGAGGTGCTTCACGCCCTCAGGCGAGGTTGTGTAGAAGCAGACGTGATCGATCCCCGTGATCTTGGGGCGTGTGGACTGCGATTGCGCGAATGCCGAGAACGGGAATGCAGCACAGAGTAGAAGTGGGATGAGGTTCTTCATGGCGAGTCGATTGTAGTCGAGAGAGTCACAGAGGCTGAAGCCCCTAATCTTTTTTTTGTTGCTTGACGCGGCCCTTAAAGGGCCGCTCTTCCACGTTTTGTTGCTTGACGCGGCACTTGAAGGGTCGCTCTTCCACGTTGCTTCGGGCTTCCGAGGTGATGGCCAGCGCGTCGGTAGATCCTTCTATTTCTCGGGATCAGAGGCTGTCCAGGAATTGGCGCATGAGTTGGGCCGCTTCTTGCGGTTGCTCCCAGGGGGAGTAATGCCCGGCTTTAGGGATGATGCGCAATTGACTTCCATTAATGTGCTGACGCATGAGTTCGGCTTCGTTGACACCCGTGAGAGTGTCTTCGTCTCCCGTCACCAGCAACGTCGGAACATTGATGGTCTTCAATGTATCGACGGAGTCGGGGCGGTCGGCCATGCCGCGCTGGACCTGAGCGATGTCTTCGGGAGACATCTGGCGCATCATGCGGAGGGCGCCGTCGACGAGATCGGGATGAGTTTCGCGCGTGGTCTTCGCAAAGACCTTTTGAACCATGGATTCGAGGAATGGTTCAGTACCGCGCTCGAGGACATCATTGGCGGCCTGCAGGCGTCCCGCACGGGCTTCGGGGCCATCGGCGGGAGCCTTCGTGTTGCAGAGGCCGAGCGCAGCGACGCGACTGCGCGAGCGGCGCCAGAACTCGAACAAGATATAGCCTCCGATGGAGACGCCGATGAGCGGAGCGCGGCCGATGTCAGCGTCGTCCATGACACGGGTGATGTCCGCAGCATGTTTGGGCATGGCGGCTGGGCCCTCGCCGACGGTGGACTGGCCGTGTCCGCGAAGATCGGGGAGAATCACCCGATAGCGCGTGGCGAGCGTTTCGGCGACGGGGATCCAGAAGTCGTGGTTCGCGGGAAAAGGATGAAGCAGGATGATGGGCGGCCCATCGCCGAGAGTCCAGTAGACAATTTCGGCGTCGTCGCTCTTGATGCGGTGCGAAGGAATGGGCGGCATGAGCGATTAGAACATAATTGACGCGCGAGTCACCGGTGAGCGACGAGTGCATGGCGACGTTTCAACAGTTAGCGAGAGCGGATCTAGCTGTATACTTCCTCGAAACCTAAGCCGAGGGAGGGTTCCGCGTGGCTGCATTGGGGGACACATTTCATCGAGTCGGTGATTTTGGCAGGGGCATTTGGCGATACTGGCGTTCTGGCCAGCCGGCGCCAGAAAGCAACTACGTCGTACAGAAGCTCTATGCTTACACCGACGGGAGATCGAACGACCTTCTGTTCCGGATTCTTGAATCAAAGCGAAAAGAGACGAACTTAAAACTGGGCTGGGATGGCGCTTCTCTCGTAAGTGATGCTGGCATTCTCGACCCGGGTATCGATGAAGTTGTCCGGACCCTCAAGGAAGATGGTGTGGTTGTCATTCCGCCACGACTCAAGAAGGAAACAATCAAGAATCTATATGAACTGGCTTTGTCATGCCCACTCGATACGATGACATGGGGTCCTCTTCCCCAAAGTAATGACCCGAGAACCCTATCGACACTCTCAGTCGCAGATAAAGGTAAAACTATCGGGATCGACCCATCCAACCCCCGCTATTCAGCTTATACAGTCCCGCGATCGTTGTTGTTAGAAAACCACATCATCCAACGTCTTTTGTGTGATCCCTATCTTCTGGCAGTCGCAGCACGCTACCTCGGCGTCTTCCCGGTTATTACAAAGCCTGACATGTGGTGGGATACTGATTTCCTGCCTGCCGGACTTCGGCCCCGACCGTTTCATACGGACTCCGGGTGCTTGCGATGGCTCAAGGTCGGCGTGAATCTCACAGACACAACGCCTGAGTCCCCGCATTTCGTCTACGTCAAAGGCTCACACAATCCGAATAGAACGACTAGACCTTTGACCAAGAAGTTGCTGAGTCGAATGAATCTGACTGACCAGGAAGTCAGCGAAGTGTGTCCCGACAGAATTCTTCATCTGACGGCACCCGCAGGCTCGATAACGTTGGCCGACACGCGAGGCATCCACAAAGGAGAGCTTTCCGAGCGCGGACACAGATTGATTTTGTATTTCGGTCTGGAAGGAAGTGCCTTCAACAACGTTGATAAACCGATACCCATTCATCAAGTTGGGGATGAACTTGCAAAAGCGATGAGCGCCAGGCCTTTCAGCTATCAGTTTTTTCAACGCCATGACTCATAAGCCACCCGAGCGTGGCTGTCGCAATCAGGTGCTGGGAACGCGTCAAGGATGGCTGTCGCCGACTGTCCAAGAGACGACTTCGTCGTCACTATTGATGCGGGGCGGGCGGATCGGCGACATGAAGGGATCAGAACATATTGGCGCCGGGGCAGCTGGGTCAGAAAGTGATGTCGCGATTTTGCGACCGTCAGCTCACCTTCACTCCGAATAACCTTCGTCCCCGTCGTCATCTTCCTCGTCGACGTCGTCCTCTTCCTCGTCCTCGTCGTCTTCATCTGGCTCTTCCCGAAGGAGAACATCATCGGCTAGCGAGCGGTCAGCGGGTGGTGAGCCGGGGTGTTGCGGGTATGTTTCATCCATGAACAATGGTACGCCTTGCGCCCTCGGGCAATGGGGCAGACCGGGTCGAGGAGTCTCCGTGCCCGACATTAGGCGGCAACTGGCCAAAGGCATCTTTCATCTATAAAGCCCATAAAAGCGAGGTTCTTCCGGCCATTCGGTAACCTCATAATCCGGAGTATTCCCATGAAATTCTGGCGCTTGGTTTCTCTCCTCGAGTGCATCGTAGCGATGAGCGTGATATCCGCCGCTGCATCGCAGACGACATCGAACCCGCCTCCGCTGGCAATCCTCACCGATCAGTCCCTGTCGAATGATGAATTCGGCACCACGGTCGCAATAAGCGCTGACGGGAAAATCGTCGCCGTAGGCGCTTCGGCCAATGAGGGAGCGGTTTATATCTACGTCGAGCCGGCCACGGGATGGACGTCGACATCCAGTTACAGCGCAAAACTCACCACGGGATCGTCGCAAGTTTCGGGCTTCGGATATTCCGTTGCAATCAGCCCTGACGGAAAGACCATTGCGGCTGGAGCACCCAACGCGACATCTCCCACTGGCAGTCAGGGAGTGATTCTCATCTTCGAGGAGCCGGCAGGCGGCTGGGTTTCCAGTTCCCATCCCTCCGCAGAACTGTACACAAACGGGACGCTTACAGGCGGCTCGCTCGGCGGATTCGTCGCCACCAACGGAAACACCGTTGCAGCGGGTGTTCCCCAGGGACCATATGGTGTTAGCGCCGCGTTTGTTTTCGTAGAACCTTCCAGCGGATGGCACAGCATGGCCGAGACAGCAATGTTGAGCGCATCCGACAACACGGTTGGAGACGACCTGGGAGCAGTCGCGATTTCTGGCAACACCATTGTTGTCGGCGGGCCACAAAACGAGACGGTAAGCGCCGAACCCGGCGCAGCCTACGTGTACGTCAAGCCGACTGGCGGATGGACCAACATGACGGAGACTGCACGACTCACGGCGTCCGATGCAAGGCCATATGAGGATCTTGGGGTTTCGGTTGCGATCCTAGGCTCCACAATCGCTGTTGGCGCAAACGAGGATAACGTCGGCGCGGGCGCGGCTTACATCTTTGTCGAGCCTACGGGTGGCTGGAAATCCATGACCGAAACCGCCGAATTCACCCCGGTCAACGGCAGCCTTGATGATTGGTATGGTTTTGCAGTCGCTCTCATGGGAACCGCAAATGTTCTGGTGGTTGGCGAGCCGGAAGTATTCGCCGGCAATAATGGACAGGCGTCCGCCTACGTGAAACCAGCCGGTGGTTGGAAGACGACTTCGAACCCAAACTACAACGTGAGTTCTCCGCCGGCCTTTGAATCGTTCGCGGCGGCGCTGGCGGCATCTTCGAATGTGATTGCAATCGGCGCGAACTATATCAGCGACAACGTCCCCGGAGGAGTTTTGCTTTACGGCAAAAAGTGAAACCTCGTTTGTAGTCGTTCTGAAACTCGCTCGTGGAGTGCGATATGAAGTTGCCACGCATAATTTCTTTTGTAAAAGCCGTACGGATCCTGGGCCTGGGCATCACGCTCATGCCGTTTTTCTCTAACGCGGTCCATGCTCAGACTTTCAAGGTGCTGCATTCCTTTGAAGGCGGCTCTGATGGTGCATCACCGCAAGGGGCATTACTGCGCGACAACTTTGGAAACCTGTACGGAACCACGAGTGTCGGAGGAAATCAGGATTGCGGCAAGGAGGGCTGCGGCGTTGTCTTTCGGCTGACGTCGACTGGTGCAGAAACTATTTTGCACCGCTTCGTTCAGACCGACGGAGCAATCCCCGCCGCCAATCTTCTTCCCGATGCCGCTGACAACGTTTACAGCACCGTTAGTTTAGGCGGTCCCTATGGCTGCAACGCCAAGGGTTGTGGCGGCATTTTCAAGATGGATAAGACCGGAAAATTGACGTTGCTCTATGCCTTTACCGGCGGCAGCGATGGCGCCAATCCGTATGCCGGGTTGATTCGAGACCGTGCGGGAAACCTGTATGGAACTGCGTTCGCGGGCGGCACGGTGGGAGTATGTCCCAACACGATTAACATTGGTTGCGGAACGGTCTTCAGGCTGGATACCACTGGAAAGCTACGCATTCTTCACACCTTTACCGGAGGGAACGATGGAGCGGCGCCTTACGCGCCTCTGCTGACAGACGGAGAAAATCTGTACGGAACTGCCTCAAGCGACGGCGCCTTCGGCGGAGGCACAGTATTCAAGATCGATGCCAAAGGTAATTTCTCAGTGTTGTATGCGTTCACTGGTGTAGCGGGCGACGGCAGAATTCCCTATGGTGGCCTGATTCGAGATAGTTCCGGCAATCTTTACGGCACGACTATAGGAGGCGGCAGCGTCAACAGTGATGGAACCGTTTACAAACTCGATCCGACAGGGAAGGAAACCGTCCTGCACGTGTTCACTGGAACGGATGGTCAGTGGCCATGGGCGAGTCTGGTATTCGATAAGAATGGCAACTTGTTCGGTACCACCTCATTTGGCGGCGCTAATGGCGATGGAACGGTGTTCGAGCTAGACAGTGCTGGGAATGAAACTGTGCTGCACAATTTCTTATCGGCAACGGATGGCAGTGCGGTGATCTCGCCCATCATCATGGATGCTGCGGGCAACCTCTATGGCACGGCCGACGAGGGTGGCGCATTTGGTGGCGGCTCAGCGTTCGAAATCCAGCGTTAATTTTGGCAAGGAGCTAGGTGTGGGCATGCTGGATATTCGCATGCTGAGCGGCGCTGGATCTGGGGCAGTTCGCTTACGTGCTTTGCGCCGGCAGAGAATTCTCCTCTTACGTTACGGGTTCTGGACTTCTTGAGCAGCGATTGGCGGCGCGGGCAGCAGAAGCGGCTCCTCGGGCATGATGATCCAGGCGATCGGGTACGAGAGGAATCCGATGACCGTCATGAAGGCCATGATCAGCCACACGACGCGGACAAGGGTGACATCGATGTCGAAATATTCGGAGAAGCCGAGGCAAACGCCGGCGATTTTTCGTCCCAGGCGAGGACGAATGAGTTTGCGTCTGGCCAGTGTGGCGCCGATTCGAATTCCGCAATAGGCGCAGACCACAGCGTCGTCTTGAATCACTTTTCCGCAATAGTTGCAGTACATAGTTAGGCCCTCTACTTATTCTACGAAGTCGGGCGAGCGATGGTTCCCTTTCGTTTTGCGGCCCGCGTCTCGATGGGTGGTACAAGCCATACGCGGGAGATCCTTCGCTCCGCCTGAAAAACGGCTCCGCTCAGGATGACGTCCCGGGCAGGCGGACAGCCCCTTTATTCCCGATAGGCCTCTCTTATGTAGCGCCTGGCCTGGTCTGCAGGACCGGTGTTGGCATTGCCGGCCAGTACGGTTTCGTACTTCTTCATGGCGAGGTCTCGCTTCTGGAGCAGGTCGTACATCTCACCGGCGGCGAGATTGGCTTTCTGCAGGATGTCAGGATCAGGGTTGGGCGCTTCGTTGACCAGATCATAGGCGGCAGCGGCGGCCTCGATGTTCTTTTGATTTCTGAGCAGTTCTCCCAATCCCCATGCGGCCAGTTCGTAATGCAGGCGACCGTACTTCCCCTCTTTACCGTTCTGCCAGACCTTGCGATAGCCGATTTCCGCTTCGGCATAGTGGCCCGCCGAGCGCTGCAAGTTGGCGACTTCGGTCGGAAAGAGGTGGTTGTGGGGATAGCGTTCAGCGAGTCCCTGCATGTATCCGAGAGCCTCATCGTACTGATGCTCGCGGCGAAGAAACAGGGACAAGATCACTTTGGCATCGACTGCAGTGTCACCGTCGCCTTTCGCCGCAGAACGCAGGTAAGCTAGGCCTTTCTCTTTGGATCCGCTCAGGCCGGCGATAGCAGCCGCCGTCTTGACGCTCCAAGACAGATTCCCGATCACGTAGTTGTGTGTGCCGACCACCAGCTTGGCATCGACGTAGTCGGGATCCATTTCAAGGACGTGTTCGTGGTCATGGCGTGCGCCCACGGCATTGCGAAGGGCGGAGAACCAGGCACGTTCGACAAGCCCCGTATAGACCGCGAATTCGGCGCGGGTCACGCCCCGGCAATAGAGCGCATTGATGTCTTTCGGATTGGCCTTCAGTTGCTGTTCCTCCACGTTCTCGGCGAGCCGAACCAGGCTCTTGATGCGTTCTTTAACCCTGGGATCGGTGGGGCGCGGGGCGTGTCCGATGAAACTCTCGTTGGTGTAATCGCCGGTATTCATACCGCCGGTCTCATACAGATTGCTCATCAGAATGGCGGTCAGCAGATGGTTGAGCGCGAAAGCGTCGTTGGGGCGCTTCTGAACCATCTTTTCGAAGTCCTGGATAGCGCGCTCGTACTCCATGTTGTAGAAGTGGTCGAAAGCGGCATCGGTCTGGGCATCATGCGGAGCGCCGTGCGGTTTCGCGGGATCGGGCTCCGATTGAGCGGATAGGGTGCAGGCGATGAGAAAAAAGAGAACTGGCGGCAGGATGGCGGATCGCACGAATCTCATTCCGGGAACTCTACTTTGAACCTTGGGCGAACGATGAATTTAGTCTAACCGAACCGCGAGCAGACTGCGTCAAGAACGTCGTTAAGACGGAATCGTTGAGAGCGGAACGTTGCGACTGGAACCAAGAACATCACTGTGTGCCCGGTTCGCCACTGCGCTTTGGGCCTGAGTCATCCCTATAATTCGATTGGGGAAGGGCGGCAAGTTAGACACTCTAATAGTGTTACAGCCTTCGTAACTGACGCATCTTTACTCGCCCAAGCACGTAAGAATTGCCCTGAGCGAGTGTGGAGAAGTGGCTGAGCGACAAGGCAAGTAATTGCAATACAGATGTTTAGCCGATTGACACGTTTTGGCGCTTAGAATGCCAAGTCGATTCTAAGGAATCTCTAGATCTCATATGGCAGAAGCAGCACAAAGCACACCACAAGAATTTTGGCGGCCACCGTCCCATCCGATGGACGAGGTTGCGGTTCAAGAACCGGCGATCAGCCTCGCGGTCACCTGTCCTCGCTGCGGGACGGAGTTCCTGCTGGGATCGAAATTCTGCCATACCTGCGGCGGGCGCCGGCTGGAAGGCGTCAGTTCCGCGACCAAGGCGGACGCGGCGGAGATTGCGAGAGTCTGGGAGCGCGGCATTGAACAGGTGCACACGGCTTTCAAGAGCATGCCTTTCGACAGATTGCGCATGCCCTCCCTGGGCACACTCAAATTTCCAGCGTGGCTGCATTACCTTCATTTCCACGAGATCAAGAGCCGCATCGGACTTTCGACGGGATCGCTGATTGCTTTTGTGATCGGACTGGCATGCGTGGCGGGAGCCTTGCTCGTGGGATTGCTGACAGCCAAAACTCTTGTCGATTGGCAGGCCATCCAGATATACCGCGTGGAGTGGTTGCTGGCGGCCACGGCGTCGTTCGTGGTGGGTATCTTGCTAAAGAAGCACGAGCGCGACTAGGACAGAAGTCTTCCCTTGCTTAATCTTCCCTCGTTCAATCAGTCTTCTTGAGGCCTACTTCCCGCTACCAAATCCTTCCCATGAAAAGGTATAGGATCGCAGTTGGCCGCTGAGATCGGGACGGATGCGATCGGCATAGCTGCCATAGTTGTACCGCATCCCCGCGTCGAAACCCTTTTGAAGGTGGTAATCGAACGTTGATCCGACGATGGACTGGGGAACGTCCATCAGTGAGACTGGGCCCGACGCCAAACCAAGAGCCTGGCTGAAGGCAGCGGCATACGCGGCCTCGGTGGGATATCCAGCGACAGAGACGGCGCCCGGGAAGTTGGGGTAATCCGCCGGGTTGAGGTCCGGGCGGAACCCGCTGTGAGCGAGAGACCTGGCGAAGTTCACCTGGAAGTTCAGCCGTTGCTTGATCTCGTAACTGGTGCGCACCGAGAAAGTCTGGCTCAATTGCTTGTATGGGACCAGCGATTCGGTGTACAGGCCGACTGCAGGATCGTTCATGAATCGCATGTCGGTCCGAAGGTTGTCCTGCAGGTAGGTATAGCCGGCACCGATGTTCCACTGGGGAACAGGTGTGATCGTGACGAACGTGCTGTCGACGTACAAACGATTGCTGCGCTGCACGGCCGGAAACGACTGTTGCAGGATGATGCTGCCGTCATTGGTGAAGCTCACCCACTGGGCTGGACTAATGGTCAGGTCACCGAAAATGCGCTGATTCGTGCCGGGATCGATGACATAGCCGGGGTCGTGGGTTGACGTCCACTCGTAACCCGCTCTTGCATTCCAGATCCGATCGGTGTGGTAGTGCAGAGCGATTCCAGCAATGTTGCTGGAACTTGCCGGAACCACAAACATCGGGTCGTAGTTATCGGGCGAGGAAATCTGAGGCCACAAGGATGCATTGGAGCGCGTGACGTTCAGGCGCTTGTAGTAAGTCTCTAAGTCGAATTGCTTGCTGGCGCGGTAGGCAAGTTTCAGTCCCGCCCAGTGGCGATGGATCGACGGATTGCCGAAGGGGTAACTGATGGTCGGGTCCGAGAGCGAGAAGGTCTGCACCCAATCATTAAGAAGATTCTGCTGATGGTAGTCCGCTGTCGCCCGCAGAGAGGAAATCGGATTCCATGAAAGCGTAAGGTCGGCATTGAAAGCATTCTGCTGGTGGTTCGCAAAGAGGTTGTCGGTGCGGGCATAGCTCACATCGCCATTGAAGTTCACGTGATGTGCGGCGGCGAGGGTCATCTGCAAGGAGTCATCCTGGGTTTGATGACGGGGCAAGACACTGTGAACGTAATAACCAGCAGGGTTGTAAGGGATGTTTTCGACTGGCGGGATCTCACCGGAAGTTCCATACAGGTCTCGCGGGTTCTGCAGACGATCGTTGAAGCTGCGAAACTCATGCTGGTAGGTAAGCTTCATGACATGGCCCAGTCTGACCTCCGCGCCGCCTGCTATGTTGCGGGTCGTGTAGTTGAGGGGGCGATACTGGGACGCGGAGTGACAGTTCGCGCATCCAGTAGCCAAGTCTGTGGCGTGATTGCCGGAGCCTCCCATGTCGAAATACTGCATCTGGCTGTTACCATCGCGCGCCTGCCAGCCTCCCTTCACGAAGAACTTGATCGGAATGTTGGGCAACTGCACCTTGGCGTAAGCGGTGTTAATGCGCCGGCGTATGCCGAGCAAGGAATCGGGAGGAATCGAATCGATGCGAATAATGTCAGGCGAAATTGTGGAGGCGTAGAAATTACTGTTGTCATCAAGGTGGCGGACAAAGCTGCGATTGTCCATTCCGAGATCGAGAGTCTTCCCGAACGTGAGCCGGGCCTTCGAGTCGTACACATCCCCGCTGAGGACATCGGCTGAATATTTGACCGTCATATGCTCGGGAACATTCACATAGTTGAATGCGACGTCGCCGCCCAGAGATTGCTGCAGACTGTCGTATTCGCCGACTCGCCCACCGTACCCCCGAGTGTCAATGAAGCGGTATTGGGGCAGCATGAGGGTCATGTGGTAGGTAACCTCGGGCGTGTTCTCAGCGGGCTGCGAGCTTCCGGGGGCGGGTGCCTGGGCGGCGCATGGCAGAGTGGCACTCAGGCTGATCAGCATCAGTATGGCAAAGAGGGCAGAAAGAATTTTCATCGCGCATGCTCCTAGGGCACCGCTACTACTTGTCGATGAACTTGCTTCCGCCGGTGGCGGAAGGAATGTCGCTGCCATGAATAGCGTTGTGGCAGTTGGTGCAGCGATCCACCAGCGGCAGACTGGCTCCATTGTGGTGAGCGGAATGGCATTGCAGACACAGGGCTGGCTGGCTCACATTCAACATGTTCTGATTCGGAGAGCCATGCGCCGCGTGGCACTTGAGGCAGTCTTCATTCACCGGCGCGTGCTGGTAAGAAAACGGTCCCTGATATTCCGCGTGGCAACGGAAACATAGCTGGTTTGTATTGGCGGAGATCAGGTTGTTTCCGCCGGGACCGCCATGAGGATCGTGGCAGTCGCTGCAACTCATTTTGTCCTCACGCAACGGGTGATGGTAAGGAAGAGTCGACTCCGCTTCCTGCTTCCGGTGGCACCTCAAGCAGAGTTCGTTTTGCTGGTGCCGCGACTCAAGCGGCGCTGCACTGTCGCCGTGGATGGTGTGGCACTCGATGCACTTGATGTCCTGACCCGCGTGAGCTCCTGAAAACCAGTTGCGCACGTGATCGGATTTTGCGTGGCAGCTGAGGCAGGCTCCATTGGCCTCCTCCGGCGTGCGATCCTTAAAATTGACGATTTTGTCTTTCGATTCCTTGGAATAACCACCGGCTTCGAGGTGGAGGCTTCCCGCGCCGTGACACTGCTCACACTCGACCTCTTTCATGAAGTGTGAGCTTCTTCGGTAATTCTTATTCACCTCGGCGTGACACTGCGCACACTGATCGCTTCCGACCTTAGTGGCACCTTTGATCTCGACGTACGTGGTGAAGTCCTTGTGCTGTTTATCTTTGTCGATGGACCTAGGCTTGGACTTTGCCATGACAGCCGGTACCAGGAAAATCAGTACCGTGGCGAGGAGTAGTCCGAGGCGGGGAATTCGCTGAGGCATAGCGCCCTCCGGAACCTGTCAGAGTATCGGGGCGCCGATCCGAACTATGTGAGTTAAAGTACCGCTGCCGGTGACGCGAGAGGGGTGGTCCGAAACGGGAACTTGTGATGAAGCTCACTCGAAAGAGCGAGCGGCACGCCGATGGGGTCAGGCCTTCGCCCCAGTTAGAATTCGAAACCGAAGGGAGAACTGCGGCCGTGGCCTCGGCATGCCTGCCCCGTCAGGAGACGATCACGATGAAGTAGAGTCTCCTCCGCCAGTACCGGCCGCTCTTCTCTGCTGATTCATCCGATAAAGATGATGGACGGGTCCCGTTCCTTTGCCCAGAGGATGCCCGTTGGAAATCGCCGCAGAAACGTAGGTCTTTGCCAGAAGGGTGGCTTCGGCTAACCCGCGATCGAGGGCGAGATGGCAGGTCATGGCAGTAGCGAAGGCGCAGCCGGTGCCATGAGTTGAGTTGGAGCGCTGGCGCTCCGCTTTGAAGATCTCCTGCTCGATCCCTTTCTTGCTGGTGAAGCTGAGAAGGTCGATCGCTTTATCCAGGTGGCCCCCGGTGATGACCACGGCCGATGCTCCCATCTCGTGGAGCTTTAAGGCAGCGGCCTTCATTTCATCCAGTTCTTGAACTTTGAGCCCGGTAATCATGGCAGCCTCGTCGATATTGGGGGTCAGGACATCGGCCAGGGGTACGAGTCGTTCGATCAGGATGCGGGTACCGGCAGAGTCGAGCAGGTCGGCTCCGGAAGAAGATTTTAGGATTGGGTCGAGCACGACGTTGGAAAACCGCGACTTACCGGATCGACTGGCGGAGGTTCCTTTCTTCCCAGAGCCATCTTTAGAGCCTTCGAGGAAGTCCGCGACCGCCTTGGCGACTTTTCCCGAGCCCAGCATCCCGATATGGACGGCGGCGATTTCCACGTCGGCGGCCAGCTCTTCCAAAGTGTCGATCACCAAGACCGGATCCGCAGGTTCGACGCGTTTCACCCCTGCTGTCGACTGAACGGTCATCGCGGTGATGCAGGCGATCCCGTAGCAGGCATGGGCCGCAATGGTCTTGATGTCGGCAGTGACGCCCGCGCCCGAGGAAGGATCGAAGCCGGCGATAGTCAGGACTACAGGTGGTTTTTCGGCCATGGACTTCCGTTCTCGAAGGCTTAGATAGTACGCCGATTTTGGCCCCTGATGTTACATCGGCTAGCGGCCGGAGGTTACTTTAGGAGTCGGCGCTAGAAAAAAAATTCTTCCGGCTCTTCCAAACCGTAGGCGGCAACTAATTGATTCCATGTAATTTACTAGGTAGTTCCCTGTAACGCATTGATTCCATGTGGCTTGTAAATTCTACCTTGCAGCGTCTTTGGTGCTATTTACCCTTCGGTAAATACGTAACCTTACAGAAATAAATGAGGTTTCGCGAATAAGGCAAAATAATCAATGGGTTACGTAAGGGATGTATTACTAGGCGGTCACCGTCCGAACGGCCATTCTGCCTTGACACCCGTTTGGCACGCCGATAGCATCTACAAACTGCAGTTAAAACCAGCCTTAGGCCAAGGGCACTTTTGAGTATGCGAGGAGAACTGAATGCGAAGACGTACAGCTCATGGACTGGCGATCGCTTGTCTGATCGTCGGCCTGGGAGCGGCTCAGGGACCGAACATCTCGGAGGCGAAACCGGCTCCAGTTAGTTCTGTTCAAAAGCAACCCGAAGTCCGCAAACAGGTCAAGACGAAACCGTATCAAGTTGGGACAGCATCCTGGTATGGGGAGAATTTCCAGGGGAAACCGACAGCGAGTGGTGAACCGTACGAGATGCACAATATGACCGCCGCGTCGCTAACCATCCCGATGGGACGGTACGTGAAGGTCACGAATCTACGGAACGGGAAGGCCGTCGTAGTCAGAATCAACGACCGAGGACCGGTCGTTCCGGGCCGGATCATCGACCTCTCTTTCGGGGCGGCTCAAGCGCTGCAAATGAAGGCGCATGGGCTGCAACGTGTACGTCTGGATCTGGTCGAAAAGACCAGTGTTGCCACGGCTACCCAAGCAAAGCCGGCGTACCAGACGGTCGCATATAACCATCCCCCTGTAGCGCAACTCCCGTAAAACCTATAAACTAGCCGGGATGACGGCTGCTCTGCCCAACCGCATCCCGAACGATAGCCCGAGCTATCGGAGTAATGATCCGCGTCAGCGGCTCATCGTTGCGCTGGACGTTTCGACCGCCGCCGCCGCACAGAAGATCGTTGCGGCGGTGGGCGACTCCGCCTTCACTTACAAGGTGGGGATGCAGCTCTATACCGCTGTAGGACCGCAGATTGTGCGTGATCTCGTGGCCTCCGGACGGCGCGTGTTTCTGGACCTGAAGTACCACGACATTCCGAATACCGTAGGAGCGGCAGTGGCCGAGGCAGAAAAGCTCGGCGTCAGCATGCTCACCGTGCACGCGGCTGGCAGCGGGAAGATGCTGCGGGCGGCGGTAGAAGCGGCACGCATTCGGCCCGATCTGATGGTGTTAGCTGTCACCGTGCTCACCAGCATGGACGGTAACGATCTGGAGAAGATTGGCATTCGCGGGTCCGTCGAGGATAGCGTGGTTCGTCTGGCGACTTTAGCGGTTGCGAATGGGTGCCAGGGCGTAGTTGCATCGGCGCGCGAAGCGTCGACCCTGCGTGCGGAACTCGGACACAAGTTTGCGATCGTGACTCCGGGTGTGCGTCCAGCGGGGAGCAGCGTGGGAGATCAGGTACGTGTGGTGACGCCGGCCGAGGCGATTGCTTCCGGCGCGAGCCACATTGTGGTAGGCAGGCCGATCACTGGGGCGGCCGATCCTGCGGCGGAAGCACGCGCGATCCTGGGACAGATCAGCGGATAGCTCACAGCCGAAATCCTTCCATCATCGAGCGAATGCCACTCTACTCGTTTGGTTTGACTATAATTTATGACTATGGTCTAATTGGTGAAATGAAAGAAGTCGCCATCTCTGAATTCAAGGCCAAATGCCTCTCTATGCTGGAGCAGGTCCAGAAGACGAAGAAGCCAATTCGGGTGACACGTTTCGGCAAGCCCGTAGCAGAAGTAGTCCCCGCCTCTGCCGACGCCGGAACCACCGACTGGATCGGCTCTATGAAAGACACGATGAAGATACTAGGGGACATCGTTTCTCCCGCGAATGACGAAAAGGACTGGGAGGTCCTGCGAGATTGAAGTTACTGCTCGACACCCACATATGGTTGTGGAGCTTGCAGGATCCCGTTCGACTGGGGAAGCGTGTTTTGCACGAACTAAGAAGTCCGGCAAATGAACTTTGGCTTTCGCCGATCAGCACTTGGGAAGCGCTCACGTTGAATGCGAAAGGGCGAATCCAGCTTCCGACCGATTTAGTGCAGTGGGTGGCGCGTGCGACAGCTCCTCTGAAAGAGGCTCCGTTGACGCATGAGATCGCGCTGGCAGCTCGTCTCATGCCCTTGTCTCATAAAGACCCAGCCGACCGTTTTCTGGCCGCCACTGCGCAAGTGTTGCATTTAACTCTTGTCACTGCAGATGCAAATCTGCTGGGGCTGGGCGATATCCCGACTCTGGCAAATCGCTAATCCAGTCTCGGCGCGCGGAAAAAGCGAGCGGGAGCAATAAGTCTTCTACTCCGGCTTCAAACTGAAGTCGCAACTTCCCCTACAGCTTCTCGAAGAATTCACATCCCGAGCACGAGATGTAAACTCCGCCGGGAACGCCGCGCTCGCGGTCTTTCACACGCTTGACGATGCGAGTGGGCTTGCCGCACTTGGGACAATCGGTGCTCTTGGTGGTGTCCATGACCTTTTTGCGGTCAGCTGTCTTTGCGATCTTGGCGCCTACGGCCATGATTGATTTCTCCTGATGTGTCGAATGTGTGCGCAGCGCTCGGCGCGTTCATCGCGCAGAGGACGGTGGATGGAATTGTCTGGATCCACTCGGGAAGACGTTGCAGCTGCGTCTTGATGCTCTTCCGCCGCTATCAATTTTACAGTAAGGTTGTGCTGCATGTCTTGCGGACGGTTGAGGAGACGGAGTATGTCGCGCCGGTTCTGGGCGATCGTGAATACGCTTCTGTTCAGCATTCTCGTACCGGGAACGGTCGCGATTCTGGTGCCGCGCTGGCTGTTAGGCGGATTCGTCCGCCCAACCAATGGACCCCTGACTTGGATTGGCGGCGCGACGTTCGCGGTAGGAGCAGCCATTTACTTTCGCTGCGCCTGGGAATTTGCGGTCCGCGGACTGGGCACTCCCGCTCCGATTGCGCCCACGAAGTTTCTCGTCACGACTGCCCTGCACCGCTACATCCGCAATCCCATGTACGTTGGCGTGGCGCTCGCGATCCTGGGAGAAGCTGTGATCTTCCGCTCCGCTCACGTGGCTGAGTACGCCGCTCTGATGCTGCTCACCGCGCACGTCTTTGTCGTGTTGTACGAGGAACCCACACTACAGCGGCAGTTTGGAGAATCGTACGAAGAGTACCGGCGCAGAGTGCCACGCTGGATTCCGAAATTCCCACGTTAGATTGTGGGGTAAACAAAAATCCCCACTTCTCCCAGAATCAGGGAGAAATGGGGCACCCGTGTTCATCGCAGGTTCACTGCGTCACATGACCGCGCAGGATTGTGATCGACGCCTTCGGAATTTGATACAGCATATCCGCGCCGCCTTGCACTGTGGATCGCGACGGCGGACCGTCGGGATCCGGATGGCTGTGAATTCCTTCCTGGTGCCATTGATATTCGTTCGATCCGAAAGTGATGCGGTCGACTTGTCCAGAGAAGAAGCGTTGTGAGTTCCCTGCCCCGTCGAATGCGATTTTCACAGCGTGATCGTTCGATTGATCGCGGTTCACCAGCATCACGGCCCACTGGCCATCGGGACGCTCGACGGCGTAAGCGGTGACCAGGACGTTTCCGGCAGCATCGGTCAGATCACTTTTCGCTTTGAATTGTTTATGCAGAGCGTCGATCGGCTGCACCCATTCTTTCGTGATGAGTTGTGCCGCGATATATTGCGGCGGATATCCCACAACCTTGTAGTCGTTATCAATCAACAGGAAATTCCCGAAGCCTGACCCTCCTCCGGGATACGGCATGTAATGGAAGTAGTAGGTAGCGCCAGCACCCTCGGCCATCATGCTGCCAACGTAGTCGGCGAGCCATAGGCCAGACTTAACCGAGGACGGAGGAGCGCCACCGCCGATGTTTCCTTCGGTCATGAAGAAAGGAATGTTCGACGGTACACCATTGTCCTTCCAGACCTGAACGATGTGATGAACATATTCCGGCTCAGGATACAGATCAGCCCATGAATAGCTGGGGCGATCCTGATACGGGTAGTGCTCGAAGGAGAAGAAGGTGAAATCGTTGAGGCGGCCATGCGCTTTCAGGTAGTCGACGAAACGGCCGATCCAGGAAACTTTTCCGTTTGCGTCAGGCCATACTTCGACGTCGCCGAAGGTGCCTTCGAAGGGAGGACCTCCCAGCTTGGCTTCCGGAACGAGCTTGTGAATCGCGGTGGCGAACTGAAGGTAAAGAGCGGCATAGTCTTCGGGCAGCATGTGCTGGCCGTCGGCTTCTTCTCCCATTTCGACGTAGGAGATCGGATAGTGGCGCTTATAGAGGTATGCGATCTCGTTGGCTGCATCTTCTGGAGTGGCATAAAGCATCGCGATCGGGACCATGGTGGGAAGGCCGCGCGTGACGCCACTGTTAAAGAAGAAATCGAACCCGACTTGATCGCCGCGGTTGTAATCGAGATCAGAGGCTGCGGTCCACGGATCCACCGACGAGGGCCATGTGACCGTCTGATCTCGGCTGGGAAAGTGTGTGACGTAATCGTTAAACGATCCGTCGGCGGAGAGCGCTCCCACGTAAAGTTCGTTGATCGCGTATCCCACGCAATTGCGCTTGTCGGCCGAGCCATGCGTGTCGCAAGTGTTGGAGGACTCGGTCATCCATATGCGGATATAGCGAACGGGAATCATCCAATCGACGAGCTTCTGCGTGACGGTGCCGCCTTTGCCTTCTGTGATATTGCCGAGAGGATAGGTCTGCCATGTACCTTTCTGCGTCCCGTCGTAAAAGGGCTCAAGCTCGCCAGTCCAGAACTGCACCGCATAATGTTTCGCATAGGGATCGGCCCAGGCGATGCGGATGGCATTGACGTCGATCTTGGTGCCGAGATCGATCATCACCCACTGCGGATGAAGCGAGTCGTCTTCGCCGGTGAAAGCTTTGGTCAGATACGGGTTGCTCTTCCAATAGGAATGAATGTCGCCATCGGTGAGGCGGGACCATCCGTTACCGTCGCCGCGGCTGAAGCCGCGATGCGGCAGCGGGTACGCCCACGAGCTATGAATTTCTTCTCCGGGCTCGGGGCTGCCGGTAAAGTACCCTTCCTGTTTGTCAGGATTGCTCCACTTTCCGGTTGGATTCCAGTGCCAGGCCTCGACCATGAGCTCGGTGTTCTGACGATAAGTAACCGTTTGCCATCCGGCGCCGAGAATTTCTTTGAGCAGCGGATCTTTCAGCAAGTGGTCGGGCGTTCCGGTGCGCAGGCGATCGATGGCCGCGCCGAGAGAGTGCACGGGACTGTACGTATTGGCGACGTGAGCGGGATCGGCATCGACAGTGACTTTCTGGGCAGTCGCGACGTGTGCGGCAACCATCAAGCAGGTAAGAACGGCGGTCGAAAGGGAGCGGACCATACTTTGCATTGGAAGAATGCCTCCATCACCTGGGACGAGCCTTCATCGAGTATCAGCTCGCGGCTTATTGAATCGATTGATTACTGTGGAAAACGCGAGACCAGCATACACCCGGAAGCAGAGTAAAAATGAAAACGTGTTGCGGCAGTAGGCGCGCGTTGACCGTCGTCAGTACGCCCTGTTACCGTCATATGTTTGCCCTCTTGTGCGCGAGTGGTTATGTTGGCGGGCAAACAGGACGATCCGGCGTTGGCCTTCCGGAATCTGGGTACCGGATCCAGAGCTGATTTTTATCCGAACGGAGACTTCTTATGCCTGCCATCAAATTCCGCGGTGTCGATTTCCTTCAGTACGATTCGCTGCTCACCGAAGAAGAGCGCCTCGTGCGCGACACGACGCGCCAGTTTATCGAAGACAACCTCATTCCAATTATTGAGGAGTGCAATCGCGCAGGGCGCTTTCCACGGGAACTCGTCAAGCCGATGGCGGAACTGGGATTCTTCGGCGCTTCGCTGAAGGGATATGGCTGCGCAGGCATGGGTAATGTCGAGTACGGATTGATGACGCAGGAACTAGAGCGCGGCGATTCGGGCGTCCGCAGCTTCGTCAGCGTGCAGTCGGGACTGTGCATGTATCCGATCTACGAGTTTGGCAGCGACGAGCAGAAAAATACGTGGCTGCCGCCTATGCAGAAGGGCGAAAAGCTCGGCTGCTTCGGCTTGACGGAACCAGATTTCGGATCGAACCCGGGTGGCATGCGGACGCGCGCGCGCAAGGTCGGAAATGAATATGTGATCAACGGCGAGAAGATGTGGATCACTTCAGGAACGATCGCCGATGTAGCGATCATCTGGGCGAAGGTTGAAAACGAGAACGATCGTGTGCGCGGGTTTCTGGTAGAAGCGGATCGTCCGGGATTCAAGGCGGATGACATTCATGGCAAGTGGTCGCTGCGCGCCTCGGTGACCTCGGGACTGTCGCTGCAAGATGTGCATGTGCCCGAGTCGAACCTGTTGCCGAAGAGCAGCGGGTTGCGGTCTCCGCTGATGTGTTTGAATCAGGCGCGGTACGGCATTGCATGGGGAGCGGTGGGCGCAGCGATGGCGTGCTACGACTGCGCCCTGCAGTACGCGCTCTTACGCAAACAATGGCGCGATCAGCCGATCGCCTCACATCAGCTTGTGCAAGACAAGCTGACCTGGATGATCAGCGAGATCACCAAGGCGCAGTTACTGGTTCTGCAGGTTGGACGATTGAAAGATGCCGGCAAGGTCGAACCGCAGCATATCTCGATGGCGAAGCGGAATAATGTCTGGATGGCATTGGAATGCGCCCGGCTGTCCCGCGATATTCTGGGCGCGAATGGCGTGGCCGATGATTATCCGATCATGCGGCATCTGATGAACCTGGAGTCGGTCAAGACCTACGAGGGGACGCACGACATACACTCGCTGATCATCGGACAGAGTGTGACGGGAATTGACGCGTTTTAAACTGGAAGCCGGCGTGGCCGCGACATGGCCGGAAGGACTGTAGTCATGGAGTCGAACAAGTCAGGGAGAGTTGCCACGGCGATCGGGTTCCTCTGCGGACTGATTGCTTGCCTGGATGCGCTTCGTGACAGGAAGATCGACTGGCCTCCGGTTGGTCTGTGGGAGGCGCTCCCACCGCCGCGAAGGTTGGAACTTGAGGTCGGTATAGCACTGATCCTGCTCAGCCTCATCGCTATGGTGTTGCGAAATCGCAGTGCCTGACGGAAACAGCCGCCCCATTCACTTATCCGTATAACTCCTCGAGCAATTCATAGGCGCGCCGCAGATGTGGGATCACGATGCTGCCGCCGACGACCATTGCGACATTCAGTGCCTCTTCCTGTTCAGGACGAGGAACGCCCATACGGTACGCCTGGATCGCATGGTAGAAGATGCAGTCATCGCAGCGCAGCACAGCTGAAGCGACGAGGCCCATGAGTTCTTTGGTCTTGGCGGGCAGCGCTCCTTCCAGATAAGTGTTGTGGTCGATGTTGTAAAAGCGCTTGACCAGGAAATTATTGGCCTTGTCGACATTCGTATTCAGGCGATCTCTGGTATCGAGAAAACGGCGAGCGGCCTCGCTTTTTTCGGATACGTACTTTTCGGTGAAGAGATACGTCGGCTCTTTCCTTTCTTGCCGCTCTTGCGCCGGGTGCTCGGCGTTCCCGCTGTGATCAGTCGTAGTTGTCATGGGCAAATGGTAGCAGAACAATCAATTTCATTTTACGCAGTAGCGGGCAGGAGTGCCCGCTCCACACAATTCCTATGCCGTGGGTTTGTCGCGAGGCGGCTCGACCGCCATGAATTCCTGCGCGAACCGTTGAGTGTAGCCATCGAGTATTGCGGGAATACGATGAGGATCCGTGGACTTTAAAATCAGTCCCGCGTGGTGATGTCTTTTGATTCGCTGGAATACTTCTGGATCGTTGTAGCCCGACGTATCCGGATTCTCTTGCTTGGCCAACGAGAGAATCACTCCGGCATATTCTTCTCGCACCAGCGGTAATTTGTAGGAGCCGTCCCCGCCGGCAACTTCAATGCGCGCCCATTCACGCCACAGATTGATGCCAGTCGCGGCTTCGACCATCTCGTTGATGTAGGCGCCGCCGACGCGTGCCGCACATTCGAGAAAGTAGAAATGGCCGTCCGCGTGGGCACGAATGAACTCCGCATGCGCCACGCCCCGCAGAAGGCCTAAGGCAGCGATCAAGCTCACGATTGATGGCGCGAAGGCTGAGATCCTCTTCGCCGCCGCGAGGGACGGTAAACGTGGTGAAGACGCCTCCGTGTGCCACGTTCATCGGCGGCTTGCCGTACTTGCTGACATTCGCAAACACGATTTCGTTCTCTGAGACGACGGAGTCGACGTGGTAGACATCCCCGGGGACAAATTTCTCCAGCAAATAGGTGGACTGCTTGTCTCCCAGTTGCTCGAGCAGTGGCCAGAGTTCTCCTGCGGCGTTGATTTTCTTGATGCCGATGGCGGAAGCCTCCTGACGCGGCTTGAGCACCCACGGGCCAGGAACGTGGTCGAGATAATACTGGATGTCGCCGTGGTTCACGATAGGAACGAAGTCCGGGACGCGCACCTCGCGATCGAGAGCTCTCATGCGCATAGCGAGTTTGTCGCGGAAATAGCGCATGGTGGTAAGGCCCATGCCGGGAATGCGCAGATGCTCGCGGAGCGTAGCCGCCGTCTCCATGTCGAATTCGTCGAGCGCCACGATGCGATCGATTTTCTCGTTGCGGGCCAGATGGGTGACGGCCTTCACGATATCGGCGAGCGGAATCTCCTCAGGAAGGTAGAAAGTATTGTCGAGGCTCTCGCGGGGCCAGTCGGCATTCCGCAGTTTCTCAGCCGTCAGCAGGATCACGCGGCAGCCGCTTCGCTTGCACTCGCGCATGAATTCCTGCCCTTTTTCGTAGGTCGTTATGCAGAGGAATGTCAGCGGGCGGGCGTCAGGCATGAGTCAGGATCGGATCAGGGATAGGAGAATACCACGTTCGCCGTAGGCGGGGACATCCAGTGGCTCAGCAAGAAAAACGATTCGGTGAATCCGGTATTTTCATTCGTCCGCCGATTGCTGTATAGTCACAACCCGGCGCGTGACCTCCGCAGCGCGAAATGGGAGAAAGTGAATGGCAACGCAGACTCGTCCGGAAGGCAAGGCCCGCACATTTGGGGAAAACATTGAAAGCGATCTGGCGTCGCGATTTTTGCGCGTCGTAGAAGTTGCGGCGATTGCATCGGCGCGCACGATGGGAAAAGGTGAGCGTAAACTCAGCGACCAGGTGGCCACCGAGGCCATGCGGAGAACCATGGATTCGATCCCGATGCGCGGCACCATCGTCATTGGCGAAGGCGAACGCGATGAGGCGCCGATGCTCTACATCGGAGAGAAAGTTGGCGCCGAATTTCCCGATGGCACCGAAGTTCCGGAAGTCGATATTGCGGTCGATCCGCTGGAGGGAACGAACCTCTGTGCGACGGGAGCACCCGGCTCGATTACGGTGCTGGCGGCGTCGGAGCGCGGCGGCTTGCTGAACGCTCCCGACTGTTACATGGACAAAATCGTGGTCGGCCCATCGTGCAAAGACGCCGTGTATCTAGATGCGCCGGTGTCCCACAACCTGAAGAACATTGCGCGGCGTTTGGATCGCGACGTCGAAGATCTGGTCGTCATGGTGCTGGACCGGCCGAGGCACGAAAAAATGATTGCCGATATTCGTGCAGCAGGCGCACGCATCCGTCTCATCGGCGATGGCGATCTATCTGCCGGAATCGCGGCGGCAGTGATCGGCACGGGAGTGCATGTGGTCATGGGCTCAGGCGGGGCTCCGGAAGGCGTGATCACTGCGGCCGCTGTTCGCTGCCTGAATGGATACATGCTTGGGCGCCTCATCGTTAAGCCGGAACAGGAAGAGCGCTTGGAGCGCATGGGAATCAAAGATAAGAACCGTATCTACGAAGCCGAAGATCTGGCGCCGGGCAAGCAGATTATCTTCGCCGCCACAGGCGTGACAGACGGCGCACTGATGAAGGGCGTCCGCTTCTTCGGTGAAGGCACCCGGACGTCCTCGGTGATCATGACGCTGCGCACGGGGAAAGTGCGCTTCGTCGAGAGCATCCACCTGGAGAAGAGCCCGGATTTCAAGGTGAGGTTCTCGTAAACGGATGGGACGATCTAACCGATTGAAGAGAACTTCCTAGGCAAAAGGATTTTGAATTTGCAAGTCTTCGATATTGCGACCGTCTTGGAGATCCTCGCTATACAAGATGCGGCACTGGCTTTCGAGAGCGGCTGCGACGATCAGCGAATCGTACCACGCAAACTTGTGTTGCGACTTGACTCGTAATGCCGAAAGATAGATGGCCGGCGAAGAATGGATGGCCAGGAGCGGGCGAAAAACTGTAATCAAGTACTGCTCCGCTTCTGCAATGGTCATCGCCGGTGAAAAGCGGCGAAACGCAACATTGAAGAATTCCTGCACAACCTGATAACTGACAATACCCTCGCCGGAATCGGCAGCGCGCTGAATGAGATGCGCCGCCTTCCTGGACTTCGCGCGCGCTTCTGAATCGAACGTATACACGAAGACGTTCGTGTCGAGGAAGAATCTACCGCTCATTCATTTCGTCCCGCGTGTATGGTCCGGAAGACTTGATGTGCCGCAGGCGTTGCATAAGAGACTCAATGGCAGCACCGCCGCCGACCTGCGCCGCATATTGTTCCAGCCACTCGCGGAATGCGGCGTTCAAAGTCGTACGGCGCGCTTGTGCGACCAGTCGAGCCTGCTCGATCAGGTTTTCGTCGGCACTGAGCGTCACGTTTTTCATACGAGATAAGTGTACACTATTTTAGTGCGAATGACAACCTCACGCCTCTATTTCAGATACTCCGAATTTTTCTTTAGATCTTCCGGGATCGGTGGGAATGGCGGCCATTCCTGCGAATATCCTTTGAGCAGCGGCGTGGCAGTCTCGGATCTGAGGGTTCCGTCGTGCACCACGAACGTATGCGGATGACCGGCGGAATAGCCTTCCCACAGACTGAGACCGGCGTACGCTCCGTCTTTTCGGAGAACGTAGTACGTCATGTCCATAAAACGCAGCTTGTTCATGTCTCCGTTGTAATTGCGGACGATGCGCTTCAATGCGTCGATGCCAGCTTCCTGCGGGGACATGCCGTGCCGCATGTTTTCGACGATGGTGTGAGCGCCCGCGACTTTGATGTTCTCCTCGCCGCTGCCGGTCGCGCCCGCAGAGCCTATGTCCTGATCGGTATAGCAACCGGCGCCGATGATTGGCGAATCACCCACGCGGCCGGGAAGTTTGAAAGCGAGGCCGCTCGTCGTGGTAATGCCTGACATCTCTCCTTTTTCGTTCAACACAGAGCAGTGAATGGTGCCGGTCGGCGGGAAGAGCACGCGGCGGACGGCGGTCAATTGAAATTCGGGCTCGATGCCGAGGTCGGCGGCGCGCTGCTTGAGTTGTTCGATGCGGTCCCGCCACAACTCCGCTTGAGGCTTGACTTCTGTCGGCGCATGCCAGTGCGGATCGGCCAAGCCGGGTCCCCACCAGTCACGATCGGAATTGAATTCCTTCCACAGCATCCAGATCTTGCGGGAACGATCGGTCAGCAGGTTCTCGCGCGGGAATCCCTCCGCCACGGCAAAACGTTCGGCGCCTTCTCCCACGAGCATGACATGGCCGGTATGCTCGAAGACCGCCTTCGAAACCATCGAGACATTTTTGATGTTGCGCACACCTCCGACGGAACCCGCCCGGCGAGTCGGCCCATGCATGCAGCACGCATCGAGTTCGACGACTCCTTCTTCATTGGGCAAACCACCCAGACCGACGGAATCATCGTTGGGATCGTCTTCGGGACCCTTGACCACGCGGATACCGGCGTCCAGTGTGTCGCCTCCATTTTTCAGGAAGGCGTAAGCAGCCTCGACATACGCGTAGCCGTTATGTGCGCAGATGATCATGGGGCGCTTCGGAGAATCATTCTTCGAGGCATGCCCCTGGTCCGCGGAATCAAGATGGCCGTCGGAGAGAGAAGCATGGGCAGCAGTTCCAGCAGCAACTGCTCCTAAAACTGAGGTTTTGACGAATTCACGTCTGGAAATGGACACCCGTCCTCCTGGGAATGAAACTACCGGCAGATCACCCCGCGGCTCAGGGCTTACAACAGTTGATGTTCCGCAGAGAAAAGCGGCCGTTTTCGCGGCAGGCGGAAGAATAACACGATGTCGCGGCTGGATGCTGATGGTTACATCCAAGCCGTGCGTCCGGTTGGACTTCGGGCTGATACCCTTGAGTGATTTCTCTGCTATCTATCGTCGCGCAAATCTGCGCAGACGGCCGGGATATTCCGCGCCCGCTTTCTCCAGTTCATCGGCGGCAACGCTGCTGATCGGCTGAACTTTTTCCGATCGGAAGCGCAGCAGGGCAGCGATATTACCGACCTTATCGAATTCCGGATCGTCTTTCACATAAAACGTTTCGATATCACGGCGTACCACCCACGGCAGAATCGCTTCGCCGACGTCCACAATTTCTTGCGTGGCACGGCCGCAAACCGGGCAAAAGCTGACCAGGTGCGCATCGATATGGCCGCAACCAGAGCATTCCACGGCATGTCCCTGCAGGTTCTCGCCAATCAGCAGAGTCTGGACTTCTCCTAATTCTAACGAGCGCAGCACGCGGCGCAGCCCAGTGACACCGCGAGCATTGCTGCGAGCCTGGCTCAGGGCCTGATTCATCAGCTCACGCCGACGCTCGTTCTGCCATTGATCCACAATCTGCTGGGCGTGAGTACGAATCTCGTCATGCGTGGCATGTCCCAAGTCGGCATGGAAACGCCCGATTAATGCCTGACTGACGTAAGGATGTAACTGCGGTTCGAACATGGAGCGGTGCGCGTCCTGGCAGGCAAGAATCCATTTCTCGAAAACGCCCCGTTCGAGCAGCTCTTTCAGAGTTTCGGCGACGTTTTTGAAATGCTGACGGGCCTCATCCTCAACCCGGCGCTGCGCGTGGCCCCCGTCGTAGCCGGCGAAGCCGTCACTGCGTCCGCGGCGAGAAAGTGGGTGGAACAGGTCTTCGCGTTCAGTCAGCTCGCCAAGCCGAAGATCGAAAATGCGGGCGCGGTGACGATCGACTAATACGACTCCAATCAGCGGAGAAGCCCCGAGCAGATGCGCCAATGGTTTCAGATGAAAATGCCGGTCTATATAAATCTGCGTGCTCCCCAACGTGGCCGGCAGCTCAAACTCGCGCCAAATCTTTTGGTCCGCGCAAGCGAATACCGCCTTGCCATGTGTGCCGTTGCTTCGCAGTTCGCTCGAGAGCCGGACGATGCGCTCAATATCCGCTCGAGCCCAGTCCTTCTTCCCCTTTGCTTCAAGAGCGCGCGTTGCTTCGCGCGCCAGGTCCTTAATCAGGATCGTGTCTTCCTTGTGAGCCTTGTTGCGTGGAGTGGAAGGCTGGAAGTAAAAACTTACGGCAGCTGATTTGTCATCTTGAAATTCAGCCAACTGACGGATTTCTTCGCGAGTAATCATCGATTATCTCCCCACAGTTTGAATTTGGATTAAGCGGCGCCGGTCGGAACGAACCGGCCCTGGAACTGATTGGCCAATCCGGGCGCCTTGCGTAAGTGATCGCGCGCAGCAGACACAAACGCGAGCACGCGATCCTCTGGGTGCCCTGTGATGGCCACAATCTCTTCGACACTAAACCCCTCGACGGCATGAAGAATGAAGGCCTCTCGTGGACCTGAGCCGAGGTCACGCAGCGCGGATGCAATCAGGCGCAACAATTCGTCGGAGGCCATGATTTGCTCGGGCGTGGAAACACGGGAATCGGCGATCACGTTCTCGCTCGTGATGGACTCGTCCGGTTGGTGGAATTGGAGCTTGGACTCGCTTCCGCGCACGTTGGGCCGACGAGCGGAATCCTCAAGGTGAACGGCGTGGCCGTTGGTCTCATCACTCCGCGAGAGCTCATCTAGCGCGCGCAATGCCTGACGATAGAGCCATGGCTCGAGTGCCAACTTTTCTGGCTTGTCAGAACCTTCGGTGAGTGCCGCGGCGATGGCCTCATCAATCACTTCTTCTTTCGAAATCGAATCACGGGCGATCATCTCCTGCGCTTCTCGGAAAAAAATCTCACGCTCCACGAAGCGATCCAGCCGTGCCAGATTTGCATTCACATAAGAACGAATATCATCCGATGAGATCGTCGGTGGAAACACCGCGGCCAGAGTCTGCTCGAAAGGCACCGCCTGCACACGAGCGCCTATGCGAGTTGCATTGCCCCGGCGATCGCGATGCCATTTATGCGAGGCGCGCAGAATCTCCTTATGCTTATTCACCTGCTGCAGCAGGTCCTCGAACGCGGCCTTCACGGCGGCCTCGGGAGTTTGGGCTTTCTTGTTGACGGCCATTTGGCCGGAGGGCAAGCGAAGGTTTAAGGAAACACTCGTACCTTCGCGGGGAGAAACCTCTTCGATGACGCCCTTCAGGTGAATCAGGTCGGGCCGGAACACCTGCAGCCGCTTTTGCAGTTTTTCGATTTGGTGTTGGACGTCTTTCTCTACGGAAGGGGCTTTGTGAAGCCTGTAACTTACGTGAACGTTCATGAGCGCCTCGGCCTTGCTGTACGAAGTTCGCGCAACCAAGAGCTATCTAAGGGCGATTGTACACCCGGTAGAAAAAACGCAAGCGCAGAATTCGAGAGCGCCAGCGCATTTTTTCCGCTAGTAATCTTCTTAGTACTTTACGGGAAATATCCTAGTAATTTTTGCGTATAAGTTTCGGGCGTGGCTTCGGGTTTGCAGCCTGCGGGGGTGCAGTTTATGATCGCGACCCATGGCCAAATACAAGCTTTGCCTCTTATTCCTACTCATGTTCATAGTCGTGCCAACGATTTGGGCACAAAGTCCAATTGGCAAGGAAGTAGACGGCGTCTACCGTGGCGCCCGGGCGCTCTACGTTGATTTGCACGAACATCCAGAGTTGTCGACCCATGAGGTCCAGACCGCAACCAAACTCGCCTCCAGCCTGCGCCGCGCCGGCTACGAGGTCACCGAGCATGTCGGGGGCACCGGAATTGTTGCAGTACTGAAAAACGGCGCCGGCCCAACAATCATGCTGCGCACGGAGTTGGACGCGCTTCCCGTAGAAGAAAAGACCGGCTTGCCTTATGCGAGCAAGGTACACACGAAAGATGATGCCGGACGCGATGTGCCAGTCATGCATGCCTGCGGACACGACCTGCACATGGCTGCCTTGCTCGGAACTGCCGAGATCATGGCTATGAGGAAGAGCAGTTGGCATGGGACGCTGATGCTGATTGGACAACCGGCCGAGGAAGGATTCGGAGGAGCCAAGGACATGATCAACGATGGCTTGTTCACCCGCTTCCCTAAGCCGGATGTTGCTGTGGCCCTGCACGTCGGCAACATATTTCCGTCGGGTACAGTCGGCATCACACCAGGGGTCTACAACTCGAATTCGGACGCGATCAAGATCACAATCTACGGCAAGGGTGGGCACGGCGCGATGCCACAGATGACGGTCGACCCCATTGTGATCGCCGCCCGAACAATTCTGGCGCTGCAGACCATTGTCTCGCGGGAAGTCAGGCCGGGCGAAATGGCGGTGGTCACCGTCGGCTATGTCCTGGCCGGCACGAAGAACAACATCATTCCCGACCAGGCTGAAATGGGGCTGACTGTGCGGACGTACAAACAGGATGTCCGCAATCAGATGCTCGCGGCCATCACGCGCATCACCAACGGAGAAGCCGCAGCTGGCGGGGCTCCGCGCGAACCTTCGGTCGAGCACCTTCAAGGGAACGACTCTGTATACAACGATCCGGCGCTGGCGCAGCGATTGAGGTCGCCGCTGGAGGCAGCCTTGGGTAAAGAGAATGTGATCACGGCTGAGCCAATCACGCCTTCTGAGGATTTCTCTTATTTCGTTAAGCAAGGTGTGCCGGGGTTCTACTTCAGCCTGGGCGGCGCGGATCCCGAAAAGTTTGCTGAAGCAAAGGCGGCAGGAACTACCTTGCCGTCGAATCACTCACCGTTCTTCGCTCCTGATCTCGACCCAGCCCTTAGAACCGGAATCACCGCCGAGGTTGCTGTGCTGCGGAATCTGCTGAATTCATCGCCAGAGGAACTGCATAAGTTGACCGCCAGCGCTCCATAAGACCAGGAGCCGCGCTGGGGGCGCGGCTCCGCTTGATTCCGGCGAGATACTGGGGCCTGTGGGTAGGATCAGTACAATGCCGCCGGAAACTTAAACTAGATTCCTCCCGTCATCGTGGCTTCGAGCGTGAGATCCTCGCGCTCAACAATCTCGTTGGCGCTCTGCGGCAGATAAACCTTCAAGCCCGCGGTACTCCCTTTGCACCAAACATTTGAGAGATAGACGTGCTCGCCGTCGCGGCGAAACGCGAGTTTCGGCGTTGCGTGGCTGTCGTCATCCAACGAAACACCGGTTGCTACCGCGGCATAGAGCATCCGCTCCCGGTTTCTGACCACCAGAACGCCGGCCTGATCGCTGGTCTTCGGATACCCGGTGGCCATCTCGAACACATACGTGCCCGCTGGGAAAACACGATTGCCCACTACAAACTCGAAGGGAACATAGGCAACGGCCGTACTTTCGTGCCGTGGTTGAGCGTTGGCGGCAGCCGTAATTCCGATGAGCGTAATCAATATCGCGAATAGGGAGAGAGCTTTTCTCTTCATGTCTGAACTCCTTGTGTTTCTGAATGCACTCGTCTATTGCAAGGCACGCACCAAACACGCCGCGAAATGACTTCGCTCAAAATGCTCTCGTTCGAGGGACTTAGAAGCGCTTGAAGTTTCTTGACGAAAGTGCCAGTTGCCAGGTGCCAGCTTGTTGAGCAGACGACCGCCGGAATTCTGGCATTGGACTGATGAGCTGCGTATGGAAGGTGTTAGCGGGTGCGCGACGCAATGCCCAGCTTTTTCATGCGGAGCTGGAGTGTCGACCGCTTCAAGCCCAGGCGAGCTGCGGCGCCATTCGGACCAGCCACGATCCAATGCGATTGCTCCAGGGCGGCCAGGATCTGCTTCCGTTCAACGTCTTCGAGGACGTCGCGAATCGGCTGTGTTTCTGCAGGAGAATCTGCGACTTCTGCCTTTGGAGGGCGACTCTTGGCGGCAGGACGAATTTTCAGGTCGGCCAGCGAAATACGTAAGACCGGCCCATTCGATACAAGCACGGCGCGCTCAATGACATTCTGAAGTTCGCGAATGTTTCCCGGCCAGGAATAATCGATGAGCGCATTCATCGCATCAGTCGGAACTGTTTCGATTTTCTTGTTCAGGCGATGCGCGAACAGCTGCGTGAAGTGGCTCACGAGTAAAGGAATGTCTTCACGCCGTTCGCGCAGCGCCGGAATAAAAATCGGAAACACGTTCAGACGATAGTAGAGGTCGGCGCGGAATTTCTTTTCATCGACCATCCCTTGCAGATCGCAATTGGTCGCCGCGACCAGCCGGGCGTCGGAATGCATGGTTCGAGAACTTCCCAGCCGCTCGAATTCGCGCTCCTGAAGAACTCGCAGCAGCTTGGGCTGGAGTTCGAGAGGAATTTCGCCAATTTCATCGAGAAAGATGGTCCCGCCGTTCGCTAGTTCGAACCGCCCCACGCGCTGCGCCACTGCGCCGGTGAAGGCGCCTTTTTCGTGGCCGAACATTTCGCTTTCGAGCAATCCGGTCGGGATCGCGGCGCAATTCAGCTTCACAAAAGCGTGCGAACGTCGTTTGCTGCGCTCATGGATCGCGCGCGCCATCAGTTCTTTGCCAGTGCCGGTTTCGCCCAGCAGTAACACGGTCGAATCGCTGGGAGCGACCATCTCGACTTCGCCCAGCACTGCGCGAATCGTTGGACTATTGCCCACGATATCGGCGAAGTTCATCTCGCTGCGAATTTCGGATTCCAGATACAACTTTTCTTGCGCAAGCTCGTTCTTCAGATCCGCAATCTGTCCATACGCAATCGCGTTGTCCACGGCGATTGCGACCTGACTGGCAATCTGGGTCAGGAACTCGACTTCGTCATGAGTGAAAGGTGCATTGCGGGCGCGTCCCAAGTCGAGCGAACCGAGGATTCGCCCCCGGCTAACGAGAGGCAGTGAGCAAGCTTCTTGCATCCCCAACTGCCGGAATTCATCGGTCTCCGGGGGAAGTTGCTCGAGGGAGGCAGCATGCAGAACGACCGGCTTACCTGTGCGATACGCCAGGACCGGTCCCGCTTTCTCATTCAGAAACTTTGCCTGCTCCCGGGTGGGTCCCGGACCTTCGGCGGATTCGTAGGCATATCCGCGCAGGACGCCTCCAGCGGTTGGATCGGGTAAAGCCACACCGACGAAGTCGGCCTCCATCACGCGACGAACGTTCGCCGAGATTGCCAGAAGCAGAGCGCGAAGCTCCAGGTTCGAAGCGATGCTGTTGTTCACGTCCAGTAACAATTGAAGGCGCTGATTTCTCTTTTCCAGTTCGATCTTTGTCTGCCGCAACGCCTCGGAGTGCAGTGCATCATCGATGGCGACCGCGATCTGATCGGCAACGAGAGCAAGGAAGCGAACATCTTCTTCGGAGTATGCCTCGACCTGATCGCTTCCTACGGCGAATGTTCCGAGGCGTCCGTGAGCAGTCGTCAGCGGAAACGTCAGGTGTGAGCGGATTCCATATTCCTTGAGAATCCCATGCAGGCGCGGGAATCGAGTCTCTTTGTCCACATCAGGAATCACGAGCGGCTCTTGGCGTTCGTAGACCCAGCCGACAGCGGTGCCCTGTGGCGGGAATTCGCTGAAGGGCTCAGGCGGCTGTCCAGGTGCTTCACTCACGTGCAGACGCATTAGGTGATGCTGTTCGTCGTAGAGAAACACCCGGAGAAAAACAAAATTAACGACCGGGCGAAGCTAGTCCGCAAGGCTGCGGAAAAGCGTCTTGATGTCGTGATGCGCAGCGATTGCACGCGAGACCCGGCGCAGTGCTTGATATCCCGCCTCCGGAAGCGGTTCGCCTCGATCGAACTGAAAAGCGGCATGCATCGCATTGGTAAGAAGCGACATTCTCTGTTCCCGGAAAACTACTCGGTGTTCAAATTCTTGCGGACGTCGACGGAGCATGTAACGGATGCGGCCGACCACTTGGTCGGTCGCTTGAAAAACTTGGATGTCCCCATCGGATTGCGAGATGCCTGCACAGAAGGGCATTCCCGCTTGCAGCCCAAAATACCCGGGTACAGATCACGGGATGATACAGGTTTCGGGGAATAATGCAAACCGGGAAAACGATTCGCTACACGGCAACTGTGACCGAGGTCTCGGTGCGGGTAACCGGGCGATACAGCGTGTCACGCTCGATCGGCACACGGCCAGCGGCTCGAATCAGGCGCTCCAACTCTTCCCGGCGCATGCCTTGCGGCGTGGTCGCACCGGCATCGTGATAGATCTTCTCTTCGATGACGGTGCCGTCCATGTCGTCGGCGCCAAAGCGCAATGAGATTTGCGCGATCTTCGCCGTCATCATCTGCCAATACGACTTGATGTGCGGGAAATTGTCGAGCACTAAACGGCTCACCGCAATCTGCTTGATGTCGAGCATCCCCGTAGTTTTCGGAAGGTGCTGCAGCGGAGTGTTGTCAGGATGGAAAGCCAGCGGAATGAACGTCTGGAATCCGCCAGTTTCGCCCTGCAAAGCGCGCAACTTCAGCAGGTGGTCGACGCGGTCTTCATCATTCTCAACATGGCCGTAAAGCATGGTCGCGTTCGACTTCAGTCCGAGTTGATGAGCCATCTTGGCAGTCTCCAGCCATTGATCGCCATCGATCTTGTGATCGCAAATGATGTGGCGCACGCGGTCGGCGAAGATTTCGGCACCGCCCCCGGGGAGCGAATCGACGCCTGCAGCTTTTAATTGCTCAAGCGTTTCCCGAATCGACAGCTTCGCGCGGCGCGCCAGATACGCGACCTCAACCATGGTGAACGCTTTGAGATGTACTTGCGGAAAGCGCTGTTTCAAGCCAGAGCAAAGATCGAGGAAATACTGAAACGGCAGGTCGGGATGCAAACCGCCGACGATGTGAAACTCTGTGACTGCTTCGGAGTATCCGGAAGCCGCAGTCTCGAATGCTTCTTCAAGAGCCATGGTGTAGGCGCCGGGCGTATCTTTCTTGCGGCCGAAGGCGCACAGACGGCAGGCGGCCACACAGACATTCGTCGGATTGATATGGCGGTTAACGTTGAAATAGGTCTTGTCGCCATGCATCCGTTCGCGGACGAGGTTGGCCATCCAGCCCACAGCAAGAATGTCGCCGGTGCGGTACAAAGTAACAGCATCATTGGCGTCAAGCCGCACGCCAGCCATCACTTTTTCATGAATCGGGCCGAGCCGCGAATCGTCTGTCTGGAATGCGTGTGCCTGAGACTGGATCGAAGAAGCCATCCCCTCGATGATATCAAGAACGACGATATCAAGAATGGCAGTTTCTGACCCTGCCCGGAAGCTAACGGTTCACTACGACCCTGTCCTGGATTTGCGAGTATTCGTCCTCGGAAAGCACATGCCGGGTCACGAGTTGGTGGCTGTTGGCGTATGGGCGCTCAGCGATAATGCGGTCCGCCTCTCGGGCTGTAATGCCTGGAAGGGACGTCAGATCGTCCTTCGATGCCTTGTTGAGGTCGACGGACCTCTTGCTGCTCAGCCCGTCTTTGAGTCCCTCGGCAACCGCCTTGCTGTCGCGTTTGACAGCAGCGGTTTCTTCAGCCGTTTTCTGACGAATCTGATCGGGACTCTCATTGGTGCAGGCGGCCAACAGACTTAGTCCGACGAAAAGAAGAGCGAGAGAAACCACCTTTATTTTCACGGCACTACGATGCTTCCACGAAGCAAGCGGTTGTCGGCTGAACCGCAGAACGCCGCCTACCTCGGAAAGCAGAACTGCATCTATTCCTTGGCGGTTGCGCGCGCTTGATTGCCTGCAAAGGAGACTGGACCGTGAAAAACTTAGTTCCCGCACTTTTCCTGATAGCACTGCTTTGCGCAGTAGCGCTGGCACAAAATACTCCGCCCGCCCCGAGTTCTGAACCCGGAGCGTCCCAACAACAACCCGCAACACCGGCTGGGCAGCCCGCCTCGGGCGCGGCAGCAAATGCCGCGACAAATCCGAGTCAGCCGAAAAACAATCCGCTGAAGATTGCGCCGGGCAGCGTGATTCCTGTGGAGCTAGCGAAGACGGTCGACGCCAAGAAGGCAAAGACTGGGGAAGAAGTCGTTGCCACGGTAACGCAGGATATGAAAACAAACACTGGCGAGGTCCTCGTCCCCAAGGACACAAAAATTATCGGCCACGTAACGGAAGCGCAGCCGCGCAACAAAGAGCAGAAGGAATCGCAACTGGGTATCGCCTTCGATCATGCCGTGGTGAAGGGCGACCAGATGCCGCTGCCCATGTCGATCCAGGCCGTGATTTTTCCGCAGACCAACAACCCGGCATCCGCAGCCGGTGACTCGGGTGGTGGCAGTCCGGCCGCCGCTCCGAGTTCTTCTATGGGCGGCGGACGCTCGGGATCCATGGGAGGTTCCAGCCCACAAGGCTCCAGCTCCCAAAACGCCAGTCCGCATGGTCAGAATTATCCGGCGGGAGGAGGATCGTCTGACACACCAGCCCAGACGAGCGCACGACCGCCCATCACCGGAAATACCCAGGGTGTCATCGGGATGCCCGACGTGAAACTCGAGACAACCGCGCAGAATACGACTCAAGGCTCAGTAATGACCTCGGAAAAAAATAACGTCAAGATCGAGAAAGGAACGATGATGCTGCTGCGCGTCAATCAGTAGACCACAGTGCGAGAGCACCTCGAATCCGAGCATTAAGAATGCCCGCAACGTACAGGTACCAGTTGCGGGCGTTTTCTCAATATCCCGACTCCAGTTTCTTCTTGGCGAGCGGGCGCGCAAAGGCGTTCGTTGGATTGTGGATGTTGATCTCGAGCACCTTGCGATAGTAATCGCGGGCCTGAGCGGCATCGCCTGATTTTTCGTAGGACTCACCCAGCAGCACAAGGATCAGCGGATCATGTTGATCCGCTTTCTGGAGTTCGGCAATCGCTGTCTTGTAGTCCCCCGTATAGAAAGCAACGTAGCCGGTCAGATACGGATAGAACTTCATCTGGTCGGGATTATTAGCCTTGTCGAGTGCCGGCCTAGCGGCCTTTACGTGCTGCTGAGCCTCGTCAGCATTTCCGCGGCGAGCAGCCACGCGCGCCTGGGCGCTCTCCCAGCGGAAAAGCCAAAGATTTTTGTCAGCCTCGGAAAGATCGGGCTTGCGCGACGCCGTGTCGTAGCCCATCTTGTACCACTTGTAGGCGTGATCCGGATCGCCCAGCTCAAGGTAGATGCGAGCAAGCTCATCGCAGGTTTCTGCTGCGGCAACGGAATCGCCTTTCGCCAGCCGTGCATTGAAGACCTGCATCTCTGGCTCGGCGGCCTTGAAGGCGTCCCCCTGGAACGCGTACGAAAATGCCAGCGCGCGCAACGCCTGCTGCTTGGAATCTGCGGGCGCGACATCCACTGCCTTGGTGAGGTGTTCCTGTGCCTTTGCGTATTCGCCCTTCAGATCGAAAGCAATGCCTGATTCCAGATGCGCTTGATAGAAATCAGGAGACTTCTCGAGTGCCTGCCGGTACAGGGCAAGAGCATCGTCCTGATTGCCGTCATGACTCAGTTTTTCTCCGCGTTGCACGAGATCGGCAGCGCTGCCGGGAGCGGGCGGTGGAGCAGACGCAGCCTGTTGCGCCCAAGAGAATACCGGCAACAGCATCAGAACGATCACAGCAAGAACAGGGAAACGCATCCGAGCCTCCAGATTTGCGTCAGCGATTATGCCATGAATCGAAGGAGCCAGTTGGCGCCGGAATCTATTTGCGAAGGAGCAAGTCGGCGGCGACGAACACGAAGAACAGCACTGATATGACTCCGTTCATGGTGAAAAAAGCGGCGTTCAATTTCGAAAGATCATCCGCCTTCACCAGAGAATGTTCGTACAGCAGAAGCAGGATGACGGCGAGAATCCCGAGCGCGGCTATCTTTCCCAGACCGAATGAGAGAACCAGGCCGATGAGAAATCCAATCATAATGAGATGGAAGACACGCGCAATCCACAGGGAGCCGCGTATACCGATGTAGCGAGGGACAGAATGCAGACCAGCGCTGCGGTCGAAATCGTAATCCTGACAGGCATAGAGGACGTCGAATCCGCCTACCCAGAACGTGACCGCCGCCGTAAGAAGAAGAATGCGCGGATCGAGCGAGCCGCGAACCGCGATCCACGCCGCGGCGGGCGCGATACCCAGTGCAAATCCGAGTACCAGGTGCGACCACCGCGTCACGCGCTTGGTATAGGAGTAGAGCAACAACACAGCCAGCGCGACCGGAGAGAGCAGCAACGTCAATCGATTCAGCTGGCTCGCAGCCAGCACAAACACCGCGCTCGAAATCACGACGAACGTCACTACGAATGCTGGAGAAAGATGACCGGCCGGCAGGGCGCGCGTGCTGGTGCGGGGATTGGCTGCATCGATTGCGGCATCCGCCCAGCGGTTAAAAGCCATGGCAGCGGATCGCGCAGCGACCATTGCGACAACGATCCAGAGAAGCTGGTGAAGTGGGGGCCAACCGCCGGCAGCGAGCATCGCTCCACACAGCGCAAACGGAAGCGCGAAGATGGAGTGCTCCCACTTGATCATCTCCAGCGTGACGCGCAGGTTGTGCAGCACCGGCATGAATCGATTGTAATGCAGCGCAGAAGACCGTTCTGAGCTCTCTGCCCTACTCTTGTCCGCAACGACCAACGATCTCTCACCCGCCCGAAATCAGCGGCACGAAGCGGCAGAGTTCTCGCATTCTCGTCTTGATTTCCCCAGTCTCCTTGTAGATGAATTGCAACTGCTGTGAGTCGCCTGTGCCTATGGGAATGATCATGCGTCCGCCCTCGGCGAGTTCGTCGACCAACTCCTGTGGCAACTCAGCGGCAGCTGCCGAAACCACAATGGCGTCGTAGGGCGCGAACTGTGGAACTCCTCGAGTGCCGTCGCCAGCAAGGACGATAAGATTCTGATAACCCATGGTTGCCAGCTGCGCTCGCGCCGAATCGGCTAAAACCGGGTGCCGCTCAATCGAGATCACCTCTGAAACCATCTCCGCCAGCAGCGCGGTAACGTAGCCCGAACCAGTTCCAACCTCCAGCACTTTGTCGGACGGCGAGAGGGCGAGGGCCTCAAGCATCAGCGCGACGATATAAGGTTGCGAGATCGTCTGGCCTTCAGCAATCGGCAACGGATAATCTTCGTAGGCCTGCGAGCGATATTGCTCGGGTGCAAACTCATGGCGCGGCACACGCCGCATCGCAGTGAGCAGGCGTTCGTCAGCAATGCCACGGGCGCGCAACTGCAGCTCCACCATCTGGCGCCTCAGGTCGGAATAGGAATCAGGGTCGGGGACGATCATGGAGGGGTGCGAGTGCCTCACACATTCTAGTTCCCCGAGACTATTTTTTGCGCTGTCGGACCCGCACGTCGAAGCTGACCACGCCGTTCTGATCGCGTGTACCCTGCACCGAGAGATTGCGATTGAAGTAGTACTCGCCCTGGATGATCTGCTGCGAACTCTGTGACACGTTTGTGCTGTAGCTGAGCGACAAGTTATTGGCGAATTCCTGTTCGATCGTGATCTGAGGGCCGCGGGCGGTCGGGTTGGTTTCGGTAGTCAGTCCCTGCGGGTCGATCTTGATGCGGCTTACTCCGAACAGCTTCTGCATGCGGCTGCTAACCGTGGAGTTGATCGCCTGGTTAATGATGAGGTTCGTCGCCTCGTCGGTGAACAGCGTCTGCCCAGACTGCTGCTGAAGTTGTTCCGACTCCTCGCTGGTACGGCCCAAGGCGAGAAGAGCAATGATGTCAGACTTCGGCAACGGCGGCTCCGAGCGATAGTTCACATTCAGGCGCTCGGGCGTTCCGGTCACGGTTACATCGAGATCGTAGTTGCGAACGTGGGTTGTGGCTTGCAGGTTCACCTGCGGTTCGATGGCCACAGGATTGGCAAACGTAATATCCCCGCGTTCCAAGCGGAACTTAATGCCGTTGAAGGTCGCGTCGCCTTCCAGAATGTCGGCCCGTCCGAGAACACTGGGCCGAGCGACGGATCCTCGGAGGCGCAGATCAGCATCGCCTGAAAGGCGGGCGACGGCTGTCTTCATCTGGAGCTCTGGAGCGGTGCGAACCGAGACGTCGAGTTTGATGTTGTAGAGCGGCGAGTTGGCCGAAGTGACCGCCGCGGATTGGCGGCTGTGTTCGAGGTAAGAGCCAAAATCGAAGCCCGGAGTTACCGCGAGTTTTGTGACCAGGATGTCGCCCGAAACCAATGAGGCCGACTTCGTGCCCACCCAATGCAGCTCTGCGGTGGCCGTCGAACTCACGCCCGGCGGATAGCGAAGGCGCACTTCTTTGCCGATCGCAGTGAGATTGAAATTCAATTGCTGGTTGTAATTGCTGGCATCGCCTTTGAGATCCAGCGTTCCGCCGCCGGTTCGGGCCGTCAGTTGCTCGATGTGAATGCGATCTCGCGTGAACAGAAGGTTCCCATTCATTTCGCTAAGACCGCTGGGCAACCCAGCATAATTGGCGGTCCCGTTCGAGATCTGGATCGTTCCTTGAGGCAGCGGGTCTTTGACCGTGCCACCCATGGTCGCGTGAACGACCGCCTGCCCTGTCGCAGCGAGATTCGGGTCGATCATGTCGAAGAACCGCAGATCGGCGTGACCATCGGCAACAAAGTCCAGGCGCTGACCCTCAGCGTAATAAATCCAGCCGTGACCGGTAACATCGGTACCCTCGCCGACGAGGTGGGCTTCGTTGATGTGCAGCAGTCGATCCGCATAAGTGAAACTTGCCGGACCCTGGTTGTGCAGCTTGGCGTACTCGATCTCAATCGACAGATCCGACGCTGTGCCAGCCAACTTCCACTGCTGGGGATGAAGGAGCGGTCCCTGCATCGTCATAACGCCCGTCGCCGAGGAGTGCCCGGTAAGCTGATTTCCCAGGTAAGCACGCCACAACGCATCGAGGTCGACATGATTGGTGTGTGCAGCGATGTTCGCGGGATAATCACCGTGCATTCCAATGGTGCCTTCCACCGTCAACGTGCCCTTCAGCAGTTTCGAGCTTCCGCTGACAATGAGTTGACCATTTTGAGTAGTGGCCTGGATGTCGACTTCGCCAGAGCGCTCACGATCGAGCGTCAGGTCGCGAACCTGCAATTGAGCATTGATAACCGGCGAGTCCGTTGTTCCATTTGCCTGCAGGGTGAAATCGGCGCGACCTTCGATGGGCAGTTCGTCGAGGTGAATCTGACGGATGCGAGACATATCGAAGTTTTTCCCGGCAAGGTCGATGCGGAATCCCCGGCTGGAAGGACTATAGGCCGCGCTTCCACTTACTTCTGCGTCCTGATGGATGAGATGGATGTTGTTAAGAGCTGTCTCGTTCGCTCCGATATGCAGGTCCGCGTCGAACTTCTCGATCTCTTCGCCATACGCGGAGCCATCGACCGCATGAATGTGACCTTGCGCCTGGGGGTGCGCCCGGGTTCCAGAAACCTGCAGTGAGACGTCTGCTGTGCCCGAGATAGGATAGTCGACACCCGCGAAAGCCGCTGTCGACGCTACGTCTACGTTGTGTAGATTCACGCGTGCGGTATACGGACTGCTTTCGGTAAGCTGTCCTTTTTGCAGGACGGCGTTCACCTCGAAATCAGCGTTGGTATCGCCGCGTCGCAAACTACCGCCGCGAAGGGAGAGTTCATGGGACGAAAGCTGGACGCTCGCGGCCAGTGAATCCCAGTGCACCGGTTTTTCTTGCGTGCGCGAAGTGGCCGGTACGGTGAACTCGAAGTCCTCAGCGACTAGAGTTCCGGCCAGCGTCGGCGAGGAAAAAGTTCCGGCGGCCGTACCGTTAAAACTTGCATTCCCATCAACGCGAAAAGGCAGATTCGTGGGACCGCCCAAAGCCTGCACCAGCGGGCGCCACTCCTCCAGGTTCGAAGTCGAAACGGAGAAACGCAAGCGTGAAGATTCAGCGAGCATTCCCTCGGCTGCGATTTTGGACGACGGGGTGGCAACATTGAATTGCGCGAGTTCCAGAGAATCGTTCGCACCGCGATACTTGCCCTGCATATGGGCCGTGATCGGCAACTCTCGACCGGTCGTATGCGTTGGCGGAGCCACATCAAAGCTAAAGCCGATCTCGGCATTGGCCGGCGCTCCCTTCCAGAGAGCGTCCACACTTCCGCTGGCCAACCCAGCCGGCTTGAATCCGTCGAGCGGATGCGCCGGGACATCCAGGGCCGCCCCGGCTTCCGCAACGGAAACGTCGCGCAGGCGCAAATGCACCGCACCGCTCTGCACGCTTGGCATCTTCGCCCTCTCGCCCTTCTTCACTGGTCGGGCCACTCCGATTGTCGGCAATTCCTCCTTCTTCCCCTTCTCTGACTGAGAGAGCGGGGCGCTATGCAGCCAGTTATCGACCAGGGCGTCACCCGTGAAGATGCCATTGAGCAGCTTCCCTTGCAACTTCTGAACCTTGAGTTGGTCCTGGTTCAGGGAGTAGTCCGCCGAGGCGCTGGCCTTTTTCAGAATGATCTGGTCAGTTTGCCAGCCGATGTCGCGCAACGCCATCGAACCTGCCGTCGTAAACTCGCTCAACGACCAATGGCCGTCACCCTTGAACTCGGCTGTACCTTCGCGCACATCTTTACGGCGTGCGATGGCTGCTGCCTCTCCGACGTTCAGTTGCGCATGGTAACTCCCGTCGATCCGCGGATTGTGGAAGTCGCTGATCCGTCCAGTCGCCTCCAAGGACGATCGCCCCGAACTCCATTTCAGCGACTTGACGTCCGCGAATGTGGGAGCGAGGCTGAAATCGATTGTCGTCATCCACGAAAAAGGGCGAAAGTCCTGAAGAGCGGTGTCGACTTTCCCCAGCTCCAAATGGCTTTCATAACGCCCGCGGAGAAATGAATAATCCATCAAAACGTTGGCGCCCTCGACAGAAAAGTTGAGAGGAATTTGCTGATCCGCCCAAAGTAATTCACCGTTGCGCACAGCCAGGTGATCGATGGAGAGGGAAAAAAGTCGCTCGAGCTCAGTCGTGGTGCGCTCCGCCTGTCGCATGCCGCGCAAAGCGGGGATGTTCGTGGTAGCTCCATCGGGCCCGATCGCTACGTGAGCCACCGGGTGTTCAAGCGCTACAGAGTAGAAACCAAACTCAGTCCGCAGAAGGGATATGACCTTCAATTGAGCTACGAAACTGTCCGCATGGGCTAGAGGAATATCGTTCGGCGCTTCCGTCCCGTGGACCGTGATGTTGCGCACTTCAACCTGCAGGTGAAATGGGACCACATGAAAGCTGCCGACTTCGGCACGCCCTCCCGTGATGCGCTCCACTTCAGAGACCATCCGGGATCGGACATAATTCTGGAAGGATTGCGTGGTGGTGTACCACAAACCAAGCACGACGCAGGTCAAGGCCGCGACCAGGGCGATGAGAAGGATCTTCCACCAGCGTCGAGCGCTGGCGGCGGGTTCAGTCACCGGCTTTGAACTCCCTCGGCGGGAGAACCCTCCGTGCCAGGAACACTCACTCTGCTTTCCGAGCGGAGCGACTGCAGCCAGGAGACCATCAGTTCGTTGACTTTTTCCTGAGTCAGCAGTTCACGAATCTTGGCGGACACATCGGCCAGAGGAACTTCATCGGCCCCCGATTGCTTCAACTGCGGAACGAACTTCTCGCGATAGTACGCTTCCACGCTCTTGGAGTCGATCTGCACCGCCGGACGCAGGTGAGCATCGACCAAACGCATCAAGTCGATCTGCTCGCGGACATCAGCCATCACCATCTTGTCGGTAAGGCCGAATCGATTGAGCACTTGCTGCCAGCCGTCATCGGTCGCCGCCTCCGGATAAAGCTTCCGGGCCGCCGTGATTTCATCGGCCGCCTCAGCTTCCGTGGCGTGCTGGAACGAGGCCGACTTCATCTGTTCGGAGAGAAGTTCCTGATCGATTAACCGATCGAGAATGTCGCGACGCTCCTGGTCATTGAAGTCTGACAGCGAGCGAGCGCTGAGCAGGGCTTCGTAACGCAAAGCATCGTTACAGTCGCTCTGCAATATGATGTGCCCGTTTACCGTGGCCACGATGCGGTCGATGACTTGGCCCGCCGCCGCAGGAAGCGCAAGCGTGCACAAGAGAAGGATAGACCCGATAACAGCGGTCGACTTGGCGAGAATAATCCGCATTAAAAAGGCTGACCTATACTGAAAAATACGTTGAAGCCCCGCAACCGCTGTTTCGCAAACACCGGCACTACTTGCGCAGGGTGCGTGTTCGGAATCGTGTACTGGTAATTCTCAAAATACCGGGTCGGATTCAGGTTGTACCCGAAGTCAAATCGCAAAGGTCCGATTGGCGTCTTATACCGTAATCCTAAACCAATTGCGTGGGAAGTGTAATCATACCCCTTGTTACTGAATGCCGTGCACTCTGGAGAGGTTGGTAACCCACTGGCCAGGCATGGCTGGGTATCGGGCTGGTGCCAGCGCATCAATCCCTTCAACATGTCGTGAGGCGCCGTGAAGACATTGCCCATATCGTGAAAAATGGCGAAACCGAATCCTTCTCCCAGAAAGGGCAGCGAAATAGTCGGGAAGCGGAGCTCAAGGTTATTGACGAACAGCGCCGTACCACCTACCGGGAAGCCGGAATCGGGATCGCGAGGTCCTGCCTGATTTAACCCAAATCCACGATGGGAGTTGCCGCCCCCGGCAAAGAATTGTTCCGGCAACGGAATCGTCGCAATATCAGTACAGGTTGGCTCACCTGCGGAATTCAGCGGACACGATCCCGGTGGCAAAACCTTGGTTCCGCGGAATGGCTGCTGGATACCGATACTGGTGGATCGGGCAAATACAAACTGCCGGTTCTTCTTCCCCTTCGGTCCAAAGGCGTAATACGAAGAGTATTGACCTAATGCGCGAGCGAAGTTCGTCGGCAGACTCGAATTCGATGTGTCAGAGCGTGAACCAAAGAAGCTGGAGGCCAGAAACGCGTCCAGGGTGAAATAGTCGCCCTTCGTACTCTCCAGGGGATTATCCCGTTTGTCGTGGATAAAGGTGAAGCCAGGCCCGCCGACTCGAGCGGGAAGCGATAAAATGGCGATTTCGCCGGGAGAAAAGTTCGTCGCGAAGTGGCTGGCCTTCACCGCTCGGTAATCGAAACGGTACGTAATCGAATCCGGACCCGGACGCGTTCCCGGTTCCCTTCCCGAGTTTCCGAACTGCTGCCGCAGATCGATCTTCCCTTCCAATCGCTGCGACGTAAAAGTCGCCACATCCAGGCTATTGTCGTAGAAAATGGTATAGATCAGCTTGAACTTATCGCTGTCCAGAAGCTTCGGGATCTCGTAGCTCACCAAGCCACGTTGCTGCAGGCTGCCGACATGGGATTGGAACGTGAGGGTCTGATCGCGTCCGGCAAAGTTGAGTCGGGTCACATCGAACTCTACGCGCGGGCTTACACCCGTCTTCCCCTGCGGAGCCTGCACGCCAGCGGGCAGGCCGGTCTCAAACTCCAGTCCGGCGCCATACGTGAATGTGTAGCGCTTGGCTTCCCGCACCTGAACCAGCACATTCTTCTGCGGGTCCGAACCCTCCGGATTCTGCACTGCCGTATCCACTTGGCTAAAGATGCCCAAGTCGTAGAGCCGGGTTTGCGTGTTCAACAAATCTTGTTGGCTCAAGGGGTTCCCGGGGTGCACTTCCAATTCGCGCTGTACTACGAAATCGCGCGTGTGCTCTGTGCCTCCGACCATGACCTTATCCACGACAAAACGCTCTCCTTCCTCAATCGTAAAGGTCACATCTTCACGATTCGGTTGAGGTGTGGAGGTGGTGATGTCCAGCGAAGCGTTAGGAAACCCGTGGTCAAAGTAATAGCTGAGAATCCGTTCACGATCGTTGGCCAGTCCCTGTTCGGAATATGGTTGGCCGGGCTGCGTGGAGAGCTCTGGTAACTCGCCGGGCTTTACCTTCTCATTGCCGACGATGTGCACCGTCCCTACTTCGGTGCGGGGACCTTCGTCGATATGGATGTGGACAGCCAGCCGGTTCTGCACTCCTTCATAGTTGTCATCGACTTTCGTTTCTATCTTCACCGCGCGGAAGCCATTGGATTTGTAAAGACCTTCGAGGGTAGCGACGTCGCTTTTCAGTAGAGATTCGCTGTAGCGTCCATGACTAAGAAGGCGGCTGGCCGGTTGGACTTGCAGGTAAGAACGCAGAGTCTTCGTGTCAAGAAAGTTCTTGTTGCCGGTGATATCCACGACAGATAGCTTATGGATCGGGCCGGGATCGATCACGTAAATCACCCGCAGCATATTCGGATCGTTTTCCTTTCGAATCTCGATTTTGGCATCAAAATGTCCTTTGGTCTGAACGTAGTCGAGCAGATTGCGCTTGCCCTCGTTCAGCAGATCGTCGTCGACGGCGTTTTCCTCATACACCGGAACCTGCTTTCTTAGTACGCCGCGGCTGATATGAAATCCCTGGGCTGAGATCAGTACCTGCGGGCCGCTATCAATCTGGAACGTGAAATCTACAGCGTTCTTTTCCGGGCGGTAGGTCTGCTCGGCAATCGAGACCTGTGCCAGGACTTTTTGCTCCTTCTGAAATCGCTTCCGAAGACGCTGCAAGCGAGTTGCTAACGCGCGAGGATGTGAGACGATCGCCTGGATCCATGTGGGCAATCCTCTGAACCTCGGGCGAAGTAAGCTTCGTGGTTCCGGTGACTCGAATCTCCCCCACATGCGCCTGCGCCCCAGCGTCAATATGAAATAGAACGTCTACCTCTTGTGTGCTGGGATTCGACGTACTCTCGGCCGTAACACGCGATTTGTAGTAGCCGTTCTCCTGCATGAGTTGGCGGACATTCTCCAGTGCCCGGTCCAGCTTTTCTTGGCTGTAGAGCTCGCCCAGCTGGAATTTCGATGCATTTACGATCTGATTCGCGTTCGGGCGAGTTGGAGCTCCCTCAACCTCCACCGCACCGACGAAGAAATTGGGCGAAGTCGCGAAGGTCAGAACGACATCATCCCCCGATGGAGTCACTTCCGCCTGAATGTCGGCAAAGCGGCCGGTCGCGAAAAGAGTACGAATACTGTCGCGCACTTGATCGCGATCCAGCGGGCTGCCGGCTTTCTGTGGAATTAACTGCAACAGGTGGTCACGATCCCGATCCGCAACTCCCGGCAACTCAATCGCGCGAACAGTCTTTCCCTGATAGGCGAAGGCTGCGTTCGCCGAAGGAGACTGCGCTTGTTCCTGGGCAATGTCTGCACCCAGAAGCTCTGCTGAAAGCACTGGACCGGCTTTAGAAGAGGCAGCCGGCTTTGCCAGTACGGCAACAGACCACAGCAAGAACATCGCGGTCAGAAATGTCGCGTACCGTTTCGGCAAAGGTGTCCTTGGATAGACGCTAATGACTTCGATGGATCGCGTCCAATCTCCGTTGTACTGCGCGGGCAAGCGATGGTATGGAACCTGCCCGCTTCGATCTCTACTCGCCCACTTATAATAATTGTTTTGCTCCTCGAAACTGGTGACCTCTTTGGCACGGGAAACGCATAACGACAGTAACGTGAGTGGTGACAGCTTGCCGCGCACCTCAAGTCTCAGTGATCGCTACTCTCGCCAGATTCTTTTTCGAGGAATTGGCGCCGCAGGACAGCAGAAACTGGCTGCGGCGCAAGTTGCGATTGTCGGCTGCGGTGCTACCGGTTCAGCTTTAGCTGGACTGCTTGCCCGCGCCGGTATCGGCAAGCTCCGCATCATCGATCGTGATTACGTTGAACCCAGCAACCTGCAACGGCAATCGCTTTTCGACGAGACCGATGCCGCCGACTCTCTCCCCAAAGCCATAGCCGCAAGTCGCAAGATTGCCGCCTTTAACTCCGAAATCGAAGTGGAACCGAAAGTTGACGATCTGATTCCTGGCAATGTCGAAGCGCTATTGCAAGGAATGGATCTCATCCTCGATGGCACCGATAACTTTGAAACGCGTTATCTGATCAATGATTACGCCGTCGATCGTTCCCTCCCGTGGATCTATTCCGCTGCCGTAGGAAGTTATGCGGTCACGTTGAATGTTGTGCCGGGGCAGACGGCATGTATCGCGTGCATCTTTCCCGACTCGCCCCGGGGCATCGTCGACACCTGCGAGACCTCGGGCATTCTGAATTCTGCCGTGAACCTGGTAGCGTCGATCGCCGCCACGGAGGCGCTCAAGATTTTGGTCCATGGTTCGCAGGCCCCGTCCCTGCGCCAGACCCTCCTTTCTTTTGATCTCTGGACCAATGAGCATGCCGAAATTTCCGCCTCTAAGCCGCGTGCTGGATGCCGTGCTTGCGGAGAGCGTGATTTCATCCACCTCGCCGGCGAAGGACGCCCGCACATCACACTATGCGGTAGAAATTCCGTACAAATCCACGAGAGGCAGCGCCCGATCGACTTCACTGAGATGGACCGCCGCCTCCAGCCGCACGGCATCGTCCGCCACAACGACTTCGTCCTCAAGTTCTGGCATGACCCCTACGAGATGACTCTCTTCCCCGACGGACGGGCCATCATCAAAGGAACCACGGACACGGCCGTCGCCCGCAGTTTGTACGCGCGTTACGTCGGGAGCTAGGCCGTGTCCCCTGCCTGCTTTCCTTCTCCTCGTTCCTAGTTCACCGTGAGTGTGAGTGCACTGCTGGTGCCTCCGCTTGTACAACCAATGTCTCCGGAATTCCCACTCGGCGTCTGCACCATGATCTTCACCGAACCCGGGGCGGAGATCACATCGGTGGTGAGATTCACCTTCATCTCCGTCGGGCTTACAACCGTCGTGGCAAGTGGAGTGGAATTCACCAGGATTTGCGACGACGACACAAACTCGCTGCCGTTCACCACCATCGTGAAGCCTTGCTGGACCTGCGAGAACGAAACCACGCTGGGCGACAGCGATCCGATCACTGGCGCTGGCCGGGCACTCGAACACAAGGGATTCAGGGTGTTATTGCAACCGAGAAGAAACGTGAGACTTAGCACGAGCAGGCACACAAAGGGGAGACCACAACTGCGTAAACGCATGGGAGATACTCCTTTGAAATGGATTACCCGTTTGGTTGTCGCGAGCGGAAACATCCAAGTCCGGGGACGAACTTGTGACTGAGCAACGTGCAGAATGTGGGCCACTCGAACTCCGCGCCATCAGTAGAGGGTAATTGATTTAGTCTTCATGATGTTACCTCTCACCGCGGACCGGGCGGTCGGTTTCAGCGTTGCCCCTCTGGTGGCCCACTTCCACCAGGATGGTGCTTTTCGGCCACCACCATTCCAGCGGTTTACCCAGAGATATTTCGGCGAACCTAGACTCACTCTGCTAATCTTCTCGGTTTGCGATTCTTGATCATTCGCTGCAGAAAAGGGCCCAATGCACGACACTTCCCGTCCTGAGCCAAGTCGCATTTATCGCTGGATGGTTCTGGTCTTTCTCAGCCTGGCGATGTTCGGCAGTTATTACGCGTACGATGCTCTGAGTCCTCTGGCTGACGTCCTGAAGCTTCAGCTTCACTTTTCCGACAAAGACATCGGCTTCCTGCAGGCTATCTATAGCTTTCCCAACATATTCACGGTCGTCATCGGCGGATTCATCATCGACCGGATGGGTCTTCGCAAGTCGCTGATGGTCTTCGGCATCCTTTGCCTTGTGGGGCCCGCGATCACCGCCTCATCGGGGGCGCTCTGGGTGATGGCCCTGGGAAGGCTCATCTTCGGCATGGGCGCTGAATCGCTGAATGTCGCGGTCACGGCAGCGCTAGCCCGATGGTTCAAAGGGAAAGAACTCAGCTTCGCCTTCGGCATCAATCTCACGATCTGCCGCCTGGGATCTTTCGCCGCTCTGAACTCTCCGACTTGGGCCCGAGCGGCCTATGCCTACTGGCGCTGGCCGTTTCTAATCGCTGTCGGATTATCAGTTTTCTGCGTCATTGGAGCGATCATTTATTGGGTCCTGGAAGTGCATGCCGAAAAGAACTTCCATCTCGGCGAAGCCTCCACCGATAAAGTAGTCTTCCGAGACCTGTTCAAGTTTGGCGTAAGTTACTGGTATATCGTCGCGCTGTGCGTCACCTTCTACTCGGCGATTTTTCCCTTCCAGACGTTCGCCGTGAAGTTCTTTATCGAAGCGCACCATACCTCTCGTGAGTTTGGCGGATTTCTCTCCAGCATGCTGACACTTTTTGCCATGATTGCCACTCCCCTCTTCGGCTTGATCGTAGACAAGATTGGCAAACGCGCCTTGTTGATGATGTTTGGTTCCCTGCTTTTGATCCCCGTCTACCTCATGCTGGCTTACAGCCACGTAAGCCTCTACGTCCCGATGGCTTTAATGGGCGTAGCTTTCTCGCTGATCCCAGCCGTGATGTGGCCTTCGGTCGCGTACATCGTGGATCAATCGAAGCTCGGCACCGCTTATGGCCTGATGACCATGATCCAGAACATCGGACTCTTTGGCTTCAACCTGATGATTGGCTGGGCCAACGATTACAGCCATGCCGGAGCCGACAATCCCCGTGGATACGACTTGGGCATGTGGATTTTCTCCATTCTGGGCTTCCTGGGATTGGCCTTTGCCTTCCTCCTTCGCCAGCGGGAACTCGGTCCCCACGGCCACGGATTAGAGACCATCACTACATCGCAGGCGACTAAATAGAGACGAAAAAATTACCAATTTACGAAGATTGCGATCTCTGTTTTTGGGATAGTGTTGGCAGAAGCAGCTCTCAGCGCCGTCAAGGTCATCCAAGCAAAGGATTTCCAGCGACCGAGCAGCTCATGAAACAATCCAAAGAACAGTAGAAAAGCTCTACAATTTCAGATACAGGAGTTACCCTAGTTTCGACCACGACTGCCTGCAACCCATACAACGCAAAGATATTTAGCCGCATCTCACGGGGTGCGGCCGGAAAAGGCAACTTGACCGACCCAAAACAACGACAGCCTGCCGATTCGATCGAAGCCGACCTTATCGACAGGGCTAAACTCGGGGATGCGGAAGCGTTCCAGGCCCTGTACGACAAGCATAAGCGACGTGTCTATTCGCTATGTCTTCGGATGACTTCGAATACGGCTGAGGCCGAGGACCTGACACAGGAAGCGTTCCTCCAGCTCTACCGCAAGATTGGAACGTTTCGCGGAGAGTCGGCCTTTTCAACTTGGCTGCATCGCTTGTCCGTGAACGTGGTGCTGATGCACCTGAGGAAGAAGAGCCTTCCGGTAGTTTCGCTCGAGGAGACTACGCAGGGTGGTGGCGAAGACGATACGCCGAAGAAAGACTTCGGGGCGGAAGATATCTCCTTAGCCGGTTCGATCGATCGGCTGCGCTTGCAAAAAGCGGTGGAGGATCTTCCTCCCGGCTATCGGACGATTTTTGTGCTTCACGATGTGGAAGGTTATGAACATAATGAGATCGCAGCGATCGTGGGCTGCTCCATCGGGAACAGCAAGTCGCAGTTACACAAGGCCCGCATGAAGCTGCGCGATATGCTCAAAATGAATCGAACTGAAAAAGCGGAGAAATCCTGAAGGGGTACTACAGGCAACAAAGTAAGTAGCAAGCATGAAGCCAGCCTAAGACTGGCGGAACGACCGAGGCGAACACAACTATGCGGATGCAGTAAAAGCTGTCAGAGGCTTGGGGAGTGTTGTATGACTTGCGTTGAATTACGAGAGAGCTTAGCGGAGAACGAGAACGGCAACCGGCCGGAACAGCGCGCTCATCTCAAGGATTGCCCTGAGTGCGCCGCTCTGGTGGGTGACTTACTGGTAATCGCCTGCGTGGCTGGCGACTTGCGTGCGGCTCACGAGCCCGCCCCGCACGTGTGGAACAATATTGAAACTGCTTTGCGACAAGAGGGTCTGATTCGCCCTCAACGTGCGCACCATTCCCTGCTACCGTCTTTCGGTAGTTCGTGGGGATGGGCACGTTGGCTGGCACCTGCTGCCGCGCTTCTGTTGATCACCGCAGGAATTTATGTCCGGCAACATTCTCCAGGTCAGTCGGTTGCGCATGATGACATTCGGCCAGTCACATCAGCAGCCGTTTCAGAAGCAACGATCGCAGGGCTGAACGACGATGACCTGCTCCAGGGAATCTCGCAGCAGTCACCCGCGCTGAAGGCCCAATACACCGACAACTTGCAGCGGGTCAACGATTACATCCGGGATGCAAAGAGCACCGTGGACGCCGATCCCAACGATGAGGAAGCTCGCCGGTCGCTGCTGGAAGCCTATCAACAGAAGGCAATGCTTTTTGAGTTGGCGTTGGACCGTTCTCTGCAATAATGGTGCGCGATTGCCACGCAGCCAGCCGCAAGCTGGCCAATAGAAATTAGGGGACTCGAGTAAACGTATGAATGGGCGTACAGTTCAGCTCGCAGCAATCAGCGCGGTGATGGCCGGAATGTCGGTCGCAACCCTGGTAGCTGAGACGCACAAGGAATTCCGTTTCAATGTCGGTCCCAAGGCAGGACTCTCGGTAAACAATACTTACGGTTCCGTGTCGGTAAAGCCCTCAACGGGCAACGTAGTCGTCATCAATGCGGTCATCGCATCCGACAAGGTTGAGGTGGATAACTCCCTCGTCGGGAATCGCGTGGAGGTCCAGTCTCACCTGCTGCCCGGCGCGGACGAAAAAACCGGACGCGTCGACTATGAAATTCTGGCTCCCGCCGACGCCAGCATCACGCTGCACTCGAGCAGTGGCACTCTGCACGCAGAGAGGCTTCATGGTGATCTGAGTCTGGAAGGTGCGGCGGCCACCGTCGATCTTCGCGACATTACCAATGCTCACGTTCATGTGAAAACTTTGAACGGTCCTGTGACTCTGACCAATGTGCAGGACGGCCACGTCGAAGTCGACTCTCTTAGCGGTAGTGTCACACTGAAGGGCGTCACCGGGCCCCTTATCCAAGTCATCTCGACCAGCGGCGCGATCAGTTACGTGGGCGATTTCGGCGATCACGGCGAGTATCGCCTTACGAGCCACAGTGGGGACATCGAAGCGGTCGTTCCTGAAACCACTTCCGCTGACGTCAGCGCCCGTACGGTCCGCGGAGAAGTGCACGACGACATCCCTCTTCAGCCAAAATCTCACACTTCCTTCGTCTTGAAGGAAGGAAGTGCCTTCTGGGGTACCATGGGGCGTGCGGCCGTCTCTTCGACCGTAGTGTTGCGCAGTTTCAGTGGTAAAATCCACCTCAGAAAACGCTCTGAAAAATAGAAAAGAGAAGAAACCGGGCCGCTCGCAAAAGCGTTCTGGAAGGGTCGGTACTACAGCGCGTACTCATGCGCGGGTTTCGCCTTCCGGAAATAAGAGTGCTGCTCCGGGGAATGCCCTCTTCTTGGTCGGTTTTATGGGAGCCGGCAAAAGCAGCGTCGGCCGCGCCTTAGGGCAGCGTTTGAACTGGGTCTTTGAAGATCTTGACGACCGGATCGAACGGCAAGCCAGCCGTAAGGTCGCGGATATTTTCCGCGATTCCGGAGAGCCTGAATTCCGCCGGTACGAACACGAGGCATTGCAGGAAGTGCTCCAGGAATTGCGGGGGGGCGTTTCAAGGATTGTCGCCCTCGGCGGCGGGGCGTTTGTGCAGGATAACAATGCGAAGCTTCTCCGGGATGCGGGTATAGTCACGCTTTTTCTGGATGCCCCGGTCGAAGAACTTTGGGATCGATGCTGCCGGCAAGCGGGCGAATTGGGCGCGGAACGTCCTTTGCTTCGCAGCAAGGATCAGTTTCGCGAGCTTCACCAGATTCGTCGCAAGAAGTACTCCGGAGCGTCACTTCGGTTTGAAACCGGAGGCCGTGCGGTTGATGCGATCGCAGACGAGATCGTGCAGAGGCTCAAACTGAAGAGCATCGAAATCCGCCGTGAAGAAGGAGAAGTCGAGTGAAGTTCGATCGAACCAGGTTTCGGGCGGCTGCCTTCTTATTGGCCTCATCCCTTGCACTACTTACACCATCCCTTGCGCGCGACAAAAAGGACCCCAAACCAGGCGCCGCTCAGACCGTCGACTCCGGCGCTTTCGGAATATTCGTTAAAGGCCAGCGCGTTGCGACTGAAACCTTCGATATCCAGCAACAGAATTCCGAGAGTTCGATCAAGTCACAGCTCAAGCAATTGGTTGGGAGCGATCCGGTCAGCCAGAAATCCGACCTGCAGATTACTTCCAGTGGGCAGCTTATCCGTTACGAGTGGAGTCTGTCTTCCGGCGGTTCTTTGACGGTTTTGCCCAATAATGAATTCCTGATTGAGAAGATCGTCACTCCATCCTCCTCGAAACCAGCCGAGCAGCCTTTCCTGATGCCGAACACTTCCGTCATTCTCGATAACAATTTCTTCATCCAGCGTGAAGTCCTGATCTGGCGCTACCTGGCAGCCAACTGCAGCCCCGAAAATGGGAGCATGAAATGCAAACAGGAGCCCGCGGAATTCGGCGTTGTCATCCCTCAGGACCGCAGTTCGGCGCGCATTCGCATCTCCCTGGTCGGTCCGGAGAAAGTTACTTGGCATGGCGCAGAACGGAATTTGATACGTTTGAATCTGAAGGGCGACGATTTTGAGTGGGCGCTTTGGGTGGACGATAGCGACCACTTTAAGCTTATGCGCGTGGCGATCCCTGCCGATAATACCGAGGTAGTCCGGGACTGAACCTTTTCCCCCGGCAGCAGAACCGAGATCGCCCTGGAAAACTTATTGCTGCTGACTGACTCACGCACGGCTCGGGTCCTGGTCACGGTGCTCCTCTTTGCACTGGGGCTCGGCTTCCTCTACGTCACCCGCGACACGCTCATCGCTTTCCTGTTTGCCATCTTCTTCGCCTACCTGATGAGCCCGCTCGTCGCTCACCTGGAGCGCTTCCTCAAAGGCCGTGGACGCGCCATCGCCGTTATCTACACGCTCCTGCTCGTACTGGTCGTCGTCTTCTTCGTCATCGTCGGCCCAAAAGTCACGCACGAAGCCGCTCGGCTAGGTCAATCCTTGCCGGGACTTCTCTCCCGCCTCAGTTCCGGACAGATCGCCAACCAGCTCGGCGCCGAACATGGTTGGAATTACAACACGACCGCCTTTGTACAGTCTTTTCTGGTCAGCCATCAAAACGATATCGAGCAGTTGGCACAACATATCGGCCTGCGCACCGCCGACGTGGCTAAACAGGCATGGCTGTTGATCATTGTCCCGCTTCTTTCCATCTTCTTCCTGAAAGACGGCCGTTCCTTCAGCGACGTTCTCCTTTCCATGATTCAATCGCGGCCGCAACGCGAATTTCTGGAGAATGTTCTCGGTGATTTGAACCAGATGCTGGCGCACTTCATCCGCGCTCAACTCACCCTGGCAGGGCTCTCTCTGATCGTTTACTCAGCATTTCTCGGCGCGATGCGGGTGCCTTATGCGCTGGTTCTCGGAACGGTGGGCGGAGTCTTCGAATTCGTGCCCGTAGTCGGTCCGCTGGTCGCGGGCATCGCCATCATCTCCGTCGTCCTGCTGATGAGTTATTCCCACTGGCTGGTGGTGCTGATCTTTCTCATCGCCTGGCGCTTGATTCAGGACTACGTCTCCTCTCCGCGCATCATGGGCGACAGCATGGAACTGCATCCTCTCGCCGCAATTTTCGGGGTCATGGCCGGAGGCGAAATCGCCGGCATTCTCGGCATCTATCTTTCGATTCCCATCATGGCGAGCTTGCGCATCGTATTCCGTCGCTGGCGCTTGTACGCGGAGAAGAGAAAATTCGGCCCGCTCACCTCGGATTACTCGATCGGCAGCCAGCCGGTTCATCACAAATAGCCCGGTTCCTACCTCTCAAATCAAAGTGGACTGCGCTTTGGTAATGCCTGCGGCGACTCCTCAGGCCGGAACTACGCCCCGCTTGTTATAAAATTCCAAGTATTCACATGAACAAGAAGATTCCTATCGGCATTCTTGGCGCTACCGGTGTCGTCGGACAGAGATTCATCCAGATGCTGGAGCACCATCCGTGGTTCGAAGTGGCCTGGCTGGCCGCTTCCGACCGTTCTGAGGGCAAACTCTACGCGGAGGCGGCCCGCTGGCGCCTGAAAACAGCGATCCCCGCTGACGTGGCCAAAATGACCGTTTCCCCGGCCACACCCGACGGGGCGCCGAAGATTATCTTCGCCGCACTCGATTCGGGCATTGCCGCCGAACTCGAGCCGCGTTTTGCCGACGCAGGCTGCGCGGTCGTCTCCAATTCCAGCGCTCTTCGCATGCAAGAAGACGTGCCCCTCGTCATCCCCGAAGTCAATGCCGGCCACATCAAGCTCATCGATATCCAGGCGTGGCGCAAGAAATCCGGCGGCTACGTCGTCACGAATCCAAATTGCTCTGCGATCGGACTGGTGCTGGCCCTGGCCCCTCTTCACCAGAAGTTTGGGCTTGAAACCGTTATGGCCGTCACCATGCAGGCCGTCAGCGGCGCCGGATACCCCGGCGTAGCTTCGCTCGACATCCTTGGTAACGTCATTCCCTTCATCAAGAACGAAGAAGAAAAGATGGAGGAGGAAACAAAAAAGCTTCTCGGTCAAGTCAACGGATCGAAGGTCATCCCAGGCGGCTTCGCCATGAGTGCGCAATGCAACCGCGTGGCTGTGGAAGATGGCCACACCGAGTCGATTTCAATTCGCCTTAAGAAGAAAGCTACTGCCGAAGAGATCATCGCTGCCTGGACCAGCTATCGCGCAGAGCCTCAGGAGTTGAAGCTGCCCAGCGCTCCCGAAAAGCCGGTAATCTACGTGACTGCGTCCGATCGTCCGCAACCGCGCTTCGATGTTGATACGGGCGCCGGCATGACCACGGTCGTCGGCCGCCTACGTCCCTGCTCGGTACTCGACTGGAAGTTCACTGTGCTCTCGCACAACACCATCCGCGGAGCTGCAGGCGCAGCCGTTCTCAACGCCGAACTGCTGAAGGCCAAAGGATACCTGGGATGAGTGCGTGCTCCTCAAATAACCCGGGGCATCCCGATTGGAGTCATCCTGAGCGCAGCCGTTTTTCAGGCGGAGCGAAGGATCTCCCAAGCAACGCGCCCGCGCTCACAGTAGTTCCAGATCATCGGAGGGCTCCTCTTCGATGATCGTCATGAAGTTCGGCGGCACCTCGGTCGAGGACGCCAAAGCCATCGATCGCGTCGCTTCCATCGTTCAGGGGCGTTTATCCCAGCAGCCGGTCGTCGTCGTCAGCGCCATGGCAAAAGTGACCGACACGTTGCTGACCATGGCGCGGGCCGCTGGCGAAGGCGAGCGCAAGACCGCACTTAAACTTTGCCGTTCGCTGCAAGAGCGCCATTACAACACGGCCAGCGAGCTTCTGGGGACCGCACGTTTCACCGAATTTCATTCCGAACTCGGATCCGACTTTGAAGCTCTCGACGAACTGCTGCGCGGAATCTCGGCCGTCGGAGAAATCACTCCTCGTACTACCGATCATGTCGCCGCCTTCGGCGAAATGCTCTCGAGCAAAATCGTCGCGGCCGCCTTTGAAGCCCACGGACTCAAAGGAGCGCATGTCGACTCGCGCGATGTCCTCATCACCGACAACGCGTACATGCAGGCTGTTCCTCAGTACGAGGAAACGAATCTTAAGCTTCAGGAAAAAGTTCGGCCTCTCCTTGACGCAGGACAAGTCCCAGTAATGGGCGGTTTCATCGGCGCCAACCGCGCAGGAATTACGACCACGATCGGTCGCGGCGGCTCTGATTTTTCTGCCGCGATTTTTGGCGCAGGCTTAGGCGCCGAACGCATCGAAATCTGGACCGACGTCGACGGCATCCTCACCACCGACCCCCGCACTTGCCCCGAGGCCCGCCGCATCAAGGTCATCAGCTTCGACGAGGCCGCCGAACTCGCGTATTTCGGCGCTAAGGTTCTCCACCCGGCAACCGTCTTGCCCGCCATTCAGAAGAACATCCCGGTCTACGTCTTGAATTCCCGCAACCCCTCGTGTGAGGGAACGCGCATCACCACGCGCGCGCCGAAAACGAAGAACATCTTCAAAGCCATCGCGGCCAAGAAACGCATCACCATCATCGACGTGGCTGCGCCTCGCATGCTGCTGGCTCACGGATTTCTCCGTGCCATCTTCGAGGCCTTTGACCGTCACAAGGTCGCTGTGGACGTCGTCTCAACCTCGGAAGTCAGTGTTTCCCTGACGGTCGATTCCAATCAGGCGATCCCCGCGCTCGCGGCCGATCTTGCCAAGCTCGCCGACGTCAAGTACGAGGGCCGTAAAGCCATCGTGTGCCTCGTCGGTGAGAACCTGCGCGATACTCCCGGCATCGCCGCGCTGGTTTTTCGCGAGCTCGCCGACAAGAAGATCCGCATGATTTCCCAAGGCGCCTCGGAAATCAACCTCACGTTTGTAATCGAAGAGGATGAAGTCCCCGGCGTGATTCAGCGCTTGCACACTAAATTCTTCTCGGAACTCGATCCTGAAGTTTTCGCCTGAGACGGCTGGACTAGTGCTCGTTATCGCGGCAGAACCTGCTTTTTGTCATGCTGACCGAAGGTGAGGACCGCGAAGCGATCCCCACCCGAGTCGAAGCATCCCTACCGCTACACCGACAGCAGCCGGTCGAAAAATGCGCGGTAGCGCTGCAGCGCCACACGCAGGTTTTCCGTTGAGACGTCGTCTCCGCGATCCCACTGGCGCTCAAGACCAGCCCGTTCCTCGGCAAAAACCTCCGCCAGTCGCTTCATCGCCGACGCAACCAATCCATCTGCCTGCTCAACCGCTTTTCGCGGTTCATCCACGAACGCAATCTGTATTTCCTTCCACCGTGCCCGCAGCCCGTGCAGTTCCTCACTGGGAAAAAGAGGTCCGGTCCCGTCATCCCCTATTTCGCGGGAACCCGCTGTATCGGTCGCAGCCGCCTCGCTGGCCCCGGCGACGCGCCCCATTTCTCGATCGTCCTTAACCGCTTGTGGTCCCCGCGCTTCGGCAGTTGGCCTTTTCCCCTGGGCCAGATCGGCCGTGGTGATTTCCTGGTTTTCAAATCGGTCTTCGAACTGTTCGTTATCTTTTCTCAACGGTGTCGCCATCTTTATGCTCCTTTTCTCTGACGCTGTTCATCGAGCAGTTCCTGGAACAGCAGGCGGTAGTGGACCATCGCCTGCCGCAGATCTTCCGTGTTGGCCTTGCCCTGGCCATGACGCAAAGCGATATCGTGTGCCGCGCGATAGTTTTCCACAATCAGCGGATAGTCCACCGAAAGATCCGCCGCTCGCTGGTCGAACTCTCCGATTGGATATCCCCGCGCTTGCATGACATCGGTGACCAGACTGTCAGCTACCGTCACCGCTCCTCTTGGATCATCCACAAATCGCGCCTGCACCTCGTTCCAGCGCGTGGCAAAACTTGACCGGTCGGACGCCGAAAGTGGATGAATTCTGAATTTCTCTCTCCTCTTCTGACGGAACTCCAGGACCCCCTCGGCCTTCCTCGGGTCGCCCTCCTGCTTGAGAACCCGGTCGTACTCGGGCCCAAAGCGCTGCTGTAGTTGAAGTCTGCGCCGCCTCCGCGAATTCATAAACGCGATGGCGGCGATCACGATAATCGCCACGACCAGAACTGCGATCACTATCATCATTCGATTTTGGTCCATGACTCTCCCTCTCCGCGGCGCTGGTATGGGATGCGGACGTGCCGGGCAGTGTTGTCGTACCACCGCCCTTTACTGATCAAGATTCCCTGTTTGCGGTTAAGCAGCAAAAGTCAATCCAGTTTCCCTCGTAGTCTGCTGTGTTCGATTGGGACGCCTGTGGTTAAATCGTCAGAGGCGTCACGCATGAACCTTCTTCTTTTAGGTCGAGGCAAAACCGGATCACTCGTAGCGGAGGTTGCCGCGGAGCGCAAACATCACGCGCTAGTGGTGAGCGCCGACGAGAACGCGTCAGGCGCGGCGCTTGCGCCTGAAACTCTTGCCGGCATCAATTGTGTAATCGACTTCACCGCGCCGCATTGCGTGCTCTCCCACATCGAAGCCTGTGTGCATGCGGGTAAGGACATGGTGGTCGGCACTACTGGTTGGTATAAAGACCTCGACCGCGTCAAAACCTTGGTAGAGCAGCACAAGACCGGATTCGTCTATTCCCCTAATTTCTCTGTTGGCGTAAATCTCTTCTTCGACATCGCCCGCACTGCCTCTGCCGCCCTTCGCCACGAGTACACGGGACAAATTTTCGAGCGTCACCATGTTCACAAGAAAGACGCGCCCTCGGGAACTGCGATGGCCCTTCAGCGCCTCATCCGCGACTCCAGCGGTCAGAATGAAGACCTGGAGATCACTTCTTTCCGCGAGGGCGAGGTGGTCGGATTCCACGAAGTAATCTTCGAATCCGGAGCCGACCGAATCTATCTCAGCCATGATGCGAAATCACGCCGCGGCTTCGCCGAAGGCGCCGTCCGCGCCGCCGAGTGGCTCATGGGGAAAAAAGGCTTCTACGATTTCAAAGATGTCTGGCGGGAACTATAGCTGCCGAACAACTCCCGATCGATTCGTCCCACGTGGTTGCAGTTTGATCCCAAATCTCGCAGAGCGCGAAAAGCTCGGCTGCCCCACCCTTCGCGATTTTCGAAGGGTGGGAACCACACTCCTTCTACACCGAGGGAGAACAATCTTCGCCGTCTCGCATGCACGGCTAAGGAAAGATCGGGCCCTTTAGCCCACGTCGGGGACCCCCAGTTCGAGTGCCGGTTGGAACACTCTCGAAAGTTGGCACCGCCGTGGAAGAGCGGCCCTTTAAGGGCCGCGAAAACGGTCTCAAAAAACGAACGGGCTTCAGCCCCCGTGGAAACTGTGACCCCGCTCACATGATTTTCCCTCGACTCCCATTCGCGCTATCTTATTCCTATGCAACTTCGTGGATGTGGCACCGCCCTCGTAACTCCTTTTCATCAGGATGGCTCCATCGACGACGCTGCCCTGCGCAATCTGGTCGCTTGGCAAATCGAATCCGGCATTGATTTCCTTGTTCCGTGCGGCACCACCGGCGAAACTCCGACTCTCACTCACGACGAATGGCTGCACGTCATCGACACCACTATCGAAGTCGCCGCTGGACGCGTCCCCATCGTGGCCGGGGCAACCTCCAACGCCACGCACGAGGCCGTAGCCAAGGCCAAAGAACTCGCCGAGCGCCCGGGCGTCGATGCGATCCTCACGGCTTCGCCTTATTACAACAAGCCGACTCAGGAAGGCCAATACCGCCATTTCAAAGCGATCGCCGAAGCCGTGGGCGATAAACCGGTCATCCTCTACAACGTGCCTGGCCGTACCGCTGCTAATCTCGAACCGGTTACGCTCGCACGTCTTGCCGAAATCCCGAACATCGTTGGAGTCAAAGAAGCCAGTGGCAATATGACCCAGGTCGCCGAAGCCATCGCATCCGTCCCCGAGCACTTTCTTGTTTTCTCTGGCGACGATGCCGTCACTCTGCCGGTCATTGCACTCGGTGGTGTGGGCGTCGTCTCGGTCGCTTCAAACGAAATCCCGCGCGAGATGGCAGCGCTCACTCGCGCCGCACTCGAAAATGACTGGACCACCGCGCGCAGCCTCAATCGCAAGTACTTGCCTCTGATGCAAGCCAACTTCATCGAATCGAGTCCGCTGCCGGTAAAGGCCGTTCTGGCCATGATGGGAAAAATCGAAGAAGTCTACCGTCTGCCGCTTCGTGCCCATGCGCCGCGATACACGCTCCAAGCTGCAGAGAGTCGCCACTGAAGTCGGACTGATCACCAAACCCACCGGCCCCTCGCCCGACGCTGTCGAATTCTTCATTTATGAAAACTGGGTTGCCGGACCGCACAAGATCGTTCTGCATCGCGGCAGCTGCGGCCAGTGCAGCCACGGCAAAGGACGCCCTTCCGGCCACGACGTTAACCACGCCAAATGGCATGGCCCCTACGCGACCCTGCCCGAGGCCCGCGAGATCGCCCATACGATGACCGGCGTCCTCATTCGCAGCGAATGCAAGTGCGTATAGAATGACAAATTGTCGATTAGATGATTTTGATTGTAGATTGAAAATCGTTATCAATCCTTCTCGAATCAGTCATGCTGAGCGGAGCGTTGGGGAGAGCGCAGCGATCCTCAACGCGCAGTCGAAGCATTCCTACCGTAATTCCACACCCGGAAGTCCCCTGTGAACCCCTGTGTCCTCTGTGGTGATCGCCTTTGCTCTTTTGACAATTCATCCACCAGCCATCGACAATCAACCATTCATGTCGAGCCTGAAAACCTCAATCGAGCGCCTCTCAGCGCAAGGCGAAGTCGAACGCGATCCCGAGGCGCGCAAAACCTTTCTCGAATTCCGCGACCAGCTCACGCAAGGAAAAATCCGCGCTGCCGAAAAAGGCCTTGATCCGGCAAATCCGACCGCTGGACCGTTAACACCTGGGTCAAGCAAGGAATCCTGCTCGGATTCCGTCTCGGCGCACTCGCCGACATGACGGCCGGCTTGTCCTTCATCGACAAAGACACATTCCCTGCCCGCCAGTTCGCCATCGCGGATCGTGTGCGGGTTGTCCCGGGCGGCAGTTCGGTCCGGACTGGGGCTTATGTCGCGCCCTCGGTCATCTGCATGCCGCCCATGTTCATCAACGTCGGGGCCTACGTCGACGAAGGCACAATGGTCGATTCGCACGCGCTCGTAGGCTCCTGCGCGCAGATCGGCAAGCGCGTCCATCTCAGCGCCGCCGCGCAAGTCGGAGGCGTGCTTGAGCCCATCAACGCCGCCCCGGTGATCATCGAAGACGACGTGCTGGTCGGAGGCAACTGCGGAATTTACGAAGGCACGCTGGTACGAGCGCGAGCGGTGTTAGGAGCAGGAACGATCCTCACGCGCTCCACGCCGCTCTATGACTTGGTGAGAGGCGAAGTCTACCGCCCGACAGCCGATGCCCCGCTCGAAGTGCCTGAGAATGCGGTGGTCGTCCCCGGCTCACGCGCCGTGAAAAAAGGCGCCGCCGCCGAATGGAATCTCTCGCTCTACACTCCAGTAATCGTGAAGTACCGCGACGAAAAAACCGACCGCGGCATCGAGTTGGAAGATTGGCTTAGATAATTACTTCCTGCAAAACCTTGTCGTCGTGGTCGTTCCAGTAGAAGGACGTCTCAGTAATGATGAGCCGACTGCACATCGCAAGTTGGGGCTTACTGTTGGGAGCAATAGGGCAGGGAGATCTGCCTGGTTCTTTGGCCTCACGACTCCCTTTGTGGATTATCTTCGCCGCACTGCTGCCGCCTTGGCTAACGGTCTACACTATTTCGTTTTGCAGACAGGCACCACTTGGCCCTCGACGATTCCGTCGCTGCTTGATATTCGCAATGGGCTGGTACGCGACGATGACGTTAGCCGCGGAGACTCTACACATGTTTTTCCACATTGTGCCAACCGGACATCTCTCGACTACCGCCGGGCGGGTTCTTACCTACCTCGGCGCGCTCAGTTTCATTGTCTTCATTCGGACGTGTGTGTTGTTGCGTCGCTACGAAACCTCCGCCGCCAGCTTTCCCGTCCCATTCATCGACACCTGAATCTGCCCCAGTTTCCCAATCACCGCGTCCGCGTGCTTCACCGCTTCCGCCGGATACGTGCTGGTAATTGCGATCACCTTCATTCCGCCCGCGCGCGCCGACTGGATACCTGCTGGCGCGTCCTCAATCACCAAGCACTCTTCCGGACGAAATCCCAACCGTTCCGCTCCCATCAAATACGGCTCCGGATGCGGCTTCCCATTCACCACATCGTCCGAAGTCACCATCACTTCTGGCACCGGTAATCCGCAATGCCGCAATCGATTGGTGGCAAGCAGCCGCGACCCCGAAGTCACCACGCCCCACCGCCCTTCAGGAACAGATGTCACCAGCTCCGCCGCGCCCGGCATCACCACGACTCCACTCTGATCGTGCGCCTCGTGATCCTCAATCGCAGCGGCTTCGGCCGCAGCATTTAGTTGCGGCGCCACCTGCCGGATGACTTCAACCGTGCGCACTCCATGCGCGATGGCCATCACGGCATCGCCATCCACTCCCTTGCGCGCAGCCCACTCCCGCCACTCGCGGTCCACCTGCTTCGTCGAGTCGCAAAGCACACCATCGAGATCAAACAAAATGGCAGAGCAGGAAAATATAGGCATTCCTAATGTCTATCACAGGAGCGGATTCACCGCCGAGCACGCAAAGATCGCCGACTGCGCCGAGAAAACATTTGTTGGCCTATTTCCCTCTGCGATCTCAGCGATCTCGGCGGTGACAGTTTTTTTGTTTCGGGTTATCCGTTCGACGTCGGAAGGCTCATCGGACTCGTCGCGATCTGATCATGCCCTTCCCGCCGAAATTTCAAATGCCTCTCGCGAAAATGCATCCGCGCCCGCTCTCCCCACGCCCGGACAAACCAGTAATTCAACCCCGCGCCAACCGCCGAGCTGGCCAGTGGAATCACGCGCCCTGCCCATTTCTCGACGACTTCGGCGCTGGCGCGCGCCGCAATTCTCTGGATCACGCGCGGCACGAACCGGTTGATCACTTCTTTTTCCAGCAACTCGCGGCTGATGTCGACTCCCGCCGCACTCGCCGCCGCAATCCACAACTCGGCGATCTCATCGTCGGTGTTGTAGGTGAATCCATACAACAGGCTGAGCTTCTGGACGGTCCGCATCGTGATCGCGGAAAGCACTCCCAGATCCGGCACAATCGTGATCAGCCCGCCTAATCCGAATCCCGCGCCTTCGAGCGCGGCCATCTTCATCCCACTGCGGATGATCGAGTCCGACACTACGTCCAACTCCCGTATATCGAGCGAATACACGCCGTGATATCCGCTGATTGGCACCCGATATGCCACCTTCAACTGCAGCAAAAATTTATCCGGATCCACACGCACGGTGTGATACGCGCGCGTCAGCCCTTTCTCCAGCGCCGATTCCACCCGCCGCCGCAGCCATGATTTCCGCTCTTCTGCCACTGTTTTCACCTTACCTCAGCAGGAGAAAGAATGCCATCGGGACTGAACCTCAGAAGAAATACCGGGGCCAGGGGTCAGTGGTCAGTGGTCAGTGGGCAGTGGTCAGTCGCGGTCAGGTGGAAGAGTAATGTCGCGCATCACAACACTCACTAATCACTGGCCACTGAGCACTGATCACTACTCTCCATGCCCGAAGCCAATACACTAATCCCCAACCCCTGATCCCTGACCCCTGACCTCTATCCCCTGACGCTGTGCTAGCATTCTCTTTACTCCATGCCCACCGGAAAACTGCAAGTCATCCCTCTTGGCGGCCTTGGCGAGTTCGGCATGAACTGCATGGCCGTCCGCTGGGGAGATGACATCATTGTCATCGACGCCGGCCTCATGTTCCCCGAAGCCGAGCTTCTCGGCGTCGATATCGTCGTCCCCGACATTTCTTATCTTGTCGAAAATCGCCAGCGCGTGCGCGGCATCATCCTCACTCACGGCCACGAGGACCACATTGGCGCCCTGCCGTGGTTTCTCTCCGAACTGAAGGTGCCCGTCTGGGGCACCGAATTCACGCTTGCCTATGTCGAAGACAAGCTCGACGAGCATGGCCTGCTCGACGACGCCGACCTGCGCGAGATGCGCGCCAACGAGCGCTTCAAGGCTGGGGTCTTCACCATCCATCCCATCCAGGTCACGCACAGCCTGGTCGATTGCGTCGCGCTCGCCATCCATACTCCGCTGGGCGTCATCATTCATACCGGCGATTTCAAAGTCGACCCCACGCCCACCGACAACAAACTTTTCGACCTGCACACCTTCGCCGAATACGGCAAACAGGGCGTGCTGGCGCTGTTTCAGGATTCCACCAACGTCGAGCGCAAGGGATACACGCCCAGCGAGCGCGCCGTCCGCCGCAAGTTCGATGAGGTCTTCGCTCACACCAAGCGCCGCCTCTTCATTTCGTGCTTCTCCAGTTCGATTCACCGCATCAACCTCGCCGTCGAACTCGCCCATGAGCACGGACGCAAGATCGCCTTCATCGGACGCTCCATGAACAACTCGGCCGAGATCGCCGAAGACCTCGGCTACATCGAACTTCCCGAGGGACTGGTCATCAATCCCGGGGAGATGAAGAATTTTCCGCCGGAAAAAGTCTGCGTCCTGATCAGCGGAACCCAGGGCGAGCCCATGTCCGCGCTCTCCCGCGCTGCAGTGGACAATCATAAACACGCGAAAATCGAGAAAGGCGACACCGTCGTTCTCTCCAGCCGCATCATCCCGGGCAACGAAAAAACCATTTACCGGATGATCGACCACCTTTTCCGCCGCGAAGCCCACGTCATCTATGAAGACGGAACCTCGCCGCCAATCCATGTCAGCGGACACGCCAGCCAGGAAGAGCTCAAGCTGATCATCAATCTGGTCAAGCCGCGCTACTTCATCCCGGTCCATGGTGAATATCGACAGCTGAAGCTGCATGCCGAAATGGCGGGTGCCATGCGCGGATCGGTCGGCAAAGTCATGCTGATCGAAAGCGGAGACGTTCTCGAATTTGACGAGCTCGGCGCGCGCAAGACCGGCAAAGTCAACGTCGGCCGCGTCTGCATCGACTCCGGCAATCGCACCGATGTGGTTGAAGACCTCATCATCAAAGACCGCCGTCACCTCAGCGAAGACGGCATCGTGCTACCGATTATTGCGATCAATAAATTGTCCGGGAAGGTCGAGACCACTCCGGAAATCGTGACGCGCGGCTTCAACGTCGGCGAAGATGGATTCATGCAGGGCGCCCGGAAAATCGTCGAAGACACGCTGGCATTTTCCAGCGCGGAAGAAAAAGCGGACTACGGTGTGATTAAAGAAAAAATCCGCGCTGACCTGAAGCGTTACATTTCCAAGCAAAGTCAAAAGCGCCCGCTAATCATGCCAGTAATTCTGGAAATCTAATCGGCTCGTGTAAGGGTGGACGCCTGCCTCCGCCTCCGAGCCGGATATCTGATCAGCTGAAACACCCATGTGAGGACAGCCGCCCTCGGCTGTCCGCGAGTGAAGCCCGGCCGATTTTGCTTGTGTGGGGACGGGCGCCTTCGCCCGTCCAGCGAAGGCGAAGCCGAGCGCAGCAATTAAACTGCGGAAGCCTGTCATCCTGAGCGAAGCATACGCACGAGCGAAGCGAGCGCGAATGCGTAGTCGAAGGATCCCTACCCTGAAAACCGCAGCCGGCATTCTGAGCCGCCCCTACCGCGGCCGCGTCCCGTACCCGGCTTCCTTCCACAATTTATTCCACTGCCAGATCCTTCCCCAGATGTTCGGTGGAATCCGATATCCCAACTGATGCGCCAGCATCAAAATCTGTCCCCGATGATGCGCCTCATGCGAAAACATGTACGCAAACATCGTCCCACCCGCAGGCCAGACCGGAACCCAACTCCCCCGCGAAAATTTCGTCACCCGCCGCTTTGCCCCGCCAGACAATGCATCCGCGAGCATCCGCAAACACTGCGTCGCACTCTGCTTATGTGCCGCCGCAGCCTGCCGCATCGTGCAACGAAACGGATCGAGCGGCGCCGGACACTTTAGATGCGGCGCAGAATTCTTCAGCCAAACCAGCCGGCTGTTATGTAAATGCGCGAAGATGGCCGCAATCGTCCGCCCGCCGCGTTTCGTTCCAGGCAACTCTGCGCGCCAGGCCCGAGGATCAAGATGCGCAAGCAGAATCTGGTTCATCGCATCATTGACGGAATACGTTTCCAAGAGGCTTGCTCGGAGCGTAGTCGCATCGATGTTCCGATCTTCTAGCACCGCCGTTCTGGATTGTGTTGGCATAACACCGCCGTTCGTCTTTGGTTCAGGGTTTTTGTAATTGTCATCCTGAGCGAAGCATTTGCGCGAGCAAAAGCGAGTGCAAATGCGAGGTCGAAGGATCCCTACCGCGTTAGCTACTCCTCCGGCATGTCTGGGGATTCTATCGATGGAGGCATCTTCCCAAATAGCCCGCCACTTCCAGTGGCGGGAAAGCCGACGCTCTTGTCCCGTTTGGCTCAAACCCAGTCCTGAAGGATGAACCGCCCGCGCCCGCTCGTAAGCCCTGCACCTCACTCACTTCTTTGTTGCTGTTTCTTGTTTAGGTTCGGAAGGCGGCCGCGGCGTCAGCCTTCACAGACAACGCCTTTCTGATTTCGATACAGATCCTGCCGCTAACGTATAGGATGACTAGCCAAGCAGCGACTTTGACTTCGTTCCCGTGGTACAGATTCGCAACTAGCCACCGGATGCAGAGGAAAACCCCGTACAACAACAAGAACTCATTTAGAATTCGCCACGCAAGGCGTGCATAGACATTCTTCATGGGGAAGACCCATTTTGGTCGGCATCTTACCACCAGAGCCACTCTTTGCTGCCCCTCTTACCGACCTGCAGAGTACAATTCGATCAGGATGAGAACTGCTAACGGCATCCAAAGACAACAAAATCAAGGAGTATCCAAATGCGAGTATCTCAGATACACGTTGCATATCTGGACCAGCAGAATCGTCTTCGTCGGGCCTGGCTGCTTAGCATAGTTGCGATGTACCATCGGATGATTGAGGAATGCGAGCAGTTTCGGAAAACAGCCCTTGCATTCCCGCTCGACTCGCCAGAACGATTTGGAGAATATGGCTATAGACGATGAGTTGAGTTGCTGGGTCAGCAATTTAGGCAATGTTGAGCTCTAAAGGCAACGCATGACGATCCAAATCACCCGTCCCGAGATTGAAGCGCTCATTCAGCGACGACTGCATAGCGGCGTATTTGAGAGCGTGGAAGACGTCCTCTTCGACGCCTTGGAAATTCAGGGCGAACGCGAGGCTTGGCTGCAGGAGAACCAAGAGGCCATCAACGCTAAGATCGAGCGCGGACTTACGCAACTCGACCACGGCGAGGGCATAAAGGGAGAGAATCTGCGCAAGCGCCTTGAAGCCGACAAGGCCGCATGGCTCGCCGACCGCTCTGGCTCGTGACACCCTACCTCGTTGCACCCGAAGCCGAAGACGATCTCCAGCAGATCTGGCGTTATCTCTTAGGAGAAGCAGGACTAGCAGTTGCCAACCGCATCCAAGGTGAACTCGTGGATGCCTTTGAAGGTTTGGCCGATGTTCCCGGCAAAGGCCATCGGCGTCCCGATCTGACTCGCCGGGATGTGCTCTTTTTCAGCGTGTATCAGTACATGATCGTGTACCGTCGAGCAGAGACGCTCGAAATCGTCGCCGTCCTGCACGGCAAACGAGATGTAAAGCGAATGCTTAAGAGCCGCATGTCACGCTAACCCAACGAAAGCCGCTGCAAAGAAACAAGACATGGTCAATCTGACAGATATCAAAGAAGCCCAATCCCGCCTCGAAGGCATCACCATCCGCACGAAACTGATTGAATTTCCACAGAACATGTGGGGACGGCCGCCCTCGGCTGTCCGGCCGGGCGAGGCCCGCCTTCTCCTCAAGCCCGAGAACCAGCAACCGATCGGCGCCTTCAAGCTCCGCGGAGCCTACAACAAAATTGCTTCTCTCTCGCCCGAAGAACGCAGCAAAGGGGTCATCTCCTATTCCAGCGGCAACCACGCCCAAGGCGTCGCCTATGCCGCCCGCGCCCTCAAAACAAAATCCGTCATAGTCATGCCGAACAACGCCCCCGCGATCAAGCGCGAGGCGACCGCCAAGCTCGGCGCGGAAATCGTCCTGGTCGGCCCGGGCTCTGACGAGCGCAAGAACAAAGCCGAAGAACTCGCCGCCCAGCACGGATACGTAATCGTCCCACCCTACAACGATGAAAAAATCATCGCCGGACAGGGCACCATCGGCCTCGAAATTCTAGAAGAACTTCCCAACGTTGAAGCTATCCTCTCCCCTGTCGGCGGCGGAGGCCTCATCTCCGGAGTCGCAGCCGCAATCAAGCTCACCAATCCTAAGGTGAAAGTCATTGGGGTCGAACCCGAACTTGCCGCTGACGCCCAAGCCAGCCTGCGTCAAGGAAAAATCGTCCAGTTCCCCGCCGAGCAAGTCTCCCGGACCCTCGCCGACGGGCTCCGCACCCAGAGCATCGGGCCGATTAACTTCGAGCACATCCACGCCTATGTCGACGACATCATCACCGTGACCGAAGACGAAATCCGCCAGGCCATGAAATATCTCAGCGCCAATCCGGCCACCGTGGCCGAACCTAGCGGTGCCGTCGCAACCGCCGGATTCATCTTCCACGCCAAAGAACTCCCGCACACGAAGCTGAACGTAGCCATCATCTCGGGAGGGAACATCGAACCACGGATGCTGGCAGAGCTGCGGGAATCGTAGCCATTCCAAGGAATGGGATTGCGGTACTAGAAGCGGAAGTGCTTGCAATTTAAGCCTGCATTGCCTACAATTTATGTATGCAATACACCATCCGCAATGTGCCCGAGACCGTTGACTCCGCCCTTCGCGAGGCCGCTCAGACACAGGGTAAGAGCCTGAACGAAATAGCCATTGAGGCGCTGACCCGAGGTGCCGGCCTCACCGGGGAAGCGCTTCGGCAACGAGATCTCGCGGACATTGCTGGCACCTGGCGGGAAGATCCAGCCTTCGATGGCGCCTTAGCCGCGCAGGACTCCATCGACGACGAGCTCTGGCCGTGAGGTTGGCGCTTGATACGAATCGCTATACAGACCTGTGCCGCGGTGACGCGTCCGCGATCAATACGGTCGAACACGCCGATGAAGTCTGGTTGCCCCTGATCGTATTGGGAGAATTGCGCGCTGGGTTTGCCGTTGGCAATCAAGGCCCTCGCAACGAAGCGGTGCTGCGCCGCTTTCTGTTGAAGTCAGGCGTTCGGATGCTCTTTGCCGATGAACAAACCACGCATCACTATGCCGCCGTATACCGGCAGCTCCGTAAGCAAGGCACTCCCATCCCGACCAACGATATCTGGATCGCGGCTCTGGTCCTGCAGCATTCGCTCGTACTGTGTGCCCGCGACGCCCATTTCGACGCCCTTCCTCAACTACCGCGAGTGTAGGGAAGGACCACCGGAGCGCGGCAATCCCGCCAGGCTCTTTGTGCATCCATTCGACAAGTCATCGAACCACGCGTGAGGTGCGCTTGAAAACCATCGGGCACGCCCTGTTGGCCGCAATCTTGACGGCAGCAGTCTTTGCTCAAAACTCAAATTCTCCCCCACCGCTGACCGCCAGTGCCGTCTACCAGCACAACTGCTCCAAATGTCACGGCAAAAGTGCCGAAGGACGCACGTTCGCGGGCCCCTCGCTGGTGAGCCAGAAGACAACAAGCATGTCTGCGGATGATCTCCGCAAGATCATCGCGGAGGGCCGCCACCGCATGCCGAAGTTCGAAGGAAAACTGACGGCCGAGGAAATCGACGCGCTGGTCAGCCAAATCAAAACTCATAACAAGTAAGTGAATTCCCCCGTGTTCCGCCGTGCCCTCTGTGTTGAAAGAGTTTTTCACAGCCGACCCATGTTCAAATGACCTTGACTTCAACCAAATGAATGATCATCCTGATAGTGCACGAGCAAAATCTATGGTGAGACTGGCCAAGCGACCCTATAACTGCTTTGTTCCCAAGATTTTGCCCGCAACCGCTTGCAGCCCTAGGATTATTTCCCGATTTCCCCGCTAACCCTATGATTCCAATAGACCGGGGGGGAGGGGGGATATCCCGATCAAGCCCTGGCATTCCCATTTCGGGAACCGGCGATTCTCTGCCTCCTCACGCTTATTTTTACGACTTTCGCCTTCGGCCAAGCCCTGCGCGGAACCCTGATCCACGAGGAGACCATCCGCGTCTCGCCCAGCACCGACAGCCCCAAGCTTGGCGAAGCGCAACGCGGACACGAACTGGTCATCATCGATTCCAGCCGCGATTGGACACATGTTGAAGCCATTCTCCGCGAACCCAGCAAAGACGAGGATGAAGATGACGAGGCTGCCCAGGGCAAAACCATCACCGGATGGGTTCTGAGCAAAGCCCTCGTCAGCATGAATACGCCTAACGGCGACAAGATCATCTTCGGCGAAGGCGTCAACTCCGAAGACGAGGCCAGCCGCCGCCGCGGACGCCGTGATGCCGCCCAGGACGCCATGCGTCTCTACTATCGCGTCTACGATCTGTTCCCGACCTCGCCGTTAGCCGCAGAAGGACTCTATCGCGCCGCTGACATTCGCTGGCAGATGGAACGCTCCGACATCATGACGCGTCCCTCCGCGCGCGAGCGTGAAGCCTACATGCGCGGCCAGATCACCGAAGACTGGATGAAGCAGGTGATGAAGAAGTTTCCCGGCACAAAGTGGGCCGATCTCGCCGCCTTTCACCTGATCGAAAACAACCTTTGCGGCGATTGGCAGAGCGCGTCGAAGTGTCCGGAAAAAGAATCCGAAATGTACGAGAAATACGTCAAACAGCACGAGCAATCGCCCGCTGCGCCCGAGGCGCTCTATGACGCGGCCTGGCGCCAATCGGCGTTGATCGAAATCTACAAGACGGAAGCGAACCAGAAGAAATCCGACGCCGCCAAAGCACGCGCGCTCGATCTGGCGCAGAGAATCGTGACTCAGTACGGACAATCTCAATGGGCCTTGCGCGCCACCACTTTAATCGACTACATTCAGCAGGGCATCGTAACCTACGGCAACTCCAGCGATTAAAATTGAGCTATGCGCGCATCTGGCTACAGCGTTCTCCGCTCCGCTGTCCTTGGCTTCGCGATCACGGCTGCCTTCGTCTCTTATCAGCTTGTGACCGACCCGCCATCTGCGATCTCGCGCAGTGCGACCCTGATGCTGACGTTTCTGGTTCTCTGTCCTCCGTCGATTTTATCGATCACAAGGCAGGTCGAAGTCGGAACCGAAAGCTTCTACACTCTTTGGACAGTCATCGGCGTACTCAACGGTGCGCTCTACGCCGGTCTGCGATCACTAGTCGGGAAGCGTTTGCAGCGGCGTAACCCATAACGTGAGCCATGAGTCATCCTGAGCGCAGCCGCTTTTCAGGCGGAGCGAAGGATCTCGCGTGGATCAATACCGCCTTTCCAAGCGCGACTTGAAGCGGTGGCGATTAACGCTCCCGTAACCTTCCGAACACAATTTCTGAGATACTAGCTTTCCATTTTTTGCGGAGGATGATTGAACGACTACCTGCTTTCACTGATTCTTGGCATTGTAGAGGGTCTCACCGAGTTTCTGCCCGTAAGCTCCACCGCCCATCTGCGGCTCTCTGAAGCCCTGCTGCACGCGTCTGGTTTAGCTCCAGCTCTCACCCTCGATAACGGCTATTGGAAGATGTATTCCATCGTGATCCAACTGGGCGCGATCTTGTGCCTGCCAGTTTATTTCTGGAGCCGCATCCTGAAGTTCCTCTCGACCTTCCCACGCGGCGAGAAGGGAAACCGCACCGTCCTGACGCATCCTCTGAGCCTGGTGATGATCGCTTTCGTAGTCACGGCGATCCCGGCATTCCTTTTAACCAAGGTGATCGGCAAGCATCTCGAGGACATCATGATCATTGGCTGGGCGCTGCTCATCGGCGGAATTGTCATGTGGATCGTCGACGCCATGCATGCGAAAGCCGAGGCCGCAGGCCCGAACGGTAACAGCAAGATTCGCACATGGAACATGGAAAACATGAGCCTTGGCCAGTCGATCTGGATCGGCTTCTGCCAGATCTTCTCGGCCGTCTTCCCCGGGACTTCGCGATCAATGTCCACGATCGCCGCGGGACAAATCGCCGGCATGTCCCGCGCTGCGGCCCTGGAGTTCTCGTTCTTCGTTTCGATTCCCACGATGGCTGCAGCCACGCTCTACACGCTGTACAAGTCCCTTCGCGGAAAAGGGGAGAACCCGATTGGCGTTTCGCAAATCGACGCGCATGGCTGGATCGTGCTCGCCATCGGCTTCATCGTGTCGTTCATCGTGGCGTACGCGTCGGTCGCGTGGTTTATGGCGTACGTCCGCAAGCGTGGCTTCACCCCATTCGCCGTGTACCGGATCATTATCGGAATTCTGGTTCTGGCGTTCGCCGCGAGGCTGGCGTAGACGGCCTTGCAATGAAAGTTAAGGCGATGTTCGACGTTGGACTCGCCGCAGCACATAGACTGCAAGGTCGACGTCTCGTTACGATCTACTCCGTATGAAAACTGCCCTCGTGGTACTTGTCCGTATCGCGTGGTTAGGAACTTGCATCGCTGTTCTCGTGAACGCACACAAGGGCTACAAGGCCACTTCTGATTGGAAGATGGAGGAAGGGTTAGCCTTCCAGATGCTGGTTTTGTCGTTCCCATCCTCGTTCGTTGTTGCCATGGGATTGACTCTAATGGGAGCGACGCTCAGCCTGTTCGGTCTCGCGCTGCCATCGTCCAGTAAGGCTGAAATGACGGCGACTTGGTTTCTTTTCGTTGTAGCTGGTTATGCCCAGTGGTTCATTCTGCTTCCAATGTCTCTTAACCGGAGGAAGAGAAGCACAGAAGCTCAATGAGCGATGTTGCGATTTCTCGCCAACTACCGTGCGTCGTTTAGCTTTGGTCGGCTTTGCGGCATCCTGAATGCATGGGAGATGAGCTGGGTCAGAGCCAAGACGAAGACGCCGACTAACAGCACTAGCGGAGAATTAAGGGTCAATGAAAAACTAAGCGCTACCACCACTATGACCATTCCGACCTTTTCCACGGCTGGTCGAGGGGCTTGGCTTAGAGCAAGTCGAGCGCACAAAGCGAACGCGAAGATGAAGAGCACCAGGTATTGCAGCAGCATTGCAGTGGGACGGAAAAGGAGAGGGAACGCTGCTTTCAGAATCCAGTAGCCAAGTGCACCGACAAACCACTTGCCCCAGCGCTCGACGCTCACAAACATTAAGATCGCAGCGAAGAACAGACCGCACGCACCAGCGATCTTGTAGAGAGCGCCTGCGTTTTTGTCCAACAGTGCCATGTCGCTGCGTACCATGAGGCCCGCGACGGCTAGCGTGAGCAATACCCATCCCGCAAGCCGGAGGCCCGACTTTGCCTGCTCACCAACGGTACGCTCATCTCGTATATGCACCAACCAGGATTGTAGCGCCTTTAGCCAATAGCGCAGACTCGATCACAGGATAGCTGTCGAAACCAGGCGATAGCGCGTTTTGACCAGCTTTCGGCATCGAGTCATGGGGAACGCCAACAGCTCACACGGGTTCTCTAGGCATGTAAAGTGCCGCAAGCAGCCTGATTTCTCTACTAGATAACCACGTGAACACTGCCTCCGAAATCCCTCATTGTAGGATTATCTACTTGCAGGAGAAGTGAGCGCCGGGAATGAAGGAATTGCCAATCTCACTCGTGGCCTGAGGAAGTCATGAAGCCTTCCACAATCCACGCGATTAGCCAAAGGGTCGCGCCACATGCGACGGGAGCGGCGATGAGGATGTATAGGTCCAGTAACCCGCCTCCGCCATTCAGAATGTACATTAAGACCCAAATGGCAATAGCAGCGAGCGAACCGAAAAGCATGAGGCGCTTCCCCAGCATATGAATGCGGAGCGTGCCTTCGTTTCTGTACATTTCCATCACCAGTCTTGCGCCCGATTGTACACCTCTCGCATTCATGCGCCCATTTCGAGATGAGTGTAGTTGCGATTTTTACGTCAACTAACCCCGTGGACGATAGGGAGACTGGTTTTCAATCGCTGCTCGGCGACATACGCAAAGGAAAAGAAGAGGACTGTAAACCCCAGTGGGTCTAAGATATTGGGCGGACTCTGGAAACCCAGGGGGAGCGACAAATTGCCATACAGCGCTTCAATCGCGAAAAGAAATATGCCTACAGCCGGAACGAGGTTGGGCAGGATTAAGAACTTGCGAGAGAGTGTTGGTACAGCGACCACGGTTGCCAGGACAGCGAGCAAACAGGCGGCGAGGAGATGGTTGTAGGGCATCACTTTGTTGGACGAGCCGGTAAATACGAAAAAGCCGACACCTACTAAAGCTATCGCTAATCCCACCAAAGTCATTCCTTGCAGAAGGAGCCGCAGTTTGCCCTGGCTTAGCTGCAAAAAGGCGAGCACAGCAACAACCACGACCAAATACGAGAGAACCTCGCCGAGATATGGAAGAGTGACGTGAAGCCAGTGCGGCAGAAGTCCCGCGTCATCCAACGAAGGAAACAGCCGTCGGGCCTCAATCGCACTCAAAGCTCCCGACCAGATGAGGACGCCCACTCCGCTCCGGCGGCGCATCAGGGCGATGCCCCAGGCGCCCAATGCAACAAGCAGGAAAAGTGTTCCAAAAACGACATCAGAGGTTCGGTCGCGGAACATCATCAGAACTTGATCTGTCAAGACCAACCCTTCCGTTGGCGCATTTCAGCCATCAGCATCCTGCGCCATCACCTTTTACCTGTCAGTGACTAGTATCACGGCTCAAATGACGTAAGCAGGCGATAGCCCGTTCTGACCAGTTTTCGGCATCGAGTTACCGGGAACGCCAAGAGCTCAGGCGTGTTCTTTACGCAATGTAAAGTGTCGTAAGCAGCCTGATTTCTCTATCAGATAACCACATCAACACTACCTGCGAATTCCCTCATTGTAGGAACCTCCGCTTCTTGGCATAATAGTTTCGCTCTGGCCGATTACGCGCTGAAGCGGTCTCTTCGGCGAAGAATCCGGCCTTCATGGATTATCTGGCTACGATTTTTGTTCCCACCGGGAACCGGCGGCTCAATGAGCTTGTCGGCTTCCTGATGTGCGTCTCCGCGCTCCTCCTTTTCCTCGCGCTCGTTTCGTATTCTCCGCTCGATCCTTCATGGAATAGCGCCTCAGGCCTGACCGATGCCCACGCCGCACGCAACTGGATCGGCGTGGTCGGCGCATACACGGCGGACGCATTTCTACAGTTCTTCGGGATTGGCGCCTTTCTGCTGATCATCTTCCCGGCGATGCTGGGCGCGCGCTGGTTCCGCTCCATGAAGGTGCAGTCGCCTTTAGCGAAGAGTCTCGGCGGAATTTGGTTGGCGATGTTCGTCCCCGCCATGCTCGCGCTGCTGCCCGGACATCTCCGCTGGGCGCACGTGATTCCGATCGAAGGATTACTCGGTCGCGTGGTCGGCGACTTCCTGATTCACTACCTGAATCTGGTTGGCGCGTACATCGTCTGTTGCACGATTCTTGCCGTCGCTTTGTATCTCTCGACGGCATTTTCATTCTCATCGATTCAGCTGTGGGCTCCGACGCGGTTCGCATTCGTGACTGCGCTGTGGAATCGCTACAAAGATTGGCTGCAGGAGCGTGCCCGCAAGCGCCAACAGAAGGAATTGGACCAGAGGCGGATATCCAAGCCGATCGTAAAGACGCAACTAATTCAGACGCGTCCGAACTCGCCCATGGCGCAGGCGCAACCGGAACCGCGCCGCACTGGCATCGAGCGCATGTTGGCCGATGAAGAGTCAGCCAAGGCGTCCACGAAGTCCGCAGTCGGCGGAATTCTGGAAGAGCCGCTTTCGGCCCCTGATTCCGACGACGCGACTGCCGATCCTGAAGTCACCGAGCGCGGAGACAGCGGCCAGAAAGCCAAGACGACGATGCCGCGCATCGCCGGCGGTTACAAGTTACCGTCCAGCAGCCTGCTGCAGCGGCCTGACGAGCAACAAGCAGTCGATGCCGATGAACTCAAATTGCTGGCTCAGGTCCTCACCGAGAAATACGCCGAATTCGAAGTTCACGGACAGGTTACGCAAATCAATCCCGGCCCGGTCGTCACGACCTTCGAGTTCAAGCCCGAAGCCGGCATTAAGTACAGCCGCATCACCAATCTCGTCGATGACCTCTGCCTGGCATTGAAGGCAGAGAGCATTTTGGTCGAGCGTATGGCCGGCAAGAGTACCGTCGGCGTTCAGGTGCCCAACCGGCAGCGAGAGATTATCTGGCTACGCGAAAACATCGAATCGCAGGAGTTCATGGGCTCGAAGTCGAAGCTGACGATCGCCATGGGCAAGGATATCAACGGCCGCATTGCAACGGCCGATCTCGCAGGAATGCCTCACCTGTTAATTGCCGGATCGACTGGCGCGGGCAAGAGCGTGGCGATCAATGCCATGATCATGTCGATCCTGTACAAAGCAACTCCCGATCAGGTGCGGTTGATTCTGGTTGATCCCAAGCGGCTTGAACTCGGCAATTACGAGGGCGTTCCTCATCTCTACACGCCGATTATCACTGAGCCGAAACTCGCAGCCAACGCTCTACGAAATGCGGTCCGTGAAATGGAACGCCGGCTCAAGCTGCTCGCAGCCAAAGGCGTCCGAAACATCGACCAGTACAACAAGCTGTTCGATCAGGGCGGTACGCCGAGCCTGTTCGAAGAGGAATCGGACGAGAAGCCGATTCCCTACATCGTCATCATCATTGATGAGTTGGCCGACTTAATGATGCTCGATTCGAGCAACGTGGAGGAGTCCATCACGCGCCTGGCACAGATGGCGCGCGCCGTTGGCATTCACCTGGTGCTGGCTACGCAGCGGCCTTCCGTGGACGTGATTACCGGATTAATCAAGGCGAACTTCCCTGCGCGCGTGTCGTTCCGCGTCGCCACGAAGGTCGACTCGCGAACTATTCTGGACGCCAATGGCGCTGAAGCGCTGCTGGGCAAAGGAGACATGCTGTACCTGCCGTCGGGATCGGCTCGGGTGCATCGTCTGCACGCACCATTTGTCACCGAAAAAGAGATTGCGGCGGTCGTCGAGTTCTGGAAGGCGCAGGCCCAAGCAGAATACATACACCATTTCCTGGAAGCGCCGAAGGATGAGCGGGAAGCTGCGGGCGGTGGCGTGAGCGGACAAACGGGCGAAGGCGGCGAAGCCGAAGACGATCCTATGTACGGCGACGCCGTGAAACTCGTGGTGGAGTTCGGCAAGGCGTCCACTTCCCTGCTGCAGCGGCGTCTGCGCATCGGCTATGGACGCGCCGCGCACCTCATTGACCTTATGGAGCAAGACGGAATCGTCGGTGCGGCGGATGGTCCCAAGCCGCGCGAAGTACTCAAGCGTCCTGACTGGATTTCGGAGATCGAAGAAACGGCGCGCTAGCTTCTGCCCATCACAGCCCGATCCAGTTCAACATACGGGCTTTCATGATGCGGAACCAGTCAGGCACCCAAGTCTTGTACCGAAGCAAAACCGTGGCGTTTACGTTCTTGGCATTCCTGGTTGTGAATTTGTTGCTGAAGATCAGGTAATAGACGCCCGCGCCAGCAGGGAGTTCGGCCTGCATCTCACCTTTGGGCACTCGACCGCTCTCGTAGACGGAACTGGTCGCGTATCCGTTTTGCCAGACGGCAAATGCCGGCTCACTCAGAACGTAGACCTCGACATCGTTGTCGGGCTCGTCGGTCTTGCCTTGGGGTTTTGTTGCCTTCTTATCGGCGGTCGCGGCAAACTGGCCGAGAATCGAGACGTGTACCGAACCTTCCGGCAGATCAAACTTGTAAAAGCGGAAACTGTGAGCCGAGACGGAGAAGGGAGTCTGGAGAATCGTCTGGTCGTGTTTCCATCCGATCATCTCCTGCAGTCCCTGCGAAAAAGGATCGTCGCTGATCGCCACCCAGGCAATGACGCCTAAGAAAAGTCCGAGCAAAATCCATAAAAAGATGCGCGGCTTGCGGCGAGGCTGAACCACTGACGGAGTCGGCTCGGCGGCGACCGGTTCTTTCAGCGGGATAAATACAGGCTTGCCGCACTTCAGACAAAATTGCGCTTCATCGGGCAGCACCGCGCCGCACTTGGCGCAGCCCAGAATCACTTTGGTGGCTGGTACCGTCGCTTCAATCGACATACACACACTCACGGCTCCTTGCACAAAGGAGCAGGACGAAAGAGGTTTTTCGAAACGTGGATCCGCTGGAACCTTACTTACTCGCTACTTGGGGACCTTAGTCGCACTTGCCTGGGACTGCTTTTCGTAAAACTTCTGCAAAATGTTAGCACAGGTTTGCCGCATTTATGCCTATCATTTCTATCAATTTGTGCCAGATTTCGATCAATGGTCGTATGTCGGCAGTCATAGCGAAGCAGGAGCGTATCTAGTAGAATCGCGCCGACCTACCAAGCTCAGAGGCACGCTCATTTCTGATGGAAATGGAAGTAGTTTTCTACGTCGGGATCGTGGTCTTCGTGTTGTTCGGTCCCTGGATACTGTTGTGGCGAGTGAATCGTCGCCGCAAGAGCGAGCGTCTCGAAGATCAATCCCGCTGGGCCGATCTGACCGCTCGCTTGTATGCGGCCGAGCGGGACTTGAAGGAACTTCGAAATCAGAGCGCGATACCGATCCCGAAGACAGAAGCGACTGAGAGCGAAGTGCAAGCGGCGAAGACCTCCGGTTGCCGAACCGGTTCCACCTTCGGTTCCCCTCAGGCCGAATGTAGCAGCGCAAGAGGCACGACCTCCTGTGGGGACGTCGCCACCCGCAACTGTGCCACCGAAACCTGCCGCTCCTGCAGCTACGCTTCCTTCCGTTTCGGCAGCGCCGCAGACGCCACCGAGTCCCGCCCCGTCTTTTTCTTCTGCTGAACTCGGACCTTCTCTGCTCGAACGTTTTCGATCGTCGCTCGACATCGAGGAAATGCTGGGGACCGACTGGCTGAACAAGCTTGGGATCGTCTTGCTCGTTCTCGGCATTGCGTTTTTCCTTGCCTACCAACTGCGGACTATGGGGCCCGAAGGCAAGGTTTTGGTGGGCTTCGTGACTGCGGCTGTGATGCTCGGCGCCGGAATGTGGGGAGAACGCAAAGATCGATATCGCATTCTTGCGCGCGCTGGTATTGGCGGTGGATGGGCGCTCCTGTTCTTCACGACATACGCGATGTACCACGTGCCGGCGGCACATGTCCTGGATTCGCAGCCGCTTGATCTCGTGCTGATGCTTGTTGTCGCCGCCACGATGGTGCTTCACACGCTGCGGTACCGCTCCCAGGTCGTCACCGGATTGGCGTTCTTGCTCGCGTTTCTGACAGTAACCATCAGCCACTCGAATGTTTACAGCCTCTCCGCTGGCGTGGTGCTGGCTGGCGGCCTGGTGGCGATTGTCGGACGCATGCAGTGGTTCGAACTGGAAGTGTTCGGAATCCTGGCGAGCTACCTGAATCATTTCCTGTGGCTGCGACCGATCATCGAGCCGATGCAGGGCAAGCACCACCCGTTCCCTGAGTTCACGGCGAGTGCGGGAATTCTGATTCTCTACTGGCTCATTTTTCGTCTCTCATACGTCTTCCGTATGCCGAGCCAGAAAGGACAAGAGCGGATCTCGACAGCCGCTGCAGTTCTGAACACATCGCTGCTGCTGGCCCTGATGAAATATCAGTCGGCGCATCCGGAATGGGCGTTCTGGGTGCTGCTGGCGATAGGAGTGCTGGAGGTCGTATTCGGGCAATTGCCCGCAACTCGCCGGCGCCGCAACGCAGTTATTGTCTTGAGCACTCTGGGTGTCATGCTGCTCATCGCTGCATTCCCATTCCGTTACTCGGGGACGCGACTGTCGGTGCTTTGGCTAACCGAAGCCGAAGCGCTGCTGCTGATCGGTGTCTGGACGAAAGAAGTCGTGTACCGGCGTTTGGGGATGATCGCGTCTGTTCTTGTCGCGGGGCAGATGATTGCCTACGACGCCGCGGAAATCTTCGGACGGCGCATGGATGACGCCGACCTTCGTGCCGACTTTCCGGTCGCTATTCTCTTCGTCATAGCGGGTCTGATTTTCTATTTCAATGCCCATTGGGTGTTGCCGCGATGGAAAGAACTATTTGCAAACGAGTTCGACCGGACCGTGATGCAGCGCCTTTCGTATGCCGGTATGGTCATGCTCCTGATCGCGGTTTGGATCGCGTTCCCTGGGGCTTGGACAGCCGTCGCATGGTGCGTGCTAGCGCTCATGTTGATTCTTGTTGCTGTGCGGCTATCGGCGAAGGAACTGCGATATCAGAGTGCGTTCCTGGCCGCGATCGCGGTCGCCAGAGTTTTAGCCATCAATCTCAGTGCCACGGATAAGTTTCACGGAGTCACGCTGCGACTGATTACGATCGCCATCGTTGCGGCTCTACTCTATGTAATCTCCCATTGGAGCGAGAGTGATCAGGCACTAGCCTGGAAGTTCGATCGTGTCGCAGCCGAGTTATACACGTGGGCCGCTTCGTTCCTCTTGACTCTGTTGGCTTGGTACGAGCTGCGGCCCGTGGGCGTGGCAGACGCATGGGTAGTTGGCGGATTGATTCTGCTCGAACTCGGGCTCACCAGAAAGAACTTGAGCCTGCGTCTCGAAGGGTTCGTGATGCTGGCGGCGAGCTTCGTCCGGATCTTCTTTGTGAATTTGAATGCCGCCGGAGCACCCGGGGAGATCAGTCCGCGATTTTATACGGTCGTACCGATCGCGCTGGCGTTCTTCTATGCGTACGGCAGGCTCAGCTCCGCTGACAACGAGCTTGCCTCCTTCGAGCGCAAATTACGCGCCGGGAATCTCTGCTGCTGGCTGGGCACAATCACTCTCGCTTCGCTGATGCGATTTGAACTCGAAGCAGACTGGGTCGCCGCGGCGTGGGCAGCGCTGGCCTTCGCGCTGATCCTGATTGCATGGAGAAGCGGTAGAAAGGTTTTCCTGCACCAGGCGCTGTTGGGTGCGGCGGGAGTTGTATCCCGAACGGTCCTGCACAATTTTTACGAGCGTACCTACTTTCCCGCGCCGACATGGGAGAGCCGCTGGGTCACAGTTGGAGCCACCGTTGGCCTGCTCCTGGCCTCATTGCCGGTTGCATTCCAGCTGCGAAGAAAAGACGCCGTTAGCGACGAGACTGGATTTGTGCTGTTCTTGCAGAATCTGGCGAGGCGTCCGGAGCAAATCTTCTTTTTCGTTGCGGTGGGATTGCTGACCGCACTGCTCGGTATTGAGATGCGGCACGGTATGGTGACTCTGTCGTGGGGTCTCGAGGGCTTGGCGGTTTTCATGCTTGCTCTGTCGCTGGGTGAGCGCAGCTTCCGCCTGACGGGTCTGGGGCTGCTGTTGTTGTGCGTGGGGAAGATTCTGGTGGATGACGTATGGCGGCTGAATCCGCGCGACCGCTATCTGACATTCATCGTGCTGGGCGGAGCGCTGCTGCTGGTTTCGTTCCTGTACACGCGTAATCGTGAAGCGATGCGGCGGTATCTATGAAGCACTGGATCTGGCTGGCGGGCATTCTCGGACTCAGTATCGCGGCAATCGTAACCAGCGAGCGGCGCAAGGTGGACGTGCCTGCGAGTCCGGCAGCGGTTCTGTACCTGGTGGCAGATACCGAACAGGAACTCACGCGCATGCCGGCGAATTTCACTCGCATGTCGGACGAGGAAGAGATTCGCATCGGCGATGAGCTCGCGAAGATGTATGGGTTTTCTCCGGAGAACAAGAACCGCGCCGAAGTACGGATCGTCGATCTATATCTGAAACAAGTCGGCGGGTTACTTGCAGCGCACGCTCATCGCAAACTGCCCTACCGTTTCCATTATGTACCCAATGAAAACATGATCAACGCGTTTGCCCTGCCGGGCGGTCACGTGTACGTCGGCGCGGGTTTGCTTGCACTCATGGACAGCGAGGATGAACTGGCGGCCGTGCTCGGACATGAGATCGAGCACATCGATCACCATCACTGTGCCGAGCGCGCGCAGCAGGAAGAGGCGCTGCGCAGAATCCCGCTGGGAGGATTGGTGGCGATTCCCATATTCGTGTTCGAAGCCGGATACACCAAGGATCAGGAGTTGGAGGCGGATCGCGAGGGAACAAAACTCGCCGTGGAGGCCGGATACTCGGTGAACGGGGCGATCCGGATGTTTGAAGCGTTTAATCGCATGTACGAGCGCTATCGCGCCCAAAAGGCTCACTCCAACTCGCCGCAAGAGGAATTGTCGGATGTCGCCATGCAGACGCTGGAGGGATATTTCCGGTCGCATCCGTTACCGGCGGAGCGCATCGCGCAAATACAGAAACTAATTGCCAGCGAAGGATGGTCCGCGAAATCGGAGCGGGATTTGGCAGTCGCGTACATCTTTTGGACCGACCGGGCGCAGACCGCGATGAATGAGAAGAAGTATTCGGAGGCGGAGCAGTTAGCCTCTCGATCGCTGAAAATGCATCCCGACCAACCAGAAGCACGGTACACGCTCGCGCGGGCGCAGTTCTCGCAGGTAAAGTTTTCGGATGCGGCGGCTTCCTACAGAAGCTTGTTAGAGAAGGATTCCAACAGGCTTCCTGCGGTCGAGGCATACGCGATGGCTTTGGCGGCTGCAAACCGGCAAAACGCCGCGAATGAATTTCGTGGGTGGCTGGAATCGGTCAGAGGCGAAGAGCCTCGAAATGCCCAGGTCGAGCAAGTGGGCCTGTCTTTGCTGGCTGGAGATTCCACTCGGGCACACAAGTATGAGGAGGAGTTGCGGCTGAGCGATGACACGCATGCGCCGGATTATCTGGGAACGCTAGGCTGGTGGTATTACATGGCAGGCGACAATGGGCGCGCTGCGCATATTTTCGACGAAGTCGTGCAGCAGCGACCCGCGCGATGTGAACCTCTGGATGCATCGGGCCTGGGTTGAAATCGAGATCAAGCGGTTCAGCGATGCAATCCAGACCGTCAACAACGGCGTGTGGAAGAGTACAGGGCTGTATGAGGAGCATCCGGAAGGAGAACGCGCCATGGCGCGAGCGGTTGCGTTCTGGCAGGCCAATGAGGCGGATTCCGCGATGGGCGACTTTGATCGGGCGGTGGCAGGGCAACCGGAGTGGCTGAACTCGCAATGGGTAAAGGCGCTGTATTCCCCGCTAGTGGCGCAGAGCGTCGAGCAAATGAAGGCCGAACGGGAGCGGCGGAAGAAAGAGCGAATGGCAGAGAAGCGCTGAGTGGCTCTTCAGTGGGCAACCGACGCCTAGTTACGCTTTCGCGGCACTTCCGTCCAGCCCGAGTTCCTTCGCAATCGGCTTCATCGCCTCGATACAAAACGCGATGTGCTCGTCGAGGTCCACACCGAGATCTTTTGCCCCGTTGATGATGTCATCGCGGTTCACCTTGCGAGCAAACGCTTTGTCTTTCATTCTTTTCCGTACGGATTTCACGTCGACTTCAGCCAGAGACTTGCTGGGCTTAATCAGAGCAACAGCGGTAATGAATCCGGCTAGTTCATCGCAGGCGAAGAGTGCTTTTTCCATGGGCGTGTCGCGGCTGACGCCGGAGTATTCGGCGTGCGACATGATGGCGCGGCGAATCTCGTCAGAGTAGCCTCGCTCTTTCAGGATCTCGTTTCCCTTGTAAGGATGCTGTTCCGCCGTAGGCCAGCGCTCGTAGTCAAAATCGTGGATGAGCCCAACTACGCTCCACAAGTTTTCGGCGTCGGGTGACCCGTCGCCATATCTTTTGGCACCGTCGCGCATGCAGGCTTCCACTGCTAGGGCATGCTTCCTCAGACTCTCAGATTGGGTAAATTCCGTAAGCAGTTGCCATGCCGACTCTCTGCTGGGGGTCTCGTTCATGTTTCTAACTTCTCCTTCGGTTCTGGAGTTGTGGCTATCTCTGTCATCCATCGAGCTTTACTGCCTCGCGAATCAGCATCGGGTCTTGGCGGCCATCGAGTGACCTGAATCACCCTTCCGGGTGATGCCCTTCATAGCCTGAATAACGTTATCAGAACAGCATTAGACAGTTACCTCTATGTTCACCTTCGGCGCCAACCGGCCGGTGCGCGAGCCGTTGGAGAGCGTTACCCAGACCTTTTCGGTACCGATCCAATTTTATTCAATCCGGCTTTATTCAGGCCCCCATCTTGATCGGACCGCAAGAACGCTCCATCGCCGAAATCTGAATGCATTGAGGACCCAAGGAAAGGGGTAATCCATGGCAAGTCACGACTTTCTTTCCATTCGAGATTTCTCTCCTGATGAAATTCGATACCTGCTTGACCTGGCAATGGAAATCAAGACCCATCCCTCGGCCCACCACGGGGCATTGAAGGGAAAAACTCTCGCTCTCATATTTGAAAAACCGTCGCTTCGTACGCGCGTTTCGTTTGACGTCGGAATCCAGCAGCTTGGCGGATTTTCGCTTTATCTCTCCAA